>NZ_JCAALT010000006.1:0-593370 GCF_059686995.1 Paenibacillus rhizoryzae | reverse complement strand
AGTATGTAAGACCCCTGAAAGACGATCAGGTTGATAGGTTCGAGGTGGAAGTGCAGCAATGCATGCAGCTGACGAATACTAATCGGTCGAGGGCTTATCCTACGAACATTCCGCTCGGATGTTCAACTTCGGATCAAGATCAGCTAAATAAGACCTTCGCAAAGGTTCGTATCCAGTTTTCAGGGTGTTAGGTTTCCTGAATTATACTGTTCCCTGATAGCTCAGTTGGTAGAGCACTCGACTGTTAATCGAGTTGTCACAGGTTCGAGTCCTGTTCGGGGAGCCATTATGCTCTCATAGCTCAGTCGGCAGAGTGCATCCATGGTAAGGATGAGGTCACCGGTTCGATTCCGGTTGAGAGCTCCAGTGATTTTTTGTAAGATGGCCCGTTGGTCAAGTGGTTAAGACACCTCCCTTTCACGGAGGTAACAGGGGTTCGAGTCCCCTACGGGTCACCATTTTTTCATCTCTACTCCGGAGGCTTAGCTCAGCTGGGAGAGCATCTGCCTTACAAGCAGAGGGTCGGCGGTTCGATCCCGTCAGCCTCCACCAGTATACTGGGGATTAGCCAAGCGGTAAGGCAACGGACTTTGACTCCGTCATCCCTAGGTTCGAATCCTAGATCCCCAGCCATTTTAGTTTGAGTCATTAGCTCAGTTGGTAGAGCACCTGACTTTTAATCAGGGTGTCGTAGGTTCGAATCCTACATGACTCACCATTTTCACCTAATGAGAATGGACTTGTATATGCGCGCGTATGGCGGAATTGGCAGACGCACCAGACTTAGGATCTGGCGGGCGACCGTGGGGGTTCAAGTCCCTCTACGCGCATCACAAACAGAAGGCCCTCGTTGAGGGCTTTTTTGTGTATAACTCTGTAGATAACTATTGCATAAGTGCCGAATCGCTTGGTATGACTGCATTACTTATCCACAGTTTAGCCTGAATGTTGTGACAATTTACGCAAAAATAAACGGTTCTTCACAGAGTAGTGCAAGGTGTGGGGATATTATTTCAATCTACAAGCGCTAACACTTGACGAATTAACTGAGAATGATTATCATGATGTAGTACCTAATGAGAAATATTATCAAAGCAGGGCACTGTGTTCTGCAAGGAGCTGTAATAGATGAATTCTTTTATGACATCGAAACTTAATATCGGCTATGAGGAACGCCTTATTGTCGAGAACTTAAATATTATTATTCCTAAAGGTAAGATCACCGCGCTTGTGGGAGCTAATGGATCCGGTAAATCGACGATATTGAAGACGATGGCCCGTTTGATGTCCCCATCTGCCGGAACGGTGCTATTGGATGGGAAATCGGTACATAAACAATCCACGAAGGAAGTAGCGAAGCAGCTTGCTATCCTGCCACAGAATCCTACGGCTCCGGATGGTTTGACAGTGGCTGAGCTTGTCTCCTACGGGCGTTTCCCTTACCAGAAGGGTTTTGGCTCGCTCAGCAAGGAGGACCGCTCTGTCATCCAGTGGGCGGTTGAGAAGACGGGGATGACGGAATTCGCAGATCGGCCAATCGACCGTTTATCGGGTGGTCAGCGTCAACGTGCATGGATTGCAATGGCACTTGCTCAGCAGACAGATATGCTGTTCTTGGATGAGCCTACAACGTTCCTTGATATGACGCATCAGCTCGAAGTATTGGAGCTGTTGCAGCATTTGAACGAAACGGCTGGCAGAACAATCGTCATGGTTGTTCACGACTTGAATCATGCATCACGGTATGCACATCATATGATCGCCATTAAGAGCGGTAATGTGGTTGGTGAAGGAACGCCGGTTGCTGTCATGAATAAGGATATCCTCCGTGAGGTGTTTAGCATCGAGGCGGATATTATTCTGGATCCTCGCTCCGGCGTACCGCTTTGCTTACCTTACGCACTCGCTCGTACAGGAGCGCCTGCGGCGGTTCAGCAAGAGATACCGATGCCACTGAGTATGTCTGTCTAGAACTGTTAGGGCAGCTTAATACGAACCAATCATCGCCGGCCACAGCAGTGTGGCCGGCGATTGCAAAGGTATCATATTTTTTTTAGATAAAGGGTTGCATTTCATATTTCAGCATGATATATTATTACTTGTCGCGCTTGAGAAAAAGCGACTGACACAATGCGGAAGTGGCTCAGCGGTAGAGCATCGCCTTGCCAAGGCGAGGGTCGCGGGTTCGATTCCCGTCTTCCGCTCCATTAGTGCCCTTAGCTCAGCTGGATAGAGCATTTGACTACGAATCAAAAGGTCGGGAGTTCGAATCTCTCAGGGCACGCCATTCTTTAAATGCAGTAGATACATAACGGGATGTAGCTCAGCTTGGTAGAGCACCTGGTTTGGGACCAGGGGGTCGCATGTTCAAATCGTGTCATCCCGACCATCTTCTTCTGCGGGTGTAGTTCAATGGTAGAACTTTAGCCTTCCAAGCTAATAGCGTGGGTTCGATTCCCATCACCCGCTCCATAAAACGACATTCAAGGCCTTGGTACTCCAAGGCTTTTTATTTTTATATAGTCTGACCCTTTTTCTTCCATGCGTGAAAAAGCTTCAACCGACTGTTAATTTGTAGTATGATGGTTAAAGTTAAAAACCGACAATACGGGTTAAATTGGCTTATGTTGACGATTTTACGAGCTGGAATCTGAAAGTAAGTCGTATAAATACACAGGGTAAGTAGAATTCATGCGTTAAATCCGAAGATTTGCTTACGAGTGATTTTGCTCCGTTACACACACAAAGACTATGCTTACGAGGTGGTTTTGCATCATGCGAAACCTGGAGGAGGATTAGGGAATGTCGGAACATGCTGGAACGACTGTCACAACCAATCGACCGCAATCGAACAATTTGCTTCGCCGAGACGTTCGGTTCTTGGGGAACATTCTTGGGGATGTACTTGTCCACCAAGGCGGTCACGAGCTGCTGGAGAATGTAGAGAAAATCCGTGAGATGAGTAAAGCGCTGCGTGCGCAATTCCTGCCGGAGCTGTATGAAGAATTCACTGCAGTCATTGATGCTTTGAATCCTGAGACGCGTCATCAGGTTATTCGTGCGTTTGCGATTTATTTTCAACTCGTTAATATTGCGGAACAGAATCACCGCATTCGCCGTAAACGCGATTACGAACGTTCTGCTGGGGAAACGGTGCAGCCAGGATCGATCGAGAGTGCTATTCAAGTGCTCAAGGATCAAGGTATTGATGTAGACAATGTGAGAAGCATTATTGAAGATATTTCGCTTGAGCTCGTTATGACGGCACATCCAACCGAAGCTACGCGCCGCGCCGTGCTTGATATTCATCAGCGTATTGCAGCGGAAGTAATGGAATTGGACAACCCTACGCTGACTTACCGAGAGCGTGAGAAACTGCGTGAGAAACTGCTGAATGAAGTGCTGACTTTGTGGCAAACGGATGAGCTTCGCGATCGTAAGCCTACTGTTATAGATGAAGTGCGTAATGGCATGTACTATTTTGACGAGACATTGTTCGAAGTGCTTCCTAGCGTATATGAAGAGCTTGAGCGTTGCTTGGATAAGTACTACCCAGAAGAGCGCTGGCATGTGCCTACGTATCTCCGCTTCGGTTCGTGGATTGGCGGCGACCGTGACGGAAACCCGTCGGTAACGGCTAAAGTAACTTGGGAAACTTTAACGCTGCAGCGCGGACTTGTACTGGAAAAGTATGAGGAGCTGCTGAAGGAAGTTATGAGCCAGCTCAGCTTCAGCACGAATATCATTGAAGTATCTGCTGAATTGCTGGAATCGATCAAGAGTGATCGTGAGAAGATCGACACGCGCAGTGTGGATCTATGGCGTAACGATAAAGAACCTTACCGGGTTAAACTCGGCTATATGCTGGAGAAGCTTGCTAATACATCGAAGGATACGCCTAAAGGTTCAGTCAAGCGCTATAACAGCGCGGATGAGCTGAAAGAGGACTTGTATATCATCGACAGAAGCTTGCGTAATCACTTTGCCGATTATGTTGCGGATACGCATATTCGTAAACTGATTCGCCAAGTCGAGTTGTTTGGATTCCATCTCGCTGCATTGGACGTTCGTCAGCACAGCAAAGAGCATGAGAATGCGATGACTGAAGTGCTTGCCAACATGAACATCGTGGATAATTATGCGTCTCTGACAGAAGACGAGAAGATCGAGCTGCTGCACAAATTGCTGAACGATCCGCGTCCGCTTACTTCGCCGCATTTTGACTATTCCGAGAGCACGCGTGAGTGCTTGGATGTTTACCATACGATTTATCGTGCACAAGCTGAGTTCGGCGTGAACTGTATCTCCAGCTACCTGATCAGCATGACGCAGGGCGCGAGCGATATGCTCGAAGTGATGGTGTTTGCGAAAGAGGTCGGTTTGTTCCGCAAGGAATCGAACGGTCAAGTTCGTTGCACCTTGCAGGCAGTACCTCTATTCGAAACAATCGACGATTTGCATGCGGCACCTGGCATTATGGAGCAGCTGTTTGCACTGCCTATCTACCGTCAGTCTGTTGAAGCGCGCGGGAATCTGCATGAGATCATGCTTGGTTACTCCGACAGCAACAAAGACGGCGGCGTGGTTACGGCGAACTGGGAGCTGCGCGTAGCGCTTAATGCGATTACAAGTGCAGCTAAGAAATTCGACGTAAAGCTGAAGTTCTTCCACGGTCGCGGCGGAGCGCTTGGCCGCGGCGGTATGCCGCTGAACCGCAGTATTCTCGCACAGCCTCCGCATACAGTTGGCGGCGGTATTAAGATTACGGAGCAAGGGGAAGTGTTATCGTCCCGTTACTCCATGAAGGGTATTGCTTACCGCAGCTTGGAGCAAGCGACTTGGGCGCTGGTTACAGCTTCGCGTTTGGCGAAATATCCGGAACAAGAAGCAGGAGCAACTGCGGAGTGGGATGAGATCGCACGCGGCATTTCGGAGACTGCGCTGACGAAGTACCAAGATCTGATTTTCCGTGATCCGGATTTCATGACGTTCTTCAAAGAGTCGACGCCACTTCCAGAGGTTGGCGAGCTGAATATCGGTTCCCGTCCTGCAAAACGCAAAGGAAGCGACCGTTTCGAGGATCTCCGTGCAATTCCGTGGGTATTCGCATGGACGCAAAGCCGTTACTTGCTGCCTGCATGGTATGCAGCCGGAACGGCACTGCAAGGGTATGTCGCAGGTGACGAGAAGCGTATGAACACGCTGCGCGTCATGTACGAGAAATTCCCGTTCTTCACCACATTAATTGACAACTTGCAAATGGCGCTTGCGAAAGCCGATCTGCAAATTGCGAAAGAATATGCCGGTATGATTTCAGACACGACGATCCGGGAACGCATCTTCACTCAAATCGAGGAAGAATATGCAATGACGTCCTCGTTCATTTTGCAAATCACTGGCCAAGCGGACATTCTGGATAACGTACCTGTTATCCAAGAGTCGATCCGTCTGCGTAACCCGTACGTAGATCCGCTGAGCTACATGCAAGTGCAGCTCTTGAAGGAACTGCGCGAGAAACGTGAGAAGGGTGAAGCCGACGATCCGGAGCTGCTGCGTGAAGTGCTGCTCACGATCAACGGAATAGCGGCGGGACTTCGTAACACGGGTTGATGTAAACATCATGCCTTCGCCAAATGGAGCATAACTTTCATACAAGGGGCTGGACGCCCGGACAGCTGTTGTCCGCCCGGGGTCCGGCCCTTTTTCTCGTTGTTATCCGGCAAGGGGAGGCGGCTGCGCATGAAGCGGGATCCGATGTACTGGCTATCTCTTCTTTGTGTGCTGATAGGGGCTGCAAGCTATGGTTTGACGTCAGCTCTTATTAAGAAAGCGTTCGCGGCCGGCTTTACGCAGGGGCAAGTGACCGTCCATCAGATGGGCATAGCGATGGTGATGCTATGGCTGATTGCGCTACTGCGGTGGAAGCGGTGGCAGAATCCTCTTCGCGGATCTTGGCTGAAGCTTGTTCTGATCGGTACATGCGGACCTGCGATGACGACAATTCTATATAATGCGGCACTGCAGCGGTTGGACGCTTCGCTGGCGATAGTATTGCTTTTTCAGTTTACATGGATTACCATCTTGCTAGACAGCATTCAGAAACGGACATGGCCCGGCAGATTACGTTTGCTGGCGATTGTCGTCGTTATGATTGGCACGGTGCTTGCCGTAGGGTTGCTGGAGAGCGGGCTGACTAAGGTGAGTGTCTCCGGAGTCTTGGCAGGATTCTTATCTGCCGTGTCTTATAGCTTGTTTATTTGGTGGACGGGACAGCTTGAGGGGCAGCAGGATACTGTCATACGCTCCGCTGTCATGGTCAGTGCAGGTTTTATACTCATTACGCTTCTCTATGGCTCTGGGGCCTTCTCAGCAAGTCGAGAAGCAGCGCTGGTTGGCTGGGGATTGCTTCTTGGTACATTGGCCCAAGTTATACCCACATTGTTGTTTAATATCGGAATTCCCCGCATTGGCAGCAGCTTGTCTGCATTGCTCGGCGCCGTGGAGCTGCCGGTGGTGATAGTGACGGCATGGATAATCCTTGGAGAGCCGCTTAGCGTGTGGCGAGTAGTTGGTATCTTGCTTATTATTGCAGGGATCGGAATAGCCGAATTGCCGACCGGTAAACGGAAGGGGAACTCGGCGCGTTTGGAGGAGAAGCATTGAAATCAGTTGAGGCGAGATTAGCCAAGTTAGCTTTGAAAGGCGACCAACGGGCTTTTGCAGAGCTTGTGGAGCTTTATCAGGACAAGCTTTATCATATGTCATACCGTATGCTGTACAACCGTCAGGAAGCAGAGGATGTTGTACAGGATGTATTTTTGCGTGTATACAAAAATTTAGAGCGTTACGATGATACGATGAAATTCTCTACTTGGATCTACCGGATCGCCACGAATTTATGTATCGACCGGTTGCGGAAGAGAAAACCGGTGTACTCCTTAGATGCGGAGTCTGGTGAGCATGAGGGTCTTGATGGGTATGCCATGATCCCAAGCGACAACCGCACGCCGGAGAGCGAGATGCTGCTGTCGGATACGCAGCGAATCATTCATCAAGCGATTGAGACGCTGCCGGCTAAGTATAAATCGGTGATGGTGCTTCGTTACTTAGAAGAGCTGTCCTTGCAGGAAATCGGCGATGTGCTCGATATGCCGGTAACGACGGTGAAAACCCGTGTCCATCGCGGCCGGGAGTTCCTGCGCAAGAAGCTGGAGCATAAGCTGTAGGCAGAGGCGGATAAGGAAATAGTTAAATTTTGGTCAGGTGCGGATATTTAAAAAAAGTGAAACATCGCCGCCCCGAACACGTAACGTATACTACTGAACTAACGAAGAAAGGAATGGCTGCTATGAATTGCAACGTCGCCGTCATGCTGATGCATGATTATTTGGATGGTGAGCTGCCTCACGATGATTTGGCTGAATTGAAACTTCATATAGATTCCTGTGAATCATGCTGCACAAGGCTTGAGCAACTGGAACGGACGGAAGCGCTAACACATTCGATGATGGACACTCGTGTAACGATTTCGCCGCACCAATCCGCGCAGCTCACCGACCGTATTATGAGTTCGCTGCCGGTGAAACGCCGTAAAATCGGTTTTGCCAGCTGGGTTCGCAATCATCCTGCCGTCTCGGTTGCCGCTGTATTTGCCCTTGTGATGTTCTCAAGCTTCCTCGCTATGTGGCAGCAAGATAACGATCTCACTGTACGCGGTGGAGATCTTGCGCAAGTCATTATTGAAGGGGATACGGTTACTGTACCGGAAGGTGCTCATATCAAGGGAGACCTTACGGTTGAGAATGGCGAAGCAAACGTATTAGGCGATGTAGATGGCAATGTTACCGTGATTTCTGGTAAACTGTATCAAGCCTCTACCGCACATATATCCGGAGAAGTGAAGCAGATTGACCAGGCGCTGGACTGGTTTTGGTACAAAGTTACGCATTCCATCAGCAGTTTGGCCTATTGATTTATGACTGCCTCCTCTTGCGGGAGGTTTTTTTGTGAAAAAAAAAGGATTTGCATCCCCGGTTCTAGAAAATAATAAAGTTAGAAATCCGATAAAAGAATTAAAATGCCCAGGCATTTGGTCTTTGGGGGTTGGCAGATGAACTATTTCGCAGATTTGACTTGGAAAGAATGGATCAAAGATCTCATTGATATTTCCGTTGTTAGCTATATTATCTATAAATTGATTCTGCTTGTCCGAGGTACACGAGCCGTTCAGCTGTTAAAAGGGATCATCGTCCTGGTTGCAACTTGGGCCGTCAGCACCTGGTTTAATTTGTATACGCTCAAGTGGCTTATGAATCAAATGTTTACGTTCGGGGTCGTTACGATCCTGATCATTTTTCAGCCTGAGCTTCGCAGGGCGCTGGAACAGCTCGGACGAGGCAGTCTGTTTAGTCGGTCCTCTGTAGTGGAGCGGGACATCAGTGATCGGATTGGCGAGATCATTAAGTCGCTTAATTATATGGCCAAGCGCAAAATCGGCGCATTGATCGTCTTTGAGCGCAATACCGGGTTGTCGGATTACATTGAGTCCGGGATCCAGATGGAGTCCCTCGTGAGCTCGGAGCTGCTCATTAATATCTTCATCCCGAACACGCCGCTTCATGATGGAGCCGTTATTATTCGAGGCAGTCAAATTATGGCTGCGGGCTGCTATTTGCCGCTGTCGGAGAATCCTTTTATCAGCAAGGAATTAGGGACAAGGCATCGTGCTGCGATCGGCGTCACCGAGGTATGCGATGCTGTGTCGATCGTGGTCTCGGAAGAGACGGGGCAGATTTCACTTGCAGTCGGCGGGATGATTGTTCGCGACATTAAAGAAGAATCGCTGATCTCGAAGCTGTTCGAAGAGCTGAACCCGAACTCCAAAGCGCGCGAGCGTCAAGGCGTGAAGAAACCTTTCTGGAAACGGAAAGGAGGCAATCAGCATGGATAAGTGGCTAAGTCACCCGACGGCGATTAAGATTCTCTCTCTGATGATCGGCATTCTGATGTGGGCCGTTGTACATTTCGATTCGGAGAAAACGCCTAATACGGTGGCAAATCTGACGGAAACGCAGGAGATTGATGCGGTTCAGGTAACACCGATAGGGATGGATGATAAGAATTATGCGCTGCGGCTGCTTGATCCCGAAGTCGTCCATTTGACGGTGCAGGGCTCGAAGTCGGATTTTCTGATTGCTTCACGTAACAATGACTATCAAGTCACGGTTGATCTCAGTCAAGCGACAGAGGGGCGCAAGGTGCTTCCGGTTAAGGTGAATCTGCCGCGTGGTCTGGAACTCATCGAAGTGCGGCCAAGCAACGTGACGGTCGTATTAGAGCGTATCGTTACGAAAGAATATGAGGTCACGGTTAAGACCGATGGCGTTCCGGGTAAAGGATATAAAATCGGACAGCCGGTCGTGAAACCAAACAACCGCGTACATGTAACGCTGCCGAAGGATCAGATGGATTTGGTCGCTTCGGTCGGAGGCACCGTATCGGTTGAGGGTGAAGAAGAGACGGTTAACGATAAGAAAATGAAGCTTATCGCTTACGATAAGGAAGGCAACGAGCTCACAGACGCGGTCATCAGTCCGAGCGTGGTCGAAGTGGAAATTCCGATTACGAAGCCGTTTAAGAAGCTGCCGTTGCAAATTGGCTTTACGGGTAAGATTCCAGATGGGTATGCGATTGCATCCTTTAAGCAGAGCGTGGAGCAGATTACGGTATACGGACCACAAGACGTGCTGGACAAGTATGATTATTATGATGGCATTACAATTGACTTGTCCAAGCTAAAAGAATCAGGTACGATGGAGCTCGATATCCCACAAATAGAAGGAATTGCCACGGTAGATCCGCTGACAGTCACATTCGATTATTCGATTGTGCCTGCCGAGACGAGAGTAATGTCGCATTTGCCGGTGAAGATGATTGGTCTATCCGAAGGCTTGAACGCCAAAGTAACGCTGCCTCCAAACGGCATGGTCGATGCTATTGTGAAAGGCGCTTCGAATGTTCTGGCTGCGCTTGAATCCAAGGATGTCCAGCTGATTGCGGACTTAAGCGGACTCGGACCGGGCAGTCACGATGTGCCGCTTGAGGTACATCTTCCGCGGTTCGTCGATCAAGCTCCAAATGCGCCGATTACCATTACGGTGGAAATTACAGACAGTACGGAGACGACTACCGATCCAAACGGTAAGGGAGATACCGGAGGAGATCCGGCGACGACTCCTGATTCCGAGGCTGTGAATGGCGGGCAAGATGCAATAACCGGAGATGAACCAGCCGGTGAGACTAAAGGCAATAGTGAAGGCACGACAAACTCGAGTCCAAACTCGAACACAGGAACATCGGTGCCGTAGAGTGCCCGATTGTTGCTTGATGCATATTTTAGATTAGATAAAGGGGATTTTGGAACAATGGGAAAATATTTTGGAACAGACGGTGTACGCGGTGTCGCAAACCGCGAGCTCACGCCTGAGCTTGCTTATAAAATCGGCCGCTGCGGCGGCTACGTTCTTGCTGGTCAGGCTGAGAAGCCGAAGGTGGTTATCGGGCTCGATACCCGTATTTCCGGTCCAATGCTGGAGGCATCGCTAATTGCGGGTCTGCTGTCCATTGGGGCAAGTGTTGTACGTATCGGCGTTGTATCGACGCCAGCGGTTGCATACTTAACACGAGTGCTGGGTGCGGATGCGGGTGTCATGATTTCCGCTTCGCATAATCCGGTAGAAGATAACGGCATTAAATTCTTTGGCGGAGACGGATACAAGCTCTCCGATGATACAGAGCTTGAGATCGAGCGCTTGATGGATGCAGAAGTAGATGAATTGCCGCGTCCTGAAGGCGGCGATATCGGTACAGTAACCGTAGATGAAACGGCAAAACGCCAATTTATCGATTTCTTGAAAACGACGGTTTCGCATTCTTTCACAGGGTTAAAGATTGTGCTCGACTGTGCGAACGGTTCCGCGCATTCCATTGCGCCAACTGTGTTCCGTGAGCTTGGTGCAGAGATCATAACGGTCGGCGCTGAGCCGAATGGCCTGAACATCAACGATGGCGTAGGTTCGACGCATCCGGAGTATCTGCGTGAAGAAGTGCTGAAGCATGGCGCGGATTTCGGTCTTTCCTTCGACGGCGACGCGGATCGTTTGATCGCAATTGACGAGAATGGCGAAGAAGTCGATGGCGACTATATTCTGTGCATTTGTGGCGACGCGATGAAGCGGGCAGGCAAGCTGAAGAACGATACCGTTGTAACGACAGTTATGAGCAACATCGGCTTCTTCAAGGCTGCCGGCAAAATCGGTTTGAACACGGCACAAACGGCGGTCGGTGACCGTTACGTGATGGAAGAGATGCGCCGCGGCGGATATAACTTGGGCGGCGAGCAATCCGGCCATGTTATTTTCCTCGATTACAATACGACTGGTGACGGTATTCTGACTGCCTTGCAGTTGACGGATACGCTCGTCGGTTCCGGCAAGAAGCTAAGCGAACAGAAAACATTGATGCGCAAATATCCGCAAGTGCTGATTAATGTGCGCGTTGCCGATAAAAGCACGTATAAGGACAATCCGGCGATTGCTGCGGTGATCGCTGAAGTGGAGCAGGAGCTTGGCGACAACGGTCGTGTACTCGTGCGCCCATCGGGCACAGAGTCGCTTATCCGCGTCATGGCAGAAGGTCCGGATAAAGAGCAAGTCGAGGCTTATGTAGCCCGTATCGTGGACACGGTGCGCGCAGAGCTTGGTGCAGAGTAGTAAATTGCGGCATTATCGTTCATAACTTTATGTGATCGGGCAACCCTAGACATACGCAGTTACTGCGAGCGTCTAGGGTTGCTTTTGCAATGAAAGGATCGTGCGGAGTAAGATAAGCATTTGGAAATTATGTGCGGTTTGTAAACGGTTACCACAATTATTTGTTGCACCATAGCATAAAAATGAATATAGTAGGAGAAGTATCATTCAGGAAGCGAAAGTGAGGATAGAGGTTGTAAGCAAGTCAAAGCGCCAGAGCTTGCAAGGGTTTGTACAGTTGCTGCACGGTCCATACGGAAATGGCCATGCGGGTAATCGGGTGTATAAAGCGGCAAGCTGACGAGGTGGAGGTGTTCGGAATGTTCGGCGGGGACCTCCCGGTATTGCATTTAACCGTAAGCCGATACTCAAATAGACCGGGCGACCGGGCTGACAAAGGGTCGGTAAAATGCTCCATAGGATTTAAAAAGCACCTGCGGCAACGGAGGCCGGAGTGCGTCGATTTGAGATTGTAGACGTTCAAGTCACGGGTAGTGGCAGCAACCCATAGTGGGGCTGTCTCTATTGCGTTGTGTTCGGACTCATTTCTTGTTATTTTCCAAAACGCACGGAAGGTGCGCTTTCTTTCTTATTGCCTTTTTTGATATTTCGAACCTTAGCAGGGACGATGCCGGCGAACGGAGACGGCTTTGTGCCGACCGATTCATTATTCATGGCAACCGTTGAAGCGGGGTAAACTACCCAATACGGAGGTCTATTCATATGTGTGGAATTGTAGGATATATTGGTAAAAGGGATTCGCAGGATATTTTGATCGAGGGTTTGAAGAAGCTGGAATACCGCGGTTATGACTCGGCGGGTATTGCTGTGTTCACGAAAAATGGTCTTGAAGTGCGCAAGTCGATCGGTCGTCTTGCAAACCTCGAGCAGAAGTTAGACGGACAGCCGCTTGAAGGCTCCGTTGGTATCGGTCATACGCGTTGGGCTACACATGGTAAACCATCAGATGCTAACTCCCATCCGCATACAGACAACACGCACAAGTTCTCTGTTGTGCACAACGGCATCATCGAGAACTATCTGGATTTGAAGGATGAGCTGATTGCAAAAGGCTGCAAGTTCGTTTCTGAAACTGATACAGAGGTTATTTCCCACCTTGTTGCCGATGAGTACGATGGCGATATCGTGAAGGCTGTACAACGTGCGGTTAAACGGATGCGCGGTGCTTATGCGCTGGGCGTATTGACGGAGTATGAACCAGAACGTTTGGTTGCCGTACGTTTCGCTAGCCCGCTCGTTATCGGCGTTGGCGAAGGCGAGAACTTCATTGGATCGGATATCCCGGCTATTCTGGAGCATACGCGCAATGTGTATATTCTGAATGACGGCGAAATGGCGATTTTGACGAAAAACGGTGTCGAATTGATGACGACTGAAGGCGAATTTATTTCCAAGGAAATATTCCATGTCGATTGGGACTTGGTAACGGCGGAGAAAGCCGGATTCGATCACTTCATGTTGAAAGAAATTTATGAGCAGCCAAAAGCATACCGCGACACGATGATGGGCCGTATCTCGGATGACGGACGTTCCGTAGAGCTGAACGAAATCAGCATGACTGCGGATGAAATTCGTGCGATCCGTAAGATCCACATCGTAGCTTGCGGTACGGCGATGCATGCCGGGTTGGTTGGTAAAACGGTTCTTGAGAGCCTGGCTCGCATTCCGGTTGAAACGGATGTAGCGTCGGAGTATCGTTACCGTTCCCCAATCATTACGCCTGACACGCTTGTAATCGTAGTTAGCCAATCCGGTGAGACAGCTGATACGCTGGCTGCACTGCGTGAAGCTAAGCGCTGCGGCGCACGTGTGCTGGCGATCACGAATGTCGTTGGCAGCTCAGTTTCCCGTGAAGCGGATGATGTCATGATCACGCAAGCAGGACCTGAGATTGCAGTTGCTTCGACGAAAGCATACACATCCCAATTGATCGCGTTCTACCTGCTTGGTTTGTTCTTGGCGGATACGCTAGGAACAAGGGACAAAGAATGGATTGCTGACGTTGTAACAGCAATGCATCAATTGCCTGAGCAAGTGGAAAGCATTCTTGATAAAGCTAACGTGCTTAAGCAAGTCGCTGAATCTCTGGCGAAGCATAACAACCTGTTCTTCATCGGCCGCGGGGTTGACTTTGCAGTGGCACAAGAAGGCTCGCTGAAGCTGAAAGAAATCTCCTACATTCACTCCGAGGCTTATGCAGCGGGTGAGTTGAAGCACGGTACGCTTGCTCTGATCGAAGAAGGCATTCCGGTGATTTCGTTGATCACGCAAGAAGATCTGTATGAGAAAACACTCAGTAACATTAAAGAAGTAAAAGCTCGCGGCGCGCATGTACTCGGCGTAGTGAACGAAGGCTTCGAGGAAGAAGTTGCGAAATCGGTTGATGAGCTCTTCGCGATTCCGAAGACGCTGCCGCTTCTGTCGCCGGCATTGTCGGTTGTTCCACTTCAGCTGATCGCTTACTATGCGTCGCTGGCACGAGGTAATGATGTGGATAAACCGCGTAACCTTGCGAAGTCGGTAACGGTTGAGTAGGGTATAAAAGTAGTAATACTATTGTGAATGCGTTAAATATTATGTGTAACTGAGAAATACAGATTGTAACTGGTAAATAAACTTAGTAACTGTAAATTATACTGTGTAACTATTTAAATTAGGTTGCCCGCAAAGGGCAACCTTTTTATTTTGTTTTGATTCCTTTTAGAACTGCTGGCTGGCACGGCTCTTGATATTGACATGGAATTACGTATAAGTCGTTATGAGATTTACTTGAACAAATGGGAAAGCCTGTTCCGCTAACGGGCAGTTATGCGTATCTTCCAGGGAATGTAAACATCTAAATATCGTAAGGAACGAGGAGGCAGACAATTCATGGGAGGAACGAATGTATGGGATGCGGAGTGGGAGGTTAACGAAGAGCAGGCGCGGACGCTGATCGGCAGACAGTTCCCTCAGCTGTCATCGAAGCAAGTGAAGCGATTGGGCTGGGGCTGGGACAATACGGTTTTTCTCATCGGTGACGAGTACGTGTTCCGGTTTCCAAGAAGAACGATTGCAGTTGGCTCGATTCGTATGGAAGGGAAGCTGCTGCCGAAGCTGGAGGCATATTTGACCATCCCCTATCCGAAACCGTTGTTTTATGGCGAAGCAAGTGACGAATACCCGGCACCATTTCTTGGCTATGCCTACGTGCCAGGAGATTTCCCAATCGGTTTGACGGAAGAACGCCGGGCTTTATCGGCAGAGACGCTGGCGAAATTTTTGCGGAGATTGCATGAGTTTCCGGTGCAGGCGGCGCTGAAGTGCGGAGTTCAGCAAGATCATCGAAACTTGACGGACATAGCATCGCGCAAAGTGAAATTGGAGGGCTTTCTATCGAAGGTGGTTGAACACTTGTCGCCGGAGGAGTCCGGTGTGATCGAAGCGTATATTAGCAGGCTGCAAAAGGACCGTGTCGAGGCGGTGAATGCACTGCTACATGGCGATCTTCATTTCAAAAATATGCTTGTGAATGAGAACGGGATCGTTTCCGGCATCATTGATTGGGGCGATCTGAGCGTAGGCCATCCGGCTTGCGATTTGAGCGTTGCTTATAGCTTTTTACCACCTTACGCGCGCGGCGTGTTTTTCGAAACGTACGGAGGAGCGGACGAGGAAACGAAGCTGCTGGCGCGGCTGATCGCGGTATACATCCCCATACTGATCTTAATGCAAGCGGTCGATGACGGGAATGATGCGATTGCGGCAGAGGCGAAATCCAACATCATGCGGGCACTGTCGAATTAGGCTCATTATTTCGTTGCGGCTATGGGGCTATGGCTATCGGCACCATTTTGTCGTTTAAAGGCCGCGATAAGGTACGATCCGCCTTCTCTGATGCCGCTTTATGTTGAGGAACAGGAAATTCAACAGAGTAAGTCGTTGCGCTAACGGGCACGTTAGTTTAACCATATCAGTTCAATAAGGGGTGGACAGCTACGAACTATCGCAGCTGTCCATTTTCAATTCAAGTATGTTCTTGTCCGTTATTCAAGCAAGTTCTTGTCGCTACACACAACACAACGGTGCAACCAAAGATAGTTGGTTTGTGCATTTAGCACTTACGGTTGGAACGCCAGAAGATACGATTTGGTTTACACCTGTTAAGGATGATTGGTTTGATAAATTATAAAAGCACAATAAATAAAAATCAGAAAGGCCCATTGTGAGGTCTTTCTGATTTATTTCTCACATTTAGTTGCCCGTGTTCAAGTGGAATTGCTATGCGGTCATCCTGCTTTGGATTGTGATTATAGACTGCGTCCTAATAATACACCGACTTGCCTTGCCATTACTTGAGGTGGGTAAGGCATTCCGCTATTAATCCACCATTCGATTATGCCTACATAAGCCGTACCCGCGTATTGCAGCATAATATCATCACTAAGTCCTGTATTCTTACCGCTCTCTCTGTCGATCTCAGCTTTGAAGCCTTCCTTAAATGAAGCAAGCAAACGAGTTCTAAAGGCAGAAGGAGCTTCTTTACTGGCTAACATAGTCGAAAAAAACAAATAATTTCTCTCGAAGTATTCAAAATAAGGAACAAGTGCTTCATTCCAATCCATCTCACATGCCCAACTATCCATCGCTTGCATTTCATTAAGATGGGCTTCGATGAGCTTCTCCAATAAATCGTATTTGTCTTCATAATGAAGATAAATCGTTCCTCGATTTACATTTGCCCGATCTGCGATATCTTGAATCGTAATATCATCGAAACTCTTTTCGCTCATCAGTTCAAGAACCGCTTTTTTCAAGGATTCCTGCGTCTTCATAATTCTTCGATCCACTTTTGCCATTACAGCCCCACCAAACTCTTTATTTTATTAGACAGATTTCGTTTTTCTGTTGAGATATTGACACATTGCTTGATTTTAACCATTGAGTAACTGTTACTTCACAATATAATAATAGACATGAGTTGATTAAACAAATCAATATGTTTTTTTGATTGCTGTTCATAAGTCAATAATGGCTCATGTAAAAAATATGAAATCCTTGGAGGTTATATACGATGATTACTGCTCATGCACGTGCTACATTCAGCCCTGAAGGTCCATTCAAGCTTACAACGATCGAGCGTAGAGAGCTTGAACCGCATGATGTCCTAATTGAAATTAAATATGCCGGAATTTGCCACTCTGACATTCATACAGCCCGCGGGGATTGGGGGCCGGTAAAGTATCCGCTTGTACCGGGTCATGAAATCGCCGGTATTGTCGCAGCTGTTGGCGCGGCAGTTACAAAGCATGCAATCGGCGATCGAGTAGGGGTAGGATGTATGGTTGATTCATGCAGAGAGTGCGCACATTGCAGCAAAGGTGATGAACAGTATTGTTTGAATGGAAATACGGGAACCTATGCTGCAACCGATAGATATGGTCAATATACTCAAGGCGGTTACTCCACCCATATCGTAGTGACAGAAGACTTCGTGGTTCGAATTCCTGACAGCATCGGATTAGATGCCGCTGCGCCGCTGCTGTGCGCCGGAATTACAACCTACTCGCCGCTGCGCCACTGGGGAGCTGGTCCTGGCAAGAAGGTTGCCGTCGTTGGATTTGGCGGACTTGGTCATATGGCGGTCAAGCTCGCACATGCCATGGGAGCAGAAGTTACGGTACTATCACAAACCTTGAAGAAGCAAGAAGATGGACTACGCCTCGGTGCAAGCCATTATTATGCGACAAGTCATCCAGACACGTTTAAGATATTGGCAAATTCTTTCGATTTGATCATTAATACGGTTAGTGCGCCAATTGATACAAATGCGTACCTTTCATTACTCGCGCTGGACGGTACTCTAGTGAATGTCGGTGCCCCGGCCGAACCGATGTCCATTAACGTATTCCCACTTATCCTTCATCGTCGCTCGTTCGCAGGCTCTACAATCGGAGGGATTCGCGAAACGCAAGAGATGCTTGATTTCTGTGCAGAGCACATGATTACTCCCGAGATCGAGGTTATTTCTGCCAACCAGATTGATGAGGCATGGGAACGCGTCTTAGCTTCTGATATAAGATACCGTTTTGTCATTGATATCAGCACAATGATTGACGAGTAACAGGTCCCCCTTGAAGGACCTGGAAGGAATAATTATGAAAACTGAGCGAAATCAATTGCTTGTCTATATCTTGACCCTTGGTGTATTCGGTATCCTTAATACCGAAATGGGCGTGATCGGTATCTTGCCACTGATAGCGGATCATTACCATGTGAGCATCCCATCCGCAGGGTTAATCGTGAGTTTATTTGCGCTTGCAGTTGCCGTCTCTGGGCCGATATTGCCATTACTCTTCTCGGGGATGAACCGTAAGTATGTGATGTTGCTTGTGCTTGGCATCTTTATTGCAGGCAGCCTTGTTTCTGCCTTCACTTCAAATTTCATGGTGTTATTGGTTGCACGGGTTATTCCGGGCTTTTTCCATCCGGTTTATTGTTCATTGGCGTTTACAGTCGCAGCAGCAACTGTCAGCAAGGAAGATGCTTCAAAGGCGGTTGCAAAAGTATTCATTGGCGTGTCTGCGGGAATGGTGCTCGGCGTACCGGTTTCAAGTGTAATCGCATCCGCCACTTCGCTTTCCTATGCGATGTTGTTCTTTGCCGCAGTAACACTGATCGCTTTCATCGCGACACTACTGTTCGTACCTTCAATGCCTGCTTCGACAAGGCTCACTTACGGTACTCAATTGCGTGTTCTACGAAGAGGAATGACTTGGTTCTCCATTGCCGGTGTTATCTTCATGAACGGAGCCGTGTTCGGGGTGTACAGTTACCTTGGCGAGTATCTGAAAACCGTGACGCATTATGCTTGGAACACAATCAGTTTGATGTTGTTCATGTACGGTGTGGCCAACATTGTTGGAAACATGGTCGCTGGGAAGCTGCTGGCGAAGAGTCCATCTAGAACGGTTCTGTCTTATTTGTTCGCAATGCTTGCAGTTTACATCCTGCTTTTCATTTTGGGACAGTTCAGTATGCCTATGGCTTTCATAATCGTGATCTGGGGGATATTGGGCGGCATAGGAGGAAATATCAATCAATATTGGATCGTTTCTGCAGCACCAGAAGCTCCTGAGTTCGCGAATGGTATCTTTCTGACCTCAGCTAACTTAGGTACTACGATCGGTGCAGCAGTATGCGGGCTATTCATAACCGGTGTAAGTACGCAATACGTAGTACTTGGGGGAATCTTGTTCTTAATCCTAAGCGTCGGAACAATTTATCCAAGAATATATCGGAATGGTCAATTCTGGGAACTCAAAGGTGAAGGATAAGTCAACAGCTCTTGTTACTGGGGCGAATAGGTGAATCGGATATGAACTCGTCAAACAAATTTGCCTCGACGGGGTTCAAGGTTTTGTTGACAAGCAGGGCTAGTCGCAAACATTAACTTTTGAAGATTATTCGAATACAGAGAAATTAAGCAGATTATCCAGGTGGATGATTAGAGGAAATAAGGAGGAAGAAGAAAATGGACTACACGAAACTTGGGAATACCGGCTTGGATGTATCCCGGATTTGTCTTGGTTGTATGGGCTTTGGCGACTCCACGAAAGGGCATCATCAATGGGTGCTTGATGAGGAGCGAGCTCGTCCAATTATAAAAAAAGCGCTCGAGCTTGGAATCAATTTTTTCGATACAGCTAATGTGTATGCGGACGGAACAAGCGAGGAAATAGTTGGCGGGGCTTTAAAAGATTATGCAAACCGCGATGAAATTGTCATTGCAACCAAGATCCATGGGCGCATGCATCAAGGGCCCAATGGTGCCGGACTTTCCCGCAAAGCGATTATGAGCGAAATCGATAAGAGTCTAAAACGTTTGAAAACCGACTATGTTGATTTATACCAAATTCATCGCTGGGACTACCATACGCCCATTGAAGAGACCATGGAGGCGCTTCACGACGTAGTAAGGGCTGGGAAAGCACGATATATTGGTGCTTCTGCCATGTGGACGTGGCAGTTTCAGAAGGCGTTACATGTCGCCGAGCGGAATGGGTGGACGCGGTTTGTATCGATGCAAAACCATTTAAATCTCATCTACCGTGAAGAAGAACGGGAGATGCTACCGCTTTGCAAGGAAGAAAAGATCGGAATCATTCCTTATAGCCCGCTCGCTGGAGGGAGATTGGCGAGAGAGGAAGCAACACATCGTGCAGAAACTGATGAAATAGCAAAACAAAAGTACGATGCAACAATAGACGCAGATCAATTGGTTATAGACAGGGTTGCAAGTCTCGCGAATCAGCATGGTGTTCGCCGAGTTCATATTGCACTAACGTGGCTGCTGCATAAAGATCCAGTAACCGCGCCTATCGTGGGTGCTACGAAAATTTCCAATCTCGAAGATGCGAAAGCCGCGCTTTCCATCACATTAACACCCGAAGAGATCGCTTTTCTAGAAGAACCGTATGTACCGCACCGAGTCGTTGGTCATTTCTAAACGCAACGTGGGAGGTTACCTTTAATGTCTTTGGTACAAGCCAACTTTTTGCTAGTAGAATCACAGTCCAAATGGAGGAATTAATTATGGAAATCAGAAGAGTTGGAACACAACCTTCGGGCAAAGGACCATCGGATTACTTTACAGGTACAGTTCGCATCGATCCCTTAGTTGAAGCAACAGATCCAGCGCGAGTAGCTGCAGCAAGCGTAACGTTTGAACCGGGGGCACGGACTGCATGGCATATGCACCCATTGGGACAAACGCTGATCGTCACCGCTGGAAAAGGACGCGTCCAGCGCGAAGGTGGCCAAATTGAGGAAATCAGTCCAGGAGACGTAGTCTGGTTCCCGCCAGGTGAGAAGCATTGGCATGGTGCATCTCCGACCACAGCGATGACACATATTGCCATTCAAGAACGCCTTGACGGAAAAGCGGTTGAATGGCTGGAGAAAGTAAGTGACGAACAATATAGTTCCTAAGACCATCAAGCCGTAACATAGAAATGGAGGGATACTGTGAATAGCTGTGTGAAGGATAGAGAACATCTATTATCGTCCAATCAAATCATTCGTAGCATTGTCAATGAAATGATGGTGGAAGGCGAGAAGGTGATCCGCATTCATACGGCGTGGCAATTAGAGAACGGTTCTATCCTGCTCTACGAATATTCGTCCAGAAACAATCCCTCAAGCACGTTCATCATTTATGACAATTTGAATTGTTATGAACAAATATGTGAAGAACTTCAATGGATTTTAAAAGGGTAGAGGAATAGCTGCAGCAGTCTTAGACTACTTTATTGCGTCTAAGGCTGCTGTTGTTATTTAGTGCTCATCATATAATATCTGTCAGATATCGGACGGATTATCAATGAAGACACCAAGTGGATCGATATGTTGAGACGCATCTTGTACACGCGCAGCAGAGTCGTACCCGGGTATACGTTAAACTTTGGGTCCTGCCATCTGACAGACCCGGTATCCCGATCTTACGGTTTTTGGTCTGCGCTGCTGTCTCACGGCTTGTATTACGGCGATCTGCGGAAGCTGACCCAAGCGGAGAAGGAACATTACCGCAAATGGATCTCATGGGTAAAAACATATCGCGGCAAACATGATTTTTACGAAGACTTCAAAGCTTCCGATGTGTTTCCTCACCCGGATACCCCCGACCATCGGGACCGGAGATATGACCCGTATTCCTATTATGAAGCGGGAAGAATCGATACCTTTGCGGCAAAATGGGACGGTGCTGCGAAAGTAGATGAATTCGGCGAGGGGCTGATTCTCGTGTTCAGACCGGAACACAGCCAAGTGGAGTCCGATACGCTGCCCATGCCTTGGGTACAGGGAAATGCCAACTTCCTCTTAACCAGCGTGACTGAGGAAAAACCAATCGGCGTTTTCTCCGGGGAGGCGCTAAGAGCCGGGATTACGATCACGATAAGCGAATCGCCCGGCGTCATGGTGCTGGAGCTGGAAAGACAGTCGGAGTAGGTCACAGGGGAGGAAGTGCCGGCATGCGAGGGTTAATGAATAAGACGGCAATCGTCACGGGCGGTGCGCAAGGATTAGGGAAAGCCATCGTGAAGAGTCTTAGCGAGGAAGTCTGCAAAGTTTAGCTCCTGGATTTGCAGGAAGAAGGATCCGTTTCAATTTATTTTTTCAGATCTCAAGACTTTTTCAAATAAACGAATAAATAATATAAAAGGGGTTGTAAGGAAG
This sequence comes from Paenibacillus rhizoryzae, assembly GCF_059686995.1. Lineage (NCBI taxonomy): Bacteria > Bacillati > Bacillota > Bacilli > Caryophanales > Paenibacillaceae > Paenibacillus > Paenibacillus rhizoryzae. Next base: position 571,324 of record NZ_JCAALT010000006.1, on the reverse strand, counting down.
AGGAGATATAGTATTTATCAGATCTTCTAGATCAAGACATTCTCCAGTTAACGAGGAAAACGGCGGCATGTTGATCGTGCCGAAGACGCAAGATTACGACATTGTCTGCCCGGAGGAAGTGGACAGCAACGAATCGTTCGCGGCACACTTTGTTAAACCGCCGAAGGATCGTCAAGCTATACCCACAATTAAGGATCGGGGAGACTTACTCTTTCTCAACGGCAACCTGATTCACGGCTCCTATCGCAACAAGAGCAAAAACCGCTTTCGTCGGGCATTCATTTGCAATTACGCAAACAATTCCTTGACCAAGATTGCAGACTACTACCGCCCTTGTACCACGTGGACGGCACAGTCATCAATAAAGAACCGAACGCCACGGGAGGCCCTTGCGGCGTGGAATTCGCCAATGTCTATCCGCACTGATTAAATCAAGAGGAGCTATGAAGATGGGATTAAAAATAGGTGTATTGGGCGCCGGCGGTCAGTTCGCCCCTTGCTTCATTCCGCTGTTTCAGGCACATCCCCTGGTGGACGATGTGTATTTGGCGGAAATTGTTCCCGAGCGCCTGAATGAAGTATCCCGCCGTTTCGGGATTTCGAACACGTTCTCCTCTCTCGAGGGCTTGTGCCGCAGCGATGTAGATGCGATCGCTATCTTTACGCAGCGTCATTTACACGGGGAACATACGTTGCAAGCGCTGCAGGCAGGCAAGCATGTCTATTGTGCCGTGCCGATGGCACAAACTCTGGAAGAAATATCGGCGATCATCGAGGAAGTGGAACGCCGTCGGCTCATCTATATGACGGGTGAAACGAGTTATTATTATCCGAGCACGATCTATTGCCGTGACCGCTTCGCCAAGGGTGACTTCGGTTCCTTTGTTTACGGAGAAGCGCAGTATATCCACGATATGGCTCACGGGTTCTACGATGCATACAAGTATTCTGGCGGCGAGCGCTGGAAACGGGTGGCCGGCATACCGCCGATGTATTATCCGACTCACTCGGTCAGTATGATTCTATCCGTAACTGGTGCTCGGGCCACGAAGGTGGCGTGTCTCGGATACGTGGATCAAAGCGGCGATGGTGTGTTTGGCAAAGGCAACAATTTATGGGACAACCCATTCAGCAATGAGACCGCTCTGGTTCGGACTTCGGATGGCGGCGTTTGTCGCTTCAATGAGCTCCGCAGGGCTGGTTGGTCAGGGAAGAACAGCGTCTATCTGAGCATGTTCGGAACCGAAGGCAGCTTCGAGGAACATGGTCTATCGCAGCTATGGTCGTCGTTGTCGCATGAGTTGACGGATATAAGCGACCTTATCGCATGCAATGGGTGGCTGGATGAAGAAAGTGCACGAGCGATAGCTCATGTCAGCAAAGAGCTGCAAGGCGATTTCCTCAAGGGTACGGCGAAAGTTCACCCTGCAGATCGTCTTCCTGCGGAATTCATCGACAAGCCGAACGGACATTTCGGCTCCCATCAATTCCTGGTCGACGACTTCGTGAAATCTGTTGTATCAGGCACTTTGCCCCCGAATCACGCATGGAGCGCAGCGAAATATTGCGCCCCCGGCTTGATCGCCCACCAATCGTCACTCAAGGAAGGTGAGTGGATGGATATTCCAGATTTTGGCAATCCCCCGGCGGATTGGGCAATGTTGAACCCCTATTGACTGTAGGCCAGAAGGGACCGTCCAATTCAAGATCGTAAAGGAAGGTTCTTGTGATGAGCATTATTTGTAAAGTCGTCATGATTACCTGACAAGGACTCAAGGGACGCTAGTTTGTCCGCACCTCGATTTTGGAGGTGAAACAACTTTGAGAGAACTTTTTCTAACAAGAGCTTATAATCAAGTAGGAAACGGATGCTCCTGGCATGTGTGAACTGTGACCCGTAAAGGAGACAGTCTATAAAAAGACTTTTCCGTATTACGCAGTTAGAAGATGGCTCCTGAACTCATCAGGAGTCATCTTTTTTAATGTCCATTGGAAGCGTTCAGAATTGTAATAATTAATGTGCTCATTGATCCGTATGCGCAGTTCCGCAAGGGATTTGCAATCGTTGTACTCAAGTTCGTCTTTCATGTGACCGAAGAACGACTCCATATAGGCATTGTCCCAGCAGTTTCCTTTCCGGGACATTGATTGTTTAAACCCAGCCTCTGCAACGAGGAGGCGGATTTTTAGGATGTGTGTAGTACATGCCTTGGTCAGAATGGAAGATCGCTTCAGGATGGACATTGCCATCCAGCCGTCTGATCTTGCTCAATGGGTCCGTCCCACTCAGGGTCGGCAAACAGTCGTGTTACATTGCGGAAATCCATGACAATAAAGTGTGTTTTTCCTTCCTTCTCACGGAGCCGAGTACCACGACCGATAATCTGCTTGAATTCAGTCATAGAGCCAATCATCTGGTCGAGGACAATCAACTTCGTCATCTTGCAATCCGCACCGGTGGAGAGAAGTTTCGATGTAGTTGCAATCACAGGGTACGGAGCAGAAACGGAGATGAAATAATCGAGTTTGCTCTTGCCATATACATCACTGCCTGTTATGCGAACCACATAATCCGGGTTGTTCTTTACCATATCCGAGTTAAGGTTAACCAACGCGATTCTCATCCGCTCGGCATGATCCTCGTTAGCGCAGAAAACAATTGTTTTCTGCATTCTATCCGTATTTTTTAAGTATTCCGTGATTTCCTTGGCGACCTCGTACGTGCGATCTTCGAGGATGATGTTGTAGTCAAAGTCGCTGTCTCATTGTCCCTCATGTAGCCTGCCATTAGCTGATATCGAGTATATGGTATTCCAACCAACCTCGGAATGTTGTCCTCATTGTGGAGTAACTCTTACAACTAAAATACCAGAGTATAATGATACTACAGTTTTTTTAATGAACCTAGCAATTGATTGCAAGTCTTTATTGGATATAAAAGAACATCCTCAACAGGTAACACAACAAAAGTATGATGCCCAGTTAGTGTTAAAAGGCTATTTAACAATTAGTGAGAATCAGTATGTTCTGAAAAGTTTTACATTATCTGACGATCTAGTCTCCTACTTCAAGATTGAGAATTTACAAATAGTTGAACTTACCATTGCATACTTAATATCGCGTCTTGCTTTATCAAGGGGGAACATTAGCAAATCTAAAACAAACCCTCTTGTACATCTCCTGCAAATAAGATACTTATTTGGTTCTTCGAAGAATTTTTTAGAATACGCTACTCCTGCCATTAACTGACCAGTGTGTAAGCATGGAAAATGTATTAGGAGGTATAACATGGCGAAAAGAGATCGGGCATGGACTGATGCAAAGATACAAAAGCGTATTAAGGAAGGCAGAGGCCAAGGTAGCGGTAAAGATTATAAGCCTTGGCTCACTATACATGATGTCCCCTCGAACGGGGTAGTTACCAGAATTAAAAGCTGGACGGTAGGTAGAATTCATCACACCATGTCAAATTTTGAACGATCTTATTTTTACATGGTGGATTGGTCTGACCGCATTACTGATATAAGGGAGCAGTACCCTTTATTACCTCTTCAAAAAACAATTGAGATTGCTAAAGAGTTAGGCATTGAACATCCCAAAGACCCTAAAACAAAGGAAGAAATTGTACTAACAACAGATTTTATGCTGACAGAGAGCGATGAGACGCAGTTTGCTCGTACATTAAAACATGCGGGGGATATGGATATAAGAACTATTGAGAAGCTTACCATTGAGCAACGATATTACCTCGAACTGGGAATTAATTGGAAGGTTGTTACGGACCGAGAACTTCCAAAGGCTTTTGTGCTCAATGTAGAGTGGCTTCATCGATCAAGGTTGTTGGAATTCGCTCCTCAAGAAGTTAATCAGAAGCTTATCGATATACTTGCACCTAAGTTGCTATCTGAGATACGAAAAAAAAATAGACCCTTATCATCGATTACAATCGATTTTGATGAGAAAACAGGCTTGTCTATCGGCTCATCAATGTTTATCGTGCAGCACATGCTCGCAACAAAAAAATGGTCCACTGACATGTATAAGAAGATAAATCCATCGGAAATTATTCATATCTCTGTAAGTGATCAAACGGCTATTCCTCAGACTTTCAACCAGTCTGTCCAATTGGGATAGGAGGTACTTATAATGGATCTCGTGAAAAATGCAATTATTGAATACTTTGATGAAGAAAATAGGAGTACTAAAACAGAACGAATCCTTTGGATATCATATGATAAGGAACAAGTAGTTATTATTAATTTAGACGACAAGTCGAGTTTACCGGAATGGAACAGTTATGCAAGTGTGGTAGAAAGCCTCTCTCAGAATAGAGCAAGGATTTTAGAGAGTGATCCTTATATTGCTGCTTTGGCTTTTGATTCACCAACCCAGAAGAACATTCAATCCAGAGATAAAGCATGGAACCTAATTCGTGACCTTGTCTTGGATGAACCAGATATTTATGACTCAAAGCTTCGCGGAATTATGATAAGCGAATACATTGCCAAAGAACCGAACGCCAAAATCCATAAAACTGAAATATATAGGAAGCTACGCCGTTACTGGAGAGGCGGTAAAACAAAGAATGCACTATTAAACAATTATAAAAACTGCGGCGGACCTGGAAAATCTCGTGAATCTAAAACCGGAATAAAGCGTGGTAGGAAGTCGGCTATAACATTACTTGACCCAACTCGAGTAGTTGGTGTCAATATCACAGAAGAAGATCTACAATTATTCCGAATAGCTATTGCCCGGCACTATCATACTCGAAAAAGAAATCCTTTAAAATATGCTTATGATCGAATGATCGATGAGCTATATAATATAGGCTATTTTTATGAGAATGGGATTAAGAAGCCTGTTCTACCACCTAGTGGGCAGTTGCCAAGATTCGAACAGTTTAAGTACTACTACTACAAAGAAAGAAAAGTAAAGGAGGCATTAAAGAAGCGCTTTGGAGAGCGGAATTTCAATTTAAGAATGAGAGCTGCTACAGGGAATGCAACTGAAAGAGCCCATGGGCCGGGCTTTGAGTATGAAATAGATGCAACAATAGGTACGTTTCATCTCGTACACTCATTAAATCGCTTGAATGTTGGGAAACCAATAACATACTACTCTAAGGATGTATTTAGTCGTCTAGTTTCAGGTTTCTCGATAGGGTTCGAGAACATTAGTTGGCGAACTGCAATTATAAGTCTAGAAAATGCTAGCGTTGATAAGGTTAAGTTCTGTGCGGATTACGGTATAGAAATATCAAGTGAAGATTGGCCAAGTCTATATTTACCGAGACGCTTATTGGCTGACCGTGGTGAGTTTGAAAGCGATTATGTTGAAGACTTAATAGAAAATCTAGGAGTCGATGTATCAAATACACCACCATATAGAGGAGATTTTAAACCTTTCATTGAGCAACACTTTCGCATTATGGATAGTCGAGCTCGTCCAATGCTCCCTGGCGGTGTAGAGAAAGGTGTACCTGAACGCGGAGAGAAAGATCATCGTCTTGACGCCAAACTATCATTGGAAGCTTACTTACAAATTATGATTCTTCTGATTAGAGAATATAATCATTCAATATTACCCGATTATCCGATGGATCAAGATATGGTGAGGGCCGGTCTGGTTCCAACCCCTATTAATTTATGGAACTGGGGCATGAAACATCGATATGTTGGGTTGCATAGTAAACCAGAAGATATTATTAGACTGAATCTTCTGCCCAATGCTGTTGCATCTGTTACTTACGATAAAGGCATATACTTTCGCAAACTGAAGTTGGGCTATACATGTGATAAGGCAATAGAAGAGGGATGGTTTGAAAAGGCGCGTAATAGGGGGACGTGGAAGCTTAAAATAACTTACGATCCGAGAAACGATAATCACATTTATATACCGGATAAAGACGGATTAGGGTTCATTAAATGTAATCTATTGCCACAATATGCTAAGCATTTCGGCGGACTGAGTGAAAGAGAAGTTGAGATCCTTCATATCGCAGAACGAGCAAATATTCAGGAAAGCATGACTGGGCAGAAGGACCTGAAAGCTAACACAATTGCAGAGGTTAGCAAAATTATCGAAAATGAAACAAAAATAACAGATGCATTACGTGATCCTGATTTATCCAAAGCAGAGCTCATACGTCAAACGGATGAAAACAGACTTGATCAAAAGGCTAGATCCCAAGTTGTGTGGGAGCTTGGTGAAGAGTCGGTTGGAGCAGAACTAAAAGGAGCAGTAATCCCGTTTAGAGGTATGAATCAGGTTGAGAGTAAAGACGACGATGATGAAATCTATAATATCCTTATGTCGGAAATCAACCGGAGGAATACAAATGAAACATGTTGATGGAAGAGCTATTTTAAAGGGAACTCAGGTTGAAGCAAATTATGCAGAGCAACAGGTTCCAGCATATAGAGGAAATCCTCTTATAGAGTCACAACCACAGATTAAATCAATCGTGGAAGTAGCAAATTCTTTTGCTCAATATCCAGATTTTGATCATTCGCAGCGCGAATGGCCGGCTAATATCCGGATGCACTGCGTATACCAACTCCAGAACTTTCTGCAACCACTCCCTCTTCATTTCGATATGGAAACAAGGTTCTCAGTAATGATTAGACAAGGTTACGTATCAAGAAACCCAGCATTACCCATTTTTCAAAGACAGTTCTCAACAGGAATTCAGAAGCTTCTTAAGCAAGGCATAGATGAAAATGGTTACAACACTATTGGTAATAGGGCATCAGCTAATGGTTTTTGTATTCTGGGACCTAGTGGAATAGGAAAATCAACTTCAGTCGAGAAAATTTTACTCACATATCCTCAAGTTATTCTTCACAAAAGCATCAAGGGAATGGGAATGCTCAAGCAACTCAACTGGCTGAAGCTTGAATGCCCTTCTGATGGCTCACTTAAAAGTTTATGTGTGGATTTTTTTCACACAGTTGATGAAATATTGAAGGAGAATTACTCAAATATTCACGTTAAGGAACGCTCGACAGCTGAAACGCTGACAGTGCCAATGGCTCAGATCGCCTCATTGCACTGTTTAGGTGTTCTTGTAATTGATGAAATTCAAAACTTGAACTTATCTAAGACTGGTGGTGAAGAGAGGACTCTAAATTTCTTCACTAAGTTGGTTAACGTTTTAGGCATTCCTATTGTGCTTGTTGGGACAGGAAGAGCCACCTATTTATTTGAGAGTGTCTTTGCACAGGCAAGAAGGGCATCAGGAATGGGGGATATGGTTCTAGATCGTCTAACGAAAGGTAAAGAGTGGGAGGTCTTGCTGAATTCAATCTGGAGTTATCAATGGACAAAAAACTACGCAGAAAGAACCGAGGAATTGAGCGGGGTTTTGTATTCTGAATCACAAGGAATTGTAGATATTGCAGTTAAACTGTTTATGCATTCACAGTGGAAGGCAATCTCAACAAAGAAAGAAATCATTAGTGTTGAGATGGTAAGAAAGGCCGCAAGTGAAAACTTGAAACTTATTCAACCAATGATTAGGGCGTTGAGGAGTGGTAACAGGGAGAAGCTAGCTAAAATAAAGGATTTGAAGCCTGAATGGCTTTCTATCAATCAGTATGTACTTGAGTCAGAAGTACCGGTTGAGTTATATGGGAAGGCAGCCATAGATCATAGACGTGCTCAAGAGCAACGGGGAGATATGGACTTGTTGGTTGAATTAATGAAACTGGGGGAGATTCTTGGGATAGGAGCCACTGCTGCGGAGGAACTGGGTAAAAGGATACTTAAAACTGATGTGACTGATATCACGGCAATAAAGAAGTCATATGCAGAAGAAGCAATCGAACTTATCAGTGTTCAATCTAAAAATGCCGGCAGAAGGATTAGGAGAGGTGCCTCAGTCAAAAATAATAAATTGAGAGTAACAGATGCTCTTTCAATTGTTAAAAAAGGGCTAGAAAAAGGAAAGGCTGCAGCGCAGTCCCTGAAGGATGCAGGGTTAACGGCAGGATTTGATGAGTTTGTATAACTTACTTACTAGTCGAGTTAGAACAAGAAGCAATAATTCACTACTTGAGGCCCGCCTTTTGAAGGAGGGCCTCCTAGTTTTGTCTTTATTAAAAACTATTCATATAGTAAAATAGTGGGAAATAACCGTATGCACTATAAGAAGTGGGGAGAATAAAGAATGACCGATGATAATGTGAAAAAGCTATTCAAAAAAGGCTTAGATTACATAATGTATGCCTTTGAAGAAATGTCATCTTTTACAGTACCTGATATAAACACCTCCAAAGAAATACTTGACCAGAATGAAAGATATCTTGATAAATCCGTGTCTTACTTCCATAGTGGGTTAGAAAAAATACTTAAGTGTAAACTAGCTAATTTTCATTTTGCATTTACATTTACAGATATGAAGGCCGCCGATTTGGGGAAATTCGCGAATGGAGATTTACGAAGTGTTTCTCCTGGAGATTCAATGGAGAGACTACAGACTTTACTATCTTCAGTGTCTGCTCAGGAAAAAGCTCTAATAAAGAGTTTTTCAGAAGAAAGAAACAAACTTGAACATTGGTTTATTGAATGGGACTGGGTTAAACAAAAAGAAATACAAAAACTAATGTTTAAAATTTTTACATTTTTAATTAAGTTTATTAATAATCCCGACAATTACGATATTCATGCTCACAAAGATTATTTTGACTTTTTGGGAGAAATTATTCATAAAGCAAATCAGATTGGATACAAAGAGTATAGAACTGCCGAGATATCAAATGAAATTAGTCAGGCAGCTAGTACCGGAGAACACCTAATACAATGTCCATGTTGTGGTGAAGAAGCGTTAAAACTACTTGCAGATCCTATTGGCTCTAAGAACATTAAATCTACTCTGTGCTTGTATTGTGGTGCTGTTTTGTGGAAAGGTGGTTGGTTAGAGTCAGAATACCAGCAGAAATTCGGAAATAAAATAAATACAACATGGAAGTGTTATTACTCCGGTACAGATTGCGACGATGGTAGTTTGTATGACTTACCTGAGAAACATTACTTTTGTTTACAATGCTACAGCATAAAGACGTCTAAAAAAAGAAAGTAATACTAAGAAGAAATCATATACAGAGAAAAAAGAGCCCGCTATTATCTAGGGCTCTTTGGTATTTAAGCACAATGTTCTAATACATTCGCAAGCATAGAATTAATATCTCTTGCATTAAACAATCGAGATTAGTAGACCTATTTGGAGGTAATAAATTGGAATTTCATGGAGCCCACTGGTGGAAGTTTGATTTTCATACACACACACCTATCTCGAAAGACTATGGTAAAGGACAAAACTTTTCCACATTGCAGAAGCGTACCCTACGCGAATGGTTACTAGATTATATGATTAAAGAAATTGATTGTGTTGCAGTTACAGATCATAATTCAGGTGAATGGATCGACAGCCTAAAAAATGAATTACTTCAAATGGAAAATGAGAATGTTCTCGGGTATAGAGCTATTACTATTTTCCCAGGTGTTGAAATAACTGTTCACGGTAATATACATCTTCTAGCAATCTTTGACCCATCTGAATCGTCAACCCACATCAGTAATTTGTTAAGTAGATGCGGTTACTATGGAACTTTAGGTGATTCAGATGATTGCACTGAAAAGTCATTTAACGAAGTGGTAGATATTATTAATAATATGAAAGGTATTGCAATTCCAGCACATGTTGATCAAACTCGTGGTCTATTTCACTCCCAAGAAGGTACTTCCTTAAAAAAGTGTCTAAGTTCAAGTGGATTATTGGCAATGCAAGTATGTGATTATGCTACCCCTAAGCCACAAATTTATGAGGATATGAAGTTGCGTTTAACAGAAGTTTCAGGCTCGGATAGCCACCACCCAGAGACGGCAGGATCAAATTTTACTTGGGTGAAGATGGAGACGCCAAACCTAGAAGCACTTCGGTTAGCTTTACATGATGGTGAAGATGGGGTTAAAAGAAGTGATTCTACAGATTTGAATCCTAATGATGTACATTCTAGGTTCTTCATTAAGTCTATTGAAATTAGAGACGGAGCAAAGGCAGGGAGATCTACGCCATTGCAAATAAACTTAAGTCCCTGGTTAAACACGATTATTGGTGGTAGGGGTTCCGGAAAATCTAGTATCATAGAATACCTAAGATTACCACTAGCTAAGACCTCAGGTCTCCCATTAAGAATTAACGACGAATTTAAGGAATTTAATCAGATTAGAAGAGAACGTGGCAGACCTGGAATGCTCACATCATCAACCCAAATACGTGTGGAAATGAAAAAGGACGGAAGAAATGTTGCCCTGACTTGGCACGAAAATAAGATAACTGAAGAGGTAATGAATGAGGATTTTCAGTGGGTAAGAACTGAGGAGAGTACCAATATTGATGATAGGTTCCCTGTTCGAATCTTTAGTCAAAAGCACTTGTACTCTTTAACTGAGGATCCTAATCATATATTAAATATTGTTGACCAAAATCTTGAAAAGGTTGCATGGACTGAAAAGAAAGAAAGTCTTTCAAAGAAATGGTTGCAATCACGGGCTAGAGAAAGAGATTTAATTTCTAAAATTAATGAAAAAGGTAATATTAAAACTGAGTTAGACGATATAACAGCAAAAATGAAGCTCTATGAAGAGTCAGGGCATAGAACTATTCTGGAGGAGTTTCAGCATTCACAATACGTTCATGACATGTTAAATAATGATGTCAATGAGCTTAATAAGTTTTATGAGACTTTAAATTCTACATTAGGTGATGCACCACGATTAATATTCGGTCATAGTATTTATTCATTTATGGATAATGATTCTTTTGAGGTTATAAAAGGAGAGTCAGAAGAATTTTTACATATTGTCCGAAATATTGATGAATTGTTACAGAAGTTAGTTGAGTTTAAAAATGGTGTCGTACAGAAAGTAGAAAACTTATCTTGGCAAAATGAAAGGAAAAGTCAGGAGCAGAAATATAAGAGTTTCGTAGAGCTTCTCGAATCTAATGGAGAAAAGAATCCTAACTCGTATAGTGAATTTGCTTCGAAAAAGCGAATATTGGAACAAAAGTTAGGGGAATTAGAAATACTCGAAAATCAACTAAGAAAACAGAAAGAAACTTCAAAAGGTATTTATCAAGAGATTGAGCATAATGAGATTAATTTGAGAGAGATGAGGCAAGCGTTTATTACTTCATGGCAAGGTAGTAACCTTAGTGTGAAAATACACCTTAAATTAATGGGCGACATTGCAAGTGCTGAGTCGTCATTTAGAAATATAATTAGGAAACCTGGTAAAGAGTTTGCTAAGGATATTCTGGATAGAGATGAAGACTATAATCCAGAAAAAGGGCTCCTACTTGGACTGCTATCCGAGAATCCATGGGAAGAAAGGGAAAAAATTATAAAAAGGCTTATCGAGGCCGACGAAATCGATAACAAAGGTTTGGGGAAATTATTTGTTAATCATATAAAGTCATTAAAAAACAGCACCCCAGAGGATATTGATAGACTAGTTATCTGGTACCCAGAGGATAAGATCTTATTAAAGTTACTTAACTCAAACAGCCGAGAAGAGGATATTGAAACAGGGTCAGCAGGACAGCGTACTGCGGCTATGCTATCTTTGATGCTGTTATTGGAGGACTCACCAATAATTATTGATCAACCAGAGGAAGATTTAGATACGAAAAGGATTACGGACCTAGTCGTTTCAGGCATTAGAGGTTTTAAGGTGAAACAGCAGATTATCATTATTACTCATAATCCTAATATACCGGTAAATGGAGCAGCTGAAAATATTATTCAGATGAATTTCGCAGGAGGACAGATTCAAAAGCAAATTAGTGGAGCCCTGCAAAAGACGGAAGTAAGGGAAGCCATTTGTGAAGTAATGGAAGGTGGTAAGGATGCGCTGGATAAGAGATACTTTAGAATTTCTAAAGCTCTAGAGTAACCACGTCAAAAAGCTACCAGTTACTTGGTAGGCTTCTTAATTCGGTATATTATCACAGGTGTCGAAAAAGCTGAGTTTAGATTATTGAAGTGCTCTGTATATCCAGAAAAAGTTCCTCTTGTCACAGAATAAAATGTCATTGCTTCTTCAATACGTTCCCATCGTGCAATTTGCTGTGCAAGCTTATTAGCCTCTAGGTTGAGTATTTCGGTTCTAGATAACTGAACAAACATTGCTACACCTCATTTAATCTTTTTTCAAGAATATGATAGAGTGGCGCATAATATAACCTTTATTTTGTGAGAGTTGTTTGGTTTCAAAGCTTTTTCATTCAAGTGGACTATCTGACAGTGTGATAATATAGAATAAGGATTTTGTGATTTGAGGTATAGCATTATGTTAATGCCGAAAAAGATTTGATTTCATCACAAGGGGCCATGAATCATGCATCAATTTCCGAAGAAAATAAAAAGGTGGAAAACATCGCAAAGTTTAATACCTTCTGCTAGTTTAAAGCCATCCAGAACTGTGCAGACTTTCATGTTTTCTACACCTAGCCGTTTAGTAGGTGAGTATGCATCCAGTGATATTCTGATTACCCATGCATTCGGTAAGAAATACGAGCAGTCAATTGAAGGCCCGTATTCTCGAAGCTACTATATATTATCCTATCGCGTACCGGACCCATATAGAGATTTTAAGGGAGGTACAATGCTATTTCCGAGCTATAACTCGCAGTTTTTCCTTATATGTTTATCTGTTCTATTTGGAAAGAGGTTTGATGATAATGGATCGTTGCAGACACATGGGAGTTACAACCTTCCGGACGTTGGAAATTATCCACTATTATCTTCATATTCTGAAGGTTATCATAGTCATTCACCACGTGCGAATATCAGTGTTCCTCTTAATTTGGAGCATTTTAAAATTATGATCCCATTGTTGATGGACGAAAGTATTAACCGCAAGGTAATAGATACTTTTTCAGCAGCTGGAAGGTTTTATTTACAAGCACTTCAAGGGGCAGAAGGGGATTCTGAGGGGGCATATTTAGATCTCATTACATGTGGTGAGATTTTATCTAATTACTATGAATATACAGAAGAGCAGCTTTATGATTCGGCACTATTGGAGCAGTTTAGAATTATTGAAGCGCATGTCCCGAAAGGTGAGTCTGTGGTTCGCAGTCTTAAGAGCAGATTATATCAAGTCAAACGAAAATTTGCCCATTCACTTTTAAATTTTTTGGATCCAGAGTTTTTTACGATAAACGAACAAACTACAGATGTTCCAATTGGGGCATTAAGTTCTGATACTATCGAGAAAGCCGTTAAGGCATCATATGATATTCGCAGCGCTTATGTCCATACAGGTAAATCCTTTGGTGATTATATACAAAGGGAAGGTTGCGAAATGCCAGTAGGTCAATGGAGGAGTGATGATCCTGAGATGAAGGATTTCCTTAAAGCTTTAAATGCTGCTCCAACACTGAAGGGCTTAGAGAGAATAATGCGTTATTGTTTATTGCAGTTTCTTGAATCAAACGAAGTGATCTCTTTACCAAAGTTTCCGTTAGAGGGTACTTCAAATAAGTGAAGAGGAAACAGATTTCGAAGATATATAGAATAGATATTTAATCTATATAGACTAAAAATAGTTCAGAAACAATCCGTGTCATTAAATTGATACGAATTGTTCAGTTACAATATTTATTTATCTGTGGAAAATTATCAAGTTACAAACATTGTCTCTTCAAGAGTTCTGATTAAGTGAATAGATATATGCTTTTACAGTTACAAGGAATATTTAACGCATTCATATTGGTCCGTTGATAAAAATGTGTGGAACCAGTAAAAAACTATGGAACCAGTAGAAGATGTATGGAACTAGTGAAAAAACTGTGGAACCACTGATGCATTGGATTATTAATCAACTAGAAAAGTCCCGATGATGCTCTACATATCATCGGGACTTTTTATGAAGGAGCCTATCCGTGTGAAAAGGATACGTAAATTAATGAGATGACTCAAGTGGAATTCTCCTCATTATTAGGAATTTCGCAAGGAAGAATGAGTGAAATTGAGAAAGATATAACTAAACCTTCGGCTGAAACATTAATTGCATTAAGGAAGAGGTTTGGAGTTGATTTGAATGAGCTTTTGGGCGATGTGGATTGATCCGCTGCTCATTCATATATCGACCGTCTGGGGCTTGCTGGATGCTGCATGACTTCAAAAGGAGTCATGCAGTTTTTTATTCTAACCGAGGCTGACAGTTCACACACCTGCGTGTTTTTTGAAAGCCTTATATTTGCGATACCTTCGCGTATGTCATGCGGTAATGCTTCTCCAACCCGAGTGAGATAAGATGGAAGCCTAGGATGAAGACAATATAAGCGGCGAGTGGCATGAACAGTACCCATTGGTACGCGAACAGGTAGTTGCGCGACTGACCGATGAGGCCGCTCCATTCATTCGTCCGGCTGATGTATTCAAGCGGATCTCTAAGCTGTTTAGTACCGCCGACGAAGATGTTCAGTATCGCCAGCTGTCCGAACAACCCTAGAATGAGCACAATTTCCTGCACGAAAAGGATAAGGAAACTTTCCTTCAAATGCTGCAAGACGTGCTTCCGCAATATGGACCAAGAATCGGCTCCTATCGAGCGGGCTGACAACACGAACTGTTTCTCGCGGATGATCGCCGTCTTGTCCTTCATCGTGCCGGCGATGGAAGGAATACCGAGAATCGTCAGTACGAACGCTAGGATGAGCGCCATCGTTGGCCCGGAAGATGCAGGATTCATCGTTATACCGATCATAATCATCCAGACGATGACGAAGACGGGAATGCCGTTCAGCATGTTCCAGTTTGGCATTCGGTGATTGCGCAACGCTTTCGCCTTGCCGAAGTAGCCGAGCAGCATGCCGATTGCGCCGCCGATCGCTGTGCGGGAGAAGGCAACCGCGACCGAGACAAAAATGGTGTACTTGGATCCAGCGAAGAGCTTGGCGAGGATATCGTATCCGTATTTGTCGGTGCCGAGCGGGTAATCCTTCGACGGCGGGAGCGGCGGAACGATCAACTCGCCGCCTATGGAGCTCACCTGTGCGGACTCGTTGAGATCATGAGGCGCGACGTATTTGCCGAACAGGGAAGCGCAAAGCATGAAGGCTGTAATGATCAAGCCGATTAACAGTGTTTTGTTCATCGAACGATCACCTTCTCCCATCCAAAGATGACGGCGCGAAGTAATGCGTACACGATGGCGTACAGCACAAGCAGCGTGAACAGTCCGTTGACCACAAAGCTGTATTAATATCCGCTGTAATCGAATGCATTAGAGAAGACGAGCAGGGTCACGCCGTTCAGGTTGTACAGATATTCAAAGATAAACAGGTTGCCAAACAGGATGCCCATGAATTTATGAAGATCTGCTTTAATAAAGGGCAGCACGTTCGGCAGGGCATGGAAGAACACGATGTACGATTTGCCGAGACCGCGCGCTCTAGCGAAGGTAATATAATCCTCCGTGAAGGCGTTGTTCATTTGTAGAGCCACGTTCCGGATCATGTAATTGGTCGGAATCAAGATGGCTGAGATCAGTGGTAGGGCAATCGCGGGATCGTCCGTGGACACGCTGGCCACCTTGAAGACGACAATACCGGTTATCGATGCCAAGTACACGACGAGAAACTGCAATAATAGAACGATGACGAAGTCCGGCAAGATGCTCGTAAGTTCGAGAACACTCTTCATCCATCGGGATCGGGAAATCGCGAAATACACGCCGAGCAATATCCCACCCGTCAAACCGGCCACCCCGCCAATGGCAGTATAAAAAAACGAGACTTTGAAATAATCGCCGATTTGCTCCCAGAACGAATGCTCTGTTCTGCCCGCTAAAAAATGAAACGATTCACCGGATAAGATACCTCGGAGATAATGACGTATACTTGCCATGCCGTTTACCCAATGAAACTGTAGAGTGCCATCGCGCAAGTCGGCTTGAAGCATGGTGGGGAACAACGCGAATAAGAGTACGAACAACATAAATCCGATTAAAACTAACATGAAATGTGATGTTTTTGGCAATTCGTACATTCCTTTCGGCATAATTAAACAATCATCGTTCAATTATAGCTCGTATTACGTTTGTTTCAAGTGAAAATCGACAAAATTCACGAAAATAAAATATTAAATGTCACTTTATCTAACACAAAATGCTAACGGAGGCTTGCAGAGCATGCTGAAGCCTTGTTTCTATAAGCCGCTTTTTCAAAATCATGCATTTATTAATATAATCGCTCTCCACAAGGCTTGAAATGCCAAGTAGAGAGCGATTATTTATCTTATCTATGTTGAAGCATATAAATAGTAATCTGCCAGCGTAATAGGAGCACAAATCAGTGATTTCTTTGTTAGGGCAAAGAAATATGCAACTCTTGTATTTTACCGTCAGCCAGCTTGAACGTATGCTTCAATAAAAATGGATCGGGGAGATTGGTTTTATCAAACTCTCCGTCTAGCGACGCGACGACAGCATAGGTACCGTCTTGCTCCCAATCATCTGTTAATTCAAAGCGAACGTGAGCGCCAAATATGTCTGTCTTACACCAATTACGAATAGCATCAATACCCTTGAATTCCCTGTTATCGTCAAAGATGTAAGCATCCTCTTTAAAAGCATCAAGAAACGAATCCAATTGTTCATCATTCGCAGCATGAAAATAAGCTTTAATGGAGTTTGGTAATTGAATCATAATTATTTCCTCCTTTATTTACGAACATAACTGTAACTATTAAACTGTAGGCACTGTACCGCCATCAATGACATACTCGCTTCCCGTAATAGAGGCTGAGCGTTCGGAAACCAGGAAAGCGGCGAGTTCCGCGACTTCCTCGGGCAGGCCAGGACGACCAATCGGGATACCTCCGAGCGAGTTCATAAGCTCCTGCAACGCTGCATCACGGCTACCGGCGACCGTTGCAATTCGATCAATCATCCGATCTGCTGCTTCTGTTTGGATAAAGCCAGGCGCAATCGTATTGACACGAATTCCTTTTGGCGAGAACTCTTTTGACAGTCCTTTACTGTAGTTGGTTAGCGCCGCTTTTGATGCAGCATATGCCAAAGTCGTTTCATACAGGGGCAATTTTCTTTGAATAGAGCTTATATGAATAATGACGCCCTTCCCTTGGGCTACCATCATAGGTAGTAAACCTTTGTCCAAACGGACAGAACCAAGCAAATTCATGTTCAACGTTTCCAGCCAATCATCCTCGGTTAAGGCTAATGCCCCGCCTGGAGGGGTAGAGGCTCCCCCGACAGTATTAATTAGAATGTCGATACCACCTAACTTCTCTTTAACAGCCTCGACAAGAACCGCAGTGCCTTCGGGCTTTGTAATATCAGCTTGAATGAATTGGACTCCAGAAATATCGTAGTTAGTCGGGATTGTGCGCGCCGTTGTAAGCACTGTGGCTCCTGCTAAGGCCAACCGCTTCACGATTGCATAGCCCATCCCTTTTGTTCCTCCCGTAACCAATGCCCGTTTGCCTTGAAACTCATTCTCATACGAAGCAAAATTCATACTTGTATATCCTCCTTGTGGGTTAACATTAATTTTTACAATCACATTCAGTAGCATACTCCGGTTATAAACATAAATCTAATCTATAATTTTAATGATTCTAATTACTATTTTTCATGTAAAGTAAGCAAAGTTCTTAGTAGCTTCGGTTGAATTCAGGTCGAATAACGCGGATCGCGATGATTGCAGCAATTGCTACCCCAAGTGACCCTAACCATACAACTGTGTTAATTGACGTGCTCTGAAGGACAATACCTCCAAGACCAGCGCCGATTGCCATGGATAGCTGCTGCGTTGACGAATACAAGCTGATCATAATGCTGGATGCTTCCGGAGCCTGACTCACTAGGTTAACCTGCTGAGTTGGACCAGAGGACCACAGTGACAAAGACCAGAGCACAAGAACAAAGAAGACAGCGACAACTGAGTGAGCACTAAGCGCAAGAAGAGCGAGAGAGATGGCGTGTATAATGAGACCAGAAAGCAATGTTTTTCGAACTCCCCATTTATCCGTTGCGGATCCGCCAATTTTAGCGCCAATCATGCTCGCAACACCGAAGATGAACAAGGCTACACTAATTGTGCTCGTACTCATGTGGGCTGCATTCAGAAGAAATGGGGTAATATAGGTGAAAGCGATCGAGTAACCTAGAATCCAAAAGAAAATCACAACAAGCGCCATTAAAATCTTTGTGTTTTTAAGGAAAGCCAGTTGTTTACCTAACGGTATAGGCGCTTCGCCTTTAGTGCGTGGGATGGCTGCCATCAATACGACAATAGAAGCCAATCCGAGTATCCCCAGTGCAGCAAAATTTATTTTCCAATTCATATTTGCAGCAACCAATCGACCAAGTGGGATGCCAATTACAAAGGAAGTGCTAAAGCCCATTACGACTGTAGAAATTGCGCTGCCGATTTTCTCGGGTTTTGCCAACTTAGTAGCCATTGTGATTGATATCGTAAGAAATATGCCGGCACTGAGAGCAAGAACAATTCTTGAGAGAAGCAGCGGCAGGTATCCAGGCAAGGAAATAACCATTGCATTGCCGATAACAAAAGTAGTCAGTGATGCAAGCAGAAGCTTTTTTCTATCCATTCTAGCGGTCAACGCGACAAGTATTGGTGTACCGATTGCGTAGCTGAGTGAAAAAATCGAAATCAGCTGACCAGCAGATGCAACGGATATTCCTGTGTCTTTTGCGATGATATCCAGAAAACCTGCGATAACGTACTCTGAAGTCCCTACGAAGAAAGTAACAAGGGCGAGAAGTATAATTTTAAATGAATTTGACATGATAATTCCCCTTTATATAAAGTATTGGTCTATTCACCAATTCCGAGATTTCGTGAATTAGCATATAGTTTGCATACACTATTGCTAATGTGGCAACCAATAATAAAACTGAAACATTTATGATCTTCCTTTCTGTGAAATGCGACTAAGGTGTGAGGTCAATCTGAACATCTGAATCATAACAACGCATGTCCGATGAGTCTAATGCATGATTTCTATGGTTTATATAATTAATTTTCATGTATAATAACAGAAAATTACTCAGGGGGATGTTATGGAGCTTACACAGTTGGAGTATTTCTTGGCCGTTGCCCGAATGGAGCATTTAACGAAAGCTTCAGAAAACTTATCCGTTACACAACCTGCACTAAGTCACTCGATTTCAAAACTAGAAGCGGAGCTGGGTGTACCTTTATTTGAACGAAAGGGCAGAAATCTGCAAATTAACCGATACGGTACAATGTTTGCAAAGCGTGTGGAGAAAATACTGAAGGAGGTAGAGCGCGGAAAACAGGAAATCGAAGAGTGTTCAAATCCGAATTCAGGTTTTATTCATCTTTCATATTTAAATATCTTGGGCGTTGATCTAATTCCACATCTCATCCGAGAGTATCAGCAAGCCAATCCCCAAATTACGTTTAAATTGTCGCAAGGTGACAAAGGATTAATATTAGAACAGATTGAGAGTGGAGATTCGGATATAATGATTACCTCTGAAAAACCCGAAGGAGACACCTTTGAGTGGCTGCCGATTGTTTCGTTGCCCCTTTACCTTGTCGTCTCTTCCGATCATCCGCTTGCCAATCAGGAATCCATTAGCTTGAAGGAGATAAGCGGAGAGCCGTTTGTAGGCTTAAAGCAAAACTGTTCACTAAAGGATTCGCTCCTGGCTCGAGTCCATCATATGAATTTCACTTTGGCTTCTACGTACGATGCTGATGATTTACCGACAGTGGCGGGTTTTGTCTCGGCAGGTCTCGGAGTATCTGTATTGCCAAGAACAGTTGGATTGGAGCTAAAGGGATTACAATGGATCAAGATCCAGGATAAAGGGTGGATTTGGGAAGTTGGTCTGCAATACAAAAAGAATAGGTTCCTTTCACCGGCTACCCAAAGATTCGTCAGCTATCTTAAAGAAAAGTTCAGTTAAGTCTTATCTTAACTGGATTATGGCTGTATTGTGTTTTTCATTAGTTTTATTCATTGATTTTATTATTATTATGAAATATACAAATCGATCTCTCTTGACTATAGTTGTTTTATGCAAGCAGCAATCTCTTCTTTAATAGAATTGTGTTTGCTAAAATAATCTGGAGAGGATTTGATATTCGAATGTCAGCATACGTTATTTTTATCAGAGAAAAAACAAATAATATAGAAGAGTTAGGTATCTACGCGACTAAAGCGCCGGCTGGTCTTGCCGGTCATTCGCTGAAACCTCTTGCTATGTATGGAACGCATGAAGTCATTGAAGGGCCGGATGTGGAAGGTGTAGCTGTGCTGGAATTTCCGAACATGGAGGAAGCAAAAGCGTGGTATTACAGTCCCGCTTATCAAGATGCTCTTCAGCATCGATTGAAGGGCGGCATTTATCGGGGGGTTATAGTAGAGGGGCTCTCAAAACATTCGAAAGAAAGATTGGAATCATGAGAACGGATTTTGCAATCCAGCAGTTTGACAGACAACTGGACGCGTTTATCGAAATAATGAACAGATGTCCACAAGACAAACGCAATGTGATCCCGAATAAATTCGAAACTAGTCTTCATTGGCATTTAGGGCATGTACTGACCGTTACAGAGAACCATATATATGGTTCAATCGAGCGGCCGCTCAAACTTCCGAAATCTTATCAAGAGATGTTCACATACAGCACGAAACCAGCAAATTGGACTTCAGAACCGCCATCATGGGAGCGATTGATTGCTCAGTTGGAAGATCTGCGCAATCTGATTCACACGTCATTAAGAGCAAGGCTGGACGTTCCCGTAAGGACTAATATTCTTAAGGCTAGTAATTATGAAGAATTGCTTCTCGCTACATCTGGGCACTTGGCCACTCATACCGGAGTAGTCACTGCTATGCTTCAAATTCTGATGTGATATAAGGCATGGTTGACAAAGATACAGCTAGAAAGACAAAAGAGCAGTAGTCAAGGACTTATTTTCTCGTCCAATGACTGCTGCTGTTTTGGTTTTATGTGTCACGATGCATACTCTTGTTAGCTTATAAGATAAACGTTTGTATAGAAGACGATAATCCCTAATTCTTAAAACAGCCAAAGCCAAGCGTTGATTTACCAGACCCGGGAAAATCGGACATTTGTAAAAAACATATCTTTAGGGAAGTCTTATATAATCCCTTTTCGTTCATCAGATCGTTCTTTTTCCTGCATGATCGATATACACCTTCACGTTTACATCTTTTAAGGAGGATTCATTGATCTTAATCGTTTTCCAGTTCTTTACCCTGCCTCTAAAGAGGTGGTGCCTGAAATTGTACAGATCGATTCCCTTCTTAATATTGATCTCGTATGTATTCCTTATCTCGCGTGCAATGCTTTCAGTAACTTCGTTGACGACGGATGACTCTTCCCCTTCATCGCTCATCCATTCGACTATATTTCCATGGGTAGTCACATCAATCGTAAAGAAAACCTCTTCACCTTTTCGGGTGAACGTAATTTTCGATTTCGCCTTCTCCATGGATACGATACCTTTAGAGACCTGTACAGGGGTGCGAATCATATCGGATTCAAACCACCGCAGTCCCATCATCCCTTTTTCTGAAATATAGCCCTGGGACGTGGTTTCGTCCATAACGAAAATCCCATCTATTTTAAGATGCGGGTCACGTTTGTTTTGATCATTGGACCACTTCTCCGTATCCAGCGCCAGCGCAGGAATTGTAGTTGTATAACCGGGATCAAGCATGCCGAGTACCAATTCTTGAAAGGTTAGCAGCGGATAGATCGAACGTTGGCTATGGCTGTCTCGCGGCGATTGCATGGAGGTGGTTAATGGACTTAACGCAAAAAAGGACTGTGCCTTTAACACCTGATCCATGGGTTCCTTTGTTCCATATACCCATGATGAGTATCGAAACTCTCGGTATCTTTTGTAGGAATCAAGTCCATTTGATCCCATATGGCTGAGCATACGTTCCGAAATCAGAACCGATCTTACGTGGCTCCATTCAAGCTTACGCTGAGCGGTACTATACAAATCGCCCACGGCCTCGCTAGGTGTCTTGCCAACCCCTCGCCCCACCCATATTTGAGGTTGATTGCCCGAACTGCCCTGTTCGGCATTGTTAGAGGATAGGCTTATGATCTGTACGTATGCTATCGTCCTCCCCTTGTCGTAATCGTATCCGATGGCGGTCACATATAGGACTTCTTCGATGTTTTTGTAATCCCAGCATCCGGTCAGCAGTAAAGTTACGGTTAGGAGTAAAGCGACCAATTTAGCTACCAGTTTGATGCTCAAGGATAACGCTCCTTTACTTGGTTTTATCTTTGGGATGGAGTGCCTTGAAGCGTTCCCTCTTCATATGAAAAGGTAAATTGATGATGGAAAGGATAATCGGTTTGACTTTCATCTGGCTTATGGGTTCCAGATAAGGTACACCGAATGACTTCAATGTGGCCATGTACGCGATCACGGAAAGAGATGCAATAAAAAAACCGAACAACCCCAAAATGCAGGATACCAATAGTACGTATATGCGGATGAGCGTGACTGTTCCGCTTAAGGATTGGTTCACGAGCGTGAATGTAGCGACGACGGCAGACGCCGTGACCATTAACATCGAAGGCGATGCCAATCCCGAGCGAATGGCGGCATCTCCGATAATAAGTCCGCCAACGACCGCTACCGTTTGACCTACCGCCGTCGGCAGCCTGATTCCCGCTTCCCGAAACATTTCAAACAAGGCAAGAATAATGAACGTTTCGATCGGCGCAGGATAGGGGATTCCTGTTCGGGCGGTAACGAGCGTAGACAGGAGCGGAAATGGCAGTTGGTCGATATTATACGCGAATAAACTCACCCAGAATCCCGGCAAAAACATAGCAACCAGGAGACCGACAAATCTCAGCATGCGCTGGAAAATCGTATAGTAAAATGGAAAATGGATATCTTCCGGCGATTTGATGAGCTCCAAAAAGTTGATCGGTCCGATGATGGCCATCGGAGATCCGTCTATGAGGATGACGAAGCGCCCCGTCATAAGGGCTTGAACCGCAAAATCAGGTCGTCCGATATAATCGACAAGCGGGAAAATGGAGTTTGGCGAATCGCTCAAATATTCCTCCAGCTGAGCTGCGCCTAATAGGACATCAATGTCTATTTTGGCAAGTCGTGCTCTGAGTTCCTTCAGAATCGCCTCATCGGTGATGTCTTTACAATAAAGCAGTGCTACAGTCGAGTTTCCGCGCCTTCCGATTTTCACTTGCTCATAGTTCAGCGACGTTGTTTTCATCCGTTTACGGATGAGCGCCACGTTTGTCTGTACTTCCTCCGTAAAGCCGTCCCTTGGTCCTTTAATGGAGACCTCGCTTGTTGACTCTTCTACGCTTCGGCTTCGCGGCTCATGAAGTTCATATTTAAGCTGACCAGGGAACATCACGACCGCCCCTGCGAATATTTCCTCCGTTATGGTTTGCTCTATCGGCTTCCACTCGTTATTTTGAATCATTTGCTTCCAACTCGGGATAACGATGGTTTTGAGGCGATCCATATTCACTAAACTCTCACAATATAATAATGAGATCTCGCCTATGTGCTCCAGTTTGACATCATGCGCTTCTTGAACTAAGGCTTCTACCTCTTTGTTCATGAGAGTACCTTCTTTCTCAAACGAATGGCCCAAGCGTACCCAATAATGGCCACTATAAGCCAGGCTGAATAAGGAATATAATACTCGCTTAATACGGTTAAATAACTTAATTCCCCCCATGGTAATGCTAAGGCAATAATGAGGAGCACCCCCATAAGAAGCACCGGCAGTTTGGCTTTCGGTTTAACGATGTCACCGATCAGAAATAACAAGACCGATGTATTGACTACGGTAAATGTCATCCAAATATACACGGAAATGAAGTCCATCTTCTCGATATACTCTGTAATTTGAATTAATCGAACTTCGCTATAGATGGGGAAGGCCAGTCTTGCTGCTTCCACGGGTCCAAATGTAGCTAGCAGCACTGCCGTTACGATGATGGCGAGTATGCCCAGCGTTAGGCAAGCCCATATTAGCTTCCGTTTTTTGACAGTGCCGTCCGTATGATGGGACAAAAATAGCAGAAACGCAATATTGCCCTCTCCACGCCACGTATCCCACATAGATTCCAGCAATGAAGGGATGGGAGTTGTACCAACCGGCCGAAGAAAGCTGTAGTGAACATACTTCATAGCTAATAGATCTTGAAAAAAAACAGCGCAGAGCGCCGGGAAAAATACGACAGTTGCAACGATGCCGATGGGCTCAATTCCTTTAACGCCCAAATACATGGCAAGTCCGACTAAAGCCACGATGACGATGATTTTAGGTGTGAAAGGAAGCAGTACAATCTTGGCCCACGATACAATGTCACGGCATTCAATGTACGCGTTGGTTGCTAAGTAAAGTAAGGACAACGCTTTGAAAATAGCCGTAACAAAGCCTCCGACTTGGCGTTTCGATTCAGCCAATAGCGATGTATTCGCGTCATACGCAGCATATACGATGCATGCGAAGGCGATAAAGGGTACGATCGATAATGCGACAGCTATCCATGCGTCCCGCCCACCAGCGGCCAAAACGGAGTTCACGGACGTGGTTTGCAAAAAAGAAGCGACAGCGAAAGAAATTAAAATATAAGTTTGTGCTGCATTGATCTTCGTCACTTTTTTCCACCTCCACTAGTTAGAATGCGCCAATTGTGGTAAATTATGAAATCCGCATGGGATAAAGGGAAAATAAAAAGCCGCCGCATCCACTAGGATACGGGCGAAAAGAAGTGGCGCGAACCGGCAGCCTATTATGCTAACAGGCAGAATAGTTCCTATAAGTGGTAGTATATAGTTAACGAGAAGGACGATTCGACATTAGGTTCTTTGTTCGACAGCTTAGTAAGCTTAAATTAAAGGGAGAAAGAAGCGGAGGAATATCATGCAAATTATGTTCCGTTACAATTGGTTGGTCAGGGAAGAATGGTACCGGTGGTGTGAGGAGGTACCGGAGGAGGAACTGCTTCGTATTCGTACAGGTGGAGTCGGAGGTATTTTGCATACTCTTTTTCACATAATCGATGTGGAGTGGAGTTGGATTCGTTCCCTGCAGGGGAAATCAGATTTTCAAGAAAGTTTTGAAAGTTACAGTAGTTTGGAGAAAGTTCGTAACCTGGATGCTGCGTTCCGGCATGAAGTGCAACCGTTTGTACACTCCTGGGACGTAGGTATGGAAACTCGCCCATTTTATGCTCCTCAACCGGACGGGAAAATGGCCGTCGATGCGTGGGGTGAAGTGATGCGTCACATAATCGCGCATGAAATCCACCATATTGGCCAACTGTCGGTCTGGGCGAGAGAAGTTGGCAAAAAGCCTGTGTCGGCTAATGTTATTGGTAAAGATCTCATTAAACCCCAGCTGTACGGACAGGATAACATATTAATAAGTTGAATCATCATCATCATTTTATTAGCAATGGCAATTTGTCTGTTATATAAAAATGGAACCAAAGCATTTGCTTTGGTTCCATTTTTTTTATTCCCGGGCCTTTATTTCTTAACCACAGGCACCCAAAATTCGCCGTAGAAGGTGCCGTCGCCGTTATCTTTGCGATAAGTCGCATTTGGACCGCCGATGTAAGCATAATCCGTGATTTGGGCCAAGACTTCGCCAAAAGCACGGTAAGTCAGCTGATCAAACAAAGTCTCCTTGTCGCCAATTCCTGCGAGGACGATATACTCGCTCTCCGGAAACTCGATGATGCGCGTTGCGTCAGCCACTGATTTGCCGGCTTCTACCGCGAAGTAGTTCCACGGCTTGCCTTGATAAACCTCATTGACTGACCATTCGCGGTCGTTTTTTGCTGCGTCCTTGAGCTTATTAAAACGCCCGTCGGCCTTGAGTTTGCCCCAAAACTCGGCTTTTTCCTGTTGCATGGCCGGCATGTCTTGAAAATTCGATTGGATCGAAAAACCATAAGCGGTCAATGTGAATGATTTTTTGTGTTCAAGTGTGTACTCTGCCATGTGCGTGCTCCTTTTTCCAGAGATTAGCCTTCGACTTTTTTTACACGAAGCCACATTTCGCCGTAAAATTCACTGTTTCCATCTGCTTTGACGAACGTTGAGTTACCGGGACCAACGTATTTGTATGCTGTGATTTCTTCCAGCAAGCCGCCGAAAACCTTACCCGTGATTTCGTCAGCAAGTCGGTCTTTGTCAGCGCCTGTGCCAGGCACGACGAGGTAGTCGCCAGCGAGGAAATCGAGGACGACCGCGCCTTCCACATCGAACTCGCCCATCACGCCGAATCCGCGCCAAGCCTTGCGGTCGATGGCGTAGTTGATTTGATATTCTTGCCCGTCAGCGAGCGCGAGAAGCTCGGCAAGCTGGCCGTTTTCCGTGATTTCAGCTTTTTTCGCTGCGGTTTTTGCTGCATTACCAGCCCAGTCGTTGTAGTCTTCAAGCGTAACACCGAAAGCGGTCATTTTGTAGTTTTCTGATATTGTTCTGATGGAGTAGTTAGACATATTATTCTCTCCTCTGTGGGATTATTAATTACAAGACTGATTCTATTGGCTGAATGTATCAAAAAATGATACTCTTTATTTTGCTACATTTTTGATACAATAAAATCATGAAAAAAACAGAACGAGTGAACCTGATCATGCGCTACATCAATAACCGCGCGCATTTTACGATTGCCGAGATTCAGCGGGAGTTCAAGATTTCCCGCGCGACGGCGATCCGCGACATTAACGAGATTCAGGCGATGGGATTTCCGATGACGACCGAGCTTGGGCGCGGTGGCGGGTACAATGTTCTGCAGAATCAGTATCTGCCTGCCGCTCGCTTCACGACGGAGGAACTGAAAGCGATTTTTATCAGCTTTATCGCCTCGAAAAATTCGCAGCTGCCTTATCTGCAAAACCGCCGCTCCATCACTGAAAAACTCATCGGCATCGCGTCGCAAACCCAACAGGACGAGCTGATTGAGCTAAATAACATTTTGCTTTTTGAAAATACGAACCCTGCCAACCCAAGCCTTTTGGAGCTCGACGATGCGGCGCCTGCGGAGCTGAACCAGCTGATCTCGCTTGCCGTGCGGGATAAGCATTTGCGCGTGACTTATGAGCTGAGCCCGGGCTGGCCGCAGTTGCTGGACGTTTTTTTGCTGCATATTTTCAACTCGAACGCCCGGTGGCTGGTCGAGGTCTATGATCTGGATACGGAGGAGTTTCGCTATTTGCCTGTTGAAATGCTTCGGGATTCGGCCATTTCGGAGCGGGAAATGAAGTGGTCGGAGCAAGAAATTTTAAACAAAAAGCTGCTTCGGGCACGTGAGGCCAATCTTGTTGTGAAGCTCGATATGACTGGGATTCAGCGCTTTAAGCGGATGCACCCGCCGGGGATCATTTTATCCCTTACCGGGATGTTTCAGTCGAGCGGGATTTTCAATGTTCAGTTGGATGTGACCGATGATGAGGCGCTGGTGTATTATGCGGATTGGCTTTTGTTTTTGGGGAAAGGGGTCGAGTTTGTACGGATTCCTAATGAATTGCGTGTGATTTTGGAAGAGCGCCTAGCCAATTTGAGATTCTTGCGATGAAGGAAGAGTGATAAATAGAACGATGCGTAATTCACTTGGGATTTCAGAGGAACTCCTTCTGTTCTGTTTACTGGAGCAATATGATTGCACTCCTGCGGCAATAGAGTTTCTTCCGCTGGGTCTTGATTACAGTTCCGCGGTGTATCATGTGGTTAGCGAGCAGGGAACTGCCTATCTGCTTAAAGTCACATCTAGGCCTTTATACGAACCGCAATATCTGGTTCCTCGATATCTCAACGAACGTGGGATTACAGGTGTCGTAGCTCCTATTTCTACTAAGAGCGGTAACCTGTGGACCGATCTAGAGGATTGGACGGTCGTTGTCTAT
Source organism: Paenibacillus rhizoryzae (assembly GCF_059686995.1). Classification (NCBI taxonomy): domain Bacteria; kingdom Bacillati; phylum Bacillota; class Bacilli; order Caryophanales; family Paenibacillaceae; genus Paenibacillus; species Paenibacillus rhizoryzae. Next base: position 543,331 of record NZ_JCAALT010000006.1, on the reverse strand, counting down.
CCCTTTATCAAAGGGGATTCAAGATTCGAAGGGATGACATCAGAGCAGTGGAATGAGCTGGGGAGCATCTTACAAAGGATTCACCAGATCATACTGCCGCCTGAAGGATTGAGGTCACTTCGACAGGAGGCCTTTGATCCCGCGGAATATGTTCGATGGATACGAGTCTTTGAAGATCAACTGGCACGCTTTGAAGTCGGAAGTCCTTTGGATCGTACACTTCATGCTTCTTGGGTAGGTTACAGGTCGACGATACACACGAAGTTGGCCTCATTGGAACAACTGGCCGGAGCGCTTCAATCACGAAAAATCCCGTATGTCGTCTGCCACGCGGACCTGCATCCGGCCAATGTGATTCGAGATCAGGCGGGACAAGTGTTTGTTATCGATTGGGACGAGGTGATGTTCGCTCCCAAAGAACGTGATTTCATTTTTGTGAGTCATCCTCATGCCCAAGCATTTTTCCAGGGGTACGGGGCCGTAGAGGTCGATGAGGAAGTGCTCGACTATTACCGTTTGGAAAGGGTCCTTCAGGATCTGATTGCCTGTGCCCGAAACGTGTGGATCGAGGATGATTTAGGAGAAGAAACCAAGGCGGAAGCCCTCAAGTTGTTTCAGACTATCTTGGCGGAGGAAGCTGCTAGGTAGACCGTAATACTCATCTTATAAACAAAGAAGAACCTCCGGGACGCCGTCCCGGAGGTTCTTCTTTGTTTATAGCAGCGTGCGTTACTCGACCGGTACCAAGCTGTCCAAAATTTCCTGCAGGCTCAGCTCGCAAGCCGCCATGGACGTGTCCGCGACGCCATAATACATTTTGACGACATCGCCTTCCACAAGAGCTCCGCAGGAGAAGACGACGTCTCCGAAGAAGCCATTTCGTTCATAGTCGGCTTCCGGCTCCAGGATCGGTTTGCCCGAGCGGGCAATTACTTTCGACGGGTCGTTCAAATCAAGAAGCACGGCCCCCATGCAGTAGCGATGCTCGAGCGTCGCACCATGGTACAGCTCCAGCCAGCCGCGTTCGGTTCTAAACGGTACGCAGCCGCCGCCAATGCGGCCGCTGTCCCACATGCCTTGGCGAAGACCGATCAGATGCTTGTGATTGCCCCAGTACAGCAGGTTGTCCGACTCGGCGATCCACATTTCCGGATTACCGGTGCTCTTGGTTGTCGGACGGTGAAGCGCGTAATATTTGCCGTTCACCTTCTCGGGGAAAATGAGCACATCCTTATTATCCGGCCCGAAAATCATGCCGTGGTAAGTGACGTTCACAAAGTCGGTTGTCGATACCATCGACTCGCCGACGCCGACCGGGCTTACCGCTGAGTAGTAAATGTAATAAGTATCGCCGATTTGCGTAATCCGCGGATCCTCGATCCCGAACGTTTCGAGCGAGTTTGACGGATAATGGAATGGCTTCTCGTCGACCGTGAAGTTGTGGCCATCCTTGCTGCGCGCGATCCGCAGGTAAGAGATCGAAGTTAAATACTCGAACGTAGCGCTGTGCGACTTGTTTCGGATAACGCGCGGGTCGGAGAAATCATAGCGCTCGTCATCCAGGCGTAGCTCGATCAGGTCCAGATCTTTCGTTGCCGTATTATAAACCGGTGCCAGTACGGTGTCCGGATTGGGGCTGATTGGCCGTTCCGCCACGCGCAGCAGCATAATGATTTCATTATTGTAGGACGCGATGCCGGCGTTGAACGCGCCGATGACCTCGAAATTGTCACGGTGCGGTTTCACGTCGAGCGGCGTAAGCAATGGATTTTCTTCATAGCGATAGATGTTCATTTACAATCGATAACTCCCTTATCAAGCAAATTCGTGTTCAAACCGTACAAACGGATCCGCGATGGTGATCCGCTGCGCTTCTGCATCGCTTATACCGGCGTACAGGACTGCCGTTCCATCTCCCTGGCGTACAAGGCCGCCGCTGAAGACAACGTCCTGCAGATCCGGGCGCTTCGACGGCCCTGGAAGAAAGGCGGCGCGAACGGCGATCAACTCGATATCCGAGAAAGTCCCGTTCGCTGGATCGAAGACGAACGCCATCGGGTAATAGTGACGATCCCCTTGTTCATCGAAGGAGGCGATGTGGCCGAGTACGCCAACAAGCCCGTTCTGAAGCAGGTGAGCTTCATTGGCGCCGCCCCACTCTTCATCGGTGAACTGTCCGTCAAGCAGCGGTGCTTCGTTGATCCGATCAACGGTAAGCTCATCCAGCGAGGCTACTCGGACGTAGCCGATTTTTCCACGGCCCCCTTTGTCGTTGCCTTGCGGACGTGTGAATACGCCGATTGAACCGTCCGCAAGCTCGACGAGGCGGATATCCTTCATGCCGTCAGGCCCTTTGAAGAACGGCTGCAGCGAAGCGATCTTCTCGCCGCGGTAGAAAACGGTTCGCCATTTCAGCGCATCCGGCTTCATTGAATCAGGGAAGATTTCCACGCCGCCGAGCACGAGCTCTCCGGCGATTCGCGTGAAGAAAGGATCTTGCAAGCGGAATGTCGGCGCACCGGCGCGCGGTGTCCAGCTTCCGTTCTGCTCCGTGAAGAACAGGACATCCGAATGCTCGCTGTCACGCGATTCTACGCGACCCGCAATGACTAGTTCGCCTTCGTCCGTGAATGGAGCGGTAATGTTGTAAACATCCTTGTTGTCAACGTCAGCGCCGGTAAAGGCAATCTTCTGCGCATCGCGCAGCACCGCGCTCGAGGACTGGAATGCCCGCAGAAGCTCTTCGCATGTTTTAATAGCCGTTTTGTTCAAACCCAAGTTGTTCGACTCCTCTCACCCAAAAAAATCTATTTCAAGTTAAATTGCATGCCTTCTTGGAATTTCTTGCCGAAGAAGATAAACAGGATGATGATTGGCAAGGTCAGCAGCACTGACGCGGCGTATAGCGGCCCAGGATAGGTGCCGTACGGGCCGAACATTTGCGACAGCAATACGTTCAACGTTAGCATATTGTCGCTGCGCACGATGATCATATCCCACAGCAGTTCCGTCCAGCGTTCCATGATCAGGAACAGGAAAATGACAGTCGTGATCGATTTGGACATCGGAAGCATAATGCGGTACATAATTTTGAAATCATTGGCGCCGTCCAGTTTAGCCGCTTCGATAAACACCGACGGAATGGCCTTGAAGAAGTTCGTGTACATGAAGATGGCCCACAGGCTAACCGCCTTAGGGAGAATCATCCCCCAGTAAGTGTCGTACAAGCCGACCTTCTGAACAATCAGAAACGTCGGAATGAGCAGAATGATCGCCGGGAAAAACATATGGAACAAGACGAAGTTGTTAATCGTGTCCCGCCCGCGGAAATTCAGCTTGGAAAGCGCGTAAGCAACCATGATGCCCGACATCATCATCAGGGCAGTAGAAGCGATCGATACGAGCACGCTGTTGAAGAACGAGCTTACCCAAGGGCGTGTAATGCCTGTTTCGCCGCCGGAAAACAGCCAATTGTACGATTTCGTCGAATACGAACTCGGTATGAATTTCTGGTCGACCTGGCTCCAATCCGCGAACGAATTTAGTACCATGTATAAATACGGGTAGACCATAATGAACAGAAGTATGACAGCCAGCCCATAGCGGACGGTCAGCTTGCTTTTACTGTTTCGGTTAGTCCCAACCATAGCGTTTCCCCCACAGTTCCAGCAGTTTACGGATGATGAAGATCGAGATGAAGGTTGCGATCGATGCGAGCAGCGCCACGGCGGATGCGTAGCCGGCTTTCAAGTTTTTGAACGCTTGGTTGAAAATCTCCATCTGCCACGTGTTCGTAGCAAAATTCGGTCCGCCGCCGGTTAATTGATACACTTCCGTGAAAATACCGAACGTGACGCCGAACGCTAAAATAAGCGTCGTATAGAATGCCGGGTAGAGCAGCGGCAGCGTAACGCGCCAAAATCGCTGTCGTTCCGTGATGCCATCGATCGCGGCGGCTTCGTAGATCTCAGCGTCGATGCTATTCAGTCCTGAAGTCAGAATCAAAGCGTAATATCCCGTGAATTTCCACGCCAAGATCAAGCCGACGACGAACAACGCTGACATCGGAGTGCCGAGCCAGTCGATGTGAATGCCTGCCTTGCGAAGAACCGTATTGAGCGGACTCGAATAGGACAGGAACCCTTTCACAATCAGAGACGATACAACCCCGGAAGACAAGTAGGGCAGGAAGAAACCGATTAGAAACAGGCTCTTAAATCGTGGCAGGTTGTGCACAACGACCGCAACGCACAGGGCCAGTACTGTCACGAGCGGGACAAAAATCATCATGAATTTGTAAGTCACCCAGAACGCGGCGTGCACGCCGGGCGATTTCAGCGCATCCGTAAAATTCTTAAACCCAAGAAAATTGTAATCCGGCGCGATCAAGTCCCAGTCCGTAAAGGACAGGTAAAACGACCAGATCAGCGGGCCAAAGAAAAATATCAACGAATAAATGAGGTAGGGGCTGGTAAATAACCAGCCCAACCGATTGTTTTTTTGATCCATTAGGACAACTCCCTCTATTGAAGAGCGGCTTCAATGGCTTTCTTCATATTAGCCCAGCCTTCGGCCGGCGCGATTTCGCCGCGTACCACCTTGTTGAAGGCTTCTTGACCGATAAGCGTTTGTAGGTCGTTATATTTTGCATTGTCCATCGGCGGCACGGCATTCGGCACATTTTCCGCGTATGGCTTCAATTCCGGATTCGCATCGAGCACGGTTTTGAACGATTCATTGGTCGTCAGATCGTCACGTGCAGGCGGCAGTTTTGTTTGCTCGAGCCATTTCACGTCGTTCTTCGGATCGGAGTAAACCCACTTGATGAAGTCAACCGCGGCAGTCTGCTCCGCTTTCGAAGCTTGCGCGAAGATGACGAGACCTTTCGTATCCGCGAACGTCTTGCTTGTAGCCGGGTCAGTACCATCTGGCACGATAGGCATGCTCAGCGCGAACGTTTCGTTTATTTTAAGCTTAGGGAACTTCTCTTTCCACATGTTGAACGTCCAAGGACCGATATCGGTAAAGACGCCAACGCCGGTTTCGAAAGGATCTGTAACGGTTTGCGACAGAATGCCTTTTTCCTTGCGCAGGTTGTCCACGAACGTCAATACTTCCGTGCCTGCTTTGTCGTCGCCGACAAATTTGCTGCCTTCGACGAAATGGTTACCGCCGGATGCCGCATTGTACAGCATGAAGAAGTCGAACCAGCGTTTCCAAGCCGTTGGATCAGCCAAATCAGGTTTAGCCCATACGTATTTATCCGGGAATTTCGCTTTCAGCTTCTTGGCCGCGTCCAGCATTTCGCTGTAGGTTTTCGGGATCTCGTTAACGCCGGCTTGCTTTAGAATGTCAATGCGCCAGCCGAACAACATAGGGTTGGAGTAGATCGGCAGTACATATTGGTGGCCATCAGAAAATTTCCAAGGCCCGATCGTGTTTGTCATGTTACGGCCTTTTATGAGATCCTCGAAGCCCGGCAGCGTTTCAAGCGGAATTAGCGCTTTGCTATTAGCCAGCTGAGCTGCGAATCCGCGGTTGATGTTCTCCGATATCGTCGGCGCGCTCTTGCCGGCAATAGCCGATTGAATGCTTGCTTCAGAGGTTGGTGATTCTTTAATGGCGCTGACGTTGATTTTAACTTTGTCATTGACTTTCTCGTAAGCTTTGGCTAAATCGGTCCAGTAAGCTTGCTGAGTCGGGTTGGGAGCAGCCCAAAACTCGATTGTTGTGACGCCATTCTCCGATGTCCCGCCTTGATTTTGGTTATCGGTGGTTTTGCCGCAGCCTGCGAGCACCGAACCGGCTATTGCGGTGATGAGAAGTGTAGAAGCGAGCTTTTTCATTACGTGAAATTCCTCCTTTGATGTGTCAAACGAAAATAAGTAATGAGGTTTGTCATGACTAAAGTAACGTTACAATATTTTTGTAAGCGCTTGTGTCATCAATTATTGATTATTTGTAACGCAAAGTCAAGTGATTAATTCGATTTCCAAATGGTGTGTCATTGGACAGAATGTTTACAATTTTATTTTGTAACGTTACAATAGAAGAAAGTGATTCGCGGTAAAAAAGTCTATGAATTTGCTATGCTGCGTCGAAAGGATGTTTGGGTCATGAAATTGAAAGTAACGATGCAGAATATTGCCGACGAGCTTAAATTGTCCAAAAACTCCGTCTCGCAAGCGCTGACTGGAAAAGATGGCGTCAGTGAAGACACGCGCAAGCTGATTATCGAGACGGCCCAGCGTATGGGTTATGTATATAGCAAGGGCAAGAAGGAGGAGAGCAGTCTCCCTATAAGCGGCAAGCTCGCGCTGATTGCCTCTGATTTCGCCTTTAGCATGCACAGCTTTTTTGGCCAAATCTATTTGAGCGTTGAGAAAGAAGTGAAACAGCAGGGCTACGAGCTGCTTATTCAATCGATCGGCCCCGATTCTGTCAAGGAACTCCTTATGCCGGCAATCGTGCAGAACCGTTCGGTGGACGGCATGATTATCTTGTCCCATATCACAACAGATTATATTAATGCCCTTCTGGATACGGGCATACCCGCCGTTCTGATCGACCATCACCACCCGCAAATCAAAGCAGACAGTATTCTGACTAACAATCGTTTCGGTGCTTATGAAGCGGTCAGCCATTTAATTGGGTTAGGTCACTCCAACATCGGTTTTGCAGGCGATATTGCTTTCTCGCCAAGCTACTACGAGCGATTAGACGGCTATAGAATGGCGATGTATGAATTCGGCCTTCCTATAAGGGAGGAATGGGTTCATACCTCGGCGATTGAAGACGGCTCGTTCATTTGTTCCTATATAAACGGACTGAGCGAGATGCCGACCGCTTGGTTTTGCGTGAATGACGGTCTCGGCTTCTTCTTGAACGCTGCTGTACAGCAGCAAGGACTGTCGGTCCCGGAAGACGTATCTATTGTTAGTTTCGATAACGGCTACCTTTCCCGTATCTCCACGCCGCCATCAACGACGGTAGAGGTTGACCTGAAGCTATACGCAGTCAAAGCAGTGGAAAGGCTGATAGAGCGCATTCATTTTCCGGACGCCCCTTATACGGAGCTGCTGCTTCCAACCCGATTGATCGTGCGCGGGTCAACCGTTAGTCCGCGCGGAGCGGAGTAACGTGATGAACAAGACCAATACGCAAACCATTACACTTGGTATGGGTTGCTTCTGGAGCCCTGACGCTTTGTTCGGACAACTGGCGGGCATCATGCGAACGCGCGTAGGCTATGCCGGAGGAACGACCGATAATCCGCCACGGAGCCGGCATTCGGGAGACCATACCGAGATGGTCGAAATCGAGTTCGATCCAGCTATAGTGAAGCTGGAGACGATCTTAAATTTGTTCTGGAGCAGCCATAAACCGACCAATATCAATAATTACAGAGACCGTTTGTACAATTCCTTGGTATTGTATCGTGACAAGGCGCAGCTAAATGTCATACAAGAGGTTATGAAGAACAGAGGGGAACAAGGAAGCGGAGTACCGGACACCGAGGTTTCGCCCTATACTGTTTTCTATCCTGCTGAGGATCGGCATCAGAAGTATTATTTGAAACGGTATCCGGATGCTTTGGACAAGCTGAGACCGCTCTTCAAGACCGAGGATGACCTGACAAATGCAACTTTGGCTGCCCGATTAAACGGCATTGCGAAAGGTTTCGCCAATATGGATCAAATCGTCCAAGAAATCCGGACTTGGCAGATCAGTCACGAGGAACAAGAGGAGATCATTCATCTCATCAAGCAAATCAAATGGTAAGTGCATGGCTCGTGGGCGATGTGCTTAAGCATAAAATGCTTGAGCTTTTTTTTCTGAGATTCGTAGAGTAAATCAAATCTTAATCGATTTCGACAAAAATCATCGTATTCTCGCAGACAGTATGACACTCTTTTTTCACCGGACCGCATAGAATGTAGATACGCATTAGTTCCTACTTTCTCTATGAACAACAATGGGGGGATGGGCCGGTGGACGAGCAGTTTCTAAAGAGGCTACATACATTGAATCGTCGTGACGAGTTGCGATCGAGACTATTAATTGATGGTGCTAAGTTTATCCTTGAACGAAATAAGAAGATGAGTTGGTTCGGGAGATATTTAAAAAATAAAAAGAAATCGATTACTCCGGCTAGATACTGAGCGGGGAAGGCGCGTACGGTTCAAATCTATAAACGAAGCAGCGGCTCATGCTGCTGATATTATCCCCTTACGGTAGACAGTGAAAAAAGAGTTCATGCTAGGATGAATTCGACACTGTTGACCGAAGGGGATTTTTTCATGGTGGATGTGGAGAGTCCGGGCAAGTGCTCGTGGGTCTCCGGAGGTCTGGCGAATTAATAGTGCCGCGAAAAGCTAACGAACCATAGAGGCGTTATTGGGCTCAATTTCTGGACTTCGAAATTCTAACGAACCGTAGAGGTGTTATTTGGTGCAAAACGGCTCCCAAATACTCATAAACAGTCAAATAGAGCCCCCACGGTTCGTTAGCATTTTTTTGGAGCTATTTTGGGCCAAATAAGTGCCGTACGGTTCGTTAGAGTATTCCTCACCTCGTATTCCGCTTGCCGAGTCTATTATGTCAACGTCCACAATGATGAACGGTGTGCTACCAACCTACGGGAGCGGGAGTGCGGTGGATCGGAATAATCGTTCATATCGTTAATTAAGCAAGGCTCCTTCCTTTACTGGCAGGAGCCTTTTGCTCGTTCGCCCGAAATAGTAAAGAATTGTAGATTCGATGTCGGCAACGGACGATATTCGCGAGCCGAGCCCTCCCGTAAGATAAAGCTATCGGCGTTCAGGGCCCTGAATGCCGATCACCTTCTGAGGAGAATGGAGTGGTCTAAACGCAATGAAACGGCAATCCGTGCTCAAATGGTTCTCTATGGTTGTAACCTTAGGTTTGATCGTAAGCTGCTTTCCCATCTTGCCGGCAGCCGCCGCTGGGGATGCCTCGGCTACGTTGACGGCATCTTACACGTACCACGGCGACCGTCTGGATGATGCCAACGATGGCATTGTCTCCTATGACGATGATCCGAAGAGTCGCTGGACTTCTTATGAATCCACCAACCCGCAGGATTGGGTACAGTTCGAATACGCAAGTACCAATTCGAAAAACACGGCGGGCATTTATATTTTCGACGATGGCGGGGGGATCAAGGCTCCCAGTTCGTACGACGTTCAATACTGGAGCGGAACAGACTGGGCGAACGTCCCGAACCAAACGAAATCGCCGGCTCAGCCTACCGGCAATGAGCTGAATCTCGTTACCTTCGATTCCGTGGCCGCCACGAAATTCCGCGTGCTCTTCACGCATTCCGGCTCGAAGAGCGGCGTGACGGAAATCGTCTTCGCCGATTCGAATACCGAGCCAATCCCCGGTGCGGAAGTATCGCCGCTTGGCAATGCTTCGGCTTCTTATACGTTCCGTCTGGATCAGGTAAGCCACGTTAACGACGGTATCGTATCGTACGAAGCGGCTCCCGCGAATCGCTGGACATCGTACGAATCTCCGAACGAATCCGATTGGGTGCAGACGAACTTTGGCTCGCCCAAGCGCAAGGACGCGGTCGGTATCTATCTCTTCGCCGATGGCGGAGGTATCAAGCCGCCTGCTTCGTACGACGTGCAATATTTGAATGAAAGCAACGAATGGGTGAGTGCTGCGAATCAAGTGAAAACGCCGGCAGAGCCTGCAGGCAATGCGCTTAACCTGGTTACGTTCACGTCGGTGGAAGCGCAGAAGTTCCGAATTGTCTTTACACACAGCACGGCAAAGACCGGCGTTACCGAAATCCAGTATGTGGATTCCGCTATACAGTCGCTGCCGACAGAGCCTTCCGCGGGCGAGGCGACGGCTTCTTACTCAAACAACGGCGATGACGCCGGCTTCGTCAATGACGGCATCATCTCGTTGAACGATTTTCCGCGTAACCGCTGGACCGCCTATGGTTCTCCGAATAGTACGGATTGGGTGCAGACGGAGTACGAAAGCGCGCTTTCCAAAAATATGGCCGGGATCTACCTCTATGACGATGGCGGCGGAGTGAAAACGCCGGCTTCGTACGATGTTCAGTATTTGAGCGGCAGCGACTGGGTAAGCCTTCCCGGGCAAGTACGCACACCTGCCGAGCCGGTGGCTGGCTTGAATCTCGTTGCGTTCAACACGGTTATCGCGAGCAAGTATCGCGTCGTGTTCACGCACCAAGGCGATTCCAAATCAGGGGCGACCGAAATCTCGTATGTCGACACGAATAAAGAACCGGTGCCGGCGGCACCTCCGGTTGTGGAAGTTGAGCCTGCGATCGAAATCATTTCCCCCGCGATCGGATCGACCGTGTCGGGCAACGTGACCATCGACTTCAAAGCACCGGAGATGAAGAATGTATGGGCGAGAGTATGGCATCAGCCGGATGAAGCGCATCCGGATCCGAACGGCTATGACGCCTGGATCCAGCACGTTGCGCCGGATGCGGAGGGGAATGGTTCGATCCAAATCGATGCTGCTACCTTGCCGCACGGCCCGCTCAACGTCATGCTGAATGCTTGGAACTCTCCGGAAGGAGATCCAAACTTCACGAAATCAACGACGAGCTATTTGCAGCTGTATAACGATGGCGGAGTCGTGTGGAAGAAAGGACTTCCTCCCGCGCCACCGCAAACGGAAGGGATGCATGTGCTGTTCGAGGACGATTTTACAGGTCCGCTGTCGATATCCAAGACGGGCGAAGGCACGCGGTACGCTTCGCTTAAACCGGATTGGCCGAACGGCTCGGAATTCGGCGAGGCGATCTTCGCGGATCCAACGGACGCGGTTAACCCGTTCGCCATTCTCGGGGACGATCATCTGCGCATCCGAGTAACGAAGGCACCGGACGGTTACGCCGATCCGCAAGGATGGAACCGCAAATATATCGGCGGCTTGCTCTCGTCCGTCGGTTTAGACGGAACAGGCATTGCCGCGACGAACGGCTACTTCGAGGCGAGAATTCAAATGCCTGCGGGCAAAGGAGCATGGCCGGCATTCTGGTTAATGTCGCAAAACAGTACAGGTCCGAATCATCTGGCATCGACAGCGGAGATCGATACGGTGGAAGCTTACGGCCATGATCCTAGCGGTGCATGCCAAGCCAAGCACTGGTGGTCAGGCAGCCCGGAAACGCATCAAACGAACTGTTCTTCGACCAACTTTGCCTATGGGGACAACGCATCAACCTGGCATACGTACGGCACGAGAATCACTCCGACAGAGGTTATCTATTACATCGATAACGTTGAGGTTTGGAGGCATGCATCTTTCGAGCAAGCGAATACACCGATGTATTTCATGCTCAATCTGGCGCTCGGTGGAGGCTGGCCGATTGATCTGGCGAAATACGGCAACCAAATCGACATGTACGTCGATTACGTAAGGGTGTTTGAGCCGGATGCAGCTGTTCCACCGCCAACAACCGGCCCATCTGCGCCTGCGTCGATCCCGGCAACGAAGGTAGTAGGCGATACGGTGGTCGTTGCACCCGCTGTATCCACGAATGCAACGACCACCGCGTTAACCGTGAGCAAAGAGGTATGGAAGCAAGCCCAAGACAGCGCGGCAACCAGCGGTATCCATAAAATCGTAATCGAAGCGCCTGCATCCCAAGAGGCTGCATCAACCTACGAAATCAAGCTGCCTGCCGATGCTTTGTCTGGCGGGTCGCCGCTATCCATTACGGTGAAAACACCGCACGCTACGGTGTTGCTGCCAAGCGGTATGTTAAAGGGTCAGTCTATCGTTTCAAGCGAGATTTCGATTCAGATTGGCCGCGGTGAGACCGATACTTGGCCGGCAGAGACGAAACAGCTAATTGGCAATCATCCCGTAATCGAGCTGACCGCCCTAGACGGAGATAAGGTCATTTCATGGAACAATCCACAAGCTCCGGTCCAGCTGAGTATCCCTTATATGCCGACAGAGGAGGAGTTACGGAATCCCGAGCATATCGTCGTGTGGTATTTGGATGGAGCGGGCTATATCCATGCTGTGCCGAACGGACATTACGATGCCGAGGCGAAATCGGTCGTCTTTACGACAACCCATTTCAGCACGTATGCGGTCGCATATGTCCATAAGACGTTCGATGACATCGGCTCATCGCCTGCCAAACGAGCCATCGAAGTTTTAGCATCCAAAGGGATTATCAAAGGGACGACGAATAACCGATTTAGCCCCGATAAAACGATATCCCGCGCGGATTTCGTCTTGCTGCTCTCACGCATTCTCGAATGGAAGGGACAAAAGTCAGGTGATCGTTTCTCCGACGTGCCCGGCAATGCCTATTACTCGGATGCCGTGCTTACAGCCAGAGCATTAGGTATCGTCGCAGGCAGCGGGAAAAATAAATTCAATCCGACCGCATCCATCACGAAGGTGGAAATGATCGCGGTCGTGAAGCGGGCATCGACAGCTTCTCATCTCGATCCTGCTGCGATCGAGAGCCTGTTCGAGCACCTCAGCCAAACACCGACCCGCGCGGAGATGGCGGAACTCCTCTACAATCTCTACAGCGCAAGAAGTTGAAATCGGTCGATCCGATGTCAACAACGGACGATAGGCTCGGAAGTAAACCTGCTTTATTATTAAGCACAGAAGGAACGATTCCTTACGACATACACATAATCGGGGAGGCACAGTATGAACAAGAAGCTGCGCAACAGAAGCTTGACCGCATCATTTGCTCTTCTGCTGGCGGTTACGACTGCATGCGGCAATAGCGACAATACCAATGGCGGGAATAACGCCAAGACCAACACCGCAACAACAAACGAATCCACATCCACAAACGCTACAAACGAACCGGCACCTGCCGAGACGGAAGCTCCGGCGATCGATCCAAACGCCAAATACGATCCGCCGATCGAAGTTGCGGCTGTCCGCTACACAGATCCTACTTACAAATTCAAAGACGGCGACACGATCGAGAACAACGTATGGACGAGAGCTTACGAGAGCGAGCTAGGCATTAAGATCAAGTACAAATGGATCGTCAACGGCGACCAATACGGCCAGAAGATGAATCTGACGATTACGTCGAACGATTTGCCGGACATTTTCCAAGTCGATTCGGTGCAATTCCGCCAATTGGCAGAAGGCGGCCAGCTTGAGGATTTGACGCAGTACGTCGCGGACTACGGTTCCGATTTGACGAAAACGATGATCGACCGCGGTACGAACGCCAAATCGGCAGCTATGTATGACGGCAAGCTGATGGGGATCCCGCCTGCTGAAGATTACCTGGGCGGAGCACCGCTGCTCTATGTCAGAACCGATTGGCTTAAGAAGCTCAATTTGCCGGAACCGAAGACAATGGATGATTTCTACAAGATCGCGGATGCCTTCACGACGCAAGACCCGGACGGCAACGGCAAGAACGATACTTACGGCCTCGCCGCTTCGAAGGACTTGTTCGGCGGATACCCGGACTTCTCCGGCTTCATGAACGGGTTCCACGCTTACGCGAACATCTGGATCAAAGACAGCTCCGGCAAACTCGTCAACGGCAGCACGCAGCCGGAAATGAAGACCGCCCTTGCGAAGCTGCAAGAGCTGTATAAAGCAGGCGTGATTGATAAAGAATTCGGCGTCAAAGACGGCGGTAAAGCGGCCGAGCTGCAAACGGCGGGCAAAGTGGGCATGAGCTTCGGCGCGATGTGGAATCCGCTGTGGCCGCTGCAAGACGGCGTGAACAAAGATCCAAACGCCGAGTGGGGCGTGTTCCCGGTTCCTTCCGTGGACGGAACGCCTGCCAAAGCGCAATCGAAAGCCGATTTCAACGCCTTCTGGGTCGTCAAGAAAGGTGCCGCGCATCCGGAAGCGATCGTCAAGCTGTTCAACTTCTACAATGAGAAGATCATTGGCGAAACAGCTGAACCAGCGAAGTACCACAGCGCAGACGGCATCGAATTCTTCAAATACGCGCTGCTGCAAGGCGGCTTCGGAACGCCGCAAGGTCTGCTCTCCGTGCATAAGAATGTCGTCGCGGCACTTCAAGCCAATGATGCAGCCAAGTTAACGCCGGAAGAGAAGAGCTACTATGACAAAATCGTTCTGTTCAACGGCGGCGACAGAACAAACTGGGCAACGAACAAAGTATTCGGAGCCGGCGGTTCGTGGGATGTGATCGGAGCGAATTACGTCGATCAAAGCTTGCTGATGAAGAGTGAGTTCTTCGGCGCTCCAACGCCGGGCATGACGGACAAACAAGCGATTTTGGATAAATTGGTGCTCGAGAAGTTTACGAAAATCATCCTAGGCGCACCAATCTCCGATTTCGATCAATTCGTATCGGACTGGAATAAGTTGGGCGGCGAGCAAATCACGCAGGAAGTGAACGATTGGTACGCCAAAAAATCATAAACGCCATGAATCATGAATCCTCATAAGTATTCGCGTCATCGGGAGGTCGGGACTTGCTTCCGGCCTCCCTTCTTATCTTGTACCGGGAAGGCGGTGTCCGTAGATGTTGAAACCGAAAATGCGCCGACAGCTGCCTTTGCATCTGATGGTGGCCCCCTCGTTCCTGCTGGTGCTGGTGTTTAGTTACGGCCCGATTGCAGGACTCGTTATAGCGTTCCAGAAGTTTTCTGTCGTGAAGAGCTTTGCCCACTCCCCGTTCGTGGGGTGGGATAACTTCGATTATATGTTTAAGCTGCCGGACATTTGGCAAGTCATCGGCAATACGGTCTTCATCGCGGTTATGAAAATCGCAGCAGGATTGGTCGTGCCGATTGTCGTGGCGCTTCTGCTGAACGAAGTACGTAAGCATACGTTTAAGCGTTCGATTCAAACGCTGATCTATCTCCCTCACTTTCTATCGTGGATTATTCTGGGCGGCGTGCTCATCGATATTTTGTCGCCGACTTCGGGTGTTGTGAACCAATTCCTCGGCGTGTTCGGCATCGAACCGATCTTTTTCCTCGGCAATGTGCATTGGTTTCCGGCCGTCGTCGTGATATCGGACGTGTGGAAGGAGTTTGGCTTCAGCACGATCGTCTATTTGGCCGCGCTTGCGGGCATTAACCCGGCGCTGTATGAGGCGGCCGTTATCGATGGGGCGAACCGCTGGAAGCAGATGGTGCATATTACCCTCCCGGGCATGGCCCCGGTCATTGTACTTCTTGCGACCCTGAGCTTAGGCAACGTGCTGAATGCCGGGTTCGATCAAATTTACAATTTGTACAGTCCGATCGTTTACGAAAGCGGAGACATCATCGACACACTCGTGTACAGGCTCGGACTTGAACAAGCCCAGTACAGCCTGGCGACGGCCGTAGGGTTGATGAAATCAGGCGTATCGATCGTTTTGATATCCGTTTCCTATTATCTAGCCTATCGCTTGGCCAACTACCGAATCTTCTAATAAGGAGCGGAACAAATGATGAAGACAACTTCCGTATCCGGAAAACTATTTAATGTCTTTAACGCGCTATTTCTCATCCTGCTGGCCTTTCTCTGCTTGTTCCCGCTCATAAACGTGCTTGCGGTGTCGCTCAGCTCGAGCACCGCGGCGAGCTCCGGAGAGGTGTCGCTGTGGCCGGTCGATTTCACCTGGCAATCGTATAACTTCGTGCTGCAAAAGCCCGAGTTCTTGAGGGCACTCGGCGTCAGCGCGGAGCGGGTGCTGCTAGGAACTGCACTGAACATGCTGCTGACGATTACGCTGGCATACCCGTTGTCCAAAGAATCGTTCGCGTTTAGGGGCAGATTGTTTTACGTCTGGTTCTTCGTCTTGACGATGCTGGTCGGGGGCGGAATCGTGCCTTGGTACCTCGTGATTCAGAAGCTTCATCTACTCGGCACGATGGGCGCGCTCATTCTGCCCGGAGCGGTGAACGTGTTTAACGCCGTATTGCTCCTTAATTTCTACCGCGGCTTGCCCAAAGAGTTAGAGGAAGCGGCTTTCGTCGACGGAGCAGGACATTGGAAAATTTTATGGAAAGTATATGTACCGCTGTCGATGCCGGCGATTGCCACGCTCATTTTGTTCTCCATGGTGGGGCATTGGAATTCCTGGTTCGACGGTCTCATCTTGATGAACTCACCGGACAAATATCCCTTGCAAAGCTATTTACAGACCGTTGTAATCAACCGCGATCTCAGCCTCGTCTCGATGGTGGATGCGGAGGCACTGGCAGACATATCGGACCGGACGCTAAAAGGCGCGCAAATTTTTCTGGCTGCCTTGCCGATCATTTGCGTGTATCCGTTCCTGCAACGATTCTTTATTAAAGGCGTCATCGTAGGCAGCGTGAAAGAGTAGCTGAGTTGAAGGAGAGAGAGGAGCTCCGGAGCGTATGGAAAGTTTAGGAATAAGTGAATTGGGGCATTTGCGCACGCCGTATAAGCGGGAAGTGCCGGTGCTGCAAGGATCGGGCGAGGCTGGCGCATACGATGCGATGTCGGTGGATTGTCCGTTTGTTTTCTACCACAACGATAGGTTTTATATGATGCATATCGGCTTCGATGGCTTAGGCTATCGGACGGCGCTGGCTACGAGCGACAATTTAGTCGAGTGGAAGCATGAAGGCATCATTCTGGACCGTGGAGAGGATGCCTCACGCTGGGATTATGTAGGTGCAGCGTACTCCTGGGTACTGCTGGAGAACAATGATTTATACGAGCTGCCCCGCTTGAAGAAATCGGACGGAAAGTACTGGATGATCTATCATTCGTATCCCGAGTTCGGTTACGAGGCCGGGGGAGCGAAGATGGGGCTGGCTTGGTGCGAGAGCGAGAGCTTGCTGGACTGGCATCGTCTCGAAGAACCGGTTTTCTCGTATGAGAACGGCGGAGATTGGGAACGGGCCGGATTGTACAAGTGCTGCTTCGTCGAGTTCGAGGGCCGGTATTGGATGTTCTACAATGCCAAGGACAAACCGAATTGGCCATGGACGGAGGAGACGGGACTCGCCGTGTCGGATGATCTGCGGCACTGGTCGAGGTTCAGCGGCGGTGAGCCCGTCATGGGCGTGCATCCGGGTTCGTTCTACAGCCAATACGTCAGCGATCCCTATATCCGGTTTGATAGCCGGACGGGCAATTGGGTGAATTTTGGCTTCGGATTCGACGGCAAGCATGCGCAAGGGCTGCTTGCGGTATCGAAGGATTTGACCGACTGGGAGATCATGAACGAGCCGTGGATTCCACATGGACAACCGGGTGAAGCGGATGGGACGCATGCGCACAAGTCCTCGGTGATCTATTGGAATGACAGCTTGTATCACTTCTACTGTGCATGCAGACCTGCCAAGCCTGGGGATGCATCCATGATTGCGGAAGGTGAAGGCGAATTCCGCTGCATCATGCTTCGGACCAGCTCGCCATTGGATTAAACAAGAGCTAAGTGTCAAACAAGAGCGCAGTCCACTATGGGCTGCGCTCTTGTTATAACAGCCAAAAAGTAGAAATCGGTAGAGCGAAAGTAGCGAACGGCTGATGGCAGCAGCACGCGGCTTCGCTATAATACACTTGCAACCCAATTTAGCGAAAAGGTAGTGATGATTAATGAAAAAGCAGAGATTAAGGCCCAGGATAGTATTTTTGCCGCTCCTAATTGTAAGCGTTCTCTTGTCTACGCTGTTCTCCGGCATGCAAGCCTTCGCGTATGACACCGGGGCTACTGTCACTGCATCTTACACCTTCTTCATGGACTCGACGAGCAGCGTAAATGACGGAATCTTGTCTTACGACGATACCCCGAAAAACCGCTGGACGGCATACGAATCACCGAACGCGACGGACTGGGTACAGACGGATTTCGGCTCGGCGGTAACGAAAAGCAGCGCCGGGATCTATTTGTATGACGACGGAGCCGGTGTGAAGGTACCGAGCTCCTACAAGGTGCAGTACTTGAACGGCAGCACATGGACGGATGCCGCCGGCCAAGTGAAATCCCCGGCCAATCCGACCGGTAACCAAGTCAACACGGTAACCTTCACGTCCGTGTCGGCCAGCAAGTTCAGAATCGTCTTCACTCACCAATCCGGCTCCAAGTCCGGCGTAACCGAAATCGCCTATGGCACGGATTCTTCCACGCCGCCGCCTACCGATCCTCCAACTACGCCGCCATCATCGCCGCTGACAGGAACTTCAACGGCCTCGTATACGTTCCACATGGATGAGGTGGACGATGTAGATGACGGCACGATCTCCTATGTCAATTCGCCGCATAATCGCTGGACCAGCTACCAGTCGCCGAATGCAACCGACTGGGTGCAGAAGGATTTGAGCGCAAGCAGCACCGTAGCCCAAGCTGAAATTTATATTTACGATGATGGAGGCGGCGTTAAAGCACCGGCTTCCTACAACGTGCAGTATTGGAACGGCACAGCATGGACGAACGCGGCAAGCCAATCCAAGTCGCCCGCAACGCCGACAGGCGGGCAGGTCAACACGGTCACGTTTACGCCCATTACGACTTCCAAGATGAGAATTGTCTTCACGCCGCAAGCCGGTTCTGCTTCCGGGGCGACGGAAATTAAGTATTACGGCACCGGAGGCGGAACGACGCCTCCAACGGAGCCGCCGACAACGACCTATCCGAATTACCAAGTAAGCGTGATTTCGCCATCCTACGGCGCTTCGATTAACGGCACGATTACGATCAAGTTCTACGCGCCGGGCATGCAGAACGTATGGGCAAGATCCTGGCATCAGCCGGATACCGCGCATCCGAATGCGAATGGTTATGACAGCTGGTTCCAGCGGGTGACACCCGATGCGAATGGGTACGGCGAAGTGACCTTCCCGGCCGCAGACTTCCCGCATGGACCGATCTCCGTTATCCTGAGCGCATGGGATTCGCCGGAAGGCAACCCGAACTATGCGCACTCGGATAACTGTTATGTGCAGCTGTATAACGAAGGCGGCGTCACTTGGAAGCAGGGCATTCCGTCCGCGCCTTCCCAAGCTTCGGGCATGAGCGTGCTGTTCCAAGATGATTTCACAGGACCGTTGTCGGCATCCCGTACAGGCGCAGGCGCCACCTACGCAACAGCCAAACCGGATGCGCCGAACGGCACGGAGTTCGGTGAAGCGATCTTCGCCGATTACGGCAGTGCGAATGATCCGTTTGCGATCCTCGGAAGCAACTATCTGCGTATTCGCGCTAAGAAAGCACCGGCTGGCACTGTCGATCCAATGGGCTGGAACCGTACCTATACCGGCGGCTTGTTGTCTTCCGTACGTACTAACGGAACGGGCGTCGCAGCAACCTACGGCTACTTTGAAGCGCGCATTCTGATGCCGGCAGGCAAAGGGACATGGCCGGCGTTCTGGCTCATGTCGCAGAACAGCATTTCGCAAGGCGTGCCATCGACGGCGGAGATCGATACGGTCGAAGCCTACGGGCAAGATCCGAACGGCGCTTGCCAGGCAAAGCACTGGTGGGCAGGCAGTCCGGAAATGCACGACACGCATTGCTCCTCCTCTAACTTCGCTTTCGGAGACAACGCATCAACCTGGCATATTTACGGCACCAAAATTACGCCGACCGACACGATCTACTACATCGACAACGTAGAGGTATGGCGCCATACGACGTTCGACCAAGCCAAAACGCCGATGTATTTCATGCTCAACCTGGCGCTTGGCGGCGGTTGGCCGATCGATCTCGCCAGATACAACAATCAAGTCGACATGTTCGTCGATTATGTCCGCGTGTTCCAATAAACAAGAAAGCCGCCGGTCAACGTACAACCGGCGGCTTTTCTTTATGATGCAGATGCGCTTTCCCGATATTCGTGGGGCGTGGCGTTCATTTCTCTCTTAAAGAACCTTCCGAAGGATGTCGCAGAATCAAACCCGACCTTCAAGGCGATATCTTGTATTTTCAGATTCGAGAATTTGAGCAGATCACAGGATTTCGTCAGCCGAAGCTCCGCGATATATTCGGAGATGCCTTGGCCGGTCTGCTGCTTGAACAGCCGAGACAGGTAGGTCGGATTCAAGTAGACGGTTTCAGCTAGCCGAACGAGCGACAGGTCTTCGTTCAGGTGGCCGTCGATGAAGGATTTCAGCTTGGCGATCAGCAGATGAGCACCTGCTTCGCTCTCTTGATTGCGTATGTCGAGCAGTCGGCGAATGATATCCCGCAAATAATCGAGTGCTTCCTCCCAAGACGAATGAGCATCCAAGGAGACAAGCTTCGTCAGCCAATCCGAAGGAAACGCCTCCGTCCGCGGCTGATGATTAATGGCGGATAACAGCATGTAGGCGATGCCGTTATACATTTCATACAGAAAAGGATGATTGCCCATCAGCTGGCGAGAGAGCGCCGCGAGCTCGTCGAAGTCGCCCATCAGCCGATTCTCCAGCGCCATCTCGGAGGATAACAGCTGCTTTAACCGACTTTGGGCTTTGATGATCGTCTCGTTTGTTTGCGGGCTTCCCGAAGCGAAGTTCCGGTTAACGCCGTCCGTCAGCAGCATCTCGGTACGCTGGCCAAAGCCATAGAACAAGATCTGCTTGAGCTCCGAGTATTTCAAATGAATGTCAGCCCAACGGACCGTCTCCGAGCTGGCGACAAAGGAAACAGGCAGCTTCAAATACTGTTTGCAGGCGGCTTGGATTGTTTCCAGCTGACCATGCACAAACCGGATCCACCGCTGGCTCACCGGCTCCCACCGACTGTTCGAAGCAGGCTGGACGAACGTCACCATCGCGGACGGATCGAGCATAACGCTGAAAGCCCGGCAGCCCGACCAGAACTCGCCGGCGATATTTTGCAGCGCGTAATACATGAGCGTTTTATCCGCATCGGAATGCGACGGGGCAAAGCGGTCCACGCGCGAGATCAGCAGAAGCGGGGGCGTGGATACGTCCATCGCTATTTCCAGTTCATCCATTCGTACTTGCTTGGCGGACGCAAGGCCGTGGATCAACTGGCTTACGTAATCTCTCTGCAAAGGGGCAAGCGATTGCTGCAGTTTATGTTTAGCTTGATCCATTAATTGGTTCATGGAGCTCGCACGCGACAGCTCATCGATGGCCTTCTGGATGGCCGCTATAATCGCTTCATCGCCGTCCATCTTGAGCACATAATCGACGCCGCCGTTACGGAAAGCCGTCTGAATATAAGAAAAGTCATCGTAACCGGACAGGAAAACGACTTTACAGTCCGGCCATTGTTCCACGATCTTGGCCTGCAGCTCAAGGCCGTTCATCCCGGGCATACGGATATCGAGCAAAGCGATATCGATCTTCATTATACCCAGCAGCCGCAAAGCTTCTTCCGCCGAATGCGCGCCGTATACTTCGCCCAGATCCAGCGGTGCTTCTTCTCCCAAGAGCTGCTGAAGCCCTCTTACGATAATCGGTTCGTTATCCACGATCAACAGTCGGTACATCGCCTCATGCCTCCTTAAATGGAATGATGATCGTCATTCGCAGGCCACCGAGCATGCCTCGGCTCGCAAGCAGATCGGCATGTTCGCCGAAGTTAAGCCGAATGCGCAGTTGAACGTTGCGCAAGCCTTCGCTGTCGGACTTGTACTCCGAGTCGGTCAAGAGAGCAACGATATGCGCCAGCTCCCCCTCATTCAGCGATCCGTTATCTTCCACCTCGATTTCGGCATGATCCCCGCAATCTTTGAACGCTACCATGACGAGCCCTTCTTCAACTTGGTCCTCTAACCCATGCTGGTAGGCGTTCTCGACAAGCGGCTGAAGCAGCAGCTTAGGCACGGCAAGCGAGCCGACGCGTTCCGGGACTTCGCCGAATTCTACGCGGACATGATCGTTGAACCGGATGCCTTGAATGGCCGCATAGGATCGGCAGAACTTGATTTCCTGATCAAGCGGCACGGAGTCGGCGTTCTTGGTGACGTATTTGAAGTATTCGCCCAGATGCTTGGAGAAGGCGACGACTTTGTCATTCTCTTGGAGTTTGGCCAGCCGGTGCAGGTTGAAGAAGCTATTGTACAAGAAATGCGGGTTGATCTGCGATTGCAGCTGCTTGAGTTCGGCAACCTTGATTTGGTATTGATGGACGTATGCTTCATTAATCAGATCCTGCAGTCTGGAGACGGTTCGGTTGTATTGCAAATACAAGTAATTGAATTCGTCTCGTGAACGGTAATTCAGCTGGGCCGAGAGATCGCCTTTCTCAAGCCCTTTGAACGCGCCGACAAGCCGCTTCAGCGGTGTATGGATGACCTGATAGAGCCGATAGGAAAACAGCAGAATGAGTATCGGAGCGGCAATCGAGATCGCCCATAACCAAACCGCGTATTGTTTAAGCGGACCGATGAAGCTGCTTTCTTCCACGAATATCGCAAGCGTAAGCCCTAATTTCGACGATTTCTCAAAAAAGCCATAGTACGTGGAGTCTCCGTCCTCGATGATTTCGTATCCGCTTTTCTGTCCGGCTTGCAGCTGTGCTCTGATCAGGGATTGCAGCTTCGCGCGATCGGACGGCACATTGCCGCTCGTCTCGCTCCAGGACAAATCCTGATCCAAGAGCATAGCGCCGCCATTGCCGTCGATGAGGAAGCCGGACAGCGAATCCCTGACCGCCTGGCTCGATATCTCGAGCGCGATCGTGAACCCGCGGCCGATGGCCTGACTGTTCGGATAGGGCAAACTCATCCATAGCCGGTTCTGATAGAGCAGGAATGGCGATTCAAACGTATCGGCCATTTGGTTTAAGGCGGCTGCTTCCTCGTGGTTCAATTCGTTGAAGGATAAAGCCGATATTTTGCGATCGAGCACGGGGAAGTTAACGAAGGCGTCCTCTACGTACGGGCTCATATTTTTTAAAATCTGCAGCTTCTTCTGAACGTTTCTGACCGCATTCGTATACTGCTCGCTGGTCATAATGATCGAAGAGTAGGCGAGGTTGAAAATGTCATCGTCGAGCGTATATTGCTGCTCCAATGTGACGAGGGGGCCGAAATCGTCCTCGAGCGCGTTGATATAGTAATTGACCTTCGCTTGCATGGAGCTGGTAATCTCGTTGCGGACAAGCCGCTCGCTGCGGATATTCATGAGCAGGCTGATGGTAACAAGAGGAATAATGATGACCAGAAAGGTCAGAACGAGCTTGGGATAAAGGGTGAGCCGGCGCAGAAAGCTCATTCGTAACTTTCTCCTTTGGGGGATTTTCTCTTAAGTATAGCGTGTAAACGCTATCTTACAACGAACATTCCGAAAGAAGTTGAGGATGGTAGATCGAAAGTAGAGAACGGATGATGAATCGCAACAGAGCCTCGGAATCGGCTGCCGGTATTCCTTTATTTTGCGGTATGTTTCGTAAGATATTGGGATTGAACGGCTATTCGCGCTGCATTACATTGAGAGATGTATCCAAATAAAAGGTTGGAAGGAGTTCATTATGAAAACGCTCACAACTTGTTTGGCACTCTTGCTGCTTGTTTGTAGTTTTTCATTCGGTACGTCTACGCTCTCCAATGCAGACGCCTCGGTAAGCTCAGCGAACGAAGCCATCTACAGCTACGAAGCGGAAGCGGCGGGGAACACGATGACGGGCAACGCCTCTATTGCCGACTGCAGCGTCTGCTCGGGCAGCAAGAAGGTGGGGGGCTTGTACCAAGGCAGCGGCATGCGTTTTACCGATATTGGGGTGCCGGAGGCCGGTTCGTATAACGTGGTGTTCTCCTATATTTCCGGAGATCCGAGAAGCGCGGACATCAGCGTGAACGGCGGCACTTCCCGTCATATTGACTTCGACAAGACGGCGGACTGGAATACGTTAGGTACGTTAACGATTCCGATGACCCTAGTTCAAGGCAGCAACTATATCGATATCTCAGATGGCAGCGGCTATTCGCCCGATTTTGATAAAATCGACGTTTATCCGATCGCACAGGGCTATGAGGCAGAAGCTTCAGGTAACACCTTGACCGGGAATGCGGCAGTATCGAATTGCGGCGCCTGCTCCGGCGGGCAAAAGGTAGGGAATCTCTATCAAGGCGCTTCCTTGCAATTTAATGCCGTTAATGTCCCGGCAGCTGGCAGCTACAACCTGACTGTATTTTATATTTCCGGAGATCCGCGCGCTGCCGATGTAAGCACCAATGGCGGTCCGGCTCAAAATATTCTGTTCCAAAGCACGAATGATTGGAATACCGTGGGTTCACAGACCATCAGCGTCAACTTAGCGGCCGGAAGCAATACCATTCTGTTCTCGGATGGAGGCGGGTATTCACCTGATATGGACAAAATCGTCGTAACGCCGGTAGAAGCGGATCAAGTGCAGCCTTGTGAGCAGGTCATCACGGAAGCACCTCCACTTGGAGCACCGCTGGATAAGAAGAAGTTCGGGTCGATCAAGATCTCTGCCTATGCGGATGCAGTTGTCATCCAGAATGGTGACTATGCCGTTACATATCGCACGGATAACGGAGTGGCGGACTATGCCTGGAAGGATAAGACGATCGCCAAAGGCGTATACAGCAAGTTCGACGATAAGGCGAGCAGCTGCTATGACAGCCACAGCTTCTCTATGGCAGATGTGACCCCTCTGAAAGACGGGTTCGGCAAAGGCATTAAGGTGAAGTTCGTCAACAGCCAAGAAGGAAGTCCGACATTGAACCAATGGTACAGCTTTTATGAGGATACGCCTTATTTCTTCACTGGAACAGAAGCGGTATCCGCAGTAGAAATACAAACGAATTATATGGCTCCGCTCGTAACGAATACAACGGGTGGCATCGATATTGGCAGCTATACGGACGGGCGGGTATTATCCGTTCCTTATGACAACGATATGTGGATTCGCCATCAAGCCGTGCCTATCAATTCAGCAGACATGAGTTACGAAGTGTCCGCGATCTATGATAATGCCAGCCGTAACGGACTCATTGTAGGTTCGGTAACCCACGATACTTGGAAAACGGGGATTCAATTCATCGGCGAGAACGATCGCTTGAATCGGTTGGAAGTATTCGGCGGCGCGTCGACCGCGAAAACGCATGATTCGGTCCCTCATGGAACCATTAAAGGAACTGTGCTGACGTCGCCAACGGCATTCGTAGGATTCTATGGCGATTATCGGAAGGGCATGGAAGAGTACGGCAAGGCAAATGCGGTAATCGCTCCGCCGCTCGCATTCGGCAAAAAGGTTCCCGAAGGTGTGCCTGTCGGCTGGAACAGCTGGGGTGCTGTTGGCAGCAACCTGACTTATCAGGATGTGCTGGACACATCCGATTATGTGAAGCAGCATCTGCAGAAGGACGGCTTCAATAATAAGAAGGTCACCTATATCAATTTGGATTCGTACTGGGACAACCTATCGGAAACGCAGTTAGCGGACGTAGTTGCCAAGATCCACAAGAATGGACAGAAAGCCGGCATCTACTGGGGACCATTCGTCTATTGGGGCGACAATATGGAGCAGCAGGTGGAGGGATCCAGTTACAAATACGGGGATATCATCCTTCGTGACGAGTCCGGCAACCCGTTGCCTAAATTGGACGGCGCCTATGCGGTAGACCCGTCTCATCCGGGGGCTAAGGAACGGATCACCTATTTCCTTAACCGCTTTAAGAATCTCGGCTTTGAATATATCAAGCTGGATTTCTTGACGCACGGTGCTTTGGAAGGAAAACATGATGACCCTGCGGTTCAAACCGGAACGCAAGCGTATAACCAAGGAATGGCTTACGTCGACAGTCTTATTGCGGATAAAATGTTTATCAGTGCTTCAATAGCACCGCTGTTCCCAAGCCAATACGCGCATAGCAGACGTATTGCTACCGATACGTTCGGCAGCATCTCCGACACGGAGTTCCAGCTGAACGCGCTCACGTATGGCTGGTGGCAGAACGGCACGATCTATCCTTATACGGATCCCGATCATATGGCATTGTCCAGAGCGGGTTCCTTGACAGAGGCCAGAAGCAGGGTCAATTCCGCCGTCATTTCGGGTACTGTGTTCTTGGATTCGGATAACGTTCACGATGCGAAAGCACAGGAGTACATGGCGGCGCTGCTGACGAACAAGCAGGTTCTCGAGGTCGCTCAGATCGGAAAAGCATTCCGCCCGGTCGAGGGGAATACCGGTGCCAAGGCTGCGGATATATTCGTACTGAAGGATAAAGGCGATTATTACATCGCACTGTTTAACTACGGCAGCGCGCCTGTCGACAAAACAGTCGATCTGGCAAGGGCCGGATTGGATGGCAGCGCGGCTTACAAGCTGAAGGATCTCTGGACGGGGGCTGTTTCCCAAGACGTTCACGGCTCCCTGCAAGTGACGCTTGAGCCCATGGAATCCAAGCTATTCCGATTGTCGCCTAAGAACTAAGCGATGCAGAAAAACCGGAGGCCAGCGCCTCCGGTTTTTCTTGCTTCTTATAAAGGACCCCTTAACGGAATAAGGATTTTAACCGCCGTACCAATG
This sequence comes from Paenibacillus rhizoryzae, assembly GCF_059686995.1. Taxonomy (NCBI): domain Bacteria; kingdom Bacillati; phylum Bacillota; class Bacilli; order Caryophanales; family Paenibacillaceae; genus Paenibacillus; species Paenibacillus rhizoryzae. The sequence goes on along the minus strand of NZ_JCAALT010000006.1, from coordinate 516,906 downwards.
CCCAAGCGGCTATAAATATGGACGCCGTAGCTTTCTCCGAAGGTCAGCTTAATGCGGCGGTCCACGTTACGGATGCCATAACCGGAAGTTCCGTCACTGTCACTATCCTCTTCACCGAGTATCCGTTTAAGCTTCTCCGGCCGCATGCCCATGCCGTCGTCGATGACATGGAGCACAAGGGTGTCTTCCTGTATACACGCCCTTATGATTACGTTGATGCCGGCTTCATCGTCCCATATCCCGTGATTGACCGCATTCTCGATAAAAGGCTGCAGCATCAGCTTGATAACCGGATATGGCAGCGCCGCTTCCTCAATGTCAAAGTGAACATGCAGGAGCCCTTCGAAACGCAGCTGCTGGATGGCAATGTAGGATTTCGTCAGCCGCAGCTCTTCGGCAAAGCCAACAATGGTTTTTCCTTTGTTTAGTGAGATCCGGTAAAACTTCGCAAGATGGGTAACCATGTCTTGAATGCGATTATCGCCGCTGCGCATCGCTAACGATGAGATGGAAGCCAGCGTGTTATAGAGGAAATGCGGATTAATTTGCGCCTGCAGCATGCTCATTTCCGCTTCCTTCTTCGCAATCTCCTTCTTATACACCTCGTTAATGAGCTCCTTCATCCGTCTGGCCATCTTCATCATGGCGAAGGATAGCAGTCCGACTTCATCATGCCAGGTCGAGACGGCTTGGACATCGAAGTCTTCCGATTCGATCCGGCGCGTGAGCTGCAGCAGCTTCTCGATTCGGATCGTGAACCACCGTGCCATTATATAAATAAGGATGATCGATAGAATGAGGCTGGCAATGGCAATCGTGAACAGACGGGAGAACGCGATCTTTACGTTCATTAAGAGGCTGTTATAGGACACGATGGAGACGGTTTTCCACCCATTGTCGATGGAGTTGAATACGACAAAAACACGCTCGCCTTTATACATACCGATGAAGCTGCCGGCTTTGCTGTTTCCCCAGTCGCCCCGCACGAATTCCTTTAGATTGTGGTTGATCTTGCTCTTGTCCTTGCCGGAAATAATGGCTCCATCCTCGGATACGATGAAGAGCTCTTTGTTGTTGTTTTCTTTTGCCATCAGGGCGTAAATGTCGGCTTCCGGAATATCCATGGTCAGGATGCCGTACGGGTAGTTCAGGCTGTTATTGTCCAGCAGACGAGCGAGTACGATGCGGGATGGTTTGCGCTCCTCAATACCTTGTGTCACCTGTTCGCTTGACGGATTGGTCGCGGGCATAACGGTGAACGTCACGCTCCCGTAGGATCTGCTGGCTAGACTATACCAGGGGTAACGCATCAAGTTGTTATCGGAACGTTTAATAAACACCTGGTCGGTCGGCAAGGTCAAATTGTTCGTATAAACCGTTACACTACTGAGGTCCGTGTTGGTGACCAGCAGATTTCGGAACGTGCTGTCGATATATTCATAGGCATCGACGTATTGGTTATTATCGGAATAATCCATGGTCAGGAAGTCGCGCAGGCGGCTGTCCAGATACAAGGAGGAGGAGACTTTGGAGTAAGAGTCGAGCTTCATCTTCAGGTTGGAGCCAATCTGATCGGTAGTGGAGAGCATGTTGGAATACATCTGCCGAGTCAGCTCGCTCTTCATTGTCTCATAGGAATAAATCGCCAAGAAAATAAGGGGGATTACGGAAACAAGTCCGAAGACGACAAACAGCTTGTTGCGTAAGTGCATATTGAGAAAAGGTCTTACAAGCAGACGATGAATGAGGCCGGGCACGAAGCGTCCCTCCGAATCAGTAAATTTGTTTGCGATAGTGGTTGGGAGTCATGCCCGTTGTCTTATGGAAAATGGAGCAAAAATAAGAGACATTCTCGTAACCGACTAAGCCTGCGATTTCATGGACTTTGAGCGATTTGTCGGCGAGCAGCGCGGTTGCTCGTTCCATTCGTGTCTCCGTAATGACCTCAAGAATGGTGCGTCCGGTCTTCTCTTTATAGATGGTGCGTATGTAGTTCGGCGATAAGTAAACTTCCTTCGCGATATCCTCCACGGTTAGCGGCTTGTGATAGGAACGGTCAATAATATCTTGAATGTGCCGGGCGATATGCTGATGGCGGTCTTTGTCCTTCTCGGAGAGGGCCATAATCAAGCTGTGGCAGACATGCAGGACATGCTCGCCAATATCGTCTAGCGTTTGGCAATGGCTCATAATCTCCCATTCGCTGCTGAACGGGCCGACTTGAAGCTCATTAATTGCGCCGCCGAAATGCTGTTCCACCGCCGTAATGAGACGAACGGCTGCGGAGCGGGCAAGATGGGGATGAACATGCTTCTCCCGAAGCTTATGGATGAAAAGATTGACCTCATGTTCCGTTTCCTCGGAGCGCTGATGCACGATGGTGCGGCAAAGTGCTGCCCGGTGTTCTTCAACTTCCACCTCTTCTGTAGTCGGCTTATGAATGTCTTCTGCCGAGAGCAGCGCCCCGTTACCGAAATAGAACGCCTGCCCCGCAGCGTCATGCGCTTCCTTAAAGAGGGTATAGGCATCTTCCAATCTTTCGCTTGTCCTGGATAGACCGATTGTCAGCGATACGGGAAAATCCGCTTCAATTAGCTTCTGTAATTGCTGCCAGGTCTCCCGTTCACCGTCAAAGAGGGAGTCCGGAAACACGCCGGCGAATGTACGATACTCCCAATCGATCAGCTCCCCAATATAGCCGAGCGCCATTAATCGGTTATGTACCGCTTCGCCAATGCTTCTCTCAAGCGGGTCCGGCATGCTCGCATCCGTAGCTGAACCGTCATTTCGGCTCGGGCGGTCAATGACCAAGCAGGCTGCTTTATAGGGACCGCGAAACGGCGGCTGGGTTATTGAATCCAACTGCAGCAGCTTCTGCACCAGCTCGATACGCCGATCCGGCGCTTCCTCCATAAGGAGCATCCGCAGCAGCTTCTCCTTGGCCATCTCTTCCGAGCGTTCCGTGAGTTTGGCTTCCTCGCACTTCTGTTTGACCTTCTCCATGAGATGCCTGAGCTCTTCCATGTCGATGGGCTTGAGCAGATAACCGGACGCTTCGACGGCGAGTGCGGCTTTAATATATTGAAATTCGTCGTGACCGCTTAAGAATACGATTTTGACCCGCTTGCGAACTTGCTTCGCACGTTTCACGAACTCCAGTCCGTCCATGATCGGCATCCGAACATCGGTCAGAATAATATCGGGATCAAGCTGATGGGTTAACTCCAGCGCTTCTCGGCCGTTACGGGCTGTTCCTACAACCCGTATCCCCATCGATTCCCAAGGCACATAATGGGTAAGCGTTTCCAATTCTATCTTTTCATCGTCTACGAGTAGTATCGAATGCATGTGAGCGCCACGTCCTTCCTATGTGAGAGCGGGATGATCGTTACTTGTATTATTGTAGTCGCCCTACGGTATTTCAACAATGGCACAGGATCAATTCAGGTGTTTTGGAGTATAAATCAGCGGATGTTTGCATGGAATGGCTGCGGAAAGCTCCCCTATAATGAGGATATTCAAGACGATAAGGCAGGGGGAGAGCGGATTTGAAAGCGCATATCGAACACCCGTTGCAGCGAGCGCCGCTGCTCGGAAAGAATAACGGAAAGTGGAAGCGTTTCCGTCAGCAAAAATATTTATGGCTCATGATCTTGCCCGCATTTATTTGTACGCTGCTGTTTTCCTATACCCCGATGTTCGGATTATATATGGCGTTCATCAATTATCAACCCGGCGGCTCTTTCTTTGGATCGTTTTTTCACAGCGAGTTTGTCGGACTGGATTGGTTTAAATACTTCTTCAATAATGGCGACTTCTGGCTGATCATGCGCAACACGCTGGCCCAAAGCTCGTTAAGCCTGCTGTTCGGGTTCCCGGCACCGATCATTCTTGCCATCGCGATTAATGAAATTAACAGCGGGGCGTTCAAACGGATTGTGCAGACGATTTCGTACTTGCCGCACTTCATCTCCTGGGTCATTGCGGCGAACATTATCATCACGCTGTTATCGTCGCAGGGACTTGTTAATAAAGTGCTGATGCTGCTGCACATTACCGACAAGCCGGTCGGATTCTTCCAGAACGGACACTATTTCTGGTGGATTATCGCTTCCTCCAACATGTGGAAGGACATGGGCTTCAACGCCATCATGTACCTTGCGGCAATCGCTTCGATTAATCCCGAGCTGTTCGAGGCGGCCAAGGTAGACGGCGCTTCCCGTATGAAGCAGATGCTGTACGTGACGCTGCCCGCGCTTCGGCCGACGATTGTCATCCTGCTCATTCTGGCGGTTGGGGGCATTCTGAATGCCGGCTTCGACCAACAATACTTGCTGCAGAACAACTTGGTGTTGAAGTATTCCGACGTTATCGACACCTATACGTACAGGTACGGGCTGCAAAATGGGATGTTCTCCTATGGCGCGGCGGTAGGATTGTTCAAGTCGGTAGTGGCGTTTATCTTGGTGCTGCTGGTGAATAGGCTGGCGAAGAAAGTAAATGATCAATCGCTTTTCTAAAGGAGTCTAGGGAGGAAAGAGAGCATGAAAAGCAGGGCAATGGGAGACATGCTTTACTCCGGCGCAGTGTATGCCTTTCTATTGGCAGTCGTATTCGCAACGTTCTACCCGTTCTGGAATGTGCTGGTTCTATCGGTTAACAGTGCGTCCGATACCATCAAGGGAGGCATCTACTTCTGGCCGCGGGAGCTTTCGTTTACGAGCTACAAAGAGATTTTAACCGACGGTCAAATCATCCACGCCGTGTGGGTAACCGTAGCACGGACGGTGATCGGGACGCCGCTTACGATTCTGGTCATCAGCTTGCTGTCCTATCCGCTGAGCAATCGCGATTTGGTGCTGAGAAAGCCGATTACGCTCTATTTCATCTTCACGATGTATTTCGGCGGCGGATTGATCCCGTACTACATGGTGCTGAAAAACGTACATTTGATCGACTCGTTCTGGGTGTTTATTTTCCCGGGGCTGATGAATGTGTTCTACATGATTCTCGTGCGGACGTATATCGAGCAGCTTCCTCAGGAGCTGACGGAGTCGGCTAAGATCGACGGCGCTAACGATCTGCAAGTGTTCATCCGCATCATTCTTCCTTTGACGACTCCGGTGCTGGCCACGATCGCTCTATTTACGGCCATCGGTCATTGGAATGCTTGGTTCGATTCGTATGTGTTCACCTATAAGCCCAGCTTGAAAACCCTTCAGGCGGTGCTAGTTAAGATACTTAATCAGTACCAAACAGGCAGCATGGTGTCCGAAGCCCAGCAGCTGGCAGATTCCTCGAAGAGGCTGGCCGTTTCGTCGGATACGATCCGTATGGCGGCGACTATGGTCGCAACGCTTCCGATTGTGCTCGTCTATCCGTTCCTGCAGCGATATTTCGTCAAGGGCATGACACTGGGTGCAGTCAAAAGCTGATCTATTGCGGGACATGAAAGGAGTGTGAGTGGAAGGCGGCTAATTCGGGCGCACAGTCAGCAAAATATCGTTTTACCACGGAATGTCTTTGGAAAAGTCGATTCATCATCTATCATTGTATTTGGGGGGAGCAACAATCTATGAAGAAGAAACGTATATTCACAGTCATGCTCACAATCACGGTCCTTATGACGCTACTTATCGGCTGCAGCAGCAAAGATAACAACACCGCAACGAATGAACAAGACGATACCGCGACTACGGCCAATTCGACGAATGCTACCAATGCGAACAATACAACTGAAACGTCGAAACCGGCAGAACCGATTACGCTTACTTTTTTCGATAAAAATACAGGCGATGCCTTCACAAACCCTGTAGCGCAAGAAGTCACCAAACGTACAGGCGTTACCGTTGAAATCCAGCAGCCGAGCGGCAATCCGTCGGAGAAGCTGAATCTGATGCTTGCGAGCGGCGACTTGCCGGATATTATCCTCATGGACCGCGGCAGCGATATCGTAAACAAATACATTGCAGCCGGCGCTATCATTCCACTTGATGATCTGATCGAGAACTTCGGACCGGACGTCAAATCCCAATACGGCGAAGTCTTGCAAAAGACGCGTTATACAGACGGTAAAAACTACTATTTGTCCAACTGGTATGGCATGGATAACAGTCCGGTATTCGGCGTTCAAATGCGCAAGGATCTGCTCAAGGAGCTCGCGCCGGACAAAGCGGAAGGCGGCCAACCGTTCACAACGGATGAATTCGAGCAGCTGTTGAAGGATTTTAAAGCGAAACATCCGAACATCGATGGGAAAGCTTCGATTCCGCTCACGTTAAACGCGGAGAATATGGGCGCTGTACTGGGCACCTTCAAAGGTATGTGGGGCATGAAAGCCTACTACGAAGATGGAGGAAGTCTGAAGTTTGACGTAAAAGACCCGAAATATCGCGAGATGATCCTATACATGAACAAACTGTACCGCGAAGAGCTGATCGATCCGGAATGGGCGGTCAATAAATCGCAAACATGGGAACAGAAGCTATCGAACGGTTACGTCTTCTCCACCGCTTCAGCCTATTGGGATCCGGGTAACGCGAACAACGCTTTGCTGAAATCGGGCGGAGCGGATCACCAGCTCTTCTCTTATAAAGTGGTTGCACCGGGAGTTGACCCTAGCGCGACGACATTCGGTCCGCGGAGCCCGCTTGGCTGGGATGCGATTGCCATCTCCAAGAACAACAAGCATCCGGAAGAAACGATGAAATTCATCAACTTCCTTGCCAGTGAAGAAGGGCAATATCTCCTCATGTGGGGGATCGAAGGCCAAACTTGGGATATGAAAGACGGCAAACATACACCGAAGCCGGAAGTTCTTCAAGGCTTGAAGGAAGACTGGGCTGCTGAACAGAAGAAAACCGGTCTTCAGAAATGGACGTGGTTCGTCAAGAACGGACTAGGCAGCGATGGTACGCCTTATCACATCGGAGACAACAACCGCGGCGAAATCGACCTGATGGCGTTCAAGAATCTATCCGATACCGTTTGGGATACATCACCGTACGACAATCTCGGACCAGGGGGCGGAACACCGGAATCGCTCAGCTACCAGAAGGTTCAAGATATTATGAAGCAATCCATCACGAAGATTATTATCGCGAAGAGCGAGCAAGAGGCAAACGCCGGCTTCGACAGCATGCTTGCCGAGATGAAAGCTGCGGGCGACGAGAATGTGGAAGCGATTATTACGGACAACTACAATAAGCGCCAAGAGCTTTGGAAGTAAACTGCGAAGCGTAAATTCTGCGGGGGTGCAGGGCAGATGCACCTCCTCAGGAAGCTGAGAGTACGGAAATGGAACTCTCAGTGATCAATAAGCGGGGAAAAGCAGCTGAGAGTTCGAAAACCGAACTCTCAGTGTTCAAGTGACTCACCAAGCCTCTGTTTTGTAAGCTGAGAGTACTGAAATGGAACTCTCAGTGATCAAAACGCGGGATGAAGCAGCTGAGAGTTCGAAAATGGAACTTTCAGCGTTAAGCGTTCGAAGGGCCGCCGGTTTCGGCGGCTTTTTGGCGTGCGCGGAACCGGCGGACTTTCATGAGGTTGCCGCAAGCTCTCTCATCGCAGAAGCGTTTGGATCGGTTCCTTGTTTCGTCATAGTAAACCGCCTTACAATCCGGATTATCGCAAATACGCAAGCGGGAGGGTTCGCTGTCTGTGAGTAAGCGGCCGAAAGAAGCGGCTACCTCCGCTCCGATGCGGGACCAGCCTGTTTGTAGAGGAGTGGTTTCCAAGCGGAAATCCGAATTCGACTCCGCGATATGCAGAATCATAGGTCCGCCTGACAGCGCACGGTTCAGCCCGTCCAGATTAACGGGATCCACGGAATCGCTCACCGTCAGCTTCTGGACGATATGGAGGATATGCCCTCGCAACCGTTTCAATTCATCGATTTCTTTCGCAGACGGAGCTCCCGGGTAGGGAAGGGCATGAATGGCCAGCCATTGCTCGAGCCATTCCGGCTTGTCCAACAGTTCTTCGGTATGACCGCTGCCTCTCCAGTCACGATAATCGCTTCTTAGAAAATCCTCCCATAATTGAAACATTGCTTCACAACCCCCTTGTCACATGTAGAATTTTCTATATTGTAACACCCATGTTGATCCTTAGCTAGTTACTTGACGGGCATAGCCGTTCATGATAAAGTGTGTTCCGTAACTATTATAACCAAATTAGATAGTTACTATTGAATTGGATTTCAATCCGCTGTTCATAGTAATCCTAATTCGTGTAAAAAGTAAACGAAAAAAGAAAAGGTGAATCTACCATGTACCCCATGCGCAATCAGAACCGCAGCTGTACGGATACAGACCAAATCCAGTCCTTTCTGGAGCAAGCTCGGACCGGATTTCTCGGTTTATCCTCAGGCGACGTGCCCTATGTCATTCCGCTTAATTATGCATGGCTGAATCATTCGATTTATTTTCATGGGGCAGAAGAAGGTAGGAAAATCAATTATATCGCCGATAATCCTCGGGCTTGTTTCACGGTCAGCGAGAATTATGGGACGATTACGAGCCCGGTGCCAGCCGATACGGATACCGCCTATATGAGCGTCATCATCGAAGGAGCTCTGCTTCCTGTAACCGATATGAACGAGGCGATGGAGGCGATGCAGGTCATGCTGGATAAATATGTACCGGGTTATTATGATCGACCGCTGGGGCGGGTTCATTTGGAGCGTTATGTTTCCAGCCTAGGCAGTAAAACCGCTATCTATAAACTACCTGCAGATACGTTATCGGCCAAAGAACAAGCAGCACCTTTGGAGCGTATGTTCTATGAAGGCAAAACCGTTCATCACGACCGGGCATAATGAAGCAGGGCAGATCTAAGGATCTGCCCTGCTGTTGTTATTTCGCGAGCGGGAGCTTCACCTCGAATGAGGTTCGCCCATCGTCGCTTGCCGCGGATATCGTACCGTGATGCAGCTCGACGATATTTTTGGCGATTGCAAGGCCGAGCCCCGAACCGCCCGTATTCCGCGAACGGGAATGCTCGCCGCGATAGAACCGTTCGAACAGCAGCGGAATGATGGATGCCGGCAATGGCTCGCCGTAGTTCGCAATTTCCACAAACGCTTGTCCGTTAGAGCTCCAAGTCGTGATGTCGATGCGCCGGCCGCTCTTCCCGTATTGGAGCGCATTCACGACCAAGTTCTCGAACACCCGGACAAGCTTGTCTCCGTCCGCGTCGATTACAATGGGATGATCGGGGAGAACCAAGCGGCATTCCATCTCCTCCTGTTCGAATTGCAAACGGAATTGGCCTGCCAATTGCCCGATCAGCTCGACCAGATTGATCGGAGACGGCCGAAGCTTCATGCCGCCGCTCGTCCTCGTAAACTCGAATAAATCATCGATCATCGATTTCAGATGCATCGACTTTTGGTGTGCGATTTGCACGTATTGCCGCAGTTCGACCTCGTCCCGGTAACGGTCATCATTGATCAGCCCTAAATACCCGACGATGGACGTCAGCGGCGTGCGCAAATCATGCGAAACGTTCGTAACCAGCTCAACCTTCGTCCGCTCGGCGCGCCGTTCTTCCTCGATCGACAGCTTCAGCTGCGCCGTCATTCGATTGATATTGTCCGCCAACGCTCCGAGCTCGTCATCTCTCCGAATCGGTAGACGGAATTCGAAATTCCCGCCCGCGACTCGCTCGATACCTTGCGAAATTTCCACCAGATAGCGAATGGTCGATCGGCTGAAGGCAAAGAAATAGAAAATAGTAAAAAGGAGGCCGGCTAAAGTAAAGGAAACCGGAATGCCTAGCTGTGATCGCATTGTTCCCACGAGATTGGAAACTAGTGGAAAGTCAACCTGATACGCTGCGTACGCAATCAAGCTGAGGAATACGACCGTCAGGCTGGACGCCAGAGCACTTAAGGCGAACAAATACAACATTTTGAAGCGAAGGCTCTCCCACGGTTTATTAGGGATCAATTTTATACCCAACTCCCCATACGGTCTGGATGAGCTTCACGCCGCCCAGTTCGCTCTCCAATTTATCGCGAAGCTTACTTATATGCACCATGACGGTGTTATTGGACTCCATGAACTTGTCCTTCCATACCGCTTCGAAAATCGCCTCCGCACTGAACACCTGCCTAGGATGGCTCGCCAGCAAATATAAGATATCGAACTCCGTCGACGTCAAATTCACGTTCCGGTCCTCTACCGTTACGGCATGCAGCTTCTTGCTGATTTTCAAAGATTGGATCTGGATTTCGTCTTGTTCCTGCACCGGCTGCGTTTGGGGGTTCAAATACATGGATCTGCGCAGCAGCGACTTTACCCTGGCCAGCAGCTCAAGGGCATTGAACGGCTTAACCATATAATCGTCGGCACCCGTAGTCAGCCCCATGATCTTGTCCATGTCTTCCGCCTTGGCGCTCAGCATCAGAATTGGAAGACCGTCATACTCCGCTCGAACCGTTCGCACGACCTCCAGACCATCCATCTCCGGCATCATGACATCAAGGACAATCAATTGGACCGATTCCGTGGCGATCAAGTCGAGTGCTTCGCGACCGTTACTGGCCGTCAGCACTTGATAGCCTTCGTTGGTCAAGAAGATTTTGATCAGCTTGGCGATTTCAAGGTCATCGTCCGCGATCAGAATTTGAATCGGATTCATAGAATCTCTCCGTTTTTATTAGGTTAAATAGCGCATTTGTAGCATTAGCTTATCAGATATCGTCTCCGCAACCTACCTGATGAATCCACAAATAAGAAAATCTTAAGGTTTCCTTTATGGCGTTTTATAAACCTCCTCGTCCCTGGACGTTATCGTAGAGTTGCTAGAACATTTAACGATAATGAGGAGGTTCGCGCGAGATGGAACAACTACAACAAGCCGAACAACATATAGGCTGTCATAGGAAAGCTAACTCCGTGCAAGCGGCTAATTCTGAGATTCACCAAGGTTATCTGGTCTTAATTAATCGCGAGAATCCCATTCGACAGACGGAAACTTCCGGGAGTTTAACGCCGCTAAGCTCGTTCCCGGCTATTCATACGCTGAGTGAGGATATGCTGCTGGATCAGACCTGTTTGTGGCAGTTGGTGCATTTACTTGAGGCTTGCGATGGAATAAACGATATTATCGCCGTCAGCGGGTATCGGACCCGATTGGAGCAGGAGCTGATTTATCAATCCTCGCTAGTCGATAATGGCCCCGAATACACGGCATGTTACGTTGCATTGCCCAATCAGAGCGAGCATCAGACGGGACTAGCGATAGACGTCGGGAAGTTAAACAAGGACGTGGATTTCATCGCGCCTTCCTTTCCGGATAGCGATGTCTATTTGACCTTCAAGCAGCTTGCGGCCCGATTCGGATTCATCCAGCGCTATAAGGAAGGAAAGGAAGCCATCACGCATATTTCTTGCGAGCCGTGGCATTTCCGATATGTCGGCTATCCCCACGCCGCCCTTATGGAGAGGAACGATTGGTGCTTGGAGGAATATATCGATCGGCTCCGAAGCTTCCCGTACGAAGGCGATCATCTCCTATTCGAGGATGATCGGGCGTACGTTGAGATTTATTATGTACCGGCGGATGAGGGGATTCATACGACCATCCCCCTAATACCTTGCGATCGATTCCTGATTTCGGGAAATAACAGCGACGGGTTTATTGTTACGGCATTTCGGGATCAAGGCAGCCAAGCTTATGTCTAAACCCAATTTCGGCGGACTCGATTGGCTTAAATTCGCTGTCGCGATCATGGTCGTGGCCAATCATACAGGGCCGTTTCTTTCTTACAGCGCGACAGCCGATTTTCTTCTCAGCAATTTGCTTACCCGCATTGCCGTTCCGGTCTTTTTCATGACGGCAGGGTTTCTATTCTTCCGTAAACTGACCGGGGACCCACTGAAGGATCGTAAAGCGTTGCGCGGTTACATGCTGAGAACCGGAAAGTTATATTTGATTGCAATCATACTGTACCTTCCGCTCAATCTGTATAAAGGTTATTTTTCGGATTCCTTCACCGTTTATTCGTTGCTCAAGGATATCGTGTTTAACGGTACTTTCTATCATCTGTGGTATTTACCGGCATTAATGCTGGGGTTGATGATCACATACGTGATTTATCGGATGAAGTCCTTGAACGTTATGCTGGCTATCGCGGGTTTCTTATATATCGTGGGACTGCTGGGGGATAGCTACTATGGCATCTTGCCAAGCGGCACAGGAATTACTCAAGCATACGCGGGCATGTTCACCGTGTTCGATTACACGCGTAATGGGTTCTTCTATGCTCCCATCTTCTTGGCACTGGGAGCTTGGGCAGCCAAGCAGCCGCTTCCGGCGAGATCGCCGTACACCAATGCAAGCTTGTTTGCGTGTTCGCTCGGCATGATGCTGCTGGAAGGATCGGTATTGAACGCCTTTGATATTCCGAGGCATGACAGCATGTATCTATTTGCGCTGCCAGCGACTTACTTCTTATTCCATTGGGCGATGCAGTGGAAGGTGGGATCGAACAAAACCTTCCGCGAGTGGCGGGTATGGGTCTACATTCTCCATCCAATTGCCATCGTGCTCGTTCGCGGAGCCGCTGAGGCAACGAATCTGGAACGGCTGTTTATCGCGAACAGCCTGCTCCATTTTGCCGCTGTGTGCCTGGTGTCCATCGGGATGTCCGCGGTTACGGTATGGATCGCCGAGAACAAACGGAAGCTCCGATTAAAAGCGAAGCTGCAAATAAGAAATTCTTAAGGAATCCTTTATGGCGTGTTATAAACCTGCTCGTCCAATGGCGTTATCTTAGAGATAGAGCATCAGAGAAGAAGTAAATTAGGAGGCATTACACATGAAAACGAAGCTGTACTTACTATATGGCGGCAAATCCGTCGAGCATGAGGTGTCTTTGAAAACGGCAGTTACCGTCCTTCTTTCTATAGATGAAAGCCGCTTTGAGGTTTATCCCATCTACATTACCCGCGACGGCTTATGGTGTACGCCCGGATCTCTTTCCAAGGATGGTTTAACGGTTGAGAAGTTAGTCGCGCAATCCTCGTTTAAAGACACAGCTCGCTCGATCGGAGAAATCTTGTCAGGCGTGCTGGCGCTGCCCGGACCCAAAGTTGTATTGCCGCTTCTGCATGGCTCCAACGGAGAGGACGGCACGGTGCAAGGCTTGATGGAGCTGCTGAACATTCCTTACGTTGGAAACGGCGTGCTGTCGTCCGCGCTTACGCTCGACAAGGCGATGTCGAAACAAATACTTGCGCAGGCCGGCATTCACCAAACGGAATATCTCGTGTGCCGCCAAGAGGAGTGGACAATGGATGATATGGCCATCCTTCGCGGCGTCGAAGAGAATATCGGCTATCCATGCTACGTGAAGCCGGCTTCCCTCGGATCGAGCATCGGCATCAACCGATGCTCGAACAGGGAAGAGCTGCTAGCCGGAATCCAAGAAGCGTTCTCCTACGATAAGAAGCTCGTGTTTGAACGCGAGGTGGCCGGCAGGGAAATTCAAGTGGCCGTCATCGGCAACGAGAAGCCCCTAGCTTCATTGCCCGGGGAGTTCATCCATGACCACGCGTTCTTCGATTATGAATCCAAGTACTTCGACAAGCGTCTTACGATGTCAATTCCCGCGGAACTGTCAGGCGACTTGACCAAGCGAATTCGCGAGCTGGCAATCCAAGCTTATAAAGCCCACGGCTGTGAAGGTCTTGCCCGCGTCGATTTCTTCCTCGATGGGGAAGGAGATTTGTTCCTTAACGAGATTAACGCGCTGCCCGGATTCACGAATTTCAGCATGTATCCGGTTATGTGGGAGCGTACCGACGGCACGACTTATGCGGAGCTGGTTGAAAAATTGATCGACCACGCCATCGCCCGCCACGAGAACAAACAAACGATTCGATATACGAAATGAGCGAGGTGAAAGGGATGCTAAGAGACACATGGGCTGAAGTTAGTTTAAGCCGCATTCGTGAGAATATGCAGACCATTCGCCGTACCTTGCATCATTCAGTCAAGCTCATGGCCGTCGTGAAGGCGAATGGCTATGGACATGGGGACATCGATTCGGCTGCAGCGGCGGAGTCCGCGGGAGTCGACTATCTGGCGGTCGCATACCTGGAGGAAGCACTTCATTTACGCGCTGGCGGTACGAAATTGCCTATTCTTATCTTGACGCCGATTAAGCCGGAGCACACGCAAATGGCGCTCGATCTCGACTTAACCTTAACCGTCACAAGTGCCAAATGGTTTGCCGAAATGCGGAATTTCATGCCTTATGCCGCTACGGGAAAGCTTCGGATTCATGTGAAAATGGACACGGGACTTGGAAGGATTGGCATTCGAACGCAACAAGAATGGGACGAACTTGTTCCATGGCTGCGAGCGGAGGACGTTGAAGTGGACGGCTTCTATACGCATTTCGCGACGGCAGGACAAGCCGACACGGACTTTCTGGAGCAGCAGGCCGCACGCTTTATAGAGATGAAGGAATGGAGCCGCTCATCCGGCTTAGCGATCCGGCATTATCATTGCGCGGGCAGTGCCGCGGCGCTGCGGTTTCCTCATCTGGCGATGGATATGGTGCGGATCGGGGCGGCCATGTACGGTTTTTATCCGGAGAAGCTCGTGCGATCCGTGAAGCTTGAGCCTGCGTTAAGCCTTCATAGCCGTCTGATCCATGTGAAGCGGCTGGCCAAAGGAGAGTTTCTCGGCTACGACAACTCGTACCAGGCGGAGGAAGACGAATGGATCGGAACGGTGCCGATCGGTTATGCCGATGGCTGGAATCAGCGGATGCAAGGTACGGACGTGCTGGTTGAAGGCCAGCGTGCCCGGGTAGTCGGCAAGATTTGCATGGACCAGCTGATGATCAAGCTTCCGAAACCGTGCCCGGAAGGAACGATGGTGACGTTGATCGGACGGCAAGGTGCCGAGCGCATCACGATTGCGGAGCTGGCCGAACCGCTCGGCTGCGCGCAGCAGGAAATTTCCACTTCGCTTTCTTCGCGCATCACGAGAATGTATACCAATTACGAGGAGATACGGCCAGCATGGGACAGCGTAATGCTCCCCTCTGTCTGCAGCGTGTCTAATATGATAACGGCAACGGGCGAATATGAAGGTTTGTATGTAACCTCTAAAAATAAATTAGATAGTTACTTGTGTTAAGCGGCGGATCATGATATAGTTCTGTTTGTAACCAATAAAACATATATAGATGGTTACATAAGTGGAGTGGGGAAAGCAAAACGCTAGACGACATCGATTTACATGCTTACCCAGAAGATCACTTTCTGTCTCGGCGAATTTCAAGCCCTGCAATGCTGGGCTGAGCATAGTTATCACGAGCTAATTACTTCACGATGCGCTAGATGGTTCGACCACCCACAAACTCATATCAGAAGGAGATTAACACCATGACTAAACCACAAAGTATTCGCCCGTTTCACGTGAATGTACCAGAAGCAGAGCTAACCGATTTGCGCAAACGCATCAACGCGACAAGATGGCCTGAGAAAGAAACCGTATCCGATCAATCGCAAGGCTCGCAGCTTGAAACGATGCAAGAGCTTGCTCGTTATTGGGCGAATGAATACGACTGGCGCAAAATTGAAGCGAAAATCAACGCTGTTCCGCATTTCCTAACCGAGATCGACGGTCTGGATATTCACTTCATCCACGTTCGTTCGAAGCATGAGAACGCGATGCCGATCATCATTGCCCACGGATGGCCGGGATCGATCGTCGAGCAAATGAAGCTGATCGAACCGCTGACTAATCCTACGGAGCATGGCGGAAGCGAAGCGGATGCATTCCATGTCGTTATTCCGTCGATGCCCGGTTACGGTTTCTCGGGCAAGCCGTCTGCGACGGGCTGGGGTCCAGAGCGCATCGCGCGCGCTTATGGCGAATTGATGACGCGTCTTGGCTACGAGAAGTATGTCGCGCAAGGCGGCGACTGGGGTGCTATCGTCGTTGATTTCATGGGCGTTCAGGAAGCAAAGGGATTGCTGGGCCTTCACACGAACATGGCCGGCGTGATTCCGCCTGACGTTGATGCGGCAATGTGGTCCGGCAACCCGCTGCCGGCCGGTCTCTCTGACGAAGAGAAGCTAGCGGTCGAGCAAGTTGGCGAGAATAAGTTCTATTACGCCTTCTTCATGGGAACGCGTCCTCAGTCACTGACTGGTCTTGTGGATTCGCCTATTGGTTTGGCAGCCTTTATGATTGACCACGACTGGAAGAGCCTAGCCCTGATCTCCAGAGCTTTTGCCGGAATCAATGAAGGCCTGACGCGTGACGACGTTCTCGACAACATCACGCTCTTCTGGTTGACGAACTCCGCGATTTCCGCGGCTCGTATTTACTGGGAGAACAAAAGCTCCTTCTTCGCCGTCAAAGGCGTGAAACTTCCGGTTGCCGTAAGCGTCTTTCCGGATGAGCTTTATGAAGCGCCGAAGAGTTGGACAGAGAAGGCTTACCCGAACCTGATCCACTACAACAAGCTTCCGAAGGGCGGACACTTTGCGGCCTTTGAACAGCCTGCGCTTCTTACTGCAGAAATCCGTACTGGATTGAAGTCACTGCGCTAATCGGAAATATGTCATTCTGCTCTGCGGCCCGCTTTGGGCCGCAGATTTTCTTTATTATAGGAAAGTAAAGGAGCTTGCCGTGAGCAGGCTCCTTTTTAGTGCCTTCATAGGACATTGCGATATGGTTAAGACTATTAGGGCAAAATTACTCCAAAGGGAGTTATAGATGATGCTGAAAGCAACGGATAGCATGTGGAAAAATTCGGTTTCGCTCAGATGGCTCTTCGGGCTGAAGCTCGTTTATGATTTAGTCCTGGCGGGGCTGTTTACTTCCGAGAACTACTGGAGACTAGGTTTTGTTGTATTCTCCTTACTGGTTTTTCTTTTCGTTAATCTCTATTACTCCAGCATGAAGAAACATTGGCTGCTACAGCTCCTCATCATTGATTTCATGGTATCGGCTTCATACGGCTATGTGTATATAGGCGGTAAATTACCCGATCCTTTATTTAAAGGCATTACGGCATTAGCGATTTTCATGTTAGTTAAGAATACGCGAGCGCTCATCGCATCCGGGGTGCTTCTGCTAGTCATCTATTTGAGTGTGATGACCACCATCGATTGGTCGCTGTATAGACGGTTTGATGTTACAAGCTATTTTATCTCCTCTTCCTTCATTGTGTTTGCATGCTTTGTCAGCTTCTTGATTCTTTTCTATAAAAGAGCCAGCACGGAAGCCATGCAGCTGTATGCGCAATTGATGCAATCCCACGAGAAGCTGCAGGAGTATGCCAGCCAGACGGAGGAGTGGGCAGCCGCGAGGGAAAGAGTGAGAATAGCGCGGGATATTCATGACACGGTTGGTCATAAGCTGACGGCAGTCTTGGTTCACATGCAAGTGGCTCGCAAGCTGAGCAGCCTGGACGCTCCACGCAGTGAACAAACCTATTTGGAATGTGAGCAGTTAATCAGGTCTGCCTTGCAGGAGGTACGTCTTTCCGTTAGAGCGATCAGAGACGAACCTCATACATCTACACCTTTACATGAAAATCTCGCCCGTTTATCGGAAGAGTTTACTAAATTCGCTGGGGTTCATACCGTTCTGGAAGTCGAAGGCACCCCGGTTGATCTCCCGATCGATTTACGATTGACGGCCTATCGCATTGTACAGGAATCGCTTACGAATGCTCAGAAACATGGCCATGCGACCCATATTGCCATCTTGCTGGCTTATGCCGAAACCGGATTTTCTTTAAGCATACGGAATGACGGAGATTTGCCTGCCGAACTGAAGCCGGGGTTTGGATTGATCAATTTGCAGGATAGGGTGAAGGAGTGGAACGGAGAGCTACATTTCAGGATGGACCAACAGACGGGCTTTGCCGTTGAAGTAACGTTTCCTTATTCAAAAGCGGAAGTGGAGGGACGACAATATTGAAAGTTCTGATTGTCGACGATCAGCGGCTGATGAGAGAAGGACTTGCGACCATCATCGGTTTGGAGCCGGGAATGGAGGTGGTCGGCACCGCTGAAGATGGAAGAGATGCCTTTGCTAAAGTAGTCGAATGGCAGCCGGACGTTGTGTTGATGGATATCCGCATGCCGGGAATGGATGGCGTGGAAGGAACGGAATTGATTCTCAAGCACTTTCCGGAGACGAAGGTATTGATTCTGACCACGTTCGATGATGCGGAGCTCATTATGAACGTATTGGAGAAAGGCGTTCATGGGTACTTATTGAAGGATATGCCGTCGGAGGCTATCATCTGTGCGATTCAATCCGTGTACAATGGGGGCACGGTGCTTCAACATGAAATCACGGCCATGCTGATTAATGAATTAAATAAAATGTCGGATAGGGGCTCAGATCAGACACACTCATTAAGTAAAGCGGAGCCGGATGAGCTGAAGCTAGTGACTGAAAGAGAGAAAGAAGTGCTCGCATTACTGGGGCAGGGGCATAATAATAAAGAAATTGCCGGCCTGCTGCATCTTACGGAAGGCACCGTGAAGAATCACGTGTCCAATCTGATCGCGAAGCTTGGACTGCGAGATAGGACGCAAGCTGCTTTATTTGCAGTACGTCATCTTTGATAATAGCGGGGCATGACTTTTGGTAGGAGGGCATGAAATTATGCATGGTTTGCAGTCAATCGAAGAGCTATTTTCATACCTCGTTCATGACTTTCCACAGATTTGCTCCTGTTCGATTCTTGTTATAATTGCGGGAAGGGACACCAAGTATGCTGAAATGCGAGATAGAGGATTAAAGATTGCCGGAAGGAAGGGAATTAATGAAAAAGGGCTGGTTTGAACTGGATAAGTACAGGCATGAAAATGATTATATCCGAGATTGCTCCAAAATGTGGAAAATCAATATTTATTCGTATGATGGCGAAGACGAATCAACGCCGGATGTAACCTTGATCTTGAATACGACCAAAGGAAACGGAAACGGGTATTGTTTGGTGGAGTTTTCTGTTACCTATGTAGGCCGGTCCATCATGTTTGAGGAGGTCATACAATTGGTCAAGAAACTGGACGAAATCAGCAGTAATAGTGATTCCGTTAGTTTGACCGAGCATTTGGTGGTCTGCCGCGAGTTTTTTGATTGTGGAAGGATTCTTCCAAAGTCACATGTCCATTCTGCTTAACGGAAGAAACCTATGAAGTCATGCAGTCCCTATGAGAAGGGGCTGCATTTTTTGTAAGAGCAGACAACATTGATGAATTTCCAAAAGTAACCATTAAAAATAAAATAGATAGTTACTTGTTTTCTTAGCGCGTGCATGATATATTGTAACCATCAAAACAAGTATAGATAGTTACTTACTAGGAGGAGGAAATTGAATATGTATAAAAAAGTAATCATTTGGTCTCTTCTCGTTGCTCTTGTTGGCGGATCCATTTATGAAATAAATTGCTTCTTGAACTATTAAGATCCGGCAGAGGAGAAAGAAATTGAAATTCAAAAAAAACATCTTGGTTGTACTATCGATTGCCCTGATATTCTTTATTGTTTATTCCGTTTATATGTCGTATCACAAGAAAGAAATAGCAAAGACGCAAGAGTTGTTAACTACGTTTATTGAAAATTCCAATACGCCTTACGAAATCGCCATTTTTGCAGGCGGATGTTTCTGGCCCATGGAAGAGGCTTTCGAGCAGGTTGACGGGGTCTTGCGCGTGGAGTCAGGTTATACGGGAGGACACACGAAGAATCCCACCTATGAAGAAGTGGGCTCCGGAAAAACAGGACATCTCGAGTCGGTAGAGGTTCTGTATAACCCGAATCAGATTACGTATGACGACCTCCTTCAGGTTTATTGGCGAAGCATTGATCCCACAGATGCAGAAGGACAATTCGCTGATCGTGGCAGCGACTATCTAACTGCTGTATTTTATAGCAGTAATGAACAGCAAGAGCTGGCTGAAGCATCAAGAGATGAATTAGCATCTTCTAAGAGGTTCGATAAGCCGATTGTCACGAAGATTTTAGCTGCATCTACCTTTTATAAAGCAGAAACGGAACATCAGGATTATTACAAAAAGAATCCACTCCACCACAAGCTGGCCGAGCTCGTCTCCGGCCGTAACTCTTTTCTGAATGATGCTTGGGGCGAGGATCGGGAATTGAAATTCCATGCTGTCCTAGGGTTCAATAAAGGGTTCAATAAAGAGGAAAAGCTGAAAACGCTGACTAAGCACCAATTCAACGTCACTCAGAAGGATTTCGAGGATCCGCCATTCGAGAACGAATATTGGGCCAACGAAGAGGCAGGTATTTACGTCGATATCGTTTCGGGCGAGCCATTGTTCAGCTCGGCGGACAAATATGATGCCGGTTCGGGCTGGCCTAGTTTTACTAAACCGCTAGAGCCGGACAATATTGTCTTGAGACCAGACGGCGGATTGTTCTCGTCGTCCTCGACCCAAGTAAGAAGCCGGTACGCGAATTCTTTTCTAGGTCATGTCTTCCATGATGGGCCCAAACCAACGGGACTGCGATACTGCATAAACTCTTCAGCTATGGTATTTATTCCGAAGGCTGAGCTTGATAAGAGTGGATATGGCGATTATGCCGCTCAGTTTGGAGAGGAGAAGCAATCCAATGAGAGATGAATTCGCGCTTCGCCATTTTAACAAACACATCAAACAATTCATTCGTGTACTCAATCGATGTCCGGCGAAGAGACGGAGCATCATACCGGAAGGCTTTAAGAATAATATCCATTGGCATTTAGGGCATGCTCTTGTCATCGCGCATTTCGATGTTCTTGTCCTTTCGGAGCAGCCCAACTTGCTTCCGGGCCGCTATCAAGATTTCTTCGCGTATGGTACGAAACCCGCGGACTGGCAGGGCGAACCGCCTGAGTGGGACGAATTGATCGCCAAGTTCAAAGAACTGAACAAGCATGTCCACGAGACGTTGAAAGATAGACTGGATGAACCAGTGAGAGAAAACAACCTGCACGCCCGGAATATCGGTGAGCTCATCTACTTGACCACGCTGCATATGAATTATCACCAAGGTGTCGTTTACGGCATGCTTCATTCATTGGAAGCGAAAGCTGCTGAAGCTCAAGACAAAGGCAATAGAGACGAGACGAATTTACCTGTCGAAACCGCAATCTTCACCGGTGGCTGCTTCTGGCATATGGAAGAGGCGTTCCAGAAGCTGGATGGCGTCTCGGATGTGTATACGGGCTACTCGGGGGGACGGGATACCAATCCGACCTATAATAAAGTGGTTTCCAGAACCACGGATCAGCTTGAAGCCGTTGAGGTTCATTACAATCCGGAACGGATTACGTATGACGAGCTTCTTAAAGTGTTCTGGGAAAATGTTGATCCAACGGATGATCAGTCCGCCATCTTCTATCAGAGTCAGAAGCAGAGGGAGCGGGCTGAAGCATCTTGGAAGGAAATGAGATCGTCCAGATGGTTCCATAAACCGGTTGGAACGAAGATTGCCGAGGCAACCGCGTTTTATAAGGCGGAGGACGAAGATCAGGATTATTACCGAAAAAGTACGCTGAGCTATAAGGTGAGCGAGTTTCTGCAGTCCCTATAACGCAGGGGCTGCTTTTTTGATTTCACATAATTTAGAAGCGGGATGAACATAACTATCTATATCTATACGGTTGTAGTGGTTATGGGAGGCCTATCCTCGATGTCTATATATTTAGGAAGTAAGATGTGTTTAAAGGGATATTTAACAGACACATTTTCCGGTGATGGTGATTTCGTTTCAAGAACGATACCTGTTTGGAGCGGACATTTTGAAGTAAGTGTTAGTTACATCGAGAATCTCATTGAAAATGAACTCATTAACCATTATGTAATCGAAAGATTGCAGGACCTGGATTCGGAAGATCGTCTTCAATCGCCAGGCGAGTTTATGGATAGAATGAAATCAAGGGTTATTTCCGCTGCGAAAGTCTTTAGTTCGGACGACAAGGATCAACTCGTTCAAGCTATCCTTACAGGTCATGTTGTAGTAACGAGTGACGATAGCGATTGCGCTTTAGTCATCCCATTACTAAAGCGTGAAGTAGGTGAAAAATCAGAAACAGAGCCTACTATACAGAGCGGTAATGAAGCTTTTACATCAAGCTTAAGTAAAAATTTCAACCTTTTAAGAATGAGATTACCTTCTCCGAACTTAATGTTTAAACAGATGGAGATCGGGAGGACTTCCCATACGAAAGTAAGAATCGCGTGGCTGAAAAACGTGGCCAAACCTCAAATAATCGAAGAGATATGCAGTAGATTAGCTCGGATCGACATCGATATCGTCCATTCGATATCGGTCTTAACGGAACTAACCGAAGATAATCCGTTAACGATTTGGCCGCAATATAAGCTGACCGAACGCGTTGATGTCACCGTCTCTAATATAGCTGAAGGACGCGTAGCGATACTGTGCGATAACTTCTCCTTCGTTATCATTGTACCTTTATTGATCTTACAGGAATTTCAGACACCCGATGATTATTCGCAAAAATGGATGTTCAGTTCGATCATGAGAATTACCCGAATTTGCGCTTTTTTTCTTTCTTCGACATTGTCTGCCCTGTACGTATCGTTTGTAGCCTTTAATCATTCCATCATTCCTCCGGCTTTAGCCTTTCGGATATCTGCAGGCAGAAGTGACGTTCCGTTCCCTTCCGTCATTGAGGTACTGCTTATGACCTTTATGATTGATGTGCTTAAAGAAGCAGGAATAAGACTGCCGAAAGGTTTGGGACAGAGCATCGGCTTCCTTGGGGCCGTCGTGATCGGCCAGTCGGCTGTGGAAGCAGGTTACGTCAGCCCTGTCGTAATCATCATTGTTGCGGTCTCTGCGATTTCAAGCTTTGCGCTGCCTTCGATAAACCTCACCAATATGTCAAGAGTAGCTAATTACGGTTTAATATTTATGGCTACCGTATTAGGACTGTTTGGTGTTATTATCGGTATCCTCTTCTTACACTGGAGATTGGTTACCCTTCGCTCGTTCGGCGTATCGATTTCCCATCCTATGGATGGCGGTGAAATGAGCCTGATGAAGGATCTGCTCGTAAGGTCTCCCGTGTGGAAATTGAGAAATCGCTCCAAAGTATTATCCGATAACGTAACTTCGATAGGGGATAGCACTAGGAAGCCGAGTCCCAAAGAATAAAGGGGGGATCAGGGAACGTGTTGCAAAAGCAGAAGATTTCGAGTTTACAAGCCATCTTTCTTACCTTTGCAAGCGCTTATGGCGGCGTTTTTTTCTACCACTCCTACAATACCAGCCTGGCAGGGAGAAGTGCGTGGATTGCGGAGTTCGTAAGCGGTTTTATTAACATTGGCTTTGCCTTATGGGTATTGAGCGTTGCAAAGAAGTATCCCGGCAAAAACATCTTCCAGATTGTCGAGATGGTTGGCGGGAAATGGATCAGTACGATTTTCATTGCAGCTTACGTTGCCTTAAACATCGTCCTATCTTCCTTGCTGTTAATGATGTGCGGAGGACTGGTGAGGACCATTGCTTTGCACAATACACCGATGTGGGCACCCATGCTTCTGATTACTTTTCTGTCCTTCTTAATCGCAAGCAGTGGTATTGAATGCTTAGCCAGGATGAGCGTTACGTTGGAGATTGTTTTCCTCGGTCTCATGTTTTTACCTGTTCTCCTTATCGGAGTTATCACGCAGTTCGATCCTTCGAACATCTTCCCTATGATAGACAGCGATGCTCCTTCCTTTCTAAAGGCTGTATTACTGGCAGGAGGAGGGCATTCTGAAGTGATTCTATTCCTGTTCATTATGGTTGAATCGCTGCATCAGCCGGGGAAGCAATTTACCTCACTTACGGTAGGGTTACTTGTATCCGTTGTACTCTTGCCCGGAGCCGCATCGTTCTTATTTTCAGCAGCTATTTCTCCGGAGGAGGCTTCCAGAATTTCTTTTGCAGGCGTCAATGTGGCTTCTTCCATCACAATTGGCACGTTCATTCAAGGTTTGGAAATTTTCATATTTATTCCTTATGTAATTATCACTGTGCTGAAGATGGCAGGAAATTTCTACAGCAGCGGGGTAGCTTCAGAATCTGTTATGAAAAGAAGCTCCAAACTTCTCATCATCATCATTACGTTGGTTACATTCATCATTGCGTTGAATTTGCGTTCATTTAACGAAGCCTTCTACGGGTACATAAGGGTCATTCAATATTGTATCTATCCATTCTATCTCGTTGTCCTTTGTACAGTTTCCATCCTGATCGTTGCAAAAGGAAAAAAGGCGGTAGTAAGGGAAACATGAACTATTCAAAAGGGATACAACTCCTTCTAACGGTGGTTATTCTGAGCGTATGCACCGGATGCTGGGATTACATGGAGTATGAAAGCATGGCTTTAGTTCGCGCAATCGGTCTTGATATGGACAACAACGGTCAAATTCTGTTGACTTACGAAATCATAAAAACACGAAAACAAGACAAGCAAAGCGGGAATTCCAATGTAGTGGTTCAAGGGACAGGGAAGACAGTGCCGGAAGCTTTCGATAACATGCAAACCAGCGTTCCGGGCGAACTGTTCTTGGGTTATGTTACAACGCTCATCATCAGCGAAAAAGTGGCTAAACAACATCTGAAGAATTTCATGGATTTATTATTTATTACGCCCAATATAAGAGAATCCGTATTTCTGGCCTTTACCAAGGAGAAACCGGACAAAATACTGAGGATGCCGGTTGGGAAATCGGGGCTGTTGGTCGGGGATGCGTTAGTGGGTTTTTTTAAGGTTACACCTCGTACAGGCGCTTCATTTCCAGTCAGGATCAAAGATTTCAATAGAATGCTGATGGCAGAGGGAATAGAGCCTGTCGCCCCATTGGTGGAAATAATTGGGGAAGGGAATATCAAGGTGTCGGATATGGTTGTATTCAAAGGCTTCATGCCGGCAGGCGTGCTGGTTGGAAACGAAAGTAAGGGATTTGGACGAATTGTAAATCAAAAAGTACAAGAACTGTCCTCGGTATCCGTAAGAGCACCTGGCACGGGAGCTTCTGTAAAAGCCGTATTCAGGCTTCAGGATAATAAGTCGAAAATAAAAATTAAAACGGGCAGCAAGGTACCCGAAGTATTCATTACGACAAAAGCCACTGCTACGATGTACCAATTCGACAGTACGGTTAAAGCCATAACATCGGAGATCCTTCGCGAATGCGAGAAGGAGCTGGAAGGTACGGTGAAACAAGAACTCGAAGCCGCAATAACGAAAGCGCAAAAAGAGTATAAATCCGATTTCTTGGGAATCGGGTCTCATTTCTATCAACAGCATCGCAAAGCATGGAAGAGTACATTTAAGCCCAAATGGGACGAGGTTTTTCCGGAGGTTCCTATTCATGTCAACGTAAAAGTAAAAGTCCTCAATTCAGGAACCAAAGTGGTTCCGTTAAACGAACAATAAGCGGGAATCCATCTCAGCCCCTTTCAGCTTTTGTGGGCGACCTTCAACTAACATCCCCGCGCGGGGGTACGAGCGGGCCTCCAGGTTACCGTGCGAGTCGCAAAGCGGCGAGCACCTGGTAACCATCATCCCGTCTTTCCAGCGCTCAAAGTAAAGCGTGTCCCGAACGGGACGAAAGCGAGATCAAGCACGCACAATCTCATACGCGTCTCTGAGGCGGACCACGTTATCATGGTCCCGCAAGGGACACCAGGTAGCTAAAACCCGCCTCAAGTTAAGCGTGTCCCGAATGGGACGAAAGCGATCATACGCACCAAACAAACTCGCGAGCGCTTCTCTGCAGCGCCAACGTTATTCACATTCCGGGTGTCCCTCGGGGTCCCCCTTTCAGGGGGATTTAGGGGGTATGAAATTATGAATTTGTTGTTGACTTTAATCTCGAAATGTTTTATCTTTAATTCAAGATAATTAAATCCAAGACATCTGAGGGAGGTGAGTGCAAATGTCATTCCAAATCGATGACGACCAAGCGGTCTCGCTGAAAACATTCGTTGTGTTATCCAAAGCGTTCAGAACATTGATGGACCGGGCCGTTAAAGATATGAAGCAATATGAGCTGTCATCCTCCGAGTTTACGATTCTCGAAGTGCTGTACACCAAGGGACGCATTCCGCTGCAGCAAATTGGGGAGAAGATCCTTGTCACTAGCGGAAGCATCACGTACAACATCGATAAGCTGGAGAAGAAAGGGCTGCTCAAACGAGTCCCATGCGAAACAGACCGAAGAGTCATTTATGCGGAGATCACACAGGCCGGAAACGACTTGTTCGATGACATTTTTCCCAAGCATGCGTCTTCCATACATCTGATGTCACAAAGCTTATCCAACGAAGAAAAACTGACCCTTATTGAACTTCTTAAGAAATTGGGGAAAGGCGTAGAAGGTTAGAAGCTCCATGCACCACTTCTTTTATCTAATATCTTAAATTAAAGATTATTAAAACCAAAACAAAATGGAGGCAGAAATTAAAATGGTAGCATTAGGATTGTTAATTATTCGCGTAGTGATTGGTTTGTTGTTTATCGGGCACGGTGCACAGAAGCTGTTTGGCTGGTTCGGCGGTTACGGTCCAAAGGGAACGGGCGGCTGGATGGAATCGATCGGCATGAAACCCGGCGTGCTGATGGCAGTTGCGGCAGGGTTGATGGAATTCGTCGGCGGGGCACTCTTTGCTGCAGGATTATTTACGCCGGTGGCGGCCGCCCTTATTGCGCTAACCATGCTTGGAGCAATTGTGAAAGTGCATGGCAAGAACGGAATTTGGTCAACGGCGAACGGTTATGAATACCCGCTTGTACTTCTCGCAGTCGTAATCGGTGTAGCGTTCGCCGGAGCGGGTTCGTATTCGCTCGATGCCTTGTTTAACTAATCGCGAACACCTCATTTATTTTCGGGAAAATGGCGGAATACTAACAGAAATAGCTACAGATCGTGTACTTCAATTACAATAATCTATGGGAGTGATTATTCATGTCATTACAAACTGCAGGTATTCACCATATTACAGCCTTTGCAAGCGATCCTCAGGCCAATGTCGATTTCTACGCAGGAACACTGGGTCTTCGCCTTGTCAAAAAGACGATTAACTTCGATGCACCTGATGTGTATCACCTATACTTCGGCGACAAAGCCGGTACTCCGGGCACGATCATCACGTTCTTCCCTTGGCCGAATTCCCGCAAAGGCAAAGTTGGCGGCGGGCAAGTGGGGATTACCACATATGTGGTTCCTGTAGGAGCGCTCAGCTTCTGGGAAGATCGTCTGAAAGGCTTCGGAATTGCAACGACCAAGGTTACTCGCTTCTCTGAGGATTATCTTCAGTTCTCGGATAACGAAGGGCTGCGGCTTGAAATTGTAGAGCGCGAAGCGGGAGCGAATAGCGAGTGGTCCTTCAGCGGCGTTCCTACCGATAAAGCGATCAAAGGATTTGGCGGAGCCGTACTGTTCAGCACCAAATCAGCGCAAACCATACACGCCCTTGAGCATATTTTGGGTATGGGCAAAGTCGGCGAGGATCAAGGTTATGCACGTTTCCAAACCTCTGCAGATATCGGGAACATCATCGATGTACCGGTAGCCGATATGGAGTGGGGAGCAGGCGGCGCAGGCACGGTGCATCATATTGCGTGGAGAGCGAAAGATTTCGAAGAGCATGCGCAGTGGCAAACGGAAGTACTGAACTCCGGTTATCAGCCGACTCAAATCATTGACCGACAGTACTTCAATGCGATTTACTTCCGGGAAGCCGGCGGCATACTGTTCGAGATCGCTACGGATCCACCGGGATTCGCGAATGATGAAGCTGCGGACGCGCTGGGTGAGAAATTGATGCTGCCATCTTGGTTCGAACCGAAACGGGAGCAAATTGAAGCCAATCTGCATCCGATCCAAGTTCGTGAGTTGGAGGCGAATAAATAATGAAGCATATTTTCGAACAGGGTACATCATCCAGTGCGCCAACCTTAGTGCTGCTGCACGGTACAGGCGGAACGGAGAGAGATCTGATTTCACTTGGACAACGGATCTCTCCTGGTTCTTCCTTGCTAAGCATTCGCGGTAACATTCTGGAGAATGGCATGCCGCGCTTCTTCCGGCGATTGGCGGAAGGCATCTTCGATGAAGCGGATCTGGTATTCCGCACTAAAGAGCTATATGACTTCTTGGATGAAGCCGCAGCCCAATATGGCATTGACCGCAGCAGCTTCGTAGCTGTCGGATACTCGAATGGCGCGAACATCGCCGGAAGCCTTCTGTTCCATTATGCCGATGCTTTCAAAGGTGCGATCCTGCATCATCCGATGGTTCCGCTGCGTGGCATGGAGCTGCCTGACTTGTCAGGCACTCCGATCTTCATCGGTGCCGGCACGAACGACCCGATCTGCTCAGCAAGCGAAACCGAAGAGTTGCAGCAGCTGCTCGGCGGAGCGGGAGCCGACGTTGCCGTGCATTGGGAGAACTACGGTCATCAGCTGACCGCTTCCGAGGTCAATGCAGCCACGAAGTGGTTTCAAGAGCATTTTCCAGAAGCTTAATGGATGCTCGAAGGGAGGGACGATATGATCTCTATAGATCCGGCAGCGCAGGGTGAGCGCGATAATTATAAACTCCTTATCGGCAGTGTCGTTCCGCGTCCCATCGCGTTTGTGACTACACGATCGGAGCAAGGGGTATTGAACGGCGCACCATTCAGCTATTTTTCTATCGTTTCCAGCAATCCGCCGCTCTTATCGATAGCTGTTCAACGTAAGAATGGCAGGATGAAAGATACTTCGCGAAATGCGGTTGCAACGGGCGAGCTTGTTATTCACATCGTGGATGAGTCCAATGTGGACGCCATTAATGAAACTGCGGCAAATTTGCCTCCGGATGAAAGCGAGGTAACATTAGCAGGACTCACGCCAATTGATAGTGAAACCGTAAAAGTACCGGGAATCGCAGAGTCCAAGATCAGAATGGAATGTGTGCTGGAACAGGCGCTGGAGCTTGGCGGAACAGGCGGTACACCGGGATGCGACCTGTTGATCGCGCGCGTTGTCCGTTTTCAGATCTCGGAAGAGCTTCTGGAGCACGGAAGAATCGATGCGCAGAAGCTGGCACCCGTCAGCCGGATGGCAGGCAATTTCTATGCAACCCTGGGCAGAATGTTTGAGATGGAACGTCCGCAATAGAGGAGTGAGCCCTTATGCTGAACATACTTAATCGAATTAATGAGCTATCAAGGAAACAGAAAGAATCCGGATTAACGGATGCGGAGAAAGCAGAACAAGCCGATCTACGCAAAGAATATCTACGCATCTTTCGCGGTTCTGTAGGCAGCCTGCTCTTGCATTCCACGATCATTGATCCGGACGGTAATGACGTTACGCCGGAGAAGCTAAAGCAGGAACAGGCGAGAAGATCGGCGCACTAGCACTGGCTGTATAATTAATGTTCATCCTACTAATAAAAAAGGAAGCAGCGAGACAATCGCTGCTTCCTTTTTATTTGAAAACCTTGAACCGATCTTCGATCGGCATGAACTGCTTTTCTCCTGCCGGCGCGGTTGGTTTGCCGAATGGCATATGGGCGATAAGCTTCCAATTCTCAGGGATGCCCCATTCGGTTTTCACATTCTCATCGATTAACGGATTGTAATGCTGAAGACTTGCGCCTAACCCCTCGTTTGCCAAAGCGGTCCAGATCACAAATTGATGCATGGCACTCGTGTGCTGGGACCAATCCGGGAATTTATCCTGGTATGTAGGGAACTGCGCCTGCAGCCCTTGGATAATGCTCTCATCCTCGAAGAACAGAACGGAGCCATAGCCGGCTTTGAAGCTGTCCATCTTCTGCTGGGTGGATTCAAAATGTTCGGCCGGTACGATCGCTTTCAACACCTGCGTTGTAATATTCCAAAGTTTATCGTGCTGCTCGCCTAAAAGCAGAACAATCCTCGTGCTCTGGGAATTAAAGGCCGATGGCGTGTGCTTTACGGCTTCTCTGATGATTTCTTCGATACGGCTATCTGGAATAGGCGATTCTTTGCTGAGCGCATAAATGGTTCGTCTCTCGCGGATCCCCGATAGAAACTCATTGCTGGTCGTAGCCATTGGTACCTCCTCTAAAGCTGTTTTAAAAGCACCTTATTATTTGGTAAAACACGAATAGATATGTATGCTTGTCTTCATTTGGAAGCTTGTGTATGATTGTTGTGACTATTCTGTATATTGATTATATGTTATAGAGGGAAACTCGTGGAGGTGGAGGCAATGGAAGCTCTGCTGGGGATCGATATTGGAACCTCAAGCGTCAAATCCATGCTCATGGATGCAGAAGGCCGAATGCTCGGGTTTGCTCAATTGGATTATGAGACGCACATGCCAGCCCCTTATTATGCGGAACAAGATCCGGAGGAATGGTGGAATCTGACCTGTAAGACCACAGCTATGGCACTCCAGCAGGCGAACCTCCAAGCGGACCGGATTATTGGAATCGGCCTCTCCGGTCAGATGCATGGACTGGTAGTTCTTGATGAGGAAGGCCGAGTGATCCGGCCATCGATTATATGGTGCGACCAACGAACAATTGCCGAGAAGCACGAACTGGAGAAGGCATTCACACCGAAACAACTGGGCGAGCTTATTCAAAATCCGGTAGCCACCGGGTTCCAGCTGCTTTCGCTAATGTGGATGAAGAGCCATGAACCGGAATTGTATCGTCGCATTCGTTCCGTGATCCTCCCGAAAGATTATGTTCGCTACCGGCTAACGGGCACAATCGGTGTAGAAACGACGGACGCTTCCAGTACTTCGGCTTTCCATGTGGCAGGCAGGTGCTGGTCGGAAGAACTTCTCGCGAAGACGGGCATTGATCAAGCCTTATTCCCATCCGTGGGAGAGCCCTGGGAAATCAGCGGATCCGTTACGCAGCAAGCAGCGGCAGAAGGTCCATTCGCGCTGGGTACTCCGGTCGTGTACGGCGGGGCCGATCAGCCGATGCAGGCTATTGGCAACGGAGTCATTGCACCGGGAACAGTCTCTTGCACGATTGGAACGGGCGGCCAATTGTTTGCTCCCATCGTTCAGCCTGTCTATGATGAGCTGCTTCGAACGCACAATTATGTACACGCTGTGCCGGATCGCTGGTATTTGCTCGGGGCCTCCATGAGCGCAGGGCTTTCGTTAAAATGGCTGGCCGGGCAAATTTTGCGCGAAACCGATTATCAGCGTTTGGACGAACGGGCTCAAGCGATTTCAGCCGGCAGCGAAGGAGTTATTTTCTTGCCTTACCTGGCTGGCGACCGTACACCCCATATGGACCCGCATGCCAAAGGGATGTTCTTCGGCTTGACGTTGAAGCATAGCGATGCCCATCTCGTCCGCTCGGTGCTGGAAGGAGTCGGGTATTCCATGCGGGATAGCTTGGAGATCTTTAAGTCGCTTGGCGTTGGGATGGATAAGCTGATTGTTTCCGGGGGCGGTGCGAAGAGCGGCCTGTGGAAGCAAATTCTCGCGGATATACTCGGGATCGATGTGTATGTAAGCACCATGCGGGAGCAGGCTTGTTTCGGAGCGGCGATGATTGCAGGTGTGGGCGTGCAAGTGTACAGCAGCGTGGAATCGGCTTGCTCCGCGATCGTAAGCATCCACGAGCAGCCTATTGTTCCCATTCAAGCGAATGTGGATATGTACAACTTAGGCTATAAAACATACAAACAGCTTTATGAGCGTAATCGGGACTTATTTCTTCCTACTACGGAAACGGAATAGAACGGAGTGAATCATTCATGAGCCAGCCGGTAGACATACCTTGCGATTTGATTCTAAATAAACGGGAAGCTACCCGGTTCAATTGGGGTAATGTTCAAAGTTTGTCGATGCAAATGACGATTGCGCCAGCTACAGACGAGGATTATGTGTCCATCGTTCAGCAGGGCCAGGAGCACAAGCACAAGGAGATCATTCGCCTGTATTCCGGAACGTCGGCTGCTGCACAGAAGCCTTCGATTATCGTGGAATTCCGTACAGACGCGCGCGCGAACCCATTAACCTTATCTGTCCCATGGGATTCGATTGGCAGCGAGAGTCACTCCCTATTCGTCGGCTATAACGGTTACTCGCTTCGTTTCTATGTCGATGGCGTGCTGGTGGATGAAGATTGGCCGATGGGTTCACTGCCGTTAGAGAACGTGGAGATGAAGGTAGGGGAGGCCTGCGACAAGCTCTATCTGTGGAAAAATGCGATCGCCCCGGAGAAACCTTCAACGGAGCTCGAGGATCAATATCTTGGCGTGGAGCCAACGTCGATCCAGTATTGGAGACCGCGCGGACACAATACCGGTGTCGGGGACTGCATGCCTTTCTTCGATGGCGAACGATTCCGCTTGTTTTACCTGTACGACCGCAGAGGTCATGCGAGCAAATGGAGCCTTGGCGCGCATCAATGGGCACAGATTAGTACGCATGATTTCAAAACGTGGGAGCATCATCCCATGGCCGTTGCGATTACAGCAGACTGGGAAGGTTCGATCTGCACAGGCTCTCTGATCGTGAAGGACCATACGTATTATGCCTACTACGCCGTTCGGGCTACGGACGGTTCCCCGGCCAAATTAACGTATGCCACAAGTACGGACGGTTCGGCATTTCACAAAACAGAGCAGTACATAGGGCTATCCAACAAGTATTCGCTGGCATCTGTTCGGGACCCTCATGTGTTTCAGGATGAGGCCGGCTTGTACCATATGTTAATCACAACGAGTCTTCTCGCGCCTTCTCGCAATCAGGGCTGCTTAGCCCATTTGACGTCGGCGGATCTCGTGAGTTGGACGGAGCAGGAACCGTTTATCGTACCGGGGTACCATGATGAACCGGAATGCTCGGATTATTTCCAGTGGAATGGCTGGTACTACCTGATTTTCAGTAATGACGGTGTAGCGCGGTATCGGTATTCGCGGGATCCAATGGGGCCGTGGCTGCGGCCGGCGATGGATGTATTCGATTGCGTGCAATGGCGCGTGCCGAAGACAGCCGCCTATCATGGTGGCCGAAGGATTGCTGCCGGGTTCCTGTCCTCGCCGGATAGGTACGCAGGAGAACTCGTCATTCGTGAGCTTGTGCAGCATGCGGATGGTACATTAGGGTTCAAGCCTATGCCGGAATTGGCAGAGGAGCCGGTTACTTCGCATGAGATAAACCCCGTAGCACTGAGTGATTTCAACGGACTTATGGTTCGCGATATCGAACTTGATGGGGCCACTGACCTCATCCTGACTTGTCAGGCGACCCCTGGAAACCGCAATTTATATTACGGTATATCGCTTGCCGGCCCGAACGGGTTCGAGGACGGTTATGATATCCGATTTGATCCTTCTCGTCGTAAAGTCGGCATTTATCGTGCCCATTGTTCCTCTTTGCTTGAGAATGAAGCGGCTTCGATCTATGAAGTCGAAGCCCTGCATGAGCCTACCTCGATTGAGGTAGTG
This sequence comes from Paenibacillus rhizoryzae, assembly GCF_059686995.1. Lineage (NCBI taxonomy): Bacteria > Bacillati > Bacillota > Bacilli > Caryophanales > Paenibacillaceae > Paenibacillus > Paenibacillus rhizoryzae. Next base: position 483,423 of record NZ_JCAALT010000006.1, on the reverse strand, counting down.
ATCAAACAAGATTGGATCGACCTTTGCGTGAATGGCAATCGGACCTTGATTTCGAGATTCCAAAGGCCGGTTCAGGCACCGTTGAAACTGCGGTTGTTTGCTCAATTTGGCAGCGTCTCGTTCGATGATATTCGAGTAAGGGAACTGGCTTAATCATTTGAAGATGTAGAAACAATTGAAGTTTAAGAAATCCTTTAGGTTTACCCCCACTTCTTCTTAAAAAGTTTTCTTTATCCTTAAGTACATGATGGGATAAGGGAGGCTTGATGAGATGAAGAAGTGGGTTTTTTGTTTTGTTATACTAGTAACACTGCTGTTTGTTTACGGCATTCGGGAGACTAAATTGAACGCCGATAACGAAATCCAACTGAATGAAGGTAGGCCAGCTCAAGCGGCAACGTCCCAAATGAGCGAGCTTCACATAGGTGTAGATCAGATCTCTAAAGGTGATTTATTGCTTGTGAATAAGGATCATCCGGTACCTCCGGGAAGCGAAGAGACCGGCGCGGTTAATCTGGCTGAGCATCTGGAGCTGGTGAACGGGTTCCGTTTACAGGATAATGAGATTGAGCTCGCGCCAAGCTTGGCGCGTAAATTCGCGGAGATGGTCAAAGCGGCGAAGAACGATGGCGTGAGCCATTTTATCATCAACAGCGGGTATCGGAATAATGAAGAGCAGAATCAGCTTTATGCTCAAAAGGGTGCAGATTACGCGCTGCCGGCGGGCTACAGCGAACATAATTTAGGGCTATCGCTTGATATTGGTTCGACGCAAGCGGAGATGAGCCAAGCGCTTGAGGGCAAATGGCTGAAGAAGAATGCATGGCGATACGGGTTTATATTGCGGTATCCGAGTGACAAGACGGAGATTACCGGGATCGAGTTCGAGCCGTGGCATTTCCGTTATGTGGGGTTGCCGCACAGCGCGGTGATGCAGAAGAAAAATTTTGTCCTGGAGCAGTATTTGGACTACCTGAAAGAGAAGAAGAGCATTACTATTACCATCGATAAAGCAACCTATGAAATCTCGTATTATCCGATCTCCGGGGATACAACCATTCCGGTGCCGGCAAATGGCAGCTATGAGCTGTCGGGCAACAATATGGACGGTGTCATTGTGACCACGAGAATCGCTTAAACTTAGTGGTATGAAAAGAATGCGCATGCCTAATGCTAATGGAATCCAGGGAGGAACGAATGAAGTCGATCACAATTCTAATAGCGGATGATGAGGCGGAAATTGCCGATTTAATCGAGCTGCATTTACTCAAAGAGGGCTACAATTGCATAAAAGTCGCCGATGGGCACGAGGCGGTTGCCGCTATTCAGAAGCATCCCATCGACTTGGCCATCCTGGATATTATGATGCCGAAGCTGAATGGCTATGAAGCGACCAGGCAAATTCGCGCTCATTATAACCTGCCTATTATCTTCTTAAGCGCCAAAACGACCGACCTCGACAAGATTACCGGTCTCGTCAGCGGAGCGGATGATTATGTAACCAAACCGTTCAATCCCATGGAGCTGGTTGCTCGCGTGAATGCGCAGCTGAGGCGCTCCATGCAGCTGAATCAGCCCGCAGCAGCGAAGCAATCGGTTGTGGAATCGGGCGGTTTGCTGATTAATCCGGAACAGCGTACCGTAATCCTATATGGGGAAACGATCGAAATCACACCGAAAGAGTTTGATATTCTCTATTTGCTTGCCAGTCATCCGAAGAAAGTCTTCAGCGCGGAGCAAATTTTTCTTCAGGTATGGGGGGAAGCTTATTTTGAAGGCAACAATACGGTCATGGTCCATATTCGTACGCTGCGGAAGAAGCTTGGCGAAGACGTTCGTAAAAACAAGCTGATTAAAACGGTTTGGGGAGTGGGGTATTCCTTCCATGGCTGAGATGTTCCGCAGCTTCCGGTTCAAAATGCTTCAGTTTTTCGGATTGAGCATGTTTTTGTCGGCGGGCATTACTTATTTGCTCTATAAAGTGCTGCAGCTGTACTATTGGACCACTAAGCGTGAAAGTCCGCTCTATAAGATACGGGCTTTCATTGGCGAAATCGGGGATATCAATTTCTTCATGATTGTTTTTATCCCCCTCTCCATTTTGTTTTTCTACCTCCTCACGAGCCGTTATGCGTCCTATTTTCGTGAAATATCGAGCGGGATCAATCAGCTTGCCAATGGTGATTTCAACAATCGCGTACGGATCTCATCCGATGATGAATTCGAGGATATTGCCCGGGATATTAATCTAGCGAGCGAGAAATTGCAGCAGGCGCTGGCGAGAGGCGATTTTGCGGAGAACAGCAAGGAGCAGCTGGTCTTGAACCTGGCCCATGATTTGCGTACGCCGCTGACCTCGGTGCTCGGTTATCTGGATTTCATTCTTCGGGGCGATCAGCTGACAGCGGAGCAAATCAACCACTATACGAGCATCGCGTACACGAAGTCGCAGCGGTTAGAGAAGCTGATTGACGAGCTGTTCGAAATTACGCGAGTGAATTACGGCAAGCTGCCTTTGGAGATGAAACCTATCGATCTGAGCGAGCTTCTCATCCAATTAAACGAGGAGCTTTTTCCTGCTGTGGAGAAAAATAACCTGGCCACCCGGTTGAATGTGGCTCCTCATTTGACCGTATTGGGGGATGGCGAGCTGCTGGCACGCGTATTTGAGAATTTGCTGACCAATGCCATCCGCTATGGCAAAGAGGGTCTGTTTATCGATATCAATGGGCAAATCGAGGGCGAGGAAGCGGTTATTCAGGTGGTTAACTACGGCGCTAGCATTCCACCGGAGGAGCTGCCGTTCATCTTCGATATGTTTTACACAGGTGATAAAGCACGGACCCATCGCGAAGGAAGCACGGGTGTGGGCTTGTCCATCGCGAAGAATATCGTGACGCAGCATCAGGGGAGCATCACGGCGCAGAGCGACGTCATCCGAACGCTGTTCGAGGTCCGTCTGCCGCGACATATAGAGTCCGATGGACTCGGGGATGGGCATGGCTGAGCGGTTCGCCCGCGGGGGGATAGGGTTAGTTTGATTGCTGAGAGTTCGACACCACGACTCTCAGCTTTTTTTAACGTATTTTCGGTGCTGAGAGTTCGGTTTTCGTACTCTCAGCCTCTATCGCGCGAGCAGCGGTGGCGGGTTAGGCGAGAGACTCATGCACGATGAGTCTCTCGCTAGCGAATGAACACCTACGCGGAGTATGATTGGAATATTGCGCGAAGAGCGATAAAAGGTGTTTGGATAGGGGGATAAACGGATGTATATCGGCGTTGATGGCTCCAAGAATCAATGGGTAGCTGCCCTGCTAGAGGGCACTAAGGAAGAGACGACAATCCGCTATGTTCAGGTGGAGCATTTGGAAGAGCTCTGGGCTGAATTCGGAACCGGCTGCTGCAAGCTGCTGATCGATATGCCGCTTGGACTTAGCAGCAGCGGCAAACGCAGTTGCGATGAATTCGTTATGGATCTGCTTGGTCCTGCCAATAAGAAGAGATGCTTCCATGCGCCTAGCTACAATGCGCTAGAGGAATGGCGGCGGCATTCACGCGCTGACTCCGAAGGCGTACTATCCATGTCGCCAAGAGAGAAGTACAACGCGATTAATGGCATTAACGTGAAAGATACGCAGCTCAATTTGACCCCTCCCGGCTATGCCTTGGTCCCTCGAATCGCGAATGTACGGGAGTTTGTGTTAAGCATCGCGGACCGTTCCATGGTCTCGGAAGCGCATCCTGAAATTTGCTTCATGGCCTTATCGAATCGCGGCAGCTTCTCGAGCAAGCATCATCTCCCCGGTCTATTCGAAAGGCTCGCGGTTATTCAGGCTCATATTCCAAACTACATCGACCTTGCCGCAAGAGGCGGAAACTCGATCTGGAACGGTGTTTCAGCTAAGATGGACGATGTCCTGGACGCGACTGTCCTCGCGCTGACGGCACGAATGATCATTGAGAACCCCGCAAGTATCAGGCGATTGACGAACCAGCCGCCAATCAACGATCCGTCGGGCGTTCCGATTGAAATTGTCTATGCACAGCATCGAGCTGAAACGTGAGGACTTGCCTGCAATTATCGCTTGCAGCAACAATCACAATTCCAATAGAACAGAGGTAAAGATCTTCAATTGACGCCTATGTGGCGGTAAAGTACGATAGGCGCGAAGCGCTGTTGAAATCATGTGCTACCAACATTTACAAAGGGGGGAGATTGGTTACTTACCGTACAAAGCAACGTATGAAGGCTTCTATCCATCATGGGTCGGCATGATTAAAACTCTATTGGGAGGTTCTATCATGAAAAGAAGCAGCAGGATATCGCTTGTACTGGTCATCGCCATGCTGGCTATGTTGGTCTCAACGTTAGCCATGCCAGCAAGTGTTAGCGCTTACAGTACGCCGAATACAAGAGGCGGAATAATGGGGCAATGGTATTATGGGACGCAAGCCGAGCTCAATACGGCCGCAGATAATGTTGTGGCCGCAGGCCTGAAGTGGGTGCGGTTGGATCTGAAATGGGACATCGTGCAAGCAGGCGGAGCGACCTCCTACGACTGGAGCTGGCCGGACAAAATGGTCAATACCGCTCTGAGCAGAGGGCTCAAAGTCATGCTTGTGGCCGGCTATACGCCAAGCTGGGCGAACGGCGGCAACTCGGATACGCGTTATTATCCGAATGCCGCGAATATTAATGCGTGGAAGAACTTCCTCGATCTTGCCGTAAGACGTTACCTGCCGCTTGGGGTAACCACCTATGAGATCTGGAATGAGCCGAACTACTCGGTCCAATCCAGTCCTTCCTTATTCGTGAGCAACATCCTAATCCCGGGATCGACTGCCATCCGGGCCGCTTCCGCGGATTTGCATGTACCGGTTACGATCGTAAATGGCGCACCGGCGAACCTGATCAATGTATCCGGAATTGTGGATCCTTACGCATGGGTGACGGGGATTTATGCAAACGGCGGGAAAAACTATTTTGACGCCTTAGCGATCCATCCGTATTGCTGGCCTGCCGCTCCGACAACACCTAGTGTCTGGAACGCTCTATTGCGAGCAGATGAGATTCATACCATTATGGTCAACAACGGGGACGGGAATAAACAAATCTGGGCAACGGAATTCGGGTATCCCACTTCCGGTCCAAATACGGTAACCGAGCAGCAGCAAAGCGACTATATCGTGTCTGCTTTCCAAGTCTGGACGCAGTCTGCATGGGCAGCTTGGACAGGACCGATGTTCCTGTACACCTACAAAGATGGCAGCACGAATTTGAATGATCCGGAATCGAACTTCGGTTTGCTGCGTTACAATAATACGTTTAAGCCCGTTATGAGCCAGCTTCTCTCGATTATGACGAACTCGCCTCCACCGCCGGCTCCGGCCACCTCAGGTTATGGCGGAACAACCCCGCCACCAACCACAGGCACCTTTAATGCGACCCCAGTCGGCTCAGCGGTAACGATCGATGGCAATTTGGATACGGCTTGGACCGGGAAAGTAAGCAATGCCATCTCCAAAGTATCGATTGGAACGGTATCGGGTTCATCGGATCTCTCCGGTAACTTCGGCGTGCTGTGGGACAGCACCAATCTCTATGTCCTGGCAGATATTAATGACGATACGCTTAGGAATGATTCGACTGCAGCATCGGATGATGACAGCATCGATATTTATTTGGATATGAACCATGATCATTCGACGACGTACGGCGCTGATGATTTCATGTATCAGCTCGGCTATGGGGACACGGCGGTCAGTGAACTCAAGCATAGCGCCACGTCAGGCGTGAGCATGGCGACAACAGCAAGAACAGGCGGCTACCGAATCGAAGTGAAGATTCCTTGGGCGACGCTCGGCAAGGTGCCGACGGCCAATATGAGCTTCGGCTTCGATATGATGATTAATGATGATGACGATGGGGGCGGGCGCGACTCGCAAATGGGCTGGAATGACGGAACCGCAAATGCGTACCTCAACCCAAGCCTATTCGGCGACGGAACGTTAATCAGCGCACCGCCATCAGGCGGAACTACGGTTTATGAGGCGGAGAACGGAACATACGCCGGCGGCGGTCAGCAGCAGACGGCAACCAATGCGTCCAATGGCAAAGTCGTTGGCAACTTGAACAGTGTCGGTGCTTCCTCTCAAGTGAATAACGTCGATGGAGGCGCAGGTGGCAACGCCACTCTGGTGATCCGCTTCGCAAACGCGAACACCGCTGCAAGAACATTAAGTCTGTACGTAAACAGCGTGAAAATCCAGCAGACCAGCTTCGCGCCGACGGGCAGCTGGAATACGTTCGCCAATACGAGCTCCATTACGATTCCGCTGAATGCAGGCGCCACGAATACGATTAAGATCCAGCGGGACTCGGCCGATAATCCGGCAGCGGATATCGACAGCTACACGGTGACAACGGCAAGTTCTTCAAGCCTCTTGGTTAACGGCTTCGAGAATGCGGCCCAGTGGGCAGGCGAGGCTGCGCGAACGGCGGATACAACGAAGAAAACGGAAGGTACTCAGTCAATTAAGTTCCACTACACGGTACCTGCAAGCGGCTGGGCTAATGGTTATTACACCATTAGCAGCCCTTATGTGGACATCGCAAACGCCGCCAGCCTGAAGCTCGATGTCTATCCGACAACGCAGTCGCCATCGGGGCAGACCGAGCCGATCGTGCTCAAGCTGCAGGATCAGACAGGCGGCGTCATCTACGAGGACCGGCTGCCGAATCTGACGGCGAACCAGTGGAACACGGTGACCATTAGTTTGACTGGTATTGCTCAGGCCAACCGTCATCAGATTAACAGCGTGAATCTATATCTCTGGTCCGGATTTACGGCTCAAATTAACGGTAGAACGACACTGGATTACTACTTCGATAACCTTAGCGTGCAATAAGCGATAAACCACTAGAAAAGGTACAGCCCTCCAATAACGTTGAAGGGGCTGTACCTTTTTGAGATGTCTATTCCATTTGGGCGTGAATCGGCTCTTCGGTAGAAAGAAATGCACGGCGGTCTGGCAGTGTGCGAATAAGCACGCAAGCTTGAAGCGCTTATTTAATGCCGAGCTTCTTCGCTTCCGCATTAACCTCGTTAATCATTCGATCCAGCCCTTTGGCCTTGTAGCCGTCAATGATGGACTTCCATATGACCTCAACGGGCAGCTTGCTGATCATCACGCGAATCATATCATCGTTGTCGAAGATGGTGAATGTATCCTTCGTCCGCGTGGATAGGTTCGTCAGCCTCGGCTCGTACGCCTGCTTACTCGTCATGCGCAGGGCGTAGTCAATCAGCTCCTGCTGCGCATCGTAGGCTTCGGGGGAAATGCCGGAAAAATTCGGATCCAGCCCAAACATCCCATCCCAATTGACCAAATTCGCGAAGGCTGTGAACGATGGGTACTTTAATAGAATGTTGGTACTCGGATCGCTCTTCTGTATGGCATCTTCGCTCTTGGTGTAATCGACATCGATGAGCCCGTAATGCCGCATCTCCAGAAATTCCGGAGAGTTCATGTAGTCAAACAGCTGCAGGATGCGGTCCATCTTAGCTTCGGACACCTTCGACGAGATGTAGCTCTCGGACCAGAAGGTCTTGAACACCGCACCGTATCGGTTGCCGTCCATGCTTAGCAGAGGCTTGAGGAACCGGACGCTATCGTAGAAATCCTCATCCTTCGGGTGCAGCTTCTGCCAGCGATTCTTGTTTATATTGGAGTCCACGGAGCGGAACATTCCGGATGTGATGAGAGCCGCCACCTTGCCTTCGGCAAACTTATCAAAGCCCATGTTGCCCCTGGTGATCGGCAGATCCGGATCAATTAACCCGGCCGTATAGAAATCCCGAAGCAGCTGCAGGGATGCAATGGCATGTTTAGAGAATACGGCAGGAATAAAGCGCCCATCCTCCTTGATCCATTTAAAATCGCTGCCGCTGCCGTCGCTTGTTGCAGCAGGTGAGCCGTACAGCCAGAACAATCCGCCCAGCAGCAGCTTGGAGACGGAGGTTAATCCCGTAATATGTTTGTTCTCCGGGTCTTTATCGACGATCGCTTTGAGCATGGCCCGGAATTCATCCCATGTCTCCGGTTCTTTGGTGATGCCCGCCTTCTGAGCCAGATCCCAACGATAGGCGACCAATCGATCCAGGACGTTATAGTCGGTACTGTCATAGGTTTTGCGCGGGATAAAATAAAGCTTGCCATGATCTTTAAGGTCTTGAAACTCTGGTGTCGCCAAGTACTTGGCCAAATAAGGATAGGCGGATAAATCGCCGGGCAGCGGCTTGATGACGCCTTGATCCCTCCAGTTTCGGTAGTACTGGGTATTGACGGCATCGACGGCGAAAATATCAGGCAGCTGGCCCGTGGATGCCCACATTTGAAACTGCTGCACGTAATTCGCAGTCGTTATCGGAATCGGCTTGATTGTAAGGTTGAGCTTCTTCTCTAAACGTTGGACAAGCGGGTCCTCTTCCAGCGAGTTATCCGTCAGCTCCCAGATCGCAACGGAAATATCCATATGCTCCGCCGGAGCAGTGGAAGCGGGCTGTGTCGGCAAACGCTGCTGATCGGCGCTGCTGCGGCAGCCTGCAGCAGCTGCGACAAGCAGCGCAATCACAAGCATCAGAGCCAGAGGCCGTGTCATGATGTTCATTCCCATCATTCCTCGCCGCCCCCATTGCTCAGTAATCGGTACTGCTTCGGGGTTTGCTGGGTGTTCTTTTTGAAGATGCGCGTGAAATAGAAGTAGTCTCGGAAGCCGATCGTTTCCGCAACCTCGCCAATGGGCAGATTCGTCGTACGCAGCAGGTTCTTCGCTTCTTTTAACCGCACATTCGTCAAGTATTCCGTGAATGTCACTTTGATCTCGCGCTTGAAGAGCTGGCTCAAGTAGTTCGGATGCAAGTAGAAGAGGCGCGAGATGCTTTGGATAGAGATGTGATTGCGATAATTTTCATGCATATACTTAATGATTTCTTTCAAGTTTGCGTGTTCGGTTTCCCCCTTCGCAGCGCGGGATGCGCTTACAGGTTCGGGGGCTAAGGACTCCTCGTTTAAGCTTTCTTGCAAACTGTCGATCATCTGATCGAAGCTGGGGTAGAGATGATATAACTGCTCCTTGCTGAAGATGTAATCGTCCTCGGACGAATGGGAAGCAGAATGAAAATAAACGATATTATAGATCCGCAGCGTGTGGTAGATCGTCAGGCATTGCTTGTTTGAAGGTAGACTCATCTCATCCAGCAAGTCTTTAGCTAAGGCAAATTCGCTCTTTGCAACTGCGCGCTCAAGCTTTCGGATCAACAGCACAGCATGATCGTCCTTCGCCTGTTGTTCCTCCCAATACAAATCCCTGCGGTTATGAATAAAGAAATCCCAGGCGCGCACCGTGCATTGTTCGATTCGCTGCATCATGCCTTCCAAATTTCGATCCGATTGCAGGATGCCTATCCCCAGAATCCCATCCGGGATCGGTGAGGAGAGGGCTGCTGTTAACGCTTCCCGATCAAGTGCTTGCACCCAATAAACACTGCGGGCATAACCGAGATTAATGGCTGCATAATTGGTTTCCGCTAGGAAGGTTAGCCGGCCTTTGCCCACGGAAACGAGCAGATAAGGGGTGTCTGAGGTAATGCCGGCGTCATCCAAGATTTCGTTGAAAGCGGATTGTGCCCTTGATGCAGCAGGATCATCAAGCAATTCCAGCAGCTTGCCTTCGCGTTTGTGCTTGATTTCATCCAAATTGCCGGCAGCCGTTTGGAGCAAGGTATGGATTTCATGGTCGTCGAAGGGCTTCAGGCAGTAGCCGAGCACGCCGTAATTCAATGATTTCTGCACATAGGCGAATTCAGCGTAGCCGCTAATGACGATGATTTGAATATTTTTATCCAGCTCTTTAATCTGCTTAATTAATTCAAGGCCGGACAATCCCGGCATTCGAATATCGGTGAACACGACATGCGGCTGAAGCTCTTGAATCAGTTGAAGCGCTTTGGTGGCATTATTCGCCTTGCCCGCGACATAGAAGCCGGACTTCTTCCAATCCACGCCTGCCGCCAAACTTTTCAGAACAAGGTTCTCATCGTCCACGAGAAGTACTTTATACACGGATATCCCCTCCCGGTTGTACGTAGTGACTTGGCATCGTAAGGGTTATGCATGTTCCATGGCCGGCTTCACTTTCGAAGGTGAGCCCATATTGAAAGCCATAGGCTAAACGCAGCCTATTATTCACGTTAAGTAAGCCAATGCTGTCGCTGTCGGATGAATCCTGGCTGTCACGGCTTAAAGAGGATGGCTTCTCCAGCAATTTGCTTTGTATACGGTGCAAGGTATCTTCATCGACACCCATTCCATCATCGGTGATGCGGAGCACGAGTGTCTTCCCATTCTCGACCTCGCCGGTGATAGTGAGGTTTCCTTTGGACGTCTTCGGTTCAAGTCCATGGAAAATCGCATTCTCGACGAGCGGCTGCAGAATCATTTTCAAGACGGATACTTGCAGGGCTTCGTCCGTGAACTGATAGATCACGTCGAAACGATCCTCGAAACGGATCAGCTGCAGGTACACATAGGACTTGACCGCGTTCAGCTCCTGATCGAGCGTGACATAGCCGGAGCCCTTGATGCTGTAATGGAACAGCTTGCCGAGCGCCTTCGTCATTTCGACGATTTGGGGAGCTTCGGCTTCGAGGGCGACGCCTTTGATCGATTCTAAGGTGTTATATAGAAAATGCGGATTGATCTGGCTGCGCAGATAAGCCGTGGCGGCTTTCTCTTTCTCGATCTCGGCCTCCAGCAGGTGGGTGTTCGTCTCGACGAGGCGATGCGTGAGATTGTCGATCTCGCTTAACATGCCGTTCAAATTCTCGGCAACCACGTTCATTTCCACATTGCCTTCGAGGTGGATGGTTGATTTCAAATCCTTGATGCTGCCGGACTTTATGCCGTTAATGAATCGCACGAGCCGCTGAATGGGCTGCACGATGTTGTTGGTTATAACCGCGAAAGGGATGGCCATTAATAGAATCGATAGGATGACGATCAGAATACTGCGGTTGCGAACGGAGTCGAGCTCCGCCAGCAGCGCTTCCTGGGGAACGAAGCTAAGCACGGAGGCATTGATCTGGTCCAGCCGCTGGATTTGGATGGCTCCCTTGACCCCGCCTATGGAATCCGTCAGCTTCTGCTCGCTATTATGCTGGCTGCTTAACGTACTAATCGTTCTAGTGATATCGGGAGAATTGGTCTCCGGATATACGCTGCTGAAGCGATCGATGAGATAGAAACCGACGCCGGGCTCCGCCTTGCTCTTGTCGCCATCGAAGAACATCGCCTCCACGTCGACAATGACGGCTATGTAACCGATCCGGTTGCCGTCCGTGCCGTTGCCGAGGTCGCTGGAATAGATATTCTGAGCGAACAGCATGCTGTTCTTCGAAGCGGAGCTGTAGTCGTAGGGCTCCAAGCCGCTGACATACACGGACTTGCTGGACGCAATTTCTTTATTGGAGCGCTGCACGAAATCGATGCTGCCGTTAAGGCTGTACCGCATGCCGCTGGTGCCGATTAAGACGATATCCCGGAAGCCTTTTCTGCCTGCCTTTAATGAAATGATCTTGCGGTCCAGTTCATTGCTCATCTCGTACAGCAAGCTGGGGTCGTTCTGCGTCATGAATTTCTGCACGAAGGGATCGAACCCTAAGCTGAGGATAATCTGGCTGATTTCATCGGTCTTTTGCGAGAGGTTGAGCTTGAATTTGCGAATGGTATCTTCGGTATATTGATTGTTGTTCTTGATTACGATTTGGGAGGTTTGCGTGTATAAGGAGTAAATAATCATCAGCATGATGATTACAATAAGGGCAACGGCTAGCTTAAGCTGCGTCTTGATGCGCATTCTCGTTAAGATTCCCATGATAGCACCTGTCCGTATCGTGATTGAGATGGCGTTTATGTAAATTAGTATAACATCATCGTTTTCGAAAGAGTCGGTTTCAGGCAAAGCTCTTAATTTAATCCATATTCTTATAATTGGTTTACATACTTTTAACACTTCAAGTTGCTTATAGGAGGGGGGACCGACGTTCCCTCTCTATTTGTTTGCGTTCGGAGTGGGCTTATTTCTATCCAGTTTTATCTAATCTGCGGTCATACTTCCCTGCGCTTCATGCGCCTATAATCACACTTGTAAGCCATTACATGCCGGGGGGAATTCACTTTGATCAAAAGAAAACCATTAGCCGCATTAACGTTAACGACGATGCTGGCGCTGTCCGTATTGTCGGGCTGCGGGAAGTCAAACAACGATGCTGCGACAACGAACGCTTCTGCGAATGAGAAGGAATCCACGAACATAGCTGCAACTGCGAATACAAGCACGAATACGAATGCTGCCAATGCGACAACAGACGAAAGCACTGCAGCAGGCCTGGAAGGGAAAGTCGTTTTCTGGTCGATGTGGAGCAATGCGGAGCCGCAGGCTAAAGTCATCGATGAGGCGGTCAAAGAGTTTGAGGCGGCCAACCCGAAAGTGGACGTCGAAGTGAAATACAACGGCCGCGATATTAACAAGCTGATTAAGCCGGCTCTAGAAAGCGGCGAGCAAATTGATATATTCGAGCAGGACCCGGGCTCGGCGCTCGGCAATTTGAAGGATCATGTCTTGAAGCTGGATGAGCTCTTGGAGCAGCCGTCAATCGGTATCGATGGCAAGTCCGTGAAGGACTCCTTGCTTCCATCGCTGATGGATTGGGTCAAATCACTGGCTGCACCGGCAGGTCTGGAAGAGGGCTACTATGCGATCCCTCAGCAGCCTTACGCAGTTCTGTTCTTCTACAATAAAGCACTGTTTGCGGGGGCCGGCATCACGGCAGTTCCTACCTCGTGGGATGAGTTTCTGGCGGATTGCGAGCTGCTTAAGAAAGCAGGCGTAGAGCCATTAACATTCGATGATGCCTACCGCGATCTCTTCATCGGCGGTTACCTCGGAAGCGCAATGGGCAGCGACTGGACGGACAGCCTGGTCAAAGACAAAACAGGCGAGATGTGGAAAGATCCGATCGTGCTCCAGTTCGCGAAAGACATGCAAATCTTGAATGAAAAAGGCTACTTCTCCAAGAAAATCGCAGGCAACAAATATCCGGCAGGCCAGCAAGATCTGGCACTGGGCAAAGTGGCCATGTACTTGAACGGCACTTGGCTTCCTAACGAAGTAGCGGCAACAGCGGGTCCTGACTTCCAATGGGGTTCGTTCCAATTCCCTGTCGTGGCCAATGGCAATGACAAGGGCGGCCAACAAGGACTTTCCTTCGGCGCGCAAGGCCTCCTGATGAATAAGAACAGCAAGAATATTCCGGCTGCATTCGAGCTGGTGAAGTACCTTGTCGGCAAGAAAGCGCAAGAGGGAATGTCGGCGCAAGCGCTTGCGATTCCGGCTACGATCGATTCGACATGGCCTGCTCCGCTTGCGGAAGCTGCGGTTGCATTCGGCAACGCGAAGGTTAACATGCCGTGGGGCTTTGGCATCGACAACGGCGGCGATTTCTCGAGCGGCACGGTTCTCCCTACATTCATGGAGCTGGCAACAGGCAAGATCAAGCCGGAAGCGTATGTGAGCAAAATGGCGGAGCAAGCGAAAAAGTTCTATGACGGTAAATAAGTAACGCTATTGGTATCGGAACGCGGCGTTCATGGGAACGCCGCGTTTCTGAATTTAAAGCTGACATGTTGCGGGGGTGCTGTCATGAGAATGAAAAAATCTATTATCGCGCTGTTCTTAGCGCCGGCTGTCATCATCTATCTGGCCATTTTCCTCTATCCGACTTTGCGCACATTTGCTATGAGCTTCTATAATATCCCGACGCTCTCCAGCCGCATTGCCGAGTGGAAGTTTGTTGGACTCGTGAATTACAAGGATGTAACGAGCAGTACGTATTTTATCGGATCGGTCAAAAATGTGCTTGGCATCTGGGCGATTGGCGGCGTGCTGATTTTCGTCTTTGCTTTCCTCTATGCGGCCATCCTTACTTCCGGAGTGAAGGGGAAAAACTTCTGGCGGTCGCTCATCTTCCTGCCGAATACGGTGTCCGCGGTGGTTATGTCCGTTGTATGGCTCCAATATATTTACAATTCGAGTTTCGGATTGCTGACTACCGTATTTAATCGCCTTGGTTTAACGGCGCTTGCCAATATACAGTGGACGGATAACGAGCATATCTATTATGCGATGATTATGGCGTTCAGCTTTGGTTCGATCGGTTATTTCATGCTTATTCTGAATGCCGGCATCAACCGGATTCCCGGCGATTTCTACGAAGTAGCCACCTTAGAAGGTGCGAGCCCGTGGACGAAATTTTTCAAGATTACGCTTCCGCTTCTGCGGGATGTATTTCGTACAACGCTGGTCCTGTGGACCATTACGGCGTTCAATTTCTTCGTATGGTCGGCGACGTTCGGGCTTGATGATCCGCATACCGTTACACCGGGGTACTACATGTATCAGAAGGTGTTCGGCATGTCCAAAGGGAACTCCGTGCTGACCGATGGCGGCGCATTCAACGTCGGATCAGGGGCGAGTGTCGGCATCTTGATTACGTTAGCGACGCTGCTTGCATCCGCGCTCATCAGCCGGCTTTTCCCGAAAGACCGTTTGGAATATTAAGAGGAGGAGGGACCTTCATGCGTAGCGTTGCAATGCGAAAGAAAATGAATCTATTACCGGCGTACATTCCGCTCTATGCCTGGCTGCTATTCTCCGTCATTCTATTTGGTTGGGTCATCCTGGCTTCGCTGAGTTCAACGAGAGATATTTTCACGAACTCCCTATTGAAGAGCGGCATCCATTTTTCCAACTATACGGACTTGTTCAAGCAGCAGGACATTGGGCGGTATTTTGCGAATAGTGTTATTTATACGGTTACGGCCTGCATCGGCATCGTCGTCGTTGCGGCTCCGGCCGCGTATATGCTGGGCCGAGCGCAGTTTAGGGGACGCGGGCTGCTGAACATGATGTTCATGTCCGCGCTTGCGATTCCGAGCATTCTCATCTCGATTCCGCTGTTCTCGATTTTTGTGGAATTGAAGCTGACCGGCTCGATCATCACGTTGATTCTCGTTTATATTTGCACGAATGTCCCGTTTGCCGTGTTTTTCCTCACCAGCTTCTTCGCCTCGGTTCCCAAAGAACTCGAGGAATCTGCCGCAATGGACGGCTGCGGTCCGATTCGGGCGTTCATTCAAATCATTCTGCCGGTAGCGCAGCCGGGCATCATCACGTTATCGATCTTCAACTTTCTTGGGGTGTGGAACGAATACTTCTTCGCGCTGATCTTCTCCAATGATGCCAATTCGCGCACGCTCGCGTTATCGCTGCAGTCGATCGTTTACGGGTATGCCAATACGGGCAATTACGGCGGTATCTTCGCGGCCTGTATGGTCGTGTTTCTGCCAAGCTTTATCGTGTATCTGTTTGTATCCAAGCGTATTATTTCGGGATTGACTGTAGGTGCCGTTAAGGGATAAAACCGTGGGGAGATGATGGGCCGCCATGTTGGTGACGACCGCAAGTCTGACGATTGAGGGAGCAAGGCCGGAAGGGGAGAACCCCCTGCCGATGTTCAGAAGCAAGGAGAAGCATCGCGAAGTAACGGATAACGGCAGTCTGACGCCGGAACATAAGCTATATATGGGCGATAATACAGGCGATCGCTATTTGCCGTATCGAATGCAGGACCGGTATTCGAGGAAACGCGGGACGATTGAACTGAAGACGATTGTGCTGGAAAATGACGTGCTGAAAGCCGTCTTTCTGCCGGAGTACGGCGGAAGGCTGTATTCGCTGCAAGAAAAGGCAACCGGGCGCGAGATCCTGTACAAAAATCCGGTGTTTCAGCCGGCCAACTTGGCGATTCTGAACGCATGGTTCTCGGGCGGGATCGAATGGAATATCGGTCACATTGGCCATACGTTCACGACCTGTTCGCCGATGCACGCGGCTAAGCTCACGGATGATGAAGGGAACGAGTTCCTGCGCATCTACGAGTATGAGCGGTGCAAGAATCTGTTCTGGCATATCGATTTTCATTTGCCTCCCGGCGCCAGGCAGCTAGGGGTCTATGTTCGGATCGTGAATGATCAGGCGGCGGCGGTGCCCATGTATTGGTGGACGAACATCGCCGTAGAGGAAACGGAGAAGTCGCGGGTGTTCTCGGGGACCGGCGAGGTCATCTATATCGATCCTGCGCAGAAGGGCTACGGTGCCGACAAGTTGCCTATTCTTCCATCTGTTCCGGGCGTGGATGTATCGTATCCCATGGGATTCCCGTATGCGAGCGAGTATTTCTTCCAGACGCCTGCCGCTGAGAAGTCGCCATGGGAAGCCGTCGCCTATGAGGATGGCCGCATGTTCTTCGAGCGATCGACTTCGTTGCTTCGCTATCGTAAAATGTTTTGCTGGGGCAATCACGCGGGGGGCAGACGGTGGTGCGATTTCTTGGCCAAGCCGGGCGAAGGCCACTACATCGAGGTGCAGGGCGGGTTTGCACCGACGCAGCTGCACGGCATCGAGATGCCTGCGCATTCCGTATGGGATTTCACGCAAATGATAGGGATGCTGAATATCGATACGGAATCGGCTTATCAAGAGAATTGGGATCAAGCGCGTGATTATATAGAGGCGCAAGTCAGTCAGGAGCTCAGCGAGGAAGAGGTGTATGCCAAACATGCGAGATTTCAGGCGCATGCGGGCAAAACGCCGGAATTGTCGCTGCATACGGGCTCTGGCTGGGGTGCGTTAGAGCGAGTGCGTAGGGAAGCCGAGGGTGGTGGCGGTGGTAGTGCTGAAACTGCTGCTACTGTTGCTACTGCGATCCCGGAGGGCTTCGTCTTCGCGAATGAGACGCTGGGGGCGGAGCAGCAGCCTTGGCTTGTCCTTCTCAGGGAAGGATATCTTCCTGAGCATGATGTTGAGGAGATTCCGCCCTCGTGGATGATGCAAGAAGAGTGGATGGATAGGCTGAAGAGCAGCCTTGAGCAAGCGGATAATCGTAACTGGACGGCGCTCTTGCATCATGGAGTGATGCTCTATGAGAACGGGCTGGACGCGGAAGCGATTGAGGCATGGGAAGCATCGCTGCGATTGAAGCCTTCGGCATGGGTATTCCGAAATTTAGCCGTGGTGATGAAGCAGCGAGGCGAGACGGATCGCGCGCTGGCTTATTATGAGCAGGCGTATGCGGTATCCGGTCGTTTCCCGGACCGTGCATTCGTGGAAGAGTATCTCAATCTTGTCATTCAGAATAAGGACTACGAGCGGGCATGGCAATTGTATGAATCGTTGCCTCCGGCATTCGCGAGCAGCGACCGTATTCAAATTATCGTAGGCGCAGTCGCGCTGGAGCTTGGCCATGACGCTTTCATGGAGAAGCTATTCGCTACGGAGTTCGCTGTGATCCGCGAGGGCGAAACCTTGATCATCGAGCTATGGTTCAAGTACAGCGCCAAGAAGCTCGCGGAACAAAGGAACGTCGAACTTACGCAGGCACTGATCGAGGAAGCGATGCAGCAATGTCCGCCGCCGCTGCATATTGATTTCCGGATGATCGGCTGAAGAATGGGCGGGGCATCGGTTAATAAATGTTGCAGGAAATACAGCATTGTACCCGTCCCGTAGCTCATTATCGCTAAGTGTTGCACAAAATGCAGCATTATTAGAGAAATGGCAGCTCGGCGGTTATAGAAGGGGAGAATGTTGCAAATTTCGCAACATTTCCTCTCTGAAACCTCCTTTGCTCTTTGAATGTTGCATAAAAAGCAACATTCAAGGAGCATGCTTGCCAGTGATGATCAAAGTTGGATGGCAGAACATGCGCATGTGCTAATCCCATAACCACCCAACGGATTTCCCATGAAAGAACCCCGCGTTATTCCTAACGCGGGGTTTGTTTTGTAAACTTATAAACCGCCTTAATAAACCCGCCAAACACCTCGTGGCTGTACGTAAACCCGCGGCTGAGGTAGAAGTTCAGCGCCGCCTCATTGCCATTGGAAACATAGATGAAGATGATGTCCACATGAGGGGAGCTCTCCAGCCAGTCGATCGACATGTCGAACAGCTTGGAGCCAAGCTTCATATCCCGATAGCCGTCGCGGATATATAAATTGTTTAAGCAGCCGACTTTAGCGGGCAGGTCGTCCCAATCCGGATAGAAGCCTTTGCCTCCGCGGGGAGCCCAGTCCGGGTAGGCATTTCTGCTGCTTTCCTTGATTTCGTCGATCGTCGAGAATACATAGCCAATCGGCATACCATCGTCCTTCGCGACAATAACCTGGCTCTCCAGTGCATGGTCATAGCTTCGTTTCATCCGCGTATCGAAATTCATCGCATCAAACACTTCCGGCAGCATTGTCGCCCGGGATTGCTGGAATGCCATCAGTTCATTGCAGAGCGCTCTGCATGGCTCGATATTGCCGTCCTTGATCACTTCAATTGTAATGTTCCCCATCATTTCACCTCATTCATAACTTGACGGTTGTTGTCCGAATGCCTAGCCTTAGAGTATCACAGAACAGGTAATAGAGCGCAATCGCAGCATTTTCTTTAGAAAACGAAGCAAAACCTATACTTCTTTAAGTTTACGAAAGCAGGATGTCTTAGTAAAATGGATTGAATTTGAAAATACTAAAGGAACAAAAACTTTTTGGTGACGCGACTTGTAAGCGATTACAGTGATAAATAAACCAAAATCGGAGGCATTCCTATGAGAAAAGCGATTCTGGTTGACGATGAAATGTTTGCCCGCAAAGGACTTGTAGGGCTTATCCCTTGGGAGGAATATGGCTTTCAGATCGTTGGCGAGGCGGAGGATGGGGAAGAAGCGCTCGCCCTAATCGAGCGTCAGATGCCGGATCTCGTCATTACCGATATTCGTATGCCTGTACTGGACGGGCTCGAGCTTATTCAGACCGTTCAGGAGCGAATCAGCAAGGATATTAAATTTATCATTATTAGCGGTTATGGCGATTTCAAATATGCGCAGCAGGCTGTTCGTTACGGCGTTCATGATTATTTGCTGAAGCCCATTGACGAGAACGAGCTCATGGAAACGTTAGCGCGCATTAATGAGACGCTTGATGAGCGTCCGCCGTGGCAAGAAGGGAGCAAGCTCCTATTCCAAATCTCCCTGTTCGAACAGCTCCTCTCGGGCAAATCAGATGAGAAGCTGCTTGCGGATGCGGCGCTGTTCTTGGGGCTGCCGATCAATAAACAGCTGCGATACGTTGCGCTTGAGCTCAATAATGTCCCTCCTCACCTCAGTGAGGAAGAGAAGAATGAGCAAATTGGCGAGGTGAAAGAAGCCGTCCTTAAAGTGCTCCGGAGGTACGCACCGGACAAAGAAACTTTCATCTACATTCCGAGTATGTACGGACTTGGATTTCTGATTCCATCGGGCCAAGGACCGGATTGGGTGAAGCGGCTGGCTGATGATCTAATCCGGGCGACAGCAGGAAGAAGCGAAGGCGTATCACGCGTCTATGTTGGCGATCGAATCAACGGACTGGATCAAGTGAAAGCTTCTTACACGACGGCTATGGAAACGATGAAATATAAATTCGCGCAGGCGCCCAAAGAAGCGATCCTCTATGAGGATATCAAAGGCATGGTGCTGCAGTATAAAGAGATCGAGCAGACCCAGTATGTCGAGCTGATGGAGCGTTTGGAAGAGCATGACGGCGAGGGCGTAATGAAGCTCGTGGATGCGATGTTTGCTGCTTTCCGGGAGCAGGGTTTTGCCTTGGAATCGATACGCGCTTCGATCTCCAGATGTGTGCACGGGGCAACTAGAATCATCCAAACGATGCAAGGCGATGCGAATAAACTGGCGGCCTTCAATCCCATTATGCACTGGTATAACGAACCTCGAACATTGGAGAGCGTTAAGGGTCTGCTGATGGAATTTTTAACGGAGTGTACGGCATATATGGCGTCGCTGCGCAGCAAGATAGGGAAAGGCGAGATTGGCAAAATCAAAAGCTATATCGAAAGCCACTACGCCAGCAATATCAGCCTGAAGAGCATTGCCAAGCTCTTCTATATGAATCCGGTTTATTTGGGTCAGCTATTCAAGAAGTCATATGGCATGTATTTTAATGAGTTTCTGCTGCAAATTCGGATTCAAGAGGCGAAGAGCCAGCTTCGCCAGACGGATAAGAAAATTTACGAGATCGCGGCAAACGTCGGATTCGGCAATGCGGACTATTTCGTCTGCCAATTCGAGAAAGTGGAGGGGAAAACCCCGACCGAGTATAAAAATGCGATGATCGCAAAAACATAGAAGGCGCAGGAGGATTCACGTTCATGAGAATAAGCAGCGCCTTCCATAACATCAGGCTTCGAAGCAAGATGCTGATGATTTATTTTCTATCGGTATTAATTCCGGTTGTGCTCACGAACGTCATCTTCTACAACATTACGACGAATAACGTGAAGAACCAGAAGCTGAAAGACTTGTCGCTGGCTATCGAGCAGATGCGCAACGAGTTCATGTATCAGATCGATGCCGTAGTCGGCATCTCTTCCGTCCTTTATAACGATTCCATTATGAACGACTATTTGGATCAACGCTATGTGTATTCGTCCGATTACGTCATGAACTACCACTCCTATATTACGGACATGCTGGAGAAATACGCGCCTGTATACAGGGCGATTCAGAATATTACCATCTATACGGATAACGATACGATCATTTATGGCGGCTATGTCTCGCCTATTTCGCAGATTAGTCCCGATGCAGAGTGGTATAAACGGCTGGTAAGCTCAGGCACGTCTAATCCGATTCTTGTGCGCAATAATGAGTCTGCATCCGATCCATCGATCAGCATTGTCAGGCGAATGAGCAGCTCGGCGGGGCAGAATAATTTCGAGAAAATCATTAAGATTGACCTTGATCCCGGGCTCATCCGGCAAGTATTAAGCAATGTGACGCTGGAGGGCAACGTTTATTTGCTCGAAGGGGATACGGTTCAGTATTCTTCCGGCAAAGCGGACGGCGACGATATCTCGGACAATGACGGCATCGTATTCGAAGAAGGGTTCGCGAACAAGGAGTATTTGCTGAATTGGCGCGTTGCAGGCAAATTTCAAGAGCGAGAAGTGTTGGTAGAAGTCCGGAAGTCTAGGGAATTCGTCATCTATATGGCGCTCCCGAACATCCTTGTTCCTACGCTCATTATTGTTTGGTTCACACGCTCGCTCAATCAGCGGTTATTCCGTATCCTGAGGCAGATGAAGCGGGTGAAGAACCACAGCTTCGAGCTGATCGATAACGAAGAGACCAATGACGAAATCGGGCAGCTGACAACGGAATTCAACCGAATGACGATGCAAATCAAAAGTCTGATTCACGATGTCTATATGGCCGACATTCAGAAGAAAGAGCTGGAGCTTAGCCGCAACCAGTCGCAGCTGCATGCGCTCCAGAGTCAGATCAATCCGCATTTTCTATTCAACTCGCTGGAGACCATTCGCATGCGGAGCTTGATGAAGTCCGAAGAAGAGACGGCCAAAATCATTCATCATATGGCGAAGATCTTCCGTAAGTCTCTCTCCTGGGGCAGAGATATGGTAACGGTTAGAGATGAGCTCGATTTGGTCGAGAGCTTCCTGCAGATTCAGAAATACCGATTCGGGGACAAGCTGGATTACAGGATCGAGGTAGATCCGGACTGCGCCACAGAGAAAATTCCGAAGATGACGCTGCAGCCGCTGGTAGAGAACTCGAGCATCCACGGCATTGAGCCCTTGAAGAATGCCGGTTTGATCACGATTAGCGTGAGCAAATCTCCGGGTGGACTCCTCTGCGTGGTCAGTGATAACGGCGTGGGCATGACGGAAGAGAAACGAAACGAGCTGCTGCAAAATCTGTATTCGACCGAGGAAGAAATCGGGGAAAGCATCGGCATACGCAATGTTTATTTGCGTCTGAAGATGTTTTATGGCGACCGGGCGACCTTCGACTTGGAGAGCAGCAAAGGTTCGGGGACGTCGATTCGGATCGAAATACGATCTCTTTAATTTTCTAAGCGCGACATATAGTTTACCTGGTAAACAAAGATTGCTCGGCTTTGTATACTGAAGATGTTCAATTGAAGCGCTTACAAATTATAGAGCAGGAAGGGGACTTTTCTTTGAAAAACAGAAAGAAATGGCAACTAGGCATGATGTCGCTCGCGCTAATCATGAGTATTGTCGGCTGTTCCAGCGGCAATAACAATGCAAATGAAAACGCTCCAAAGGAAACAGGCAATGCTGCAACAACTAACACAGACACAGCTACGAACACAACAGATGCAGCTGAACCGGCGAAAGAAGAGCCCGTAACCTTCACTTATTTCAATGCTACGGCAAACAAAGACACAGATACGAACAAGACGGAAATCGGTAAAATCCTGGAGGATCAAACGGGCGTCAACTTCAAGATGGAGCATCTTGTAGGCGACTTGAATACGAAGATCGGAACGATGATCGCTAGTAACGAATATCCGGATATCCTGCAGCCGGATGCAGGCATCGACAAAGTTTTGGAAGCGGGCGCGTTCATTCCGCTGAACGATCTTATCGATCAATATGGTCCAAACATCAAGCGCGTATACGGCCCTTACATGAACCTGATGAAAGCGGACGACGGCAACATTTACTTCCTGCCATTCAGCGCGGTAGTTGGGGAATATAAGCCGAACCCAACGATCGACCAAGGCGCTTTCTGGGTACAAAACCGCGTCCTGAAGGATGCTGGCTATCCGAAGATCAAAACATTCGACGAGTACTTTAACCTGATTAAAGATTATGCAGGCAAGCACAAAGACGATAAATTGACTGGCTTCATGTCTTTGACGCATGACTGGCGCTTCTTTGCAACAACGAACCCGCCAAACCATCTTGCAGGCTACCCGAATGACGGCGAAGTCCAAGTGGATATGAACACAATGGATTCCAAAATCTACGCAGCCAACGATGATACCAAACGCTGGTTGAAGAAACTGAATGAGTTTAACGC
This sequence comes from Paenibacillus rhizoryzae, assembly GCF_059686995.1. Classification (NCBI taxonomy): domain Bacteria; kingdom Bacillati; phylum Bacillota; class Bacilli; order Caryophanales; family Paenibacillaceae; genus Paenibacillus; species Paenibacillus rhizoryzae. Next base: position 460,348 of record NZ_JCAALT010000006.1, on the reverse strand, counting down.
TGAAGGGTTGTTCGACAAGTCTTCCTTCGTAGACAACTACGATCAATACTTGGCGAAGCTGACTTCCGGTAAAGTACTTGGCTTCTTCGATTACGGCTGGCAGGTGAACCAAGCGCTGCAAACGTTGAAAACCGAAACGTTGAAAAACGGCGGCAACGACGATCTGGAGTACTTCCCGCTGCCAATCACGTTCGACAGCGGCATTAAAGATCAATACATCGATCCAGCTTCCTTTGTAAATAACCGCGGCGTTGGTATCACAACAAGCGCGAAAGATCCTGTACGTATCATTAAATTCTTCAACAACCTGCTGACAGATGAGAATCAGAAGCTGGTACAGTGGGGCGTTCAAGGCAAGAACTATGAAGTGGACGACAAAGGCAGATTGTACAGAACGCAAGAAGAGATCGACAAGCTTAAAGATAACGACTACAAACGCCAAGTAGGTATCGGCTACTTCGAGTACTACTGGCCAATGTACGGTCAAGGCTCCACATTCCCGGATGGCAATGCCGTAAACCCAGGCAGACAACCAGAAGTTGCACAAGCATCCTTTACGCCTGCTGAGAAAGACCGTCTTGCGAAATACGGCGTTCAAACGTATGCAGAGATGTTCGCCGCTCCGGATGAGCGTCCTTGGTACCCGGCATGGAGTATCGCACTTGAGCAAGGTTCGGATGCACAAATCTACACCGCTAAGAAACCAGACGTACAACGCAAATACTTTGCGAAAATCGTCCTTGCATCGCCGGATAAGTTCGACGGTCTGTGGAACGAGTATGTAGGCGAAATCAACAAGCTTCCTGTAGCGGAATACGAGAAAACGATGACTGAAAAAGTCAAAGAAAAAGTGGCAAAGATTAAAGGCTAATAATTAAGTGTAAGGCGGAAGGCCGGAACTCGCATGCAGTACGGGGCCGGCCTTTCCTAATTTAGACATATAGAACCGGTTAGGTATGGAGAGGAGTGATCGCAATGATAAAAACCAAGCAGCAGGATGTGACTGTCGATCGGATACTTCTCGGTCAGAAATCCGGTATCGGCTTATTTCTGGAGAAGCTTGTGAAGCAGCGGGCGCTTGTCCTAATGTCCGTTCCGTTCCTTATTTGGCTTGTTGTGTTTAAATATATTCCACTATGGGGCTGGACGATCGCGTTTCAGAACTATAAGCCGGCGAAATCCTTCAGCGATCAGAAATGGGTAGGGTTGAAGCAGTTTAAGTTTATGTTCTCCGATGATCGGTTTCTGGTGGTGCTTCGCAATACGCTTGCCATGAGCTTAATCAATTTCGTTCTGGGCTTTGTAACAGCGATTATACTAGCGATTCTATTAAATGAGTTAAGAAAAGTAGCGTTCAAGCGGGTCGTCCAAACGATCAGTTATTTACCGCATTTTATTTCATGGGTTGTCGCAGCTACAATCATTCAGACCGTTCTCTCTGCCGATGGCGGGGTATTGAACGAAATTCTGATGGGTCTTGGGCTGATCAAGGAACCGATTCTCTGGCTTGGAGAAGGCAAGTATTTCTGGGGCATTCTTGGGATATCGGAAGTATGGAAAAACGTAGGCTGGAACACGATTATTTATTTGGCCGCTATGACGACAATCGATCCTGCGCAGTATGAAGCTGCCGAGATTGACGGAGCAGGACGCTTCCAGCGTATCTTCCATGTTACGCTTCCGGGCATCCGGCCCGTTATTATCATTCTGATTATTCTTAACCTTGGACAAATTCTAGAGACTGGCTTCGAGCCGCAGTATTTGCTTGGCAATGGACCGAACCTCGATTATTCCGAGAATCTTGAAATCTTTATTCTGAAGTATGGTATGAATCTGGGCAACTATTCATTGTCCGTCGCAGCAGGGATATTCAAGACGGTCATCAGCATCGTGCTATTGTTCTCGGCGAATTACCTTGCAAAACGGCTAGGCCAAGAACGATTGTTTTAAGGAGGAGAACAGCATGGCTAAATCGCAAGTAAATATGGCCCGTCATTCATCGGCAGGAGATCGGCTGTTCGATATCGCCAATTACACGTTCATGGTGCTACTCATGATCGTGACACTATATCCATTCATCAACATGCTGGCTGTTTCGCTCAACGATGCCGGAGACTCCATTAAGGGCGGCGTCTACTTATGGCCAAGGGTATTAACCTGGGAAAATTATGAGTATGTGTTCAAGCAAGGGGACATCTTGCACGCGACTATGGTCTCTGCATCGCGGACGATTCTCGGCACGCTTATTTCGACCTTCTGCTCGGCGATGGTGGCTTACACGATCAGCCGTCCGGAATTCGTATTGCGCAAATTCGTCACGCTGGCATTCGTGCTGACGATGTATTTTAACGGCGGCTTGATTCCGAACTTCTTGCTGATCCGCGAGCTTGGCCTGATGGGCAACTACTGGGTCTACATTATTCCGGGCATTGTCGGCGTATTTAATATCATCGTGATTCGTTCCTTTATTGAGGCGCTGCCGGAGGGCATACTGGAATCGGCGAGAATTGACGGGGCAGGCGAGTTTATGACGTTCCTGAAGATCGTCATGCCACTGTCGATGCCGGTGCTGGCGACAACTTCCTTGTTCACGGCGGTCTATCACTGGAATTCCTGGTTCGATGTGTTCCTGTATAACTCGTCGCATATTAGCTTAAGCACGCTGCAATACGAACTGATGAAGATGCTTCAAAACTCGAATGCTTCGATCAGCTCCTCTGGCGGTAATATGGATGGCTCGGGCGGAACGGCTGCAAACTTCGTCACACCGACATCCATTCGAGCTACGATGACGATTGTCGCAAGCTTGCCGATCGTGATGGTCTATCCATTCCTGCAAAAGTACTTTGTTAAAGGGATGACGCTGGGAGGCGTAAAAGGCTAATGACAGCACATTTCAATCTTCTGCTTGATTATGGTTATGACGCGAAGGACATCGAGGCGAAGATCGAGCAAACGTGGGAGCTCCTCTTCGGCGATCATGAAGCGACGAGGATCTATTACCCGTCCGGTGACGAAATGGGGTATATGCTCGATACCGGGAACCTCGATGTTCGGACCGAAGGCATGTCCTACGGCATGATGATGGCTGTACAGCTGGATAAGAAGGATGTCTTCGATCGGCTCTGGAGATGGAGCTATCACTATATGTACATGACCTCCGGCGAGAATAAAGGCTATTTTGCCTGGTCCTGCAACACAGATGGAACGAAGCGTTCGAACGGACCGGCGCCGGATGGAGAGGAATACTTCGCGCTTGCCCTATTGTTCGCCTCGCATCGGTGGGGCGACGGTGCGGCGCCGCTGGATTACAGCGTAAAGGCGCGCGCACTGCTGCATGACTGCATACACAACGGGGAAGACGGCATCGGCTATCCGATGTGGAACCCGGACAATAAGTTAATCAAATTCGTGCCGAACTGCGAATACTCCGATCCGTCCTATCATCTGCCGCATTTCTATGAGTTGTTTGCTCTTTGGGCTAATGAAGCGGATCGCCCGTTCTGGAGAGAAGCGGCGGAAGCCAGCCGAGCGTTTTTGTTGCTGGCTTGCCATCCGGAAACCGGCTTAGCGCCGGAGTACGCCCATTATGACGGAACGCCTAACGATGATCGCGGGTACGGACATTTCTTCAGCGATTCCTACCGGGTCGCAGCCAATATCGGGTTAGAAGCGCTGTGGTTTGGCGCAAACGAGTGGATGACGCGGGAGGCAGAGCTTATTCAAGCATTCTTCGCGGATAAGCATCCCGAGGACTACCGGCGGTATACGATTGCGGGTGAGCCGTTCGAGGAGAAATCGCTTCATCCGGTTGGGCTTATCGCTACGAATGCAGCCGCATCGTTAGCGGCACCGAATGGGCCTCACGCGCGCGAGAGCGTAGCGCTGTTCTGGAATACGCCTGTTCGCGAAGGTGATCGTCGCTATTATGATAATTGTCTCTACTTATTTGCCTTGTTGGCTTTAAGCGGGCAATATCGCATTTGGTCATTAGAAGCAGGAGAATAAAGTTGATATGTAGTAGGTAGGTCTCCTGTTACAGGAGGCCTTTTCCATTTCGCGAATGAGAGGCAGGTTGTCACAGCCATGAATAAAAGAAGTACAGAGAGCGGCTATGCATGCTGGCTTGATTATCAGCTAATCTCGAATGAATCACTACGAAGTGAATATAGGAAGAGCTGCTCGCAGCTAGTGATGACAGGCGATTCAGCGCTGCTGCAAGCGGCACGCAGAGAGTTGAACCTTGCACTGGGCTTGATGCTTGGCCAAGCACCGCAAGAGGTGGAAGAGGTTGTTGTGGGGAGCTTGCCGACGGTTGTGGTCGGTACAATTGGAAGCTCCCAGCTGCTGAACCCGCTCGCAGGTCTCTATAATTTCGATGAGCTGGGCGAGGAAGGGTATGTTATTCATCGGTCCGGGTCTGCGGATAATCGGATCTACCTGTCGGCCGATGCGGATAAAGGCGTGCTGTATGCGGTGTTCCATTTTATCCGGCTGCTGCAAACCGGGGAGAGCATCGAGCAACTCGCCATTCGCGAGCTGCCGAGCAACGCTCTTCGCATGATTAACCATTGGGACAATATGGACGGATCGATTGAACGCGGATATGCCGGGAGAAGTATTTTCTTCCATGAGGGTCGCTTTATCGAGGATCAAGAGCGTGTGAGGGACTACGCTCGGCTGCTGGCATCCGGAGGCATTAATGCCCTAACGATTAATAACGTTAATGTGCACAGCCAAGAATCGAAGCTCATTACGGATGAGTTTCTGCCGGATGTAGCGAAGACGGCTGCTATCTTCCGCGAGTATGGTATTCGTCTCTACTTGAGCATTAATTATGCGAGTCCGATGGAGCTTGGCGGGCTGGATACGGCAGATCCGCTTGCGCCAGAGGTAGCGCAGTGGTGGCATGGCGCGGCGAAGAACATTTACCGTTATATCCCGGATTTCGGCGGATTTGTAGTGAAGGCCGATTCTGAATTTAGACCGGGGCCGTTTACGTATGGAAGGAATCATGCGGACGGCGCTAACATGCTGGCCGATGCGCTGGCACCGTATGGCGGCGAAGTGATTTGGCGTTGTTTTGTCTACAACTGCCTGCAGAATTGGCGGGATCGCACTACGGATCGTGCTCGTGCCGCCTATGATCACTTCATGCCTCTGGATGGCACGTTCCGGGATAATGTGATGCTGCAGATCAAGAACGGGCCGATGGATTTTCAAGTACGGGAGCCGGTTTCCCCCTTGTTCGGCGGGTTGAAGGAAACGAATCAGCTGCTTGAGCTGCAAATTACGCAGGAGTACACCGGCCAGCAAAAGCATCTGTGTTTCTTGGTGCCGCAGTGGAAAGAAGTTTTGGAGTTTGATACTTATGCTCAAGGAGAAGGTTCGACCATTGCCGAAGTAGCTAGCGGGCGGCTGTTTGGAAGAGCGCGCGGCGGCGTAGCGGCAGTCGCGAATATCGGGGATGATGCGAGCTGGACCGGACATATTTTGGCGCAGGCGAACTGGTATGGCTATGCGCGGTTGGCATGGAATCCGAGCTTAAGCGCGGAGCGAATTGCGCGGGAATGGATTGCGATGACATTCGGCTTGGATTCGGCGGTGGAGCGTATCTTGCTCGGCATGCTGCTGAGCTCGTACAGCATTTACGAGGACTATACGGCTCCGCTCGGCGTAGGCTGGATGGTCAATCCGAATCATCATTATGGCCCTAACGTGGACGGCTATGAATATTCCAAATGGGGCACGTATCACTATGCGGATTGCCATGGGATGGGCGTTGACCGTACCGTGCGAAACGGAACCGGCTTCGCGGGCCAATATCATTCTCCGGTGGCGGAGCGGTACGAATCGCTTGCGTTGTGTCCGGATGAGCTTCTATTGTTCTTCCACCATGTCCCGTATACCCATCGGCTTAAGAGCGGCAAGACGGTCATTCAGCATATTTACGATACGCATTTCGAAGGTGCGGAGCGCGCGGCGCAGCTTGTAGAGCAGTGGAAATCGCTAGACTCGCTGGTTGGCAGCGAACGGTTTGCGCAGGTGCTTAATCGACTCACGCACCAAGCGGAGCATGCGGAAGAATGGCGCGATTGCATCAATACGTACTTTTATCGGAAATCGGGGATTGCCGATGAACGGGGGCGGTTGATTTATTAGTTTAAGGATAAAGCGCTAGTGCTGCAGGGATCAGGGATGTGCCTTCGGCCGCTGTTGATTGTGTGTTCTCTAGGATTAGACTAGGAGGTAACAACACACTAGCAAAGGCGGCACGTAAACTCTCCGGCACAATCCCTTTCACCCTTTTGCGCTGCGCTTTTTCGGAAAAGACTACTAAATAAACCTTGAAGAGAAGAGAAGAGAAGAGGAGGGAAGTGCGGCATGAAAATGGTGTTTCGCTGGTACGGGACCGGCAATGATACCGTTACTTTGAAGCAGATCAAGCAAATTCCGGGCGTGGAAGGGATCGTCTGGGCGCTGCATGATGTGCCTGCTGGTGAAGAGTGGCCGATGGACAAAATTCTTGCCTACAAGGAACAAGCCGATGCTTACGGCCTGCATCTGGAGGTTGTCGAAAGCGTCAATGTCCATGAGGATATCAAACTGGGGCTGCCTTCTAGGGACCATTACATTAACAATTATAAGAAGACGATTGAGAAGCTGGCGAAGGTTGGCGTCAAAACGATCTGCTATAACTTTATGCCGGTATTCGATTGGGTGCGGACGGAGCTGTTCAAGGAGCTGGAAGACGGTTCGACGGCACTCTTCTATGAGAAAGCTAAGGTAGACAGCATGGACCCCGGCGAACTTGTGAGCCGCATTGCGAATGAGCTGGATTTCACGATGCCGGGCTGGGAGCCGGAGCGGCTGAAGCTGCTTGCGCCGTTATTTGAGCAATACAAGCAGGTGTCTGCAGAAGATCTGTGGCGAAATCTGCAGTATTTTCTGGAACACATTATCCCTACCGCGGAGCGCCATGGCATCCAAATGGCCATTCATCCCGATGATCCGCCTTGGCCGATCTTCGGATTGCCGCGAATCATCAACAGCCAAGAAAGCATCCGCAGGCTGCTTCAGCTTGTCGACAGCCCCTACAATGGGGTAACGCTGTGCAGTGGATCGCTCGGTGCTAATCCGGACAACGATATTGTGGCTATGGTGCGGGAGTTTAAAGGCCGTATTCCATTCGCGCATATCCGGAATGTACGCGTCTACGACAACGGGGATTTCATTGAAACCTCGCATCGGACATCCGATGGAACGGTAGATATTGCAGGCGTCGTGCGGGCTTATTATGAGACGGGATTTACAGGATATGCTCGTCCGGATCACGGACGGCATATTTGGGATGAACAATGCAGGCCGGGATATGGGCTGTATGATCGGGCATTAGGCATTATGTATTTGTGGGGCGTTTGGGATTCCATGCGTGCAGGCGAGGTGGCGGAATGAGCATGGGCATACCAAAGCACGAGCATTTGCAGGGGAAGGTAGCTGTAGTAACAGGTGGAAGCGGCGTCCTGTGTTCCGCAATGGCGAAGGAGTTAGCGCGGCAGGGGATGAAGGTAGCCATACTCAACCGGACCGAGGAATCGGGACGGAAGGTGGTAGAGGAGATCCGCCGGGAAGGCTTTGAGGCGATATCGGTTGTTTGCGACGTGCTCGATGCATCGAGTGTGGATGTGGCGGCAAACGTAGTTATGGAGCAGTTGGGTCCATGCCATCTGCTCATCAATGGTGCAGGCGGCAATCATCCGGAGGGCAGCACGACCAACGAGATTTTTAGGGCAGAGGATGTAGGAGCCGAGGGGATTCGCACCTTTTTCGATTTAACGGAGAAGGGCTTCGGGTTTGTGTTCGACTTGAACTTTAAAGGCACGCTGCTGCCGACGCAGGCTTTCGCGAAGCAAATGCTTCATGTCGAGGGAGCGTCGATTATCAATATTTCGTCGATGAGCGCGCCTAGCCCGATGACCAAAGTGCCTGCTTACAGCGCGGCTAAGGCTGCGATCGATAACTTCACGCAGTGGCTCGCGGTGCATATGGCGGAAGCTGGAATTCGGGTTAATGCGATAGCGCCGGGCTTCTTCCTGACGGAGCAGAATCGGAAGCTGCTAACCCATGCGGACGGTTCGCTGACGGAACGTTCTCATAAAATCATTACCCATACGCCGATGCGGCGATTCGGGAAGCCGGAGGATCTGCTTGGTGCGCTAGTTTGGCTGGCGGACGATACCGTCTCCGGGTTCGTCACCGGGGTCACGGTTCCGGTGGATGGCGGTTTCATGGCCTACTCAGGCGTATAGGAGGAGGCGGCTGGAATGACGCTCATCGTTCAGGATGTACTTGACGCGCTGGCGGCGACGGTGCCGGGTGGAGCGGTTGGTTGTCGCGCGGATCAGCTGCTCTTCGGTGAAGCTGGGCAGGCTGTCAGCGGGATCGTCGTTACTTTTATCGCATCGCAGCAGGTTTTGGAGCAGGCGGTTTCGGTAGGGGCGAATATGGTGATTTCGCATGAAGGGATCTTTTACAGTCATCATGATGGAGATAGAGATGAGGTGTTTGCGGGGCCGGTGCATGCTGCGAAGAAGCAGTTTATTGCCGAGCACGGTCTTGCGGTTTATCGCTTCCATGACGGATTGCATCGACAGCAGCCCGATGGCATTATGGAAGGTTTGCTTCAGGAGCTGGGGTGGGAGGCGTTCGTTGTGGAGCATCTCCCTGCGGCTTCAATCGTGGAGCTCCCGTCCTGTACTGGCCTCGAAATTGCGGCACACGTGAAGGCGCGGCTACGGATCGGGTCGCTCCGTGCCGTAGGCGATCTGTCTGCGCAGTGCCGCCGCATTGGATTACTCGCTGGTTACAGGGGGGGCGGGGCGTTGGCGATTCCGCTCTATGAGCAGTACCAGCTAGATCTGATCCTGTACGGCGAAGGACCGGAGTGGGAAACGCCGGAGTACGTGAGGGACGCCACTCACAGTGGAGCGGCGAAGTCCCTCCTCGTTCTCGGCCACCTGGAGAGCGAACAGCCGGGCATGAGGCTGCTGGCCGATCGGCTCAGTCGATTATTCGCCTCCGTGCCAGTGCACTATGTGAATGTGGATTCTGTGTTTGATGTGGTTTAGACCGAGGGGCTGTCTCGAAAGTGCGCAGAGCGACTTTTGAGGCGGCCCTTTTTGTTGTTGTGTTGGTGTTGGCGGTGAGCAAGGGTAAGGGTGGCTCGGAGAGCAACACATTGGCATGTTTTAGTGGAGCATCGGAGGAAGGTGAGGCAAATTGAAGAAGTGCACCTAGAGGTCTACAATGGTGGAATTTCGGGAAACAGCGTTAAAGTAGCTCACGCAGAGATCTACATTGGCCGGAATTTGGCGAAAAGAGAGCATGTAGCTCACCTAGAGATCTACATGGTGGGAGACTGGATAGAAGAGTAGTTCCGAGAGCAACACATTGGCGGAAAATTGATGGATTTAGTGGAAGAGTGGCTCCCGGAGCAACACATTGGTTGAAGAATGGTGGTTATTGAGTAAGAGTAGCTCCCAGAGCAACACATTGGTGGAAGAATGGTGGTTATTGAGAAAGAATGGCTCCCAGAGCAACACACCGGCGGAAGCCTTCCCTTCTGGCGGTGAGAATTCTCCCGATTGGGAAAAAATTCAACACAGAGGGGCAGAAGTTTGATACTGTGTGAATAGGACAACATCAAGGACCGATTGGGAGGGAAATGAATTGAAATTGCATTATCCGGGACCTGCACGAGTTTGGACGGAAGCGCTGCCAATTGGAAATGGCCGATTGGGTGCCATGATTTATGGCAGTGTGGAAAACGAGCAGCTGCAGCTAAATGAAGACACGCTTTGGTCGGGGCCGAACTTTAACTGGAACAATCCAGAGGCCCTCGCTGCTTTGCCGGAAGTTCGCCAGTTGCTGGCGCAAGAGAAATACGTGGAAGCCGATCAGCTGTGCAAACGAATGATGGGTGCGTACACGCAATCCTATTTGCCGCTTGCCCATTTGCATCTTCTGTTCGAGCACGGTAATAATACGAGCGGCTACCGGCGAGAGCTCCGCATCGATGAAGCGATCTCGACGGTGCATTATCGCATCGGCAATGTCGCTTATACGCGGGAGTATTTTGCCTCGCATCCGGATCAAGTCATCGTGATCAAACTGACCGCCAGCCAGCCGGGCAAGATCTCCTTCCATGCCAAGCTAAGCAGTCCGCTTCGTCACCGCATGGAACAAGACGGAGCATCTGAATTAACGCTGAGCGGCAGAGCTCCTGAGCATGTCGCGCCTAGCTATCAGTCTTCCGATAATCCGATCCGTTACGGCGATGAGTCGACGTCAAAAGCGATCCGTTTCAACGGAAGGCTGGCGGCATCTGCGGATGGCGGTACAGTAGTAGCGAGTCCGGATGGACTTCGCGTAAGCGGCGCTACATCGGTTGTCTTGGTATTCGATGCGGCGACGGATTTCGCGACGAAAGACGAGCAGCCTTCAGCACGCACCTCGCAGCGTGTTCATGCAGCGCTGAGCCATTCATACGAGGAGCTTCGCGCGCGGCATATCGCGGATTATCAAGCGCTGTTCAATCGCGTCGAGCTGGATCTGGGCCAAGCATCGGAATCGGACGAGCTGCTTCCAACGGATAAACGGATTAAGCAAAATGGGGCAAGCGATCCCGGATTAGTGAAGCTGCTGTTTGATTTTGGCCGTTATCTGATGATTGCTTCTTCGCGTCCTGGAACGCAAGCGACGAATCTGCAGGGCATTTGGAATCAAGAAACAAGACCGCCGTGGAGCAGCAATTATACGATTAATATTAATACGCAGATGAACTATTGGCCGGCAGAAACCTGTGCGCTCGCAGAATGTCACGAGCCAATGATCGATTTGATCGAGAAGATATCGAAGAGCGGCCGGGAAACGGCGAGTATGCATTACGGTGCGCGCGGCTGGACGGCTCATCATAATACGGATATTTGGGGACATACGGCACCGGTCGGTGATTTTGGAGAAGGCGATGCCGCATGGGCATTGTGGCCGATGGGCGGACCTTGGATGGCCCAGCATTTGTGGGAGCACTACGCGTTCAGCAAAGATAAAGCTTACCTGAGAGATAAGGCGTATCCGATTTTGAAAGAATCGGCGATGTTCTGCCTGGATTGGCTCATTGACGACGGCCAAGGAAAACTCATTACGTCACCATCCACATCGCCGGAGCATAAATTCGTTACCAAAGACGGGTATTCCGGCGTCAGCGTAGCTTCGACGATGGATCTATCGATTATCTGGGACTTGTTCACGAACTGCATTGAAGCATCCGAGGAGCTGGAGATCGATGCGGAGTGGAGAGCGGAGCTGGCAGCGGCCAAAGAGCGCTTATTCCCCTTGCAAATCGGCAAGTATGGTCAGCTTCAAGAATGGTACAAGGACTTCGAGGATGAGGATCAATTCCATCGCCATGTCTCGCATTTATTCGGCGTCTATCCCGGCCGTCAATTGACGGAGGCGAGTACACCGGAGCTGTTCGCCGCTGCGCGTCGTTCACTCGAGCGTCGTGGAGATGAAGGAACCGGTTGGAGCTTAGGGTGGAAAACCGGCCTATGGGCACGTTTTGGCGATGGCAATCGAGCACTCGCTCTAGTGAACAACCTGCTTCAACTGGTCGATGAATATGCAAAAGAAAACTATCACCGCGGCGGCGTGTACGCCAACTTATTCGACGCTCATCCGCCGTTCCAGATCGATGGCAATTTTGCCGCTACGGCGGGCATTGCGGAATTACTGCTGCAATCCCATCAGAATTACGTATGGCTGCTGCCGTCGCTGCCGGATGCTTGGCAGAACGGGTCTGTTAAGGGCTTGCGTGCTCGCGGGGGATTCGAAGTCGGCATGACGTGGAAGGAAGGCAAGCTGCACAAGGCAAGCGTGAAATCCCTAGTCGGAGGCAGCTGCACCTTGCGTTCAGAGTCGCCAATTACGATTACGGATGCAGAAGGAAATCTTGTCGCTGCCGAGCAATTAGGCGGAAGCTTATATCGATTCAGCACTCATATTGACGGAAGCTACTCCATTTCCGGATAAGATTCGAAGCCGCCGGGAGCGAGGGATGCCTCATCCACCGGCGGCTTTTTTTAAGTGCGATGCCGATAAGCCGATGGCGTCATGCCAACAATCTCTTTGAACACCCGGTGGAAGTAGGGCATGCTCTCGAAACCGCAGGCTTCGGCAATGGTTGCAACTTTATCATCCTTGCCCTGCAGAAGCTCCTTAGCTCTCAATATTCGCTTGACCGTAATAAACTCCGTGACGTTCATTCCCGTGCTCTGCTTAAATACTCTGCTAAAATGCGCGGGGCTGACGGAAGCTATCAGACTGAGCTTGCTAAGGCCGATAGCCTCCGTAAAATGCAGGTCCAAGTATAGCAAACTATCCTTCATCCAGCTTGGACCGATAAAGGCGGAGCTGGCTCTCTGCTTCCTCTCGCCGCCTTTCTCCCGATTGACCGCCAGCAGCAGCTGCTCTACATACAGAACAATGGCATGGCGGTAGCCCGCTTGCGCTGTCTGCAGCTCAGATTCCACCCCATCAAGTGCGCGTTCAACAGATTCCTGAAGCGCTGGTGAACATTCCATTTTGAACGTATGACTCATGCGACTTTGCTCGAAGCACGCCAAATAAGAAAAGGATTCTCCCAGCGAAACGCGATCCAGAAGAATAGGATGAAAAAACATAGCGGTGGACGTAACGGGATCCTCTTTGTCCGGGAATGCGCGATGGATGGTATTGCCCGGAATGATGAAGAGATCGCCTTTATTCATGTCATAAATAGTTCGGTCTATAAAGAAAGCACCCTTACCGCTGTACACATAGACAAGCTCAAACCAATCATGCACATGATCAGGCAATTCGCGCTGCGGTGTTTTTCGATCCTTAAATGTGTAGGCAAAAGGGAAGGAAGGCTGTGCATCGAAAAGTTTGCGTATAGGCTTCATGTGCGAGCGCTCCTTTGTCGTCCATCTCTTCTCTAAGGATATATCAAATTAGGGTATAAATGTGCAATAATATGCTCTTTTATGAGCTCATAGGGATGTTAAATTTAGAGTAAGACCAAACAAGCAAAGGGGATTGAATCGATGGGGAAACAGCTGAGTCAAGAGACATTACCTGCTAAGCAGCGGCAAGCCTACGAGGGTATCAAGCAAAGTCCGGTCACGGTGCTGCAAATCGGAGAAGGCAATTTCCTGCGCGGTTTCTTCGATTGGATGATTCATAAATGCCGTGAGCAAGGTCTATTCCATGGAAGTGTAGCGCTGACGCAGCCAAGGCCGGGCGGCCGGGCGAAGATCGATACGCTGCAAAGCCAAGACGGTCTCTACACCTTAGTGACGCGGGGGCTGGAGAAGGGGGAGCGCGTGGAGAAAAAGGAGATTGTATCGGTCTTCTCTACAGTCTTCAACCCTTACAGCGACTGGCAGCAGCTCATCGGACTGGCGGAGAATCCTTCCTTACGTTTTGTCGTTTCGAACACGACGGAGGCCGGACTCGTCTACAACCCGGAGCCGCTTGCGGAAGGCGAACCGATTCAGTCATTTCCGGGCAAAATCGCATGGCTGCTCTACCGCAGATATCTAGCGCTGGGCAGTACATCTCCTGACAGCGGGCTTATTTTTCTGCCATGTGAGCTGCTTGAGCGCAACGGCGATGAATTGAAGCGCTGCGTGCTGCAATATTGCGACGATTGGTCGCTGCCGGAGTCGTTCCGAGAATGGGTATCCACGCATAATCGATTCCTCAATTCGCTTGTTGACCGCATTGTAACGGGTTATCCGCCTGGGGATCAGGCGAATGCGTGGTTCGACGAATGGGGTTATGAGGATGCAATGCTGACTACAGCAGAGCCGTATCACTTCTGGGCGATCGAAGCGGAACCGGAGCTGGACGAAGAGCTGCCGCTGCAGCAGGCAGGGCTGAATGTACGCTGGGTCGATGATCTGCGTCCGTATCAGCTAAGAAAGGTGCGCATTCTTAACGGCGCTCATACGCTCATGACCCCGCTTGCCCTGCTGCATGGCGAGCAGTACGTCAGAGATGTCATGATGAATGCGGCCTTTCATGCTTTTGTGAAGGAAGCCGTTGCAGATGAAATTGTGCCGACGGTTGCCATGCCGGAAGAGGAATTGAAGGCGTACTCGGAGGCCGTGTATGAGCGGTTTCTGAATCCATACATTAACCATCGCCTCGCGGATATTGCCATGAACAGCCTCAGCAAGTTCAGAACCCGGCTGCTGCCTACTTTGCTTTATTATGTGGAGCGCGGAGAGGCGCTGCCGCAGCGAATCGTGAAGTCGCTTGCTGCACTGTTGCGGTATTACCGCGTCGTTCGGAAAGGCGATAGTTTCACAGGTCGCACGCTTGATGGCACTCCGTATACGGTTAGGGACGATGCGGCATCCTTGGCGCTTTTAGCGGGGAGCTGGTCTAGCCAACTTCCGCTTGAGGAAATTGTTCCTCGACTGCTTAGTCACAAGGAAATTTGGGGCAGCGATTTGTCTGCCATCGGCGGACTGGCGGAAGGCGTTACGGCTTTCATGGTGGAGATGGAGCGGCTCACCGAAGATGAATATAACACGAAGGTAGACAGGGGGAATGGTCAGCTGTGAGAGGAATCATCTGCGCGGAAGTAGACCGTTTCGAATGGACGGAAACTTTACCCGAACCGCTACACGAAGCGGGACATGCCATCGTCGGCATCAAACGAATCGGCATCTGTGGAACGGATCTCCACGCATTCAAAGGGAACCAGCCATTCTTCTCGTATCCGCGAATACTTGGGCATGAGCTTGCAGGTGTTATTGAAGAGGTTGGCTTTAACGAACAAGGACTCCGAGTTGGCGATCAAGTCAGCATTATCCCGTACCTGCACTGTGGAGTTTGCATCGCTTGTCGCAGCGGCAAAACAAATTGCTGCACCGATATGTCGGTTCTGGGCGTGCATCGCGATGGGGGCATGAGAGAGCGGATCTCGGTCCCGGTCGCATGTTTGCTGGCAACGAACGGACTGACGCTAGACCAGACCGCAGTGCTCGAGCCAATTGCGATCGGTGCGCATGCCGTGCGAAGGTCGGGCCTAACCGCGGGCGAGACGGCACTGGTCATCGGAGGCGGACCGATCGGCCTCGGAGTAATGGCTATTGCGAAGCATAAGGGGGCGAAGGTCATCGCGATGGACGTGAACGACGACCGGCTTAACTTCTGCGGGCAATGGGCGAAGGCGGATGCGCTTGTGAACGCGCTGCCTGATGAGCCGGTTCGGCGCATCATGGATGCGTGTAACGGCGAGCTGCCAACCGTCGTCTTCGATGCGACGGGCAACGCCAAATCCATGGGCGACTCGTTCCGTTATGCGGCCCATGGCGGCAGGCTCGTCTTTGTCGGGCTGGTCAAAGCCGACATCACCTTCAACGATCCCGAGTTCCACAAACGCGAGCTCACGCTTATGGCGAGCCGCAATGCGACGCGAGAAGACTTCGACACGGTCTTGGATGCGCTGTCCGCAGGTGCGATTGACGTCAGCCGCTACATTACGCACCGTGCACCGCTGGCCGAAATGATAGAGCAGTTTCCCAGCTGGCTAATGCCGGAATCGCGGGTAATAAAAGCGATGGTGGAGCTATAATCTCAGCCTCCGGATTGGCGAGTCGTCGCCGCTAGCGGGTGAGTTCATCGCCGAGCCGAAAGAGGCATATCCGCTCTCGTGTGGTGGGAACCGATCGCAGCAGCGCCGGCGTATTAGCACCTACCGCGCACAGAGATTCGTTTTTGCACCATTCACCACAAAACCAATTCGCAACGAGGTGACCAATTGATCTAAGCTAACTTGCTGCAATCGGCAGCCGACTTTCGTCTGGCAGGCAATTTTAAAGCAGCTTATGATGTACTCGTCCAGATGACCACTTCGGCTGCGAACAATCCGACGCAATACGGACGTTAATGCATGCGATTTTGCAGCTTGCTCCTGATGGCGTGAAGCCGTTCGCACAAGGACTCAGACGGTATACGGATGAAATAACCTAATTCGTCGCCATCCAAATATTAAGAACATCCTCTGCATAGGTATGTAACAGAGGAGCGTGAATAAAGTGGACAAGAAGGTTAAGCGTTATTTTCAGTTGAAGCAGAAGCAGAAAGAAATTGAGCAGGAGCTGACGGAGCTGCGCGGGGAGATTTTGGTGCATTGCGAGGATCACGGCGTTTCGGAGCTGGAA
Source organism: Paenibacillus rhizoryzae (assembly GCF_059686995.1). Taxonomy (NCBI): domain Bacteria; kingdom Bacillati; phylum Bacillota; class Bacilli; order Caryophanales; family Paenibacillaceae; genus Paenibacillus; species Paenibacillus rhizoryzae. The sequence goes on along the minus strand of NZ_JCAALT010000006.1, from coordinate 444,074 downwards.
ACGGAGAAATACCGGGTGAAAATCGTGCATCAAGAACGCAAGGAATACGATGACCTCAAGCTGTATGAATCCCTTGATGACCCGGAAGTGTGGCGGCTGCTGTCCAGGCCGGATTCTGCTAAGATTGCGGGCCTCATTAAATTAAACGTACTTAACGAAGAGAAGCTGAAGGATACGTACGCGGTGAAGAGCATTTCGCTGCTTCAAGTGGATAAGAAGTGAGCCTCACCGCCGTTACTCCAGACAAGGGCCGAAGCCTCCAAGAACCACTTTAACAAGTGGAGCTGGAGGTTTTTTAACGCGCGCGCCAATGATTCGAAACCTGTTCAAATGTGGTAAATTAGTAGGATATGTATAAACCAACCGACAGATTGGAGAATGCAAAATGAATGTCACGACCTATTGGCTGCAAAATGTGCGGCTTGAGACGGGGTTCCAGCGCGAGAATGGGATTGTTTCCGGAACGGAGACGGCGATTGGCCATGTGTTAATTGTAGATGGCCGAGTCGAGTCGATCTTGTTCGAGGCGATTCCTGCAGAGGATCAGCGTCCGAAGCGGGATGCGAAAGGCATGCTGCTGCTTCCTGCATTCAGAGATGCGCACATCCATTTGGATAAAACCTATTTCGGGGGTCCTTGGCAGGCGGTGAAGCCGGCGAGAAGTATTTTCGACCGAATCGAAGAGGAGAAAATCTTGCTCCCGAAGCTGCTTCCGGTTGCGGTAGATCGGGCGAAGCAAATCATTGAGCTGCTGCTCGGATACGGATCGACGCATATGCGAGGTCACGTCAATATCGAGCCGACCAGCGAGCTTAGGGGGCTCGAAGTTGCACGGCATGCACTTGCCGCCTATGAAGGTAAACTGGGCTACGAGCTGGTTGCGTTCCCGCAGCACGGTTTGCTGCGTTCGAATTCGCGCGGCTTGGTGAAGCAGGCAATCGAGCAGGGAGCTACTCATGTCGGCGGATTGGACCCTACTTCCGTGGATGGCGACATGGAGCAATCGCTGCATGCCATGATGGATCTGGCGGTCGAAACCGGCGCCGGCGTGGACATGCACCTTCATGAGCAAGGGGCGGCAGGCTATGAGACGATGCATCGACTTGCCGAGATGACGATTGATGCCGGCTGGCAGGGACGCGTTACAGTCAGCCATGCCTTCGGTTTTGCGAGTGGAACGGCAGCGCAAGCAGAGCAGCTGGCGGAACGTTTTGCGGAAGCGGGGATCTCGGTTGCGTCTACGGTGCCGATTGGAGGGCTGGTTATGCCGATCCCGATGATGCATCGCAAAGGAGTGAAGGTGGAGCTGGGAACGGACAGCCTTACGGATCACTGGTCGCCTTTTGGCAATGGCGACAACTTGGAGAAAGCGGGCCGCCTGGCAGAGGTGTACCACATGTCGGACGAATATTCGCTGACCCGCGCGCTTGGATTTATTACGGGCGGTGTACTTCCGCTTAATGAACAAGGAGAGCGGGTATGGCCGGCTATCGGAGACGATGCATCGGCAGTACTCGTGCAGGCGAGCTGCTCCGCGGAAGCGGTGGCCAGAAGAGCGCCGCGGATTGCATCGCTGTATCGTGGCAACGTGGTATCGGGAACACTGTAACGAGAGCTGAAGTTGAACGCCTATTTACTGTATAAAGATTTTCTGTTATCATCTTTCCAATATTCAAACGCGATGAAGAGAAGAGTAGGGAAATATCGTTCTTGTACAGAGAGCTCCGGCAGCTGAGAAGGAGCAAGGAACATTTTCGCGAAACAAGCCTCTGAGCAGCATGTCGGAACCGCAAGGGGATGGCATGACGGGAGCTCCCGTTACAGAGCTAGAGTATAACCATCTGCATCGGCATGAACAACGGCACCGGCAGGCGGCGTACTTGAAGAGGTTAATATGGCGACATATTAATGAAGCTGGGGTGGCACCGCGATCGATAAACTTCGTCCCCAAGACAACATGTCTTGGGGGTGAAGTTTTTTTGGTTTTTGCAGCGAATCGGAGTGTCAGATCATATCTTCATTAGGAGGCGTTGACCTTGGATAACGAGAAAGAACACCATAACGAAAATTTTCTGTATAAGCTGATCAGCGAAGAGCTGGAACAAAAGCCATTCGGAAGAGCCATGTGCACGCGGTTTCCGCCGGAGCCTAATGGTTATCTTCATATCGGAAGCGCCTATGCGATCCACACGAATTATACGATGGCGCAAAGGTTCGGCGGCAACTTCCATCTGCGTTTCGACGATACGAATCCGCTGAAGGAGGATATCGAGTACGTTCATGCGATCGTAGAGGATATCCGCTGGTTCGGTTATGATCCGGGCGAGCACATCTATTACGGCTCCGATTACTCGGAACAAATTTATAAGGCTGCCGTCACGTTAATGGAGCGCGGCAAAGCGTATGTATGCGAGCTAACCCCGGATGAGACGAGGGAGTATCGCGGAACATTAACGGAGCCCGGGAAGAACAGTCCTTATCGGAATCGGTCGGTGGAGGAGAATTTGGAGCTTTTTGCAAAAATGCGCAATGGCGACTATCCGGCCTCATCCATGGTGCTTCGAGCCAAAATCGACATGGCATCACCCAATCTCAATCTGAGGGACCCCGTCATTTATCGGATTATCCACGCGGAGCATTATCGGACGGGGAACGAGTGGTGCATTTATCCGATGTATGATTTTGCCCATCCCATTCAAGATGCCATTGAGGGAATCACCTATTCCATGTGCTCGATTGAATTCAAAGACCATCGGCCTTTGTACGAGTGGGTTCTGGTGGAGGTTGGCATCCACGAGCCTCCTCGTCAAAGGGAATTCGGGCGGCTTAGCTTAACAGGCGTTGTGACGAGCAAAAGATTCCTGAGGCAGCTCGTAACGGGTGGTTATGTAGACGGTTGGGATGATCCGAGGCTGCCTACGCTTCGCGGCCTAAGAAGAAGGGGCTTTACGCCGGAGAGTATCCGCCGATTTATTGAGGAGATTGGCAGTATTCGCACGACAAGCACGGTGGACATCTCCTTGCTGGATCATTGTCTCAGACAAGAGCTGAAGGACAAGACGGCGAGCGTGATGGCGGTGTTGCAGCCGTTAAAGGTGGTCATCACGAACTATCCTGAGGGGGAGACAGAACTGCTGGTGGTTGATAACAATAGCGAAAACGAGGCTTTGGGGAAACGGGAGGTTCCATTCACGCGGACGATCTATATCGAGCGGGATGATTTTATGGAAGTGCCGCCGAAAGGGTATCACCGGTCAAGCCCTGGTAGTGAAGTGCGGCTGAAAGGCGCGTACTTTATCCGCTGTGAGGAAGTGATCAAGGATAAGGCGAGCGGCGAGATTAGGGAGCTGCGCTGCACGTACGATCCGCTTACGAAGAGCGGTACGGGTTTCACCGGACGCAAGGTGAAGGGGACCATTCATTGGGTTTCCGCAGCGCATGCGGTGAAGGCCGATGTACATTTGTACGACAGGCTGCTGCTAGACGAGAGTGCGCCAACCCGCGAGGAAAGTAGTTGGGACGACGCGATCAACCCTGAATCACTCGTGATCGTCAAGGACGCGCTGATCGAGCCGTCGGTTCGAGACGCCGGTGCGGAGGAGAAGTTCCAATTCTTCCGCCATGGTTACTTCAGTGTGGATCGGAAACACAGCGGCTTTGAGGGGCCGCTTGTGTTCAATCGAATCGTGCCGCTGAAGGATACGTGGAATAAGAAGTGAGGGAAAGAGATTTTCCTGAAAAATGTTCCTTGGTCATGTTGGTTATGGTTGAGGGCCGCGAGTGTGGAAGTGAGAGTTCGAAAATGGAACTCTCACCGCCGAAACCGCGCGGAAATGAAGCTGAGAGTACGGAAATCGAACTCTCAGCAGTCAAACTAACCTAACTGGCTCTGTGCGCTGAAGTGAGAGTTCGAAAATGGAACTCTCACCGCCGAAACCGCGCCGAAATGATGCTGAGAGTACGGGAATGGAACTCTCAGCAATGGGCAGCCAATAAAAAAGGGACGCCCTGAGGCGTCCCTTTACTATGCCTACAGTCCGCGAACCAACCCGCCGTCGACCATCAACGCTTGGCCGGTCATGTAGCTGTTCGCCGGCGATGCGAGGAACGCGACATAGCGGGCGAATTCCGCCGGATTGCCATAACGGCCTACGCCGACCTCGCTTTCGTTCCGCGTACGCTGCGCCTCGTACGTAATGCCCGCTGCAGACGCGCGCGACTCGTCCAGCGAACGGACGCGATCGGTCGCGAACCGGCCTGGCGCCGCCGCGTTAATGAGAATATTGCGCGGCGCGAGCTCGTCCGCAAGCGTCTTGATGAGCCCTTGCACGCCAAGGCGCAGCGAGTTGCTGAGCACTAATCCGGGAATCGGCTGCTTGATCGACGTGGAGGACACGTACACGATCCGTCCGCCTTCAGCCGGGAAATGCGGCAGCGTATGCCGAACCAGCCGGACAACGCTCATCACGTTCTGCTGGAATGCGGACTCCCACTGCTCGTCCGCAATGCTGGTGAACGTGCCAGCCGGAGGGCCCCCGGCGTTGCATACGAGCCCATCAACGCGTCCGAACCGCTCCACAGCAGCGGCTATAAGCGCTTCGATATCTGCAGGCGAGGAAACATCAGCTCGAACCGCGAGCACTTCCCCTCCCGTAGCAGAGCGGATATCGGCTGCAGCCGCCTCAATGGTGTCTGCGTTTCTGCCGCAGATCACCACGTTCGCTCCTTCTTCAGAGAGCTGAAGCGCGGAAGCTTTTCCAAGTCCTTTACTGGCTGCCGTCACGATCACAGTACGATTTCGAAATCCTAAATCCATTCGCTATTCCTCCATCCTAACTCATTTACTTTAGTAACTAGCATGCCTGATTTCTTCCTCCTTGTCGAGTGCACCAAGAGATGGTACGACGAATCAGGGCGAAGCCTTCCTATCTTTAAAGGGATTAAATATTCATGGCCTAAGCGAGCAAGGAGAGCAGGGAAATCGTCTCTAATTGCAGAAGTATAGGGGTACAGAGATCGCTTACATCGTAGAGGTACCGCACAAGGAGTTGATCAGGGATTTGAACCCATACGAGTTTCATTTGCAAATTGGTCGGATGCTGGATGATATTGCAGACGGCGTCTTTATTATGAAAGCCCATGATATGGAACTGACTTACTATTACGTGAATAAAGCAGCTACCCGTATGACAGGGATTACAATGTCAGATGTAGGGCAGACATTCTTCGAACGCAATAAGCCTGCCATGGCTGAATATTTATATAAGAAATATGCCAGAGTGGTGACGGAGCGAAGGGACATTCGCTACGAGGATGGCGTTGTGATGCCGAATGGGACGATGAGCGGGGAGTCGATGCTGTCGCCTATTTTTGGCGAAAGCGGCGAGGTCGAATATGTCATCAGCATGACGCGCGATATTACCGAACGCAAGAATTACGAGAATTTACTCTTCTACTATGCTTACCACGATGATCGTACGAAGCTGTACAACCGCAGATATCTGATGGAAAAAATGGTGAGCGCCGAAGCGCTCTTCCTGCTGGACCTCGATTATTTTAAAAATATTAACGATACGTTCGGCCATGACGCAGGAGATGCAGTACTTGTAGAGGTTGCGACCCGTTTAAGCGGGGCATTTGTGGCGGACTATACGCTGGTTCGGCTTGGCGGGGATGAATTTATTGTAGCTGCCAGCACCCATGTAGAGCAGCCGGAGTCGATGGCCTTGCTGATTATGGAGCTGTTCCGTGCGCCTTTTCGGATCAACGGCCAGCAAATCAAGCTGAACTGCAGCATTGGGATCGCGCTGGGGCAGGGGCATGAAGATATTCAGACGCTGCTCAAGCAGGCGGACATTGCGCTCTATAAGGCAAAAGGGGCCGGCCGCAAAAGCTTCCACGTGTATGAGGCGACCTCCCGATACGACCATGTCGAGAATTTCATCCACGAGCTTGCGCTGTCGAGTGCGATCGAGCTGGAGGAATTCGAGCTGCATTATCAGCTGATTTACAGCCCGCAGCAAGAATGCGTGGTCGGCGCAGAGGCGCTGCTTCGTTGGAACCGGGCTCATGTAGGCATGGTGCAGCCTGCAGAGTTTATTCCGATCACGGAACAGACCGGCCTTATTGTGCCGATTGGCTATTGGGTGCTCCGCAAGGCGTGCCAGGATTGGCATCTGCTGGTGGAGGGCTACGGAGAAGACATTCGTATTTCCGTGAACATATCGAGCGTGCAGCTCAGTGAGCCGGATTTTGTGGATCGTATTATCGAAATCGTCGAGCAAGAGAACGTCCCTCCGCAAGCGATCGAGCTGGAGCTGACGGAGAGCACCGTGATCAGCGATTCCCAAGGCGTGAAGCAGACGCTTAGCCGGCTGCGTTCCGTCGGTTTTAGCATAGCGCTGGATGACTTCGGCACCGGGTATTCGTCGCTGAGTATGCTGACTTTATTGCCTATCGATACGCTGAAGATTGATCGCTCTTTTATCCAAGAAATGAACGAGTCCGTTCTATCCGCCATGCTTGTTATGGCCGGTGCCTTGCGTTTGAAGGTTATCGCGGAAGGTGTGGAGGACGCAGGTCAGTATGAGATGCTCAGAGCGATGAGCTGCTGGGGCATTCAAGGGTATTACATCAACAAGCCGGTTGAGCTGGCCGCACTGCAGCAGGTTCCGGTTTAATAGAAATTGGCTGCTATTCCAGCAGGGGGAGTGGCGTCAAAAGTGGCTGAACGGGGGAGGACCTTGTTCAGCTGCTTTTTTTATCCCCCCAACCTTCAAAAAAAGTTGCCTCGACATGCGCATGGCGCACTTTCGAGACAACTTCTTAATTTTTTCACGGCTTCGTTAGCACGTATAACCATTACCGTTTGCTAACCCGCAGCTTCGCTCGCAAGAAGCAGCTCCGCAACGCGGTGGTTGCCTTGTTTGGTTGCGATCAAGGATGCTTTTTCTCCGTCTCCGGTTAAAGCATGAATGTCGGCACCATGTGCCAGCAATAAGCGAATAATCTCTTCGTTATCATCATGAAACGCAGCCGTATGGAGAGCTGTATGCCCATTGCTGTCTACAATTGTAGCCTCAGCTTGATTAGCGAGCAGCAGCCCAATCACGTCCACGTTGCGCTCCCCTGCGATAGCCGCATGTAGAGCCGTATTCGAAGGAATGTAAGACACTTTGGAATGGGAGACAGCGTTCACATCTGCGCCGTGATCGAGCAGAGCCTGCACAGCATCCGGGTTTCCGAAATGCGCTGCGAATCCCAGAGGCGTTAAGCCGTCGTCATTCTCGGTGTTGGCTAACTCCGGATGAGCGGCCAATATAGCACGAAGCAGAGCGACTTCATCTAAACGAGCGGCATGAAAAATATCCTCGATAAGCGATTTGATTTCCTTTGTCATTCCTCCATTTGTGCGAATACGAACTCAACCTCGACTATACCTTTTCTGGGAACATGCTCCACATTCCTGCTTCATCGCGGTGCAAGGAAAAAACATTATTTTATTGTATACATTCTGTATTTATTGCATAGACAGCGTTTTTTGACCCATGGTATAGTGCAGAAGAAAGCATGACATGGACTCGAAGAGAGGGAGATCATGAGACAAGTTACGGTAGCGGAGAACAAGGAAATCCTCCTTGACCGCGGGAAGCCATTTTTCTATCTAGCAGATACAGTGTGGGGGGTATTCTCGGCCGCGAAGCTGGAGGAGTGGGAGGTCTATTTGGAATACCGCCGCTTGCAGGGGTTTAATGCCTTGCAAATCAGCGTGCTGCCGCTCGTGCATGAAACGGTTGCTGATGAATTGCCGTTTCGTTTTGATGCCGATGGGAATTGGGACTTTATGAGCTGCAATGAGGCTTATTTCGATAAAGCGGAGAAAATGCTGCAGATGGCCTGCGAACGCGGCTTCCTTCCCGTGCTAGTCGTGCTCTGGCACAACTATGTTCCCGGTACCGGGGTGAATAACATGCATCCGGAGTACACGATTCCGTGGGAGGCTGTTCAGCCCTATACCGAGTATGTCGCGAAACGATTCGCGCGGTACAGCCCGCTCTATTACATCAGCGGCGATACGCAGTTTGAGAATGAGCAAGTGACCTCGTATTACGAGAAAGCACTGCAAACGCTGAAGCGATGCGCCCCTGAGGCAGTAACGGCGATGCATATGGGATCCCATCAGCACGACATTCCGGGTACGATTTTGCAATCGGAGGACTTGGATCTGTACATTTATCAATCCGGCCACCTGACGGAAACGCAGTCCGATTGTTACGAGCCCGGAGCAATTCATGGAGAAAACCATTCGCAGACCCATTATTAATTCCGAGCCCTGCTATGAGGGTCATGGATTTGGTAATCAATACGGCCGATATGGTGCGTTTGACGTTCGCCGGGCTTTCTGGTGGAGTGTATTAGGTGGGGCAAAAGCAGGCTTTACCTATGGGGCGCACGGCATCTGGTCCTGGCATAGGAAGGGGACGCCGTTCAATAATGAGCCGTTTGCCAAAACACCGTTTGACTGGCGAGTGGCGCTGCGATTCTCAGGTGCGTGGGATACCGGCTATGCCAAAGAATTGTTCGAGCAGTACGGCATGTTCGAGCTTGTTCCGCGTAACGATCTGCTCGTCACGCCTTATCCGGAGATCCGCGTAGCCGGGAGCCGCGATTTAAGTAAAGTGGTGATTTATGTTCCGTACAGCATCGACGTGGAGCTCTCTTTAGACCTGGCTGCAGAAGGTTATTCGGTGAAAATGATAGATTTGGACAGGCGGAATGTCATACTGCCAGCGGTTTTAACCATAGTTACGGCGGCTGGTGAGAGCAGCAGGATCCCGATGTCAGAAACGAATACGGACGTGCTTATCGTTGCCATGAAGGAGGAGACAATCAGATGAAGGTGCTCATTATCGGTGGAACGGGGACGATCAGCACGGCGATAACGGAACAGCTGCTGCACCGCGGGGATGCAGAGGTTTGGCATTTCAATCGGGGGCGGGGAGCGACACCTGCTGGTGTTAGGACGATTATCGGTGACCGGCGGGATTTTGCAGCTTTTGAAGCAAAGATGGCATCGGTAGCGGAAGGGTTCGACTGTGTCATCGACATGATTGGGTTTCAAGCGGACGAGGCTGAGAGCGCCATCCGCGCCTTCAAGGGCAGAGTCGGACAATACATTTATTGCAGCACGGTTGATGTGTATACGAAGCAGGCTAAGACTTATCCGATTACGGAAGATGGCGAACGTGAGGCGCTGCCTTCGTTCCCGTATGCGTTTAATAAGGTGCTGAGCGAAAATAGGTTGCTGGAAGCTCATGATCCCGGCACGTTTCCGGTTACGATCTTCCGACCTGCTCAAACGTATGGCGGAAGCGGGACAGCTGTCCCTTCCATCGCAGACGGGAATTACAATATGAAGCGGCTGCGTGAAGGACGCCCGATTGTCATTCATGGTGACGGCACTTCGCTGTGGGTCGCTTGCCATCGGGATGATGTGGCGAGAGCTTTTGTGCAGGCCATCGGTAACGAGACAACTTTCGGAAAAGCGTACAATGTGACAGGTGAGGAATGGATGACGTACGACCGTTACTGGAGAACGGTTGCCGCTGCGCTGGGTGTGCCTGAGCCGCAAATCGTTCATATCCCGACCGATCTTCTGGGCTTGCTGCTGCCCAAGAAGGCGGAGTGGTGCGTGGAGAATTTCCGGTACAATAACCTGTTCGATAATACGGCAGCGAAGCGCGACTTGGATTTTCGCTACACAGTGAAGTGGGAGCAGGGCATTCGAGGCGTTATTGAGGAGCTGGATAAGACGGGTGCGATCGAAGCGGCGGGCGAGCGGCTTTGGTATGATGCGCTGGTTGAGGCTTGGGCGGCAGCGGAAAAGCTGATGGTTGAGCGGATGGTTGGGTTAGACGGGTGACAGATGGGGTGGCTTGAACGTGAAGATGGAATGCGCGTGAAGGCGTGAAAGTGCGAATGCGTAAGGTATGAGGGATGAAAGCGTGAAGGTGTGAAAGCAAGAGGCATGTAGGTGGGGAGCGCCGTCGTCTGCGGTTGTGGTATAATCTTGGTCACAAAGTAACCTCGTAAAGGCGGTATTCTCGTATGTTGATTGATATCAAAACAAAGCTGGACGAAGAAGCGATTCAGGAGCTGCTTGGCTGGTCGGTATTTCCGGACCCGGAGCATTTGGAGAGAGCGGTGCAGCGCTATAAGGACGATGCATCGGCTAAGCTGCTTGGCTATGTGTCGGAGGATGAAATTATTGGTCTGATTGGGTATCACCATACGGGCAGCGATACGATAGTGATCGACCATATTGCCGTGGATCCATCGGAGCGGTACAAAGGCTACGGCAGAGGGATTATTTTGGAGCTGCTGGAGCTGGAGAAACCCGCGGTGCTGCTGGCCGAGACAGATGAAGAAGCAGTGGACTTCTATCGCAGCAGCCGATTCACGGTGGAGAGCCTTGGCGAGAAGTACCCTGGCACGGAGCGGTTCAAATGCACCTATTACGCGGATGAGGACGACAACGAGTAAGGGTTAAAAGGCGTTAGGGGAGTTGCCCCTAACGCCTTTTGTTTGTTCCGTGTGCTGAAAATGGCAATGGAGTGCCGGTTGGGGTCGGTTTTCTGTGGGTTAGACCCTCATTTTCAATTCATGACGGCAGGATAGGTTAGTTTGACTGCTGAGAGTTCGATTTTCGTACTCTCAGCATCATTTCGGCGTGGTTACGGCGTTGAGAGTTCGAATTTGAGACTCTCACTCTCACGCCCGGATCTATTTAGGTTAGTTTGACTGCTGAGAGTTCGATTTTCGTACTCTCAGCATCATTTCGGTGCGGTTACGGCTTTGAGAGTTCGAATTTGAGACTCTCACGCTCCCACCCGGAGGTAGTTAGGTTAGTTTGACTGCTGAGAGTTCGATTTTCGCACTCTCAGCACCCTTTCGGCGCGGTTACGGCGTTGAGAGGTCGGATTTGAGACTCTCACGCTCCCACCCGGAGGTAGTTAGGTTAGTTTGACTGCTGAGAGTTCGATTTTCGCACTCTCAGCACCCTTTCGGCGCGGTTACGGCGTTGAGAGGTCGGATTTGAGACTCTCACTCCACATTTGCAGTTGGAATGATGATAGTGGGCTGAGTTTCGGGAGTTAGTTGCATTGATAAGCGGCATATCCGCTAACACTTGCAATTTCGGTTAGTTTTGACAGCCATTAGCGGATATGCCGCTAATGGCGATGAAATCACCGGCTGAAGGCTGAGTTTTGGTGAATAGTTGCATTGATAAGCGGCATATCCGCTAACAATGTCAACTATGATAGGTTTTGACCGCTATTAGCGGATATACCGCTAATAGCGATGGAATCACCGGCTGCGATGAAACTACTCGCCGGAAGCGAAAACAAGCCCGTCTCAAAGCCTCGACTGCGCGAGCTTTGAGACGGGCTTCCGTTACTTAATAGAGGTAATCTTTAATGCCTCTAACTTAATTCTTGCCAAGGCGCCGCCATAGATTGTGACGGTGCGGACCTCCCCAGGCAGCAGGTCGAAGTAATGATCACTTAGCCGAATATCATCCGCCAAGTCAAAATGCACGGCGTGCGCGTAGGTCTGCGACTTCACTGTAACAAGAAGGTCAGCCCCACTAACGTCCGTGGAAATGATGCTAATTTCCGCCTGCGGGAGACCAAGTGCGCGAATATCACCCGGGCGAAGCATTGCCGGTTGAACTCGCTGTGAGAGGCCGCCCACGGGAATTGCAGCCGCGAACATCCCGCCGGCCCCGAGAGCCTCAGCGCCAGACTTGGCCTCGGCTCCGACCCCAGCTTCTATACCGGCCTCGCCCCCGACCCTGCCTTCAACCCCAGCCCCAACCCCGGCAGTAGAACCCCCACCCGAGAAGCGATGCAGTACTCCGCGGTAGCGTGCCGGGATGACCACTTCAATCCGCTCGGTCTGGCGTATCTGCCCATCGAAGGAGAGGAGACCGCATTCCAGTGCCCCCGTTAGCGGCTCATCGGTTTCGTTCACGGCGGTTACTTCCACCAGGCCGGATGACCCTTCACGCAGGATCAGCTTCACCGGAGCAAAAGCTCGCCGTACACCGTAGTAGCTCAGCTTCCGCCGCAGATAGTAGTCCACGATCGTCCAGCCGACCTCGCCCCAGCAATCGTTGTACATCCAGAACAAGGCCCCGGAGCAGAACGGCTTGCTCCGAATGGACTCCAGCGAATATTGGTACATGAGGCTTTGACAAAGCCCGGCATAAAGCAAATATTCATCCAACGACAGGTCGTCACGGTCCGAATAATGCTTGCGGATACCGGCGCGGACGGTGTCCTTCTCGAAAGTATTCGTATGCAGCCCCCAGATGCGGCTGCTCGTATCAATTGGACGCCCATCGAAATAGGTTTCGATCGTAGATAAGCGGCATGGCCCAATATAGCCATACTCTGAAACAAATTTTGCCTGCACCTCGTCATAGATCTCGGGTGTAATCCGCCGCTCCATATCCGGGTTCATCGTACCGTCATGCCAGTGATGGCGGTCGCCCATAGCATTGCCGTTCGGATGCTCACCGCCATAAGGCGAGCTGTTCCAATAAGGAATATGCGGGCAGTTGCTGCGAATCAGCGCAGGCGCAATTTCATTATAGATAATGGCCCCACCATAAAAATCCGGATGCCGAGTTCCGTTCCACCATTCATCGAAGCCCCAATGGTTCTCGTTGTTACCGCACCAGAGCGCAAGGGAAGCATGATTACGAAGCCGCCGAGTCTGGTAATCGATTTCCTTTGTGACCTCGTGCTTATACCAATCCAAATGGTCCGGGTACTTCCCGCAGGAGAACATGAAATCCTGCCAGACCAGAATACCGTACGCATCGCATCGCTCATAGAAAATATCCCGCTCATAAATACCGCCGCCCCAAATGCGCAGCATGTTAAAGTTGGCATCCCGCGCCTCAGCGATCAACACATCATACTTCTCATCGCTTACTCTGGCGATAATAGAGTCGGCCGGTATCCAGTTGCCTCCCTTGCAAAAGACGGGCACACCATTCACCTCAAGGGTAAACTGCCGCTCCGGTTCGACTTCGCCTGACAAATTTGAAGCCACCGGATCCGTGTTAATACGAAGCGTACGAATACCCAGCTTAAAATCGGGATACTCAAACTGCTCCTCACCGCTTACCAGTGAAGTGTGCACCACATAGAGCGGCTGACCTCCCATGCCGTTCGGCCACCACAGCTCAGCATTATGCACCTCCACTTCATAGGTAAGGAAGTTAATGCCGGAACGAAGACAGACTTGCTCGTTCACTTCGGCACTAATGCTGCCGTTCGGGTGAAGCAGCTGCAAAGAGAGTGCCGCTTCCCGCGTCTTAAAGGGATGAAGCTGCTCCGCCTCTACTTCAAAGCGAAGCTTCGCACTCGCTCCCACCGTCGCACTCGCTCTGGCCGTCGCACTCGCTCCCGCCTCCCCACACGCTCCTGATGCGGACAGTGTCACCGCGCTGACGCTGCGAATACAAACGAGGCTGTCCGCTTCCAGCCAAGCGCTGCCGGTGATGCCCGTCGTAGCAATTCGCGGCCCCCAGTCCCAGCCATAGACGAACTGCGGCTTGCGCACGTTCGCGCGCCGATCGTCGCCGCGCTTGCCAATCGCTTCGTTCTCCATTTCCGCGAGTGTCCCGGCGGTCATCACCATAGCTTGAGCAGACACATGCTCAAGTCCCGATGTGACGCGCACTAGCAGCGCGTTCTCGCCGACGTGGAGCAGGGATTGTACGGATGAACGGAACGGGTAGAAAGCACTGCGATGATGGCCGAGATGAACGCCATTCATCCAGATGTCGGCTTCCGAATCGAGAGATTCCAGATGAAGCATAATGCGCTGCCGAGCAAGTATTCCTTCGTCGAGGGAGAACCGCTTCAAGAACCACCACGATTTGTTCTCCGTCCATTCCGCGGCGAAGCAATAATCGGCGAGCACCGGGTCTTGAATTAGGCCTTGCTCGATGAGCGGCATGTGAATATCGCAGGGCAGCGTGGCAACAGGCATCCAATCCTTTTGCTTGCCCAATATCCGGTAAGCCGCACCAGGACCGCAGGATAAATCCTCAAACGTTAACTGCCAATCGTCTTGTAACGGAATTCGCAGCAAAGGCGGTTCATCTCCCTTTATGTAAACAAATTAGTTAGGACTTCGTTCTGTTGATAGCGTACCATTCGTGGCATCAAAGAATCTTCATTCTTATTGATTCAGAATTGCGTTCTGTTGATATAATGGACATGACATGACAGGGGAGGTATGGCCATGCTGCGGTTGACCGCGAATGGACTGATCGATGCGGAACTTGAAACGGAGTTCTATTATCACCGTAAGCTTCAATACTGGACGACCGTGCATGATCACGAAGACTTCTATGAATGTTTCCTGATTACAGAGGGAAGCGTCTACCATCTTGTTAACGATGTGAAACAACTATTGACAGAAGGTATGCTTACTTTTATCCGTCCAACCGATATACATAGTTATGAGCGATATGGCAGTGAAGAAGTAGAGCTGTTGAATATCAATTTTCGCTGCTCGATGGTAGAGGAAGCTTGGGCCTATCTGGGTGAAGGCTTTGAACGAACGCGGTTGACCGAGCCGGTGCTGCCTCCGCAATGCGTACTCTCGCCGGAGCAAGCTGCATGGTTGATTGGGCAATACGAAAGAATCAACGCCATGAGTGCAGAGAATAAATCCGCCATTCGCTCTGTGGCACGAGGCCTGCTAATTGAACTGCTGGTACAGCATTTTACGCCGCCGCCGGCAGATGTTCATCCCAGTGCGCCGAAGTGGTTAAATGATCTGCTCAACCAGGTCGGCACTAGAGCGCACCTAATCGAGGGAACAGGCGCACTCTACAGGCTGGCCCCCTATTCGCAAGAGCATGTTTGCAGGGAAATGAGGAAGTATCTCGGCATCACCCCGACGGAGTGGATGAATGAACAAAGGCTGCAGCACGCGGCTGTATGGTTGAAGCAGGGGGAAGCGTCCATACTCGACATCGGGCTGGATTGCGGCTACAGCAGTTTAAGTTATTTCTACAAAATGTTTTCGTCCAGATTCGCCATGACACCGGCAAGGTACAGGAAGCTTAATCGCAAAACGGCAATACCTGTTCGAGGGCCATCAATGTAGCATGTTCTAACGAAACAATAACAGCGCTTACACGTGCAGAGAACGCAAACACCTTCCTAAAATTGGAATCTACTAGGATGATTATCGGGATAGTGTGAATTAAAATGGATTTTACATAGAATAGAAGACCTTTCGAGACTATAATGGGTTAAACAGCAAACATAAACTTGGGGGAAGCAGATGAAACCTACAGCGGTGAGTTTATTTCTGTGCGCATCAATCGTGTTAAGCTTGGCGGCTTGCGATCGGAATGGTGCTGATGAGGGCAATCCGTTTAGTGCTACTTATCATGAGGGCGACTCGAATGCAGAGAAAAACGCAATTACATATGCGGAAATCAATGATGATGGACCCTTTACGAAGTATGAGAAGCAGGTTACGGTGACACTCGGAAGGCAAGGAATTGCCGGCAATAACTTGCCTAATGGGGATACATTGGAGAACAACGAGTTTCTCAAATACGTCGAAGACCGCCTCAATGTGAAAGTGAATTATGAGTTCTCCATTGAAGACGTAGATGACTACAATCAGAAGGTTAGCTTGGCGATCGCCAATAATAGCATGCCGGATATCATGATCGTCAATGAACAGCAATTCAAAGAGATGGCGGGAGCAGGCATGCTGGCCGATCTGACCACGATTTACGAGAAATACAGTTCACCGCTTATTAAAGACTACTATAAGTCGTTCTCGGGCGATCGCGTGCTGAATACAGGCCGTATCGACAACAAACTGTACGGGCTGCCAAATACGAACATAGACGGAACCTACCAGCTGCTGTGGGTTCGCAAGGATTGGTTGGATAAATTGAAGCTGGGGCTCCCTTCTTCCATGGAAGACATTCAAACGATTGCGCAAGCCTTCAAGGAGCAAGATCCCGACCGTAACGGCAAGCCGGATACAGTAGGACTGCTCGGGGACAAACAGATTGTCGGCGATGCTGAGTTTTTCACCTTCGATCCGATATTTAACCAGTATCATTCGTATCCGCAGAGCTGGTTTAAGGATGACGGCGGCAATATCGTATATGGATCTACGACACCGGAGACGAAGGAAGCGCTCATGAAGCTGAGGGATATGTACAAAGCAGGACTCATCGATAAAGAGTTTCTGACGCGCAAATGGCAGGACAATGCCGCGCTGGTATCCGGCGGTCGAGCGGGCATTCTGTTTGCGCCATGGTTTGCCGGCTGGATGCTGGCGGACAGCGTGAAAACCGATCCGAAAGCAGAGTGGGTGCCGCTTGCCGCGCCGCTTGACGAGGATGGCAACCGTAATGTTGTGCCTTCCGCGCCGTCAGGAACATTCCTTGTAGTGAACAAGAATGCAATGCACCCGGAGGCGGCACTGAAGTTGTTAAGTGTCGAATACGAAGGTATTCGTCTAATCGATCCGAAGTCGCATGAGCTGTACAAGGATGAGATCGTCAGCTGGCTCAACTATCCGCTGAACGTGCAGCTGGATTTCCAAGATTCGTTAGCCCGCGATATTCCGATCTACGACAAGGTGCTGAAGGATAACGACCTGCAGGATCTGCCGGCACGGCTAATTAAGCGCGTGAATTCAATCTTGAAGAATAAGAAGGATCCGAAGATGGACATTGCAGCGTTCGCGGATTCTCTCGCTTACTACACAGGCGGCGCCGTTACGGGTACCAAGGAAATAAAGAAGATCAATCCGATCTTCTATGGCACAACGGCGACGATGGTGAAGAAAGGGACCAGCCTTGATAATCTGGAGAATGAGACGTTCCTGCGCATCATAACCGGTGCGGCACCGATCGAGGACTTTGATAAGTTTGTCTCTACATGGAAGCTTTCCGGAGGCGACGAGGTTACGCAAGAGGTGGCGGCATCGCTGAACTAGCCTAGCAAGCGGACGGCAACGTCGGTTGGCTCAACGCCGCGCAGCAAAATATCGTAGATGAACCACGAAGCCCCCTTGAGATTATCTCAAGGGGGCTTCGCGTGGGGTTTAAAAAATATGAAGGGGTCTGAACCAGGTTCAGGTTTTCAAATGGATTTATATGTGAATGGTATGCAGCTCCAGCACTTGTGCCAGAGGAGTATATGCATAACCAAGATCATCGGCTACTGCTTTGTACGTTACTTTGCCATTAATAATATTCGTGCCGCTTTGCAGCGCTGGGCTATCTTGAATCGCTTGATAAGCACCTTTACGAGCAATTTGCAGCGCATACGGAATTGTTGCATTGGTCAACCCAATGGTGGACGTCTGCGGAACGGCGCCCGGCATGTTCGCTACGGCATAATGAATGACGCCATGCTTCACATACGTTGGATTGTCATGCGTTGTAATATGATCGATCGTCTCCACGCTGCCGCCTTGGTCAATGGCCACATCGACGATTACAGCGCCTTGCTTCATCGTTTTCACCATTTCCTCGGAGACGAGGACAGGTGCTTTCGCGCCCGGAATCAGTACAGCGCAGATAAGCAAATCTGCTTCGGCAACGCTCTGTGCAATGTTATAGCGGCTCGATACGAGCGTTTGTACTTGGTTGCCAAACAGATCATCGAGCTGTCGCAGACGGTTCGCATTCAAATCGAGAATCGTCACTTCCGCGCCTAAGCCGATGGCGATTTTCGCTGCATTCGTACCTACAACGCCGCCTCCGATTACGGTAACTTTGCCTCTGGCTACCCCGGGAATACCGGAGAGCAGAATGCCGCGTCCACCTTTAGAGCGCTCGAGCAGCTGACTGCCGATTTGTGCGGCCATCCGGCCGGCTACTTCGCTCATTGGCGTCAAGAGCGGAAGAGCTCCGCCTTCTTTGACCGTTTCATAAGCGATTGCAGTTACCTTCGACTGGACAAGTGCCTCAGCTAAGCTTGGCTCTGCGGAGAGATGCAGGTAAGTGAAGAGAATAAGACCTTCTCTGAAGAAGGAGTACTCGCTTGGCAGCGGCTCTTTCACTTTTATAACCATATCTGCTTGTTGCCAAACAGCTGCGGCATCGGCTAGGATAATCGCTCCCGATTGCTGGTACTCAGCATCCGTAAAACCGCTCTCATAACCGGCATTTGTTTCCACATAAACGGTATGTCCGTCTTGAACGAATTCCTTCACACCGGATGGTGTTACGCCTACACGGCATTCATTATTTTTAATTTCCTTCGGCACGCCAATGATCATTAGTGATCTCTCCCCGTCCATGAATGCGAACCTCTGAAAGTCGTAAGTTGTTTCCTGTTCTTATTTGCATTATAGAATGGATCTGGCGCATAAACATCATACAGAATATAAAGTGAATTGACAGATGGATAGACATTTATGTATATTGAGCCTACTACGTATAGACAAAATGTCTAAAGTAAAGGTGATAAAATGGACACAATGACGTTTGGGATTAAACAGCTGCTCGAACGGCCGATCTTTCGCGCGGCGAGATTGGTTGCAGGACGGGAAGGCATCCATCATCCGGTCGGCTGGGTGCATGTGCTTGAAATTACGAATGTGGCGCCGTACGTGAGCCCGAATGATTTGATTCTGACGACGGGCCTGTGGCTGAAGCAGAATGAACAGGAACGTTTTGCCTATATGAAGCAGTTGATCGATCAACAGGCGGCAGGGCTATGTATCGAGATGGGCACCACCGTCGATAACATTCCGAAAGAAATTGTGGAGCTCGCGGACCTGCATCATTTTCCGCTTATTGTGTTTGAGCAGCCGGTACGGTTTGTCGAGATTACGCAGGATATTCATGCCCTGATTATTAACAGGCAGCATCAGTTTCTGAAGGAGCTCGAGGTCTACTCGCGAAAGCTGCAGCGTCTAACACTGGAGAGTACGGGGATTGCGCAAATCTTGAAAGCTTTCCATGAACAATCGGCCAGACAGGTACTGTATTTCTCATCGCTTGACCACAGCATTTTCTACCCGGCTTTAACCAGTAAAGTATCGGGACCGATTTCGAGCTTCCTGCAGCGGCAGATGGATACCAAGGCGCTCTCTGCCAAAGACGTCTCGATTCTGCCGATGAATGCGCAGCAATTGCTTGTCGTCGAGCCCGTTATTTGTTTCGGCCAGACCTTCTCCTATGTAGGGGTACTCTTGCACAATCGCGCCGAGATTACAGAGTCGTTGACGCTGCTGCTTGATTACACCACGAAGGCTGTTGCCGCGATTACACTGCGCACCGAGTTTCTGGAAGAGAAGATGTCTCGCGACCATAACGAATTCATCCTGGATATTATGAACAACCGTATCGAGAACGAGGACCAGGCGCAATCCCGAATGGGCCTTCGTCAGTTGAATAAAGGCGAGTATTTGTTTGCCAGCGGCATTATCGAAATTCAGCATACGGCCGACATTGAACCGATTACGATTGAGGCCGATAAGCAGGATATGCTCATCCTGGTTCGGCAGCTCCTGAAGAAGCATGGGCTCTACAATCTGGTCATGATCCAGAACAATCGCATCTATATGCTCTGCGCCAAAGACGCCCTGCACAAGGAGTCGCATGACAACTTCCAAGCGACGCTCATGCGGCTTGCGGAGGAATTGCGAGCATCTGCGCATGAACCGCGAAAATCATTAAAGCTTCATGCCGGTTTCGGCAAGCTGCGTACGCAAATCGTGGAATCCTCGAGAAGCTTCGAAGAAGCGCAGCAGGTTATTGAAGTTGCACGTAATGTAGCGACGCAAGAGGGATGCATCTTCTATGACCGACTTGGTGTATACCAGCTGCTGAAGGCCGTTCCCAAGCTGTCGTTCCTCGCTTCGTATGTGGATGACCATCTGGGAGAACTAATCGCATACGATAGAGAGCATCATCTGCAGCTTATTGAGACGCTGGATGTTTATTTGGCTTGCATGGGCTCGAAGCAAGAGACGGCGGCGAAGCTTCACATCCACCGCCAGACGCTTTATAATCGGTTAGAAAAGCTCGGCCTGCTGCTGGGAGAAGACTTCCTGGAAGCCGATAAACGGCGTTGTCTCGAGATGGCGCTTGTTGCCTATAAGCTGAAGTAAGGGGATACGGGGAATGAAATCATCGAGGTTGTACTATGGCTGGGTAGTTGTCGGCATTGTGTTTCTGACGCTGCTCGTTTCAGCGGCGATTAATTCCGTGCCAAGCGTTCTCATGCTGCCGCTGGAGAAAGAATTTGGCTGGGATCGCAGCGCGGTATCCGGCGCCGTTTCGATTCGTATTCTGCTGTATGGATTAATGGGGCCATTTGCTGCAGCTTTCATGGCGAGGTATGGCGTACGTAAAATCATGGTGATCTCCATGCTGCTGCTCATCGTTAGTTTATCGCTTACGCCGATCATGACGTCGATCTGGCAAATGACCGTGCTATGGGGCATCATGGTCGGGATTGGAACCGGATCCTTGGCCAATGTGCTCGGTGTTACGATTGCCGGCCGGTGGTTTGTCACGCACAAAGGGCTAGTAATCGGCATGCTCACCGCAAGTGCTGCCACGGGTCAGCTTCTGTTCCTGCCGCTGCTGGCTAAGCTGACAGAGGATATCGGGTGGCGGACCGCTGTATATACGGTTGTAGGGGTGTTGGCTGTCCTGACGCCGATCGTCGGAATCTGGATGCGAAACCATCCTTACGATGTCGGCGTATCTGCGCTAGGAACAACCGAAGTGGTGAAGCCTGTACCGTTTACCGGCAATTTGTTTTTCACTCCGATTCAGACCTTGCTGAGCGCTGCGCGCAGCGGGACGTTCTGGCTGCTCGCCGGCACATTCTTCTTCTGCGGTTTCTCCACAAACGGGCTCATCGGAACGCATTTGATACCGGCTTGCGGCGATTACGGCATCCCGCTTGTAACCGCGGCAGGATTGCTGTCGCTGATGGGGCTGTTCGATCTTGTCGGTACGACGTTGTCGGGCTGGCTGTCCGATCGGTTCGATAGCCGGTGGCTGCTGTTCTGGTATTACGGACTGCGCGGACTGTCGCTGATCTTCCTGCCTTATGCGCTTGGCATGGGCTATACGCAGCTGACCGTTTTCGCTGTTTTCTATGGTCTCGACTGGATTGCGACTGTTCCGCCAACCGCGAAGCTGGCCTCCGATACCTTCGGCAAAGAGAAGGCCGGCATGATCTTCGGCTGGGTCGTGGTGGCGCATCAAGCAGGCGCGGCGCTTGCAGCATACGAAGCGGGACTGCTGCGCGTTTGGCTTGGCAGCTACACGGTGCCATTCGTCATGTCCGGCTTCCTCTGCTTGCTGGCCTCGCTTATGGCGCTGCGTATTCGCCGTGCCAGAGGCGCCGTCATTCAGGCAGCCTAACCAAAAAGCCTTCTTCCCGTTAAGGGAAGAAGGCTTTTTGGTTCTTTCCATCTATGTTGTCGATAACCCGCCGGTCAGATCATTACGGATCGCAGGAGATTCTGCAGCGTTGCAGAGCCGATCTACTTCCTTCAGATGTGCGCCGGAAACTGGTGCGCTTGGTGAATCGCTATTTACTGGTTTCTTCACGAAGTATAGTCGTTGTTGGATTTCATCAAAAAACTCGACTTGATCCATTTGTACGACGTAACAACGATCGACTTTCTTAAAGCCTTCTCCTACCAAGAAGCGCTCATGTTCTTCAAACGTAGAAACTTGACTGTAAAGACCTTCTCTTGTCTGATAGTATACCTCTCCGCGGTAGCTGCGCATAAGAAGAACGTCCTCAAGATCAATAAAAACGATATCAAACTCTTTTTTATTGTATCTTTTTACGACTGGAATCTTCATATTACACGCCCTTTTTTCTTAATTCGTTTGGAATGCGCGGATTGTGGAGCAGGAAATAAGATCCTGTCAGTACAAACAAGGATGAAACGCCGATAATGGCTGCCGCCAACATTTGGTAAGCTCTTTTTTGCATCGCTATCACCTCCTTATCAGAGTAATAACGATTCCTATTTAGCGTCTTCTTTGTCTTTTCTAATGGAGTAATGCAGAAATAGGGGGATCGTTAGTAGAAAAATGACACTTGCTACTATGGCATAGTCTTTATAATTTCCCCGCAGGATGAGTCCGGCGCCCGCAGCAATGACGAGGCTGGATACGACAACAACGAGCAGTATCGCATTGGTTCCCGTTATGGTGACGTTCGCGCGATGCGAAGCTGGTACATAATCATAACCCCAATGTTTGATAAAAATGGTTCTGCTGATGGCGAACACGATCGCAGCAGACAACACTTGCACCGATGCGGACAGAATCGGGGTACCTGCCACAACTTCCAGCGGCGTACCGGTTAGGGAGAGTACGAGAAGCGTCAACCCCTGAATGGCGAATCCGACAATGAAGGCCGCGGCGTTCATAATGAGAGAATAATAGATTGGAACCCGGAACAAGACCCATAAGACGATAACTAGCATCCCGAGTTGTATATAGGAAGATATATCTCCGATTTCAGGGATAAGCCGAGTGAAGTAAGAAACCTGACTCATCATAAGGGAGACAATCAAAGTAATATTTAGCCGTTCTGTCACGGGAAAGCGGAATAAGGTAAACATTAAAACGAAAACAGAGAAGTATTCTACTGATGAACCCAAGATGAAGTATAAATAATTCATAGTACCGCTTTTCCCTCCTAAGTTAGTATTATAAGGCCATATAGCTTCATTTTACCATGTCTGAAGGAATAGATTTGACATTTTTCTTTTGTTTTACGACATTTGGACTAGTTGACTCCATTATATCAGAAGCAAATTGCATATAAACGAAATAAAAACGACAAAATGAGACATAACTTCCCCTGCTTTGTAAGCAAAAAAGACACGGCCCGCATCATGTGCGAAGCCGTGTCTCTTTATACTTAAAACGTGCAATCTATTGGTGCATGTTTGTGTAAAGCTGCCAAGTAACGCCGAATTTGTCCGTGATCACCGCATAGCCCGGGCTAAAATGCGTTTCAATTAAAGGCACGCTGACTTGACCGCCTTGCTCGAGTGCGGCAAATACTTGCTTGGAAGTATTTACATCGTCCGTGCACAGGCAGATTGTAACTTGGTTGCCGAGTTGATGAGGCGTACCTGGGAATGCATCGGAGAACATAAGGTCGGTCTGGCCGACTTTAATGGTTGCATGGCCGATTAGGCTCTTAGCTTCTTCCGGAAGCGGCATCTCCGGGTTCTGCGGCATCTCGCCAAAGGTTTGCATGATGACTACTTCCGCATGTAAAGCTTCTTGATAAAATTTGATAGCTTCCGTTGCATTGCCGTTCATGACTAGATAAGGGACCAACATTGTGATCATCTTAAAATCGCTCCTTTGTGATTGGGGTGGCCATATCAGTATGGCCCTTACGGTTATCATACAGTACCGAACATATGTTTGCAATATTGCGGCGAGGTTATCTTTTTTTTGTTGGAAGCTGCCCGCATGGTGACAGACTTATTGTCACCAATAGGGTGATATAATGAGGTTGAAATGAGGGATGTCAGTGAGGCGGATGGACCGATTGATGGCGATCCTAATTGCGCTGCAGCAGGAGCCGGCAACAGCCAAACGATTGGCGGACAAATTCGAAGTGACGAAGCGGACGATTCTGCGGGATATGCAGTCGCTCTCCGAGATGGGGGTTCCTTTGTATGCGGTATCGGGTCCATCAGGAGGCTTTCGGTTGATGGAAAGCTTCCGGCTGCCGCCGCTGCAGCTGGATTCCGGCGAGGCGCTATCTGTCCTCTTCGCGCTTCGCAGCTTGACGAGGATGGCCGATACGCCGTTTCAGCAGGCAAGATGGACGGTGATGGATAAACTGAAGGCCATTATGCCGGAGCAGACTTTGGCGCAGATCGAGTCCACGCTTGATTATGTCGAGGTCGAAGTGCCGCAGCGCAGCGTCAAATCCCCGTTTCTGACCGATTTATTGGCCCATACTGCTGATTCGAGATGGCTCCGCGTGCTTTATCGTTCGGAGAAACAGACACGCTGGCTGG
Organism: Paenibacillus rhizoryzae; assembly: GCF_059686995.1. Classification (NCBI taxonomy): domain Bacteria; kingdom Bacillati; phylum Bacillota; class Bacilli; order Caryophanales; family Paenibacillaceae; genus Paenibacillus; species Paenibacillus rhizoryzae. The sequence goes on along the minus strand of NZ_JCAALT010000006.1, from coordinate 419,969 downwards.
AACTGCGGCCTCGTAAAATGTATTCCGCGCACGGGTATTGGTACTGCGAAGCGTATTCGATAACCCACGGCGAGCAGCGGACCTTTCGCGTCGATCGCTTCGAAGCGATGGAACTCATGGAGGTGCCTGGCGAAGAAGCGGAACGTTTGGCTCGGGAAGCAGAGAGTCCGGCCGGCAGCGATGAGGGTTCTACCCGCATTATCGCTCAATTAACGTACCGGGGAGCGTTATTGGCGGAGCAGGACTTTCATATTGGCGACAACGTGAAACAGGTCACGGATGTTAGCTGGGAGCTGGATTTCATGTGCCCGGCTTCGGAGTGGCAGTGGGCGATCAAGTTTTTCTATTGGCTTGGCATGGATGCGGAAGTAAAGGAACCGCTGCATTTGCGGGAAGAGCTGTTCCGGATGGCGAGACAAGTTTACGACAGATACAAGATACAGTCAGAGATAGCGGTTGAATAGGATTTCCTATTTCAGAGGAGGTTGTTCAGGATGGAAAGCAATGAAATTCTCGAACGGGCTAAGTCATTTCTATACCGAAACGGCAGGTTGATTGATCGGAGAAGATTTGAATATCTCTTCGAGGACGGGACAAAAGAAGGGGTCTTCGGCGCGCTTCGCGCCTATCAGAATGAGGACGGCGGTTTTGGACATGCGCTGGAAGCGGACATTCGCTGTCCGGACAGTCAGCCTGTGCCGACTGAGGTAGCGCTTGCGATCATGGAGGAGATGGACAGCTATGATCCGGACATCCTTGACGGCACTATCCGCTATATGCGAAGCATTACATTGCCGGAGGGCGGCGTGCCGTTCGTATTCCGCAGTGCGGCGGCATACCCGCATGCGCCTTGGTGGAATGCCGAGCGGGATGATGTCGCTTCGATTAATCCGACCGGTCTATTAATCGGGACATTATACAAACAGCAAGCACGGACGGACATTTGGAAGGAAGAATGGTTTCAGCGAAACACAGCCTATATCTGGCGCGCGCTAGAGCAGGAGAAGCCGATTGGTTTTCACGATGGTATCCAGTGGATTACGTTTCTGCAGCATACGCCCGAGCAAGAGAAAGCTGCTCCCTATCTAGCATGGATAGAGGAATGGCTGCAGCAGCCCGGCATCATCGAGCGAGATCCGGAAGCCGTTGGTTATGTGCAAAAGGTACTGGATTGGGCTCCGAAGCGCAGCAGCTATGCAGGCAAGGTGATTTCGGAAGGCGAGCTGGATCGGCATCTGCATGCTTTGATCGATCAGCAGCGGGATGATGGGGGCTGGGGCATCAGCTGGGTGCCGGTAGGTCCCGGAGCTGAAGCCGAATGGCGCGGTTTCGTTACGGTAGAACGATTAAAGACGTTAAAATCTTATGGCATGTTGTAAAATGTAGGCGGAGATCCGAGTGGGGAGTGTGCTTCTTGCTCGGATTTTCCTGTGTTTATCTATGGTTTCTTTTTGGAAACAAGGAAACTTTCAAGTGCCTACTTCTGATTAAATACCCTTTGTCGTATGATAAGCCCATACAACCAACAAGGGGAGAGTACAAATTATGAATATCGCATTATGGGCCGTTCAGATTATTCTGGCGCTTATGTTCTTAATGGCAGGCATCATGAAGACGTTCCAATATGAGAAGGTTAAAGCAAGCATGCCTTGGGCAAAAGATTCCTCTCGGGGGCTCGTTCTCCTCGTCGGCTTATCCGAGCTGCTCGCTGCAATCGGATTTATCGTACCAACTGCAACAGACATTCTGCCATGGCTGGCCGGCGTTGCCGGAATTGGAATAGCGGTCATAATGGTGCTGGCTATTGGGGTTCATGCCAGAAGAAGCGAGAACCAGGCGATCGTGATGAACGTAGTGATTCTGGCGGTTGCCGTATTTATCGCAATTGGAAGATTGGGTTCATAGATTTATTGAAAGGCCGCCACTCTCCGGGGAAGGAGAGTGGCGGCCTTTTTGTGCATAACTATTCGAGAAGTTCAGCTTTGTATTGGGTGAACAGGGCTCGCATCGAATCCGGATCTCGCTGCTCCATCGCATGAATCGCATCGATTAACATTTGAATGCGCTTGTTCATGATAAGCAGATAACGGGCAGTCTCCGGTGCCGGATTCCAGAAGGTATGCTTCACGCCGCGCGGGGCTATGACGGCACTGCCGCCGGAAGCCTCTACAATGGTGTCGCCAATTTGGATAGCCAGCTTTCCTTCAAGCACATACCATGCTTCATCATCTTCATGATGAAGATGCAGCGGTGCAATGCGCATCGGTTCCCTATCCGGTGAACAACCTTCGGCGGTCCATTCGGCAATCACCAGATCCGCCCCGAAGGGGGAGAGGGTTTGCCCTAACATAGGCAAGGCAGTTATACGGGCGTTCGTTGTTTCGGACATAATAGAGGCCTCCGGTTCATAAAGTTGTTCCAAACAGTTATTCACAAAGTTATCCCCAATGCCAACAGCTCAAACGGCAATAAGGGTATAAGTATTGGGGACGTATGAACATATCCACAATTTAAGTTATCCACAGCTGGATACAATATTGCAAACGTTTCCTACTCATTAATTCGCTGTGGAAAGCAGGTGCGCACCTCTTGTATTTGACCATGCGGCAACCGATAATGAGTAAACATACTTCCACACATGCCGGATAGAACGAATAGGCAACGCCTCGAAGGAGTTGAGCCCGTTTGCATATTGCCATAGATTTGGATAATACCGTTCTGGATGCGACGGCGGCGCATGTAACCTATTATAATAGGGCATCCGGAATGGCGCTAATGGCCGCAGATATTCAAGATTTTTATATCTATCGATCCTATGGCTGGAATAAGGAAGAACGAGATCGTATTTATGAGAAGCATGGCCATGATATCCATTGGAATTCGGCGCCTTATCCGAATGCAGCTGATAGTTTGCGGCAATTATCGCTTCAGCATGAGCTGTCTATTATAACGGCAAGGCCGATGCTGTTCCGAGATGTTACAATCGATTGGTTGAACCATCATAAGTTTACCTATCACAATATATCATTCGCCGAAAATAAACTCGAAGCCTGCATAGCGGCTAAAGTGGACCTATTGGTCGATGATGCGCCACATTACGCGGAGGAGTTCGCTCGCATGCGCAAACCGATTATTTTGTATGATCAGCCTTATAATCGAGCCGTTACGGGCGAGTTCGTCCTGCGTGCTGCCAATTGGGCGGAAGTGAATCAGCATATACATCGTTTTGCCGCGGGGCTAAGGTAAATAAACAACTGGAACTGGAGAGAGAATGGAACCATGCTTGGTGCAATGATTCATGGATTTATATTGGCATTAGGATTGATTTTGCCGCTCGGTGTGCAAAATGTGTTTGTGTTTAATCAAGGTGCGGTTCAAAGCCGGCTCCGCAAGGCGCTGCCCGTCGTCATTACGGCGTCTATCTGCGATACGCTGCTGATCTTGCTGGCGGTGCTCGGCGTATCGGTCCTTGTCCTGCAGTTCGTTTGGCTGAAGACGATCCTGTTCGCCGTGGGCATCCTATTCCTCCTCTATATGGGATGGCTGACTTGGAAAAGCAAGCCGGCCAATCGGGAGTCCTCTTCCGCGGAAGCTCTCGGAGCGAAGAAACAGATTGCTTTTGCAGCGTCGGTGTCGCTCCTCAATCCGCATGCGATTCTGGACACGATCGGCGTCATTGGGACAGGCTCCTTGCAATATAGCGGGGCCGAGAAGGTGCTCTTCACCGTGGCCTGCGTGGTTGTCTCGTGGCTATGGTTTACTAGTCTGGCTGCGGCAGGACGCCTTACGGGCAGTCTGGATAAATCAGGGCGGATTATGATGGCGCTGAACAAAGTCTCCGCTGTCGTCATGTGGGGAACGGCTGTTTATTTGCTCGTTACGTTGATTAGCAAGTAGAGAGTAGAAGTTCACTCTAACGAACCAGACAGCCCTTATTTCAACCAAATAACTCGATTTGAAAATCTAACGAACCCTAGAGGCGTTATTTGGTGTAAAAAAGCCTCTAACCGCTCCAATTCCCCTAAATAGCGCCTTCACGGTTCGTTAGAATGGGTTGGGGGCTATTTTCATGTAAATAAGAGCCGTACGGTTCGTTAGAAGTTTAGCCCGCCCTTAATTTCGAGCACTTGCCGCCCATGAAAGCCGCTAGACGACCGGTTTCCAGGCCGCGGGCCTCAGCTACAGCTGCTGCGTTCTGCTATTCAGCAAATTAGATTCTTCCTCTACAATACGAAGAGTATCAATGCGCTCGAATAACAGCGATAAGCTCTGAATTTGCTGGTTAGCCGGAACGGTAATAAGCTTCCAAGCCGGCTGTTCAAGCGTGAGGAAGGACCGGATGCGCTCACAGGAGAAGGGGATGAACGGCTGCAGCAGATTGGCTAAATTCGCAATGATTCCCGTGCAAGTATGGAGTGTATGGCCGCATGCATCGCGATCCGCTTTGATTTGAACCCATGGCTTCTGCTCATCGAAATATTTATTGGCCCGGCGGATTTGAGCGAAAATCAACTCCAGCGCTTCTTTCAATCGGCCTTCTTCAATAAGGGTCCCCGACTCCAGGTACAACTCCGTAAGAACCTGCTTCCATTCTTCGCTAAGCTCGCCTGCGGGAACACGTCCTTCAAACGATTTTGTAATAAAAGCGAGCGTACGGTTCACGAAATTACCGAATGCGCCGAGCAGCTCCCCATTATGACTGTGGATAAACTCCCGCCAAGAAAAATCCGTATCCCGCCTCTCAGGGCCGTTAGCAAGGAGAAAATAGCGGATGGAGTCCGGCTGATACCGGCTCAGGATATCAGGCACCCAAATCGCCCAGTTGCGGCTGGTCGAGAACTTCTTTCCCTCCAGCGTCATGTACTCGCAGGAAATCATCCGATCCGGCAGATGCAGTCCGCCTCCGCCCAGAAGTACGGCAGGCCATATTAATGTATGGAAGGGGATATTGTCTTTGCCGTGCACATAATAAGCCGTAATGGTCGCCTCTCCATCTTTCCAGAAGGACTCCCACCTCCCGCCGGTCTCAGCAGCCCACTGTTTACTTGCTGACAGATAACCGCTGACCGCTTCGATCCAGACATAGATTTTCTTATCCTCGAAGCCCTCTACCGGTACTTCAACACCCCAGTCTAAGTCTCGTGTTGCCGCTCGATCAAGAAGGCCTTCTTCTAAGTAGCGCTTTGTTGATTGAACCGCGTTCTCTCGCCAGTCATGTGACTTGCCGGCAGCGTAAGCAGACAGCTCATTCTGAAAATGGGATAGCGCAAGATAGAAGTGCTCGGTGGCCCGTTCAGTAGGTGGATTGCCGCATATTTTGCAGGTCTTATCCAATAGATCGGCGGGGTCGAGCATGGTGGAACAAGCATCGCATTGATCGCCTCGGGCGCGACTTCCGCAAACCGGGCATATTCCTTCAACGTAACGATCCGGCAGAAACCGTTTATCCGTCTCGCAGTAGGTCTGTTGAATCGTTTTCTTGTACAGATGGCCATTCTCGAGCAGCTTCAGGAAGATTTCCTGCACGACCTGATGATGGAAGGGCTGGTCCGTCCGCGTATAGAGGTCATAGGTAAAGCCAAGCTGTGCGAAACAATCGGCAAATTCCCGATGGTAGCGGTCCGCGATAGCGCTGGGAGAAACGCCATCTTGAATCGCTTGAACCGCGACAGGAGTGCCGTGGCAATCGCTTCCTGATACGTACAAAACCTGCTCGCCCTTGGAACGGTAATAACGTGCCAGAACATCTCCGGGTAATAAGCTCGCCAATCGCCCCAAGTGCAAGGAGCCATTCGCATACGGCCAAGCGCCGCCAATAAATATAGGTGCCATCCACATCGCCTCCTTAATAGAAAACAGAAAAAGCCCTCATCCCGAAGGGACGAGAGCTGTGCTCACGTGGTACCACCCAATTTTATAAATGCCTCGCGGCATTCACCTCTTCAGGTACGCCGCGGTTCGCGGTTATACCCTAGCACAGTAACGGGTGCAGGATCCGGCGCAGCCTACTCCCATAGAGGGTTCGGGGCGCAGCTCAGAGACCATATTCTCGCGGTTATTCTTTACCCCTTTGCACCGGCCGGGGCTCTCTGTTAAAGACATCAACGCGATACTCTTTCTCTTCGCAGCTTTTGTTTGAATATTCAGCTTATTCGAGATTATAATACACAGTATTTTCCAAGTCAAGGATACACGCTTATGATCGTACAATATGCCGCTCTGTTTCGAATCGTGCTAATTCGCCCTTGCAACGATTTTCCATATAATGCTAGCATTTAGGATAGTAGACTTCCAAACCAAGCGGAGGGATCCAAACATGCTGCAGCAGCACAAGGCTATCATTCAACTCAATAAAGAAGGCTGGAATAAAGTAGCGGATCAATTCTTTGAAGGCTCGTTCGAACATCTATCGTATGGTTCCTATGCGCCAACGGAGGAAGAGTTGAACTTGCTGGGGACAATTACGGATTGCACGATCGTTGAAGTAGGGTGCGGCAGCGGGCATACGCTGGAGTATCTGGCCAAGCGTGGAGCGCGCGAGCTCTGGGGCGTTGATTTGTCTGGCTCGCAGATTGAGACGGCAAGGCAGGTTACCTCTAACTTGGACATGTCTGTCGTCCTCATGGAGACACCTATGGAAGAGATGTCGGAGCTGCCGGAGAATTATTTTGACAAAGCGGTATCGATTTATGCACTCGGTTGGACCGTGGATTTGCCGCTGACGCTAAGCCACATCCATAGAAGCTTGAAGCCCGGCGGGATCTTCGTATTTAGCTGGGAGCATCCCGTACATAGCGTGGTGGAATACAGCGATGCAGAGTTGAAATTCAGGCGGTCCTATGTGAAAGAGAGCTTCGAGCGGCATGAGGCATGGAGAGGTACGCCGATTGTCATGCACAACCGCAAGGTTAGTACGTTCATCAACGCGTTGATCAGCGCGGGCTTCGTCATCGATGCTGTAATCGAAGAGTCTGAGGTGGATGATGAGGACAACGTCAATCCGGCCAAATGGTACTCCGGCACAAAAGCGCGCATCATCCCATCTACGCTCATTATGAAGTGTCATAAATCTCGCGCTGAAGGAGAACCGGGCTAATGGATACTTCCATACTGAGTGCGTCTGGAATTTCGTTTCTGCTCGTAACGCTGCTGACTCCACTGCTCATCTGGGGCTTGCGCACACTGAAGCTAACGCAGCCTATTCGTGCAGAATTGCCGCCGGATCATCAAGCTAAACGCGGCACGCCGTTAATGTCGGGATTAATCCTGCTGGTTGGCATTATGGTTTCGGTCTACGTTCATCCCCAGCCGATGGTGCTGTTTATAGGAGCAACGTTTGTTTTATTCGGTGCCATAGGGTTCATGGATGATTTTCGAAAGGCAGCATTTCAAGATCCATCGGGCATTTCCGGCAAAATGAAGCTGGTTCTTCAGTTCGCCTTCGCCTGTGCATTGCTGCTTGTATTGCTTCAGCAATTCAACTTAAGCACGGACATTGCGGTATTTCGGGGCTTCTCGCTCAGCTTACCTCCGTGGCTATATCTGGTGATCATGCTTTTGTTCATTGTAGGCTCCGCTAACGCCATTAACTTTACCGATGGGTTGGACGGGCTGTTGATCAACGTCGCGATTCCGACCTTTTTCTTCTTCTTTGTCATCTCCGAAAGAATCGAAGTGCAGACGTTCTCTCTAGTTATGATAGGCTGCCTGCTGGGACTGTTCATCTATAATATTTACCCGGCAAAAGCATTCATGGGCGACACCGGCTCCCTAGCAATTGGAGGTTCGCTCACCTTCTTGGCGGTCGTCGAGAAGGTAGAGATTCTGATTCCGATTCTGTTCATCATTTATCTGGCCGAGCAGCTGTCTGTGATCCTGCAGGTGTGGTATTACAAGAAGACGAAGCTGCGCATCTTTCGGATGGCGCCGATTCATTATCATTTTAGCTTGAAGTATGGCTGGAGCGAGAACAAAATTGTCATGATATTCGGGTTTGTGTCGTGGCTGGCCGCGTTTGTTTCGTGGTTGCTCTGGAAATTTGTCTTGTAATCCTGCGAGAGAGGCAACCGACACCTCTCGCAAAAGGCGGCTCTTCAACTAACTGTGTCTTACCTACTTCATTCGTCGCTCCCCCACCACTGTATTGCACCGAAAGCCGCTCTCTTGGCAAGGGCTGTACGAAATTAGCCGCTTGGGCGTCCATGTAGATCCCCAGGTGTGCTTCCTGCGCGATATTAGTTACTTTGGTGTCCATGTAGATCCCCGGGTGAGCTTCCTGCGCGATATTAGTTACTTTGGTGTCCATGTAGATCCCCGGGTGAGCTTCTTGTGCGAGAATAGCTACTTTGGCGTCGATGTAGATCTCTGGGTGAGCTTCTTGTGCGATATTAGCTACTTTGGGCGTCCATGTAGGCCCCCAGGTGTGCTTCGTGCGTTAGCGTCTCCAGGTGTTGCTGCTGCGCGCTAACGAACCGTACGGGCCTTATTTAGGTGAAAATCGCCCTCTTTCAAATCTAACGAACCGTAGGGACGCTATTCTGCCCAAAAGGCTCGAAAAGGGGACTCCAAACATGAAATAGGGCCTGTAGGGTTCGTTAGAATTTCAAAATGAGCCAAATTGCTGAAATAAGGCCTCTGTGGTTTGTTAGAGTGAGAAGCCGGCGGCATATCCCTGAAACTTCACAGTGTGAACTACCCATTCTGAGCCAGAGAGGTGCCAAGCAGGGCCCCTGCCAGCGTTCAGCTCCCACCACAAAAAAAGGACTGTCCCAAAAGTCGCGGCTGCGCACTGTTGAGTCAGTCCTTCTATGGATCTATTCCGCGTAGCGGATAAACGACAGCAGCAGATCCTGCCTGTGGTCGCCGAAGTCGGCGCCGAATAGGTTAAGCCCGCGGCAGTTGACCGCGTCTTCGGACACTTCCAGCCTGACGCGAATGGGCTTGTTGTACTGCAGGCCGAGTGCCGCAAGCGTTGTTTCCGACGATGCTTCGCCGTTCACTCGACTGCCGGAAGCGGAGATGCGCCACTCGGTCAGCTTGCCGTACTCGGTGCCGCTCTTCCATTTGTCCGGAGTTAACTTACCTTTGCGGTCGCCGAGATCGCCGGGGCTTGTCCATGTGCCGACAAGCTGGTCGTTGATGATAAGGGAAATATCGGACGACCAGTCCATCTGGAAGCCTGCCGCTTCGGAGCATAGCTCTGCGCTGAACCACAGCTCATCAATGGCAACGCCGGGCGGCATCGGATTGGCAAAATAATATTCCACATAACCCGCCCCAGCGAACCAGAGCAAGGAAGCCTCTACCCGTTCCGGCAAGTAGAAGGCGCGCGGATCATCGACGGATCCCAGTTGGACGCAATCGCGTGTAACGATGCCGCATGTGGGCTGGACGGCACAATGAGCGTACATGCCGATTGGCATGCGCAGCTCTTCCGTGCGAAGCAGTCCTTCACCAAGCTTCACGGGCAAGTCCAACTGAATGGAGCGACAGGTGACGGAGCATATTTTCTCCCGACTCGCGCCGAGTGTGGATGTAATCAGCTCTACGTTCTCCAAGATCTGCACGTTTACGGAAATGGTCGGCTGCGCAACGCCGAGTGCTTCGGCGAGCTGGCTGACGCTCATCGATTTCTCGCCCAGTGCTTCCAGGATACGGACGCGAACGTCACCGGACAACGCTTTGGCCACATCGATTAGGCGGGTGGAGGGATAACGAATGGTATCTTGTTTGAGTTCACTCATCTGCATTTCAACCCTTCATCGTTCAGTTCTTTCATTACCACCAGTGTACTCTATAATTGGTGTATTGTAAAAACATAATATATATTGATTAAATCATATACCGATGCTAAAATGAGGGCAATTCAAATCCATCCACCACCCTGAAAGGTTGTGTTTCCCAAATGGCTGCTCAAGCTTTGAAATCTGCACAAACAGAAATGCCGCGTCCCGAGTACCCGCGTCCGGATTGGCAGCGCCAAGATTGGCTGAATCTGAACGGCGTATGGGATTTCCGTCTAGATACTAAAGAGAATGTAAGCGATTACTCCGCCGCTTTGCAGCCTTCGGATCAATTTGATTCCGAAATTACGGTACCGTTCTCGTGGTCCAGCCCGTTGTCGGGTATCGGCCGTAACGAGACTGGAACAGGCTGGTATAAGAAGACTGTAACATGGGCGCCGGCAGAGAGCGGATCGCTTGTATTCGTGCGTTTTGGCGCTGTCGATTATCGCTCCGATGTATGGGTTAACGGCATTCATGTCGGTTCGCATGCTGGCGGATATGGCAGCTTCGAGTTCGAGGTTAGTACGCTGTGGAAGAATGATGCAGAAAACACGATCATCGTGCGAGCAGAAGACTTCGACCGCAGCTCGCAGGCACGAGGCAAGCAAGGGTATGGCGAAATTCGCGGGATCTGGCAGCCGGTATGGCTGGAGGCGCGGCCGCAGGCCTACATCCAATCGGCTAAATTCAACACCCGTATTGACGGCGGCATTGAAGTGAATGCCGCGATTACTGCGCAGGAAGCGGGAGAAGCCACGCTGCAGTTTAGCTTCGCCGATCAGTCGGTGCAGCATACGGCAGTTGTTCAGCTCGAAGCAGGCAGCAATGCGGTCAACGTATCGTTCATCGTAAGCGACCCGCAGCTGTGGAGCCCGGAGTCGCCGTTCCTCTATGAAGGCGAGCTCACGCTCAGCAGCGGCACAAGCACGGATACGGTTGCCACGTATTTCGGTATTCGTGAAATCGGGACGGCATTGTTCGGTGACCGCTCGTATCGCTGGATCACGTTGAACGGCAAGCCGGTTTACCTGAACGGTACATTGGATCAGTCGTTCCATAAAACCGGTTATTTTACCTATCCAACGGATGAAGAGATGCATAATGAAATTTACTTGCTGAAACGCCTTGGCCTGAACATGGTCCGGATCCATATCAAACCGGAAGAGCCGCGCAAGCTGTACTGGGCGGATAAGCTGGGCATGCTCGTGATGGAAGATATGCCATGCTTCTGGGGCAACCCGGATGAGACGGCGCGCACTTCCTATGAGAGCGAAGCCAGAGAAATTATCGATCGTGACTACAACCACCCATCGATCTTCTGCTGGGTTATGTTCAACGAAACTTGGGGCCTGAAGACCAACCCGCAAGGGGATGGGTTAACAGGGGAGCCGGGCCAGCAGAGCTGGTACTTGCCGGAAACGCAGGAATGGGTGCGCGGGATTTACCGCTGGGCGAAGCAAACGGATCCGACCCGGGTTATCGAGGATAATTCCCCGTGCAACTTTGACCATGTCGAGTCGGATTTGAATTCGTGGCATTTCTATATTAACGGCTATGAGCAAGTACGCGAGCATGTATCGGAGATTGTAGAGAAGACCTATCCGGGCTCAGACTTCAACTATATCGGCGGCAACTTGCAGGGCGACGCTCCGCTCATCAACAGTGAGTGCGGCAATGTATGGGGCTTCACGAGCGGTGCGGGCGACAGCGATCTCGCATGGCACTATCGGTACATGCTCAACGAATTCCGCCGCCATGACAAGATGTGCGGATTCGTCTTTACGGAATTCCGCGATGTAACCAATGAGTTTAACGGCTATTATCGCCTGGATGGAACGGACAAATATTTCGGTTACGAGGAGTTTGTACCGGGCATGTCGCTTGCCGATCTGCATGCGGCAGACTTTATCGTCATCGACGCGCCGCCATGTCAGACGGTTCAAGCCAATGCGCAGGTAGCAGTTCCGCTGCTGCGCTCCAGCTATTCGGACCAATACCACGGCCAGCAGCTGCAGCTGAGCTATGAGCTGTGGTTTGACAACCTCGGTATCCGCACGGTTGCGGATCAGGGCGCAATCGCGCTTAACTGGGATGGCTTCGGCGTAACAGCAATTGATGCGCCGCTTACCGTTACGATGCCGAATCAGGATGCGGTTGCCGTGCTGGCGGTCTCCCTGAAGGATGCCTCCGGCAAAGTTGTAACACGCAACTTCATTACATTCGATGTGCGCAGCGGAAGCGAAGATGGCGTCTACGATGCAGAGGGTCGTTTCGTCAATGTACCGGTTACGGCATTTGCCGGGCACAGCTTCAACTATCAGTGGAATGCGATTCAAGGCTATAAAACAAACGGCGGCGGAGAAGGCCAATTCGTTTACGACATTAACCTGCCGAGCAAAGCAGAGCATAACGTCATCCACCATGTAGATATCCGCTTCGAAGCCAGCGCGAAGCGACTGCTTGCCCGCAATGTGGAAGGGGCTACGGATCGCGCGCACACGATTAGCTTCATGCACGGGGCTGACGCAAACGTGGAGCGCAACAGCAACACGTACTACATGACGGATGAACAGCGTCACGAATCCCGCATCCATGTTCTTATTGATGGGGAGCGTGTCGGTTCGTTCCTGCTTCCGGATAATCCTGCAGATAGCAGAGGCGTTCTGTCCTGGCAGTATCAAGAGGTGTATAACAAGCTGGATGAAGCGGGATCTTTCGGCTACCTATGCAGCGTAACCGTGCCAAGCCGAATCGCAGCGAAGCTGGATCGCAGCCGCAGCTTCAAGCTGACGCTTGAGGCCGAACAAGGCGGTCTTGCCCTCTACGGGCGAAATGCCGGACGTTATCCGTTTGATGTGCTGCTTCAATTGAGGTAGTTAACGATTCATGCCGCGAAGTATTAAACAAGACGGTTAGCAGCAATCCTCCTACAAGCATACTAAAACAGCCGAACAAGTCGTCCCACAGCGGGGCGGCTTGTTTTGGCATGAAAAGTAACAATCTTCCCACTCCGACCCAACAGGTTTCACCCCTCTCTTTATTGAACACTTAACTAGATCCATATATATTTAGGGGGAACTTGGCATCCAGACTGGCAGAGGCGCCACTAAAACGTAAAGTCTGAAGCGGTGGCAGAGGAGTCGGAGATCAGGCACAGCCACGCATTAACTTTGAGGAGAGATCGTATGATGAAGGCGATCATCGTGGACGACGAATATTTTGTGCGCAAAGGGTTCATGCATATTATTCCTTGGCATGAGTTAGGGATTGAGATCATCGGCGAGGCGGCTAACGGCGAGCTTGCCTTGGAGCTCATGAAGCAATCCCATGTGGATTTGGTGCTTACGGATTTGACGATGCCGGTGATGAACGGATTCGAGCTGATCAGACAGGTTCGCGAACATCATATTGGCACGTGGATTGCCGTCTTAACCTGTCATCAGGATTTTCATCATATTCAAGAGGCTGTGCGGCTTGGAGCGATCGACTATGTGGTCAAGACAGAGCTGGAAAACGACACCTTAAATAAATCCATCGCGCGCATCATTGAACGCATACGGTTAGAAGAGAAACGTAAGCTGGAGCTGCAGGAGCAGCATCAGGAGGCGGAGGAGCCATGGGCGTTGTTCTTGACGCCTGTTACGAATGAGGCAAATTGGGAGCTGCCCTTTGAGCTAATTATGCCCAGCCATAGGAGTCGCGCAATAACGATACAGAAGAAGGGCATCTATGTCAGGCGGGAAGACCTGCTTCAGAAATATACGAATATTGCACAGCTATATGCCGCGATGGATTGGAATCAGTGGATTCCGGTCATAATCCGCGGTGTGCGGAATTTGCCCGAGAAAGTCATGGTGCAGCTGTTGACCCGGTACCGGGACGAGAAGCTGTTCTTTGATTTCCAGGCGCAGAAGACGGGCTATGAAATCGACTGGATTGAGCTGGAGACTCGGCCTATCACCACCGATGATGCCGTAATGCAAGTGCTGAAGCAGCAGTGGCGTTCCTTCTACTGGGTGTACCACGATGGCGCTTTTCACGACTTGATGGAAAAGGTGCGGGAGCGAAGACCGGCGGTTTCGGTTTGGATCGAGCATCTGAAGAACACCGTCCTTTTGTGGCGGCATTTTGAGTCGATCTCGGAGTCGATGGACTGGGCTGCTGCTTGCGAGGAGCTGCTGTTCTGGGAGCAATGGACGGACTGGCTCAGGCTCGTTCGCTTGCGGCTGCGCCATCATGAGCTCTCCGAGGATGTGTGCATCGGCATCCTGCGGGCGATGCAGATGATTTCGATTGATTTGCAAAGCAGCATGAATCAGACCGAGGTGGCAAAACGCATCAATTTGAACCGGAGCTACCTCAGCCGCTGCTTCAAGCAATATGTCGGAAAGCAATTTCAGGATGTGCTGAACGACCTGCGCGTCGAGAAAGCGACGGAGCTGCTGGCTACGACGAACGAGCCTGTCTATCAAATCGCGGAGAAAACGGGCTTTCAGGACGAGAAGTATTTTAGCAAATTTTATAAACAGCAGACCGGCAGGCTGCCCAAGCATGTACGTAAAGAATAAGTTTCGTACGGGGTGCAGACGAGTTTCGCACACGTTCCATGATGGACGTTCGCTACAATGGTTTAATCAGCTCATTAGGAGAGTGTAACCATGCAGCAATCCACGATTCAGTATCAGGCTCCGGCGGCCCAAATCGCAGCTTCCGAGCGGTATAAAGTACGTATCAACGGGCAGCCGGTATTCGTTTACAGTAGTCAAGGCGCAGGGTATGCGATGCTGTCCGCCGAAGGCAAGGTCACTGTTGAAATCGAAGACAGCCAAGCGGCCGAACAAGCTGTCGTTCGACCGCTCCGTCATGCGATTCAGCCGGTTCAAGCCGGCGGCGTGCTGCGTTTCGAGGCAGAGGCACCGATTAAGCTGTCGGTAGAGTTCAACGCTAACATTCGCGAACCGCTGTTTATTTGGATCAATCCGCTGGAAGCCGAGGCGCGTCCGGATCAGGCCGATCCATCAGTGCGATATTTTAAAGGTGGAGAGGTTCATCATGCCGGGGAAATCACATTGTCAGACGGAGAGACGGTTTACATTGAAGAAGGCGCCATCGTACATGGACGAATTAAGGCTGAGAATGCATCGAACATTGCAATTCGCGGCAGAGGAATTCTGGACGGTTCGCCGTGGAGAGAGGCCGAGGAAGGCAGCAAAAGACATCTGATGATGCTGCTTGCAGGCTGCAAGCAAGTGACCATCGAGGGGATTTCCGTTATCGATGGGCCGACCTGGCATGTGGTGCCGGCAGGCAGCACGCAAGTCGCGATCAGCAACATCAACATTCTGACTTACGCGGGAACCGGTGACGGCATTGATATCGTAGGCTGTGAGGATGTGACGGTGGATAATGTGTTCGTTCGCTCCAAGGACGACTGCATTGCGATCAAAGCCGTCGATTATTTCCATCCGGCCGGCCTGCATGATGTGAGAAATGTACGCGTGACCCGCTCGGTGTTCTGGAACGCAGAATGGGGCAATGCACTCGAGATCGGTTATGAGACGCGCTGCGCTGCCATCTCCGAAGTCGAATTCAGCGACTGCGATATTATCCGCTGTGAATTCGAAGGTTACGAGTCCGGCGGTACGTTTACGATTCATAATGGAGATCGTGCGGATGTGCATAATGTGCTGTACAAGAACATCCGCGTGGAGGATTCACGCGAGAAGCTCATTGATATTAAAGTGCAGTTCTCGCAATATTCGAAGGATGCGGAGCGCGGCCATGTCCGTGATATTCGTTTCGAAGACATCGCCATTGTCGGCGGCTTGCTGCCGGTTTCGATTATTCGCGGCTATGATGCCGAGCATAGGATTGAGCAGGTCACGATCAGCAACCTAACCTATCAGGGCGAGGCTCTTCGCGGAGCGAACGAAACGAAGATGGTCGTTGAGCTGAGCAGGAAGATCTTATTCGTTTCCTAGTCCATTTTGCAGTTCATCCATGCGTTCATTAGGACCGTCTACCTATGTGTAGCGGTCTTTTCTATTTCAAGGGTGGAATTGCGTATGATTTCCAGTTAAGGAGGAGACAGATTTCACTGTTCTACCTACTTTTTTCCATATTGGAGCCATCCGCGCCAAAATTATAATTAGAATTGCGGTCCCAGCATGTCACTCGAAAAATGAAGGGAAATGGTGAGCATGGTCAGCATTAAGAAGTGGGTCTCGATAATGGCAGCCGTTATGATGATTTTCTCGTTGGTTAGCCAAGTCGCACCCGTTCTCGCAAGCGCTTCCAATGAGGAATACACAAGCGATTTTAGCAGTGCCGAAGGTTGGACACTGGATGCCACGCTTTCAATTGCCAATGGCAAGCTGCATTCGGAGTCATGGAGTGCCTATCTGCAATCAGCGGTCACAGACCAGAGCTTTGACGGTACGTATTCATTCCAAGTCGACGTCGAGGCGCCTTTGTCGAGCGGACACTGGAATGCAACCCGGTTGCTGTGGGGATATCAAGACGCAAGCAACTATTACGAATTGCTGTTAGGCAATGCAAGCGTTGCGAACAATGCGGCAAACGTTTCTTTGAAGAAAATCGTGAACAATGCGGAAACCGGTTTGGCAACTGATATTGTTTACGGAGTAGGCGGCAAAACAACCACATTGCAAGTCATTCAAGAGGATGACGGGCATATCTCGGTCAATGCCCTTCAAGCGAACACGGTTACCAAATTGTTTGACCGGGTTGAGGATCACGCGTATAATGCGGGCAAAATTGCGATCGGTGTTCGAAGCAGCCCGATTGATTTCGATAATTTCCGCGTAGTTGAAGGTGTAGAAGTGCTGACCGCGCCGGAGCAGCCGGAAGTGCCGGTCGTGGAGACGCCGACTATGGCAGACGGTAACTTTATTGTCCAAGGGAGTGAAATTAAGGACCCAAGCGGAAACACATTCATCGCCAAAGGCGTCAACGTGAACGGCCCGCGCTGGCCTTGGTCTCGTCCGACATTGCCAGACGTGAATATGATCGTGGACACTTGGAAATTCAATACGGTTCGTGTGAACATGTTCCCGCGCATGGAGCATTGGAACATCAACAATAACATGGATTTGGACGGCATCGTAAATGCGTTTACTTCCAAGCATGTCGTAACCATGCTCGAGGATCATGATTTCACGGGCTCGTATCCGGGTGAAACCGGCTCAACCGCCGCGGATGGCAGTTATTCCATGTCCGTGGACGAACTGAAAGCCTATTGGATTACCCTCGCAACGAAGTACAAAGACAATCCGTACGTCTGGTTCAACATCATGAATGAACCGGGGCAGACCGGACAAGGGTATTCGACTAGCGAGTCCATTGCGCGCTGGAAAGAGGTGCATGAGGAAATCATTGCAGCCATTCGTGCGATCGGGGCGGAGAATATCATCGTATTGGACGGTCATTTGTACGGCCAAGAGGGCGGATTCCGAAATGGAACGCCTGACAGCGCGATTTTGTCTACGGGCCAGCAGCTGGCGGCATCGTACGATAATCTGGTGTTCTCGCTTCACATGTATGGGGAATGGTTTAATGGCCAGCAGCGGCTCGCGAACTATCTGGATGAAGCTGCAAGCAAAGGTTTGGCACTGATTATTGGAGAGTATGGCGGGGGAGACAGTCAGACTACGAACGTAACGGCCGCGATGTTCAATGAGGCTGTTCAGCGTCATGTGGGTCGACTTGTATGGGCATGGGAAGGCGAGGATCAATTCGATCTGACAGCCAATACGACCAAAGGCGGCGGCTGGGAAGCCGATAAGCTAGACGGCTCACGTCCGGCGAATCTGAGCTGGCTTGGCAATCAAGTGTGGGATGACAATCATAATTCGTTGACGTTACCGGTGACGCTTAACCTGCCTGCGATGGTCAACGGTAACTTTGAAGACGGCTTGACCGGCTGGTTGAACTGGTCGCGCGCTGAGCTCGCAACAGGAGTTGGAGTCGATAATTCTAAAGCGTTCAAGGTGCCCGCAGGTGGAGCGGGAGGCGGCGGTCAATTTGTTACGATTAAGCCGAACACGACGTATACGCTGACGGTTTGGGGTAAAGTAAGCGGCGCGATTGAATCAGATACCGCTGATGCGGGATTCCAGTATAAACCGACGGAGCAATCGCCGGATTCCGATCAGATCAAATTCATATTGTCGTTTGATTCGACGGCATGGACGAAGAAAGAAGTGACGTTCACGACGGGGACAAGCGTTGCGGGAGCTAACGTATTTGTATGGAAGTCGGCAGCCGGCGTGGACCTGCTGGTCGACAACGTTTCGCTTGCGGAACAACCGCCAATTGTCGTGAATGGCGATTACGAGAAGGATTTGGACGCCTGGATGAACTGGGGACGTCTTGAAGCAGCGGCAGGAGCAGGAATTGGCGGCTCGAAGGCGCTGAAAGTAACGGCCGGCGGTGCTGGCGGCGGCGGTCAATTCGTGACGGTGAAACCGAACACGAATTACAAGCTGACGATCTGGGGCAAGGTGAGCGGCGCAACCGAGGCGGATGGCGCTGCTGCAGGCTTCCAATACAAGCCGACGGACCAATCACCGGATTCCGACCAAATCAAACATGTATTGTCGTTCGACTCGACCGAATGGACGAAGAAAGAGGTCGTGTTCAAGACGGGAGCCAGTGTAGCGGCTTCGAACGTATTTATTTGGAAAAACACAGCTGGCGTCGACTTGCTGATCGACAACGTTCAACTGGTCGAAACAACGGAAGACCCGGGTGAGGTGACCCCTGAGCCGCAAGGTTTGACGCTGGATACCGCTGTATTCAAGAACGAGGCAGGCGCAATTGTTACGAGCGTGCCTGCCGAAGGGATGCTGCTCGCCGAAGTGACGGCAACGAATCATGGCGCGGCTCAGCCAGTGACCCTCGTTGTGGCGCTGTATAACAAGAAAGGCGTCATGAAGGCAATGTCGTCCGTATCGAGAACGTTGAAGGACGGCGAGACCGCTACATTCACCAGCGGTTTCGATCTGCCGAAACGCGCAGAGAAGTTTACGGTTAAGGTGATGGTTTGGAATAACCTCCAGGATAAGGTGCAATTGGCGGACCCGATTGTCATGCTGCCTTTGACTAAGGATGACAAGAAAGAAGAGAAGAAGCAAGAGAAAGAAGAGAAGAAAGACGTCAAGAAAGATAAAAAATAATCGTTGCGGAGCGGTTCCGCTCGAAGAAGCAGCCGGCCAAGGGGAGTTCCTTGGTCGGCTGTTTTTTCACTATGAACAAGTGCTGAGATGTTTGCATCAAGCAGGCGATTGATTACAATAGAAAGCACCCCTTAGAAGTTCCTAAGGGGTGCTCTTTTTAGTTGCGGCCCATCAAGGATGAGCTGCAACCCAATCCACGATGGCACGGTATTTCGGCGCGCTTGCGTTCGATTGGCCAGTGAACGCTTTAGCTCCCCACGCGCCGCCGGAAGACCAAGAACCGGCATGCGCATAATGGTTATAGAGCACGAAATACGGAGCGAATTTGTTCAGCATGTACGTGTATTCGGTGTAGATATTCTGGTTGCCGCTCCATTGATCGGCGTTGGTCAGCACATGCTGTCCGCCCTCGTAGCAGCCGAGCTTCACGTTATATTTCTGCGCGATGGCGACTGCAGTCAGTACGCGATCTGTGAAAGTAGCATCAATATCGGCGTGGAACTGGCTTTGAATGCTGGCACTTGCACCGTCTAGGCCGCTGCCGACATATGGCGCGATGGCAATCATATCGGCTTTCTGATTCGTCGGATTCCAAGTGGTGCTGTTCACGACATTCGCATAACCTTGGTCGAAGATGTCATAGTTGCCGCTGAAGGAGGCAACCCGCACTACGCGTGCGGCCATCTCGGAGCCGTACACAGTCGCGAATTGGTTCCAGATCTGAACGGATCTGTACAGGCTGAATGCGCCGCCTTGATACCATTGATTGGAGCCGGGCAAGCCCAGCGCAACGCCTTGATCGAGTGTATATTGGAACTGCGCGAAGCCGCCGTTCCATGTCTCATTCGAGTATTCAACGTACACTTTCAGCGCCGGTTTCAGCTTTGATTTGATCAGCGCAGCAAGCTGGTTGGCGTAGTTGTTATCCGCCATATGAGGCAGGGTCACCCACATATCCTTATTGGTCCGGTTACAGAGATCGATCATCCATTCATAGGCAAGGCCGGCTCTGATCGGGTCAGATGGCCCGATGTAGCCGATGTCGCTGTTCACGGGATCATTCGGCAAGCGGCGCTGTGACCACGTTTGCACCTTGGAGTTGTTGGTGCCGCCCCAATCCATGAAACGAAGCGTCGTGTAAGGCGCGAGCTCGCTAATAAACGTCGGGTTCCACACATCGTCGCCGTTTGCATAGGCAGTTGCCCAGTTCACGGTTGTTTTGAACGGCGTTTCACCGCTCCACGTGCCCATGAACCAGAAGTTCGTTCCGATCTTCATCGTCCCCGTACCGCCGCCCGGAGGGTTTGTGCCGCCGCCGCCGGTGCCGGTCGTAATGATCAGCTCCGGTTTCGTGCTGCTCTCCCGCGACTGGTACACTTCCCAGCTGCCGAGATTGGAGCTGAAGCCGAAAGTCACGGAGGAGCTGGCTGCGCTCAGCTTGCTCTGCACAGCCGATGTGACATCGAACTCCACATACCCGTTCGCCGTAACCGACTGGGTAGCGATTTGCGTACCTAATGCAGGTTTTGCACCACCTTCGCTCCAGCTCTCGGTCGAGGCACTGTTTACGATAAGGGTATGGTTATTAGCGTGGCTGCTATGGTAGATTCGGACCTTGGCGCTTGAAATGGATGTGGAAATACCGCTAAGCGAGAACTTCGTAAAGAGGTTGTTCCACTGACTGACATTCAATGCTGCATTCGTACCGGCAGCAACATCGCTCTGCGTATCCGTGTCTGCGACAGGATTCAGCGTAGAGGCTGAGCTGGCAGCGTTCGGCGTAATGACGAGTACGGGCTTGTTGCTGCTCTCCCGCGATTGATAGACTTCCCACGAGCCGATATTCGTGCTGAAGCCGAAGGTGACGGAGGAGCTTGCGGTGCTTAGCTTGCTCTGCACGGCTGCGGTTACATCAAGCTCGATGTACCCGACAGCGGACACGGCTTTCGTATTGATTTGCGAGCCTAAGGATGGTTTAGCAGAGCCTTCGCTCCAGCTTTCGGTGGAGGCGCCGTTCACGATTAAATTATGATTCGTGGCGTGCGTGGAATGATAGATTCTGACTTTCGCGCTTGCGATGGAGCTCGGCACGCCGGACAAGCTGAATTTGGTGAATAAGTTATTCCACTGACTGATGTTCAATGTCGTATTCGTACCGGCAGCGACATCGCTTTGCGTATCTGTGTCTGCGACGGGATTTAACGTAATATCTGTCGCCGCCATTACCTTGGTATCATCGCGATAAGCAGTAAAGGACCAGATTAGGGCAATTGCCAGCACAATCGAAAGCCATTTCCTCATTACATATGCCTCCTTGAATAGTGGTGTAAGAATGCCTTGTTTCGTGAATTTAAGCGCTTTCAACCTCCTTCAGTAAGAGGTTACCAAAGTGGATTTTTATGGTAAAGGCAAAGTTGTGCACTGGTGAGGGGGGAATTGTGTGCAGCATAGAAAACGGCAGCTCGGGCTAATACCTGGTACTAGAACAAGATGGTACTTATGGAGGTCGAAGGTCCGCAGTATGATTAAGCCATAACAAATAACCGAACAGGTTATACGGGAGGGCTTTAAGCCATGATGGAAACGACGACAACGAATCGCAAAAACTTTTACCGCCGCCGTAATACACCGACGTATACGTTTATGGCATGGGCAGCATTCGTATTGGCATGCGGCTTCGAATTCGTGGGGATTTACACGCTGGAGCAGCCGCTGTCGGTGCAAGGCTATTATGCGGTAACAGGCGTTCTGCTCATCATCACCTCCTTCCTGCTGCAGAAGGTTGCGCGGGATAACGACGAAGATAATTTTCTGAAGGAGTTTAATCCAAGCTACCGCAAAAGAAACACAGCGGCCTTTACCTTCCTCTCATGGGCCGGCTTCGTGCTTGCGATTCTCGCTGAATATATCGGTCTCTACACCTTGGAAGAGCCGTTCTATGTCAAAGGGTATTACGCCATCGGCGGTGCGTTCCTCATCGTTGCTTGTCTCGTCTTGCAGAAAACCATTCGCGATAACGAAGAGGATCAGCTGCATCTCAAAGAAATAGCGGATGAAAACACGGCTAATTTGTAGGCAATATCCAGAGACTTTCCTCACGATAGATGAGGAAAGTCTTTTTATTTTTCACCGCATCATTCCACATAAATCGAGGCGTGAGGTGAAGGCCAATAGCGATTCGTGAATAGTTATAGGAGATCGTGTAGGTGAGGTGCATGAATTCCTATTTAATACAATCGCTCAGTATGTATTTTCGCATTTGTTACAGTTTACGGGACTCAGGCGACATGGCAGGATGGAACTTGAGGGGAGGGATGGCTGAACTTTTGAAGAGGCGGCATGACAGGCGGATTTGTGGTTCATTAGGGCAGGCGAGATGAAATCAATGAAATGAGGGATTGTTGAGGATGAGAAGTAAGAAGGGCAAGAATGGAACGTTGAAGTTGCGGGTCATTACCATTTTATCTGCATTATCGCTTATGCTTCCGATTATTCCGGCTACGTCCGCATTTGCTGCGACACTAAATGTAACCGCTTACGGTGCGAATGGAAGCGACACGGCTGATGACTTGGCGGCCATTCAGAATGCGGTCAATGCTGCCGCAAGCGGCGATACGGTGCTGCTGCCAGCCGGTACTTATTATTTGTCTGCGAATGTGAACGGTAAATCCGGTGTCAAGATTGCGGGTGCCGGACGCGATTTGACGACGGTGAAGATGACATCAGGCTCAGCCTCCACGATGTTCTTCTACCTTCATAACGTGACCAATGCGGAAGTGGCGGATATGACGCTGGACGGCAACAACAGCACGGTATTGTTGTCCGCCGTGACGTCCGAATCTGGCGACAGCAACAAAATGCGTCACCTGCGAGTTAAGGATTTGGCAGCTTCCGCAGGCTTCGGTCCTTTCGCACTCTATGCGATTGGGTCAACCAATCTGGAGATCTCCGATAACATCGTGAACAACAGCGGCGTGAATTCGGATTGGGGCGCAGGCGTACGCGCAGGCTGGGGTTCGAGCCATGCGCTGATCGAGAATAATACGATTTCCAATACCGGTCGCGGGGGGATTTTCCTCAACGATGACAGCCCTTATGCGACGGTGCGCGGCAATACGATTACAGGAACGGGCAAGAAGATGGAAGGTCTCGGCATCGAGCTGCATACCAACGTTGACTATTCCGTCATCGAAAATAACAACGTCGACCATTGGATCAGCGCAGTGCGTTCCAAATACATTGCTGTGCGAAATAACACCGTGAAAGCCAACGATGGCTCGGTGGGCAACATGGGGCTTGAGGTCATGGTCGATCATGGCGTTACATCCGGCAACCTCGTCGATGGCGGCCAGCAAGTAGGGATGCAGCAATCGCCTGGAACAGGCTATCAGCTGTGGAACTACAATACGGTTCAGAACATCGTCATGTGGGGCATGCAGCTCCAAGGCGCGGGAACCGGATTTACCGAGCAATATCAGTACTTTTACAAAAACACCTGGAAAAACGGACCAACCGGCAATCCTGCCGCAGCCTATCCCGGTTATGACGGCAATGCGGTTCGGATCCATGGCGATACGAAGAACATCGTATTCGACAGCAACCAAATCCTCAATAACGGACGCAAAGCGATTGAGATTACGACGGCTAGCGGTACAGACCGTATTAGCTTCATTAACAACACGATTACAGGCAATGGCGGTCCATCGATTGATCAATATCCGTCCTCTGCAGCGGATCTGGAGTGGTCCAATAATACGGTAAGCGGCAATGGTACGAATACGCAGCTTACGAGCAGAGGCTTCAGCGATGCGAAGCCGGTCGCGAACTTCACGGCTCCGCTGACCGTGCAGCTGGGACAGCCGATTACGTTTACGAATACGTCCACGGATAACGGGACGATCGTTGAGAATCTGTGGGATTTGGGTGAAGGCATCCCGGTTACAACGGCAAGCCCGACTTATACGTACCAGAAGGCGGGTACTTACAAAGTCATTCTTGGCGTTTGGGATAACGGAGGAAGAGCAAGCGTGAAAGAGCAGACGGTCACGGTATTTACGGGACCGCCGGATACGACGGCTCCTACTGCTCCGGGCAGCTTGTCTGCACCTGCGAAATCGAATGTTACGGTAGATCTGTCGTGGACAGCATCCACGGATAATGTAGGCGTCATTGGCTATGATGTGTACAAAGGCGGTACATTGATCGGTTCTACAACGGGTGCAAGCGCAACGACGTTCACCGTGACGGGTTTGACGCCAAGCACGGCGTACAGCTTCACGGTTAAGGCAAAAGACGCTTCCGGCAACGTATCCGCGGCAAGCAATACCTTGAACGTGACGACAGATGCCGGCGATACGCAGGCACCGACGGCGCCATCGAATTTAGTTTCGCAGGCGAAGAACGATACGAGTGTCAGCTTGTCGTGGTCGGCGTCTTCGGACAATGTTGGCGTAACGGGCTACAACATTTATAACGGTTCAACTTTGGCGGGCACGACTGCCGGCGTAAGCGCAACTTCCTTCACGGTTGCGGGCCTCGCGTCGAACACGGCGTTTACGTTCACGGTCAAAGCGAAGGACGCATCGAACAATATTTCGGCGGCCAGCAACGCGCTCACCGTGACAACGGATCCTGCCGCGAACTGGGTGAATTGTGCGGGCGAGAACAATCCGTGCAACTTCACCGGTACGAAGCAAGTTCGCTATGGGGTACCGGGCAGCTACGTATACGGAACGTTTACGAACACGGTAATGTGTTCCAACAACGGCTTCGGAACGGATCCGGCAGTTGGGCAATACAAGACATGTGACGTCAATCAAGCTGGCGGAACAGGCGGCGACACGCAAGCACCGACGGCTCCAACCGGGCTGACTTCGCCATCGAAAACCTCGACAAGCGTTAGTTTGTCTTGGACAGCATCGACCGACAATGTCGGCGTAACAGGCTACGATGTCTATAACGGAAGCACGTTAGCAGGTTCCACTACCGGCGCGACAACCTTCACAGTGAGCGGCCTTACGGCAAGTACGGCTTATACCTTCACAGTGAAAGCGAAGGATGCGGCGGGTAATGCATCGGCAGCGAGCAGCGGTCTGAATGTAACGACAAACGCATCTTCGGACACAACAGCACCAACAGCTCCAACCGGGCTGACTTCGCCATCCAAGACGGATACGAGCGTGAATCTGTCCTGGACGGCCTCGACGGATAACGTCGGCGTCACCGGCTACAACATTTATAACGGAGCAACTCTTGCAGGCTCCACAACAGGTGCAACGACATTCACAGTCACTGGCTTGACCGGGAGCACGGCATACAGCTTCACGGTCAAAGCGAAGGATGCGGCGAATAACTTATCCGCTGCCAGCTCCGCGCTGAACGTCACGACGAATGCACCGTCTTCAGGAACGAACGGTTTGCTGGGCCAATATTATGCCGGCGAGTTTGGTACGCTGGCACTGAGCAGAACCGATGCCACCATCGACTTCGATTGGGGCGGCGGACGGCCGACGGACGATGTACCGGGTGAATGGTTCACGGTGAGATGGACAGGTAAAGTGCAGCCGCAATACTCGGAGACCTATACGTTCTACACAAATACAGATGACGGTGTGCGTCTGTGGGTGAACGGCGTACAAATCATTAACAACTGGGTCGCTATGAACGGGGAACTCAGCGCAACCGTTACACTCACCGCTGGTGTGAAATACGACATCAAGATGGAATATATCGAGAACGGCGGTAACGCGCACGCGCAGCTTTCCTGGTCGAGCGCTTCGCAGGCGAAGCAAATCATCCCTACAGGCCGCTTGTTTACAAGCTAGCAGCAGCATCTCGGCCAGCAAAAAAGGACTTTCTTTCAGCTTTTGCTGAGGGGAAGTCTTTTTTTGTACAGAAATTGGGAACGGTAATGATGTAACCTTTCAGCCACGGCTGCCGTCAATAGACGCATACGATACGATAGCTTGACCACCTCACACCAAGGAGAATGTACCCAATGAAGAAAATCATGATACTCATGCTGACCGTCGTCATCGCAATCGTACTCGGCGCATGCGGCAGCAAGGAACCAAACAAGGAACAGAACCAAGGGCAAAATCAGAATCAGGAGCAGGCCGCCGAATCGAAGCTGTCTGCGAAAGAGATGATTACTCAAATGACGAAGCAGGCGGGGCAGCCGATGTTTATGGAGCTCGACAAGTTAACGTTAAAGCGGTTCTATCAGATCGATGCGGCGCTGCTGGAGGATTTCAATGTGCGCATGCCGATGGCGAACCTGTCCTCGAATGAAGTCGCTATTTTCAAAGTGAAGGATGCTAAGGATATTCCTACCGTGGAAGCAGGAATTAAGCAGCGAGCTGAGGAAGTGCAGAAAGAATTCCAATCCAAGAAGGCCGATCAATATGAGAATGCCAAGAACTATAAGCTGCTGACCAAAGGCAAGTACGTGCTGTTCATCATCTCAAGCAAGCAAGACGAAATGACGAAGGTTTACGAGAGCTTCTTCGAGAAGAACGGCGGCGTATAAAATAAAACGGTCTGGCTGCAGGCGCAACTGGATTCCTCGCCATGCATGCGTTAAACTAGACGGTATTGAATGGAAATGGCCTGACTTTGCCTGCCTAGGGCAAGTCGGGCCTAATCTGTGTCTACATATAGGAGGATTACGATGCCGGAACTAAATAGAGTATATACCGGAGATTGCAAGGTTCTTCGTTTCTTCGAAGAGCTGTCCACCATTCCAAGGGGATCCGGGAACGAGAAGGCGGTCAGTGATTTTGTGAAGCAGTTTGCGGAAGCGCGCAACTGCACCGTGTTTCAAGATGAACGTCACAGCTTGATCATTAAGAAGCCGGCGGCGGCGGGGTATGAACAGGCACCGACGGTTATTTTCCAAGGTCACTTGGATATGGTTTGCGAGAAAAACAAATCGACCGAGCATGACTTCACCAAGGATCCGATCCGCTTCAAGCTGGACGGCGATATGATCTACGCGCAGGATACAACGCTCGGGGCGGATAACGGTATCGGGGTTTCGTTTGCGATGGCGCTAATCGATGCAACGGATCTGGCGCATCCCGCACTGGAAATTCTGCTGACGACAGAGGAAGAAACAACCATGGCCGGCGCGGAGCATATCGATGCGTCGAAGCTGAGCGGGAAGATGCTCATCAACTTCGACTCTGATCGCGAAGGCGTGCTGTTCGTGAGCAGCGCCGGAGGCGCATCGGCATTCCATTCGGTGCCGATCGCTTGGCAGGATGGAGGCGGCTCAGGCGAATCGTACACCATTGCTGTGCAAGGATTGAAGGGCGGTCACTCCGGGGACGACATCATTCACGAGCGCGGCAACGCCAATAAGCTGCTCGGACGGGTGCTGGATGACCTGCGCCGTCATACGGCATTTGAATTGGCCGCAATCAGCGGCGGAATGAAGGTCAATGCTATTCCCCGCGAGGCGGAAGCGGTGGTAGGCTTAAGCGAAGATGGGCTGCGCGTTGCGGAAGAGCGGATTGCGGAGTGGAATCGGATCCTGCAGGATGAATATGAAGTATCGGATCCGGGAGTCAAGGTGTCGATTGACGCTGGTAGCGGCAGTGGGGCGGCTGCTCGCTGGTTCGCAGAAGAGACGAAGCTGACGGTGATCCGTCTGCTCGCGCTGATTCCAAGCGGCGTGCTCAGCATGAACAAAGCGATTGAGAACCTCGTTCGGACATCGACGAACATCGGGACCTTGTCGACGCGCGAGAATGAGGTTGTCTTCGAGAGCCTCATTCGCAGCTCGCATCGTTCGCAGCTGGATGCGGTGCTGCAGCAGATGGCAACGCTCGGCGAGGCAGTCGGCGTGACGTTCCGTCACGATCATTATTTCCCGGGCTGGCCGTACCGCTCGGATTCGAAGATGCGCGAAGTATTCCAAGCGGTCTACGAGCGCACGTATAGCAAACCGCTGGAAGTGAAAGCGATCCATGCCGGTCTGGAATGCGGCATCTTAATTGAAAAAATGCCGTATCTCGATGCGGTTTCCTACGGGCCGAACATGTACAACTTCCATACACCGGAAGAGCATGTGTCGATTTCGTCCGTGGAACGGACTTGGGATTTCCTGCAGGAAATCATGCGTGAATTGAAAGCATAGAGAAGATGCGCTGCTGTAGCAGCATGGTGCGAGAAGGCGCAAGGGAGAGTTCCCTTGCGCCTTCTTTGTGTTCATTGCAGCTCCCCTCGGATTCTCGAAAATCGATGTAACCGCGTTTATATTTTATGTGCTAAACTATACCTTGCATTTAATGAGATTAAGAGTAACGCGCCGGGAGAGGATAGCTGCACATGTCCGAAAACATAGCCTTGGTTCAAGAGAATAAGGCGGCGGTTCAAGCCGAGCAATGTCCACAATGCCATTCACACGTTGCGGCACATCCGAATTTCATGTCTTGGTGCGAGTGCGGCTGGAATCTGAAGCCTCATCGACAGGAACATGAGTCATCTATTTTTGCTTCCTTTTATGAGCGGCTTGGACAACGGGTAGGAAAGCAGCTGCTTAGCGATATGGAAGTACTCGAGCATTTATTGCCTAAACCGACGAAAACCAGGCTGTTTACACTTGTAATGGCGACGGTCATTCATGCGATTTCCCTGGGCATGGTGCTGCTCTGTTTATTCGCGTTGACTATATATCGAGAGTACCCGGTGTTAGCGATTCTTGCTGCCCCAATGCTGATTTTATTATGGACGCAGCGTCCGCGGATCCCGAAACTAAGCAAGGATGAGAAACGGGACATCGTGCCAAGAGAGCAATTTCCTACCCTGTATGCCTTCGCGGATCAGATTGCGGATTATCTCCATATGCCTCATTTTGAGGGCATTCTTATCGATGAAGAATTTAATGCGTCTTACCGTCAAGTAGGGTTAAAACAGAAACGGTATTTGACGTTAGGGCTTCCTTTATTCAGCATCCTAAGTCCGGCTGAGAAGGCTGCGCTCATCGGACATGAGGTGGGACATGGAATCAATGGCGACTCCACTCGAAATTTATATACCCATACTGCAATTATTACGCTGGAAAATTGGTTTAGATTGCTCGCTTCAAGGGGTGAAGATGAGGTTCTGGTTGAAGGCAACTTATTTGGACTCGTCTCGAATGTTGTAGGGATGCTAATGAAGATGGTTTCCATAATTCCGCAATTGCTTATCAAGCTCTTTGTTCATTCGATTTATTACGATAGTCAGAAGGCCGAGTATATGGCAGATTATCTCGGGGCAAAAGTTGGCGGTACAGAGGGCGCGTTAGGATTATCGCGTAAACTGTTTTGTGACACCACCTTTGTGCTGTCGCGTCAGCGATTTGTACTACGAGGGGCGAAAGGGAATTATTTTGACGAGCTTAAGGCAGCTGCAGCCTCTATTCCGCCGCGTGAATTCGAGCGCATCCGGCGCGTCGAGATGATGGAAGGCTCGACGCCAGACCGCACGCATCCGCCAACCGCCTATCGCATCCAGACGCTGCAGCATCATGCGCAGCTTGCACCGGGGGCGATTCAGCTGACGGAGGAGCAGCTGAAGCAGCTGGATCGTGAGCTGAGTACAGTGGAAGCGAAGGTGCAGGAGCGGCTTGTTATCCAATTTAAGGAGAATCAATATTACTAAATAGAAAAAGCCTATCCGCTATGGATAGGCTTTGCTGCTGTTTGAATGGTTGCTAGTGAAGGAGGCGGCAGGCGGACTCTCGGTTCGAGGCGTAGGTGTGCTGACCTCCATCATGAGAAACTTGCCTTCTATTACTTCGCTAGCTCCCCGAATCGGGAATAGACCGCGAGTGCCGGATCGATCGGCACATCTGCGCGCTGTACATTCGCCGGGATGTTGATGGTTGGCGTCGGGCGCGGCAATCGGCCCTCGAATTGCGGCAGGTATTGCTGCTGCGCAATCATCATCTCGGTCACCATCTCGCGAATTTGCTTCAGCGTGAGGACCGAGGATGTGAGCGGATCAAGCGCAACCGCTTGCACGACCGTTTCCGGGTCGCCGGTCTTCGCGGCAAGTACGGTTAGGCGCTGCACGTTGATGTTGGTCATGTTCAGAGCGGCGCATTGCGGCGGCAGATCACCATTGACCGTGCGATGCAGGCCGTTGCGGTCTGCGAAGACAAGGCCTTCGGCGCAGCAATCTTCGGGCAGATTGGAAATCATGCCGTTATTACGCAGATTGCCGCTGAACTTGAAGGTGTTGCCTGTTTCCAGCGCTTCGATGATATAAGCGCAATACTCTACACTGCGCGGCGGGAGATCCACCGGCTCGTCGGCAAGGACATCTTTCTCGCGGTATTTGTCCGCAACATACGTACACCATGTGTAGTAAGCGCCGCTTTCGCCGCCGAAGGATGGCTCGTCGCAGTAGAGATCAAGCGCTTCTTGGCTGGAGCGGAACCAGGGGACATATTCGGAGAGGTGACCCGTCGATTCGGTCATGAAATAACCGAAGTGGCGGAAGACCTCGCCGCGCACTTTCTCATTGACATAGAATTCCGGCTCTTCGAATTTCTCGCGCAGACGAGGGTACAGGTCCTCGCCTTTGTGCGTAAGTTTCGTAAACCAGCCCATATGGTTGATACCCGCAGATACGTAGTCGATTTCTTGCTTCGGTACGCCGACATAGCCGGAGATCAGATCCAGTGTGGTCTGCACGCCGTGGCAAAGCCCGACATACTTAATCTTCGTCTCGCCAAGCGCCCAGCAAATCATGGCCATCGGATTAACGTAGTTCAGCAGCATCGCATTCGGACACAGCTCTTCCATGTCGCGGGCAACGTCGAGAATGACGGGAATACTGCGGAGTGCGCGGAAGACGCCGCCGGGTCCGAGCGTATCGCCGATACATTGGTCAACGCCGTAGGAGAGTGGAATTTTGTAATCCTTCTCGAATAGATCGACGCCGCCGACCTGGAAGGACGTAATGACATAGTCAGCGCCGCGCAGAGCTTCACGGCGATCCGTCGTAATCGTAACCTTGGACTTCAACCCATTGTGGGCAATCACTTTATCGGCAAAAGCTTTCACCTGCGTCGTCTTGCTCGTAGACGGGGCCATCAGCACAAACTCCGTCTCTTCCAGCACCTTCGTCGCCATAATGTCCAGCATCAGCGTCTTGCAGAACACAATACTGCCTGCACCAATGATCGCGATTCTTCTCATGGTATCAGCTCCTCAACATTTTTCGGGGCTACGCCCACTTCAACCGGATACGCACAACCGGCACGCACGCCCAACATGCACAACCAGGATGTGCAATCAGCACACACAAACCAGCACGAATAAACCTCAAACCTAGCTTATTAGCCCAACACATCAACCCAACACATCAACCCAACACATCAACCCAACACATCAACCCAACACATCAACCCACACCTCTGTAAACCCTCTGCACGAACCTCCGAATATTCTAACGAACCCTACAGGTCTTATTTCGGCATAATTGGCTGCGAAAATAATCTAACGAACTGTAGGGGGCTTATTTGGTCAAATTTCGAGCAAAATGCACACTTTAGGAGGAAATAGCGTCTCTACGATTCGTTAGTAATTTTAAGGCGTTCATTTGGCCCAAATAAGGCCTGTGGAGTTCGTTAGAATTTCAGGCTGGAGAACGAGCGACCTCAAGTGCTGCCGAATTGTCCCGGCACCTCACGCCAAGCGCCAAGCAGCCCCGGAGCTCCGCACCGCCAGCGCCAGCGCCGGCTCGGCGCCGACAAGCGCGCCGAGCCATCCCTACGTATTCGCGGGCTGCTGCCCGTACGTGCGCGACATGAAATCAATATAGGAGCGGGCGAGGATGAGATCCTCGAGCGCCTCCTTGGAGGTGCATGGCGCTGGGCGATCGCCGCGCACGGCTGCGAGGAAGTTCAGCGCCTGATTGCGCATCGCCGAGACGTTCGGCATGATCGGCTGCACGATTTCCGGCGAGCCAAGCTGCGGATTGTCCTTGTAGATCGTCACTTTGCCCGCCTGCTGACGAACGAGCGGAGCAGGCAGATCGACGCGGACGAAGCCTTGCTCGAACGTCGCGATAACCTGTTCATGCCACTCGATCGACGTTTGGTAAGCCGCCATCTCAAGCGAGACGGTTACGCCGCTCTCGCTCTCGCCGACGAGCAGTACGCCGGCGCGATCGCCGAACGTCAGCTTGTAGTTCTCGCCCAAGAAGAAGCGGATCGCATTGACCTGGTGAATATAATAATTTACGAATGCATCCAGATCCCGCGTCTGCTGATCCGTATAATCCGCCGGACCCTGCTCCAGTACAAGCGAAGGATACGGCTCGCCGGCACTCAGCGGCATGTCGGCCCCGGCAATCCAATCGCCCGGCGGCATCGCAACGCGGATGCTGCGCAGCTTGCCGTAGTCGCCGCTTGCTCGCCATGCATCGACTTCCTTCTTGGCGCGTTCCATCGCAGGATCGGAACGCTTATGGTAGCCCACCATATGGAGCGTGCCGGTTTCTTCACTGATGCGCACCAGCTCCCGCCCGGCTTCAACGGTTAAACAAAGCGGCTTCTCGGTGAAGACGGGAATGCCCGCGCGCAATATATCGGGAATAAGTGCAGGATGATGGCGATACTGCTGCGGCGCCACGATGGCGTCCACTTTTGCCTGAGCAAGCAGCTCGTGATGACTTGCATACACTTCCGGAATCCCATAGCGGTCGGCTACCAATCGCGCCGATTGCGGCCGCACTTCAGCCAGCGCGACAACCTCGCACTGATCTCGCAATACCGCGTAATTGCTAAGATGCGCCATCTGCCCCATGCCGCCGCCGCCGACAAATCCGATACGTAATTTGCTCATTCGATTATCCCTCTCTTTTTCCATGATTTTCGAATAGATATAAGCCGTCCTTGCCTGGAGCGACGATGTCGGGATACCCGTTGCCGGTCAGATCCTGCACCCAGAAGTAGATGCCGGCTCCGGAAGCCTCGCCCGCAGGGCCAAAGTCGATGACATGCTTCTTGAACTTGCCGCCGTCCAGCTTGTAATAGTAGATGCCAATCGGATCATGCGCCCCCGGATCGCCGTCATTATGAGCGCGATAGCGTTTGCCCGATATGAGCTCCAGCTCGCCGTCGAGATCCAGATCTACGAGCCAAAGGTCATGGAACTGGGAGCCCGACATGTCGATTTCGTGCTTCGTCCATGTTCGCGACCCGTCCTCGGCGCGGCCTTGCTCATACCAATGCAGCCCGTAATCATGCGCTTGGCCGACGATCAGATCGATCAGCCCGTCGCCATTCACGTCATGGCCGAGAACCGGCACGCTTGCGCTGCCCAGCGAGAACTCAGGGTGGAACGTCCACAGTCCGGCAAAAGGATCCTCCGGCTGCTCCAGCCAGCCGCCGGACAGCACAATATCCATGCGGCCGTCGCCGTTCACATCGACAAACCCCATGCCGTGGCCGCTTGCCCCTTCGCTGATAACCACCTTCTGAAACTGTCCGGTTCCATGGCCGTCCGCATCGCGAACCAGCTTGTAGAACGCCTGCGGCATCCCCGGCGTATTCGGGAAGATCTCCGGCACCCCGCAGCCGTCAATATCGTAATAACGAATCGTCTCAATGCTGCCGCATTTGTCGATATCGAACGTTTCCCAGGCTGTGCCGGTTTCACCCGGGTTGCGGCGCCAACGAAGCGTCTCGCCCCACCAAGCACCGGTTATGATATCGAGCCGCCCGTCGCCGTCCACATCCATCGGATAATCGGAGAAATCATCGTGATACTCCGAAATCTCCAGCACATCGCAAATGAAATGCTTCTTCTCATAGTCCGGCCCTTCGTACCAGTAGGCGCCGCTGACGATATCGGCAATGCCATCTCCGTTCACATCAAACACAGCACAAGCCTCGTATTTCTCCTCGGACAGCTGTCTCTTCTTGAATTGAAGCAAAGCAAGCACGCTCCTTAGTAAACTATTTAATGTTGTACGGAACCGGTCTTCTGGATTATGCTGAAAATAAAAATGCAAGCGTTATCTATACTAAGATTATGTCATCTGCGCAGGAGAGACAATAAGTGAACTTGGGCGAAAAGCTATTCATTCTTGCGCCGGGTTAGGGGGACGCTATTATGGGGGATTCGACAATATTTCGCAGGCCGCCGCTGTTTCTGGGAGGCAGCTCGTTTGACCTAAGCGGAGATCCGGATCGGTTCCTGCTGGAGCTGCACAAGCACGATGCGAACAGTGAAATATTGCTGATCGAGGAAGGCGAAGGCGAGTTTGAGATTGACGGGAGGAGCTACACAGCCGGAGCGGGAACGATGCTTGTCTACCATCGGGGCGTGTGGCATAAGGAGCAGTCGACGAAGCATCCTTTTCGCGCTACCTATATCGGATTTAGAGAGCTGCAGGTCGAGGAGCTTCCGCCGGATTTCTTTCTCCCGCCGGAAGCGGCGCCAATCATTCATCTGCAAGATCAACTGCCGGCCATCCGCAACCTGATGCGCGATTGTATCTCCGAGTTTCGCAAGGGGGAGCCGGAATCGCAAACCATTACGAATCATTACCTTGCGATTCTGTTCGCTAAGCTGGCGCGGATTGCTCATTACAGTAATGCGGCGGACCGAGCGCGAGTGCCATCGAAGGAAGCGGTTTGGAAGGCAAAGCGGATGATCGAGGAGAACTACAGTGCTCCGCTTACGCTGGAGTCGCTGGCCGAGGAAACCTATTTGAACAAATACCATCTCGCTCACCTGTTCAAGGACGAGATAGGCGTTAGCCCGATCCAGTTTCTAATCTACTGCCGGATGGAGGCAGCTAAGCGATATTTGCGCACCACCAACCTTCAGGTCAAGGAAATTGCCGAGATCGTCGGTTATCAGAGCGAGCCGTCCTTCTATAATGTGTTTATGAAAGTGAACGGCGTCACGCCCCGAAAGTATCGGGATACCGAATAGGCTATTGTGTTCCATTCCCTTTTATTGAAATAATTGAGGTAGCAGTGCATCCGGGAATAAGGACGTGAATGTGATGTTCAGATTATTCATCGTGGATGACAACAAATAAACGGAATACGATCAAAGAATTGGGATTTACGGTTATGTGCTGAAGCCCATTATGCCTAACGAATTCGAGCAGGCGATTCACAAGCTGCTTGCCGAGTTTACGCAGCAGCACCGCATGCAGGGGGTGAAAGACCGGCGGGAGAGCGCCGGTCTTTTGGCTTTTTCTAATGCGGGGAAGTAACCTTTTCCTGGAAGTAATCGTCCGAGGAGTAAGAAGACGAGACGGAGTATAGGAGGACGTTATGAAATCGATCCTTATGATTATGCTGATTTTGATAGTATCAGCTTGCGGCAGCTCCGGAAGCAAGAATCCCAAGGAGGCTGCCATTGACCCAGCCCTACAGAAGAAGATGTCCGCACCGCGGCTGCAGTATAGGGATGATCTGTTCGAGATGAAGCTGAACATCGCCAAAACAACCTATGCCAAGGATGAGCCGATCGTCTATTCAGCCAGCTTGACCTACATTGGCGACGGAGATTCCATAACTATTTGGGGTGGGCACACTTATATCGGATTCACCATTACGGATGGGAAGAAGTTCAATATGGAAGGCGCCAACACGACTGAATTAGTAGCGACTAAGCTCGCGAAAGGCAAAACGACAGAATATCCATTCTTTAAAAGCGGCGGTTACGGCGCGGATGATCCCGATGCCGACTTCTGGCGGGCTTTCTATGCTGAGAAAGAGCTTCGGCTTCCTCCGGGCACCTACTATATCTCAGCGGTTTGTAGTTTCTCGCTTACTCAGGAAGTCGTGGACAGTCATTACAATGGTGAGGTCTATACGACGATAACAGTGGAGTGAACAGACTGATTTGGTGGAAGTTTTGACAAAATCGTGGAAAGGAAAATAAATACATCCGCAGGCTGTGATGATACATTTAACATGTAAGCACTACAGGTTACGGGGGTATCGGAATGGCCATTCACCGTGCAACGCGTGGAAGTTTATCCAACTTGCAGCTGGAGCAGTACAATCGGGACGGTTATCTGATTTTGGAGAACTTATTGAACGAAGAAGATATGGCAGCGCCGCGGCAGGCAATGTCTGATAAGGTATCTATTATTGCCGATGATTTGGCTGCGAACGGGCTGATTACGGACAAATTGGAGCATGAACCCTTTCAATACCGGCTCGCGAAGCTGTTTGACGGACTAACGGATAAGGACTTTCTCAAGTTTGGACGCGGATGGAGAGACCGGCTTGAGGGGTACTACCATCTCTTGAGCAATCGGAAAATCATCGATGCGGTAGAGTCGCTGATCGGGGAAGAAATCTTCGCAAGCCCAGTCTATAATGTGAGGCCTAAAGTGCCTCGCGTGGCGGCAGGCGCAGTGCCTTGGCATCAAGACAAATCCTACTGGCCGGATTCCAATGCGAATCCCGTCATCACCGTATGGATTTCGTTCGTAGACGCCACACTGGAGAACGGCTGTCTCCATATTAAGCCGCGCACCCAGAACACGAAGCTGCTGGAATGGCATGCGGAAAGCTACAGCGGCACGGGCTACACCGCGCTGCACGAGAATCAGCTCGGTTCTCGCAAAACCATCGCGCTGCCGGTGAAGGCTGGTACCGCCATCTTGTTCAACGATCGGCTGCTCCATATGTCGACGCCGAACAATTCCGATCATGTCCGCTGGAGCGTGGACCTGCGCTATCAGCCGACGGATCAAGATCCCATGCCCCAGCACGGCGCAGGGTTCCTCGCCAGAAGCAGCAAGTTCCCGGAGCGCGTTGCGACGCTGGAAGACTGGCTGGCCGAACGGCCGGAGCATGAAGGCTAGACGGGAACTCGCGCAAGCGCATAAATGCTTGAAAGGCAAGCCACTTGATGCGGCTTGCCTTTTTTAGCTGCAGCTTCATTGGACGCAGCTTCATTGAACGCGCGGCTGCTGAAGGCCGACATCGGCTCGTTGCAACTAGCAGCAGGTGCGCTAACGAACCACACAGGTCTTATTTGGGCAAATTTCAGGGGTTTCAGATTCTAACGAACCGTAGAGGTCTTATTCTAGCGAAATTGGCCCAAATCTCTCCCTAAAACACCAAATAAGGCCTCAGTGGTTCGTTAGCTTTTTTTCGGTGCTATTTCCCCGCGAATAAGGCCCGTGCGGTTCGTTAGAACAAATTGCCGTCGTCCATCTCGGGCCAACACAGCCGTAAAGCTATAAATGTCAGCATAAAAAGGAAAATGTTGCTGGTTTGCGAAATAAGTAACATGTAGAAAGCAGGTGCGACAACATGAACCATTTTGCTGAGGCCAGGGAGCAGGAAACGAAGTACCACGAAGCGCTTTATCGCGAGGCAGAGCTGTTTGCACCCGGAACTTGGCTTGCTAAACCGGTTGCAACCGTCATGAATTTGCTGCAGGAGTTCAGCCAAGGCGAGCCGATCCATGTACTTGATCTGGGCTGCGGAGTGGGGCGAAACAGTATTCCGATTGCTAAGGTCGTTCAACCGGCAGGAGGTTCGGTTGTTTGCGTCGATTTGCTCCCCATTGCCACCGCGAAGCTGGAGCAGTATGCCGTTCAATATGAGGTGCGAAGCGCTATTCAGACCGTAGTAGCGGATGTCGAGCATTATGAGATCGCACAGCATGCTTACAACTACATTGTCGCCTGCTCTTGCCTGGAGCATGTCTCGGATCGCGATGCCTTTCAAGCTGTCGTCAGGCGGATGATCCGTGGAACGAAAGCTCAGGGGATCAATTGCATCTTGATCAACACGGAAGTGGTGGAATACGATATCGAGCTGGGCTCGCAAAGCCCCGGAGTAATAGAGTTGCCGATGAAGACGGAAGAAACCATCCATCTCTTGAGAGAGCTCTACCGGGATTGGGATATACGCACCGAAAGCTACATCCCCCAGAGCATCCCCGAGAAGAAGAATGGACGGGCCATCGAATTTAGAGGCAATTGGCTGACTTTTGCCGCGCAGCAACGAATCCAACCCCCGGAGGAAGAATCCCATTGAACATAAGAGGTATCATTCTGGAAGGCTACTCGAATGCTGGCAAAACCTCACTGCTGCGGGCAATCAAGAAACTTCAGGCGCAGGATGAAACGGCAGAAAACAGCGCCATCGTCCTCGGCGAGCATTATTCACAGGTTCTGAACAACGTCCAAGGCTCGTTAGAGCGGCTGTCGCGAGAGGATCATCTGCAGCTGTTACGAAGCAGAGTCGACATGTTAAAGCAGTTAAATGAATGGGCCGTCTATCTGGGGCCGCATGCTCGGAAGTCGAGAGGGCTATTTTATGTGCTGGAGCGGTTCCACTTGAATCACCGGGTTGCTTTTGCAGAGGAAGATACGACTGAGATTACGAGACTTGAAGAGGATTTGGCAGCGCTTGGCGCGAAGTGCGTGCTGCTCACGATTTCTCCGGAGGTGACGGAGGAACGGATCAAGAGCAGAGTTCCGTCGGAGTGGGTCCATAAGTCCGAGGCCGAAGTGAGACAAGCCTGCCAAGGGCTGCTGGACACGCAAGAGCGGTGCCGCATTCATGCGCTTTTGTCCAAGGTGCCGACCGTAGAGGTCAATACAGATCAGAAGAATTGGGATGAGCTGGCAAGGCTCATGATGGATCAAATCTAAGCAAGAAAACTTTCAAGCACGTTTAAGGAAGGTGTAGAATGGAAAATAAAACCTATATGGTGCTCGGTGCAATCTTTATGATGGTTGGCGCAGGCATTTACACGATCGAGCGACTCGTGAAGATGATTGCTTACGCAGTGGCGACCGCGAGCAGCGCAAATCTGGATTTGTATGCGAATCATCTTGGCGGCGTCGGCATGTTTTTCGGCAACTTCTTCGTCTGGTTCTTCTTGTTAATCGGATTTGTACTGATGGCTTTTGGATTTCCAGCAAGAAAATAAGAGGAGGTATCCGTATGGCTGAACAATCGGTTGAAGAGCGGTTAAAGGCATTAAACATTGAGCTGCCAAGCGCGAGTGAACCCGCCGCCAAATATGCCAATTGTATGATCGTGAACGGTCTCCTGTTTGTGTCAGGCAAAGGGCCGGCCGGGAACCCGAGGGGGAAGCTTGGGATTGATTATACGACAGAGGATGGCTATCGGTTCGCCAGACTGGCGGGTCTTGAAGTGTTAGCTGTGTTAAAGGATACGCTGGGCTCGCTCGATCGCGTAAAGCGGGCAGTGAAAATTCAAGGCTTTGTTAATGCAGGACCCCATTTCGAAGAACATCACAAAGTGCTGAACGGCTATTCCGATTTGCTGTTTGAAGTGTTCGGCGATAATAAAGGAAACCACGCAAGATCCGTGCTTGGGGCAGTCTCGCTGAGGAATAACCTGCCTGTGGTGGTGGATTCGATATTTGAAGTTGATGCAACATCATGAGCAGACCTCAATTAGTGCTGGATGTGGGAGGCGTGCTGCTGACGAACTTCACACCGGAATTCTGGGAAGAGGTAGCGGGGCGGGCAAATGTTTCGTTCGACACGCTGCGGACTGCTTTCAAACGAGACCTGCGTGAAGATTTATGGACGGGCCGGGTCGATGAGGGGGCGTTCTGGCAGTGGCTGGGTCAGCAAGATTCGGGGCTTGATGTGCAGCTTGCGCGAGCAGGCATGTCCAAACATCTGAAGCAGCTTCCTGCATTCCATCGCATTCCGGCGTGGAGCGAATACGCAGATATCCATCTGCTAAGTAACCATCGTCATGAGTGGCTTGCCCCATTGCTTGCTCCCATTCACAGCCACGTAGCAAGTGTGACCATATCGAGTGAGGCCGGATGCTGCAAGCCGGATCCTTCTATCTATCGAATGGTGAGCTCTCGCATACAGCAAGCGGCCAATATCTTGTTCGTTGACGATGCGGAGCGAAACTTGAAGGCAGCACGGGAGCTGGAGTGGGAGACACTCTTGGCGGATCGCGACGGCATCTGGGTGGAGCAGGTTGATGCGAGATTGCGAGCTGTCGTCTAATGAGGGACACACAGCCGAGCCCAGTCCATTCCAGGAGTGAAATTTTATTGTGAAGCTGAGAGACGGATTCCGTGCTCTCGGCTTTTTTATTTGCAGCAATTCCTAGTAGATTCTCCCATTTTATCCAGAGATGCTGCCTGTAAAATAGTATTCTATTCAGGACAGCCGCCTTCCCTCTTGAATATCCTATCGTTTATAGCATAATAGAGGCAAACCCCACTAGCAGCTACTAACCGAATAGGAGACTCCTCTATGAAATGGCTGACCTCGCACCTGCTAGATCCCATTCGCTCCAGGTTGTTTTACAAGATGCTCATCATCTATTCGCTGCTTACTCTAATTCCGTTAATTATCGTCAGCTCCACCTTCTACATTCGTTCCAGTCATCTGATCGAGAAGAAAGCCACCGAAGAAGCGCAGCAAGGACTGTCCGGTTCGGCAGAGAAGTTTGACGAAGTGCTTTATGCCGTAAAAAGCCAAATGCTCCCCATCAGCGAAAATGTACTCCTCCAAGCCATGTTCCGCAACGTCAAGAAAGGCCAAGTCAACGCAAGCTTAAACGCATCCGTCTCGGAGCTGCTGCAATCCGAGCTGGCGACGGCGAAGCTCAAGATCGGCGATTTTGTCGGCGATTTGTACGTGGTTGGCATTAATAACAAGGTGCTGTACAGTACCCACGCTAAGAAGCGGCTGCTCTACGCGGAAGCGTTCTGGAAGATGCCGTTCGAATTCGATCGTATGCCGGAATGGGCGTTCTTTAATGACGATAAACGTATGGCCTGCGTGGTCAAAATCTTCGATGAAGGCCAGCGCCCCTCAGTCGATTCCGAGATCGGCCGGTTGATCATTACGCTCGATGCCGCCAAGGTACAGTCGCTGTTCATGGATTACGCCCCAGGCACCTTTTATATTACGAATGCAGATAATCAGATCATGGCCGCCTCCCTGCAAAATCAAATCGGACACTTGCTCGACAGCCGCAAGCTGCAAAGCGAGCTGGTCATTCAACAGAAGTCGCGTTACTCCGAGTTTCAATATGTGCTGCTCGCAAACCCCGGTACCGGCGGGCTTGTACAGAAGCAAGCGTTGTTCTCGATCGGCGTCACGGTTGCAGCATGGCTTGCCATTACGATTGTGACCTATGTCATCCTGCGCAGAATAACGATCCCCATTCAGCGTTTAACGCGGTTAATGCGTGCCGCGGAGCGGGAGGAATACCAGCTCATCAGCGGCATTACCACGACGGATGAGATCGCGATGCTCTGTAATGGCTTCAACAGTTTGGTGCAGAGGACGAGCCATCTGATCGAAACCAATTATAAGAACGAGTTGCTGGTCCGCGAGGCGGAGCTTAAAGCCATCCGCATGTACATTAATCCCCATTTCCTCTACAACACCATGGAATATATCAGCATCATGTCCCATTCGCCGGAGAAAGCGAAGCATATCCCGCAGATGGTGCAGCATTTATCCGGGATTTTCCGATTCTCGATTACACCGGGCAATCAGTTTGTCGAGCTGGGTACCGAGATGGAGTTTGTGCGGAAATATCTCGAAATTCACCGTTACCGCTACGGGGAGCGCTTAGCCTACACGATCGACCTGCCTGATATGTATCGCAAAATCGCCGTCCCTAAGCTTCTTCTCCAGCCATTGGTGGAGAATGCTGTCGTTCACGGCATCGACAGGCTGCCCGAAGGAGGCTCGATCTCCATCACCGTGAAGGAAGAGCAATATGAGCTGGTCATCGAGATTGAGAATAGCTCGCTCGTTAACGGAGCACTGTTGGAGACGGCGGCAAGCAGCGGTGACTCCCTGTTGAAGCATCCGAAGGGATTGGGCACCGGGCTTGATAATGCTAATGCCAGACTGCGGCTTCATTACGGGAATACCTACGGGATCACCTTGCTCCACCTTGATGGAACAACCATGGCGAGGGTGCTAATGCCAATACAGATCTTGCAAGATAACGAGGAGGGCTGAGCACATGCGGATTATGATTGTGGATGATGAACGCGAGATTCGCGAATTTCTGGCTGGCATGGAAGGTTGGGCCTCGATTGGCTGTGAGGTCGCTTGGACGGCGGCCAATGGTGAAGAAGCACTCGGCATATTGAACGCGTGCACATCGCTTCCGGATGTCATTATTACCGATATTCGCATGCCTGTTATGGACGGCATTACGTTTGCGGAGCATGTGCGCAGGCGATATGCGGATATGCCGATTATTTTTCTGACGGCCTATCATGAGTTCGACTATGCTCGGCAAGCCGTGAAGCTGGGCGTTTCGGATTTCATGACGAAGCCTTTCCTGCCGGAAGAGCTGATCCGCACGGTCGGATCGCTTCGTGAACATGAGCCGATGCTGGCTGGCTGGCGTGAGCATGATCAGTTCTTCGAGCTGCTGGCAGATGAACAGCATTCAGCAGCGTATAAGCAGCAGTGGCTGCAAGGCAACGGACTGCAGGACGGTGATTTCATCCTGTTGTATGCAGAGCTTGATGCACCTCGCGACTCGGATAACGAGCATTTTCCGTTTGCGGCGGCACATCTGCGCGGACAAATTGAGACGGCTGCCGGGGGCATCGGCCTGCAAGGCTGGACCGCGTCATCCGCGAGCGGGATTTACTTGTTCGTCCCGCTAAAGCAGCAATCCGGCCTGATTGCCAGCCGGGAGCAATTAATGACCTTTGCCAAGGAAATCGCATCGGTCAGCGGGTCTCGCGCCATGTCGCTGTCTGTCGGGATCAGCCAGACCTTCTCGACCTTTTGCAGGCTTCCCGAAGCGCTGCGCCAAGTGAAGAAATGCATGGAATACCGCATGCTGCTCGGCAAAAACTCCGTCATCGCCTACGATGCGATGGAATCGTTCCTGACGGAGAAAGAGAAGGAAACGGACGCATCGCTTAGCTTAATTGCAGATGCGCTGCGCAGCAACGATCCCGAGGGGATTCGCGCACTACTGAAGGATTCTTATCGCAGTATGCTCTCTGTCGGCGCAAGTAAGAAGGACATGCAGCATTACGCGCTTCATTTGATAGAGAAAGCAGAGGCGGCGCTGGCAGATCTCGGCATTCGCCCTTCGCATGGCTTGTCCGTCGACATCCGAGAGAAGCTGATCAAAGCCGTGCTGCTCACTGACATTATGAAGGAACTGGAGCGTCAGCTCATTGCCTATCAAGTCTTCATGCAGCAGGAGCTGCAGGATTCGCCGCTGAAGGTAATTTCGGATGTGAAGCAGATTATTCGCGAGCGGTTCGCCGAGGAACTGACGCTGCAGGCGGTGGCGAATAAGCTGAACGTCAACTATTCCTATCTGAGCCGGCTGATCAAGAAAGAGACTGGCCATAATTTTACCGATATGCTGTGGGATTACCGGATTGAGGCGGCCAAAACGAAGCTGCTCCGCGAGGATCTCAAAACCTATGAGGTTGCCTACGCGGTCGGCTTCAAGGATACGGCCCATTTTAGCTTCATGTTCAAGAAGAAGGTGGGTCTCTCTCCGAGTGCCTACCGCGCTCATGTTAGAGGCGGACAAGGGGTCGCGGAGGAATAAGAAAGCAATTCCAGCATAGAAACGGTAAAATGCAGCTATCCTCTCAACTTCATGTAAGCGCTACACTTAACTTGTGAGATAACAGAAATGAAAAGAGGGTGTTGTGGCAATGAAGCTCAAAGGACTATCAGCGCTGGCGGGTGTACTGCTTCTGACAACGGTCATGTCAGCTTGCGGCAATTCAAACAACAACGAGGGCAATACGGCGAAGAACAACAGTAGTGCAACGACTGATACCACTACGAATACGGCTGCTACGAATGATACCAGCACGAACGAAGCGGCTACAAATGATGCGGCTACCAACGATGCAGCTGCACCCGCTGCCAATGACAAGGAGTTTACAATCCGCGTTGGCGCTTGGTTTCTGGATGATCGCCCGCATATGGTGGCGTTCAAGAAATCCGTTGAAGAGGGTTACGCGAAGCTTTATCCGAAGGCGAAGATTCAATGGGATGTCGTGCTAGGCGCGACTTACTTTGACAAGCTGAAGGCGCAATTC
Organism: Paenibacillus rhizoryzae; assembly: GCF_059686995.1. Lineage (NCBI taxonomy): Bacteria > Bacillati > Bacillota > Bacilli > Caryophanales > Paenibacillaceae > Paenibacillus > Paenibacillus rhizoryzae. Next base: position 375,935 of record NZ_JCAALT010000006.1, on the reverse strand, counting down.
GCTTCCGGCTCCGCACCGGATGTCGTGTTCTACCAAGGGGTGGATTTTGCAAAATCCGGCAACCTGCTTGATCTCTCCGCCGAGCCATGGGTTCCGCGTCTGAACGACGGCGGCCAGAAGGATTTCCAAACCCACGCAGACGGCAAAACATTCGGCGTACCAATGGGATTGTCCATTGGCGGCGGCGTTTGGTATAACAAGAAGATTTTCTCCGACCTTAGCATTAATCCTCCGAAAACAACGCAAGAGCTGTTCGACGCCGCTGAGAAAATCAAAGGCGCCGGCAAAACGCCGATTACGCTCGGCTTCAAGGATCAATGGACAGCGCAGCTCTTCTTCACAAACTGGATGAGCTCGTATCAGCTGGCCGACCCAACGCTTGGAAAGAAAATTTACAACGGCGAAGTGAAGCTCAACGAAGATCCGCTTATCCAGAAGGTATATACCAACTTCGAAACGATGAAATCCAAAGGTTACTTCAACAAGAACGCGATCAGCATCGACTGGCCGCAATCCGGTCAAATGTTCGCTTCCGGCGAAGCGGCTATGATCGTTCAAGGTCCGTGGATGCCCGGTGCGAATGCGGATAACATCTCCAAAGGCGGCTTCGAACCGTTCGATATCGGCTACTTCCCGCTTGCGAATGACGAAGGCAAAGTAGCAATGGGCCTCGGCAGCAACGAAGCGCTCGGTATTAATGCGAAGACCGAACTGCTGCAGGAGTCCAAAGACTTGATTAACCTCATGACGACGCAGGACATTATCAGCCCGTTCATGAAAGGTGACGGCGCACTTACTTCCTTCACCGATGTAACGGTGAAATACGATGACCCGGCTATGGATGCCGTTCAAGAAGCGGTTGCGAACAGCACGGTTGTGACATCGAACATTACAAGCTACATTCCGGCGAGCGCGACTACGAACATGCTTGATCTGCTCACTAAAGTGGTATCCGGTATTAAATTCAACCCGGATGATCTGAAAGCGGCGCAAAGCAGCTTCGAGAAAGACAAAGCGACTGTAACTCCACCGGCAGAATAAGCATGGGGCCATTCTAACCACGCAGCAGCATCCACAGTATGATGAACACGTTCAGCCGGAAGGCTGAACGTGTTTTACAAAGTCCAACCTGAGTAGGTGAAGTCAAATGAGTTTGAATCGCAAGCAATATTGGATCGCCTGCTTGTTTCTGGTGCCGGCGCTTGCCATCTTCGGCATGTTCTTCTATTATCCGTTTCTGCAGAGCATCTACTATTCCTTCACCGAGTGGAACGGGATAAAAGCACCGCGTTATATCGGACTCGACAACTACAAGTATTTGTTTAAGGATGTGCAAATGCTTGATGGCATGAAGAATACGCTCAAAATGGTTCTGTTTGGTCTCGTCGTACAAAATCCGCTGGCTCTATTGCTGGCAGTATTGCTCAATCGAAAATTTCGGACACGCGGCTTTCTGCGTACCTCTTTCTATTTACCGGTCATTATCAGCCTTGTTGTTACCTCGGTTGTATGGGGCGAGCTGCTGAAATATGACGGCTTTATCAACGGCATTCTGCAGCCCACCATTGGCGAGGCGAATGTGCAGGACTGGCTAGGCACGGTGTATACGTCATTCCCGACGATTATTCTGCTGACGCAGTGGCAGGCCATTGGGTATTGCGCATTGATTTATCTCGCCGGCCTTCAAGCGATACCGGCAGATATTTACGAGGCTGCGGATATGGAAGGCGCGAAAGGGTTTGCTTTGTTCCGCATGATAACCTTCCCCATGCTGATGCCGTCTGTGACGATCGTGTTGTTTCTGACCATCGTAGGTGCGCTTCGCCTGTTCGATCTGCCTTTCTTGCTGACGAATGGCGGGCCGGGCTCGTCCTCGTACACGCTGTTTCTGGCAGTCTATAATGCGGCCTTCAAGAATCAGAGCTACGGATATGCGACGGCTGCGGGAATTGTGCTGGCAGTCTTCATTATCATCGTGACCATCATTCAGCTCAGCATCACGCGGCGCAGGGAGGTTGAGCTATAGCATGGGACTGAATAAGAAGCCCTCGATCGTGCTTGAGGTACTGTTGTTTATAGCTGCTTTATGCTTCTTGTTCCCGGTCTTCTTCCTGGTGGAGATGAGCTTCAAGGAGCCGCGTTATTTCTTCAAACCCTTTGAGCTGCCTCATAGCTTATATTTGAACTATTACAAATCGGCCTTCACCGATATGGCGTTCTTCCGCGGGTTATCCAACACGCTGCTGGTTACGGCAGGTGCGCTTGGGCTCACCATTCTGGTAGCCTCGATGGCGGGTTATGTGCTGTCGCGCAGGCAGGAGAAGCTGTTTCGCTTCGCCTACCTGTTCTTCCTCTCCGGGATGGTTATTCCGACGATGGGCTCGCTCATTCCGCTCTTTACGATGGCGGTCGATATCCATTTGATGAATACGCATACGCTGCTCGTGCTTATCTACACGGCGGGCTTCATCCCGTTCGCATCGTTTCTGTATGCCGCATTTACGAAGTCGATTCCGCGGGAGCTGGAGGAGTCGGCCAGCTTAGACGGCTGCGGGCCGTTTCGGCTGTATTGGCGGATTATTTTCCCGCTGCTGCTGCCGGCCACGGGGACGTTTATCGTGACGAATGTGTACGGGGTATGGAATGATTTTCTGACCCCGCTCATCTTCCTCAACCAGCCGGAGAAAATGACCCTCATGCCGCAAATCGTCCAATTCATGTTCAACAAACAATCCGTCAACTACGGCCCCGTGTTCGCCGTCAGCGTACTGGCGGTGCTGCCGCTCGTCGTCCTGTTCGCGTTCACGCAGAAGTACATGCTCCGCGGCCTGACCGCAGGAGCGGTGAAGGGGTAGGGCGGCTGGTCGCGGTGAAGCGGGGAGCCGCTTGCCGCGGGGATGTTCGCTAATCGCGAGATGCCGCCAGCTAGGCTTGCGGCTGCTGCGCTGATCGCGGTGGAAGTGGGGGAGAGTTGCTCAGAGAACAACACGTTTACGGAAAGTGGCTGAATGGGTGAAAGAGTAGCTCTGATAGCAACACATCCACGGAAAAGTAGCAGATTGGGTGAAAGAGTAGCTCAGGGAGCAACACATTTACGGAAAAGTAGCAGTTTGAGTGAAAGAGTAGCTCTGAGAGCAACACATTAGTGGATAAGAGTAATTAAGAGAGGTACCAGTTACATCACATAGGTGGGAAAGCGGCGAAAAAGATCAGGAGAGGTATGGGTTACCTCACATTGACGGGACAGCGTTGATAAGTAATGAAGAGCGGTACTAGTTTCCCCTTTGTTGGTGATCATCGCAGCAAGAAGCGCACAAGGAGATCTACATTAGCGAGAATGAGGTCAAATCGGAGCAAGAAGCACACCACGAGATCTACATTAGCGGACCAGCGGAACTTTTAGCTAGAAGTGGCGTGCCGCGAGCGCGACTAGTATATTCGCAGGAGGCGATGATCAGTTATGGCAGAGCATAACCAACCGTACGAAGTAGCGGTGTACTATTTTCCACAGTGGCATCCGGATCCGAAGAATGAAGCGGCCAAAGGGGAAGGCTGGACGGAGTGGCCGTCGCTTCGGGTGGCGAAGCCATTTTTCGAGGGGCATGAGCAGCCGAAGGTGCCGCTCTGGGGAGAGCTTGACGAGTCTGACCCTGCGGTGTCGGAGAAGCAGATTGATGCAGCCGCGGATCATGGCATCACTTCCTTCATCTATGATTGGTACTGGGATTTGGGCGGCGGCGAAGGGCCATTCCTGCATCGCGCGCTTGAGGATGGTTTCCTGCAGGCGCCTAATCGCGACCGGCTGCGCTTCGGCATCATGTGGGCAAATCACAATGAGGTGTCGCGCGAGCGGTTTGATGCGATGACGGACTATTTAATTATCCGCTATTTTAACGAGCCTAATTTTCTTAAGATCGAAGGGAAACTCTATTTCTCCATCTACGAATGCCATACCTTGATCAAAGGGCTTGGCGGCATCGAAGAAACGAGAGACGCGCTCCAGTCCTTCCGCGAGAAAACACGTGAAGCCGGCTGCGGCGAGCTTCATCTCAATTTGGTGGAGTGGGGGTTGAACGAGGCCAATCGTGACATCATCGGACCTGACACGAATGAGCTGATCCGCACGTTAAGCATAGATAGCGTTACTTCTTACGTGTGGGTCCACCATGTGGAGCCGGCATCGTTCCCAGACTCACCATACGCGGATTGTGCCGCAGAGGCTGTCGCCAAATGGCCCGAGTTCCGCGATGCGTTCGAGGTTCCCTACTACCCCAATTCGACGATGGGCTGGGATCCTTCGCCGCGCTGCAGGCAAGATATTCCGCTCGTGCGCGGTGAATATCCGTACACGCCAATCCTGACCGGCAATACTCCCGAGGCGTTCGAGGCGAATCTTCAAGAGGTGAAAGACTATCTCGATCAGTCCAACCTCGCCACGCGGCTGTTCACCATTTATGCATGGAACGAGTGGACCGAGGGCGGCTACCTGGAGCCGGACACGATTCATGGCATGAAGTACTTAGAAGCGATTCGCAACGTGTTTGGCAAGTAAGCTCCACAAACGCGATGAAAACGCGGTTCCTCCGGGAATCGTGTTTTTTGCAATTTTCTGTTTATTTCATTCCCATTTGATCTCAATGTGGAGTATACTCGTTTTTAAAAACATTTGTGAGGGGGAGCCAAGCCATGTCTGCGCAAAATAAACCCGATCGAGGCGAGCTCAAGCGAATTCTCCGCGAACTGGGGCAAGAGGAGCTTATCGAAGTGTTGTCCGAGCGCATGTCCGGCTCGGACCTGAGCACGCTGCTGCTGGAAGTGTTCAGGCAGCGCGCCGCCAAGCGGCAGCCAAGCGATCTGCTGCGCAGCTACAAGGAGAACCGCTTCGTAAAGCCGGCGGTCGTTGATCCGCTTATGCTGAAGCAGCTGGAGCTCGATTTGCTGCGGATTGCTCAGCAGCAAGCTTACGCACCGGTTCAACTGTCGCCCGTTGCGCCGCTTGGCTCCTGCTCCATCGTGGCGCCGGCGGATCAGAACAAAATCATTTCCGCCCTCCGAGGCACCGAGGTCGTCGCCGATGTGACGAACCTGCTTGCGCTCTACATCGCGGACGGCATCAAGTCCGGCGACCTGACCAACGCACCGGAGATGCTGCGCTACTGTACGACGCATCGCCATGTCAGGGCACAGAAATTCCCGGATGCGCCTGGGATGCTGCCGCATTTTGGCCTATACGCGATGGTCACGTCGGGGAAGGACAGCGGCTCCTACTCCTTTGAGAAGCAGGCGGTATGGGAGCATATTGCGGTGTACCGCGAGATGTTCCGAGCACGATTCGGAGGAGCGGAGACCGAGATTATCATGAATGCTCGTCCGGGTTACACGGATGCTGAAGGACTGAACAGCCGCCTGATTCAACATATCAAGGAGCAAGCACCGGAGCTGACAGTTACCGTCAACAGCGAGCCATCGGACAACGCCTACTACAAGGGGCTTCAATTCACGATCAAAACAACCATCGACGGCAGGGTGCATTATATTGGCGATGGCGGTTACGTCGATTGGACCCAGCAGCTGCTGGGCAGCAAGAAAGAGCGCATGCTGATCAGCGCCATCGGACTCGACCGTCTGTTGCTCGACTAAATAAGCTTAACTACTAGAGAGTGTTGGATAACTCGACCTGTGAAATAAGCACATTTTTAATATATGGACACCCAAGCTGAACACCGACCTAGACAAACTCCATAATATGAACAAAATGGAAATCTAGGTGGCTATATAGATGCATAAATCCAACCGGAAAAATTGTAAAGTAGGTCGTCCAAAAAAGAGAGACAAATGTAAAGAGGACGTCGTTAAGAAAAGGGAAATCGTAAGGTGCCCTCCTCCTAAAATAATCGTAAATGCTCCAATGGGAGCAACGGGTGTCAAAGGCGCAACAGGAGCGACAGGCTCAACAGGAGTAACAGGTGCAACGGGAGCAACTGGTGTCAGGGGGGCAACAGGAACTACAGGTTTAATAGGACCAACAGGTTCAACAGGTGCTAGAGGTGCGATTGGATTGATAGGGTTATCTGGTGCTACCGGTGCCACCGGAGCTACTGGTTTACCAGGGGCGACTGGTCCTTCAGGTGGACCGATAGGACCGACAGGAAACACGGGTCCAACAGGGCCTACCGGAGCAACAGGATTAGTCGGAGCGACCGGAGCGACCGGTTTAGCTGGAGTAAATGGATTAGCTGGAGTAACTGGAGTAACCGGAGTAACTGGAGCAACCGGATTGCAGGGATTTATCGGGGTTACCGGAGCGACAGGAGCAACCGGGTTAGCTGGAGTAAATGGAGTAACTGGAGCAACCGGGTTGCAGGGATTTATCGGGGCTACCGGAGCGACCGGGGCAACCGGTGCAACAGGAGCGACCGGGGCAACAGGTGCAATAGGAGCTACCGGAGCAACAGGGGCGACCGGGGTGACAGGAGTAACAGGAGCAACAGGTAATACCGGAGCAGCTGGTGCGACAGGAGGAACAGGAGCAACTGGTGCGACAGGAGGAACAGGTGCAACAGGCGTGACCGGGGCGATAGGAGCAACGGGAGCAACCGGAGCAACAGGGGCGACCGGAGTGACAGGAGCAACGGGTGAGACCGGAGCAACAGGAGCAACAGGGGCGACAGGAGCAACAGGTGAGACCGGAGCAACAGGAGCAACAGGAGCAACCGGGGCGACAGGAGCAACAGGAGCAACCGGGTCGACAGGTGCAACTGGTGCAACAGGAGCAACAGGAGCAACAGGAACTATCGGAGCAACAGGAGCTACCGGAGCAACAGGAGCTACCGGAGCAACAGGAGCAACAGGAGCAACAGGTGCAACCGGGGCGACCGGAGCAACAGGAGCAACAGGAGCGACCGGGGCAACAGGAGCAACCGGAGCAACAGGAGTAACCGGTGCAACAGGTGAAACCGGGGCGACCGGAGCAACAGGAGCAACAGGAGAAACCGGGGCGACCGGGGCGACCGGGGCGACCGGGGCAACCGGGGCAACAGGAGCAACAGGAGAAACCGGGGTGACCGGTGCAACAGGAGCAACAGGGGCGACCGGAGCAACAGGAGCAACAGGAGAAACCGGGGCGACCGGTGCAACTGGTGCAACAGGTGCAACCGGAGCGACAGGTGCAACAGGGGCGACCGGAGCAACAGGAGCAACAGGAGAAACCGGGGCGACCGGAGCAACAGGTGCAACCGGAACAACAGGAGCAACAGGCGCCAACGCAGTCTTGAACTTTGCAGATTTTTATGCGTTGATGCCTTCCGACAATGCAGCGACGGTTGCTCCTGGTACAGACGTAAGTTTTCCGCAGAATGGTCCTTCCAGTGGGACTGCCATTGCCCGAACGAGTCCCAATACATTTAACTTATCTGCAACCGGCACTTATCAGGTGCTGTTCCAGGTAAGCGTGGACGAAGCGGGTCAATTGGATTTGACACTCAATAACGTAGAGCTACCTTATACGGTGGTCGGGCGAGCAACGGGCACTTCTCAAATAATAGGAATGGCTCTTGTGCAAACGGTAGCTGCCAACTCCATACTCACTGTAAGGAATCCTGCTGGCAATGCCACGGCACTAACCATAACTCCTGTCGCCGGAGGAACAAGGCCAGTTTCAGCGCATCTTGTTATCACCCAACTCGCCTAGTAAATCAAATAGTTTGCATAAAAAAAGGCGAAGTCCCGGAGCATTCACTCGGGGATTTCGCCTGTTTTATTACGCTTTAGCGGCAAGCGGTGCAAAAGCGCCGCGATACGCTTCAATGATTTCATCTTCCCAAGTCTCGTTGTCGGAGTTCGGAATGCGATTCTCCTGCTTCATCACTTCGAACACCTGGCGCATCCCTTCTTCAAGGGAAACGGTCGGAACAAATTCAGGCACATCGCGCATCAGCTTCTCGCAGCTGTAGTAATCATTGTGCATGAAAATTTCTTCGCAAATGCCGAATCGGCCGGAGTCCGTGGATTTCAAGGTTTGCAGCGGCACGCCAATAAGCTCGACTTCTCTGCCCAGCACTTTCATGGCCAGCTTATGATGCTGCTCCCATGTCGTGAAGCCGCGCGGTACCACGTTGTACGTTTGGCCCAGACAGTGCTTCTTGCCGAGTACGCCTGCGAATGCTTTGGCCGCATCATCGACATGAAGGAAGGAGTGAGGTGCTTTGCCGTCACCGCAGATGAGCAGCGGCTTGCCTTTGAGAATGCGGTCGATCCAAGTGAAGTCCCAGGCAACCTGACGCAAAATGCCGATTTGCGGGCCGTAGGTCGTCGACGGCTTCAGAATCGTAACCGGGAAACCCTCGCGGTGGTAAGCTTCCATCAGCGCCGTGTCGGCATCAACTTTACCTTGGCCATAACCGCTGATCGGACGAAGCTGGTGATCCTCGGTAACAGGCATCCACTCGTAATCCACGCCATACGTACAAACCGTGGAGCATTGGACAAAATGCTGCACGCCGCGGAAGGCGCGAATGCTGCTCTCGGCATCCTCGCGGTTAAAGCTGATCATATCGATGGCCGCATCGAATTTCTCCTGCTGCATCGTTTGCTCGAATTTGTCGCGTTCCTGGCGATCGCCATTGATGACGCGCACGCCGGCAGGCAGTTCAACGCTGCTTTGACCGCGGTTATAACAAGTAACCTCGTGGCCTTGTGCCACCAGAAGACGAACAATGCTTGTACTGATATTGCCGGTACCGCCTAGGATAACAACTCTCATGTCTAAACATCCTCACTCTCTCGTCTTTAATCCTGTGAAGAAAAAAACCTCCTGCTAATAGTACCACAGGAGGCTGTTCGATTGGCAATCCTAATCTGCCCAATCACCCATGAACGCGGGCGGCAGCGAGCTCGCGAAGGGAACGCCATGCTTCGGTGCGCTGTTCAAGAAGAGCCAAGAGCTGGTCGACCCCCGCGACAAAAGCGTACAAATCCGCTTCCGGCGCTGCTTCATCCGGAAGACTGACGGGTATCGGAAGCGTCGACAATAGCAGTCGCGCTTCTTCGAGGGCAGCCTCCGCTGAATATGCAGCTGAACCGACTGCTGCAGCTGCGGCATTGCTGCCGCCGAGGAGCTCGGCTCCGGCTGCATTCACGGCCGCGGCCAGAGCCGAGCTCAGGGCAGATCCGCCCGCGGCTACCGGCGCAGCTGCCGTTCCCGTGCTAGCCGCACCTGCGGATGCAGCCGCTGCGCTAGGCGCCGCGCCTCGCGCTGCCAGCGCTTCCGCTTCGGCCGCAGCCTCCGCCGCTCTGCGCGCTCGCTCGGCCTTCGCCTCGGCCGCGAGCTCCGCTTTCTCCGCCGCAAGCTCGGCGGCGCGCTCGCGCTCCGCCTTGTTCTGCTGCACAGTGGACCACGTTTGCAGCAGCTCATGCCCGTTCTTGTACAGGAGCTTGTCCTTCGTGCCGGACGAAATTTCCTTATCCTTGAACAGCTTAGCGATCTTCTTCACGTCGCTGACAGGCAGCGCATCGCGGGCGATGATAAGCGCGAGCGGATCGCGATGCTCAATCGGAAGATCCTTAACCGGCAGCAGCTGGTCTTCGGTCAGCTTGCCCTCCCGAATTTCCGTGCCGCTGACAATCAGCTTCCGCACGGAGTTGCCGAACTTCAGCAGCTCGCATTTGTTCTTAATATAGCTCTCGGGCTTGCCGAGCTTGCCGGCGAGGTATTTAATCGAGCTGTTGAATTTCGATTCATTCATGAGCTTGTGGAAGGCTTCTGCTTCTTCAATCGGCGAGAAGCCCTCGCGCGTCAGATTCTCCGCGATCTGCTCCAGATAAATCTCCATTTCATCGGTCACCGTCGACACGATGCAGGGAATCGTCTCTTTACCGAGCATTTTACTCGCTTTGTAACGTCTGTTGCCGTAAATGATTTTGTATCGTCCGCCTGGGGTCGTGCGCACTTTAATCGGGGAGAGCAGGCCAATCTCCTCGATGCTTTTCATTAGCTCCTGAAGCGCTTCTTCATCGAACTGATAGCGCGGCTGGTCGGTATCTTCATCGATTAGATGAGTCGCAATTTGAATAATATCCATATAATTTCTCCTATCTTCACAGTAAGAGTCACCCGTATTATATACCAGGAACCATTCTGTGAAAAAGAGAACACAAGGATTATCGCTCAGAATGAGCGAGGTAATAGGCATATTCCAGCGGCCTGCTGTAGATGATGGCTTTGTCTTTAAACCAACGAAGGTCGTTGAACATGCTTTTCTGGGGTTTTCCGTTTAGTTCGATAATCCATAGCTTTCCTGCATCATCTAAAGCGAAATCGACGCTCAATTCGCCCAGTGAACCCATATGAGTTTCAGCTAGTTGCGCAGCCACTGCACTTATCTCATGAAGAGATTGAAGCATCTCTTTTGCCTTTTCCGGAATAAATAAGAGGTGGAAAATTTCAGCGGCGTCATAAATGAACTCGCAAACGCTCGTATTGAAATAATCCTGGTAGGCCACTCTGCATGCGATGGTGGAAACCGTCCATTCACCCCGAATGTCTTTTTGAACCAGAACCCGAATATCGCAATAACGATGATTAAGTTGACGTATGCTAACTCCTTGTTGAACCATATAGTTTTCTGATCCGAGAAGCTCATCTAACTTTTTCGCGATGCTCTCATTCGCTCTGCAAATATATTTTGGAGCTAAGGCATTCAGGGAGATATGTGTATCCCCTGTAGTCGTTTGCTCGATTCGATAGACGGATTTCCCTTTATACCCATACGTTGGCTTAATATATACGATTTTATATTTCTCTATTAGCTCTGATACGCTCACATCATTGTATAGATAGGTGTCTGGTATATAGGGGCTGAGTGGTGACTGTTTCAATAAGGTATAGAGATCCCATTTGTTAAAAAAGTTGATATTATTAAAGCATTTGTTCGTGCCAATCACGTTCTCCAGGCGTTGAACGGTGATTGTTTTTTTGTTGAAACTGCGATTATAGACGACATCAGGAAAAGGAAACAGTCCTTGTTTCCATAAGCCCTTATTTAAGCTAAGTCCATGGATGCGTTCTTCCTTCCAATCGATATCCGCCGGGGTAAAGGCAAAAAGCTTCATGTTCAGTTTGTCATACCGCTGATAGAGCTTCAAAATACTTTTTCTGTTGATTCTCTCGGTTACTAAAATCCCTACTAACGGTTGACTCTCCAATCTATCCACTCTCCCAGTCTTTGATCACTATTACTAGTAAATGCCGGAGTGGAATTTTTGATAGGGACAACAACATACTAGTATGGAAAAATAGACATTAATTTCCACCCATTTTCAGATATGTAGGCAACTACTCCCATCCATTTGCCGGATGATGAATATGATGAAACAGCTTTACTTTACTAAATAAGGAGACGAGACTATATGGGTAAACATAACTGTCCTCCAGGTCCTCCGGGACCGGAAGGACCGCGCGGGCCCCAAGGACCTCCGGGACCTCTGGCAGAAGGGGCGCAATTGCTTCAAGGACTTGCCGGCGCAATCGGAGCGGCAGGACCCGCAGGACTTGCCGGAGCGCTTGGACCAGCTGGGTTAGCGGGACTTGCCGGAGCCATCGGTGAGGCCGGACCTGCAGGTCTGGCAGGTCTGGCTGGGGCACTTGGGGCAGCAGGGCTTGCCGGAGCAACAGGACCAGCGGGACCGCCGGGACCAGCAGGGCCGGCAGGAGCAGCAGGAGCTGCAGGACCGGCAGGAGCAACGGGAACTGCAGGATTAGCAGGGCCTGCAGGGCCAACAGGAGCAACAGGAGCTCCGGGAGCTGGAGGATTGATTCCATTTTCGACGGGGATCATCATAAGCGGTGCAACAGTAGTATCGGCAGCGCCGATATTAATGGGCTTTGGTAGTCACACGGTTGAAGTCATTGACGGTTCCGGAGAATCGACGATGCCGCCGGAAGCAGGCGGATTTGCTTTTCCGATTCCGTTTGCGGGTACCGTTCAGAATTTGCAAATCAGCGCTGATCTATTGGTTGCTTCCGTGGTTTCCATAAATACCCTCGGCCTTCAATATGATTTCACAGTATTCCTCGCACCGTCGGTTCCTAATAACGGGATTGATCACAGTGCTTCACCTTACGTGACCACTCCGCTAACCAGTTCGCTACGCTTCGGATTTCCGAATAATATTATTACAGCGGGCACTTTCCGTGCCGCAACGAATATCAACGTGGGGTCATTGGTAGTGGCTGCAGGTGATCGAATTGGGATTCGGATAAGGACGCTGCAATCGACGGATCCCTCGGCAGCAGATATCACGCAGCTCTCATTTAGTGCCAGTCTGTCGTATACGCCTTCTTAAAGAGAATGTCAGAGTCGCAGGCTATGATGGAAATTTCATCATAGCCTGTTTTGCATGCAACCATGCATCAGTAGTGGTGGTTGCAATATGTAAAAAATGATAGATGTTTTTGCCTTCCCGAAATTGGTAAATCATCCGTAATATGATACGATGTAGACATTCCGTGTTCATTTTATAATGCTTCGATGAGGAGGTTTTACTAGGTGTCTTATTTATCTATTAGCACGTGGAGTTTGCATCGTCTGTTAGGTCCGCTTCGTTTCACGTCGTGGAACGCCGAGACCGGCCAGCATGAGCAGAGTGTTCAGGAACAGCCGCAAGCGTTGACCTTGCTGGAGCTTCCGGCAGAGCTCGCGAGAAGAGGGTACCATGCCGCGGAAGTTTGCCATTTTCATTTTCCATCAACAGAACCTGATTATTTAGCGCAATTGCGGGAAGCATTCCGCGCTGCGGCATTGTCCTTTGATACGCTGCTGCTGGATTACGGCGACTTAACCTCCGAGGACGAAGCGAAGCGCGAAGCAGACATTCGCTTCATGCGCGAATGGATTGACATCGCATCGCTGGCAGGCGCGAAGCAGATTCGCATCATTGCCGGAGAGGCGAAGCCGGATCAAGAAGAAGCGATCCGGAAGTCGGCAGCTGGCCTGATCGAACTTGGTCATTATGCATCGAGCAAAGGTGTACGCGTCGTTTCGGAGAATTTCAAGGCGCTCACCTCAACAGGCTCATCGAGTGTTAAACTATTGGAGAGCATCGGCGACGCAGCCGATTTCATTACAGACTTCGGCAACTTCGCATTACCTGCCAAATATGCGGAGTTTGCGATGACCTTGCCGCGCAGCGTATCCGTTCATGCCAAAGCACAGTATGATGGCGATGGATTGCCCGATCGCGAAGAATTTCTCAAATGCTTAGAAACCGTGCGCGCGGCCGAGTTTAACGGCGCAATCGTGCTAATCTATGATGGTCCCGGCGACATGTGGGCAGGGCTTGATCGGATTAAAGAGATCGTAGCGGAATATTTATAGAGAAGAGGTGATTGGAATGTCCTTTGTCATCGATGCCGCAACCCGAATTGGAATCGTCTATTTGCGAGTTAGTAATTTGGAGCGTTCGCTTGCGTTCTACCGCGAGGTTGTAGGATTGCAGGTTCTCTCTCAAGGAGAAGGAACAGCGGAGCTGGGGGCACAGGACAGCTCTGCACCTCTGCTGCATTTGCGGGAAATCCCGAATGCCGTGCCGCGTCCGCGCCGATCGGGAGCAGGTCTGTACCACTTTGCATTGCTGGTGCCGGACCGCAAATCGCTCGGACTGGCGCTGCGCAACCTCATTGCAAGCGGCATCCACATCGGGCAGGCTGATCACTTCGTAAGCGAAGCCCTATATATTGCAGATCCCGATAACAACGGGATTGAAATCTACCGAGATCGTCCGCGCGAAGAATGGGAACGCGATGAGAAGGGGCAGTATGTCATGGGCCTTGACCGGATCGACTGGGATGGCTTGCTGGCTGAAGCAGGAGATACACCTTGGAGCGGACTGCCTGCCGGCACAACCGTGGGACATATTCATCTTCATGTCTCCGAGCTGCCGACTACGGAACATTTCTACCACGATGTACTCGGCTTCGAGCTCGTCGCTCAAATGGCGGATTCTGCGCTCTTCATCGCAGCAGGCGGCTACCACCACCACATTGGACTCAATGTGTGGGCAGGCATCGGAGCAGAGCTTACACCGGAGAACGCGCCGGGACTCGATTATTTTGAAATCGTGCTTCCAACCGAAGCCGCGCAAATGGAGCTCTTCGCACGTTTGCAGGCTGCGAGTGTACCTCTGCAAACCGACCGCGGCACGGTCATCGTACGCGACCCGTCCGGCATCGCGATCCATCTGATCGTCCAATCGCAAGCGCCGCGCTAATTGAAATGTTGTGACGCAAAGCCTCTATTATCCATCTACCTGGAAGAGGCTTTTTTGCTGAGTAAAATGTGTGAAAATTGCAAATTTTGGATAATTGTGCGTATGTGCAAGTTGCTTGATTTATGTGGGCAAGCAACGGTTAGGGGTATACACAATTTTGTGTGAGGATATGCAATTTTTGGTAAGGGGGAGGAGCGGTTTCATGGCAAGTCAGCGAGGGTTGCTGGTGACGTATATACGGAACAACTGGTATATCTACGCATCCGGCGTTTCGTTTTCCATTGTTGCGAATATCTTTCAGGCTTATTTTCCGAAGGTGCTCGGTAATTTCACGGATCAACTTCAGCAAGGTGGACTGACCAAAGCGACCGTTTGGGATTCCAGCATGATCTTACTCTTAATCGGTATTGCATACGGGGTGCTGGGCGGTATCGGGCAGTTTCATATTATGTATGTGGGCCGGAAATTCGAGTGGTACACACGCAGGCGGCTGTTTAGCCATTTCACCACGCTTGGCGAACAGTACTATTCGAAGAACGGTGTCGGTAAGCTGCTCAGTTATGTAATGAATGATGTGACGACTGTTCGAGAATCGATAGCAATGGGCGTCAATCAGACGGCGAACGCGGTGATGCTCATCATATCTGTTATCGTCATGATGATCCTGAGCGACATTCCGATTTATCTCATTCTGGTTTGTATCTCCCCGCTGCTCTTCATTCCATGGGTTGTGGTGCGGATCGGACCTAATATCCGTAAGCGCTCCCTTGCTGTGCAAGAGTCGCTTGGCGCCATGACGGAATCTGCGGAAGAGCAGTTCGGCGGCATTCGTGTAACGAAGAAATTTGCCGTAGAGGACATCATGAATGAACGATTCGGTAAATCGGTGGACCGGATCATGGACAATCAACTGAAGCTGGTTCGCATCTCGTCGTATTTTCAAGCACTCATTCCTTTTCTCGGGGCACTATCCCTGATCATTACACTGGCTTACGGCGGATACTTGGCACTTGGCGGCACGATTACGCTCGGTAACTTCGTTGCCCTTACGCTCTACGTTCGCATGATGGTTAACCCGCTGCAGGCAATCGGAAATGTAATCAATACGATTCAACGTTCACGCGCATCGGTCGAGCGATTGAATGATTTGCTGAATAGACAGCCGGAAATTAAAGAAGAGCCTGCTGCGGTGGAGGTCGATTGGGAGCGCGAGACGTTGTCAATCAATGATCTGTCCTTCGCTTATCCGGATTCGCCGGAAGAGGCGCTTAAGCATATTTCGCTTCAGGTGGCACCGGGCAAGACCATTGGCATCGTAGGGAAAACCGGTTCCGGCAAAACAACGCTTACCAAGCTGCTGCTCCGCGTCTACGATCCTCCGCTTGGAGCCGTAACGATCGGCGGCAAGGATTTGCGCAGCCTGAAGCTTGAGAACTTGCGCGGCGGAATTGCTTATGTACCGCAGGATGGGTTCCTGTTCAGCTCGACGATTCGGGATAACATTTCGTTCTACAAGCGCAGCGCAGACTTAGCCCAAGTGGAGAAGGCAGCGCGGCATGCTAAGATTCACGAGAGTATCATGTCGTTTCCCGATGGCTTCGAGACGAAGCTTGGCGAGCGAGGCGTCACGCTCTCTGGCGGACAGCGTCAGCGGACTGCCCTTGCGCGCGGCATGATGATGGATGCGCCAATTCTGATTCTTGACGACAGCGTAAGCGCCGTCGATGCCGTTACGGAGACCGCCATTATTGATACGATTCGCAAGAAGCGCAAGAACAAAACAACGATTATTATCGCTCACCGGATCAGTGCTCTCCAACATGCCGATGAAATCATCGTGCTCGACGAGGGACGGATTGTGCAGCGGGGAACGCATGGGTCACTGCTTGCGCAGGGCGGCATCTATGCCATGCTCCATGCCATTCAGGAGGAGGGAAGCGGCGTTGGCTAAACTAATCCACAACGCGCAGATCGACGCGAGAACGGACATTCCGGGTTCATCCGGAACTGGCAAAGAGAGCAACAAGGAAGCTTACAAGGGGCTTATCGCTTATGCGAAGCCGTATCGGTTGACCTTCTTGGCGGTGTTTGCTTGTATTATCGTTGCGATCGCGGCAGATTTGCTGCAGCCTTACCTGGTTAAGATCGCGATTGATGATCATTTGATGAAGGGCGATCGCAGCCCGAACACGCTCTTCCTCATTGCCGGCCTTTATCTGCTGCTTTCCATCGCAGGATTTGTCTTTACCTTCTTGCAAAATAATCTGCTTCAGAAGGCCGCGCAGGGGATTGTTGCTACGATTCGCAAGAAGCTGTTCCGCCATATCTCGAAACAGTCCATGTCGTATTTCGACCGCGTGCCAAGCGGCAGTCTCATCACGCATGTGTCGAGCGATACGGAGTCGCTCAATCAGTTCTTCTCGCAAGTGCTGCTCAGCGTGCTGCGCGATGGCCTGACACTGGTGTTCATTATCGCGTTAATGTTTCAACTCAATGTAAAGATGACGCTCTACTGCCTTATTTTGCTGCCGATCATCGCACTGAATGCCATTGCATTCCGTTCTTATATGCGCGTCACTTATCAGATGGCGAGAACCAATTTGTCCCGCTTAATCGCTTTTGTCGCAGAGAATTTGGCGGGGATGCGCATCATCCAAGTGTTCCATCAAGAGAGAGAACAGCAGAAGCAGTTCGATGAGAAAAACCGGCTCTACTTCCGTTCCAACCTGCGGGAGATTCGCACGAACGTGCTGTTTAACCGCTCTTTTGAAATGATGGGCAACTTGTCCGTTGCTTTCGTCACTTGGCTTGGCGGGAATGCGGTGCTTGGCGAAAGTCTGCCGTTCGGTGTACTCTTCGCGTTTATTACGTACATTCGCCAGTTCTTCCAGCCGATCAATAATATTTCGCAGCAGTGGAATACGCTTCAATCCGCAACGGTATCGTTGAACCGGATTTGGGGCATATTCGGTACGGTGCCGGAAGTGCGGGATGCAGAGAAAGTGCGCAGCTTGGATGATTCCGCTGTGAAGGGAAAGATAGATTTTGACGGCGTGAAATTCAGCTATAAGGATGGGCAGCCGGTTATCCATCATCTGGATTTGCATGTGAAGCCGGGTGAAATGATCGGGATCGTCGGTACAACCGGTGCTGGCAAAAGCTCACTCATCAGTCTGCTCTGCCGATTCTATGATGTGAAGGAAGGCCGCGTCACGATTGACGGTACCGATGTTCGCGATCTGCCGCAGGAGACGCTTCACCGGTTGATAGGCTTGGTGCAGCAGGAGCCTTATCTCTACTCCGGCAGTATTATCGACAACGTCCGGCTGTTCGACGAGACGATTACGAGGGAGCAAGTCATGGAGGCGTGCAAGCTCGTAGGGGTAGATACGCTGATCGGACGGATGAAGGACGGCTACGATACACGCTTGTCTGAGCGGGGAAGCGGACTGTCTGCCGGTGAACGCCAGTTGATTTCGTTTGCGAGAATCATCGTGTTCAAGCCGAAAATCCTCATCCTTGACGAAGCGACAGCCAACCTGGATTCGCATTCCGAGCAGCTCATTCAAGAGGCGCTGACAGTCGTCTCCCAAGGACGCACGACCATGGTTATTGCCCATCGGTTGTCCACCATTATGGGGGCCGATCGGATCATCGTCATGAAGCAGGGCGAGATTGTTGAGGAAGGCAATCACAGGGAGCTGCTCGCGCGCGGCGGCTACTACGAGGAGCTGTACCGGCACTCGCAAGGTCGGACAGTGCAGCTTGCCACGGGAACCGGCGGCGTCACTGGCGGTGTCGCAACTCCGAAGAAGAAGAGCTGCGGAGTGGGATAACGGGGATAACTATGGCAGTTATCCCCAGAATGTTGGCGAAATGTGGATAGTTTGTTAGTAAAGCTGTGGATAGTGCGGCGTGGCTCGCCATTTAGGCGAGAAAAACAAAATGTCGAGCCTTCCTCCGAGAGAGGGCGAACAGTGATATTTTTGCAAAAGAATTGCAATAATAGGGCATAGCTTGGCCGGTAACGTCAATAGACAAGTCGAATTGTTCTGTGAGATAATCAATCAACTACTATGATACTCAGTCTGACGTAAGGAGTTTGAGGAATGGAATACCTATTATTGCTGGCAGAAATCATGCTGGTCAATCTCGTGCTTAGCGGCGACAATGCCGTTGTTATCGCGCTCGCGAGCCGTAATTTGCCATTGCAGCATCGGAAGAGAGCGGTTTGGTGGGGAGCGATGGCTGCTGTAGGGCTGCGGATTGTTTTGACTGCAGTTGCCGTATATTTGCTCAAAATTCCGTTCATCCAAGTAGCCGGTGCTTTGCTATTGTTCTGGGTAGCGATAACGCTGTTGAAGGATGATGGAGAAAGTAAAGACATCGAGGGCGCGCAATCCCTCTGGAAAGCGATTCGCATTATTGTGATGGCTGACTTTATTATGAGCTTGGACAATGTACTGGCGATTGCCTCCATTGCCAACAATAATATTTGGCTGATGTCACTGGGGGTCGCGCTAAGCATTCCAATCATCGTATGGGGCAGCCAATTGATTATGACGCTGCTGCATAAGTTCCCTATTTTCATTTACCTGGGTGCCGGGATTCTAGGCTATACAGCCGGAGAAATGCTGGAAGAGAGCGAAACCGTAAAGTCGGGGCTGCACAAGATTTCCGAGTATGCGGACGATGTTTTTCCATTCATCTGCGGCTTGCTTGTCATTGGGATTGGCTACTTACTGCAGAAGCGTGGGCGGCGCTCCGAAGTACAGGAAGCATAAGGTCCGTTCTTCGAATTAAACAAAGGCTAGCTGTGGGGGATTCAGAATCCCTCACAGCTAGCCTTTTCCGTTTATTGTTCAACAACTCACGGTTACCCGACCTGCGATTTCCTCTTCAACAACAGAACCCCGTTCGACTCAAGCTGAACCGCCTCGCTGACCGCGGCGCCGGTCTCAAGATCCTCGTATGCACGTCCATCCAGTTCTACGATTTGCCCCTTGCCACTGAAATGCATCACGAAGATATAATCATGCTCCCCATCCGATCGCAGCTGTGCAGTCACGCCTTCCGGCAGATCCGTCTCCAGTGAACGGCTCACGCCAGCCTCTTCCACAGTACGGGCGTAGAAGTCTCGCAGAAAATCTCCCTTCAGCCGCGTCGCCATATGATATGCGCGGCCTGCGCCAAGTCGATTCACGGTCAGCGCCGGCTGCCCCGCATAGAAGTCACTCTCATAGACGCCGAGCACTTCCGCACCTTCTGCATGGATGATCTCACAAATTTCGTGCGACTCATACGTGCCGATGAGCTTCAGCGAGAATCAAACCGTTGCGGTCATGGTCATACAGCCCTTCGATTTCCTCCGCCCAGATCCCCAGCGTCTTACGCAGCGGCCCAGGGAAACCACCGAGATGGCATAAATCGGTAGCGCCGACAATACCCGACCAATACGTCGTGACGAGCGTGCCGCCGTTCTCCACAAACTTTTCTAAGCGGCGGCCTGTCTCTTCCGTGCACAGATACAGCATCGGCGCGACGATTAGTTTGTAGCCGGACCAGTCCTCATCGGAGCCGACAACATCGATGGGAACTCCGAGCTCCCAGAAGGCTTTATGATGCGCAATGACGGTTTCCTCATAATGAAGCCCAATGTTCCGCGGTCCCTGCGAGTCCTTGATCGCCCACCGATTATCCCAATCGAAGAGCAGCGCAGTTTTCGAAGGCGTCGCACTGCCCAGTACCTCCGACAAGCCGGACAGTGTCTTCCCGAGCGCGGCCACGTCGCGGAATACGCGCGTATGCTCGGTTCCGTCATGATCGACGACGGCGCCGTGAAACTTCTCGCTGGAGCCGCGGCTTTTGCGCCACTGGAAGTATTGCACCGAATCGGAGCCATGCGCCACCGCTTGAAGGGAAGATAGGCGGTGCATCCCGGGACGCTTCAGCTTGCTGACCGGCTGCCAGTTCGTTAAGCTCGGCGTGCTTTCCATAAGCAGAAAAGGTTTCCGCTTCAAGGAGCGGTACAAATCGTGATAGAAGGCAAAGAATGCCGCCTGTCCGCTGTCGTCGGCGGCTGAATGCCAAGTCGGATAGGCATCCCACGAAATGACATCGATTTCTTTGGCCAGCTTGCGGTAATCGAGCCCTTCGATCATGTGCATATTGGTTGTGATCGGAAGCGTGGGATTGAACGGTCGAACCGAAGCAACCTCATGTCTGCAGAAGTCCGCCGTTTGGTCGCTGACGAAACGCCGCCAATCCAGATTATGAGCGTGGACCAGGAATTCGCCATGGAAAGCCGGGGATTCGATTTGCTCCCAATTGGAATAGGTGTGAGCCCAGAATTCTGAGCAGGACAAATACGATCTCTTCGAACCTACTAACTTTGAAGAGCTATGGGAAAAGCTTGAACAGCTATGGCATCTGATCAGTGTGTGCGGTGAAGACGGATATTGGGAGGCTTCTCTTGGTGCATATGATCTGCTGTTGACTGCTATTCGGGGGAAAAGCGACATGGAGCTGAAGCAATCCGTTACTCCCGGGGGCGACGGTAACGCCGCATTGAAGGCAGGTGTTCAGATGATGCATGACCATTATAATGAACGATTGCTTCTTACTAATGTGGCCCGAGCGTCCGGTTACTCTGTTCAGCATTTTCATCGGTTATTCGTAAGCAGCTATGGGATGACGCCGAATCAGTACATGAATCGCATCCGAATGAAGCGGGCGGTGCAGCTCTTGGAGGAGCTTGGAGGTGCGAGCGGCAGCGTGGAGAAGGTTGCGATGCAGCTTGGGATGGAGACGAGTTATTTTATCCGATTGTTCAAGAAAACGTATGGAACGACTCCTAAACAATGGAAACTCAATTAATTTGTTTAATAAATTGACGAAATTGTGTCCTCGCCGTTAGAATAAGGATTATCACTTTGGCACTTTTCCGAGTCAAAGCATATGTGCGTTAACGGGTTACTAGACAAACATTTATGAAAAGGGGTAATAATTTTGAAGAAAAAGATGATTGCTTCTCTCCTTATCTCAGCGGCTGCACTTGTAGCGGTAACTGGCTGCGGGGCCAAAAATGACAACACGTCAGGTTCTGGCAACAACGCAGATTCCAAAACGTATTCAATCGCGATTTCGCAGTATGTAGAGCATCCGTCGCTTGATGCAACACGTGAAGGTTTCCTGGCAGCACTGAAGGATGCCGGTATTACGGAAGGTGACAACCTGAAGGTTGATATGAATAACGCGCAAGCGGATGCCAGCAATAATCTATCTATCGCTCAGAAGATCGCTTCCAAAGATTACGATCTCATTCTAGGTATCGCAACGCCATCTGCACTTGCTGTTGTACAAGAAGAGAAAGAAAATCCGGTATTGTTCGCGGCTGTAACGGACCCGCTTGCGGCGAAGATCGTCAGCAACTTGGATAAGCCCGGCGGTAACGTTTCCGGTGCATCGGACACGAACCCTGCCGCGATTACGCAGCTGATGGAATTTATCGCAAGCAAATTTACAAACGTGAAGACAGTAGGTATGGTCATCAACGAGGGCGAGCCGAATGCAGTTATTATGGCTGACCTGGCTGAGAAAGCTCTTGCTGAGCACAACATCAAGCTGCTTAAAGCGCCTGTAACGGCTACTTCCGAAGTAAGCCAAGCGGCTGAATCGCTGGTTGGCCGTGCGGATGCCCTTTACATCGCATTGGATAACACGGTTGTAAGCAGCGTTGACTCCATCATTAAAGTAGCTAACGATAACAAAATCCCATTCTTCTCGAGCGATCGCGATACGGTTGAGAAGGGTGCTTTTGCAACAGTAGGCTTCAAATATTACGACCACGGCTACCAAGTTGGTCAAATGGCTGTTGAAATTCTTAAGAACGGTAAGAAACCAGCTGACATGAAAGTAACGGTGCCGGAGAAGCTGGATCTTATTCTTAACCTGAAAGCCGCTGAAGCGCAAGGCATCACGGTAACAGACGATATGAAGAGCGAAGTGAAAGATCAAGACAACAACATTATTAAATAAATAAAGGTTGATCGGAGTGGGCGGTTCCTGTCGCTCGCTCCTTTTTTATTTACTAAATAAGGAGGCAATGACGATGCTAGGATCAATGATCGGAGCGGTAGAGCTGGGTCTGCTGTATGCATTAATGGCGATCGGCGTCTACATCACGTTCCGCATACTCGATTTTCCCGATTTGACTGTTGACGGCAGCTATACGACAGGCGGCGCTGTTGCGGCGATCATGATTACGCATGGCTACGAACCGTGGATTTCCACCATCTGTGCTTTTATTTGCGGGTTGGCTGCGGGTGCAATTACGGGCCTTCTTCATACGAAAGGCAAAATCAATGGGCTTCTTGCCGGTATTCTCATGATGATCGCGCTCTACTCCATTAATCTGCGGATTATGGGTAAGCCGAACGTTTCGCTTGTGAATACAGATACGCTGTTCTCCGCTATTTCGGACAATAGCTGGGTGTACATTCCGGTTCTTGCCGTACTTGTGCTGCTCGTTAAGCTGCTGCTGGATGGGTTTCTTCATACGGATGTGGGCCTTGCGCTTCGTGCAACCGGCGATAATGCCCGGATGATTCGCAGCCTAGGTGCCAACACGGATACGACCAAGATCATCGGCGTGAGTCTATCGAACGGACTCGTTGCGTTATCCGGTGCGTTAATTGCGCAGGAGTCGGGTTTTGCGGACATGTCCATGGGGGTCGGAACGATCGTACTGGGACTTGCTTCGGTTATCATCGGGGAGGCGATTTTCGGCTTCCGCACCGTGTTTCAAGCGACATTGGCAGCCGTTCTCGGCTCCATTGTGTACCGGATTATCTACGCGCTCGCACTGCGCGTCGAGTTCTTCGATGCATCTGACTTGAAAATGATTACGGCCCTAATCGTAGTCGCTGCGCTGGTCATCCCGACTGTTCGGCGCTCGATGAAGCAGAAGGCTTTGGCCCGGAAACGAACCCAGGAGCTGCTTGTCGCAGCTGGCAGCAAGGGAGGTCGAGCTTAATATGTTGGAAATTGCTCAAGTATCCAAGCTATTCAATCCCGGAACGCCGGATGAGAAAATCGCGCTCATGAACATTCAGCTGAAGCTGAACCCCGGCGATTTCGTTACGGTAATCGGCAGTAACGGCGCAGGTAAATCGACGCTGATGAACATCATCTCCGGCGTGATGAAGCCGGATATCGGCGAGGTTCGCATCGATGGCAAAGCGATTCACCATCTGCCGGAGCATGAACGCAGCCGCTGGATCGGGCGCGTCTTCCAAGACCCGATGGCAGGTACCGCTCCGACGATGTCGATCGAGGAGAACCTGTCGATGGCTTACATGCGCGGCAAGAAGCGTGGCCTCAGCTGGGGTGCCAGCAAGGCGAAGCGCAAGCTGTTCCACGAGCAGCTGCAGCGCCTAGGGATCCGGCTCGAGGAGCGGATGAGCGCGAAGGTCGGCTTGCTGTCCGGCGGCGAACGCCAGGCGCTCAGCCTGCTGATGGCGACGTTCACGAAGCCGCAAATTTTGCTGCTGGACGAGCACACGGCAGCGCTTGACCCGGCTCGCGCGGAGCTTATCACGGTGCTCACCGAAGAGATCGTCCGCGAGATGAAGCTGACGACGCTGATGGTGACGCACAATATGGAGCAGGCGATTCGCCTCGGCAATCGCTTGATCATGATGGATAAAGGCCGAATCATTCTGGACATCCCGGAATCACGCAAACGCGACCTGACGGTTCCGCAGCTGCTCGGCGAATTCGAGCAGATCAGCGGCCGCCAGCTGGCGGACGATCGGATTGTCTTGGGGTAGAGATGTTAAAGTCGAGAATAGGCTGCGCGATGCAGCCTGTTCTCGACTTTTTTGTTGTGGCGCGGCGCGCCCGGTGAGTGGAAGGGGCCGCTATCCTCCGTGCCCCATGCCCGCATCCGAAGAAAAGCAGCTTCCGCACATGATCGTCCTCACCATAAGCGGCATATCCGCTAATAGTGGAAGGGAAGGCTCGAATGAAGCAAGTTAAGCGGTTATTCCGCTTAAAGTGCCTGCAGCAGCGAAAAAGTAACCTTTCTCGCATGATTTCCGATGCCATAAGCGGCATATCCGCTAACATTTGAAGAAACGGCCCAATGGAGGCGCTTTTAGCGGCTATTCCGCTTAAAGTGCAGGCAACCGAAGAAAAGTAGCATCCTGCGGATGATCTCCATCGGCATAAGCGGCTATTCCGCTTAAAGTGCAGTCGACTGTAGAAAAAGTAACCTCCGCGCATGAAATCCACCGCCGATGGTGAGGCTGAGAGTCTCAAAACGCGACTCTCACCGGCGAAACCGCCCCAAAAAGAAACTGAGAGTCGCAAAATCCGACTCTCAGCTCCGAAAAACCGACAATCCCGCTCACGCCGGAGCGCGAGAGTCGCAAAACACGACTCTCACCGGCGAAACCGCCCCAAAAAGAAGCTGAGAGTCGCAAAATCGGACTCTCAGCTCCGAAAAACCGACAATCCCGCTCACGCCGGAGCGTGAGAGTCTCAAAACGCGACTCTCACCGGCGAAACCGCCCCAAAAAAAAGCTGAGAGTCGCAAAATCCGACTCTCAGCTCCCCAACTCCCGCGCAGGCCGCGGTTAGCGCCACGCCGCACGCCGCATCTCGCGCCAAGCGAGCTACATTACTCCCCCAGCTGCTTCGCCAGCCATTCCTTCACCGTGTCGAATACGTCCTCGCGATCAAGCTCGTTGTGAAGCTCGTGCTTGAGGCTGGGCCACTCGATGAAGGTGCATGGAGTGCCGGCTTGGTCGGCAAACTGCCGACTAGCTTTGATGGAGGTTACTTTATCGCTCCCACCATGCATGAGCAGCAGCGGCAATCGCCACTCGGCAGCATGTTTTAAAGCCCACACCCCGGCACTTTGCACGCTGAGGAAGAAACGCGCGGTGATGGAGCCATGGCCAAGCGGATCCTCTTGATACCGTTTGATCATGATCGGATCAGAAGTCAAATGGTCCCCGTTCAAAGGTCTATTGTTAGAATAGGACGGGAATAATCGATTCACGATCCGCGCGATCACTACTTGGAGCGGGGGCGGGTTGAAGGCGAGCATTAGCCATGGCCCGGTGACAATAACGCCGTTAACATCCGGTTTCCGCCGGAGTACGTAGTTCAGCGTAACATTGCCGCCCATGCTATGTCCGTATAGGAATACCGGCGTTGCCGGGAAGCTCTCTTTTGCAGCTATAAGCATGGAATCAACGCCGCGAAGCAGTGCATCATAAGACGGTGTGTGCCCGCGTTTGCCTTCGTTCTTCCCATGTCCTACCTGATCGAAGCCGAAGACCGCGTACCCGGCTGCCGTAAACATTTCAGCAACATGCTGGTAACGACCGATATGCTCACCCATTCCGTGGATGAGACATACAACGGCTCGAATGTCCTGCCGATTCTCGGGCATCCATTCACAAGCATGACGAACGGTACCATCTTCGCATTGCAGCTGAAAAATACGTTCACTCATCGTTCTGCCTCCCGTAGGCGTTCATTCCGCCAGATGCGATTTTTCCGAATTGTTCTTTACATTGCTAATTCAAACTTTACCATAGTAGAACCGGGAAAATAAACGCGAACGTCAATCGCCTAAATTTTAGACTGGAAAGAAAGCAGGAGTTACGGCATTATAGAGAGAAGTTCAACGGTAGCAAGTTTATTCTAATAAACCAAATCGTCATGTATCAGGAAAGGTGGACGTATGCGTAAAACGAAAGTAGGTATTATTGGCTGCGGCGCAATCAGCGGCATTTATCTGGAGAACTGCACGGGCAGCTTCAGCGGCGTGCTTGAAGTTGTAGCCATAGCGGATCTGTTCGTAGCATCTGCGCAAAAGCGTGCAGAGGAGTTCGGCATCCCTAAGGCGTGCTCGGTTGAAGAACTGCTGGCAATGCCCGAGGTCGAAATCGTCATTAACTTAACTTCCCCGACTGTTCATACTGAAGTAAACTTGCAAATCCTTCATGCCGGCAAACATGTCTATGCGGAAAAACCGTTCGCGCTAACACGTGAAGATGCAGACCGCGTTCTAGCCTTAGCCCGTGAAAAAGGTCTCCGTGTCGGCATCGCGCCGGATACATTCCTGGGTGCAGGCCTTCAAACCGCCCGCAAGCTGATCGAAGATGGCTGGATCGGTACACCGTATGCGGCAAGCGGTTTGATTATTATGGGTAACGCTTACGATGCGATGCATCCGCAATTTCAAAACTTCCTGCAAACCGGCTGGGACCCGCTTTTCGATATGGCGCCTTACTACCTGACGGCATTCGTTAATTTGCTAGGTCCGGTTCGTAAAGTGTCGGGCTCCGTAGGCAATGTGAACCGCGAGTTCACGGTGACGAATCCGAAATCGCCTCGTTTTGGCGAAACGGTGCCTGTTACGGCGCCTATGCATGTTTCGGCTTTGCTGGAGTTTGATAACGGTGTATCCGCAACGCTGCAAGTCGGCAAAGAGAGCTTCGGCTACACGCCGCGTCTTGAGATTTACGGCACAGAAGGCAACCTGGTAGTCAATGATCCAAACATGTTTGACGGTGCGATTACGCTGCAGCAGTCGAACGGTACGGTGAAAGAGTTCCCGTATTCCCACGGTTTCTCGAAGAACAGCCGCGGCATCGGCGTAGCCGATATGGCGTATGCGATTCAATCCGGCAGACCGCACCGCGCTAGCGGAGAGCTGTCCCGCCATGTTCTTGATATTACGATTGGCATACTCGATAGCGCTGAGAGCGGCAAACATATTGCTGTTACAGCACCATGCGAAGTTCCGGCTCCACTGCCGCTTGGCTTGAAATACAATCAACTAGACGCATAGCACATAGGATATAAGATGGGGGTCTTAAAATCATGAGCGAAAAAATCCGAGTTGGACTGATCGGTTACGGTTTTGCCGGCAGAATTTTTCATGCGCCATTTGTAGATGCTGTTGAAGGGCTGGAGCTGGCTGCTGTTGTTGAGCGCAGGTCCGCCCATTCCAAGGAGAAATATCCTGGGGTCAATGTCGTAAACGATGTCCGTCATCTGTACGAGGATCCGAGTATTGACCTTATTATCGTTACGACGCCAAGCACGGATCACTATGCGTTCGTGAAAGACGCGCTGCTCGCTGGCAAACATGTGGTCGTCGAGAAGCCGTTCACGCCGACTTCTGCAGAAGCGGACGAGCTTATTGCCCTTGCGAAAAAGCAAGGCAAAGTGCTCAGTGTCTACCATAACCGCAGATACGACGGCGATTACTTAACGATTAAGGAGCTGCTTCGTCAAGGTATGATCGGCGAGGTGAGAGATTGCACCTTCTCATGGGACGGTTTCGATCCGGTCATGCAATCGACGAATTGGCGCGAAGGAGCACAACCGGGTACCGGTGTATTCTACGATCTGGGCGTTCATTTGTTCGACCAAGCACTCACGCTCTTCGGCATACCGGATTCCATCAACGGCGATGTTCGGGTGCAGCGCGAAGGTGCGGAGGCACATGATTTCTTTGATGTGACGCTGTTCTATGGCGATCGGCAGAGAGTGCGGGTGAAGTCCTCGAAATTTGTACGTGAAGCCAGCCCGCGTTATGTATTGCATGGCACGGAAGGTTCTTTCGTCAAATACGGAACGGATCCGCAGGAGGCTGCGCTGATTGGCGGAGCGATGCCGGGCGATCACGGATTCGGTATGGAACCGCGCGAAAATTGGGGAAAGCTCAATTCTTCGATCGGAAGCATGCATTTTGAAGGCGTTGTTGAAACGTTTCACTCGTCTTACACAGGTTATTATGACAATATTTACAAGCATATCATTGGACAAGCAGAACTGAATGTGAAGCCGGAAGAAGCGAGAAATGCGATCCGATTGATCGAGCTGGCGCTTCAAAGCAGCGAGGAAGGCAGAACGCTGCCGGTTAAGCTGTAGGCTGACGTGCTTCTGCAAAATAGGAGGAACGAAGATATGTTTCCATTCCAAGCGTCATTGAACGCTTCGACATTATTTCCTTTTAAGTTAAATGTGCTGGAGCAGATCACGGTTGCTGCCGAAGCGGGATATGAAGGTATTGAGCTGTGGGTTTCGGATATCGAAGCATTCCTGTCAGGCGGCGGAACAGCCGAGCAAATTAGAGAGTGCTTGAGCCTCAACAAGGTTGTGTTCGCGAACGCGATTGCTTTCTTTAAGTGGGCGGATGTGGATGCTGCTGTACGTGCAGAAGCTTTTGCCCAAGCGGAGCGTGAGCTGCGCATGCTGGCTGAGCTTGGCTGCCGCGCTGCGGCTGCGCCTCCTTTTGGCGATGTGGCTAATGTTTCGCTCAGCGAAATGGGACAGTATTATGCGGAACTGACGGCGCTTGGCCGCGAGATCGGCATTGATGTCTATTTGGAGTTCTGGGGGAAAGCGAGCAAGCTTTCGACCGTTAACGAAGCGAAAGAAGTCGTTCTGGCTTCCGGCGTCGAGCAAGCACAGGTATTGCTTGACCCGTTCCATATGTACACTGGCGGAAGTAGCGTAGAGGACTTGAAGCAGCTGAAGGGCAGTCAGATCGGCATCGTGCATGCCAATGACTACCCGGCGTCACCTTCGAGAGAAGTCATTACAGATGCAGAGCGGGTATTCCCGGGTGAAGGCGTTGCGCCTTTGAAAGAGATTGCCGAAGTGTTGTATGCTTCCGGCTATCGCGGTTATTTATCGGTGGAATTGTTCATCGAGGACTTCGAAGATCTTACGGCTCTTGAGGTAGCGAGCAAAGGGATTCAGACATTGAAGGCAGCTTTTCAGGTGGAAGTGTAACGAATTGGCGTATTCAGAGGGCTGGGCTTTCGGATGAAATCCGGTGCTCAGCCCTTTTCCAATATCTTCTTTACAGCTGGGCGCTTGCAGACCTATAATCGACTCGAGAAGCGTCAAATCAGGTTCTAAGGGGATGCTGTAATGAAACTATCCGTATGTTTGGATGCTCTGTATCATGGGAAGGATTTCTTCGCCAGTCTGGAGGAAGTTCGCGCCATTGGGTATGACACCGTTGAGTTCTGGTCGTGGTGGGATAAGGACGTGGAACGTCTTGCACAATTTGCAAGCGATTACAACATGACGATTGCTTCCATGTGCGTGAAGGCGGCGAATTTGGTCGATGAATCATTGCGAGAGGCTTATCTGGATGGACTGAGAGAGACGATTGCCGCTGCCAAGCAGCTTAACTGCCGTACATTGATTTTGACGGTTGGGCAGGAACTTGCCGATGTACCGCGGGAGGTGCAGCAGCAATCCATTATTGACGGACTTCGCGCGAGCGCGCCGCTGGTTGAGGCAGCCGGTATCACCATTGTGCTCGAACCGCTAAACACGCTTGTTGATCATAAAGGCTATTATTTATCTTCATCGGAAGAAGCTTTTCATATTCTCCGTCAGGTCGGGAGTCCGAACGTGAAGCTGGTCTTTGACATCTATCATCAGCAAATTACGGAGGGGAACCTGCTTGCAAACATCCTTCCGAATTTGGAGCTGATTGGCCACTTCCATGCAGCGGGCAATCCGGGTCGTCACGAGCTGAGCTCGGGGGAGCTGCATTACGGGCGGATTTTTGAAGCACTGGATGCGGCTGGCTATGAGGGCTACATGGGACTGGAATACTTCCCGGTTGCCGCGCCGGAGGTTGGGTTAAGGGAGCTGCTTGCTGAATTGAGCGTTTAGTAGCGGCAATAGCAAGCGTTCAGAACAAGTAGCAAAAGCAATGACAGTAGCATCGGCAGAAACAGTAGCAATAGCAGTTCTGTAACGCAAGATAGAGTGCTGTGCATGAAAGACATTGGGAGGAGCATGAATGATGAAGTTGACGGATGAGCAGCTTGCGTTCTTTGACACCTTTGGCTTTATTAAGTTTGCCGGACTCTTGAAGGCTGAGAACAGTTGGATCACGGAAGAATTTGAAGCGGTTTTTCCAATGCTGGAGGAGAAGCATGACGGCTCCAAGCGTACGATGATCGTGCCGTTCGTCGACCAGCGCGAGCGGCTGTGCTCGTTGGTCGACGATCCGCGAATTGCCGGAATCGCGAAATCGCTGCTAGGCGAGGATTTCAATTACATGGGTAGTGACGGGAACTATTACACCGGCGATACGCCTTGGCATCGGGATGGGGAAAATCGGGCGCGGCGGCATATTAAGATCGCGCTGTATCTGGATGAGCTGGATGGGTCAAGCGGTGCGCTTCGTGTGATGCCGGGTACGCATCGGTTGGATGACCAGTACGGACAGGATGCGGCAAAAGTTTGCCGGTCCATCGGACAGCTAGGCATCCATGGTGCAGACCTGCCTGCGCAAGTACTTGATGTCGTGCCGGGCGATGTGCTGGTGTTTGACCACAATCTATTTCACGCTTCCTTCGGAGGAAGCTCACAGCGCAGAATGTTCACCTTGAATTTGTGCCAGCGCTTTAAGGACGAAGACATGGATGAGCTGCGCAGCTATATTCTGATGCATGCCCATTTCCGCCGCGACCACTATTATGGTCAAGCGATGCTAAGCAGCGCCACAGAGGAGCGGCGCACCCATCTGGAGCAGGTCGACGCCATCTGCGGCGACTACGCCAAACGGACCGAGCATCTCCCGCGCCTCCCGATGCGGATCGGAATGCCTTAAATTGCAAAGCCCCACTGAGGAACGGTTATCCGTTCTTTGGTGGGGCTCTTTATTTTTGTGGTGGTGGGAGAGTCGAGCTCTCAGCGAAAGAAGGGTACGAGGGGATCTACAAAAGTAACTAGTCTCGTGAAAGTGTTGCTCATGTAGCTACTCTTTGCTCGATTTAGCGGAATTTCGGTGAAAGTGTTGCTCAGGGAGCTACACATTGCTCGATTTAGCCAAATTTCGGTGAAAGTGTTGCTCTGGAAGCTACTCCTTACTCGATTCTTCGAAACGTGCTCATGAAGCGCACTAGGGGATCTACATGGTAGCGTAATTGGAGGAATGAGCAAAAGAAGGGTACGAAGGGATCAACACAAGTCTGAACGAATGACGCCGGAGCAATTTCGGAACCTATGCGGCTAACATTCCCAACAACAAAAAGGGCAGCAGCCAAGCCATCTCGCGATGAGCCTAAGAGCTGCTGCCCCTTCGTGCGTTTACAATTTAAACCGGTCTACTCGTTCCTGTAAATCTTCGGCCATCTTCGTCAGGAAGGCTGCCGATGCGGCGATCTCTTCCATGGATGCCAGCTGCTGCTGCGCGGCGGCGGATACATTTTGCGTAGCCATTGCGTTCTCTTCCACAACCTCGGAGATGACCCCGATCGCGGCGACGGTTTCCCTTCCATCGCTTGAAATCTGCTGAGAGACATAAGTGACCTCTTTAATCTGCGATTCCACCTCGAGTACGGAGCCTTGAATTTGTTTGAACAACACGCCTGCACGGCTGATAACGGCAATTCCCTCTGTTACTTCAACCGATGTGGCCTGCATAGATTCAACGGCCATATGCGTACTGCTCTGCATCGATTGGACAACCTCGATAACGCCTTTGGAGGAAAGGGCGGTTTGCTCGGCAAGCTTCTTCACCTCTTGAGCGACCACGGCAAAACCTCTCCCATGCTCGCCGGCCCTAGCCGCTTCAATAGAAGCGTTCAAGGACAGCAGGTTGGTTTGGCTCGATATCTCTTGAATCATACCGACCATTTGGCTGATTTCTACCGATTGCTCGGATAAATTAGTAATGACGTGGGACAGATGCTCAAACGTGAGCTCGATGGACTGCATTTGCGCGACCGCAGTTTGAATCGCTTCGTTTCCTTCAGCCGAGATATGGGAGGTTTGAACGGCCACCTCCGTGACTTGCTGTGCATTGGATGCGATTTCCTCCACGCCTTTAGACATCTCATCGACGGAGGAGGAACCGATTTTGACGCTGTTTACTTGCTTCTCGGCTCCGATCGCCATCAGTTGAATATTCTCTGCGATGAACTGCGTAGCGACCGATGTTTGATCGGAGCTGGCGGACAGCTGCTCGGAGGAAGCGGCGAGCTGATGAGAGGTTTCGTTCACCTCAGTCAGCAACGTCTTCAGGGAATGAATCATATCGTTGAAGCTTGTGCCTAGCTGAGAGATTTCGTCATTGTTGCCTCGCGAAGTATCGATAACGACTGTTAGATCACCGCTGCTGATTTGCTTGGAAACGGTAATCAGTCTGCGAATCGGTGCGACGATGGAACGAATAATGAGATAGATGAGCGCTGCGCCGACAACCATGCAGATCACAATAACAAGAATGGTTTGATATAGTATCGCTGCCGCATCCTCATTGATCTCATCCACGCTGAACGTGCCTGCAAGCTTCCAGCCTGTCATCGTGTTCGTAATGACGGATTCCTTCATCGTCTGACCCTTCTCTTCGTAGGTGAAGAAGGCGGAATCAGCACTATACATCGGTGTTGCAATTGCTGTAGGCACGGGAGTACCAGGCTGAGCCTTCGGGTGAATCAAGTAGGTTTTGTCTGCACCGGAGATCGTGACATAACCGTCTTTGCCGATCTTGACCATTTGAATCTGTTTGGATAGCGCGCCTAGATTAAGGTCAACACCGATAACGTACGAATGATCCGGTGCGGATTTAGCAATGGTGACCACGATTTTACCGTCCGTTGCATTCACATAAGGGGCTGTAACGATAATTTGACCGTTCTGTTTCATCGCTTGCTCATACCAAGGGCGTGTCCGCGGGTCAAAATCCTTCGGCAGCTCCTGCTTAGGCGTGAGCAGCATTTCTCCGGTTGCGGTGCCGACAAACGTGTTGTCAATCTCCGGATGAAGATCGCCGAATTTCTCCAGTTTGCCTAGCAGGTCAGAGGGAGCAGCCGCGGATAGACTTTGCGAGAGGAAATCAACGTCTCTGCGAATCGGCTCGACATAGCCGGTAAGCATTTGATCCAGCACCCGAACATTTTCGTTAACGGTGGCGTTCATTCGTTCTTCAATTTGATCCTTGGCCGTTCCGTACGAGAACCAGCCAATAGCCAGGCTCGGGATCAGCAGGATTGCCGTGAAGGCCAGAATAAGCTTGTTCCGAAGCGTTAGTGAGAATAAAGTGCGTTTCATGAATAGGACCAACTTTCTATCGTCTCATTTTATGGAAGCTGTGGTTCATTAAAGGGCGTAGTTGCTGCCTAAATCATTATCCACCTAAACTATTAAATAATTTTGTGAAAAGGCGGGGGAAAAGGATTAGTTTTTTGTTAGTTCTGTTAGAGCATGAGGAAGAGCATAAAAAAACGAGACCCTAATGGTCTCGTTTGATGAGTATCATCGTTATTTGGTAAAGCAAAGCAGATTGTCGTCGCTGTGAAGATGATTAAGAATCGCTTGCTGAATGAGCTCCGGATCCTTGGTTTGAAACGCATCGAGCAGATCCTGATGATCCTTCTCCATGTGGTCTAAGTCGTAGAACGGAAGGTTTTTGGAGAAATGGAGGCGGATCTGATTGACGATGCTTTGCCAGGTGAGCATAACCGTCCGCTCGGTTGCCATCTCCAGAATGGATTGGTGAAAAAGAATATCAAGATCAACGAGACGACTCTTCGCTCCGCTCGCTACCGCTTCTCTCATCTCATCAATGATGCCCTGCTGCTTGCTGAAGAAATGGTCATCCAGCTTGTCTAGGTAGCGCTTCACGACGAACCATTCGATATGGAAGCGGATCGGCATAAGAATGTTCTGGACTTCATCGGCATCCAAATCCGCGACGACGGTTTCCTTATAGGGAACGGAGAGGAGCAGTCCTTCGCGTTCGAGCTGGCGGATCGCTTCGCGAATAGGGCCGCGGCTGACACCCATTTGCTCGGCAATCTCCATCTCTTTAATGCGCGCACCGGGCTGCAGATGACCGTTAAGTATCGCTTCTCGTAAATCATGCGTCACTTTCTCGCGAAGTGACGTATTGGCTTGCTGCTTGAATGTGAAATCAGCCATATCAGAATTGCTCCCTTGTAAGTGTAAGACTCGCATGATGATGCCTATGTAATCGATAAATCCTAGTATACGTTGAATGCTGAAAAAATGCACTTTGTTTGTATTTTGTTAACAATCTACAATATACAATCAGGGTAAATATTGTTGACAATAATTCGAGCCCAGCACTACAATAAGCTTATTCCAATGTAAGCGCTATACTGTTTAGGTGATTAATACAGTCCTAATGCCGCTATTTGCAGGTTGGCAATTATGAATACGATGAACATTTTACGGCATGAAGACACTACGCGAGCAGGGGGAACTGGCTATGAGAATTACAGAAGTGGAATCGATTTATCTGCGTATTCCGGATTTGGATGCTGAACGCTGCGATGGCACGCAGGACACGCTTATGATCCGCATTCATACGGATGAAGGCATTACCGGCTATGGGGAGGTTGACTCTGTTCCGCTCGTGGCGAAGGCTGCCATTGATGCGCCGCCTTCCCATTCGATTGCTACGGGACTTCGTTCGCTTCTTATAGGAGAAAATCCGCTTGAAATCGACCGTCTGTGGGACAAAATGTACCGCGGTACGATTTACTTCGGCCGCGGCGGTCCGGTCATGCATGCGATGAGCGGCATCGATATGGCGCTATGGGATATTGCCGGCAAGAAAGCTGGCCGTCCGGTATCCGAGATGCTCGGCGGCACGTACCGTTCCAAGCTGAAAGCCTATGCAAGCTCGCTTATGCCCGACACGATTGAAGAGGCGGTTCACCTGGCAGGGCAGTTCGCATCGGAAGGCTACAAGGCGATGAAGTTCGGCTGGGGGCCGATCGGCCGCGATCCGAAATTCGATGAGCAGCAAATTCGCGCGATCCGCGAAACCGTTGGCGAAGACATGGATGTGATGATCGACGGCGGTCTGGCTTGGGATCTGAAAGGCGCGCTCCGCATGGCGGAAGTGTATGAGAAGTACGGCGTGTTCTGGCTTGAGGAGCCGCTCCATCCGGAGGATTTGGTTGGCTATCAGGAGCTGTCCAGACGGACGACGCTTCGCATAGCGGGCGGTGAGCAGGAAAGCGGCGTGACTGCGTTCCGCCGGTTAATTGAGGACGGCGGACATGATATTGTCCAGCCGGATTTGGGCCGCTGCGGCGGATTGACCGAAGGTAAGCGTATCGCGTACATGGCGCATGAGCGTCATAAGCTTGTTGTACCGCATGCGTTCAAGACGGGGATTCTGGTTGCGGCGAGCACGCATTTTGCTGCGGCGATTCCGAACGGATTCATGATCGAGCATACCGCATCCACCTCGCCGCTTGCACGCGACTTGGTCTCGGAGGCGATTACGTTCAAGGACGGCTACGTGTATGTACCGGATCGTCCGGGTCTTGGCGTTACGGTCGATGAAGCAGTCGTGGAAAAATATCGCGTCAAATAGGAGGATTCATCTCACATGGCGAAAGCGGGCAGGTTTGACGGCAAGGTGGCGCTGATTACAGGCGGCGCAACAGGTGTCGGCTATGCCACGGCGTGCCGTTTGGCCTCGGAAGGCGCGACGGTCGTCATTACGGGACGCCGCTCGGATGTCGGAGAGCATGCTGCTGCGAAGCTAATTGAGCAAGGCTATCAAGCTAGGTTCATCGCATGCGATGTATCGGATGAAACCGCGGTTGCCGCGATGTTCGCGCAAGTGGAGCGCATCTACGGGCGGCTGGATATTCTGGTGAACAATGCGGCGACGTTCGAACCTATGC
This sequence comes from Paenibacillus rhizoryzae, assembly GCF_059686995.1. NCBI lineage: Bacteria > Bacillati > Bacillota > Bacilli > Caryophanales > Paenibacillaceae > Paenibacillus > Paenibacillus rhizoryzae. Next base: position 339,942 of record NZ_JCAALT010000006.1, on the reverse strand, counting down.
GGTTCCTCGGCGCAGAGATAAAGGATTGGCGCAAGGTTTTCGATATTATCGTAAACGGTACCTTCCACTGCACACAAGCCGCTGCGCGCATGATGACGGCCAAGGGCATTCGCGGCTCGATCATCAATGTATCCTCGATTAACGGCAGCCGCGCGCTGGATGAATCATCGAGCTACAATGCGGCGAAAGGCGCGATGGACCAGTTGACGCGCAATACGGCACTGGAGCTAATCGACGTCGGTATTCGCGTGAACTCGGTCGCGCTCGGGTTTATCGAGACGCCGATGTCGGTGGTGGATGGCGTGAAGGAACATGAGACGGACTGGTTCCAAGATATTTACGTCGCCCGCGGCAAAATCGCCCAGCGGCGTCAGGGCCAGCCGGAGGAAGTGGCCGGCGTCATTGCATTCCTCGCATCCGAGGATGCCTCTTATATGTGCGGCGCGGTCATTCCGGTTGACGGCGGATTGTCGATAACCTTTTAAATAAACGAGAGAGGTGCGGGAGAATGGATTCCTTGCGCCTCTTCATCCTGAGAGGAGATTAGAGTCTATGCAGGCACTTATCTATGAAGGTCCGAAGGAAATGAATGTGAGGGAAGTCGAGGCGCCGGTCGCTGGGGAAGACGAAATTGTCATTCAGGTTGCGTTCAGTGGAATATGCGGTTCGGAGCTAAGCGGCTTCTTAGGCAAAAATTCACTACGCAAGCCTCCGATGATCTTCGGCCACGAGTTCTCCGGCACAATTGCCTCCATGGGTAGCCGGGTTGAAGCCTCCGGCGCTTGGGCGATTGGACAGCGCGTCACGGCGAATCCGCTTGTGACCTGCGGCCATTGCGATAAATGCGCGAGCGGCAGGCAGCAGCTATGCGTATCGCGGAAGCTGCTTTCCGCTGCGCTGCCCGGCAGCAACGCGGAATATGTGAAGATTCCGGCAGCCTTCGTCTATGCGGTGCCGGATGGGATGACATTGCAGAAGGCTGCGCTGGCGGAGCCGACTGCTTGCGCAGTGCGTGTTGCGGAGCTCGCCGCCGCGAAGCCGACGGACAAGGTGCTCATTCTCGGCATGGGGCCGATTGGACTGCTGGCTCTTCAAGCCGTATTGCAATATGGCGTTCAGGAAGTGATTGCCGTGGACATGAACGAGGATCGCCTTGCGATTGCGCGGCGTCTCGGCGCGAAGCACGTCATCTGCCCGGCAGGCGTAGATACGCTGGAGGAAGTGAAGCGGTTGACCGGGGGCAGCGGCGTGAACATTGCTATAGATGCGGTGGGCGCTGGCTTGACGCGCAAGCAGTGCGTGCTGGCTTGTGCGACCGGAGGCCGGGTTGTTTTCACAGGGCTGCATGAGGAAGAGTCTGCGCTGCCGATCAATATCGCGATCCGCAGCGAGATTACGATGACGGGCTCTTTTGCTTACTCGGCTACGAATTTCCGTACGGCGCTTCAGTGGTTGGAGGAAGGCCGAATTGGGCTTGATGAAGGTGTAATTGAAGCACCGCTTAGCGATGGCGCGAAATGGTTCGAGGTGTTGCTTGGTTCGCCGGGCAACGTGTCGAAAGTATTGCTAGTTCCCGGAGGTGCATCGTAATGCCGCGTTTTGAAGAATGGCACTCGCCGATTGCCGGCATTAGCCGCAAAATATTCCGCCCCGGCCAAGCGATCATGAGCATGATGCTTACGCTCGATTCGGGCTCGATCGGACCTGCCCACTCACACCCGCATGAGCAGCTTACCTTTGTCATCAGCGGCAAAATCGCCATGACGATGAACGGCGAAACGGCAATTGTCGGCGCAGGCGAGCAAATTCATGTGCCCGGCGATGCGGTGCATGAGGTGAAGGCGCTGGAGGATACGGTGATGATCGAGAACTTCACGCCGCTGCGCGAGGATCTGCTGGCTACGATTACGGAGTAGGGCTTAGAATAACTTAACCTGCTGGGCGAAAGGATCGGAAGGGCGAGATTGAAGTCTAGAGCTTAGTAATCTGCGGGGCGAAGGGGTGGCTTGGCTGTGACTGTTAAGGTGGATACCAATTGGACGTACAACGACATTCGAACGGTGCTGCTGGAGAATGAGCTGATTCGCGTCCTTATTATGCCGGACCTAGGCGCGAAAATATGGCAGATCACGTTCAAGCCGCGCGGCAAGGATCTTCTGTGGCATCATCCTCGCATGAAACCGAGAAAGCTTGCGCTGCATGCCGTCTACGATGATCACTTTTTCGGCGGCTGGGATGAGCTGTATCCGAACGATGTCGCGGAGCCGATCGATGGCGAGATGTTCCCGGATCACGGGGAGATTTGGACGCTGCCGTGGCAATATGCGCTGGAGCGCGTGGATAGCGAAGAGGTTACGCTCCACATGTGGGTGGAAACGCCAATCAGCGCAACCCGCCTGAGCAAGCGGGTTACGCTTCGCGCCGGTGAATCGAAGCTGCGTTTTGCCCATACGATCACGAATATCGGCCGCAAACCGCAGCCGTATTTATGGAAGCTGCACGCGGCGATGGCAGCGGATGAGCATTCGCGGATCGATCTGCCTGCCCGCACCATGGAGATGGAGGGCTTCGGCACGCCGCGTACAGGTAAAACCTCGTACAGCTACCAGTGGCCCTATTCCGAGGATGATGCTGGCAAGGTGCATGATATGCGGCAAGTGCTGCCGCATTCGTCGGGCGTCAGCGAGTTCCAGTATGCCACGGACATGCAGGCTGGATGGTGCGCTCTGACGCATACGCGGGAGGGCATCGGGTTTGGTCTGAGCTATGATAACCGCGTGATGCCAACATGCTGGTTGTTCGCCTCCTATGGCGGCTGGCGGGAGCTCCAAACCGTCGTGCTGGAGCCATGCTCCGGCTATCCGGTCGGCTTGCAGGACGGGCTGGAGCGCGGAACGCATCAGGTTTTGCAGCCTGGAGAGACGGTGTCCTGCACCGTCATCGCTACGGTGTACGAAGGATTGTCTGCCGTCGATCATATCGATGCGGACGGCGAAGTGACGGGTACGGCGGTTTGAGCAACCTGTGCTAAAATGCTACCCCGTAAGCACTAAGGAGTAGTTGGAGGATAGCTGAGAGTAGGATTTTCCTACTCTCGGCTATTTTTATGTGCTGATTTCGCGCTGAGAGTCGGGTTTTCCGCCTCTCGGCCTCAGAACCGGGGGTTAGTTGGTGGGATTGTCCGCTGAGAGTTTGGTTTTGGAACTCTCAGCTGCTTATAGGTGCTGATTTGGTGCTGAGAGTTCGATTTTCGAACTCTCAGACGCCGAGTTGGGGGTTAGTTGGAGGGAATGCCGGCCGAGAGTTTGATTTTGGAACTCTTAGCTGATTATAGGTGCTGGCTTGGTGCTGAAAGTTCGATTTTCGAACTCTCAGACGCCGAGTTGGGGTTAGTTGGAGTGAATGCCGGCTGAGAGTTTGAGTTTCGACTTCTCAGAGGGAGAACATTGCGAGAGTGGAGCAAATATGGAGCAATGGCGACAACTTAAGCGGTATATCCGCTTAAGAACTCCAAAGCAAGCTAGTTTGCACGATATAAGCGGAATAGCCGCTTGCAGCAGATGGACATTACGAGAAAGCAGCAAATATGGAGCGTTCGCGACAGCGCTAGCTTAACAGCCGCTGGAAGGGCATGTAACTTTTCCCCGTGAGCGCCGTCTATAGAGGTGAATCGCAAACGAGAGTTGAGAGGAGCATGTCGCAATGAAATTATGGAAACATACCACGCTTGCGTTGGTGGCGGCTGGTCTGTTGATGTCCGGCACCGCGGTAGCCTCTGCACAAGCAACCGCAGATCCGAATACGAGCTACGATGGCCAAACGATGCCGGCTGTGTCGAATAAGGTTCCTTTTGCTAAGCCGGTTTGGACGGTTGATCTGGACAAACCTACGATAGAGAACAGCTACCAAGTCCCGATTGTGATCGATAACGGTACATTTTATACCATTAAAGCGGGCGTGCTGCAAGCGCGAACGATTCAAACCGGCAAGCTGCTCTGGGCCTACGGCACGAAGCTGCAGACAGGAGCCATTCAACTACTAAACGGCAGCCTATTCGTAAGTGGGCAGGACGGCGCGGTCTATCAAGTGGCTGCCAAAACGGGCACGGCCAAGCGAGTATATCAAGCGAACAAGAAGTCCGCATTCAGCCAGTTCAAGGTGGAAGGGAATACGCTGTATTTTGCCTCCTCGCTGGGGCTCGTCTCGGTCAATCTCGCAACGGGCCATGAGAAATGGCGCAACACGGATGTGAACAGCATCCCTGAGAAGGTCGGCGGCAAGCTGCTCGTGCTGGCGATGGAGTCCGGCGCGATTACGGTGACGACAACGTATGCCATCGATGAAGCGACCGGCAAAACCATGTGGAGGCTGGCGGGCAGCCATTCGCATGTGCTGAAGGCGGATGGAGAGAAGCTTTATTTTGAAAACGATTGGCCGAAGTACGATTCCGCCAAATTTCTTGTAGACCTGGATGTCGTCGATTTGGAGACGGGAAGCGTCGTGGATACCAAATCTTTTGTCCCTGTTAAACAAGGGGAAGACCCGATGTATCAATATGCAACGAAGCTTGTTGTGGAAGGAAACGATGTCTATGTGTCCACCATGGACCATCAGGTTTACCGCTATAATTTGAATGCCGATCCAGCGGTAGTGAAACCGGAGATCATCCAGGATGACGGCACATGGATCGCCGGACCCTACAACGGCAAGCTGATTTATAAGAATGGAGACAACATCGGCCTGCATGCGCGCAAAATAGTCGATCATTCGCCGGTGTTCTATCAGGGGCTCGACAATCCGGCTAGCCGTGTGGATCTTATCGATTCGGGTCTTTATGTCGGGCAAACCGATGGTGAGGTATATGCGCTGAACGTTGCGACTGGCAAAGCCCTTTCTCGTTATCAAACTCCCGCTCGGAGCTATGGCCCTTTCCAAGTGGCGGGAGACAAGCTGCTCGTGCAGGCAGAGGGTAAGCTCTACGCGTTTACGCTTCCGGCCGAATTACGCAAGCCGATCAGCGGCATTGGGCTCGGAACAGGAGCTTACTTAAAAGCGGATGCCAGCCTCTCCATCGATGGCCAGCTGAAGAAATTCGAGCCGAGTATGATGACAACCGGCAATCGGATGCTTGTTCCGCTTCGTTTTCTCGTGAGCGAAATCGGGGCCAAAACCAGCTACAATACACAAACCAAACAAACCACCGTCACGCGGGGCGACCGCTCGATCATTTTGGCGGAGGGAGCTCCTTTTGCAACCGTGGGAAGCGGGCAGACGGCGTTGTCTTTTGCACCTGTTGTGCTAAGCGGCAGCCTATACATCCCGGTCAGCGATATCGGCAAACTGCTCGGAGTTGACGTGAAGTGGGACGGCGGAACGCGAACGGTCGAAGTGAGCACGAAAGGGTAAGTTGGCCATGCCATCAAGCTGGAGATGATGCTATGAAGAAAATGATTTTTTCAATCCTTCTGCTGCTTGTTTGTCTGACGGGGTGCAAGAACGATGAGAGTTCCATCTCGCTCGCTGATGTGAAAGAGATTTTTGGCCATAATGGCATACTCCTCGAGCCGATGCAAAACGGAAATCCGGAGTCTGTATTTGCTAGGGCGTATAATGGCGTCACTCCAAGCCGATTTGTGGTGGATACGAAGCAGACCATTAGCATCTATGTGTATCCTTCCCCGGGGGAGGCTGTTAAGGGGATTAAAGATTTCGAAAACAAGACGGCCGCCGCCGATGTCATTGCGCATACCCGCTATCCAATCAACAATATCGTGCTGTATGACATCACGGATCTCAAGCCGAACAGGGATCATGTAGCGAAGGTGATTCAGGATCTGCGAAGGTATGCTGCCGTGTCGAATCCACCTGTGGAACTGACGGAGGCGAGCAAAGCGAAGTACCGTGAGATCGCTTGGGCTACGGTTGAAGAGGAACAGCGCAAGCATGTGACGGGACGCAGCACAGATGCCGAAGTGACAACGATTATTATGAATAATCAATGGATTACGCCTAATAAAGATCGTACAAAGCTCCGCTATCATAAGCTTGTTACCGTGACGTTCAATACCGATCAAGACGGGCTGCTCGGCCCTATTGTTGTGGTTATTAACCCTGCTAATCATGAGGTGGAAGGGTATTATCCAAGGTTTTAGTTGTCGCGCACGGGCTCTCCCTAATCACCTGTAGAACTGACAAAAACCGCTGGCGTTCGGAGATGGAGCGATTCTGCGGCGAATGCTACGATAGCTTCAGGTTCGACTTGCTTGCGGAAGTTGAGGGGAGAGGGATGACAAGGATGACGACACAACGTTTGGACTTCATTGCGCCAAAGGAAGTTGCTTTTGTAGAGGTGGAGAATAGTCAGCTGGAAGCGAAGGAAGTTAGATTGACGACGCTGTACTCCGGGATTAGCGCCGGAACGCAGTTGACGGCCTATCGCGGCCTTAATCCTTTTGTGAAAAAGCAATTCGATCAAGAACAACGGATCTTCACGGAGCGAATCGAAGAAGAATCGTCCTTGTATCCGGTGCGGGGCTGCTGGGGTTACGAAGAAGTCGGCGTCGTATCGGAAGTAGGCTCGGCCGTTAGCGGCATTAATAAAGGCGATGTCGTGTATGGAACATGGGGGCATAAGAGCTCGCATGTCGTAACGGAGGACTTCGCGCGCGATCATCTGCTGCCGCAAGGACTTGATCCGGTGGCCGGTATTTATTCGCAAATGGGCGCGATTGCGCTGAATGCAATTCTGGATGCGGATATCCACATCGGGGAAACCGTCGCCGTGTTCGGACAAGGTGTACCCGGACAGCTGGTTGCTCAGCTGGCTAGGCTAAACGGAGCGGAAGTGATCGCGATTGATTTGGATGATTATCGGCTTGGGTTCTCCGAGCAATTCGGAGCAGCGCATACGATCAATTCAAGGAATTGCAACGACGTCGCCAGCCGCATTAAAGAGCTGACAGGCGGCAGAGGAGCGGATGTCGCGATTGAAATTTCCGGTGCTTCCGGAGCGCTGCATGAAGCGATTCGCTCGGTCGTCTACAACGGCCGCGTGGTGACTGCAGGTTTCTATCAAGGCGGAGCGAAGGATCTGTACCTCGGTGAGGAGTTCCATCATAATCGCGTGCAGCTCATTGGCTCGCAAATCAGCGGCATCAACCTGCAGCTTACGAATCGCTGGGACCGTCTTCGGATGGAACGGACGATTATGGAGCTGGCGTTATCCGGCCGCTTGAAGCTGGCGGAGCTTATCACACACCGAGTTCCGTTTGAACTAGCGGCAGACGCCTACCGGATGTTAGATGCCAACACGGAAAAGTCCTTGCAGGTGGTATTGAAATTCTAATAATTGCTGAGATAGAAACTCCGGCGAAGTTGCCGGAGTTTTTGTTTAGGCGGTGGGCTGAGGATAGTAAGCGAAGCGAATGGTTATACATTGTGGCAGCACGGAGCTAGATGCTCATTCACGCTAACGAACCGTGAGGGCCTTATTTCAACCATTTGGCTGGTTTTGAAATGCTAACGAACCGTACAGGCGTTATTCGATGTCAAACCCCGTATTTTCGCTTCGATTTCGTACAATAGCGCCCTCACGGTTCGTTAGATTCAAAAAGGGGCTATTATTGTGCGAATAAGGCCCGCAGGGTTCGTTAGCGCGAAAACCATGGGGAAGCTCCTCGAGGTTTTGCATCACCAGTGGACGGAAATCCCCCACCATCAGACAGTTTTCCCTCACGAGGTCAACCAAGCTGTTTGTATAATAGAAGGACAACAGCCCATGCCTCATCTAGCGGGGCAGTGAGGAGTTTTACATGAAGAACAATCATCCGTGGCTTCCGCTTATTGAGAAAGCTTCGCTTCATATGCTGGAGCATGATTTGCACAGACGAACCGAGCTGCGGCAAGTGAACCGCAAACTTCCTTTCTATATTGCTTCCTACATCAAAGAAGGCTCGTGCAGGCTCCATATCGCGGGCCGTGATTATTTTGCCGGCCCGGGGGATGTCGTGTTGATTCCGCCTTACGAGCTGCATGACCATGTCAAAGACACGAACGAGGAAACGGAATTCCTCTGGTGGCATTTTACGCTGCAGGTTGCGGGCTGCATTGATGCCTTGCAGGCTTTTCGCTTCCCGGTTATTTTTCGATTGCCGAAGCCGGAGCAGTTCGAATCGGTGTTCCACGAATACAGCCGGATTGCGGGCGGGATGAGCTCGCTGTCGGACAGCCTGATGAAGAAGGCCAAGGCGCTTGAGCTTGTCGCCATTCTCATCGACGCGGCGATCCATCATCCGGATGTGCTGCTAAAGGCGGAGCATTCCGATCCGTTCATGAGCATCATGACGGAGCTGCTGGACAATCCGGAACGCCGGATCGATCTCGCGGAGCTTGGCAAACGCTATTATATGCATCCCACCTACATTGCGGAGCGCTTCAAGAAGCTGTTCGGCATTACGCCGACCAGGCTGCAGCTGCAGCTTCGACTTCGCAGAGCGAAGCAACTGCTCGAAACCGAGAGCCGTCCGATTACGGAAATCGCGCGGTTGACCGGTTACGAGGACATTGACGATTTTTCGCGCTTTTTCAAAAGCAAAACAGGCCTCTCCCCGCTCAAATACCGGACAAGCCGATTAGCTAGCGGAGTAGGCACCCCATTCAACTAACCCATTGGAGGAAAACATAGCATGCTGAAATCAATTCGAGTTGGTATTGCAGGACTTGGCATGATGGGACAGAAACATGCACGTAATTTGCTGAACATCCCAGGCGTTGAAGTCACCGCGGTTTGCGGCACATCGCTTGAGAAAGCCGAAGCATTCCGTGAAGCGCACACAGGCGGCGCAGCTAACGCCTATGAGGATTTCAACACCATGCTGGAGAAGGAAACGCTAGATGCGGTATACATCTGCCTCCCGCCTTATGCGCATCAAGGTCAGGTAGAAGCGGCGGCGAACAAAGGCATCGCGGTTTTCCTTGAGAAGCCGATCGCGCTGAATACCGAAATTGCCGAGCGCATGACTGCGGCTGTAGAGGGAGCGGGCGTCGTGTCGCAGGTTGGCTACCACAATCGCTTCGGCGCTGCGGTCAAAGAGTTGAAACGACTGATTGAGGACGGTACGGCCGGCATCCCAACGTTATTCGACGGCCGTTACGATTGCAACTCGCTGCATTCGTCTTGGTGGAGTGATCGCAGTCTCTCAGGTGGACAGGTGTTCGAGCAGGTCATTCATACGTATGATCTGGCGATGTATTTCTTGGGTACGCCCGATAAGATCAGCGGCTTTACGGCGAATTTGAACCATCGCGAAGCGGAGGGCTATACGGTTGAGGATACAAGTGCAGCGGTTATTCGTTTCCGCTCCGGCGCGATGGCATCCATTACGGCTTCCAATTGCGCGGTACCGAATGAATGGAACTGCAGCTTCACGGTCATTTGCAGCAAATTGACAGCTTACTTCACAAGCGCGAACGATGCGGAATTCGTGTTTACGGGCGGATCCGAGAACGTACGTCAGACCTTCGCCTCCGAACTCGACGTTTATGAGGACGAAACGGTTGCCTTCATTGCGGCATTGCGCGGAGAAGGACCGGAGGTTTGCCCGATTCGCGAAGGGCTTCGCAGCCTGCGATTAGTCGAGAATGTGATGCAGTCGGCCGATGATGACGGCAGACAGATCGCTTACGTCGAATAAGAACGAACAATTTTGGGGAAAAGGTGTGTGTACGCTCATGCGGGCAAAAGCGATTTGGTACGATGAGTCCGGACAAGGACGCAATCTCTATGCAAGGTTCAGACTGACGCTGGATTTGAGGAGCAAACCGGAGAAAACGATTCTCCATATGTTCGCGGATACGACGTACCAGCTGTACATTAATGGTAAGTATGTCCGTTTGGGCTCGCTGCGATTCGATCCCCGGCATCCGGTGTACGATTCCCATGACCTAAGCGACTTGCTTCATGAAGGTCGCAACGTGATCGCGGTACAGGTCAATTACGTGGGGCACAAAACGTTCATCACGATGCTGTCGCAAGCCGGTTTCACGGCCTGGGGCGAAGTTACGCTTGCAGGCGGCGAGCGAATCGATCTGGCAACAGGAAACGCAGCATGGAAAGCGTCCTCGGCGCCGGCTTTTCGGTATGCGGCCAAATCGAGCCTGTTCTTGAAAGCGGGCGACCTCTATGATCAGCGTTTGGAGGAAAAAAACGACTGGAGCGGGTTCGAGTTTGATGACAGCAGCTGGATCAGCGGCGGCGTAGAGCTCGCGAATCAACAAGCTTGGGGCGAACCGGAGGCACGGGGAATCCCGTATATGTCCGGAGAGCCGGTTCCGGTAGAACGCGTGCTGCATCTGATGCCGCTTGAGATGCAGGAATTGCTCTGCTCATTCAGCGTGCCTATGCCGCATGTGAACGAAATCCATGAGCCGGAGCTGACCAGCCGTTTCATGGCGGTGAAGACATGGATTTATTCACCGGAGGACATCGTCATTACGATGGGACTGTTCTACCAGAACAGCTGGATCAACGGGGAGCCGATTGCCAAAGGACTGTACGCCGATGACAAAAGCATGCGTCTGAATCACCGCGTAAGTCTGCGCAAAGGGTGGAATGCTTATTTTGCCAAATGCGATTCGCTTCAAGATATGTATCACCATTACCTCGCACTGCCCGAAGGCTTCGGGTTAGTCGTATCCGCGGATCGCGATCCGGAAGGTACGGTGCAATTCCACCGTTCGCCGGTTGTCTCGCATGACCTGTACGCATCGGCGCTAAGCGGGCGCGAGCTGCCTTTTGCAATTGATGATGAGCTAGCTGACGTTGGCGGCTGGATTGAAGTCACTGTACATGAACAAGGGGAAAGCCCGACGATGTCCACCGGATGGGACACGTACGGCCATGCTTTTGAATCCATCGAAGCGGACCAATTGACCGATCGTGTCTTCTCCTTAACAGACTATCCGAACGGCTTCTCGCTGCTGCTCGATCTGGGCCTGACTCGGCTTGTACTTCCACGTGTTGTGCTTGAAGGTGCGGGTGGTGCAACAATTGATTTGACCTATGGCGAGCACTTGAACGCGGACGGCAAGCATCTGCGCCATTACCATTGGTATGGGCTTGGCGACAGAGCTTATGGTGACAAACGTCGCACACAATTGGATTGGCGGTTAACGCAGCCGCGGGGCTTCCGTTATGTTCAATTGACAGTACGGTATCCGAAGCAGGATGTGGTGCTGAGAGGCTTGGAGCTTGCATCTGCAAGTTACCCGGTGGAGACAAAAGGAACCTTCCGCTGTTCCGACCCACTGCTTGAGCAGATTTGGGAAATGGGCGTTCGGACAGAAGCGGTTAACATGGAGGATGCCTATACGGATTGCGTGACACGTGAGCGTGGGCAGTACATCCGCGATACCATTATCCAATACCATAACAATCTAGCGGTATTCGGTGATCAAGCGCTTATGAAGCGCAGCCTTCAGCTTATGGGGCAATCGCCGGATGCGACCGGTAAATTCAGAGCGGTTTATCCGAATACGGGCGACTATACGATATCGGATTTTGCACTAAACGCGCTGGAAGGTTTCTGGGCGTACTATGAACAAACCGGCGATGCACAGCTGGTAGAGACGTACTGGAAGGCTATCCGGCATAACTTGGCTTGGTTCCATGAGCTGGCCGATGAGCGGGAAGATCTGCTGCTCGACGCGGAGTGGGATGTGAAGCGCGGTATTAAAGCGCACTACGGCGGTTTCCATGGCGATCTTGCTATTGTGAAAGGGTACATGGACATCACGGGCGTTCACTGTGTGTTCAGCTGTACGTATCTGATTGCGCTGCGTGCCGCGGCGAAGCTGGCGGAAGCCATCGGCAGACATGAGGAAATCGGCGAGCTGGAGCGTAGAATTGCGGTCGTAGAGCGAGCGATCCGCGATACGTTCTGGGATGAGGAGCGCGGCTGCTACAGCGATAACGAGCAGAAGCTGTCGCATTCGGCGCACGCGAGTTTGTTCGCTGCGCGTGCCGGCGTGCTGACGGATGAACAGCTGGAGCCGGTCCGCGCACATGTACGCCGCGATCTCAAATCGCTGTTCGTGAATGGATACGGGCCGGAGGATGGCGTGTATGTATCCCCGAGCTTCTCCTTTTATATTTTCGAAGGGCTGTATTTGATTGGTCTGACGGACACGGCAGAGCGGATGATGCGTCAAGGCTGGGGCTGGTTCCTGCAGAAGGGGCTGAAGCAGACGCCGGAGTATTACGATCTGGGCCAAAGTCTATGCCACGCATGGTCTGCATGCCCGACATACTTCATGTCTACGCATGTACTTGGCGTCCATCTGCCGACGATTGAGAAACCGGAAGAGGTTATCATTCATGTGCAGACGGCAGAGGTAACCGAGGCCGAAGGCGCTGTGCCGCACGCACTCGGACTGATCGAAGTGAAGTGGCATACGGACGAGAATGGAGCGCGCGTCTTCGACTATGTTCGCGTTCCGGAGGGCTTGAGAGCTACGGTTGTGGAGTAACGCCAACAATGTGTAATTGAACACCTCAACTCAGCCGGGAACGGTTGGGGTGAGGTGTTTTTGCGTTGGCTGTGCAGCTGTAATAAGCAGTAATGCTGCACAACCTGCAACATTTGACCCGAAAATCAAAGTTGGTAGTAGCAGATGTTGCGCAGAATGCATCATATTGCGGTCAAAACAGTCTCGTAGAGTCCGACACAAGCGGAAATGTTGCATATCCGGCAGGATTTGGCAAGAACTGCTGTCCGTCGACCGTCTACCACCGCCCCATCTTTTCCCGCTAACGAACCATAAAGCCCTTATTTCAGCGAAATAACGGCATTTGTAAATCTAACGAACCCTACGGGCACTATTACGTGTCGAGAAGCTTCTTTTCGCTTCATTTCTCCTCAATAGCGCCTCCACGGTTCGTTAGCGTCCAGAAAGCGCTATTTTCGTTCAAATAAGGCCCACAGGGTTCGTTAGCGCGACAAGCAATTACTCATCGTCGATTCAACCCAGCGACTCTACTAAAAATTCTCCCCCTCTTTCAAGCAAATTGTCTCATTCACATTTTGTCGTTTCAGGGTATGATAATAAGTTGGGAAGCTCTTTTTCCCATCTGGCGGGTGAAAGCAGAAGCGAGAGAGGGATGATTGCTTACGAAGACGGACTTCTTGCGGCTCAAAAACGTGACCTTTAAAAACAGAATCATAATTATCTTCCTAATTAGCAGCTTGACTCCGTTTATTTGTTTGGGGTTTATATCTTTCTATACGATTGATTCCATCATCAGCAACAAGGTGGAGAGCGCGCTTCAAAGCAATTTGAAGCAGGACTTGATGACGCTGGAGAATGCGATCAACAACTTAAACCATGTCTCCCAGCAGCTGGCTTACGGCGGCGGAACGAATAGGCTGCTCGAACAGCTCGCTGCGGAGCAAGAGCCGTACGAACGGCTGAAGCTCACGAATGATATCAAGACGGAGCTGAACGTCATCTCTTTCTCCAATCCGAATGTCGGCTTAATGATGTTTTACGACCCGGAGAAAGACACGCATGATTTCGAGAACTTCAGAGTTCGCGGAACCTTCGCGCCGAAGCAACTCCCGGTACTGGCGGAATTCCCGGAGATTACGTACTATGGGCCTTATAAAAGCTACAATGGCTCTATTAATCAGTTTGTCTTCAGCATCATGAGGAAAGTGAATTTGCCGGATCAGAACATTTACTTATACATAGAAACAGGTCGAAGCGCCATTGAGTCGTTATTCGCCCCGCAGAATCGCAAAGAAAGCTCGCGCCGCCTGCTCATTCTGGATGATCAGCGGCGGATTGCCTTCAGCGAAGTGCAGGATACTTTTCCGGAAAACAGCGTGTTTCCGGCCTCAGATCAGGCATCCGGGTATCACGGCGAATATTTCTGGAATCGGGAGATCAGCAATCAAGGCTGGAGTATCGTCTCGGTTACGCCGGGGAATGAGCTGAACCAGGAACGGAACCGATGGTTATTTCAGATTACGGGTATTTTCCTAGCTTTCTTTGTGGGTGCCGTCTTCTTCTCCTGGCTGCTGTGGAAAATGGTCTACCGGCCGCTGGATAAGTTTAATACAGAGATTAAATCCTTGATCCACTCCAATGTGAAGGAACATACGGAAGTGACGCATATTCCGGAATTCGATTATTTGCTCTATCAGACGCGAAGCATGAAGGGCAAGATATGGGCTTTATATGAAGAAATCGAAGTGAAGGAGAAGCGGAGGGCGGATTTGGAGGTAGAGAAGCTGCTCTATCAGATCAATCCTCATTTCCTCATGAATACGCTCGATACCGTGCACTGGCTGGCCTTGATGAACGGACAGCACGAGATTGACAAGCTGGTGCTTTCCTTAAATAAATTGCTCTATTACAATCTCGGCAAAATGGGCGAGGTTTCAACGATCGGCGATGAGATTGACGCATTGAAGGAATATTTGCAGCTGCAGCAGATTCGCTATGATTTCCAATTTGATGTGGATCTGGACGTGGACGAGAAGGCGCTGACGATTCCATGCCCGCGGTTTCTCATGCAGCCATTAGTCGAGAATGCGCTCTATCATGGGGTAAGCGACGACGGTTACATCTATGTAGGCGTGCAATGGAATGAGCAAGCGCTGCAGATTACGATTCAGGATAATGGAGCGGGCATGCCGCAGGAAACGATCGATCGGCTGCTGGATGATGAGGCCAAAGACAGCCATAAAGTAGGCATGGGCATCGGCATGCGCTATGTGAAGCGAATTTTGCAAGCCACTTACGGCGAGACGGCAATATTAGAAATCAGAAGCGAGATAGGGAAAGGGACGATTGTATCGCTCCGCCTTCCCATCTTAAGGAGTGGAGTATAACGGATGATTCGCGTATTGATCGTAGATGATGACAAGCTGGTACGCAAAGGTCTTGCTTCGGCCATGCCCTGGAAGGAGTTCGGGATGGAGGTCATAGGCGAGGCGAATAACGGCGAGAATGCGCTCAAATTCATGGAAGAGAGCAAAATCGATCTGCTCATTACCGATTTGTCTATGCCCGTCATGTCCGGTATCGAGCTCATGAGAATCGTCCGGCAGCAATATCCGCATGTTCAAATTGTGGTGCTGACGCTCCATCAGGATTTCGAATATGTGCAGGAGGCGCTGAGGCTCGGAGCCATTGATTATATTGCCAAGGTGCAGCTGGAGAGGGAGCAATTCGAGGAAGTATTGGGCAGAATCAAAACACTGATGGAGCAAAAGGAAGGCTCCAAAGCGGCCACTCTACCGGATGAGGAAGCGGAACAAGCCGATGAATGGTTTGTTCTGTACTCGCTGCATCCGCTGAACGAAGATTCCAAATCGTCGTCTACCGAGTATGCCCTCCCTAATCAGGCGCTGGAAGCGGAGGCCGGTGTCTGGTACTGGACCGGCAGCTTGCCGGTATCCTACCTGCCGGATCCCAATGCGGCACTGGTATGCTTTCAGAGCTTATCCGGGATAGACAAGAAGTCGGTGCTGCAGCTGATAAGAGGATATAGGAAGAGCGATTTGTTCTATGATTTTGACCCCTCGGAGTCTGTTCAATTCGTGAACGCTGCCGAGCTATTGCTTCGGGAGAAGGCGGACAGAAGCTTCGGAGTCGATCAGATAAAGGGGAAATGGCTATCTGCGGACTGGATCTATGAAGCCTCGGTATTCGAGTCGATGATGCGGGAGCTGAAGGGCTACAAGATGCCGCCGATCCGGCTGGCCCGCATCTTCTTCTCGCTGTCCGACGAATGGAACAGGCTGTATCAGCAGATTCTGTCTGAGCCGATCCTGATCGAGGATTTCTTCTCCAGCTGGTTCCGGTTCGAAGAATGGCTAACGGATGTACGCGATAGGATCAGCGCGGCTAATACCAAGCCGCTGTTCTCGAAGGAAATCCAGAACAGCATCGTGAAAGCGATGAATCTGGCGCAGATGAACATCAGCGAGCCGATTGCGGCGGCTGATATTGCCCAGCAGGTGAACATGAGCAGCAGCTATTTCAGCCAATGCTTCAAGCAATATGTGGGCCAGACGTACTCGGACTATGTGCGAGATATTCGCATGGAGAGGGCCAAGGAGTATTTGCGAAACACGACCAAGACGATCCAGTGGATCGCGGAGCAAATCGGCTACAATGACGAGAAATATTTCAGCCGTTTATTCAGGGAGCAGGTGGGGGTTCTGCCGAGCGAGTTCCGGCAGCTCTCGGAAGGACGTACCAAATAGGGTAGAATGCGTACGAAAGATGGGTAGACATTTTTCGTGCGCATTCTTTATTTTGCGAAGAATCGTCTACCTACTACGGAATAGCGCTCTAACTCGGGAGAATAAAGAGCCATGCTATATTGAATTTGTCAGAAACAAACAAACGAAATTTCCACGAGGGGGAGCAAGATGAGAAAGGGTATATTATCGACCATGGCTGTGCTGCTGGTAACGGCAAGTCTGGCCGCTTGCGGTAGCAACAACGACACCAACGGTACAGCGAGCAATAACAAGGCAGAGAACAGCAAGGAAACGGCGAACAACACCAGCAACGCACAGGCTGGTAATAATGCGGCCGCCAACACCGCAGCAGATGAAGTCATCGATCCTTTCGCGAAGTTCGCGGAGCCAACCGAGGTATCGATCGGCAGAGCGATCGACCCGAACTACAAGTTCGACGGTACGGATACGGCAGAAGACAATGTGTACACGCGCTGGTTGAAAGATAAATTCAACATCGTGGTCAAGCATACATGGGAAGCGGCTCAAGGTCCGGACTATCAACAGAAGGTCAGCCTGGCGATCTCCAGTAATGACCTGCCGGATGCGATGGTCGTCAATGAAACGCAGCTGAGACAAATGGTTAAAGCGGGCCAACTGGCAGATTTGAACGAGGTTTATGATAAATACGCAAGTCCGGAATTGAAGGCGGTTTACGATTCCAACCCGGGGTTATTGGATGGCGTAACGTTTGACGGCAAACTATATGCCCTTCCGGAAACGACGCTTCCTTCAGCGCCGCTGACCTGGATTCGAAAAGACTGGCTCGACAAGCTGGGCTTGCAGCCGCCAAAATCGCTGCAGGATTTGGAGAACATCGCCAAAGCCTTCATCGACAACAAGATGGGCGGAGACAAAACAGTCGGGATCGTGGGTACGCAGCAAGGCGGCACGCTCTACTCCACATTCCTGAACTCCACGGATCACTGGTATAACTTCTCTTCCTTATTCTTCGCTAACGATGCTTATCCCGGTATCTGGGTGAAAGACAAGGACGGCAATGCGGTATACGGCTCCACTACACCGGAGACGAAGCAAGCACTGGCGATGATGAAAGACTGGTACGCCAAGGGAATTCTCGATAAGGAGCTGGGTGTTCGCAAAAGCACGGCCGAAGTGGTTGCAGCCGGACAGACGGGCATTTTCTTCGGACCTTGGTGGTCTGCGTATAACAACATCCCGGATAACATCAAGAACGATCCGAAAGCGAACTGGAGACCGTATGCGGCGCCGCTCGATGCTGCAGGCAAATTCAACTCCAACCAAGCTACGGGAAGCAGCTATATCGTGGTAAGCAAAGGCGCTAAACACCCGGAAGCCATCGTGAAGATGACTTCGATTCATAAATGGGGCAAGGACGAGGAATTCAACAAGCTGACAGCAGGTAAGCAAATGACTTCGCAAGAGGTGCCGTTGTTCTTGATTCTTGGCGCCGGCGACCAGCTTGAGTATGCGGTAAACTCCCTGCGCAAGCATTTGAAGGGTGAAATGAAGCTCGAAGATTTCGATCAAGTGAACTATGGCTGGGCTTATGAAATGGCGAAGCACGTAGACGCGATCAAGAAAGAGCCTTTCGACAGCTATGATATCAGCACGTTCGACCAAGCAGCAGACCCTGGATTCTTCACGCATATCTATGCCCATCTGAACGGCGGTTCGACTTTCGTTGACGCGGATATCAATTGGGTACGAAGCATCGCGACGGCTCAAACGAAAACAATGGAATCCAGATGGACGAACCTCAAGAAAATGGAAGACGAAACCTTCCTCAAAATCATCATGGGCAGCGAAGATCTGAGCGCCTTCGATACGTTCGTGACGAAATGGAAGGATCAAGGCGGCGACAAAATCACGGAAGAGGTTAACGAGCTTAAATAGTTCGGAAGAAACGGCTGGCGCCGATCTGAAATGGCGCAGTAAATCTCTTCCATAAACTGGTCAAGACGGGTACTCGCTACTCGTCTTGACTTCCTAATAAGGGGAAATCAAGGATGCAGACACACAAAGGATTCGCGAAACATTATTATCTCATGCTACTGCCCGGACTGGTTTGGTTGTTCTTCTATAATCTGTTTCCTATGTACGGCATCATGACGGCCTTTAAAGATTTTAATCCGGGGATGGGTATATTGAAGTCACCCTGGATCGGTTTGGAAAACTTTCAATATATGTTTGAGCTTGACGACAGCAAGATTATTTTCCGGAATACGATCTTCATTGCATTAGCCAAAATGGTCGGTAATCTCGTTGTTCCGCTGGCATTTGCGCTGATGCTGAATGAAGTGAAGAATAGAGTGTTTACCCGTGCGGTTCAGACCGTCGTGTATCTGCCGCATTTTCTATCCTGGGTCATTGTTGCCGGCATGATGCTGGATATTTTCTCTTACTCCGGTCCCGTGAATCAGATTTTAGCCGGTTTTGGACTGGAGAAGGGATTGTTCTTCGCAGATGCGCACATCTTCCCCGTTCTCGTTGTCGGAAGTGACGTGTGGAAGGAATTCGGCTTTAATGCCATCATTTTCTTCGCTGCTTTAACGTCCATTAACCCCGAAATGTATGAGGCCGCCGCGATTGACGGAGCATCCCAGTGGAAACGATTGACCCGCATTACGCTCCCGAGCATTATACCGGTTGCTGTGCTTCTAGCGACTTTAAGCATGGGCAATATTCTAAACGCAGGCTTCGATCAAATCTTCAACTTATATAATCCAACGGTCTATTCTACCGGCGACATTATCGATACTTGGGTGTACCGGGCAGGACTCATTGATATGCAGTATGGCTTAGCAACGGCGGTGGGGCTCTTGAAATCGGTTGTCGGATTCGTCTTAATTGCCGTTTCGTACAGCTTGGCTTACCGGTTTGCAAACTACCGAATTTTCTAAGGTAAAGGATGAAAGCATGATGATTACCGAACGTTCAGCGGTTTCCAGACTATTCAACGGATTGAATATCATTCTTCTCTTGGCGATTATGCTCTTATGCTTGTTGCCGGTCTGGTATACCTTATCCATTTCATTAAGCGATAAAGCTGCGGCGTCGGCAGGGCAAGTGTTCTTGTGGCCGAAAGGCTTCACGTTCGGTTCTTATGAGACGATCATGAAAGATGGGCAATTTTTCAAATCGTTCTTTATTTCGGTGCAGCGCGTCCTCTACGGATCTGCCATTTCCTTCTTCGTAATTCTGTTAATGGCTTATCCGCTTTCGAAGAGCGGCAAGGAATTTAAAGCCAGAAACGTGATCATGTGGCTTCTGGTTTTCGCGATGCTCTTCAATGGCGGCTTGGTGCCGTGGTATCTGACGATGAAATCGCTCGGCATGATCAACAGCATCTGGGGGTTGGTGCTTGGCGGGGGCTTGCCGGTATTTAACGTCATTCTCGTCATGAACTATTTCCGGAATATGCCGAAGGAAGTGGAAGAATCCGCGCTGATGGACGGGGCGGGGCCGTGGCGGATCTTGTTCAGCATCTTCTTGCCGCTTGCTATGCCCGTGCTTGCTACGGTGCTCGTATTTACGATCGTGTATCATTGGAACGAGTTTTTCCAAGCGCTCGTGCTGATGAATAAATCGGTTCACTACCCGCTGCAATCCTACATCAGGCAGGTCGCGGTGGTGATCGATCCGACCAAGATGGATGAGGAATCGGTCAAACGAATGTCCGAGTTATCCAACCAGACGCTCAATGCGGCCAAAATCTTCATTTCCATGCTGCCGCTGCTCGTCATTTACCCCTTCTTGCAAAAGTATTTTGTCAAAGGGATCACCCTTGGCTCTGTAAAAGGCTAATAAGCGAACGGATGGTGAGTCATAGTCATGAAGCGCTTTGTTGCGCTGCCTCTGGCGGTTTGTCTGCTCAGCTTGGTTGTTCTGGTCTCCGCCTGCAGCAGCTCGAATCGCGAAGCAGAGGTGAAAGCCGCGGCTGATCAGAAGCAGGATGAGGACAAGAAGCCGGTGCAGAAAACCATTGGAACGGCGGTTCCGGAATGGTCAGAGAAGGCCGTCATGTACGAGGTCAATATCAGGCAATACACGAAAGAAGGGACATTCAAGGCATTCGAAGCCCATCTGCCGCGGCTCAAGGAGCTTGGCGTGGATATCTTATGGCTCATGCCCATTCACCCCATCTCCAAGAAGAACCGCAACGGAACCTTGGGCTCCTATTATGCGGTTGATGATTATAAAGCGGTCAATCCGGAGTTCGGGACGGAGGCGGATTTCCAGGCGTTGGTGAACAAAGCCCACGATATGGGCTTCAAGGTCATGCTGGATTGGGTGGCCAATCATACGGGCTGGGACAATCCATGGACAGCGAATCCGGACTGGTATACGACAGATGAGAATGGCCATATCGTGCAGCCTCCGGGTACGAATTGGACGGATGTAGCCGACCTGAATTATGACAATGCGGATATGCAAGCCGCCATGCTCGATGCGCTGAAGTATTGGGCCAAGGAATTTGATATCGACGGCTACCGCTGCGATTATGCCGGCGGTGTGCCAACGGCTTTCTGGGAGAAAGCGCGAATGGAGCTGGAGCAGATCAAGCCGGTCTACATGCTGGCGGAGGATGATCAGCAGATCGGACTCTTGAAGCATGCGTTCAATGCCAATTACGGCTGGCAGCTGTACAACATGATGAATCGGATTGCCAAAGGACTCGGCAATGCGGAGCAAGTAAAGAAATACGGGGAGCGGCTCGCGAAGACATATCCCGGCGGCACCTATCCGCTGAACTTCACGTCCAATCATGACGAGAATTCCTGGACAGGAACGGAGTATGAACGGCTGAAGGATGCGGTGAAGCCGATGGCGGCACTCAGCTTCACCATGCCGGGCATGCCCTTGATTTACTCCGGACAGGAAGCCGGTTTGAACAAGCGGCTTCAGTTCTTCGAGAAGGATGAGATTGCGTGGGATGATTTAGCGATGTCGGCGTTGTACACGGATCTTATTCGATTGAAGCATGACAATCCGGCGCTGTGGAACGGCAATGCAGGCGGTGCTTATCGCACCTTAGCGGCCGCGGGCAACGGCGATATCCTTGCTTTCGAGAGAACGAAAGACAGCAACAGGGTCATCGTCGTTATGAATTTGTCGGATGAACCCGTGAAGAGTGCGATCCAAACAGGAGAAGCTGCGGGAAGCTATAAAGCGTTTCCTTCCGGGGCGGCAGTGGATGTCACGGCCGAGCAAGCGGTCGAGTTAGCCCCATGGGAATACCTGATTTATACGCATTAAGAGAACGGAGTCCGGGGCTGCCCGGGCTCCGAGCGTTAGAAAGCCCAAAATTGGATCAAGGTGGAGTCTATTTATGCGGAAAAGCCAGATGCGCCGATTATCGATGCTCGTTATGGTCCTGTTTGTGCTGGGCACTTACTTCCCTGTTTTTCCCGGTGGGGGAGCCCAGACTGCGGGGGCTGCTGGAGTAGTGGAAGGAAATCAGTCTCAATTCGTGCGGATACAGAACAATTACACGGGGAAGTTTCTGTTTGCCTCGGAAGACGGGAAAGTCGCTTACGGTACGCCTGAAGAGACGGATCAAGCGTCACATTGGGAGCTGGAGGCTGTCTCCTCGGATGGGGATGTGCAGACCGTCCGGATCAAGAATCGCGAGACGGGTACTTATATGTCGGTGGAGAACTGGGAGAATTACGGAAGTCCGGTTCAATTATCGGCTTCAAGTACAGATTCGTCCGTTTTGGAATGGCATGTTTTGAATGCGGTTACAAACGGGTTCGTGAACATTCAAAGCAAGGTGAATCCAGCGAATTATCTACATATGGAGGATAAGACGGGGTATGCCCAATCCAGCTCCATCCCGCCGGAATGGGGTTCTGCGCAGTGGAAGCTGGCGCCGGTAACCGACTATGTCCGGTTCAAGAACTACTACAAGCCCAATCTGGCAGACCCGGATAAATATTTAATGGCAAAGGACGGCAAAGTCGGCTACGGCAATCCGGACCCGGCAGACCCTGCCTCCCATTGGGTGATCGAACAAGATGGCGATCAGGTGAAAATCAAGAACCGGGCAACCGGCCAGTACATGTCGGTGGAGCATTGGACAGATTGGGCAAGTCCGGTTGAGCTGCTGGATGTTGGCGAGAACCCGGCGTATGTGCAGTGGAAGATTCTGGACGCCGTTAATGCCGGCTTCTATGTCATCCAATCCGCAGTCGATGCGAATCGCTATATTCATGTGCAGGACAACACCGGCTATGCCCAAGGGGGCGTCATTCCCCCGGATTGGGGTACCCCGCAGTGGGCGATTGAAACGGTAACCGGTAAGGAGCCGTACAATCCGAATCCCGATCCAGGTGAGTCGGGTCCGGCTTATGTACGCATTAAGAATGATTGGCTGGGCTTGTACATGATTGAAGATAATGGCGAGCTGAAGTATGGCAACGCGCTGCAAGGCAACCGTGCATCGCATTGGTCGGTTGTGAAGGAGGACGGAGTTCAGCGGCTGCAAAATCGGGAGACCGGCCACTATATCAGCCTGTCGGGCATCACTTCTGACATAATGGCGGTCAAGGTCGTGGCGGCGGATGAGAGCGCGCCATCGGAGCAGCTCATTATCGACAACTTGAATACGGCAGGCAACAAGCTAATTCGCAGCGCTTCGGTGGAAGGTCAGTATCTCCATGTAGAGAAGAAGCTTGGTTTTGTACAGTATGGATCGATTCCCGCGGAGTGGGGCAGTCCGAAATGGTCGTTCATTCCGGTACGCGATCAAGATACTCCCCATTATATTCGTTTGAAAAACAGCTACAGAGGCTCGTATTTGGTCGAAGAGAACGGTCAAGTCATGGCCGGTGATGCGGTAGCGGATAACGCGCTGTCCCACTGGCAGCTGGTGGATGCAGGCAACGGATTGATGCGAATTAAGAACCGAGCTACGGGGCATTCCATGAATGTAGAGGGCATGCAGGAAGGGCCGGAACCTCACAAGAATCCGCTGCGCAGCACGGAGGTTGAGGAGAGCTGGACCAGTGCCAAGTGGACCGTATCGGAGCCTTCATCCGGCGTATATGTGTTCAGAAACGGTTATCAGACGGATCAAGTGATTCATGTGGAGGACAATTTGGGCTATGCCCAATCCAGCAATATTCCCGAGTTCTGGGGAAGCGCGCAGTGGGTAGCGGAGGATGCGCCCGCGTCTTCGGAGACGGTGCTGCCGGAAGGATTTGTCCGCCTGAAGAATGCGGATACAGGCTTATATATGCTGGAGAACGAGCATGGCGTTGTCCTCTACGGATCTGCGAATGCGGACGATGCCCGCTCGCATTGGACATTCAGCCAGCTAGGGCAGACGGAAGGGCATTATCAACTGATCAACCGAGCGACAGGGCATGTCGTTGTTATGGACCCTAATCTCCCGTACCTCCAAAGCAAATCGTTAACCGTGAGTACCGCTGCCGATCAATGGACGGTGGAAACGGCGCAGGGCAATTCGAACTTGCTGCTGCGAAGCGTGGAGCATCCATTGGAATATGCCCATGTGCAGGACCGGATGGGATTCGTGCAGCTTGGACTGCGTTCGATAGAGTCCCCGGCGCTGCAGTGGGTCTTAGAGACCGCACCGGAGGAAGGCAGCATTCCGGAGATTGGCAGCGGAACCGAGTCGATCTGGACGGGACGGACCGATGCAGGCTATTTCAAGCTTATTAATGAAGCAAGCGGTAAAGCCGTTGCCGATCTGAACGGTGTTCCGGGAACGGCGGCTTCGGACGCCGGCGCGACGAATATGGATTGGCTGCTGCAGGATGAGAACGGCTACAAGCTGATTCGCAATCTGGCATCAGGGGCATACTTGTCGGCCGATCAGAATGGTGAGCTTGTGATGCATCCGTCCGTAGGAGCCGGCACGGCTTCGGAGGCTGCTATGCAGTGGCGAATGACGGAACGAAATGGCATAACCTTGCTGGAGAGTGTGGACGAAGCAGGAATGCTGCTCCAGGTTTCAGGCAGCGGGGTTGCTCTAGCAGAGGGGCAGGCCGGTTCGCCTGCAGCCGGACAGAAGTTTACCCTTGTTGCGGTGAAGATGGACGTAGACTATGAGGCGGAGCAAGCTTTTGTGGCTGGCGGTGTGGAAGCTTCGATAGAGGCGAAAGGCTACACAGGTACAGGATTTATTGACGGATTCCAGAGCGTTGGCGATGCTGCGGTATTATCCGTATTCGCAGATCAAGCAGGCGAGTATGATGCGGTGATTCGTTATGCGAACGGCTCAGAGTCCGACAAGCGATTAACGGCTAAGGTTAATGGGTTGAAAGCGGACAGTCTTAGCTTCGGCGCGGGATCGTCTTGGGATGATTGGAAGTCGCTTGATCTGAAGCTGAAGCTTCGCAGAGGCTTGAATACAGTAACGATTGCGTATGAAACCGGGGACTCGGGCTCCGTTTTCTTGGACCGGCTGACTTTGAAGAACGCGGTGTCTCCTGCTTATCGGGGAGCGAGTGTAACCTATGATCAATTGGAAGCAGAGCACGCGAATACAAACGGTGAAATTCTCGGACCGGATCGGACCTATCATGAAGCGGTTTCCGAGGCATCGGGCAGGCAAGCGGTGCGCCTCAGCGAGACGGGAGATCGGGTGACATTCACCCTGAACCATCCCGCTAACCGAGTAACAGTCCGTTATTCCATCCCGGATTCGGCAGATGGAGCCGGCACGGAGTCGAAGGTTGGCTTGTATATCAATGGGGAGAAGCAGTCCGACATGGATTTGACCTCCAAGTACGCATGGGTGTATGGCTCTTATCCATGGACGAACCGCCCGGAAGATGGCGATGCCCATCGCTTCTTCGATGAAAGCAGCTTCGAACTCGGCGATCTTCCGGCAGGAGCCACCCTTGAGCTTCGTAAAGAAGCAGACAGCGATGCGGACTACATCCTTGTGGATTTGATCGAAACAGATTGGGCCGATGCTCCTTATGAGATGCCGGCGGGTTTCCTGTCCGTTGCCGTATTTGGCGCGGTTCCGGATGACACGCAAGATGACACGGAAGCGATTCGCAGTGCGATTGCGGCAGCTAAGCAGCAGGGCAAAGGGGTATGGATTCCAAAAGGAACCTTCCGCGTAGACAGCGGGCCAATCGAGCTGTCGGATATTACGCTCCGCGGTGCAGGCAAATGGCATACGGTGCTGGCAGGCGGCGGTTTTATGGGGAAAGGCAATCGCATTCAAGTGTTCGATTTGGCGATTGACGGCGAAGTTACCGCAAGGCGGGATGACAAGCAAGAATCCGGCTTCGACGGCACCTTTGGCGTAGGATCGACCATCCAGCAGGTACGCATTGATCATACAAAAGCTGGCATTTGGGTCACTCGACAAGAGCTGGCTGACGGCACGTCGCTGGCTACGGACGGACTGTACATTGCCGGCGTTCAAATTCGCAACACCTTCGCGGATGGCATCAACTTCAGTACAGGTACGAAACATGCCATGGTCGAGCAGAGCCAACTGCGCAATACAGGGGACGATGCGCTCGCAATATGGGCAAACGGCGAACAGTCCGTAGGCAATACGTTCCGTTTCAATACGGCACAGCTGCCATGGCTCTCCAATACTATTGCGGTTTACGGCGGCCAAGATATCCGGGTAACCGATAATCTGGTTACGGATACGGTAGCCTTCGGGGCAGGAATAAGCGTTAGCACGCGCCATAACCCGCAAGCCTTTGAAGGCGAGACGATCGTGGAACGCAACACGCTTCTTCGAACAGGAGGACGGGAGCATAACTGGCCGGCAGACTTCGGCGGATTGTTCTTGTTCACCGACAGCAGGGAGATGACCGGGAAGATTGCGATTCGGAGCAATCTCATTCAAGACAGCACCTACCAAGGCCTATCGCTGCTCGGCGAGAAAGCAACGGCAGGCATCGTGCTCGAGAATAACGTTGTGGACGGAGCCGGAACCTGGGGCATCCATGCAGCCGGTAATATTAGCGGCACGGCTCTGTTCGGCAATACCGTCGTCAGAGGTGTCCGTGTCGGAGAATTCATGGACGGGGCACAAGGCTTTGAGTTTCTGACAAAGGATGCCGGGTTTAGCTTTGACGCGAAGCCTTTCGAGGTTCTGCTTGACGGGGTTTCCACTTCGGTTGCCTCCTATCAGCTTGAAGCAGGAGCGTCTAAGCAAGCAGCCGTTCGTGTGAATCAGCTTCCGGTTACAGAGGGAGTTAACTGGTCCATTTCCGATTCAGCCATCGCATCTGTGAGCGAGGCTGGTTTGGTAACTGCGAAACGAGCTGGCAGAACGACGATGACCGTTACCAAAGACAGCATGGCCAGAGTGTTCACCTTGGAGGTAACGGATCGGACAGCTCCGAAATGGGATTCCGGCAGCAAGCTGGAGCTTTCGGCGGATACAGGCACCGCTTGGAGTGTTGAATGGCCTGCTGCACAAGATGACAGCGGCGTTTCGGCCTACCGCATTACATGGGGCGGGAAGTACCGAACTGTAGCTGCAAATGTGCTTCAACTGCAGCTAACCGATTTGGCTTCGGGTGCAGGGTACGCAGTCCATGTGGATGCACGCGACTCGTCAGGTAATTGGACGGCGGTTCCGCTTACGGCTTCTTTCACGACCGCGTCGGTATTGCCGCCGTCTGCACCTGGAGGCGTCGCTGAGCATACGTGGATTCGTGAAAGCGAGACAGCACAAGGCATACCAGTATTCACAGTAGATCAAGCGGAGCTGAAGCGCAGATTGCTTGAACTGCAAAGCGGAAGCGAGGCGAAAGAGCTGGTTATTGCGACCGGTTCGAAGGAGCCTGGTGCTGAGGTCTTGCTGCCGGCTACAACTTTGCGTGATGGCGCTGCAGTTGCAGCAGAGACCAGCATCGTGATTAGGCACGCAGGGGCATCCTATGTGCTTCCGCTTAGTAAGATTGCGGCGCTGCTCCCTGCGGATTCCGACGCAGTACTGCGAATTATCATCCGGCAGATCGAACCAGGGGAGGCGGGGATTCCGGCGGCTGGTACGACAGGAATCGAACTGCGCAGCGACATCTTCGATTTCCAATTATCCATGGAGACCAAAGGAGCTGCAGCTGTAGATTTACATGATCTGGGCGGCGTGTATTTCACTAGAGTGATCCCGGTAAACGGCGATCTTTCATTCGATACGGCAACCGGCGTTGTTTATGACGAAGCTGCCAAGCAGTGGCGCCATGTTCCGACGCATTTCGCGAAGTTAGCAAATGGAACGGTAGAAGCGACCCTTCAGAGCGTGACGAACAGCCTGTATGCCGTCATCGACCAACCTGTTTCTTTCAAGGACTTGCAAGGACATTGGGCAGCATCAGCCATCAATGCTTTGGCTTCGAAGCAGATTGTATCGGGATCAGATGGCGCGGCCTTCCGGCCGAATCAAGCCGTTACCCGTGCTGAATTCACCAAAATGATAGCCGAGGCACTGGGGCTGCCGGCTGTCGCAACCAACCTTTTCAAAGACATTCCGTCAGACGCTTGGTACAACGGAGCAGTCGGCGCAGCAGTGAAAACAGGCATCATTAGCGGCTATACAGACGGCAATTTCCGCCCGAAAGACTTGATTACCAGGGAGGAAATGATAGTTATGCTGATGCGGGCTTACCGGGCTACAGGTCATGCTCAGGATACGATTGTAGTAGAGCGCTTATCGTTTAAGGATGCGAATCAAATCGCCGCATGGTCACTGCCATCGTTTAAAGAAGCGGTCGCATTGAAGCTTGTCCAAGGTCATGCGGATGGCAGCATCGGACCGAAGGAGCGGGCAACGCGGGCGGAAGCGGCAATGATGCTGACGAATCTGCTGAAAGCATTGGCATTCCAAAACTAGGTAGCCTATTCGCTAGATTCCACTCGCCCTTCCTATGCGCTAACGGGGGAGGCGAGTGGATATCTACCCGAGCAAATCGTTAAGGAGGTGGGGCCACCAAGCAAGATAGCATCATGGCTAAGGTACAGGGTTACATAAAGGTATTTGTTCCGCGGCTTGGATTGAAAACATCGAGGAGGTCTGTTAATGCGCAGTAGAAGCAAAATATCCGTTTATTTCATGATTATGGCACTAATCCTTTCCCAATTGGTTATCTTCCCGCATATGGCGAAAGCGGCCGGTGGTCCTGAATTGGTTGTAACAGGTATCACATGGACGCCGGCTTCGCCTCAGACCGGCAATGAGGTTACCTTCAGCGCCACGATTAAGAATCAAGGTGCTGATCCGAGTCCGGCAGGCGTTGTCCACGGCGTGTTGTTCGCGATAGACGGCACGTCCGTAAGCTGGAGCGACAATTACACCTCTTCCATCGCGGCGGGGGCATCCGTAACGGTTACGGCTACAGGAGGTCCGAGCGCGAAAGCCTCATGGACGGCAACTTCCGGAACGCATACGGTGAGCGCGTATGTGGATGATGTGAACCGAATTGAGGAATCCAATGAAAACAACAATACATGGAGTCAAAGCATAAGCGTATCCAGCTCGGGAACGCCGGATTTGGTCGTAACCGATATTACGTGGACGCCGGCTTCTCCTCAGACAGGCAATGAAGTGACCTTCAGCGCTGTTATCAAGAACCAAGGAACAGCAGCAACATCGGCGGGTACGATTCACGGCGTGCTGTTTACCGTAGATGGAACATCCGTAAACTGGAGCGATAATTACACTTCTGCCTTGGCCGCCGGTGCATCCGTTACGGTAACGGCTACAGGAGGTCCAAACGCCAAGTCTTCATGGACTGCGGCATCCGGTACCCATACGGTCCGAGCTTTTATCGATGATGTGAACCGAATTGCGGAATCCAATGAGTCGAATAACACGTTTGACAAAAGCATCACTACAGGAGCGGGAGCCGGAACGCCGGACCTCGTCGTCATCGATGTTTCCTGGTCGCCGGCTTCACCGCAGACAGGCAATGAAGTGACCTTCAGCGCCGTCATTAAGAACCAAGGGGCTGCTGCAACTCCTGCGGGAACGATACACGGTGTCGTTTTCTCCATTAATGGGACATCCGTGAACTGGAGTGACAATTACACTTCATCCATACCGGCGGGCAGCTCCGTTACGGTAACGGCTACAGGAGGACCAAACACCAAAGCTACTTGGACGGCTGTGGCCGGCACGCAGACCGTAAGAGCTTTTGTAGATGACATCAACCGCATAACGGAATCGAATGATAACAATAACACCCTCGATGAAAGCATCCTGGTGAGCGTGCCTAGCAAGCCTGACCTCGTCGTAACGGATGTCACATGGTCGCCTGCCTCCCCGGCAGCAGGGAACGCCGTCACCTTCAGTGCTGTCGTGAAGAATCAGGGAACAGCAGCTACAGCCGCTGGAACGGCAAGCAATGTATCGTTCTATGTAAACGGTACTAAAGTAAGCTCGGTCATCAACTACACCACATCCATTGCAGCGGGCGCTTCCGTCACGCTCACGCAAAACTCCGGATCATGGACGGCGGTCAACGGCATTCATACAGTGAATGCTGTCGTAGACGAAACGTCGCTAATCGGCGAGTTGGATGAGAACAACAATAGCTACAGCAAGAGTCTGACGATCGGAGTCGTCCAGAACTATGGCGCTACCGTACCTTACGACAGCTATGAAGCAGAGGACTTAACAATCGTCGGCGGATCCGTAACGGGCCCAAGCACAACCTGGACGTCGGCGGAATCGGAAGCATCAGGCAGAAAAGCAGTACGTCTGGCACAAGGGCAATCCGTTGAATTGACGCTCAGTAACCCTGCGCAAGGCATTGTAGTGCGGTATTCGATGCCGGACAGTGCAACGGGCTCCGATATTTCTCAAAATATCAGCCTCTATGCGGGTACCTCCCATGCGGCAGATATTTCGCTAACAAACCGTTACTCCCACCAATATGGACAATATGGTTCCGACGGCGCTGAAATGCAGTGGTCGAATACGCCGGGAATCAATCACCATCGTTATTTTGACGAAAGTCGCGTCCTTCTGGGCCAGCAATATGCGGCAGGTACGAAGATCAAGCTCCAGTGGGATGCCAATGATTCCAATCCTTCCGGAAACACTTATGTCCTGATTGATTTAATTGAAACAGAAGCCGTTCCTGCGGCGATTGCCAAGCCATCGGATTATGTGTCGATCGCGAACTATGGGGCAACGGCCAATGACGGCGTAGATGACACGGCAGCTATGACCTCGGCTATTGCTGCAGTGAATGGCACTTCCATTAAAGGCGTGTGGATCCCGGAAGGCACCTTCGACTTCAAAACAGGAACAAGAGGCACGACCAAAATCAAACTGCCGAGCGGAGCGTCCGTTAAAGGTGCAGGTATGTGGCGCTCGACGCTGCAGGGCGCTTATGCCGGCATTCTTTTGCAAGGCGGGAATGTGACGCTTTCCGATTTCATGATCAAGGCAGAGGAAACCTATCGCTCGAATGCAACGGGGATTGCCGGCATTGAAGGAAATGCGCTTAATTCTACGATCATGAATATTTGGATGGAGCACACAAAGGTTGGCCTATGGTTGAACGAAGGAACGGCTAATGCTTTGGTTTCTAAACTAAGGATACGGGATACTTGGGCGGATGGAATCAACATTAACGGAGGCACGCTGAATACGATTGTGGAGCAAAGCAACTTCCGTAATAATGGGGATGACGGTATGGCCATGTGGTCGAAATCGCTGAATGGCGGTACGGGAACAGTGGAAGGCAGTACATTCCGCTACAACACGGTGCAGATCCCGAACCTTGCGAACGGCATTGGCATTTACGGAGGCAAAAATAATACGGTAAGCAATAACCTCATCCTGGATACGGTCGATAACGGCTCAGGCATCCAGTTCGGTACCAATCATAGCCCTACGGCGTTCACGGGTACGCTTACGATCACGAATAACAAGCTTGTTCGGAGCGGCTCGTACCATCATGATTACGGCTACCAAATCGGAGCGATCTGGGGGTATTGGGTGAATAATAACGGTCTGGCTCAAGGCTTGACCGTCAATGTAAGCAGCAATGTGATCGACAGCAGCACGTATTCAGGTTTATTCATTGAAGAACCAAGCTCAAGCGCGGTCGTGAATTACACGTCGAATACGATCAATAATTCGGGCACCTATGGCGTCTATATAAGAGGTTCGGCGAATGGATCGGCAGCGTTCAACACTAATACGGTCAATGTCGCTCCATCCGGCAAGTTCAAGAATGATTCGGCGAGCTTTACGGCAACGGGTTCGGGGAACAACTGGTAAGCTCTCAGGTAGATTTGCGTGATCGAACAGGCTGGCGCCTTTAGGGTGCCGGCTTGTTTTATTTGTTGCGAGAGAAGAGGTTAATGGATAGCAAGGAATGTAAATAGGATGCAATAGTAACGCTTATGCGGCGATTGTACAATGAATAGGAAATGTAAGTTTTAGGTAAAAAAATCGAATCAGAGAGGAAAGATGACATGAAGAAGCGGATAGGCGCCTTCGCGATGGCGATGATGATGCTTGCACCCATGAATTCGTTCACGGCCGATGCTGTGGCTGCCCCATCGGATGGAGTCGTTTACGGTAACAATCTTGTTCCTAACGGTGATTTTGAAAGCGGTGCCATTAGTTGGCCGAACTGGGTCAATATTAATATCGGCAAGGAAGCCCCTCACGGGAAAGAGCAGGCTTTGAAAATCCCTGCCGGCTTTGGCATCACCGGACTCGATTTCGGCGCGCTGGAACCGAACCGGACGTATCGTTTTGGTGCTTGGTACAAGTTTGTGAATGGGGATGCCGGCGGTAATTTGAAGCTGACGCTTGGCAAGAATTTCTCGAAGCAGCTGGATTTTACCGAAAATGATGGGGAGTATCACTATATCGAAACGATATTTACCGCGCCGCCCGAGTTGATGCCAACCTCGAATTCGAATTTAACGCTTGTGAAGTGGTCGAACGCGGATTTCTATCTCGATGATGTGGTGCTGGAAAAGGTTTCGAGTGCGGAGGATGTGAAGAAGGAGGCCATCGCGCCTGCTTTCCTGCATGCCACGGATAATTCGGAAACCGCCGTTGATCTGGTGTGGGAGAAGCCGCAAGGAAATCCGGCCGTGAAGTATACGGTGTATCAGGATGATAAGGCAGTCGGAGATACGGAGAAAACATCGTTTACGGTAGAAGGACTAGAGGCTGGCGGCGTATATAACTTTAAGGTGGTTGCCGCTAAGGAGAACCAGACTTCTTTTGCAACGAATACGCTTAATGTGCATACAGTAACTCCGCTTCCTGCGCTGACGAAAGAGTTGTATCCGGGCCAAATCGGCGTAGGTCTGGAAGGGCTTGGCGGGCGTGGGTACGAGTTCGCTGATGCGGCCAAAACATTGCGGCAATGGGTGAAAGCAGACGGCAGCGAAGGTGTGAAGGTGGATGCCAACGGCTGGCCGACGGAGGATGCGGCAACCGTATTCTTCGACCATCGCCCGGTTGCGGCGTGGTTGAATGATATTGATGATCCGACGAAGCAGTTCCCGGATATCAGCGGCGTGTACAAGCTGTCGTTCAAGGGTCAAGCGGTGCTTGGTAATTTGGATGCTTCGAGCCCGTTCCAGGTAGAGAATCAGAGATATGACAAGAAGTCGAATGTGACGACGGCAGATATCGTACTGGCTAAAGGCAGCGGTTTGCTGTATATGACTTTCACGAAGACAAGCGGCGGCGTGAGCGACGTGAAGCTCATGCGTCCGGGTTATTCTGCAGGCGACACATTTACGAAGGAGTTTCTGCAGGCGCTGCAGCCGTTTGGCACGCTTCGTTTCATGGACTGGTTGAGCACGAACAACAACAATCCAACCTATCCGGCCGTTACGGAGTGGAGCGATCGCAAGCTGACGACAGATGCGACGCAGCTGCTTCAAGACGGAACGCATGGTGTGGCATGGGAATATGTCATTGCGTTAGCTAACCAAACGGAGAAGGATATTTGGATTAACATCCCGGTTGCGGCAAGCGATGACTATGTGAAGTCGCTGGCAGCGCTTCTGAAAGCGAAGCTGAATCCGGGGATCAAAATTTATTTGGAGTATTCCAATGAAGTGTGGAACGATCTGTTCACTCAGCAGGCTTATAATAAAGCCGCGGCGATAGCTGAAGGGGCGAAAGAGGGATCGACGCTGAATCAGTATACGATGCAATCGTATTTTGACGATCCGAACGATGGCGATTATACGCCGCAGAAACGTTCTTGGACGCGTCACCGGATTGCGCAGCGATTGATCGAGATTGGTCAGCAGTTCCAGACCGTCTTCGGCGAAGACGCGCTGAACACGCGGGTTAGACCGGTGCTCAGCTGGTTCGCAATCATTCCGGATCAGTACGAGGATATGCTGAACTGGGTCAGCAAAGTGTACGGCGATCCGAAGAACTATTTCTATGCGATCGCGAGCGCGCCGTACTTTAATTCGAGCGCGGCAAGCGACGCAGCATCGACAACCGAGGTGCTGACGGCGATGCAGGAAGATAGCAAACGGTTCAGCAGTCCGGATGGAACGAAGCAGCAACTGATTACGTTGGCGGATCAATATGGCCTCAAATCGTACACGTACGAAGGCGGTCCTGACTCCGGCGGCGGCAGTACGATTAACGTGGAGAATCGGATTGCTGCACATCGTACGGAGCGTATGGGCGATCTCGTTAAATACGACGTCGGCAACAACTTCCTGGATATGAAAGGCGACATGTTCATGTACTTCACGTTGACGAGCGGCTACAACCGTTATGGCATGTGGGGAGCGTCTGAGGATATCCTCGACAATTTGGACACGCCAAAATATGAGGCGCTGACTTCATTGCTTGGCACCGATGCACAGCCGTTCAAAGACGTCGCGAAATCGCATTTTGCCTACGAAGCCGTAAAATCGCTGTATGCCGCTCATATCGTAACAGGCGAGAATGGAAGCTTCCTTCCGAAGCAGGCACTTACGGGCGGCGAGCTCGAAGGGATGCTGAATCGCTTAGCGACCTACGTGCAATCGCGTTCGGTTGCATCGCTTGCCGGTTATAAGGCAGCGGATTTGGGCGAAGGCGTTGTTACTCGCGAGCAGCTGGCCGTGCAGCTGGTGCAAGCTTATGAGGCTGGCACGGGCCGGAAGGTGAAGCATCCTGAAGCGGTGGTGCTGAAGGATGCGAAGCAAGTGAAGGCCGATGCGCTGCCTGCAGTTGAGGCGGCAGTCGCAACCGGCCTCCTGTCGGCAGGCGGGGACGGCAAGTTCAAGCCGCAGGCGCAGGTTACCCGCGCGGAAGCGGCAGTCGCGCTTGCGAGACTGCTCGAGTACGTTCGCTAGGGCGAGGGAACTCGAGGAGTAGGGAGTTAGGCGGAACGGGGCGTTGGCATGCAGTATGGAATGTAGGCATGGAATGCAATGATGGAATGGAATGAGACGGACAAGTTAACCAGTTGCGGTTGGCTTGTCCGTTTTTCTTTGGTGTTGGAGGCGCGCGATGTTGCACTTTCAACTCTCAACCCGTACTTCTGCCGCGCATGAGCACCCTGCCTGAACTTATCTCGACTCCGACTCCAACCCCCGAGCGCCAAATCTCTCTACTACTTCCAACTAACTAGGCTGCTTCAGTAACTTCGACCACCTGGCTTATGCTTAAGCGGCTATTCCGCTAATGAGGTGTAATTTAATTGGTTTTGTTTACTGAAAGCGGATATACCGCTAACAGAGATGGGAAGTGAGAGATTGAGGTTAGTTTGAAAGCTGAGAGTCGGTATTTCCTACTCTCAGCTTCGAAAAGCAAGCTTTAGCGGCTGAAAGTCGGATTTGGCGATTCTCGGAGGCTGTTGCGGGTGAGGTTGGGTTAGTTTGAGAGCTGAGAGTCGGGTAAGCGACTCTCAGCTCTCGTCATATGTAAATGAAATGCAACGGATGTCAATATTGACGCATGGTACCGCAGCGGGGCAGTTGCTACAATCAAGTCAAAGGCCGAATGTGTCCATTTTGGCTGAAGTTCTGGGATAGAAGGGATGAGACGCTACAATGGTTTTAGCTAATGGCAGTCCGGATTGGTCGAACGGGAGAGGGGCACGCCGTCCGTTAACATGGGGGTATGCGCTCGTATGGTACCACGGTTTTATTCGGCAGGGTGACGACTCGGTGCTGGGGAAACTCGACTTCTTGAAGCGGCATGGGCTTGTCACGACCGGCATAGACTTGAGTGAAATGGCAAAAATGGACGAGGCACGCCGTGATTATATAGGTGAAGAGTTGACCAAACATGGGCTGCAGCTGACGCCACGCATCGGATTTGACTACTTAAACGCCAGCAAAGACGAGCGGGAACGGGAGACGGAGCGCATCGAGGAGCAGCTGCGCTTATGCCTGCCGCTTATGCGGGGCCAGATTGTAACGACGGGGATGCGAGCCGGTCATCGTTTTGACCGTGTGATGCCGCTCGAAGACAAGCTTGCTCGCGTATCGGAAGCGATGGCGCCGCTTGCGGCCATTTGCGCCGAGCTCGGAGCACCGCTAAGCGTGGAAAATCACGGCGATTATTACATCGCCGACGTGGTTCAGCTTTGCGAAGCGACCAAACAGCTCTACATTTACTTGGATACCGGCAATACCTACTTAATTGGAGAACGTCCGCTTCCCGCATTCGAACTTGCAGCGCCGTACACCATTGGCACGCACTTTAAGGATCACATCGTAGGACCGCGTCCGGATGTCTATCCGCTTCAATTTGAAGTGAAGGGAGCCGCGCTTGGCGACGGTGACGTTCCGCTGCGCGAATGTTACGAGCTGCTTATGAAGCATGCACCGCTAAAGGATAAGCTGGTCATGGAAGTGGAGATGATTAGCCCTATGGATATGGATCCCCAGCTATGCCTGGAGCGCTCCCTTCGTTTCATACAATCCCTTGAACCTATCGCCAAAGGAGAGATCTTGCAATGAGTGAAGCAAAATTACGCGCAGTCGTGATCGGCTGCCGAATGGGTTTGAACCATGCCAAAGCGATCGCCCTGCTGCCTGAGTTTGAGCTTGCCGGCCTATGCGATCTAAACGCAGATACAGCGCGCGATGCTGCTGCTCAAACCGGCGGTTCTGCGGCGATTTATACGGATTTCACCCTCATGCTGCAAGAGCTGCAGCCGGATGTAGTTATCATCGCTACGCCGACCGGCTCTCACGCGCGTCTTACGATCATGGCCGCGGAAGCGGGTGTGAAGGCCGTTTACTGCGAGAAACCGATGGCGGTTAACATCGGGGATGCCCGCAAAATGATGCAGGTATGTGAAGCTAACGATACCCTGCTCATTATCGGCCACCAGCGCCGGATGTCTGCACCATTTATGACGATGCGCAGACTAATGCAAGAGGGTGCAATCGGCAAGCCGCGCCTGCTGCGTGCAACTTGCGCGGGTGATTTCTTAAGCGATGGCACGCACAGCGTGGATATCCTGCTCAGTCTTACAGGCGACGACAAAGTAAAATGGGTGCTTGCCGCCATGTTCAGACAAGACGTAGAACCCGGCTTACCGGATCAATACGATTACGCCATCTTTACCGGCCGCAGGTACGGTCATGCGGTCGAAAGCGGCATGATGGTGACGCTGGAGTTCGAGAGCGGCATCCGCGCAGAGTTTCTGACAGGCGATGCGAGGCTGCCGGGCAGCGACTACCAAGACATTGAGGCAATCGGCGATCAAGGCCGCTTGTGGCGGGCCGGCGATAGCGCG
Source organism: Paenibacillus rhizoryzae (assembly GCF_059686995.1). NCBI lineage: Bacteria > Bacillati > Bacillota > Bacilli > Caryophanales > Paenibacillaceae > Paenibacillus > Paenibacillus rhizoryzae. The sequence continues at coordinate 302,948 of NZ_JCAALT010000006.1, read as the reverse complement.
AACCCTCAGGTACAAATTCAAGATGCGCAGGCCGGTGGTTTCCGCGCCGCCGAGCTGGATGCCCCGAATGACTTTAACGATGGACTCCCCGGCGTGTTCCGCCAGTTGGCAATCTCGATGCAAACCGGCGCTCCGCATCCGCTTGCAGCATCCACTGCAATCAACGTTATGGAGGTTGTCATGGCCGCATACGAGTCGGCAAGACTTGGCCGCAGAATCGAGCTGCCGCTGAACCAAGACCGTTTCCCGCTTGATATTATGCTGGAAGATGCGGTGACAGCGCCATGAGTATCATTGCATGCTCCACCTCCGTCCGCTGCGGCTCCGGCTTTGAAGAGGCACTGGCGTCCATCTCTTCAGCCGGCTTCCGCTACGTAGACATTCTCGCCATCGACGGCTGGGTTCACGTCAACACGAGTGAGCTCCAAACAGAACAAGACCAAGCCGAACAAATTAGCCGGTCCAAGCAACTTTTAGCTCAATATAACCTACAGCCTGTGGCCACCAACAGCGGTGTATCCCCGCAGCTTCATGACCGTTCGCCGGAAGGCATATCCCGCAGGAAGGCGGAAACGGCCGGCTTAATGCAGTGGATGAAAGCACTCCAAATCAACATCGCAGCGATCCAGCCGCGGCAGCCCGATCGTTCCCGTCCTTGGGAAGAGGTGCTGGGCGATTGCATCGCATCCCTTCGAGAGCAACTCGAGATTGCGAATGCAGAAGGCATCCGGATGGCGCTGGAGTTCCACGTAAACAGTCCGTTCGAGACGATGGAGCAGTGCGTTCGCCTTATGGAGCTAATGCCCGAGCTGCCGATCGTTTACGATCCAACCCATTTTGTAATGCAAGGAGTGCCGCTCGAAGAGACGTTTGTATTTCTAGATCGGGCAGCTCACGTTCATCTGCGCGATGCGGCAAGGGATCAGATGCAGGTTCGCTTCGGTACCGGAGAGGTCGATTTCAATCGGGTTCTCGAAGAACTGAAGCAGCGCGGCTATCGGGGCGGCTTCTCCATCGAATATTTGCAGACGGATCAATTCGACGTGATGGAGGATGCCGTGAAGCTTTATGATCGCATTAAGGAAGCTTTTCCGGCGGTAACGACGTAGCTAGTGCAAGGCTAAGCCCGTGGACAATGTTCATGGGTTTTTCGCTGTAAAGGATATTTCATGCTGCTACCGAATGTATGAGGATAGAATGGGAATAGTTGATGGAGGCGTTATAATAATGGCAGAGACCAGAACGGGCCGGTACAACTCGGACATTATTCGCTCCTTGAAGGAGCATCTTCAGACGCTAATTGATCAAGAACGGCTGCAAGGCGCAAGTTTCGTTGTTTCGATTGACGGCGAAGTTGTTGCGAAGGAGGCATTGGGTTCAGCAGACGGTGCAAAAGCAAAGCCGTTCAGCGTGAACGCGATTAGACCCGTCCAATCGATCGTGAAACGACACCGGATTGGAAAACACGCCTCACCGAGCGAAGTCTGGCGACGGAACCAGGCAGCGAGTCAAGCTATTCTAACGTTGGTTTTGTTCTGCTGGGGCTCATTATTGCGCTGGTTTCCGGCATGACCTATGAGCAATTCGTAGAGGAACAGATCCTTAAGCCGCTTGGGATGACGATGACTTCATTTAAGCTTCCGCCTGAACATAAACCGCCTGTTTCGCTTGTATTTCCTCGGGAAGCAGACTGGTTGGATTCGCCTCTTTTTCGCGGAGGGACTATACCAATGGCTTGCGGCGGGTTATTATCTAGTTTGGACGATATACGGAAGATGGCCGAGATGCTCCTAAATAACGGCGTATATGCGGGAAAACGTATCTTAAGCGAGCAACTCGTTCGGCAAATGACGGCGGAAGGACTCGGGCTGTTCTTGGACGGCGAACGCATCGGCACGATGTCGGCGCGAACCTTCTCCCATCACGGCTATGGCTGGTCGATGTTCACCGTCGATCCTGAGCATAACTTGGTTGCGGTCGTATTCGTTCCGGGCATTGAAGATTTTGTACCGGAGTCCTTGCATCCGACCATGACCATAATCGGGTCTGGCGTTCAGTAGAATAAAGAAAGCGAAGTGTCTGTAACATGGTAAAAATCGGTGTCGATGCCGGCGGCACATTAATTAAACTGGCTTATACTTCTAAACAGGACGAGTCAATCTCGTTTATGACGTTTCCGGCAATGCAGCTAGAGCAAGTTGCGAGTTGGATTAAGGCTTTCGGTGACGAGGCGCAGATCAGCATAACAGGTGGAAAAGCTAGCCTGCTGCAGTCCATGCTGGGGAAACCGTCGCTTGGCATGGTGGAGTTTGAAGCCACATGCAGCGGTGTGCGATACCTGCTTCAGCAATCAGGCGTAACCGAAGAGGCGCACATCCTGACCAACGTTGGAACAGGCACGTCGATTCACTATTTCGACCATAGCGCTCAGAAGCGGCTTGGCGGAACCGGCGTTGGCGGCGGAACCCTTATGGGACTGTCTCAGGTGTTAACCGGAATCACGGATTATCATGAGCTCATCCAGCTCGCGGCAGCGGGAGATCGGGACCGTATCGACTTGAAGGTCAAACATATTTATCAAGGCGCGGAGCCTCCGATACCGGGGGATTTGACCGCAAGCAACTTCGGAAGAGTCTTCGCAGTAGCAGCTACCGATACGTTATCTAAGGAAGAGCTGCTAGCTTCCGTAGTGGGGCTTGTTGGGGAGACGGTGGCGACAGCCAGCGTGCTTGCGGCCGCTCAATATGATATTGCGTCTATTATTTTCGTAGGTTCATCGTTTATTCAGAACAATCTCCTAAAAGAGGTTGTCGAAGGGTACACCAGGCTGCGCGGCGCCACTCCGCTATTCATCAAGAATGGCGAATACAGCGGAGCCATTGGTGCGCTTCTGAATGTATCGAATTAACCAGACCGGGAATCCGTTTCGACGGAAACCCGTTTTTTTTCGCTCCAAATCACCGGTAAGATAATGAATTCACCTCGTCCAATCCCACAACAGGAAAAAAAAGTGCTTACAAAAAGGCGGATTTCTCTGATAAACTGAAATACAACTTCACCTACAAGCGCCATCCCCTTCAGAAAACGAGGTAATCCTATGCTGTCGTTGTTGCGAGATTCCATTAAAGGTCGCATGATCGCCATCTTGCTGCTCAGCTCCGTTGTGCCCTTGGCTTTGATCGGGAGCATGTCCTACTATTCGTTTCATTCCTTTATGGAAAACAAGCTGAAGAATGGGATTAACGAGAATGTGAAGAAGGAGCTAGTCAGCCTCGATAATATTTTGAAAAATATGAATTTCGCTTCACAGCAGCTGGCGCTGGACAAAACCATCACCTCGCGCATCCAAGAGTATTTGACCACGGACGATCAGATTCGCAAAACCGATATTTTGCTGCTTGTGCAGGATCGGATGTCGCTTATCAACTACACAAGCCCGTACGCCGGAGCGATTGCCCTGGTAGATGCGAAGAATAATCATTCCTTTATTCAAAGCTATCCGATGATGGACAAGATCACGATGTTCGACAATCCGCTGCTGCTGGAAGCGAACGGTGTCTCCTACTTTGCGCCGCATCGATCGACAGACAAGTATAATACGGACAATACGCAAGTATTCTCCATCGCCCGCAAAGTGAATGATTTTGATACGAATTCCTCGTTTTATGTCTATACGGAAAGCAACTTTAACACTTTGAAGCGGTTGTTCGACGACGTGCAATATGGCGAGCCCGTTAAGCATCTGCTGCTTGATGCCGAGAACCGGATCGTATTTAGCGAAGACCGCGCAAAATTCCCGCTGTTTGCTAAGTTTAGGATGGAAGATAAGGCTTCCGATGATCTGCGGTTCATCGCAGCCAGCGAGCAAGGCTGGAAGATTGCCGTCATTATGAAGGGCGATGCTTTTCAGAAGGAGATCAACTCTTGGCTTGGCAAATTCGTTACCGTCGGTTTGTTTACGCTGCTCCTCAGCTTGCTGCTTGCCTACATCTGTTGGCGGACGGTCTATCGACCGCTTCATGTATTCCGCCGAGAGATTGAGTGGGTAGGGGACAACCCTTCCTATCGTCCGCAGAAATGGCTGCGGCTTCGTGAGTTCGACGAGGTGCTGGGCCGATTCTATGCGATGAAAGAGCGCGTATTCGATTTGCTCAAGGAAATCGAGCGCCGGGAGAAGGCCAGGAGCAATGTGGAGGTCGAGAAGCTGCGGCATCAGATCAACCCGCATTTTATCCATAATACGCTGAACACGGTGCAGGTCATTGCCAAGATGAATAAGCAAAATGAGATTGTGAAGCTGATCACTCATTTCACCCGCATTCTGCATTACAACCTGGGCAAAGAAGGGACGCATGTGCGCGTGCAGGAAGAAGTCGATAATATCAACGACTATATGGCGCTGCAGAGCATCCGTTACAGCCATCAGTTTGAAGTGCAAATGGATGTGAATCCGTCGACGCTGGATGTCCTGATCCCGCGGTTTGTGCTGCAGCCGCTCGTCGAGAATGCGATTTATCACGGCTTCCGCAACCAAGACGGCACCATTAGCGTTCGGATCGAGCCTCATCCGGGGGGCGGGATTACGATGTGCGTATCCGATAACGGGGAAGGCATGTCGGAGGAACGGCTGCAATCGCTGCTCGAAGAGAAACACCCGGACTCACGATCGGTCGGGATGGGCATCGGGTTAAGCTTCGTGCATCGATTAATTCAAGCTTACTATGGAGAGAATTCAGGACTGCGAATCGAAAGCAAGCTTGGCGAGGGGACGGCAATTACAATTGAAATATGGACAGGGAAGGGAGGCGAGCAGCCATGATCCGAGCCATACTGGTCGATGATGAGCATATCGTACGCAAAGGATTAATTCATATTCTTCCATGGCAGAAGCATGGGATGGAGGTTGCCGCCGACTTTGAAGGCGGAGCGAAGGCGCTGGCTTGGATGGAGCATGAGCAGGTCGATTTGCTCGTCACCGATTTGTCGATGCCGGGAATGTCGGGCTTTGAGCTGATGCGCATCGTGAAGGAGCGGTTTCCGAATACGGAAACGGCGATTCTCACCTGTCATCAAGATTTTCAATATGTACAGGATGCGCTGCGGCTAGGCGCGATTGATTATATCGTGAAGACGGAGCTCGACGATGAGAAGCTCGACCGGTTGTTCGGACGCATTGCCGAGCGCCTTCTCGCGGACCGGGAAGAGAAGGCTTCCCGCGCGCAGCCGGCGCCTTCCCCAGCGCAGTCATCGGTTACGCTGCTGCTCGCGCTCAAGGCCGACTGCAAAGTGCAGGAGCTGTACGCGCAGCCCGGCTTGAACGACAAACCGCTCGTCGCCCTGCAAGGCAACGCCTGGTTTACGGAGGAGCTGGCGTTTCAGCCGGAAGGGGAGGCACAGGCGGGTTTGTCGGCACGCTGGGCGGTATTTTGCCTGCATCAGGTTGGCGTGAAGGATCGAAGCCGGCTCAAGTCGGTGCTGGATACCTATATCAAGCGTCACTCCTTCTACGTGATGGCGACAACCCAGTCGGCCGCAGCCGTGCATGATTCCATGCAGGATGTACTGCTATGGGAAACCAAGCCGGTTCGGGAGGACTGGATCAAAGGCTGGCGGAATTTCGACTGGCTGTTTCAGGATGAGGCATTCCAAACGTTTCTCGAGCAAATTGCCGAGCAAAGACCGGATCCCAACAAGCTGTGCGGCATGATTCACCAGACGGTCTGGGCGTGGAGAAGCATGCTGAGATGGACGGAACGGGACGAGCTGCTGCTGGAGCTCGGCGGCTTGCAAACCTGGGCGCAGTGGCAAAACTTCCTGCAGCGCGTTCGTCGTTCCCTTCGAGCTATTCTGGATCAGAGCGGCATCGATAAGGATATTACGGCGAGAATGATCCAATCGATCGAATGGTCGCTGCTGCGCTTGGATGAAGGGGTTACGCAGGAGGAGGCTGCTGCGGAGGTACACCTTAGCCGCGGCTATTTCAGCGACTGCTTCAAACGGACTACCGGCGCTACTTATAACGATTTCATGCGGATGCTTCGGATGGATCAGGCTAAACGATTACTCGTTCATAGCAGTCAAGCCATTCAGGAGATTGCGGCCAAATGCGGGTTCGCCGACGAATCGTATTTCCGTAAGCTATTCCGGCAGGAAACAGGCCGTTCACCGCGAGCTTACCGCGAAGAAGAAGCAGCGCTGGATGAGTTTATGCATTGGCCGCCGGTAGGCAAGTAAGGCGCGAATGTGAAAAATGTCTGCCGACCAGTGAAAATTGTACGATGAAGGACGCATGTTCTGACAAAGTTCAGTCAGGAGATGCGTTTTTTCTGTACTGCCCCCTGCTCAAAGCGCGTTATGATTGGAATCGAATCAAACACTATATTCATTGTCATAGAGAGGGGCTTTTGACAGAATGATTAAAAAGTGGGCAAGTTTGAGTTTGCTTGGGCTTATGGTTTTTGTAAGCGCATGCGGCAACAATGCCGGAAACAACAATGCAGCGAGCAACACGGCGGAAGGCAACAAAACCAATACAACGGCTGAAACGACAGAGACAACAGAACCGGCAGCTGAACCAGCGGTTGCAGCGGATCCATTCGGCAAGTATCCGGAACTGATTGAATTTACAACGATTAGACCGACAATGAACAATCCGAAGTTCCCTGAGGGCGAATCGTATGAAGAGAACGTCTTTAACAAATTCATGGAAGAGAAGTTGAATGTGAAGCCTAAATTCGTGTGGATGGCGCCGCAAGATGGTGACGCTTACAAGAAGAAGCTTGATCTTTCCATTGGCGGAAACGATATCCCGGATGTCTTCCAAATCGTCGGCAAGAGCATCACGGAGGTTCAAGCAACTGTGAAGCGCCTCGTGGAAGCCGACATGATCGAGGATATGACTGCTGTCTATGACCAATATGCTTCACCGGCCATCAAAGAAGCTTTCGCATCCGCAGACAACCGCGGTCTCGATCTATACAAGGTCGATGGCAAGCTTTACGGCATTCCGAGCCAAGGCAGTTTGGAGAACTTCAACTTTGTATGGGTTCGCGACGACTGGCGCAAGAAGCTGAACCTGGCCGAGCCGAAGACGATCGAAGACGTGGAGGCAATCGCCAAAGCGTTCAAAGAGAAAGATCCGGCTGGCAATGGCACAACGGTACCGATGGCGATGCAGATGCAAACGGAGACAGACGGTTTGTTCGGTCCCGGCTACATTTTCGACCAATTCGAAGCTTTCCCTCGCCTGTTCTATAAGGATGCATCCGACAAAGTCGTATACGGCGGTATCCAACCGCAAATTAAAGACAGCTTGAAGCTCATCGCTAACTTCTACAAAGAAGGTCTGATCGAGAAAGACTTCGCGCTTAAAGATACAGGTCAGCTGCAAGAGGTTCTGGCAAGCGGCCGCGCAGGCATCGTCGGTCAAGCATGGTGGGGCGTATGGTATCCATTGTTCATGACGCTGCAGAACGTTCCTGATGCGGATTGGAAGCCATATGCAATCCCTGCCAAAACAAACGGCAAGCTGAACATGGGCGCGATGAACACATCCGGTTCCGTCATGGTCGTTAAGAAAGGCTTCAAATACCCGGAACTGCCAATGAAATGGCTGAATGTCGTCAACGAAAACGACGATACGGAATGGTGGATCAAAACGACGCAAGAAAAGTATAAAGACGCCAACGAGAAAGCAACCGTATGGGGCGGCATGTCGATCCTGCGTACGGACGAAATCCTTAACCAAGCGAATGACATCGTAGCTGCCGTCAACGGCGAGAAGGATCCGGCAACGCTTCCGTTCAAGAACAACGATGCATTCCTGAACATCAAGAAGTTCATTGACGAGCTGCAAACGCAGCCGGCAAGCAAGAACGTGCTGCAATGGCAAAATACGCGCAGCTGGTATGACGCCATGGGTTCCGCATCCAAGCTGGGATTCAATACCGTCTACTCCGCTTTCGACGGCCAAACGCCGACGATGGAGAAGAAGCTGACTGCGCTGAACGAGCTGCAAATGAAGGCCTACCACCGCATCATTATGGGTAAAGCCGATGCAGATGCCGAGTTCGATCAATTCGTGAAGGATTGGAAAGCGCAAGGCGGAGACGATATCTTGAAAGAAATCAACGAAGCATTAAGCAAATAACCTGTACTTGAATGGTGGAAGGACGCGAGGCAGTGTCTTGCGTCCTTCTATTCATTACGAATGATATCTGAAGCGGAGGTAATGCGAGTGCGCCGCAAATGGTCTGAGCAAATCCATTTTAACCTGATGCTGCTCCCCGGCATGTTGCTTGTCTTATTATTTACAATCTGGCCTATGGGCGGCATTGTGCTGGCGTTCAAACATTTTATTCCGACTAAAGGAATTTGGAGTTCGCCATGGACAGGCTGGGAGAACTACTCCTTCGTCTTTGACACGCCTGTAGCGTTACGCGTTTTTAAGAATACGGTCATCATCGCGCTAATGAAGATTGCTTTCGGCTTCTTTATTCCAATCGTATTTGCACTCATGCTCAATGAACTGCGCATCCATTGGTTTAAGCGTACGGTTCAAACCATCGTTTATTTGCCGCACTTCCTTTCATGGGTTCTGCTTGCGGGTATTCTAAGAGATTTCTTCGCCGTAGACGGCATTGTTAATCAATTGCTTGGCAAGTTTGGCGTTAACGAGATTATGTTTATGGGTGACAACTTCTGGTTCCGTACCATCATTGTCGGCTCCGATATATGGAAAGAGTTCGGCTTTGGCACGATTATCTATTTGGCGGCACTGACAGGTATTAATCCTTCGCTATACGAGGCAGCCGACATTGACGGCGCAACTCGGATGCAGAAGCTGAAATACGTCACACTGCCGGGCATCGCAACCACGATCGTTCTGGTCGGCACGCTCAGTTTGCAAAACGTACTGAATGCCGGTTTTGATCAAATATTCAATCTGTACAACACGCTGGTCTACGATTCCTCCGACATCATCGACACGTACGTGTTTAGGGCCGGTATCGAGGAAGGGCATTATGAGGTCGGAACAGCTATCGGTTTATTGAAATCAGGCGTCAGCTTTGTGCTGATTATCATCTCATATGGTCTGGCCAGTCGATTAGCCAACTATCGCATTTTCTAGCAGAAGGAGGAATTCCGCATGGTCCGCAATCAAACGATGGGCACCAAAGCAGCAGAAGCTGTTCTGATTCTCATTCTTGCGCTCATTTCGTTCTCATCTTTGTTCCCGATCATTCATAACTTGGCGATTTCCTTCAGCTCGCCAGCGAAAGCGATGGCCGGCTTTGTCACTTTCTTTCCGAAGGGCTTCACCGTTGATTCTTACATGAAATTGTTTGAGGACAATGTATTCTTTCAATCGTTCTGGATTTCGGTCAAACGGGTAGGCGTCACCTGCTTAATCAGCTTCTTCATTTCGCTGCTGATGGCTTACCCGCTGTCCCGCTCGAAGAGAGAGTTCAAGCTCCGCGACGTCTATATGTGGCTGCTGATCTTCTCGATGATGTTTAACGGCGGATTAATTCCGTTCTACCTCGTTATCCGTCAGATGGGACTGATGAACTCGTTCTGGGTGCTCGTGCTCCCAATGCTGGTTAACGTATTTAACGTCATTCTGATCGTGAACTATTTCCGCAGCATTCCCAAAGAGCTTGATGAGTCGGCCTCGATGGATGGCGCTGGCCCGTGGTTCAAAGTGTTCCGCATCTATATGCCGCTATCCATGCCGGTGCTTGCGACAACGACGCTGTTCCTGATCGTAACCGTGTGGAATGAATTTATGCTCGGACTCATCTTCATCAACCATGAGGACAGTATTCCGCTCCAGACTTACATGCAGCAGATTGTTGTACGGATCGATCCGACGCTGATTAAATCGATTGAAGACGTGAAGCGCTTGGCATCGGTATCTGACAAAACATTGGGAGCGGCCAAAATCTTCGCTTCCATGCTGCCGATCATGCTTGTCTATCCATTCCTGCAGCGGTTCTTCATCTCCGGTATTATGCTGGGTTCCGTTAAGGAATAAGCGAGGGTACCGGCTGGCAAAGGAGGTTTGCAGCTAGCTATGCGACAAACAAACTCGATTAGCTTCGGGGACTTGCTGAAACAGGGAGAAGGCCTTCGGGCCTCCTTGGAAGGCGGCGAGCGGAGCGCGTATTTCAAACAATTCGATTCGCTGTTCGCCGCGATCCCGGAAACGGAGAAAGAAGTATGGCTGGAAGCGTATATGATTTTGGCCGCTCAGTTTCTAGCATTTATGCATAAGAACGGCATCTCCTTCGCGGAGCTTGAGCCGCTGGACGCGGATGCGCTTCTGCGCTGGGATGCCCACAGCTCGGCGAGGCAGGCTGCCGATTACTTGCGGGCATTCGCAGGCGCGCTGCTTCAATGTCCCGGCTACCGGGATGAAGGCGGATGGCTGGAAAGCCTGCACGCCTACATTGAGAAGCATCTCGACGAGGATCTGTCGTTAACGAGGCTCGCCGAGACGGTCTACTTCAATCCGAGCTATCTATGCCGATTGTATAAGCAGACGACCGGGCGCGCGCTGTTCGATTACGTCGCCGAGGCGAAGCTGACGCGGGCGAAGCGATACTTGAAAGAATCGCCGCGATTGAAGGTTCACGAGATCGCGCGCAAGGTAGGGTTTGGCTCTCCCGCGCATTTCACGCGCGTCTTCAAGAAGCATTCGCTGCTTACGCCCGCGCAGTATCGTGAGGCGTATGCGCGATAGAATAGGATGGTACGGAGAACCGCTGTAGCAGGATAATCTGCTACAGCGGTTTTTTCGCGCGCGGAACTCTAGCAAATGAATAAATAATGCTATATTGACAACTATGAAACTTAAGGATACTTTGTATATCTATGGAAGATTTGAGGGTGACTCTAGTACTGACTTTGGAGGAGGACGAACGTGGGCTTACAGAAATTCGGCGAGCAAACGACCGCGCTGTTTCGGGAAGCATTGAACCAGTTCATCGAGAAGGTCAAGAAGGATGATCAAGTGATTGCGGCTGTGCTGCTTGGCAGCTTATCGTATGACCAAGTATGGGAGAAATCGGACATCGATTTAAAGCTGATCGTGCATGATCAGAAGCTGGGTTCGGGTTATATGTGCTTCGTGGAGAATGATGTCCCTATTAACGCCAGCATTCAGACTCGCAATGAGTTCAAGCGCTGGATCGAACGATCCGTGGGCGGCTCCATTTCGCAGTCGATGCTTTATCGCAGTACGCTGTTGTTCACGAAGGATGCTTCGATTACGGAATATTTTGAACAAATACGGATTGTCGGCGAGCGCGACAGGCAGCTTCAGCTGCAGCAGCTCGGAGGGTATTCGCTTGGGCTACTGGCTAAGGCGGAGAAGTGGCTGTATGTGAAACGGGACGCGGTTTACAGTGCTTTCTGGATTATTAAGATGGTCGATGTCTTGTCGCAGATCGAGGTGCTGCTGAACGAGGATGTGCCTATGCGGGAGGCGGTCAAACAGGCGCTCACCTACAACCCGGACTTCTTCCGTGTGATCTACACGGAGATGGTGCTCGGTAAGGTTACGGAGGCTGGCGTTCAATCCGCAATCGATCAGATCAATGGGTATTTGAACGCTAGGGCTGAGAAGCTCTTCCAGCCGATGCTCGCATATTTGAAGGAAGAAGCGGATGTCCGCACCGTCACGGATATTGTTTTGAAGTTTAAGCCGGTTATCGAGACCGACACGGGCTCTGCAACAACGATATGTGATTGGCTTGCGGATCGAGGGCTGCTAATGAAGATGGAATCAGAGACGAAGGCCACGCCGAAGAGCCGGATTATGCTGCTTGAACCGGCGTACTTAGTGGAGAGCGACGAGTTTCCAGAGTGGGAGAGGGGCTAGCGCGGATGAAGAAGTTTATCGAGGTACGCGGTGCAAGGCAGAATAATCTGAAGAACATTGACGTCGATATTCCGCGGGACCAGCTCACGGTCATTACCGGGGTCAGCGGTTCGGGCAAATCTTCATTGGCCTTCGATGTTATCTATGGGGAAGGACAGCGCCGGTTTCTCGAGTCGCTTTCGACCTTCGCCAAAAGCCGGATGAATCAGTTGAAGAAACCGGACGTCGACTTCGTGTTCGGCTTGTCCCCTGTTATCGCCATTGAACAGAAGAAGGGGATCGTCAATCCGAGGTCCACCGTCGGCACCATGACGGATATCTATGACTTCATGCGGCTGCTCTTCGCCTCGGTAGGCGAGGCCTGCTGTCCCTTCTGCGAGCATCCCGTGCCGATTCGGTCGGCGGAGCAGATGATCGATCATATCAAGCAGCTGCCGAAAGGGACGGAGCTTGAGGTGCTGGCGCCGGTGTACAAAATCTTCGGTGAGAACTACGAAACAACGCTGGATGAGATTCGTTCGAAGGGCTTTCGAACCGTTCGTATCGAAGGGACCAGGCATAGCCTCGGTGATCCGATCGAGCTTGAAGAGGAAGCGGAGTATAGAATCGAGGTCGTCGTCGATAAAGTCATCGTCCAAGCGGACGCCTTCAAGGCGCTTGCCAAAACGATCGAGAACAGCTTGAAGCTGGTGGGAGAAGGGTTCATTCGCTTTGAGATCGTTCATGTACCGGATGGTGTACAGGTTGATGAAGATAAGTTCTATCGGGGCTTTGCTTGCCCGGAGCATCATCTGACGATGGGAGAGCTGCAGTCGAGCTATTTCTCCTTCAACGATCCCAATAGCGCTTGCCGGACCTGCGGCGGACTTGGTACATTCATGCGCGCCGAAGTTAAGTTTCTGGTGAAGAACCCGGACAAGAGCATCAACAAGGGAGCGATTGATCAGAAGCTGCTCGGCACCAGCACCGGTACCTGGCATTGGTCGATTGTTCGCAGCGCGGCCGTACACTACGGGTTCAGTTTGGATACGCCTTATAGGGAGCTGTCTGAGGCGGCCAAGAACATTATGATGTATGGGTCGAAAGGAGAGAAGTTCCCTTTCATTCCGGGCGAAGAAGCGACTAAATCGCAAGAACGCCATGCTGGCAAAATGATGACTTTCAACGGTATGGTTCATACCATCAACTGGTGGTATAAGCTTTACTTGAAGCGTAAAGAGCAGTCTGCCGGGGATGACGAGTTCTACAAACGGGTGATGGTTGAACATACGTGCCCGGATTGCGATGGACGCAAGCTGCGGCCTCAGCGATTCGCTGTGAAGGTCGGCGATGCCGATCTGCATCAGCTCTGCAATAGCTCTTTGCTTGAGCTGAGCATGTTCTTGAAGAACATTACGTTCGCGCCTCAACATGCGGTTGTGGGTAAGCAGATCGTCGCGGAGATCGATTCAAGGATCGATCTGCTGCTGGATATCGGCCTTGATTATTTGAGCCTTGGCCGCCGCTCCGATACGATATCGGGCGGTGAAGCGCAGCGTATCCGGCTCTCTACGCAGATCAGCTCGGGTCTGATGGGGATGCTGTATGTACTGGATGAACCGAGCATTGGGCTGCATGCGAGGGATAGTATTCGCATCATCGACACGCTTAAGAAGCTGCGCGATATCGGGAATACGATTATCGTAGTCGAGCATGATTTGGATACGATCAAAAGTGCCGACCATATTATTGAGGTCGGACCGGAGCCGGGGCTGCAAGGCGGCCGCATTACTGCTGAGGGCACTGCAGAGCAGCTGCGGGCGAATCCCGATTCCATCACCGGCTCGTTTCTGGCGGGGGTGCGGCGAATCGAGGTTCCAGCTGCGCGCCGTCAGTCGGATGGCCGGATGCTGTCCCTGCGAGGCGCGAGAGCGAACAATCTGCGCAACGTAGATGTCGATTTGCCGCTAGGCGTGCTCGTCTGCATCACGGGTGTCTCCGGTTCCGGCAAAAGCACGCTGATCAATGAGGTCATCTGCAAGCAGCTCTATGCGACCTTCCAAGATGCGCGTATTGTTCCTGGCGAGCATGACGAGCTGACCGGCCATGAGCATTTGACGGGTATTATCAACATCGACCAGTCTCCGATTGGGCGCAGCTCGCGTTCGAACCCTGCGACGTATGTCGGGTTCTTCGATAAGATTCGTGAGCTTTATGCGGCTGCTGCCAGCGCAGCGGGGAAGTCGCTAGCGAAGAATGACTTCAGCTTTAACCAGAAGAACGGCGGACGCTGCGAGAACTGTCAGGGCGAAGGTATTGTAACGACGGCGCTCCAGTTCATGCCGGATGTCGAGTCGGTATGTCCTGTTTGCAAAGGAGCACGGTTCAACGAGGAAGTGCTCGATGTTCGGATTCGCGAGAAGAATATCGCGCAGGTGCTGGAGATGAGCATCGAGGATGCCGTTCGATTCTTCGATGATCAGTCTTATATTCAACATAAATTGAAAGTGCTGCACCAGCTGGGACTTGGCTATCTGCGCCTTGGCCAATCGTCTACTACGCTGTCCGGCGGTGAAGCGCAGCGGATCAAGCTGGCGACGGAGCTAAGCAAGATTGTCCGGGGCTCGCACAATCTGTACGTGCTGGATGAGCCGACTACAGGTCTGCATCTGAGCGATATTCAGAAGCTCATCGATTGTCTTCATCAGCTCGTAGAAGCGGGGCACACCGTCGTGGTAATCGAGCATCATCTGGATCTGATCAAGGTGGCCGATCATGTCATCGACATGGGGCCGGAGGGCGGCAAGAAAGGCGGCATGGTCGTCGCATCCGGCACACCTGAGGAAGTGGCGCGTACGGAAGGCTCGCTGACCGGTAAGTTTCTGCGCGAAATGTTGGCGGTGGAGTCGCAGGCGGTAGGCTGAGTGGATGAGGGGCAGGTTCTCTTGTTTTGCCGACAGCCGCGTAACTACGCGAAATAGCTCTTATTGTAGAGAAACCCGCCGTTTATTAAACGGCGGGTTTAGGCGTCCTGAATACTCTAACGAACCGTACAGCGCTTATTTGTCCATTTATGGCTCCGAAAAAATGCTAACGAACCGTAGGGGCTCTATTTGACGGTTTTTTGAGTATTAGGATCCCATTATGCCGAAATAACGCCTCTATGGTTCGTTAGATTCTCGAAGCCCCGAAATTCGGCCAAATAACGCCCCTTCGGTTCGTTAGATTTTCGCGGGTGCAAGATGATGGGCGAGAGAAGGAGTTTTTTTCTACTATCTCGACAGCTTAAGGCGGTGCAGATACATAAATCTGCACCACCTTTTTCGCGTTGTTGCTAGAACTGTCTTTCGGCCGCCAGGCGATAGGCTGCTTTGGACCGTAGACCAACCAGTTTATCCATGGGCTGTCCGTTCTTGAAGACAATAACGGTCGGCGTGCCCATGACGCCGGCTGAAGCAGCGGCTTCTGGCAGTTTATCGCAGTCGACGTACGCGATGCGAAGCTGATGCTCCAGTTCCGCGCCTAATTCTTCCAGTACGGGAAGCAGCGCATGGCATGGCGGACAGTGGGGCGCGCCGTAATCGACCAGCACGACCCCATTCTCAACGAGTTGATGCAGATGCTCCATGCTCCGGGCTTGTTCAATTCCCATAAAACTCACTCCTTGCTTGAGGCGATGGTTTCCGACTGAACGGCGGCAATCCGATCGACTAAATTCGTTCGGATTTGATTTAACTGCATAATTTGTGCATCAATCTCTGCCAGCTTCCGTTCATAAACCGGCATGATTTCACTGCAAAATGCTTCCTTGTTCCGCAAGACACAAGTAAGAAACCCGGCAATTTGCTCCGTCGTCAGGCCCAAGTTCAGATAGAGCTTGATCGTCTCCACCGTGTGAACGGTTAAGGGTGAATATTCACGATAACCGTTGGCTTGACGCAGCGGGGAGATCAAGCCTTGCTGTTCATAGTAACGGAGGGAACGAATGCTCACTCCTGTTTCTTTGGCTAATTGACCGATTTTCATGGGCATCCTCTCTTCGCAATACCTGGTTTCCAGCTCATTATAAAGGGTGACATTAATGTCAGAGTCAAGTTCTAATTTATGAAGCTAACTTCATTGCTACAGATATCGCAAGAGCTGATGGAGTTCATCGATATGTCCGAGCGGAACAACGCCTCTTCGTTCCAGCTCCGGTTGATTGGCCTGATAAGCAATAAATCGGATGCCTGCTTCCATCGCGGCTTTACCATCAATCCAGGCATCGCCAACGGACAACCAATCCTCCTGTGAAAGGTGAGGATAGCGTCCAAGAATATGATGGATGCCCAATGGTGAGGGCTTCATGGTTACTGCTTGCTCGCGGCCAATAACATGCTCGAAAAACATCTCGATTCCCGTGGAACGGAGCGCTTGTATGGCGGCGGCATACGAATTGTTAGTGAGAATCGTTAGGTGGAAGTCATCTTGCAGCTGCTTGAGGAGTTCAATGACACCGGGTTCCAGCCCCGCATCCTTCATCCCCACTTGTTCTAACTCCGCCACAATTGTCCAAACCGCCTGCTCTGTTTCTCCCGTGAACTTCGGCGATAACCGGGCATGCTCAATGAGTGTGGACGCCGTAAATTCATTTAGCGGAAGATCTTCCGTGATAATGCCATCTCGGACTAACAACGTGTGAACCTCGTTCTTCATCTGCTTGAAGTCAATGCGCGAGCGGAGAAGCGTGTTATCCATATCCAAAATAATACCTTGTCGCTTTAATGGAACCATAGGAGCAGCCCCTTCATATGGGATTGTTGAATTGGATGATTGCCGGAAGTAGTTGCTGCGTGTGTACGCATTCTATCATGCTTATTTACAAGAAAAAAGCCCCTAAGCTCTCGAATAAGCTTAACCCTGTCTCCGCCAATCCCGCCTCTCCCGTCCTCACCCCCGCCCGAGGAAGCTGAGAGTCACAAAATGTGACTCTCAGTAGCGAAAACAAACCAAAAAGAGCTGAGAGTTCGAAAATCGGACTCTCAGCTCCCAAACTAACCCAACCCGCCCTCGCCGGAGGCTGAGAGTCGCAAAACGCGACCCTAAGCGGCGAAACCGCGCCAAAAAAGAGCTGAGAGTAGGGGAATCCAACTCTCAGCTCCCAAACTAACCCAACCCCTGCCAAAAAGCAGCTGAGAGTACGGAAATCGAACTCTCAGCTCCCCAACTAACGGAATTCCGCCCCCGCCGGAGGCTGAGAGTCTCAAAACACGACTCTCAGCGGTGAAAACCCACCAAAAAAGAGCTGAGAGTAGGAAAATCGAACTCTCAGCTCCCCAACTAACCTAACCCTGCCCTCGCCGGAAGCTGAGAATCGCAAAATGCGACTCTCAGCGGCGGAACCGCGCCAAAAAAGAGCTGAGAGTAGGAAAATCCAACTCTCAGCTCCCGAACTAACCGAATCCCGTGGCCGTGGATTGGTGGACAATCCATATATTATAGACGATCTATTGAATATCACGATAATAGATAGATATATTTTAAATCATCTATGATTTCAGTGCCTGGAGAAGATATGGCACGGAGCAGGAGGCGCACGTGATGTGCATGACAGGAAACCGATACGATCTCAACAACAATTGCTTAATTGAATTCGGTTATCGAGATGGGACTGCAGCGGAATCTACGCATGAATCGCTCTAATTGGCAGATCGTCTTAGTTTTATCCCATATCCTCCAAGATGAACGGACGTTTCGGGTGTAAATTGAAGATATATCCGATTCATAAAGGGGACTTGAGAGCATGTTGAATTCGAAAATCCAACTGACTAACGAGCATGTGGAATTTTACAGAGAAAATGGCTTCGTGCAGGTCGATAATATTCTTTCGCAAGAAGAGCTTGCCGAGCTTCGCGAATATATGGACGAAACGATGAATAACAAAGGCGCTCGCGGGCTGCAAACCGATCAAGCCGGAGGCGCGTATTACAAGGTGCTGAACCAGCGCGTGAACACGTGGCGGGATCATGGAGGCATGGCACGATTCGTGCTCGGAGAGCGTTTCGCGGATATGGGCAAGCAGCTGACCGGGTTCGAAGGCATTCGACTCTTCCATGACCATGCGCTGCTCAAGATGCCGGGGGATTCCAAAGTAACGCCTTGGCATCAAGACAGACCTTACTGGCCGATTAAAGATACGGATCCGATGGTCGCCTTCTCGATATGGATTGCGCTTGACGATGTCGATGAGAACAATGGCTGCATGATGTTCGTTCCGAAATCGCAGAAGATCCGCAACCTGAAAGGCGTTGATCTCGTTACGCCTGAGGATATTTTCTCGCAAGAAGGCGCGAGGGATGCGGACCGCAACACGGCTGTAATCTGCCGTATGAAAGCGGGCAGCTGTACGTTCCACGACGGCATGACCTTCCATTTCGCACATGCGAACAATTCCGAGAAGCCGCGCCGTGCACTTGCCATCGTCTTTCTTAAGGACGGCACGAGCTATAGCGGAGCGGGGCATGTGTGCACAGACGGCCTCGGCTGGGAAGTGGGCGACAAGATTCAAGGAGGCTTAATGCCGAAGCTTGCTTAACATGCATTTATCCAACTTCTGGGTAATTATTGCAACGCAATTGTAATGTAACTGACATGCCAAATTCATCTGGTTTTAATCTTCGGCGCCTATAATAAGACTCAACCCCCTATTATATATATTCTTTTAAGACCCGCGGCCCGTTGCTGCGGGTCTCCTTTTTTGTAGGCCGAAACGCCAAATGTCTGCTTCATCTCCAAATGGTCAATACTGCGCAATAAGAAGATTAATAGACTTTACAAACGATTTTTGCGGGTGTTATGCTGAAGGCATTCAGTTTATGCTAAGAAACATAAAACATATTATAAATGGGGAACGCTCGATGCTGGAACTGTCTATCAACGAACCGGATGAACTAGTTAAGGTGGCGCATGCGCTTTCGTCGCATACCAGATTGAAGATTATTAAGCTGCTTTTGAACCATAACAATATGAACATAAATGAGATCGGCGAGAAATTGGGCATTCCGGTATCCACGGCCGGCGTGAACGTAAAGGTTCTGGAAGAGGCGGGCCTTATACTGACGGAAATTTTGCCGGCAAGCCGCGGCGCGATGAAAGTATGCAAGCGGAATTTCGACGACGTCAGAATGGTATTGAACCCGATCAAGGGCTACATAAAGAAGGAACAAATTTTCGAAATCGAAATGCCGATCGGCCATTACGTCGATGTTGAAGTACACCCGACTTGCGGGATCGCCAATAGCGAGACGATGGTCATTCCCGAAGACGATCCGGCCAGCTTCTTTCATCCGGAATGCCGGACCGCGCAGATCGTCTGGCTGAGACAAGGCTGGATCGAATACCGGTTTCCTCGCTCGCTGCCGCGGAACATTGATATGAAAGCGATCGAATTCTCGCTGGAGCTTTGTTCGGAGGCCCCTAATTTCAATAATGACTGGCCGTCGGATATTACGGTTTGGATCAATGACGTCGAAGTGGGGACGTGGACATCTCCCGGTGATTTCGGCGACAGCAGAGGCAAGAACAATCCGGAATGGTGGCATGACAGCAGCACGCAATACGGACTGTTAAAGACGTTCCGGGTCGACAAGGACAAGAGCACGGTGGATAATCACAAGGTTTCGGATGTAAAGCTGCAAGATCTGCACATCGATGCTCAGCCGAATATACGGTTCAAAGTCGGCGTGAAGCCGGATGCCATCCACAAGGGCGGGCTCAATCTATTCGGCCGCGGATTCGGAAACTATGACCAGGACATTATTATGAAGGTTCATTATGAGCCTGCCATGACTGAGTAAAACAACATAGTTGTTTATAACAGCGCATTAGCGCTTGTTTTTTGTTATTAATAACAATAAAGTTGTTAGAAAGCGTTGACATTGATTGTGAAGAGAACATATAATTTGTTTTATAATGCAAGACATGTTTTGGTTAATGGCATTATTGGCTATCTGGATGGGGGAATGGAATCGTTTCTTGCAAATTCGAGATGGGAATCTGCAAATTTATCATAAGCGGTACTCCAATATTTCGATTGAAACATAAAAGTTGTTTATAACTTTTCCGGACTGGACGGAACGATTCTGGAACACGATGGAAAGCTGTACTTTATGTATGCCGGCTACGGACATTTTCCCGAATATGGCTCTGCGATTTACGCTGCTTTGATGACCAATCCGTGGACGCTGACAGGACCCGAGGTATTGCTGACAAAACCGGAATTCGAGTGGGAGAAGCAAGGCGGAATGGCGATCAATGAAGGCCCTTGTTTCCTCGTTCGAAACGGAAAGGTCTTCCTCATCTACTCTGCCAGTACGACTTGGTCGGACGAGTACTCATTAGGCATGCTTGCGGCGGATACATCAAGCAACCTGCTTGATCCGAATTCATGGACTAAAAGCACTCAACCGGTATTCGCGAAATGTACGGAAAGCGCCGTATATGCTCCCGGCCATAACAGCTTCACGCAATCGCCGGATGGCCTCGAGGATTGGATCGTCTATCATGCGATTCCGCAGTCGGAGGGCGGTGCGGGCATGAGACAGCCTCGCATGCAGAAGTTCGGTTGGACAGCAGCGGGCTATCCGGACTTCGGTAAACCGCTTGCCTCCGGCGTCGACTATCCTGTTCCATCCGGAGAGGGCTCGGAGGAAATTGGCTAATGATGCGAAGCAAACCGAGAATGACGGCCTTATTGCTTATCCTCATCGTTCTAGCTGCAGCCGCTTGGTGGTTCTATCACCATAAGGAACAGCAGAATGGCAATACGGCGTACACCAATCCTATCTTCGATCACGATGCACCTGATCCGACCGCGATGAAAGCGGAAGATGGCTATTATTATGCGATTTCGACCCAAAGTAACTATGACGGCAATGTCGTTACGTTCCCGTTCCCGATTCTGCAATCTGCGGATCTCGTGCATTGGGAGAGGAAAGGAGCCGTATTCACGTCCGAGCAGCTCCCATCTTGGGCAACGCTCGATTATATGTGGGCGCCCCATCTGACCTTCTACAAGGGAAAATATTATGTGTACTACTCTACTAAAGTGAATGACGGCGATCCGTTGAAAGGAATGGGGATTGGCGTCGCGGCCGCGGATCACCCGCTAGGGCCTTAAAAAAACAGATACGGCTTATAAGAGTCGCGTACTGATGCTGGACCGAATCGATTGGACAGACGGATGGCCGGTTATAAACGACGGTCTTGGCCCGAGCTCCGGCTTGCAGAAGGACGGGCCATACACGAACAAAACTACTGGGAGGTAATTTACAACATGATTAAAGGGAATAACGTTAGACCTGAATATCCGCGGCCGAATCAAAAGCGCGAGCAATGGCTCAGCTTGAACGGCGAATGGGACTTTGCTTTCGACGACGAGAGAAAGGGCGAAAGTGACAAATGGTATGGGAATGCAGCGCCATTTTATCTCAAAATTCAAGTGCCGTTCGCTTATCAAAGCGCGCTTAGCGGGATCGGCGATGCATCCTTTCACGATGTTGTCTGGTACCGGAAAATGATCCATGTTCCGAGCGAGTGGAACGGACAGCGGATTATCCTTCATTTCGGCGCGGTCGACTATAAGGCGAAGGTGTGGGTGAACGGACAGCTGGCTGTCATCCATGAAGGCGGCCATACGCCATTCCGTCAGGATATTACCGATCTACTGAAGGATGGCGGCAATGTCATCACGGTAAGAGCGGAAGACGACAGCTTGGATTTGACGCAGCCAAGGGGCAAGCAGTATTGGGAAGAGCAATCGGCCAGCATTTTCTATACGCGTACGACCGGGATTTGGCAAAGCGTGTGGCTGGAGCCCGTTCATGCTATACATACCGATAAATTGAAGTTCAAACCGGATATCGATCGGAACGAAATCGAGATTCGTGCATTTGTATCGGAAGCGGCTGCCCGGCAGGATGTTTGGCTGGAAGCGGCTATTAGCTTCGGCGGCAAGGTAGTAGCGGAAGAAAGATTCAAGGTGAATGGAAGAGAAGAGTCGAGAACGATTCGCCTTCACGATTTTAACGATCATGGATTGGGACGCTGGTGGTCGCCTGAGAAACCGAACCTATACGATATTCATTGTCGCCTAAGCGTAGATGGCAATGTCGTGGATGAATGCGACAGCTACTTCGGCATGCGCAAAGTGTCTATCGAGAACGGCAAGTTCAATTTGAACAATCGTCCGTACTTCATGCGTTTGGTGCTCGATCAAGGCTACTTCCCGGATGGTATTCTGACCCCTCCGTCGGAAGAGGCGATTGTGAAGGACATCGAACTGGCCAAAGCAATGGGGTTCAATGGCGTGCGCAAGCATCAGAAGACGGAAGATCCGCTGTTCCTCTATCATTGCGACCGCAATGGCTTGCTCGTATGGGGAGAATGCGCGAACGCTTATCAATACTCGGAGACGTATGCCGGTCGATTTACTCGCGAGTGGCATGAGATTGTAGATCGCGATTACAACCATCCTTGTATCGTGGCTTGGGTTCCGATTAACGAGAGCTGGGGCGTGCCGAACATTCAAATCGATAGCAAGCAGCAGCAGCATGCGCTGGCGATGTACCATTTGGTCAAATCGCTGGATGAGACGAGGCCGGTTATTGGAAATGACGGATGGGAGATGCTCGAGACCGATCTCGTGGCCATCCATGATTACGAGTGGCGGGAAGAAGTGCTGGCCGAGAGATATGCATCGGTGAATCGTGCAATCGAAGCTATGCCGGCCAATCGCAGAATCTTCGTAGGCGATGCATCATATAAGGGTCAACCCATACTTGTAACGGAGTTCGGTGGCATCTCGTTCCGGAAAAGCGACTGGGAAGGCTGGGGATATTCAGGGGCAAGCGACGACGAGGATTTCCTCAAACGACTCAATGCCGTGTTTCGTCCGCTGCTGCTGTCCCCGATCGTACAAGGCGTTTGTTACACGCAATTAACGGATGTAGAGCAGGAAATTAACGGTTTGCTCACCTATGATCGCGTTCCGAAAGTTCCACTTGAAGCGATTCGTCGGATTGTGTGCGGATTGAGCCCGGGAGAAACGATATGACGACGAAAATGTACATACCGGGATACCCCAGACCTCAATTCGTGCGCGAGCAATGGGCTGATTTGAACGGGGAATGGCGCTTCGGCTTCGACGACGGAGATCGCGGCGAGGCGGAAGGTTGGCCGCGCAGCTTCGGCGGTGACCGAACGATTATCGTTCCGTTCTCCTACGAGACGAAAGCGAGCGGTATCGGCGAAGAAGCCCACCATTCGAATGTCTGGTACAACCGTTCGTTCGATGTGCCTGCCTCTGAGGAAGGCAAGCGTATTTTGCTTCATTTTCAGGCCGTGGATTATACAGCGAAAGTATGGATCAACGGCGAGTACGTCGGTCGCCACGACGGAGGGTATACGGCGTTCTCGTTCGACATAACGCCGTATGTAAAGCTCGGCGGTGCAAATGAGCTGACCGTGAAAGCAGAGGACAGCATGGACGCGACGCAGCCGCGGGGCAAGCAAAGATGGGTGTCCGAGAACTTCGAGTGTTTCTATGTGCAGACGACCGGCATTTGGCAGTCCGTGTGGCTGGAATTCGTCTCTCCCGTTCACGTCGACTATGTCAAAATAACGCCGGATATCGATGCCCGTTCCGTCCGCTTCGAATATCAGGTCAAAGGCGGAGCGCGCGCAGGCGGCGGGTATCGCATCGAGACGCTCGTCATGCTAAAGGGCCGTCAGGTCAAGCAAGCGAGCCTAACAATCGACCGGCCGTGGCTGCAGCTCGACGTTGATCTCGTCCACGAAATGAACGGTCCTTGGAAGCATTGCCACTGGGCGCCGGAGCATCCGAATTTGTACGATGTGGAGTTCGTGCTCTATCAAGGTGACGAAGTGATCGATCGGGTGTACTCGTACTTCGGCATGCGTAAAATCTCGATCGAGAAAGGCAAAGTGCTGCTCAATAACGTGCCGATCTATCAGCGGCTCGTACTCGACCAGGGCTATTGGCCGGACAGTCATCTAACGCCTCCGTCGGAAGCGGCGCTCATCGAGGACATCGACAAGCTGCTCGAGATGGGCTATAACGGCGTCCGCAAGCATATGAAGGTTGAGGATGCACGCTTTCTATACTGGTGCGATGTCAAAGGGGTGCTCGTATGGTCAGAAATGGCGGCGACATTCGAATTCAACGACAACGCCATCCAGAAGTTTACGACAGAGTGGATGGAGGTCGTTCGGCAGCAATATAACCATCCAAGCATTATTACCTGGGTACCGTTTAACGAGTCGTGGGGTGTCATGAACATCTTGCACGACAGGCGGCAGCAGAAGCTGACGGAAGCGGTATACCATCTGACCAAGGCGTTCGATCCGAACCGCCCGGTCATTGCGAACGACGGCTGGGAGCATACCGTATCGGATATTTTGACCTTGCACGACTACGTGGAGACGAAGGAGCAATTTCTGCAGCGTTACGCGAGCAAGGATGAAATCGTTCATAACGAAAAATCGTTCAATCAATGGAAGTACGCGTTCGCCAATGGCTTCTCGTATACCGGGCAGCCGATTATCGTCAGCGAGTTTGGCGGTATCGCTTTACGCTCGGATAAAGGCTGGGGCTACGGCAACCAAGTGGAATCGAAGGACGCTTATTTGGACCGTTTCCGCGGAATACACGAGGCCATTAAGGCTACCGATTATATAGTTGGGTACTGCTACACCCAGATTACGGACGTGCAGCAGGAAGTGAACGGGCTGTTGACCGAGAATCGGGAGTCGAAGGTGCCGCTCGATAAATTACGTGAAATCAATTTGGCTTAGGAGCGATGATCATGGACCGATATAGACCGAGATATCATTTTACGCCGCCGCACAACTGGATGAACGATCCGAACGGGCCTTTTCAATTAGGCGGGGAATACCATTTGTTCTATCAGCACAACCCTTCAGCCCCGGAATGGGGTACGATTCACTGGGGACACGCCAAGAGCACCGACTTGGTGAACTGGACGGATTTGCCGGTCGCGCTTGCTCCGTCCAATGAGCTTGGCGAATCGCATTGCTACTCGGGCTGCTCGGTCGTCAACGGCGACGAGGTGAAATTGTTCTATACGAGCATCGGCGAAGGCGAACGGAATGCGACAAGCGGGGCGCAGCAGTGGACGGCCGGGGCCGGGGCGCAAGATTTGCTCACATGGCGTAAGCCCGGTGATGCCAATCCAGCGCTGACCTCCGAATTACATGGGGAAACGCGCATTACGGAATGGAGAGATCCTTACGTCTGGAAAGAGCAGGACGGATGGCGCATGCTGCTCGGCGGCATTGAAGGTGAGAAAGGCTGCGGCATAATCTACCGCTCCGACGATTTGGAGAATTGGAGCTACAACGGAATTTTCTATAAGGGCGAAGAATGGATCTGGGAATGTCCGCATTTGTTCCGTTTCGACGACGGTAAGACTGTCCTATTCTATTCCCCGAGCGGTCCGGTTCGCTACGTCTCCGGAACGATCCGCGAGGATAGGCTGACGGATGTGATGAAGCATGGCACGGTGGATGGCGGTGGCTGGGAAGGGTATTACGCTTCGACCGGTTTCGTGGATGAGAAGGGCCGCCGCATTCTGCTGGGCTGGGCTCCGGAAGGAAGAGGAGACCACTTCCCGGAGAGTCTAGATTGGGCTGGGACGCTGGCACTGCCGCGCGTTGTCGACCTGAAGCCAAACGGCGCGCTTGCCATGGCTCCGGTTCCTGAGCTGGAGCAGCTAAGAGATGAATGTCGTCGGAGCTTCGCGAAGCTGAGCATCGGGCAAGAGCCAATCCATGCGGGTGTTCGTTCGACGTCTTTCGAATGCGTGGTAGATGTAGATAGACGGACATTGGAAGACGGGCAACTAACCGTTTCCTTGTTTGCTTCGCCATGCGGCCGCGAACGTACGGATGTGCGCCTCGACTTGGCAGCGAATACGGTTGTTATCGACCGCTTGCAATCGAGCTTGTTCCCGAACGTGAATAAGAAGCCTGTTGAAGCCATGCTGCCCCCTGCAGCCGGTGCTGAGACGCTGAGACTGCGCATCTTCGCGGATCAATCGATCGTCGAAGTATTCGCGGATGATGAAACTTGCCTGACGGCAAGGGTCTACCCTTCTTTGGCGGAAAGCAGCGGTATTGAGCTTCGTTCGAGCGGTGCTTCGGCCGTCTGCCAGGTGGAGATTTGGGAGATGAAGGCGGCGGAACTGAAATGACGACAAAGAACGCAGTCAAAGTTACGCAGCGTTATTTAAATATCCCGGTTCATAACGACGCTCCACTGAGCGTCCTCACATTGATTCAGGATGGAGTCGAAGTCAAACGATTCCAATTGAAGCTGGCTTCGCATGACGTTCAATCGTGGTTTACATTAGATGCCAATGATTATAGAGGTTGTGTCTTGGAAGCTAAATTGGGAAACGAAGTGCTCCGCGCGGAGCACTTCGTTTTTCAAAGCGAGCAAGCGGCGGAAGAACTGCACGTATATGGGGAGAAGATGCGTCCCCAATTCCATTTTACAGCGAAGAAGGGCTGGATCGGCCAACCGCTCGACTTCTACCGGGAACAGGGCCAGTGGCATGTCCATTATGAACATCGATTATATGACGATAGCGAAACCGGGCTTTCGGGTCATGCGGTAAGCAAGGATCTCATCCATTGGCACGAGGCAGAGGCGGACTATGATACGCTGCAAATGGAGAATAAGGGCAGCCAAACGCTGTCGCCATGCTTGGTGGAATTGCCGGTGAATGGCGAAGCGGCGCAAACGAAATGGCTTTATCTTCATGAGGACCATACGTATTCGATTGGCTCCTTGGAGGAGCAGCGTTTCGTAGCGGAGAGTGAGCCTGCTATGTTGCGGCACGGGAACCATTCCGATGGGCTGATTTACAAGGCAGAGGATGGCCGCTGTATCATAGTTTGTTTTAGCCGGGGATTGCGTTATCCGGAGATGCCGTTTAGTCAACAGATGCTTATTCCTACCGAGTTGAAACTGCAGCAGACGGAGCAAGGGGTAACCATTCAATCTCAGCCCGTCGAAGAATTGCAAAACCTAAGGATCTGGCAGAGAACATGGTCCGATATCGCATTGGATAAAGAGGGATCAAGCTTTGAAGAAAGCCTCCATTTCCGAATGGCTCCGGCGAATTGGCCGGATGTTCGCATTTTACCGCCTGAAAACAAGCCCGACGATATAACCGCCGATTCGCTGGATGTTGTGCTGGAGATCGAAACGGCGGCGGATTCCAAGCTGGAGATTGGGCTGTACGGGATTCGGATTTTATTAGATACTGGTATGAAAACAATGGAATGTCAGGGCATCGTTGCACCTCTGACGCAGGTGGAAGGACGGATGAAGCTGCGCTTGCTGCTCGATCGAGCTTCCTTGGAGCTATTCGCGTGCGATGGCGCGGTCGCGATGACTGTTGCCGCAGAACCGGACTACACGGAGCGGACTATTCGGTTGTCTTGTCTTAACGGGAGCGCGAAGGTGCATGCGGTGGCGGTGTACGGGCTTCGGGGCATTTGGCCAAGTCCGGAAGAAAGCCGGTTGATTCATGAAGCGGTTAAGGACAACACGGTAGTCTATCAATCGAATAGCTACACGGTGTATAGCAATCGGGTAGAGGACTCCGTCTATGGAGAGCCGCCGGCCTACGTGCCTGACCGCAATACGATCGTATCGCCTACCCGCGCAATCGAGGAGTTCGTCTGGCGCAAGAACTGGGCGAACGATATGAACCGCGTCATTGATCGCGGCAACGTTTGGCGTCCGAAACCGGAGATTTCAAGGCTTCCGGTCATCTTCACCGGCCATGCCACAATCGATGCGGCTTATCGTCTGGCGGCCGATATTTTCTACCGATGCGGCTCCGCCGAGTTTGCCCGAAAGGGCGAGGAAGGCATGTGGACTGCCGGGCAGTTTCAAGGACCGGGCGAAGGTTTTGGCGTGTGGGTGCGCGATACCGCGCATATCGCCATTCGTTCGGGAAGCATTCTGGATCCGGAAGGTGCCAGAAAATCGCTGCTCTTTACGACGAAGGGCGGCTTAGACAACGGCGTTGACGGCATGGCGATGCCGATTGTTGGCATCTGGGATTATTATCTGGCAACGGGCGATCTAACGTTAATCAAAGAATCCTGGCAGGGGCTCAAAGAGCGGATTGCTAAGCTCGATGGATTGTTCGACCCGGATCGGGGCTTAATTCCGGCTGATCAATCGACCTCCAATGATGCTTTTCCTGAGCCGGAATGCGACGGATTCAGCCTTGCGACGGAGATTTATTTCATGGAGGCCTTCCGCGCGATGTCTCGCATGGGAACCTACATGGGGGAGTCCGAGAGCCAAGTCAGCGCATGGGCTGAGAGAGGAGAGCTTCTTCTTCGCAAAATTCAAAGCCACTATTGGCACGAGGAAGCGGGCTTCTATACGAGCGGTCCGATCGGCAGCGAGAGCTACGAGCATGGATATTGGGAGTCCGCCGGACAAGAAATCGCCATGTGGCCAAGATACGGAGTAGCCAGCGAGGAGCAAAGGCGCTCTATGCTGAGTCGACTGCCTGAAGTGGCGATGAATGAATTTGGCGTTAACGTATTCCCGTATCGCCCGGAAACGAACCATTTCTGCAATGCGGCTTGGGTAGTCTGGACAAGCGGGATGGCGGCTGCGGCAGGACGTGAAGGCCGATTGGATCTGCTTACGACTTTCATCGCGCAGCAGGTGCGAAATAGCGTGATGAACAAAACCTTCTATGAAGTAATCGATTATCAGACTGGCAAGGCATGGCGCTGGCCGGGTCAGCTCTGGCATGCAGCCGGCTTTATCTCTTATTTCCTCCTTGGCGTCCTGGGTATGGAATACGACGAACAAGGCGTCACTTTCGCGCCGGCCGTGCCTGAGATGCTGCGCGATCTGAGGCTGGAGAATCTTCGCTATCGGAAGGCCGTGTTTGATATCGTCGTGCATGGCTGGGGCACGACATTCGCGATGCATTGCGACGGACAAGCCATAAAGCAAATCCCCGCGGACATCACGGGCAAACATTATCTTGAATTCTGGGCGACTTCATAATTACAGGTCATTCGTTAAGGAGGACGGAATCGGATGAAGACTATCATGAACCAATTACTATTGCTATTTTCCGTTCGCCGTACGATTCAAGCCCAAATCTTCGTCTCGTTCTTAGTGCTATCCATGCTCACCTTATCCGGCGTCACCTGGATCTGGTACGCAAGTACGGCTGAGACGATCAAACGCAACGCGATTCAGGACGCTCGAAGCAACATTGTCCAGTCGCACAACAACTTAGAGATCGTCCTCAAAGATTTCGTCAGCATCATTACGCTTGTGTCGATCGATCGCACGAATGTGGTGGAAGTGCTTAATCGAAAGAAAGGGCTGACCCCTTATATCGATTTCCTGCTGCAGAAAAAACTGGAGGACTTCGTCGGCAGCTTGTACTCGTACAAACCTTATATTTCAGCCGTTACCATTATCGGATTCAATGGAGAACAGTATAATTCGGGAAGTCCGTTTCGTTATATTTCGTATAAAGACAAGCCTTGGTTTCAGGAAATCGTGAAGGCCAATGGGAAACCTGTCTTTCTAAGAATCGATCGCGACGACTATACGCCGAGCGGCATGACGCTAAAGCCTATGCTGGTGATCGGCCGGGCGATCAAATCCAATGACAAGACAATCGGCGTCGTACTCTTGTATGCCCCATACGATATCATTCGCAAAGTATACGATAACGGACCCCTATCCACGACAAGGTTTATTGTCATGGACAATCACAATCAAACGATGTTCGAATCGCGCGCCGGAGACAAACCTCCCGATTTCCAGGATGTTTTAGAGAAGGATGGGCAATTGTACGTCAAACAAAAATCCGCCTTCTCCGGATGGACCACGATCGGCGCCGTTTCAGTGGATTCCCTTATTCACGATACGGTCACGCTGCGCAACCGGATGTTCGGGGTCATCGGGCTGACACTTGTAGCCGTGCTGCTCGTGTCCATCATCATTTCGCGGCGTATTACGAATAATCTACGGCGTCTGCGCGATCGGATGTTCAAAATCGACGAGGGGAACCTCAACTACGTAACCCCGCTGCAGTCCAAGGATGAAGTCGGCCATTTGAGCCAAGCTTTCAGCCAGCAGATGGGTCAAATCCACAGCTTGCTGGAGGAAGTCAAACGGCGGGAGCAGCAGAAGCGCAAAGCCGAGATTAAAGCGCTGCAGGCGCAGATCGACCCGCATTTTCTGTACAACACGCTCAACACCATCCAATTCTTGGCGCAGCTGCAGCAGGTTCCGAATATCAAAGAGGTTACCACTTCTTTGATCGAGCTGCTGCGAGACATTACGAAGAACGACAGCGAGTTTACGACCCTGCAGGATGAAATCACAAATTTGCAAAGGTATGTGAACATTCAAAGCTACCGGTTGGTCCAACCGGTTAACGTACATTACGAGGTCGAAGAGGAAGCGAAGCATTGCCTTATTCCAAGGATGCTTATCCAGCCGCTTTTAGAAAATGCACTCATTCATGGGGTAGAGCCTACCAAGCGCAAAGGGATCGTCAGTATTAAGATACAAGCTGCGGAGAATCGGCTCATTATCGTTGTAACGGATAATGGAGCAGGCATACCTGAGGATAAACTGGCTCGTCTGGGCAGTTTGCTGCAGGAGCCGCTGCTTCCGCCCGATCAAGGCGCCGGCGATGCTTCGAAGAACCGATTCTCCGGTTTAGGTGTCATTAATGTAGCCCAACGGATCCGTCTGCTCTTCGGAAACGAATACAGCTTGAAGCTGTATAGCCAGCAAGGACTCTTCACGACGGTGGAAATGACGTTACCCATACTGCTGAACAATAGGGAGGATGCCTCATGATTCAGGTGCTGCTGGTCGAAGACGAATTGATTGCTCGTACGCATATCCGATCGCTTGCGGTTTGGGAAGGACACGGTTACCAGCTATGCGGAGAAGCTACGAACGGGGAGGCCGCGATCCGGATGATTGGCGAGCTGGAACCGGATGTGATTCTTTCGGACGTTGCGATGCCCTTAATGGATGGAGTCGCCCTATCCAACTATTTAGTAGAACAGAAGCTTGGCATTCCGATCATTATGCTCAGCAGTTACGACAGCTACGATTATGTGCGTATGACGTTGAACAACGGAGCCGTCGATTACCTGCTTAAGCACAGACTGGACGAAGCCTCCTTGCTGAGCGTGCTGGAGAAGGCGAAGGCTGAAAGGCTGCAAGAACAGAGAATGATCGGCGAGAGCCTGAAGTCTAACGGAACGATTGACCTGCAAACCAAGCAAGCTATCGTAAAAGATTTGGCGCTGGGACACGTGAACGGCACGAAGCAAATGGAGGCCAATGTCCACTTGAACGAGGCAGGCTTCGGTACCCGAAACTTGGTCGTTGGCGCCATGTCGATCGTCCATTACCACATGATGGATTGGCGGCAGCAGGATAAGGATCGCAATATGTTCATCCGTTCAGTGCTTGAACTATGCCAAAGCCAGACGGAAGGCATCGTTACCCACATTGGCGAGGATCAGTTCGCCTTGCTGTTCAGCTTCGAGCGCATACGCAGCGAATCGCAGATCGCTTCGCTGCTTCAAGAGGAGAAAGAGAAGCTCGGAGGCATGTTCTCCAAGTTCATGAACGTTCAGATGAAGATCGAATTCAGCCGGTGCGGGCTTCGGTTAATGGAAGTGCAGGATGGTTACCGGCAGGCTCTAGACAAGCTGCAATCGATGAACGATACCGAATTGGGCCAGGAGCATCAATCGCCTGCAGCCGGTCTCAGCATCAAGATGGAGAAGCTGCTTCTTGGAGCATTCGATCAGAAGGACGAGTTCGATCTGGTCACATTGATCGATCGGATCTTCTCGGAGCTTGCAGAACAAGGCGCATCCCATGAATCCGTTCGGCTAACGCTCGTCGAGATGGTGCAGCTTGCGGCCAAAGTGGGACAGAAGCATGGCGTAGCTGCTCAGACGCTTGAGCGGCTGACCGCGTCGATGCAGACAGGCTTGCGGGATGCCGCCGGACCTTTGGGACTGAAGGACAAAATCATCTGCATGTATAGCGAGCTTGTCGAGACGCTGCGCAACCAGGAGCAGTCCGCCTACAGCGGCTACGTGGGCAAGGCCGTGCGCTTCATCGATTCGCGGTTCCGGGACAACATCTCTCTGCAGCTTACAGCGGAACATGTCGGCATCAATACCTCCTATCTGAGTCATCTGTTTAAGAAGGAAACGGGCATGTCGTTCGTGGAATTCTTGAACCGCAAGCGGATTTTCCGCGCGCAGCAGCTGCTTGAAGAAGGGGTATCGGTCAAGGCGATCTACGAGCAGGTGGGGTTCAATACGTACAATTATTTCTTCAAAGTGTTCAAAGATATTACGGGAACGACCCCGCTTGATTACGAGAAGAGGTCCGCAGAACAGAGCGGATAAGGAGCCTGGCGGACCGCGGTAAGCCCTTTCAAAGATATTGGAGTTTGATTCAAAAATATTGAAATTTGCAGCTGTGATATGGGTGATACAATCAATTTGTAAGGGTTTTCAAAACTTCAAATTGCACTCATAATCGGGGAGGTACACAGATGAAAAAGACAAAGGTTACCGCTACGCTGCTCTCGATGACAATGGTCGGCGCTATGCTTGCCGGCTGTGGCAGCAACAACAATGAAGGCGCTGCTTCGAACACAAACGAAAGTGCTGCCAGCACGAACAATGCAAACAGCGCAAACACTTCGAGCGAGCCGACAGAAAAAACGAAAATCACGTTTTGGAAATGGATTCCGACAGAAGGCCAGATGCCTGAACTGGAAGCGGCATTCGAGAAAGAAAACCCGGACATCGACTTGGAAGTTACGCATGTCGGCGAATCGGGCGCTTATTTCCAGAAGCTGTCCGCCGGCCTTGCAGGCGGCGAAGGTCCGGACGTCATCGCCATGCAAGTCGGTGCCAACGCCAATCAGTATAAAGAGTTTCTTGAACCGCTGGCACCTTACGCCGAGCAGGAGTGGGGCGCCGATTGGAAGAGTAATTTCCTGGATGTCGCGCTGGAGCAAGCGGCTTACTCCGGCGACGATTATCGCGTATTGCCGGGCGGTATGACGGCAACACCGGTCATCATGTATAACGCTACGATGTTCCAGAAGTATGGCCTGCAAGTTCCGAAGACGCTGGACGAGCTGAACAATGTCATCAAGGTGTTGAAAGATAAAGAGCCGGGTAACATTGCCGGGGTCGGCATCGGCGCTAAAGACGGTTGGACGGACCGTGACGTTTTCATGGGAATCGTGAATGAAATTGCGCCGGGCAAAGTTTACGAAGCGCAAGAAGGCAAGCTTGCTTGGACCGATCCGGGCATCGTAGAGGCGTTCAAAGTGTGGGGCGACCTGTTCAAGAATGGCGTATTCTCCGAGGGATCCATGGGGCAGTCCCCATATCCAAACGTTAACGATAATTTCTCCAAAGGTAAGCTCGGCATGTTCTCCATCGGTACTTGGCATTTGAGCGGTTTGACGAAGGTTGCTCATGACCAAATGGTGAAAGACGGCGTTATTACGGAAGATACACACTGGGGTATGTTCCCGTTCCCTCCACTTTCGGGCGGCGAACAGAACATGGTAGCTACAGTCGACATCGCTTGGGGTATGAACGCGGAATCCAAACACAAAGATGCGGTGTGGAAGTTCATTAAGTTTATGTCTGCAGGAGAAGGCCAGAAGCTGTGGACAAACACGCTGCAAGTGCTTCCTTCGCAGAAGGGCGTAGAAGTAACAGCCGAGATGGCGGGCGATACGGAGAAAGAGTCATTGAAAACCGTTTCCGATTTCATGTCCAATCACATAAGCGGAGCACGTGAATTGAAATATCCTGAACTTCAGAATGGCCTCTTCGATGCCCTGCAAGCGGTAGCGCTTGGCGGTAAAACACCGGAGAAAGCTGCTGAAGACTTGGAAGCGATATCTAAAACCGTACAACGCTAATACGAGCATAATGGAAAAAGGGGAGGGTGCCTCCTCTTTTTTCATAAATAAGTCAAGCGTGGGCAGCAGGAGGTAGGAGGAGGTTACCATGATTTCTAAGAGAAAATACGATTATGACGCGTACCTGTATTTGATCCCGGCCGTACTGTTCATCGGCGTATTTATTTATTACGGCGCCTATTTCAACATCTATCACAGCTTCTTTAAATGGAACGGCATATCGAAGAATATGACGTTCATCGGCTTCGACAACTATGTCACGCTGATGAAAGATCCGAAATTTATGAAAGCGGTGACCAATACACTCACATACATGGTCATCACGGTAATTGTGCAAGCGGTTATCGGTTTGTTTGTCGCTGTTGTTAATGATTCGTTATTCTTCGGTAAACGGCTATTTAAATCACTATTCTTCCTGCCAAACATTATGAGCCTTGTCGTTGTGGCGCTCATCTTCACCGAACTATACAGCTACAACACTGGCGCGGTTAACCAAGCGTTTAGAGCCATTGGATTGGACAACCTTGTTCGGGATTGGACCGGCGATCCTAAATTAGCTTTGTACGCCGTTATGATCACGAACATTTTCACTTATATGGGCTTCAGTATGATTATCTATTTCACGGCGATTACCCAATTCAATCAGGAAGTCATCGAATCGGCGAAAATTGACGGAGCCGGCTTTATGCAATTGTTCACGCGTATGATCTTTCCGATGTTGAAGAGCACTCATTCCTTGCTGCTCATCCTGGGCATTATCGGCTCGCTCAAGACGTTCGATCTCGTCTGGCTGATTACCGGAGGCGGACCGGCTCGCTCCAGCGAAGTGGTGTCGTCTTACCTGTACCGCAGCTACGTTCTCGAATATAAGGGCGGCTACAGCGCGGCGATCTCGAACCTGATCATGATCATAGCCCTTATACTGACTTGGGTTCAAAGCCAAATTCAGAAGAGATGGGATGTTTAAGAGGGGAGCTCTACGATGATATTCGATAGAAAAGATCTATTAGGCCGAACGGTTGTACAATTTGTCATTGTCATTATGGGTATTCTCTGGCTCTACCCGCTCGTTCGGATGGTGTTGAAGTCGTTCGAGGGCGGCTTCGTCAACAACTATTCGGCGGTGTTTCTGGATGCAGGCGTGTATCGTTATTTCTGGAACAGCATCGTTGTGGCAGCAATGGACATAGCGCTTACAATTACATGCGTGACGCTTGCTGCTTATGCGTTCTCGCGTTTGCGCTTCCCGCTGCAAATTCCGCTTTTCCTGATCCTGATCGTCGGGATGATGATTCCTGGCGCGGGATTTATTATTCCTTGGTTTCTGACGATCAAGAAGCTTGGGCTGGTCGATAACCCGCTTAGCCTCGTCGGACCTCATGTCGCAGGGGGAATCCCCTTCGGCTTAATGCTCATTCGCTCCTTCTTTGATGGAATTCCGAAGGAAATCAACGAAGCGGCGACGATTGACGGAGCCAGTAAGCACACGATATTCCGGCGCGTTTATTTGCCTTTGGGCATGCCGGCGATAGCGACCGTTACGATCTACACGTTCCTTGGTTCATGGAACGACTATTTGCTGCCATTGATTTTCCTGCAGGATCCGGCTTCGATGACGGTGACGCTGCTGCCGCAGAAATTCGTCGTATTCGCAGGTTCGAACTATGGCAAAATATCCGCAGCACTGATGGCGATCAGTATTCCGATTTTCCTCGTTTATTTCTTCTGCCAGCGCTTCCTCGAGAAGGGGCTTACCGCCGGCAGCGTCAAGTAGGTTGCTAGAGAATTGAAGGAGCCGCAAGAAGACATTCTTCTTGCGGCTCTTTTATATATTCCGAGATTTGCCTCACTCTGTCTAAGTGTAGCTCTGGGAGCAACTCACACACGAAATTTACCTTTACCCAATCATAGAGTAGCTCTCAGGGCTACACATTCTCCAAAATGGACCTCGCCATGCTAAAGTATATCGCTCTGAGAGCAACTCATCCTCCCAATTCGCCCTCATTCCACCCATGTAAAGCTCTGGGTGCCTCTCATCCTCAAATTTGCTCTAACTCTTTCGCTATTTTACCATTCCACCCATGTGTAGCTCTGGTTACTACTCACCATCCAAATTTGGTGGTAAGTAATCAAAGAAGGAGGCGGGTCGCCTCCTTCTAATTGCTTATTTATGCTCTTGATTCCGCGTAGAAGTTATCGAAAGCTGCTGCAGGTCCGGATACGCGAGCACCGAGGCTGCCTGATGTGAAGGAGGCGTCGGTTACATCGATTTTGGGCGTTGCCATATCGTTGACATAGATGCGAATTCTTGTGCCTTCGGCGATGACTTTCAGATGATAGGTTGTTCCGGTGGTGATCGTCATGCCGGTTCCGGTAATGTAGGTCCAATTGTTGTTGAACTTGCCGAGTATGACAGAACCGCTCGTATTAATCGCAGCGTAGTAGCCCTTCAAGCTGTCGGCTCCGGCTGCTGGATCGGATACGCGGAAGAGCAGGCCGGCATCGCCTCCTCCGGAAGTAATGCGAACATCGCCTTCGTACAAGACGTTGCTAAACGACGAGGAAGTGAAGACCGATTTATAACCGCTGCCGGCGTTGACGGTATAGGCTCCGCTGCTAATTCCCCAGCCCCCTCCGTAAGTCGCCCAGCCGTCAGGGTTGCCGTCGCTGAAGCTATCGGCGAACACCGGCGTTGCAACGAGGTTGTCGAACGACACGGCCGAGTTGAATGTGCGCAGTCCGATTCCGCCTGATGCGTAGGAGCTGTCGGTAAAGGTGACGACCGGCGTATCCATATTGGCGACGTAAATCTTGATGCTTGTCCCGCTCGCGACAACCTTCATATGGTAAGTTGTTCCCGGCGTAACGGTGAAGGAGACGCTGGTTAAATACGTCCAGCTGTTGTTGAATTTGCCAAGCACGACCGTGTTGTTCGTATTAAGCGCCGCATAATAACCTTTAAGCGAATCGCCTCCTACCGCTGGTTCCGATACCCGGAAGAGCAGTCCGGCATCGCTGCCGCTCGTGATCTTCACATCGCCCTCATAGACGAAGTCGGACAAGTTGGTGCCATTCGCAACCGCTTTGTATCCAGCGCCGGAATTAACGCCGTAAGCGCCGCTGCTTACACTCCATGTGCCATCGTAAGTCGTCCACCCATTGGCATTGCCATCATTGAAATTATCGTTGTAGGATACGCCAACCCACTCCAGCTCGATGCTGTCGATCTCTGCGTAATTATCTCCTTTTGTAAATTTAATCGTGTTCTGATACCCTTTCTTCAGCTGTGTCTCGAATACGCTGTCGCCGTAAGTCTCCCAGCCGATGTTGCTGTAACTGATGGGAAAAGGCGTGCTTCCGTTAACCGATACATTGTGCGTTGAAGCTGCGCCGGAGCCATTCGTGTATCTCACATGAATTTTGTAGTGGCCTGTTGCCGGTGCATTGATATCCTTGAATAGCACATAGCTGTCGCTGTAATCGATATATCCGACGACTGCTCCGTGGGAAGCGCCTGCCTTTGTGTTGATCAGCGCATTATTTAAGGTTGCATGTTCGGCTTCAATTCGGAATTCACCGGCAGGTACCGAGACCGGTGATGTTGGTGATGTCGGTACTCCCAAATTTGGCGTGCCATTCGCATTCCACGTAAATTGCTGTACACGGGTTGGACGAGGGCCGCAGCCTTGACCTGTGCCTGTATTGGCATGATAAACGAGCCAATCTTGCGTGCCATCCTTCGATTTCGTAAAACTATTGTGGCCGGTTCCGTACACAGTGTTCGCCGGGGAGGATTGAAACACTGGCCCGGTTGATTTTGTCCAGGAAGAGGTGCTTAACAGGTTAGCGGTATCGGATGCCGTTAGCATGCCAAGCCGATAATCGTCCGACCAGCAGGGGAAAGTAGAGTAGGAGATAAAGATTTTGCCATTGCGCTTAATCACTTCCGGTCCTTCGACCAGATCGCTCTCCCAGCTTTGATCGCGCGTTGCGATTTTGGTCAGCGAGGTGGAGAGTGTCCAAGGGTTGCTCATAGCGGCAATGTAGATGCTGGACCAGTTGGAATCATAGCCGGCATAGAGGAAATAGAGTGTCCCGCCATTCTCGAATACGCTGCCATCCAATCCCGAGCCGGAACCCGCGACTTTCCCTTTGCTCGTCCATGAACCTGCGAAAG
Source organism: Paenibacillus rhizoryzae (assembly GCF_059686995.1). Classification (NCBI taxonomy): domain Bacteria; kingdom Bacillati; phylum Bacillota; class Bacilli; order Caryophanales; family Paenibacillaceae; genus Paenibacillus; species Paenibacillus rhizoryzae. Next base: position 264,829 of record NZ_JCAALT010000006.1, on the reverse strand, counting down.
GGTCGGCCGACGTGTTTTCTACAACGTACACGCCTCGGCAGGAATCGCCGCAGCCGGTATTTGCGGTGTAGTAGATGTACCATTTGCCTCCGATATAGTGAATCTCAGGTGCCCAGATATCGATCGTGCCGCTTGGCGGCGTCCATACGACTTTCTGCTCGCCGCTATCGATGCCGGTCATGGTTCGGGATCGCCAAATGGTCAAATTGTCCCCGTTCGTACGTGTGAAATAATAGTAGCCGTCGTTGTCATGATAGTACATCCACGGGTCAGCCCCGATGCTGTTAACGGGATTGTTGAAATCAGTTGTGGGGGAGGCTGAAACGCTGGCCACAGCGAGCGACAAAGCCATCCAAACAGCAAATAATAGAGTCATTGTTTTTCTCAAACCAAATCTTCCTCTCGTGCGAGAATAGGATAGAATCCGAATTATTGAAAGCGGTTACATAAACATCTGCAAAGCCGAACAAAGAAAAGAAAGTGAGAGGTTTTACCTGCATCAACGTTGTGATTTCGCTACTGTTAGCGCTTGACAGTAACGATAATCATTCACGTTAATGTAAATCTATCATCCGATTTTAAGAGGAGCAACTCCGTAATTTTTGAAAACGACTCCTTAAATATTCGGCAGCACGCAAAAGAAGGCCATACTCATGAACCCATGAGGATAGCCTTCCGTACATGACGAACGATCAGTCTGGACAATGCATCTGAATGCCGTCGGATTGGAATGGAGAGCGCTCAGTTAAGCTGTTCAGCGACACTGTCTCTTCGTTATCCGGTTGATTAAGCGGATAAATCCGCGCGGTATTATTGTCGGTATCGACATGCTGAATATAGATTGGAACTCCGTTGCACGTTACCTCGACCATGGTAGAGGATTCGGCGATTTCTTGTGCGCGCTGCGCGTTCATACGGTGCGGCCCCCTTGGCTGTGAATGTCAGTTACATTGTTCGCGAAGGGCGGTGAGACTATTCAGCTTTTGGCATCTTTTGCAAAATAGTTCGTGACATACTCCCTAAACGAGTGCGCCGCTTGCGAGAGGTAACGCTTCTTCAGCCAGGCAAGCTGAATGGTCCTGCGACAGTTGGGATCATTAATCGGCAGCAGGACGAGAGGAGAGGCCTCTTCCTTCTTGCAGGCAGATAACAGAGCGATCCCAAGACCTGCACCGACGAAGCTCCGCAGTGCTGCAGGTTCATCCACTTCGCAAACGATGTTAGGCTTCATGCCGCGAGAGCGGAAGAACTGATCCATCATAGTGCGCAGGCGCGTACCTTCTTTCATGCCGATGAATGGCTCGTCTGCGATTTCGCTGAGGTTGATCTGAGGGAGGCCGGCAAGTCGGTGATGGGGAGGAACCGCGATGAAAATCTCCTCACGCAGCAGCGGAACACTGCCGATGCCGGGTTTATCGATCGGTGGTGTCGTGTAGCAGAAATCGATCTCGCCCGCCTCGATCAGCGGGATCGCTTCTTCCGCCGATACCTGGGTGATGCGCAGATTGATCTCCGGATACAGCTCCATAAAGGCGCGAATCATCTCGGAGAAACGAGCCAGCGTCGTGGTTGCGATGTGAAGATGCCCGCGCTCGGTACCGCTCATATCATGAATTTCACGTCTGCCCTCATCGAGGGCATGCAGGGCGATATCTACTTTAGCTAGAAAAGCTTGACCGTAGCTGTTCAGCCGAATTTGCCGGCCTTGACGGTGGAAAAGCGGGACGCCGAGATCCTCCTCCAGCCGGGCGATGCTTTGGCTAAGCGCGGGCTGCGCGATGTGCAGCTCCTGCGCGGCTTTCGTCATATGTTCAAGTCGGGCGACTTTTTGGAAATAGTGCAGCTGCAGCAGTTCCATGCTCATTTTGCTCCAATCATTCATAATGTTTATATTATGAATACATAATTTAATATGTATTATACATTATTAGCTTGAGTGGATAAACTGGAGAAAGAAGTAGAGCGTAAAGATTGAACTCGTTGTCCTATTGAGTTGTAGTGAAAGGGGTTTTTAAGAATGAGTAATGGCTTTAGTGAGCAGACAATAAAGGCGATACGCGTTCACCAATATGGCGGTTCAGAGGAGCTGCAGCTTGAAGAAATTTCGCGCCCGCAGCCAGGTGAAGGAGAAGTGCTTGTACGCGTTCATGCCGCAGGCGTGCTGCCGATCGAGTGGAAAGTAAGGGAAGGCATGTTTAAGAAGTTCAGGCCGCTCACCTTTCCTTATACACCGGGATCTTCACTGGCGGGGATCGTGGAGGAAGTTGGTGCGGGAGTGACTTCGTTTGCGAAGGGACAGGCTGTATTCGGAAGAACGACGCACGGGTCCTATGCGGAATATGCCCTCGCATCAGCGGAATTCTTAGCAGCAAAACCCGATGAAATCTCCTTCGATGAGGCGGCTACGATCTCCGGCGGTGCTACGACCGCTTGGTCAGCGCTGTTTGAGGTCGGCGGGCTTAAGGCAGGGGAGCGCGTGCTGATTCACGGCGCTGCCGGCGGGGTCGGTTTGTTCGCCGTGCAGTTAGCCAAATGGAAAGGCGCCGAAGTGATCGGTACCTGCGGCACGGACAACGTCGATTATGCAGCCTCGCTAGGCGCAGACGTTGTCGTGGACTACAAGCAGGCGCGGTTCGAGGATGCGGCGGCTGATGTTGATTTGGTGCTCGATACGGTAGGTGGCGAGACGCAAAACCGATCGTTCGATATGCTGAAGCCGGGCGGCCGGCTGATTTCTCTGGTGAGCCAGCCATCGCCGGAGCGTGCGCAGGAACGCGGCTTCCAAGCTGTTTTCTCGAACAAGCTGCCCGCGGCAGATTCGCTGGATACAATCGCTGCGCTTATGGCGCAGGGCATGGTTAAGACGCATGTCGGCGCACGCTTTCCACTCGCGGAAGCTGCCAAAGCGCAGGACCAGTGCCAATCCGGCCATGGCCGTGGGCGAATTGTTCTGCATGTAGCGGATTAGGGTGCTGCAGCCTGCAAAGGTGGCACAATTACCAGCTTCACTTTGGAGCAAAAACCGCCCATGGGCGGTTTTGTTTTTCATACCCGTGCTATCTATGCGACGTGGGATGTGATGTAGTGTAAGCGGCAAGCGGCAAGTGGCAAGTGGCAGCAAGTAAGGTAACTCGGTCATATATAGTAAATGCTGCATGTAGTGCATCATTTCCGAAGAAAAAGGGCCTCTTGAGCGATAAAGTTGCGGGTTCTGCAACTTTATCAGCTCGAGATGCCCTAGAAACAGCCAATTCCCATTGCATGGTTGCAGAATGTGCAGCATTAGCCGCACGAGACGGTTTGGACGGCCAGATGCTGCATTTCATGCAACATTTTCAGTTCTAGATGCGGTAGGAGATGGAATTTGCAGCAATAAGGCTGTCTAGAAATTCTAACGAACCCTACAGGCGCTATTACATTTAAAAAGCTGCTCTAGAAATTCTAACGAACCTCACGGGTCTTATTCGGTGCTTAAATGCCCTATTTAGTTTGAATTTCCCCAAATAGCGTCTCCACGGTTCGTTAGAATAATTTAAAGCTGTTTTTGCCCCGAATAAGACCCGTACGGTTCATTAGCGCACCGCCACCGCACCGTCACCGCGCCGCCACCGGTTACTTATAGATGTAAACCTTCTTGTTCACACCATCCCACGAAACTTTGGCACCAAGCAGCTCGGCTGAAGAACGAACGGCGATGTACGTTCTGTTGTCGAACAGCAGGTAGTTCGTGACCGGCTTTCCATTCACGTAAGGGGTTGAGGTTTCGGAATCCCAATAAACCGGTACGCCCAGCGACTCGCCGAGCTGCCGCAGCGGCATATAGGTACTGCTATCGACGATGCGGCCGTAAGCAGCTAATTTATCGTTCACCACGATTTTGATCGTATCTTCCGGACTTTGCGGCTGAGGCTGGCCCGGATTGGCGTAGAGGTTATAAAATGCCTGCTCCATCGCATCCAAGTCCACGACGTTGCCGCCGATTCCATCGACACTGCCATCGTCGGAATATTGGAATACGGCCCACTCGCTCCAGGTCGGGTTATCCATCGGTTGGTCCACGTCGTAGTGAGCGACCCACAGCGGCCATTGGCCAAGCGGCTGAGTCAGATTGGTTTTGGCGAAGCTCGCCCCGGTGTAGAGCATGGTTGGATGGCCTGTCAGCCGGTTAACTTCTGTCAACCAGTCCACGCACCACTGCGTAAGCTTGGAAATGGGCACTTGGCCCGCATCTCCCTCCACGTCGAGCACATGAGGAAAATCCGATTTGAAACCTTTGATCGTATTGGCAAAATGAGCTGCCTCCGATTTGGCGTCATTCGACTCGGGATGCACGTAGTGGTAGAATCCCGTCTTAATGCCGGCTGCAGCTGCTGCAGTAGCGTTCGTTGAGAATTTATCGTCTTGAAACGAAGTCCCTTCGGACGCCTTTATGAAAGCAGCTAGTACCCCGGTCGCATGAACCTTCTTCCAATCGATGACGCCTTGATGATGCGATACATCAATGGCTTTCACATTGCTTGGGCTCTTGGCTTGCATCACATTCAGCTCCATTCTAGTAGATGTAGTCGTACTAGCTTATGAGGATGAGAGGCATTTGGATTGATCATCCTGCCTAAATACGGAAAAACATCCCTGAGCCGCCCACAGCCCGGGATGTTCATTAGTCCAATACCGTACTAGCCCCGCAAGAACAATGCCCCGATCGCAAGCGCGCCAATGATGCCCCAAACCGCATTCAGGTTCAAGTAGTACACCATGATGAAGAAAGCAACTGCGAGCAGGAAGGGGATGAAGGTAATCACGCCCGGCGTCGTCTTCATCGCATATTTGGCAAAATCATATGCCAGCATCGCCATCATGACGAAGATGACGGGCTGGATGCCGCGGATCATCCCTTTGATGATCGAATTATTTTGCAGCTTCGACATGACGCCGACGAGCACGATCATCAGCAAAGCCGTTGGCAGCACAACGGCGGCGAGGGCTACCGTAGCGCCGGCCCAGCCGGCTACTTTGAACCCGATATAAGCGGCTAGCTTCGTCGCAATCGGTCCCGGCAGGGAGTTACCGAACGCAAGCGCATGGCCGAAGTCCTCCGTCGTCATCCATTTCATGCGGCTCACAACCTCGTTCTCGTACAGCGGGATGATGGACGGTCCGCCTCCATAGCCCAGCATCGTCGCTCTGCCGAACGAAATAAACAATCTCCACAGCTCACTCCACATGGCTGATCCGTCCTTTCTTCTCTAGATCTTCAATGGACTAATTATAAACATCAGGCGCGCTGGGATACAATGTTATATTGCGCTGTACGGATATTCGGGCGGCTTGGTAAGATGGAGGGGACACCGTTACGGCCAATAAGGTATAAGGAGGTCCCACCCCATGCCCTATCCCATCGAAAATAAATTCGTCATCGCCGTTGCCTCCAGCGCCTTATTCGACCTCGAAGAATCGGATCGCGTCTTCCGCGAACGAGGAGAGGACGAGTATCGCAAGTTCCAGCGCGAGAACGAGAATAATATCTTGGCGACAGGCGTCGCCTTTCCGCTGATCAAACGATTGCTGCGCATCCATGCTTCCGACGAGGAACAGCTCGTGGAAGTGGTGCTGCTCTCGCGCAATGATCCCGATACCGGACTTCGCGTATTCAAGTCGATCGAGCATTATCAGCTGCCGATTAGCCGGGCCGTCTTCGTTACAGGGAACAATCCGTTCCTGTACATGGAAGCCTTCAACGCGTCGCTCTTCCTCTCCGGAAACCCGGAAGATGTGAAAGAAGCCGTCGAGCACGGCTATCCCGCTGGTTGCATCTATCCAACCGATTACGTGGACGATGATGAAGATGAAGAGCTGCGGATCGCCTTCGACTTTGACGGTATCATCGCCGATGACTCGGCGGAGACCGTATTTCAGCGGGGCGGCGCGCTGCATTCGTTTCACGATCATGAGAGGAGCAAAGCAGGCGAGCCGCTGCCGGGTGGACCGCTCTTCCGTTTCTTCGGCGAAATTGCCAAGCTGCAGAAACGCGAAAGCGAGAAGAAGCTGCTTAATCCGGCCTATAAGCCGAAGATCCGTGTCGCCATAGCGACCGCCCGCAATGCGCCGGCGCATGAACGGGTCATCACGACGCTGCGGAAGCAGGATATTCGCGTCGACGAGGCTTTCTTTCTAGGCGGTATCGATAAAGGACGGGTGCTGGGTATCTTCAAGCCCCATATCTTCTTCGACGATCAGGTAGGCCATATCGAAGGTGTCGCGCGCAGCGTGCCTTCGGTGCATGTGCCTTTTGGCATCACGAATACAACAACGAAACGATAAGGAGTTTGCAACCCATGCGCAATATGGAGGAAATCCTCGGCAGGCTGGTAGAGTGGACGCAGAAGCACAGCATGATTCGGGCCGTTATGATGACGAGCTCGCGTACGAACCCGAATGCGCCGGTCGATCTGCTGTCGGACTATGACATCGAGCTGGTGGTAACGGACGTTACTCCGTTTCGCGGGAGTGATGCGTGGATTACGCAGTTCGGCGGGATCATGACGGATTATCGGGAAGATCATGAGCGCTCGATAACGCGGCTGGTGCTATTCGAGGATGGCGTACGGATCGATTTTCAAGTATACCCCGTGGAGCAACTGCAGGAGATGATGAGCATGCCGCTGCTGCCGGAAGAACTCGATATCGGCTACCGCGTACTGCTTGATAAAGACGGCCTGACAGCCAGCATGAAGCAGCCGCAGCATACCGGTTTTATAACCGATAAACCTTCCCGTGAAGACTATCATTCGCGGGTGAACGCATTTTGGTGGGATATCACGTATGTGGCGAAGAGCTTGTGGCGAGATGAGTTGTTCTATGCCAAGTACATGCTGGACAGTGTCATCCGTTTCGACATGTTCATGCCGATGATCGAATGGCATATCGGGGTGAATCAGGATTGGAATGTGAATCCGGGGAAGCATGGGCGATGGTTCAAGCGTTACTTGGACGAGCAGACATGGTCCGAGCTGGAACAGACCTATGCGGGTGCGAGCCGGGAGGACAATTGGCGGGCGCTCTTCGCGATGACGGATTTGTTCCGCAAGCTTGCAACCGAGCTCGGTGAGAAGCTGGGCTACGATTACCCTCACGCGCGGGATCGCAGGGTAATCGCCTATATGCAGAGGATTCAGCAGATTGAGCCGGACGCGCAGCAGTTCTGATTCAATCGGCCCGAGGCAATCTTAGCCCCACAGGCCAAGCACGATAACACCGCAAGTGATCAACACGGAAGACCAGATCCGCTGCTTGCCCTGTTTCTCGTGGAGGATCAGAATGCCCATCAGCGTGCCGAACACGGTGCCGATTTCGCGCATTGGCGCTAGCAGCGAGACAGGGCCAAGCGACAGCGCATATAAGAAAATCAAATAACCGCCGGGCGCGATAACACCGCATAGCAGCATGATTTTGCCATTCCGGCGGAGCTCTCGTTTCATGCCCTTAGAGCGGATAACGGCTGGGGTCAATGCGAGCAGATTGCCTGCCGTTGTCAACGTGTTCAGCACGATGGCGGGCACGTAATCTAGCGCGAGTTTATCTACAATGATATAGCTGGCGATGCAGAGCCCAACTGCCAGAGCGAGCAGTGGCGCGCGCATCGAAGTGCCCACGCCGCCCGATTTGATGTTGCTGAGCGCAACAATTCCGATCACGATGCACACTACGCCCAGATACCCAGCCAAGGTCAGCTGTTCGTTGAGCAAAGTGACGCCGAACCGATCAGCGGGACCAGCAAGGGGCTGGTTCCTCGCATGATGGGATACACCTGGGACAAGTCACCGACGGAGTAAGCGGCTGCCAGCAAGATGGTATATAAACCGTGAAGGGCAGCGGCTGCCGCAATGATCCACCAACCATTGGCGCTTAGGTGCGAGCCATCCCATAGTGCTATTCCCCAGGGCACCATCAGCACAAGTCCAACGAGCTGGCATAACCAGAGGAATACATTTTTATCGAGGCTGCGTTTCGTAAATAAATTCCATACGGAGTGCAGAAATCCGGAGCCAAGTACGAGTAGAAAAGCTGTGCTTAGCATGAGTGAACCGCCCTTTTCCGATTATTGGTAGTAGGCAGAATAATTCGCCCTCGCGCGGTTATTTCCCTGCCCTCTATGTCAGAGAACATGATATAGTGGAACACATAGTCAATCGATTGGAGTGAAAGCGACCATGGATCAGTTCTTATTCACGCAGCTCAAATTTGTGCGAGATCAGACATTGAAGCTATTGGAAGGCGTTACGGAAGAGTCGGCAGACCGGATACCGGACGGATTCCGTAATTCGATTCGCTGGCAGCTGGGACATATCTTCGTCGTGCAGGAACGGTTTGCTTTTCAATACCTGGAGCTTCCGCTTCAGCGGCCCGAAGGGTTTAAGGAATGGTTCGAATTCGGCACTTCGCCGCTTAATTGGGCGGAAGGAGATGCGCTGCCTACGCTTGATGAATTGAAGCAGCTGCTTGGCAGCCAGGTGGAGCGCATCCAGGAGGCCATCTCGCATCGCTTGGAGGAGAAGGTCCCGAAGCCCTATACGACTTCGATGGGGATCACACTTTCATCGCCGGAAGAGTTTCTAAGCCTGAATCTCTACCATGAAGGCATGCATATGAGCATGATTAAAGTATATAAAACGCTGCTCGCTCGAAGCTAAAACGCCATTTATTGGGAATAGTAAGACCACATGGGAGTGTTTGTTTCCTCCATGTGGTTTTTTTATATGCATGAAATTCATCTCATCTTTACATCATCTGCATCTGTTCTTCATTGATTGCCGTTAAACTGATCCTAGAATATCGCGAAACGGGAGCCGGAAATGAAAACCATATTGATCGTCGAAGATGAGGACATATTGCGCGAGATCAGCAAAGACTACTTTCTAAACGAAGGCTATAAGGTGCTTGAGGCGGCCGACGGGAAGGCTGCGCTGAAGTCGTTTCAGGAGCATGAAGTGGATCTCGTCGTACTCGACATTATGCTGCCCGAATTAGATGGGTGGTCGGTTTGCCGCAGGATTCGCAAGCAATCCGACGTCCCGATTATTATGCTGACTGCCCGGGTCGATGAGGATGACACGCTGCTTGGATTTGAGCTCGGCGCCGACGACTATGTGACAAAACCGTACAGCCCGCCCGTCTTGCTCGCAAGGGCGAAGCGTTTGCTTGAAAGCCGCAGCAAGGTCGGCAAGTCGGCGCAGTCGGAGGATTCCTTGACGATAAACGGCATTAAGGTCCACTTTCCGTCGCGAACCGTTACGATCCACGATGCAAGAGTCAATTTCACGCATACCGAGTTTGAAATCCTCGCCTACCTCATGCTTAATCAGGGAAATGTCATTACGCGCGAGCAGCTGATTACAAAAATATGGGGCTATGAGTATGTTGGGGACGATCGTACAGTGAATACGCATATCCGAAATTTGCGCACGAAGCTTGGGGATAAGGCCTCCATGATTGTGACGATTGTACGCACAGGCTATAAGTTCGAGGCCGGGGCATGAGAACCGGAATTGTATTGAAATTGTTCATTCTGACGACAACCTTGTGCATGCTTATCCTAGCAGTCATTTATATCGGCCAAACGATCTTTTTCAAAGAATATTACGCAAACCGGAAAGTGAGCGACTTGCAAGCGAAATTAGCGGCTTTCAAGACGTCCTATATCGATGCGCGAGGCAATTCGCTTGCCATTCAATCGCTGGAGCAGGATTTTTACAGGACGAACAATGTAACCATTACAAGCCTGGATCACGACGGTAACTTAAAGCATGTAAATGACTTCTACCTCGAGCTCAGAATGCTTAAGGCTTTGACGAAAGAGGAGGAGAAGGAGCGCATTAAAGTCCCTCTCTATCAGCTCATCAGCATGGAGGAAGCCGCTTCGGGACAAGCGTTGATTACAACCGGCGTTCAACTGATGATTACGGGAATAAAGAGTCATTCCGTGCTCACGCCGATTGTGCTGCAGCATCCGTCCGGGGAAGTGTTGTATGCCAACGAGCCGTTCAAGCGCAAAGTATTCGGGAGCGGCGAGAGATATAAATTTGAAGAAAAAAGGAAACCGATGGCCCCGGATAAATCGTCTTTCGTGAATCTATTCGGCGTCGTCACGGACGTACGGTTTCCTAAAGGCGGGGGCTCGTCGGACTTTATCTATTCCAACAAGCTCTTCCTGGAACAAATCAATGCCTTTCAAGCGAAGCTGCTATTCGATGACATGCAGCTCACGGATGCGCTTCTCATCCAGGATTACGAGCAAAATAACGTGAAGTACAAACTGTTCATCCAGCCGGTTCATTACGTCAACGGTACGACAAACTATATCTTCGCCATGGCATCGCTGCAGCCGGTAGACGAGGCCGTTCAAATGATGAAGGACTACTATGTCTACATCATCGCGTTCGTGATTGTGCTTATTTTGATTGCGTCGCTGTACTTTTCCATGAAAATCGCAAGGCCATTGCTGCGCATCAATCAGACGACGAAGAAGATCGCAAATCTGGATTTCTCAGAAACGATTCCTGTTCGGTCAAAGGATGAAATAGGCGACCTGTCGCGTAACATCAATCAATTATCCGCTACGCTGCATTCCTACATCGGGAAGCTGCAAGAAGACATCGAGAGAGAGAAACAGCTGGAGAACACGAGGAAAGAGTTTATCTCAGGCGTTTCCCACGAGCTCAAGACGCCGCTTAGCGTCATGAAGAGCTGCATCTCGATTCTTAAGGACGGCGTGGCCGCGCATAAGAAGGATCATTACTTCGAAGCGATGGAGAACGAAGTCGACAAGATGGACCATCTCATCGTAGATATGCTTGAGCTGGCGAAGTACGAGTCCGGCACTTATAAGATGCTGCAAGACGTATTCTCTATCGATAGGTCGGTCGAATCGATCTGCGACCAATTAGCGCCGGGGATGGCGGCAAAACAATTGCGGCTAAGCATTCGGGTGGTTCCCGCACTAGTTGTAGCCAACCAGCATCGGATCGAGCAAGTGATCACGAATTTCATGACGAACGCGGTCCGCTACACGCCGGAGAAGCATGAAATCATTGTCTCCATGATCGAGGAGACGAATCGAATCGTCGTCTGCGTCGAAAACAAAGGCGCCCATATTCCGGAGGATCAGCTGGATAAAGTCTGGGATCGCTTCTACCGGGGAGATACGTCAAGGCAGCGAGCCGATGGCGGCACCGGGCTGGGACTCGCCATCTCCAAAAAAATATTGGAGCTGCACGGGGTCGAATACGGCGCGCGAAATACGAAGGATGGCGTTATGTTTTACTTCAGCTTGAATAAGAACCGTTAGTCGTTCTATCTTAACCGCTTGTCAAGAAGGCGCTCGTCGCCTCTCTGACAAGCGGTTTTTTGTTCGCCATCAATCTTTATTTCATCTTTATTTCTGCTCCATGCTGTCTTTATCGCCTTCAAGTACGATCTAATCATGAAAACAACCACTAAATATGCAGCCATAGCCGTTGTCGGAGTCATCTTGTCTACAAGTTTCTTCCAAATTAAATCAGAAGGAGCAACGAAATCGAAATCGGGCGGTGCTGGTGCGGGTAAACCAAAGACCACTCAGTCCAGTAACGTTTCAAATTTGCCTTTGAAAGGAAAAACGATCGTTCTCGATCCCGGCCATGGCGGCAAGGATGTCGGTTCCATTGGCGGCGCGGGAACTTACGAGAAAGATGTTACGCTCCTTACGGCGTTAAATGTGAGACGGAAATTAATCCAGCAAGGCGCGACTGTTGTCATGACGCGCGATGCCGATTCGACGATCTCGCTGAAAGGGAGAACCGAGGTAGCGGATGCGCAGAATGCGGACTTGTTCATTAGCATTCACTTCGACGCTTTTCAGACCAGCGATGTGCACGGGATGACAACTTACTACAACAAGCCGCAAGATCGGAAAATCGCCCAGACCATTCATGACCAGTTATTCAAGAAGGACATGCCTACGAAGGATAGAGGCATACAGTTCGGCGATTACCACGTGATTCGCGAGAACGCGAAGCCGGCTGTTCTGCTAGAGCTCGGCTACATTTCGAATAAGAACGAAGAAACGAGAATGAAGACCGAGTCGTTTCAAGAGCAAGTATCGACTGCCATTGCTAATGGCGTAATCGAAAGTCTGCGTTAATGGGCGGAGGAGAGATCACGGCCATGTTTCGTAAAGTCATGAGGCGGCACAGCTTCGTTGCCATCTGGTTTCTTGCCCCCAGTGCACTGGGATTTATGGTTTTTTACTTGATTCCTTTTATGATGGGCTTTTATTACTCTTTTAGGGATCGAACGACTGGCGGTTCATTCGTCGGTTTCGCCAATTACAAGGAGCTGCTGGCAAGCGATTCCTTCTTGAAAGCAGCCAAAAACACGTTTCTGTTTACTGCGGTCAGCGTTCCCATCACCATCGCTATATCGTTGTTGCTGGCGTTGCTGTTGAATCAAAGCATTTACTTCCGCAATTGGCTCAGAACTGCATACGTCCTGCCGCTTGTCGTGCCCGTCGCATCCGTTGTCCTGATTTGGCAATTACTATTCGATTGGAACGGAGCGGTGAATAGCTGGCTGCATGGATGGAGCATCGCCCGAATCGATTGGATGAAGTCGGAGTGGGCCAGAGGCGTGATCTCCGTCGTCTATGCTTGGAAAAACATCGGGTACAATATTATCTTGTTTTTGGCCGGCCTGCAGAGTATCCCTCGGGATTATTACGAGACAGCTGAGCTTGAAGGAGCGGGCGCTATCCATAAGTTTAGCCGCATTACGCTTATCTATTTAACGCCAACTCTGTTTTTCGTCATCTTGATGGGGCTTATCAGCTCGTTTCGGATCTTCAGGGAAACCTATCTAATCGCGGGCGATTATCCGCACGACAGCATTTATATGCTGCAGCATTACATGAACAACATGTTTTTGTCTCTCGATATTCAGAAGCTGACGTCCGCCGCTGCATTGATGGTGGTTTGCCTGCTTGTACTGGTATCGGGAATGTTCGCCTTGGAGCGCCGCTTTACTCATTTCTTAGACTGATGGGGAGAAACAATGAAACTGAAAGCTTCTATTTCCAGAGGCGTAATCACGCTTCCGCTGGCGTTGGTCGCGATCCTGATGCTGCTGCCGATTATCGTATCGTTCACCAACTCGCTCATGACGGAGGATGAAATCGGCTCCAACTATGATTTGATCGGGACAATGACGGACGCGGCAACAGGCGGTAAGGACGCATTCGTTAATTTGAAGCTCATTCCCGACTGGGTTTCGTTCGAACAGTACGGGAAAGTGCTGATCGCGACGCCGATTTATTTGAACCTATTCTGGAACTCGGTTTACATGGTCTCGCTCATTATTGCAGGGCAGGTTATCGTGGGCGCTCTTGCGGCCTATGCCTTTGCGAAACTTCGCTTTCGGGGGAGGGACAGGCTGTTCTTCGTTTACCTCATGGCCATGTTGATGCCGTTTCAAGTGACGCTTGTACCGAACTATATCATTGCCGATAAGCTAGGTCTTCTGAACAGCGCAAGTGCCATTATTCTGCCCGGTATCTTCGGAGCCTTCGGCGTGTTCATGCTAAGGCAGTTCATGCTGTCGATCCCGAATGCTTACGTTGAAGCAGCTTATATGGATGGAGCCGGTCATTTTCGCATTTTTCATCAAATCATCGTTCCGCTCATCAAACCGGGCTTCGCGGCGCTCATCGTTTTATTGTTCGTCGATTATTGGAACATGGTCGAGCAACCGCTTATTTTTCTGGAAGACGATTTCAAGCAGCCGCTGTCGGTGTATCTCTCCGTTGTTCAGCAGGAGGCGAAAGGCGTAGGCTTCGCGGCGTCGGTCTTCTATATGTTGCCGATGGTGCTGTTATTTATGAATGCGGAATCTTATTTCATCGAGGGCGTTCAGATGTCCGGCATTAAAGGGTAGGAGGATACACCAAGTGGAAAGGCAAGATACCGAGCAAGTGAATATGGGCAGGAAGAAAAAGGTTCGATTGCTTGCCGCCTTGTTTGTCGGCGCATTAATCGTGCTTACCCTGTTCAGCAATACGCTGCAAATGATGACGTTAACGAAGGTGTGGACAACGGTCGGACGGCAAGGGGAGTTCGTTCGGAGCTATTCCGGAAGCGGTAATTTGGAGCCGGTCATGGAGGCTGCGTTATCGAACAAGGCGGGGTGGATCGTAAGGACCGTCAAGATTAAAGCAGGAGAAAGCGTTAAGAAGGGACAGACGCTGGTCGTTTACGAAAGCCGCGAAGCCGAGAACCGTTATTTAGACGCGAAATCGCAGATGGAGCAGCAGCAATTGTCCATTCAAGGTTTACAGGAACATTACGTTACGGCCGTATCTAGCGGCGATGCGATCCAGATCCGCAGCGCAAAACGGGATCTCCAGAGTGCGCGTATTACGATGGATGTCCAGCACCGAACGCTGGACAGCATGAAGGCGGAATTGGCAGACAATCGCGAGCTGAAAGCTCCCTTCGACGGTATCGTGACGAAAGTAGGTGCCGTGGATGGAATGATTTCTGCGAGCGCCGGTCCCGATATTCAACTGGCTTCCTCCAGTCTAGGTTATCAAATGCAGGTACAGGTACCTGCCGACATTGGCGACCGATTGAAGATTGGTCAGAAGCTGGACATCCAGGTCGGGCCAGCGGATAACGCGGAAGCGATGGTTGGCCTTGTAGCGGGCATTGAAACCAAGGAGTCCCAGCTGATTCTCGTCGTTTCCGTGAAACATGAATCGCTGCGTGGAGGCGAACAAGCGCGTCTTAACCTTGAATTTGCGTCAGCCGATACGGGCGGAATCCTGATTCCGAGCAGCGCCATTCATAGGGAAGGCTCCGAAGCTTACGTTTACGTCATCGAGGAGCGAAAAGGGCCTCTCGGCAATACAAGCCATGTGCGCAAGGCTATGATCGAAATCGGCGATTCGAACGAATTCGAAACGGTCGTGCTTCAAGGGATCTTCCCGGACGCGCCGATTATCGTGGAAAGCAGTGAACCCGTTACTGATGGAGTTCGGGTGCGGGTAATGACGAAATCATGATCATCCAATCAGAAAGAGGGAAATGAAAAATGAAAAAAGCACTGATCTTAATGGTGAGCTGTTTCATGTTGATTTGCTTAACGGCATGTGATGGAAACAGCAGCAACAGTAGCAAAAATAGCAACAGCAGCAACAATAGCAACAATAGCGCTTCTGGGAATTCATCGCAAAATGGCGCACAACAATCGCAAAGCAATACAAGCAATGAATCAAGCACTGCAGCGAATGCCGACGCTGCCCCTCAAGGGCTTGAGCCGCTGGACGATAAACCGAAAACCATTGTCGTATCGATACTTGCCGCTACCGATATCTACAAGCAGGCGAAAGAAAAATACGAGGCGCTGCATCCGAATACGACGATTGAACTTAAAGAATTTGCTCCTAAAAGCGCAATGATAAGTGGTCCGGACGTGGAGAAATATATCAAGTCAACGACGACCGAGGTATTGTCCGGCAAGGGAGCGGATTTATTCGCGTTTACGACGGTCGAATTGCCCATCGATAAGTACGTGAATAAAGGCGCGTTCGAAAACATGGACGATTGGATGAAGCGGGATGCCGGATTCGATCAGCAGCAATACCAGATGAACATTATGGAAGGCTCCAAAATGAACGGCGGCCTCTATATGATGCCAGTTGAATTCTACTTGGAAGCTTTGTACGGGGACGCGGAGGCGATCAAGAAAGCCGGCGTTACGATTGATGATAAGAACTGGACGTGGGGCCAGTTCGTCGAGATCAGCAAGCAGTTGGCAAGCAAGAACGGACAACCTTCCTCCATTGCTTTTTTGCCGCCTGAGGCGATGATCAACAATCTCGTGTCCGACAACTATAACCGATTAATCGATGGAGCGAATGGCAAAGCATCGTTCGATACTCCGTTCTTCACCGATTTACTGACGGATGTAAAGAAGATGTACGGTGAGAAGGCGCTAAACGGCGATACCCCATCACTTACAAAAAGCAGCCTTTCGTATTCATTAATGACGTCCCCAAGCGATTATCTCTTACGACTTGGCTTGTATTACAAGAACGGAAGGGTCTATCAAAAACCGCATGCCGCAGATCAAAAATCGGGCATATCGTTTCTCGTGACGAATCAAATTGCCATGAACGCCAATTCGGAAGTGAAGAGGGATGCTTGGGAGTTTATGAAGTTCCTGCTGTCCGAAGAGATGCAATCGGCCGGATATTCGGGATTCTCGATGAATAAAGCGGTGAATGAAAAGGCGATCGAAGATGTGAAGAAGAATGGTATCGATAAGAACGTAGCTGCCAAAGGCGGCGGCGCTGCGGCCGAAGCGACTGATGCAAATCTTAAGATGCTCCGGGAGATGCTGTCCGAGGCTAGTTTACGAAATATAGGCTATGAAACGACCGTCCAGAAAATCATTGCGGAGGAAGTCAAAGCGTTCTTAACGGGACAGAAAACGGCCGATGCAGTCGCTAAACTGATACAGAATCGGGTTACGACTTATTTGAATGAATAAAAACCGCTTCATGTGATCGTATCGATTGGTTATACTATCCAGTAGAAGATATGATCCATGAAGGAGGTAGCGCCACGATGAATGTACAACCTGCCAGCGAAGCCATCATTTCATTCCAAGGCGTCACCAAGCAGTACGAGGGTGATCCCGCCGTGCTGAAGGACGTCAGCTTTGAGATCGAGCGCGGCAAGTTCTATACGCTGCTCGGTCCTTCGGGCTGCGGTAAAACGACGATTCTGCGATTGATTGCCGGATTTACGGAGCCTACGGAAGGCAAGATTTATTTTAACGGGAAAGTCATCAACCATATTCCTGCAAACAAACGCCAAGTGAACACCGTGTTCCAGGATTACGCGCTCTTCCCGCATCTGAATGTGTTCGAGAACATCGCATTTGGCCTGCGCATTAAGAAAATGAAACAGTCCGAAATCAAGGAGAAGGTGCTTGAAGCGCTCCGTTTCGTCAATCTGGTCGGCTACGAGAACCGTGAAATCAAGGAGATGTCAGGCGGCCAGCGGCAGCGGGTAGCCATTGCGCGAGCGATTGTGAATCGTCCCGAAATCATCTTGCTGGACGAGCCTCTCTCTGCGCTTGATCTTAAGCTTCGTACCGAAATGCAGGTGGAGCTGCGCGATCTGCAGCGACGCCTTGGCATTACGTTCATCTTCGTTACGCATGATCAAGAGGAAGCGCTCGCGATGTCGGATGAGATCTTCGTGCTTAGCGAAGGGGTAATCCAGCAAAGCGGTACGCCGATGGACATCTACGATGAGCCAATTAACCGGTTCGTGGCTGATTTTATCGGAGAATCGAACATTGTAGCAGGCAAGATGACGCAGGATTTCCTAGTCGAGTTTGCGGGAAAATCGTTCGTCTGCGTCGATCAGGGGCTGCAGCGGAATGAACCGGTAGACATCGTCATCCGTCCGGAGGACTTGGAAATTACCCGTCCTGAGGACGGCAAGCTGAACGTGAAAGTAGAAGCGCAGCTGTTCCGCGGCGTTCACTTTGAAATTCAGTGCATCGATGATGCCGGCAACAAGTGGCTCGTTCACTCGACGCGCAGAGCGGAGGTTGGGGAGTCCATCGGGCTGACCTTCGACCCGGAAGCCATTCACGTCATGCGCTTCAACGAGACCGAGGAAGAGTTCGATAGAAGGCTGGAAGCTTACTCATGAGGAACGCAGCGCATGCCCAAATAAACGCACCGATCCAAGCACAGTCACGTTCTCGCAATATGTACCTCATTCCGTATTTGCTGTGGATGCTGCTGTTCGTAGTTGCGCCGATCGTGCTCATCGTCTACGATTCTCTCTTTGATGTGGAAGGCAACTTCACCTTCACCAACTATGCGCATTTCTTCACGCCGGTCTATATGAAGATGACGTTCAGCTCGTTCTGGTACGCTTTCTTAATTACGTTCTTTTCCTTGCTGATCGGTTATCCGGCGGCCTATCTGTTAACCCGCACCAAACATAAACAGCTTTGGCTGCTGCTGATCATTCTGCCCAGCTGGATCAACTTGCTGCTCAAGACCTATGCATTTATCGGCTTGTTCGGAACCTATGGAGCCGTCAACGCGATCCTCGAGCTGATCGGCATCGGGAATCAGCAAATCTTGTTTACGGATTTCAGCTTTATTTTCGTATCGGTCTATATCTTCATTCCGTTCATGATTCTGCCCGTATTCAATGCGCTTGAGGAGCTGAACCCCTCGCTCGTGGATGCATCTCGCGATCTTGGCGCATCGCCATGGACGACCTTCCGCCGGGTCATCTTCCCGCTTACGTTAAGCGGCGTGAAATCCGGCTGTCAGGCTGTGTTTATTCCTGCATTGTCGCTCTTCATGATTACGCGGCTTATCGCAGGAAACCGCGTCATTACGCTCGGAACGGCGATTGAACAGCATTTTCTCGTGACGCAGGATTGGGGCATGGGTGCCACAATAGCTGTATTTCTCATCATTGCGATGGCGGTTATTATGATCTTAACCGGCAATCGCAACAGAAGCAGGAGGTAGGACAAACGATGAATCGTAAACTGAAGCTCTCGAATGTCTATCTCTGGCTCATCTTCATCATCTTGTATGCGCCGATCTTCTACTTGTCCTATTACTCGTTTAACAGCGGGGGGACGATGCACGGATTTGATGGGTTTACGCTGGATTGGTACAAGGAAGTGTTCGCCGATACGCGGTTGCTAATCATTCTGCTCAATACGCTGGTCATTGCACTGCTAAGCGCCGTGATTTCAACGATTCTTGGCGTAATTGGTGCTATTGCCATCCACCGGCTGCGCAAGCGGAAGAATCAGAATGCGCTGCTGTCGCTCAACAATGTGCTTATCGTCAGTCCTGACGTTATTATCGGGGCGTCCTTCTTGATCCTGTTTACGATACTCGGCATTAAGCTCGGTTTTGCTTCGGTGCTGATTTCCCATATTGCATTCAGCGTACCGATCGTCGTTATCATGGTGCTGCCGAAGCTGGAGGAAATGAGCTCTTCGCTGCTTGATGCCGCTCGCGACCTTGGCGCAACCGAATGGGATGTGCTGTCAAAGGTGGTACTGCCGTTTATCAAGTCCGGCATTTTCGCGGGGTTCTTCATGGCCCTGACGTATTCGCTCGACGATTTCGCCGTCACGTTCTTCGTCACGGGTAACGGATTCACGACATTATCGGTTGAGATCTACTCTAGAGCTCGACAAGGCGTATCGTTGTCTATCAATGCGCTGTCGACGCTGATCTTCGTCTTCACGATGCTGCTTGTCGTCGGCTACTATTTCATCAACCGCCGCGGGCAAGTTTCGGGGCGCGGCGACCGCCGCACGGATTGGGGGCTTCCTAACAAATGAAATCGCTCGTTCGGATGCTGCTCGTCGTGCTTGTGCTTGCTTTTGCCTTAATGTACGGCGCTTCGGCGCTCAACTCGTCGCAGGGCTACTCCGGCGACAATACGCTTACGATCTACAATTGGGGCGATTATATCGACCCGGATCTGGTGGCTGCTTTTGAAGAGGAGACCGGCATTAAAGTCATCTATCAAACCTTCGATTCCAACGAAGCGATGATGACCAAAATCGAACAAGGCGGCACAACCTTCGATATCAGCGTGCCCTCCGAATATGCCATCAGCAAAATGAAAGAAGAAGATCTGCTTCTGCCGGTTGACAAGTCGAAGCTGCCGAATCTGAAGTATATTAACCCGCGTTTCATGAATCTCTCCTTTGATCCGGACAATGCCTATTCGATCCCGTATTTCTGGGGAACGGTCGGGATTGTGTATAACACGGAGCTGATGAAGGGGCTGGATTTCAAGAGCTGGGATGATCTGTGGGACCCTAGCTTGCGCAATCAAATTCTGCTCGTGGACGGGGCGCGTGAAGTCATTGGCTTCGGGCTGAACAGTCTGCATTATTCACTGAACGATACGAATGAGGACCATCTGCAGGAAGCGAAAGCGAAGCTGGAGAAGCTGACGCCGAATGTGAAAGCCATCGTGGGCGACGAAATCAAACTGCTGCTGGCCAATGAGGAAGCAGCGGTTGGTGTCGTGTGGTCCGGTGACGCATCGGAAATTATCGGCGAGAATGAGAAGCTCACTTATGTGGTGCCGGAGGAAGGCTCGAACCTATGGTTCGATAACATGGTCATTCCGAAGACGGCGAGGAATATCGAAGGCGCCCATCAGTTTATTAACTTCATGCTGGACCCCGAGCATGCTGCGCAGAATGCGGAGTATGTCGGCTATTCGACGCCAAACGAGAAGGCCATGGAGTTCCTGCCCGAGGAGATCTCCTCGGATGAGCGGTTCTATCCGAAACCGGAGCTTACTGCCAAGCTAGAGGTCTACAAGAATTTGGGCAAAAAAATGCTCTCCCACTACAACGAGCTGTTCCTGGAGTTTAAGATGCACCGGAAATAGCCATAAAATCAGCAGAAGTATGCGGACCCGCTGCCACCTAATTATCGGATCGTATTGAAAGCCGGCGCGTCCGTGATCGGACCGATCTCGCTGACAGGCGTGGCATACGGGCCGGTGCTTTAAGATCAAATGAGAACTGGAAGTCCGTTCGCAGCTGCGAGCGGGCTTTCTTGCGGAGGTGCGAGATGATTTATTTGGAGACGGAGAGACTGCGATTGCGCGACTGGACAGAGGCGGACCTGGTACCATTTGCCGAGCTGAATGCGGACGGAGAGGTGATGAGGTATTTTCCGAAAACCTTATCGGCGGATGAAACGAAGGTGTTCTACAACGCCATAGTGTCTGAGTTTGCGGAGTGCGGATTTGGGTTATATGCCGTGGAAGTGAAAGAAACGAATGACTTTATCGGATTTATTGGCTTCCACCTTGCGACATTTGAGTCGGATTTTACACCGTGTATTGAAATTGGATGGCGGCTGAAGAAGGAGGCTTGGGGCAAAGGCTACGCGACCGAGGGGGCGAAAGCCTGTCTGGATTACGGATTTAGGCAGCTGGGATTCAGCGACGTTTACAGCTTTACGGCGGATATCAACAAACCTTCCAGTCAGGTCATGCAGAAAATCGGAATGCGGTTCATTAAGTCGTTTGATCACCCTAAAATTGAAGCGAGCAGTCCATTACTTAAGCATGTTCTCTACCACATCTCCAGTTTGTACTGATGGACAACGCTTTTACATATTTCTGTTGACAATTTTAACCACGTAATGATACTATCTTCTCCCTGTCGCTTTTCTAAAATCTTCAATTTCTGGAGGTATCGGTACGTGATAACCGTAGAAGGAATCAGTAAGACATTCCTGGTCGCCAAGCGGCAATCAGGTGTTGGCCATGCGCTCAAATCGTTATTCCACCGGGAATACACGGCCGTTGAAGCGCTGCAAAATATTTCGTTCCACATTCCTCCGGGTGAAATCGTCGGGTACATCGGGCCAAACGGTGCCGGAAAATCGACCACGATCAAGATCATGAGCGGCATTCTCGTACCTGACCGAGGCTCCTGTGTAATTAAGGGATTTACCCCGTGGGAGGATCGGGTCAAGTACGTGAAGAACATCGGCGTCGTGTTCGGACAGCGCTCCCAGCTGTGGTGGGATGTCCCCGTCATCGAATCATTCGATCTGCTGCGCGATATCTACAACGTTCCGCAAGCACAGTACCGCGAGACACTTACGCTGCTTACCGAAACGCTGGACCTGGGAAGCATTCTGTACACACCGGTGCGACAGCTCAGCTTGGGGCAGCGAATGCGCTGTGAAATCGCCGCCTCGCTGCTGCACAGCCCAAGCATCTTGTTCTTGGATGAACCGACAATTGGGCTCGATGCCGTTTCGAAGATCGCGGTGCGTCAATTCATTAAGACGATCAACAAAGAGAAGGGTGTTACCGTCATTCTGACCACGCATGATATGAACGATATCGAAGCGCTGGCCAGTCGGATTCTGCTGATCGGAAAAGGAACGCTGCTCTACGATGGCAATGTGCAGGGGCTTCGCAGCCGATTCGGCACGAAACGAACGATAACCGCCGATTATCATGAGAACAGCCGTCCTATTGCCATTCCCGGCGTATCGCTCCTGTCTTGGACGCCGGAACGGGCGATCCTCAGCGTAGATACGGAGCAGGTGATGATCTCGGAGGCGATCGCGCAGCTGTCCGCACAGGTTGAGCTGCTGGATGTGGCGATCGAAACGCAGCCGATTGAAGACATCATCGTGCAGATGTATAAGGAGTATCAGCTATGATGAGGGCGTACATGTCCGTATTCAAGCTGCGAATCACCACCGGGCTGCAATATCGAGCGGCGGCATTGGCCGGAATCGGCACGCAATTTTTCTTCGGGTTTATGTTTATTATGATTTTTGAAGCCTTCTACGCGCATTCCACCGGGCAAGAACCTCCTATGACACTGTCCCAAGTGATCACCTACACCTGGCTGAGGCAAGCTTTTCTCGCTCTGGTGATGTTATGGCTGCGAGATAACGAGCTGTTCTCGCTCATCAAGAGCGGCAACATTGCTTATGAATTGTGCAGGCCCAGCAGTATTTATAACTTCTGGTACGCCAAGCTGCTTGCACAACGATTGTCGAGCGCGCTGTTAAGATGTTCTCCTATTCTGCTAGTCACGGTTTTCTTGCCTCGGCCTTACCGGCTTGAGCTTCCTCCGGATTGGCTTACCTTTCTGATCTTCCTTGCGGTTTTGGTTATAAGTATGCTGATGGTCGTTGCCATCTCGATGCTCATCTACATATCGGTATTTGTTACGATGTCACCGGGCGGTTCCTTGTTGATTTTTAGCGTTTTCGGGGATTTTCTGGCGGGGATGATCGTGCCGATTCCGCTTATGCCGGGGTGGATGCAAGAGATTGTCTATTTGCTGCCATTCCACTGGACGGTAGATTTCCCATTCCGCGTATTTACGGGTGATATCGCGAAGCTGGATGCTTTGAAGGGGCTGGCTATGCAAACGGCTTGGCTGATCGCGTTAGTCGCATTCGGCAAATTCACCATGAACCGCTCGCTTCGGCGCGTCGTTGTGCAGGGAGGGTGAGGAGGCGTCATGAGCTTATATTTGAAATATATGAAAATCATCCTTAAATCGGAGATGCAGTACCGGGTATCCTTCCTGCTGCTGACGCTGGGTCAATGTCTAACCCCGTTTACAACGTTCGCCGGAGTGTACTTTATGTTCGAGCAGTTCGGCCAGCTCAAAGGGTGGAATTTGTATGAGGTCGTGCTTTGTTTTGCCGTGACGCAGATGGCTTTCTCGTTTACGGAATGTTTTGGCCGAGGATTTGATACATTCTCCAGCCTGGTCGTGAGCGGGGATTTCGACCGCTTGCTGGTTCGTCCCCGGGGCACGGTCATCCAAGTATTCGGCTCTCGGTTCGAGTTCGCCCGAATTGGCCGGCTGCTGCTGAGCGGTGTCGTGTTAATCTGGGCTGCAGGCAATATCGAAGTGGACTGGACGCTGCTGAAGGTAACCACGTTGGTATTGATGGTGGTCAGCGGGATCGTCATCTTCACGGGCATCTTTATCCTCGCTGCTTCCATCAGCTTCTGGACGGTGCAGGGGCTGGAGATTGCCAATATCTTCACGGACGGCGGACGCGAAATGACGCAGTACCCGCTGAATATCTATCACAAATGGGTGAAGCGGTTGTTCACCTTCGTCATCCCATTCGGCTGCGTAAACTACCTGCCGCTGCTGTACATTCTGGGCAGAGAAGGCGGCAATCACCCGCTATACGCGATGGTGCCGCTGGCGGGGTTCTTGTTCCTCGTGCCCTGCCTGCTCGTATGGCGCGTCGGCGTACGGCATTATCGGTCGACGGGGTCGTAAGTGCGCAAGAAGAGGTAGCCTAAAAGGTGCCCGGCGGCGCGCCGAAGAACGAGGAAATAAGCCCATGAACGGTACAGGGTACCGCACATGGGCTTATTTTGAAGGGAAAGGTCGCAAGAGCGGTGCTGGTAACCGCACATGAGCCCAATTCAGTGAAAGCTGCTACGGCTGCCGGTACATCGCGATGCAGGCTTCCTTGATGAAAGCCTGCTCCTCGGCGGAGAGCGCGTACAGCTGCGGCTGCTGCTCCGCGGGCAGGGCATTCAACGCCGCCCAAGCCCGCTTCATCCCGGCCGCGATGGCGGGATCGCCCTGCGAACGGCGATTGTTCAGCGCCGTCAACTGCTGCGCCAGCGCGACAGCCTCCGGACCGGTCGGATCCGCGCCGGCTGAGATGAGCCGTTCCAGCTCGGCCCTAAATTGCCTGTAGCTGCGGAAAGACTCCTCCGCGAAAGGCTGCCTGGCCAGCCGCTGCAGCGTCTCCTTCGAGTACGACTTCGCAGCGATATCCTGCACCGTATGCAGCTCCTCCGGAGTCAAATAGGCATGCACCCATGTCGGCTTCAGCTCCGTCTGCATGAGCGCGATCACATGAGCGATCGCCTCCACATTTGGCTCACCGGCAGCAACCAGCTTCTCTGTCTCTTCAATCGCGGCGATAACGGAGTCAAGCTGAGCTCGGCGCTCCAACACCATCTGCTTCTGCGCGGCAAGCGCGCGAGCCAGCGAAGCAGACGAGGCGTCGTCAGCCCGTCCTTGCCGCTGCCTGAGGGCCTTAATCTCGTCCAAAGAGAAGCCAAGAAACTTCAACGCGAGAACCTGTTGTAGCTGCGTCAGATCCTCGTCCGTATACAGCCGATGTCCCGCTTCCGTATGAGCGGAAGGAGATAGGATGCCTTTCTTATCGTAGAACCGCAGCGTTCTCACAGAAACAGATGCTTTCTTAGCGAATTCGCTTGTGCGATACAAATGGCTGCTCACCACGGATGTCCTCCTCTCGTATTGAGAACGATCATAGACTATGACGCTGCGTTATACGCAAGCCACAAACTTCTCCTATGGAGCTGCCTTCCACGTTCATCGGAAGGTAGACGCCTACTCCGCCGCCAAATATACCGCATCCCCAACCTGCACCTGTCCTGTTTGCTTCACCGACGCATAAACGCCAAAATTGAGCTTCAACTGCTCATTCACGGTCCGCAGCAATGAAGCATCGCGCTCAAGCGTCTCGGGATCGATCGTAATCAACGAGCAGCGATCGCAGAACAGATCCACCTGCAGCCGCGCGCTTCCGACCGACAGCTGCTTGCTCAGCCATTCGTATTCATCCGGCGCATTGTCATCCAAGGTCACAAGCAGATTCGCCCGGAAACGGAGCGGGTCGAGCGGTTTCCCCCACATCGCTTCGAGCTTGCGAAGCGAGGAATCCGTAATAATGAGGATGCTCGCGGCATCGACTGCAAGCAGATCGAGCGATTGCGGCGTATGTGCGAGCAGGCTCAGTTTTTGCTTAGAGAACGGTTGAATTTCTTGCAGCAAGTCATCGTTCCATTGCAGGGAACGACCATCCGGCGCCGTAATTCGCAATCCGGCAAAATGGTCCGCTGTTTCCGCGCCAACCGCCAATGCAGCTCTATAGTGCAGCATGGCAGGTGCGGTTCTGGCCGTGAAATATTGATCCCAGCCTTCCTTCGTCTCATCGATGAAGGCGTGCGAGCGATCCCCGTACAAGCCGTAGCTCTCTATGCGGCTGCTTTGGAGCGCTTCTCCTCCCAAGGATTTAACGGGAAAGCGATGGATTGCGGTAATGGTTCCAATACGAGTTTGCGTCACGGAAAAAGCCTCTCTTCATCAGCGTTATTTAGGTATGCCATATGTATTCCCAATTGTGTCCATTATAGACTGGCGCGAGCATTCTGTCACAATCCTGCAACTCCGGAAGCATAGCAAAAGCTGTCCCAGTCGTCATAGGCAGACGTTTGGGACAGCCTACATCTTCATTATTTGAGCGGCGCATTAATTAAGGTGGCAAAGTTAAATCGATGGACGTGACCATCAGCCAGGGTTGTTTTTCCCATTACAAAATGAACATGCTTGCCGTTTCCGACGGGAATTGCGGGGCCGGTCGTGATCTTCTTTAACTTGTGGAAATGGCCGAAGAAATCGGTTCTCGTCAAATCGATCTCATGCACGTGGCTGTCTCCGGATTTAATCGCTTGGCCGGTTACGCCTGCGAATCGATGGTTGTGGCGATCGTCGCCTTCTTCAGCCAATTTGGTGCTGCCCTCGAATTCATGGTCGTGCTTTTGTGCGCGCCTGCAGGTAGTTGCTCTCTTAAAGGTTCGTTTCTTCTGCATATGTTCCGCCTCCCTTGGTAAGGTGACTTCTCCACATGCTATTAATTAAAGCGGCCGGAGGTGTTGGGCATCTACTGTTATACAGCGGTGTAGCAGAGGTTACCCGAAAGGAGGCGGAAACACAGGGAAATCAGGACTGACGTTAAACGTAATATTATTTTCGCTTAAATCCCAAGTTATCAGCTTGCCTGTCATGACGTCGAAGTCTGCAAAAATATTAGCAAAGGTGAACAGCTGACCGCCTGCGAGTTCAACCGTGCGAAGCACGTAAAGCTGCTGCGCGGAAGGGCCATCTGACGAATTCAGTGCAAACGACACCTCAAGCTGCAAACTAACAGGATCAGTGCCGTAGTTAAACACACGCACGTCAAAGGTTTGAAAGACTCTATCCTCATTTTCAACAATAAACGGAATGATAGCCATGTTTATCACCTACTTACTTGTTTAATAGAATAGTATATGAGAATAGAAAGCGGAACGTTCGGACATGGGTTCGAAGGAGAAGCGGGAGAGGGGAAGAGGATGCGGCACAATTTCTTGATCGGGCAATATGGGGGCTTTGATGAAGCGAAATATCGGAGAGATTTTAGAGAGGGCTTCTACGGAATCGAGGCTTGTTTATTTCAAAAGGATTCCGATATCGAAAGGCTCCAATGCCAATCGAAACAAGACGATTTCCGGATCGGCGTTCATTTCCCGCTGCGAGCAGGCAGTTCGCATGTACGGGATGCCCTGTTCCTTGCAAAGGACGAAGCCGTAAGGCGGCAAGCTTTCGCGCGGGTTCAGCATGAGCTCGAGTTGATGACAACGACGATTCAGCCCAGCTATGTGTTATTCCATTATCCCAAGCCCGTTATCTTAGATGATCGGGTGGATTGGGGACGATGGCATTTTGCGGATCGCAGCGAATATGAATTCGAGTCCGCATACCCATTCGAACCGTTTCAGGAGAGAAGCGAAGTGCTGTTCGAGTGGCTGGCGCGTAAAGGGCGGGAGTACCAGTTTACACCGGTGTTGGAGCTGGATGCGCTGAACAGGTACGTGACGGAAACGGATTGTTTGGAGCAATTGCTCGAGAAGCATAACAACATCAAGCTTTGTCTCGACACAGCGAGGCTGTACATACAGGAGAGGATGGACCCTGCC
Source organism: Paenibacillus rhizoryzae (assembly GCF_059686995.1). Taxonomy (NCBI): domain Bacteria; kingdom Bacillati; phylum Bacillota; class Bacilli; order Caryophanales; family Paenibacillaceae; genus Paenibacillus; species Paenibacillus rhizoryzae. The sequence goes on along the minus strand of NZ_JCAALT010000006.1, from coordinate 237,425 downwards.
TTCGATGCCAGAGCCGTTATTGAACGGTATGCCGGCTATGCGGAGACGATTCATTTGTCGACCTTGCGCATAACGGAGAGCGGTGAACGCAAGCAAACGCGGCATCCGGTCTTGCCGCATTTAGATCCAAGCGAGGACTGGGCACCGATCGAGGATTATATGCGAATCATCGGGAGACATAATCCGAATGTGAAAATCATGTTCGAGCATCGATCGGAACAAGTGAGCGCTGAGGAGCTGTCAGCATGCTACAACTGGGTAGAGGACTTGCTGCGGTCTTTCACCTAACCGAATAATAAATACATTGAAATGCGGAGCGACTTATTGTTTAATGGAATAAAGATGAATTGTTATTTTGTTACTTGATTAATAATTTAATTAATCCATAAGGAGATGTCTATCCGCATGACGAACCGTACAATCATCAACGCAGACCGCAGCAAAGGCAGCATTAACCGCAATATTTACGGCCATTTCTCCGAGCATTTGGGCCGCTGTATTTATGAAGGCATTTGGGTAGGCGAGGATTCGGATATTCCCAATACGCAGGGGATTCGCAATGATGTGTTGGAAGCGCTTCGCCAATTAAACCTGCCTGTGCTGCGCTGGCCGGGCGGTTGCTTTGCCGATGAATATCACTGGCGAGACGGAATCGGGCCTCGGGAGACGCGTAAACGGATGATCAACACCCACTGGGGCGGTGTCGTGGAGAACAACCATTTTGGCACGCATGAGTTTCTGCTGCTCTGCGAGCTGCTCGGCTGCGAGCCTTATATCAATGGCAATGTAGGCAGCGGAACGGTCCAGGAAATGCAGGAGTGGGTCGAATATATGACTTTCGACGGAGAGTCGCCGATGGCGAATGAGCGGCAGGCCAATGGACGCGAGGAGCCTTGGAAGGTTAGCTATTTTGGCGTGGGCAACGAGAACTGGGGCTGCGGCGGCAATATGCGGCCGGAATATTATGCGGATCTCTACAGGCGCTATCAAACCTACGTGCGCAACTACGGCGATAACAAAATCTTCCGCATCGCGTGCGGCGCCAGCGATTTCGATTACAATTGGACGGAAGTGCTGATGCGGGATGCGGCGCGTTTCATGGATGGTTTGACGCTCCACTATTATACGATTCCGCATAACTGGCAGCAGAAGGGATCAGCTACGGACTTCGAAACATCGGAATGGTTCGAAACGCTGCGCAAAGCGCTTGTGATGGACGAGCTCGTTCAGAAACACAGCACCATTATGGATAAATACGACCCTCAGAAACGAATCAGTCTCATCGTGGACGAATGGGGCACTTGGTACGATGTAGAGCCGGGCACGAACCCGGGCTTCCTCTATCAGCAAAATACGATGCGCGATGCGCTTGTCGCGGCAGCTACGCTGCATATTTTCCATAATCACTGTGACCGGGTGCGGATGGCGAACATCGCTCAGACCGTCAATGTGCTGCAATCCGTCATTCTGACGGAAGGCGCACGGATGACGGTTACGCCGACTTACCATGTCTTCGACATGTTCAAAGTCCACCATGATGCAGAAGCGCTCGATATCCATCATCAAGCGGCATCTTACAGCCTGAACGGTGCTTCGATTCCGCAAACGAGCGTGTCCGCTTCCCGCGGCAAGGATGGGGTGATCCACGCCAGCCTTTGTAATCTGAGCCATGATGAGCCGGCGGAAATCATTTTAGAGCTGAGAGGACTGACGCAGCAAAATATCGACGCGCTGTCGCTCAGCGGAACCGTGCTGCAAGGCAGTGCGTTAAACGCTCATAATACCGTAGAGCAGCCGGAAGAGGTAACTCCTTCGGTGCTGACGGCGATCGAGCAGCATGAAGACGGTACGATTCGCGTGACGCTGCCGCCTGCTTCAGTAGCGGTGCTTCGTGCGGGCTAATGCGCATGGGAGCTGACACGCAGAGACAGGAAGGCTGCAAAGGCTGCAGTGCATCCGTGCATGTGGAGGAAGCGCAGCTGCAGCGGATTCTAAGCAAGCTTGCGCTGCATCCCGGCGATTGTGTCCCGGACGCGCAGTATGAGCGCAGACTCTCGAATTGTGAAGGGTGCGCGTCCCTTCAATACGGCACAACCTGCGCGCATTGCGGCTGCTTCGTGAAGGTTCGAGCGAAGCTCGCGGCGAAGGGATGTCCGCATCCAAGCGGTTCGAGATGGCAATGAAACAAGAAGACCCGAGTCGGCTGCAATGGGAGCCGGTTCGGGTCTTCTCTTTATTTTATCCCCTAGGTATGAAATCGCATTGCCTTTATCCGGCGTCTATCTTATGCTAAAATCTACTGCCGGCAATTACGAGCGAATCTATCTCAAAAGGAGAGGTCGAACGATTATGGAACTCACTTCAGTATCGGTAAAAGGGGTAAGCCCTTGGAATGAGGATGCTATTATTCGCAATGATGAGCTCCAGCTGTTCGGCGTTATAGATGGAGCAACTTCACTTGTCCCGTACAAAGGGCCAGGTGGGGAAAGCGGCGGCTACCTAGCTGCGCAGCTGGTGGCTCGGACATGCAATGAAGCTGCGGCTGAAGAGGCAGCTTCGGATATGCTGATGAATCTGCTCACCCATGCCAATACCTCGCTGCGGGCAGCAATGGTAGAAGCGGGGATATCGCCGGAGCAGAAAGAATCCGTGTGGAATGCTTGTGCAGCCTTGGTACGAGTGCAGCCTAAATGGATTGATTTTGCCCAACTAGGCGATTGTATGCTGGCCGTTTATTACAAGGACGGTTCGATACGTATCATTACGAACGATCAATTGGCACATGTGGATGACCGGACCAAAGCGGTCTGGGCAGAAGGCGTCGCGGCAGGTCTAACGACTCGTGAAGCCCTCTGGGAGCACAGTAAGCCGGTTATTATAGAGGGGCGCGAAGTGGCAAACACGCTTGGCGGATACGGCGTTATTAACGGTGACCCGACGTTTAGTGATTACGCGGAATTCGGCCGAATCAGCCGGACGAATGTGAAATCGCTGCTGCTCTTTACCGATGGCCTCTACATACCTAAGCCTCCGGGAGAGCCGGACAAGGATAGCGCCGCTGAGATTGCATCGCTTGTCCGAGAAATGGGGCTGCCCCGCTATATCGAGTGGCTGACGGAGCTTGAAGAGACCGATCCGGATTGCACGCGTTTCCCGCGCGTGAAGAAATCCGATGATAAAAGCGCAATCTGGATCGAACTATAGCTGCTTCGACTTCGATTAGAAGCCGTGCTTAGCGGCATAACGGCCCCAGTGCGGCCGACTGCCGTCTGCATCAGCGAAGCCGTATTCCTCGGACAAGTCCCACGAGGTCAAAGCTTGGCCGCTTCGCTCAAGCACCTTCGGATCGGATGCGAGTGCAGCGGCAGCTTGACCGACAAGAGCGGGCGTTTCCGATTGGAGAAAATGGGGATCCTTCGCAGCAGCGTCCCGCCAATTGCTTTCCTGCACGCCGAAGTGATCCAGCATCGCCTCTGAACGAAGGAAGCCGGGCGTTAAAGCAACCGCCGCAATATTATGCGGGCGAAGGTCTGCTGCCATCGCTTGCGCCAGATGAATGACGGAAATCTTCGCCAGACTATAGTAGAGATTGCCGCGGTACCGGTAATCGTAGCCGTCGGTGATTTCGATAATCAGCCCGCCGGAGCCATGGGCGACCATCAGCGGTGCGGCGTAGTAGCTCGCCATCATATGCGTATGGACACCGCGCTGCTGAATTAGCAGACCGTTATGCAGCGAATGCTCCCAGAATGGCTCATGCCATACCGTGAGAGGATCGCCGCCCCAAATATCGTTCACTTGGATATCCAGTCGGCCCTGCTGCTCCATGTCAACACGGGCGTATAGCGCGCGGACATCGTCCTCCACTGTATAGTCGCAGCGGACGGGGATGCCTTTGCCGCCTGCTGCAGTCACAAGCTCTGCCGTTTCTTCTATGGTTTCGCTGCGGCCCATGTCTGACAAGCTGCCTCGGACGCTGCGGCCTGTCACATAGACGGTCGCGCCTGCGCGGCCGAGTGCGATCGCAATGCCGCGTCCGGCGCCTCTTGTCGCTCCTGCGACGACGGCTATTTTTCCATCCAGTGGTCTCATTCGGGTATCTTCTCCTTTAATGGGTCGAATTTGTTGGGTGTTTCTATATATTCTACCCTGTCATGACTGACAAAGACGGTCAGTTTCATTTTGTAAATACGGAGGTTAATTTCGTTATGTGGTTGATTTTGTTTATTCTCGCAATTGTAGGGTTTCAGGGGCTGTCGATGCTTGTATCCCGGGACAAGCTGAAGCAGTTCGATGAAGCCATTATTTCCGCGGTGCAAGGGCAGGAGAACGATACGCTGACCTCCATCGCAAAAGTGTTATCCAAAATCGGCTCGTCCTCCACGATGATACCGTTGGTTCTGCTCGTTGCCGTTCTCTTATTCTTTCTATTAAAGCATCGGAAGGAGCTGGTCTTGCTCCTAGGCGGCATGCTAGGCTCAACGCTGTTGAACGAGCTGCTGAAGGCTGTTTATAAGCGTGCACGTCCGGATATTCACCGGCTCGTTGAGCAGCAAGGATTCAGTTATCCGAGCGGCCACTCGATGGCGGCGTTCACGTTCTATTCTCTACTTACTTATTTACTGTGGCGTCACATTCACCGGAGAAGATGGCGCATTGCGCTCTTAATCTTCAGTGCAGCGATGATGATCAGCATTGGCTTATGCCGTATCTATCTCGGCGTTCATTATCCGTCTGATATTCTGGCAGGGTATTGGATAAGCGCATGCTGGGTGGCATTGTGCATCCGGTTGTTCCGAGGCTGGGCACATACAAGCAAGTAGTTAACGCGCGCTAAAGTTAACATTTGGAGCGTTGTAAGTCGATATCTCTCTCGTATACTATTATTAGGCATGTTATCCAATAGGAGAGAATGAAAGTGAGGTTACTTATGAAACGTTTGTTAAGTGTAGTTCTGGCAATTATCGTCGTATTCGCGTCTTTGGCGGGAACCGCTTCCGCGGCAAGCGGAGGTACCGACATCAAAGTGAAACTAAATGGCGAGTGGGTCATCTTCCCCACACCGCCTGTACTACAGAGTGGTAAAACCTACGTGGAATTCCGTACGCTATTTACGAAGCTGGGCTATTCCATTGATTACAACGCTTCGACGAAGCTGATCAAAGCAAAGTCGGCCGTTCGCAGCATTGAGATGAAACCGAGCGGTACGACGGCATTGGTTGACGGTAAGAAGGTCCCGGTCAATGGCGAAATGAAGCTGCTGAACGGCCGTACAATGGTTGGTGTACGCTTCATCGCGACACTATCGGACAAAACGGTCAACTGGGACGGCGTGAAGAAAATCGTTACGATCGTGGATAAAGGGCCAACCGCGCAGCAGCAGGCAGAAGTGTTTGGCGTGCTCGACAAGCTGACTGCGGCAGAGGATGCACAAGATGCGGCAGCTTATATGGCGGTTTTCCACTCCGAGTCTCCGGTTCGTGATTTAATCCGCGATTCCGTGCAGGAAACGTTCGCGAAAGTTCACACGAAGACGACTTTCAGCGAGAAAACAATCGACTCCTATTCATCGGTTGAAGCCGTTGTGTACACGGTAGAGCAATCGGTTAAAGTAGGCGGAGACGGCTTCTTTGCGGATGTGGAGAATGAGATGCTGTACACGCTTCACAAAGAGAACGGCAAATGGGCGATCTACGATGCAGAGCAGATCTCCCATCAAGTGCTCGATCTCGATGGCCTGTGGAAGCAAGAAATCGCAGCGCCTGAAGCGGACAAGGCCGCTATTTCGGCACTGATTGCCGCAAACGCTGCGGCTGTAAATGCGAAAGACCTGAACGCGTACAAAGCGACACTGGTGCCCGGAGCGGACGGCTTCGAGGAAGATGTTGCTTCTATGGATGAATTGTTCAAGGACACCGAAACCAGCTTGAAGATGAGCCTGGAGAAGAATGCCATCGTTGAATTAAACGGTGACAAGGGGCTCCTTCTGACGCTGCACACGTTTGAAGTGACCATCGATGGCGAGATGATGCCGATCAAATCGATCAACTTGTACAACCTGAAAAAGGTGGACAATAAGTGGCTGCTCATGCCGGGCAGCAACGAGCTGTACAACGATATGAACGAAACGGAAGAGTAGCGTTTAAATTGGATAGTTAGAGGACCGTCTCAAAAGTGTGCTTACCCACTTTTGAGGCGGTCTTTTTTTGTATGCACAGGGGAAGGGTAGCAGTTACCGCATATTGGCGTTGGAGCGGGGGAGAGGATACAAGAGAGGTAGCAGTTACCGGGGACACAAGAGAGGTAGCAGTTACTGCTCAATGGCGGGATACCCCGAAAAGTAGCTCCCAGAGCAACACATCAGCAATTAGTTGGTGAATCCAGCGAATGTGTAGCTCCTGGAGCCACACATCTGCAGTTTGTTGGCGAATCCAGCGAATGTGTAGCTCCGAGAGCAACACATCAGCAGTTTGTTGGCAAATTCAGCGAATGTGTAGCTCCCAGAGTCACACATCAGCAGTTAGTTGGCGAATCCAGCGAATGTATAGCTCCGAGAGCAACACATCGGCAGTTGGTTGGTGAATCCAGCGAATGTGTAGCTCCCAGAGCCACACATCAGCAGTTAGTTGGCGAATCCAGCGAATGTGTAGCTCCCAGAGCATTCGCCCACCGTTTAGCCCTAAGCTGGTTCGTTCCGATCCAGCTCCAGAGGCAGGAAGGCGTAATCGCCATGCCGCACGATTTCACATTTGCGAACCGGAATTGGCGACTTGAAGATTGGCCCGTCCAGCACGGTTGTGTGAAATTCGCCGCCTTCTCCGCAAGGGTCGATGCCGCGTTCGAGGAGCTCTTTTACAAACTCATGGTCCAGCATGCGTCCGAGATCGGATTCTCGCATACCGAGCGATAAGTTGACGGTCACCACGATCGATAGGAAACCGAGATTGATGAACGTTTCTACGGTTTCTAGATGATCCATTTGCCAAAGCGGCATGCCAAGCTGTAATCCCGCCTTCGCCGAAACTTCGTCCTGCCAGCAGCCATAATCCGTCATTTCCAAGTCGCCTGTCACGAGCACCTCGGCTCCGCGTTCCTTGGCTTGTACCAATAGGCCGATAAAAGCTTGCTCATAATCAGTCCAGCTCGCAGCCGCAGTATAGAGGGGCAGTCCGATCGAATCCGCTTGGGCGCGTATAAGCTCGGGTGGCATACCATGGGATCTGGAACGTTTTCCTTCTTCCTCCAGCATCACGATAAGGCCGATCGCTTCACCAACCTGCATCGCTTTATATAAAGCTAGCGCGCTGTCCTTGCCGCCGCTGAAAGAGGCAATAAATCGATGTCCGACTTTCATGCCATTCTTCCAATCCTTCATTTCTTCCATCGTGATCATTCCCCGTTATGAATTGTAGTGATGTAGAACAAATTATATAGGATAATTGGAGCTATAATAAATAACATAGAAATATTCGACGGGAGTAGATAATGAGATGAAAGTTGTCATTGCACCCGATTCATTCAAAGGCTCCGCATCGGCAAGGGAGCTGTGCCAAGCCATTGCCCAGGGCATTCGGTCCGTCATGCCGGAGGCAGAGCTGCTGGAGCTGCCGATGGCCGATGGCGGAGAAGGCATTATGGACAACCTCGTGCACGCTACCGGCGGCAAGCGGATTGAGGCAGAAGCGACAGACCCGCTTGGTCGCGCCATGGCAGCCGCCTATGGCGTACTAGGCGATGGCGAGACCGTGATTATTGAAATGGCCCAGGCATCAGGTCTCCCGCTGCTAACCGCAGAAGAGAGACAGCCGCTGCTGACATCAAGCCGCGGCACAGGCGAGCTGATCAAGCATGCACTCGATCAGGGCTATCGCAAATTCATTATCGGCCTTGGCGGCAGTGCGACCAATGATGGAGGCGCCGGCATGCTGCGAGCGCTGGGTCTGCAGCTGCAAGACGCGAAGGGACAGCCCCTCGCCGAAGGCGGCGGTGCGCTGAGCAAGCTCGCGGAGCTGGATGCCGCCGGGCTGGATCCGCGTCTAGCGGAATCGCAGGTCACGATCGCTAGCGACGTCACCAATCCGCTGTGCGGTCCGCAAGGCGCATCGGCTATCTTCGGCCCGCAGAAAGGGGCAACGCCGGAGATGGTTGCGGTCCTCGATGAGGGGCTGCGTCTATTCGCCGAGCAGATCCGCGCCACGCGCGGAATCGATGTGCTAACCCTCCCGGGCGGCGGTGCTGCCGGAGGTATGGGTGCTGGGATTGCCGGATTCATGAATGCAGTGGTCCGCCCCGGCATTGAGGTGGTTATGGAAGCAAGCGGGTTTGCGGCAGCGGCGAAGGACGCCGATTACATCATTACCGGTGAAGGCAAGCTGGACGAGCAGACGTTATCCGGAAAGGTTGCGGCAGGGGTGTGCAAAGCTGCGGGGCCGCTTGGCGTTCCGGTTATTATTTTGTGCGGGCTGCGGGTGTTGGCGATGGACGAGCTTAGTAAGCTGGGGAAGGTGAGTGCATTCTCCATCGTTCCCGGCCCATGCAGCTTAGAAGAGGCGATGGCGCATACGGCCGAGTGGGCAGAGGCTTGCGCCGCTCAGCTGTTCGGACTTTTAAAAAATTCATTTTGATTTCTCCTCTTTTTCACATCATGTTCACAATGGCCTGTTAGACTGAGGGTCAGGATCAGTGAAACAGGACAAAAGCAGGAGGGAGACCAGATAGCATGAAGCCGTGGACCGAGTTCGAAGAAGCAATCAAGCCGCATCTCCGGCATGTGCGGACATATTGTTATTATTTGACCGCATCCAAATGGGAATCGGAGGATCTGCTGCAGGAGGCGCTGCTTCGGGCATTCAAGCATTATCGGGATACCGGCATTCTTCGTCACCCTAGGTCGCTGCTGTACAAAATCGCCCGCAACGTGCATATTGACGCACATCGCAGACGACGCGGCATAACCGTTCCGATCGATGAGGCGCTTCAGCTGCCGTATTACGATAACAACTACGCCAACATTCGCGGGACGCTGGAGTGGGTAACAGAGCATCTGTCCGCCCGCGAGATGGAGATGCTGCTGCTCGCAGAGGTGTTCGATTATTCCTACCAAGACATTGCCGATGAGCTGCAATGTACGGTTCCGGCTGTCAAAATGGTGCTGCACCGCTCCAAATCCACGCTCCGTAAGCGCGGAACCCAGCAAGAGCCGACGACTACTTCTCCTCGCAGTCGGGCCGGCAAGCGTAAAAGCCCGCCCGCACTTCCCTATATGGTAGACCGGTGGACAACGGCATTGATGACCGGCGAGTTGTAAATGATTTTGACCAGATAAAAAATGGGCCTCTTGGTAGAGAAAGAGGCTCTTTTTGGCGTTTGGAGTAGTTCTTTTGAATCATTATTACGGTCTGTAAAACAATACCATAGGACAATGGCTGCATCATCATGGTACAGTAGAGTAAACAGTAAACATTTACCTTGGAAAAAAGGAACAAGTACGACTTTTGTTGGAGGCGCTATGCGAAACTATTTGGGGAAAACCTTAAAAAATGAAGTCGTAAATGCATTTGGTGTCACCGTGCTGCCTGCTAACATCATGCTGCAAGAAGAGCACTTGGTCCTACTGGAGAAGCACAAAATCGATCATATTTCCGTTATCTTTGACGTAGTGGAACCGACGAAGACGGCAAAGCCGAGTGCCCCCCATTCCGCTGTGAGCCAGGTATCGAACCGGGCCAAGGAAATGTATAACTCGATTTGGGAAACAGGCAAGGTTCCGATGGACGAGCTGCAGAACAATATTATTCCCGCTGTTAAGAGCGTGGCCAGCCATCCGAATATTTTTGAGTTGTTCGAGGCGGTCAAGGCGCAGGGGGGTTATACGTATCAGCACAACATCGGTGTTGGCGTGCTGGCGACGATGATCGGCAAATGGCTGAATCTTAAAGAAGATGAATTGACAGCGCTTACGCTTGCGGCAACCCTGCATGATGTAGGTAAAGTGAAAATTCCGCCGGAAATTATTAATAAACCAGGCAAGCTGACAGAGGCAGAATTCGAGGTCGTGAAGAAACATACCATTTACGGCTATGAAATATTGAAGAAAACAAAAGGCATCAGCTACCGCGCTGCGTTAGTTGCGCTTCAGCATCATGAGCGCGAAGACGGCAGAGGATATCCGCTCGGACTAACCTCGGATAAAATCGATAGTTTCAGCAAAATCGTTGCGGTGGCGGATATCTTCCATGCGATGTCCTCCGATCGCCCCTATCATAAAGCATTGCCATTTTACGAGGTGGTTCGCCAGCTTCGCGAAGGCTATTTCGGGCAGTTGGACCCGCATATCGTATCGGTTTTCCTGGATAATATTACGACCAAAATGATCGGCCAGAAAGTCGTGCTTACAGATGACCGCGTCGGCGAGATCGTATTTATTAATCCGCATGACGAGGAAGCGCCGCTCGTGCGGATCGGAGAAGAGTTCGTGGATTTGTCCGCGGAGCGCCAGCTGCAAATCAAACAGATTATCGGACTGTAGCAGTTAGGGTTCGAGACATAGCAAGAGCAGGGTTCACGTCATGATGTGATGTCCCTGCTCTTTTTCTTTGTGCCGGAGATTAGGTCCACTTGGCAGCCCATAGCTTCATTTCATGCAAAATTTGATGCAGATCGACGCCCTTAGGCGTCAGCGAATATTCAACAGTTACCGGAACAGTAGGGAATACATGGCGCTCAAGCACGCCTTGTCCCTCCAAGTGACGAAGCGTACTCGTCAGCGCTCGCGGACTAACCGAGGGGATCAACCGCTGCAGCTCGCCAAAACGGCGCTTCTCGCAGAATAGCTCGCGCAGGACAAGAAAGGCCCATTTTCCGCCGATAACATCCAGTGTTCTCTCAATATTGCAGGCGATTTCGGCTGGTACCTTCGGGACATAATTGTTTACAGACATCAGGTAATCCTCCGTTTTAATTAGTTACATAAAGTATAGTATGTATATTAAGTATAATATAATGACAAATATTTCACTACTTTAAAATCTATAATGATATGAGTAGAATAGGGGGTGCGTCGGTTTGACAGCGCATGCAGGCAACTGCAATTATCTTTAGGAGGTTGGAGAAATGAATTTTAGAAGACTAGGCGGCAGTGGACTAAAGGTGAGCGAAGTCAGCTTGGGAAGCTGGCTTACATATGGCGGTTATGTTGAACGTGAGAATGCGGTAAAAGCGATCGAGAAGGCGTACGAGCTTGGCGTTAATTTCTTCGATACTGCGAATGTGTACGAGCGTGGTGCTGCGGAAGTATTGCTCGGCGAAACGATTAAGCAGTTCCCTCGTGAATCTTATGTGCTTGCTACCAAAGCGTTCTGGCCAATGGGTGACGGCCCGAATGACCGCGGCTTGTCCCGCAAGCATGTGATCGAGCAGGCGAATGCCAGCTTGAAGCGTCTGAATACGGATTATGTAGATATTTTCTATTGCCACCGTTATGATCCGGAAACGCCGCTGCAAGAGACGCTGCGCGCGATCGACGATCTGATCCGCTCCGGCAAGGTGCTGTATGCAGGTGTCAGCGAGTGGACCGCATCGCAAATGGCAGATGCTTTAGGAACGGCTGACCGTTATTTGCTCGACCGTATCGTAGTAAGCCAGCCGATCTACAACATGTTCGAGCGTTATATCGAGAAAGAAGTCATCCCTTACGGGGAGAAGAACGGCATCGGTCAAGTGGTCTTCTCGCCGCTTGCGCAAGGGTTGCTAACGGGCAAATACACATCCGCAGCAGACCTGCCGGAGGGCAGCCGTGCAGCGAAACTCGATTGGATGCGCAAAGGCATCACGGACGAGAAGCTTGCAAAAGTACGCGCCTTGTCCGAAATCGCGGGCGAGCTCGAGATTACGACCGGCCAACTGGCGCTCGCATGGATTCTGCGCCAACCGAACGTAGCAAGTGCCTTAGTAGGCGCAAGCCGTCCGGAGCAGGTCGTCGAGAACGTAGCCGCTTCCGGCATCAAGCTGTCGGAAGACGTGCTGGCACGGATTGAAACGATTTTGGGATAGGTTGTTGCGGCCGGACCGGCTTTGCTGGTCCGGCTTTTTTATTGCCGCTCTCAACGGTAAATGCTGTAACAGTGCTCCGAAGCTGCAGATTAGCTGATAGTGGCTATATCGCTATCGGTGGTTTTTGATACGACGATAGCGCCTGTGAGAGTCGCAGAATGGAACTCTCACAGGCGAAACCGCGAGAAAAAGCAGCTGAGAGTCTCGAAATCGAACTCTCAGCATCGAAAAACCCTTGATCTCGCCCAGTCTCGTCGGTGAGAGTCGCAGAATGGAACTCTCGCAGGCGAACCCGCGAGAAAAAGCAGCTGAGAATCTCGAAATCGAACTCTCAGCATCGAAAAACCATTGATCTCGCCCAGTCTTGTCGGTGAGAGTCGCAGAATGGAACTCTCGCAGGCGAACCCGCGAGAAAAAGCAGCTGAGAATCTCGAAATCGAACTCTCAGCATTGAAAAACCCTTGATCTCGCCCAGTCTTGTCGGTGAGAGTCGCAGAATGGAACTCTCGCAGGCGAACCCGCGAGAAAAAGCAGCTGAGAGTCTCGAAATCGAACTCTCAGCACCCACTATAACCCTATACAGAACGGCTGCCAGAACAAGGGGCAGCCGTTTTATTTTTGCTAGCTGCTCATTCCAATCGGAAGAAAGAGGCGTAATTTGGGACTTCAACATGTTTTGTCCGAAAATCGTAGAATAGTTCATTTTCTCCTTTTAGTGCTGACACTAAAATACAAGTTGACAATGAATAAGCGCTGCATCTTGACACCTGTTTTTGGAGTTGGGGCGAACAGCTAGAGTAGCTATCTTGCAACACGTCAAAAAAGTATTTCAATATGGGAGATGATGATTCCTTTGCCATGATGATAACCCATGATCGACTCACAAAATGTACCATAGAAGGGATGAGAAAATGAACAAGCACAAACTGACATCACGCTTGGCTTCACGTCTGACATCTTTGGTTCTCAGCATTTTGATGGTTGTAATTACACTCCTACCGGCGACAGCTTTCGCCGATACCCCTACCGGCGGCGATCCCTTCCAAGGCGAGATCCTGTTCCCCTTCAATGAGGGTAGCGGTTCGACCTCAAGCGCCTATTCGGGCGGTCTAACAGCTGCATTAGACAACTATGTGTGGGATCAAAACGGCCGGGGCAATACTTCCGCAATCTCCAATGACCAAACAGGCAAGAACGGGCTCACAATCGACTATGGCACTCCGTTCGCGAGTGTAAATGATCTTACCATGGGCGTTTGGGTAAAGCCTTCAGCTCCCAATTCTGGACAAACCAGTTCTTTGATGGCCCCGCCTTATGGCGGCACTACAGGCAACTGGGGATTCAGTAATGGAGAAATCTGGTGGAGCATCAACTGGGGCACCAGTGCAAACAACTTCGCTGACACAAGTATAAGCTTGTTATCTTACGGATCGGACGGTTCCGAATGGGATGGCGGCATTTCAGCGCCAGCAGGGAACCTGGCCGACGGCAACTGGCACTATTTGGCGTACTCCTTAAGTGCGACGGCGAAAACAATCGCGCTGTATGTGGACGGCAATCTGATCGGCGAAAAAGATTATAGTTCCCTATATCCTGTCAATCTGCAAGCATACAAATGGTTCGGCGGGAATGGGTACCAGGATAAGTCGTACACCGGCCTTCTGGATGAGCTGTCCGTTTTCCCTTCGGTTCTGGGCGACAGCGCGCATGAAGCGCTATATAACAGAGCGCCTAATACTAGCGTTGGCGGCAATCCGGGCGACCCTGGCGATCCCCTTCAGGGCGAGATTCTTTTCCCTTTCAATGAGGGTAATGGTTCGACCTCCAGCGCCCTTTCGGACGGTCTGACGGCCACATTGGACAACTATGTGTGGGGTCAAAACGGCCGGGGCAATACTTCCGCAATCTCCAATGACCAAACAGGCAAGAACGGGCTCACAATCGACTACGGTGCTGAGTTCGCGAGTGTAAATGAGCTTACCATGGGCGTTTGGGTTAAGCCCTCGGCTCCAAGTCCTGGAACATCCAGTTCTTTAATGGCCCCACCTTATGCCGGTACCACAGGCAATTGGGGGTTAAACGCCGGAGAAATCTGGTGGAATATCGGATGGGGCACCAGTGAAAACAATTACGATGACACAACAATAAACTTCACATCTTACGGATCGGATGGCTCTGAGTGGGGAAGCAGCCTTTCGGCACCAGCGGGGAATTTGGCCGACGGCGACTGGCACTACCTGTCGTTCTCCTTCAGCGCGACGGCAAAAACAGTCGCTCTGTATCTGGACGGCAGTCTGATCGGTGAAAAGACCTACACGTCCACCTTCCCTGTTAATCTGCAAGCATACAAATGGTTCGGCGGGGCTGGCTATAATGGAAGCGCGTACACGGGTCTTCTGGATGAGCTGTCCGTTTTCCCTTCGGTTCTGGGCGACAGCGCGCATGAAGCGCTATATAACAGAGCGCCTAATACGAGCGTTGGCGGCAATCCGGGCGATACCTTACACGATGAGATCCTTTTCCCCTTCAATGAGGGGAATGGTTTGACCTCAAGCGCTCTTTCGGACGGTCTGACGGCCACATTGAACAACTATGTGTGGGATAACGATCACAACGGCCGGGGCGACACTTCCGCGATCTCTACTGACAGCAGAGGTGCGAGCGGGCTCACAATCGACTACGGCGCACAGTTCGCGAATGTAAATGATCTTTCTATGGGCGTTTGGGTTAAGCCTGGAGCTCCAAGCCCTGGAACATCCAGTTCGTTGTTAGCCCCGCCTTATGGCGGCTCCGATGGCAGTTGGGGGCTAAATAATGGGGAAATCTGGTGGAATATCGGATGGGGCACCAGTGAAAACAATTACACAGACACCAAGATAAGCTTCTTATCTTACGGATCGGATGGCTCCTCTTGGGATAGCAGCTTATCAGCGCCAGCAGCGAATCTGGCTGACGGCAACTGGCACTATCTGTCGTTCTCCTTCAGCGCGACGGAGAAAACAGTTGCTCTGTATCTGGATGGCAGTCTGATCGGTGAAAAGACCTACACCTCCACTTTCCCGGTTAATCTGCAAGCATACAAATGGTTCGGCGGGGGCGGCTATAATGAAAGCGCGTATACCGGACTTCTGGATGAGCTGTCCGTGTTCCCTTCCGTTCTCGACGCCGCCGCGCATGCAGCGCTATATAACAGAGCGCCGAATACAGACGGCACCGGCCAGCAGGCTGATCCAGCCGACACCAATCAGGTAGGCGACAAAACCTATCATGTGGCCAAGACCGGCAGCGACAGCAACCCCGGCACCGAGGCCGAACCTTTCCTTACGATTCAGAAGGCAGCCGATGTTCTTCTGCCTGGCGAAACAGTAATCATTCACGAGGGCGTATATGAGGAATCCGTACGTCCCAAGTACAACGGCACGGCTGATCACCCCATTTCATATCAAACAAACAACGGAGAGAAAGTCGTTATCTCCGGCGCGAACCTGATTTCCGAGGCATGGCAGACGGCGTCAAACCCGAGCGCGGTGCAATATAACGCGAATGATGCAAACCTCTGGAAAGTAAACGTTAGCTTGCCGATGGGCAATTACCGCAATCAAATTTTTGTGGATGGCGAAGCCATGCTTCCTTCACGGTATCCGAACGTTGCGAAGGAAGACGCGTACTATCGTCCAAACTGGCTGACTTATGTGTTCGACGGCGAGAACGCAAGCACAGGGGGATGGTCTACCCCTACGGGCAAGCTGCGTGATCCCGAGCTGAACCAACCTGCCGGTACATGGGACGGAGCAGCCATCGTGGGCATGGACAACCGCGGATGGAACCTATCCGGTGGGGAAGTCGTCTCATCCACGCCAGGCTGGCTTAATCTTGCGAACATGAACTTCTACGAGCTGGGCCCAACCGGCTACGCCTCAGGCGACGATTTCCATTACTATATCCAAAACGCGATGGCCGCTCTGGACGCGCCATATGAGTGGTTCTATAACCAGAATAGCGAAACCCTGTATCTACAGCTCCCGAAAGGCATGAACCCCAACGACCTGGATGTTCGTTACAAGGCACGTGAATGGGGCTTGGATCTGTCCAGCCGTAAGTACATCCATATCGAAGGTATTGACCTGAACGGCTGCAGCATGACCATGCGTAACGGCGTGAGCAATGTAGTCGATAAAATGACGGCGAAGTACGTTACCGAATTTATGTCCCCACAGGGTGAGCGAGGCGGCATCATCGTGGGCGGAAAGAACAATACCTTGATCAACAGCGAGATCGCTTATTCTGCCGGCGCGCTGGTCACCGTCGAGGGCGAGGGCAACAAGATCGTCAATAGCAAGCTGCATGACGCTACTACCGGCCCTACCTTGTTTACCTTCTCGATTACCATTTCGGGAATAAACCACTTGATCAGCCACAACCAGATCTATAACGCCAGCGGCACGCTGATCGGCGGCAGCTTCTATGCCAGCGAAATCTCCTACAACGATATCCATGACGGTAACTGGCACAGCACCGACGCAGGTCTGATGTATTTTGCTTACAACGATTTTGGTAACAGCCAAATTCACCACAACAAAATCCATGATTCCCACAGCGAATTTTCCAATGGCGTGTACTTCGATCTGGGCTGCAAAAACGCTCTGGTATACGGCAATGTGTTCTGGAATTTGCCATGGACGGCTGTTTTCATTAACTCGAGCTCCGAGTTTATATCCGTGGTCAACAATACGGTATACAAAGGAGCAACCAGTCACTCGAACCCTGAAATTTATACGAACTCGCCCGGCGACGCGTACATGGACGTTTTTATGAACAACATTGTGGATTCCCGCGGTGTGGGTACGGACAACGTCAACGTTGGCGCGGTAGTGCTGGACAACTACAGCAGACCAAATGACGACCTTGATGGAACTGCAACGTTCAACAACCCATCGGCGTTAGACTTTACCTTGAAATCCGGTTCCGGTGCGGTCGGTATGGGCGCCTATCAGCCGGGAGATACCTGGACTGCGGGTCTGAAGGGCACTCCGGTAACGGCCGAAGAAGTTAGCAGCGGTCCGCAATTCCTGCCTTATGCGAACAGAAATCTGCTGTTCAACAGCGGTTTTGAGTGGCCGCGCGTAGACTTCCCGAGCATGGGCTCGATGCCATACTGGAAAAAGACAGGGACAGGAAGCGCATCGCTCGTCAGAGCCGGTTCATCTGCCGACAATGCTCATGCCCGCGATCAGAACGCCGTGGAGCTGACCGGTCAGAACACTGGACTAGAGCAGGAGATTACAGGTCTGGAGCCTGGAGTGGAATACGTGCTGCGCGGCTTTGCTCGTATGGGAAACGGCAGCAGCGCCGAAGGGCAAAAGGCGGAAATAGGCGTGAACGTCGGTGCAACTAACCTCAAAGATGAATTGGACCGGCCGGCATGGCGATCGGTATCGATCAAATTTACAGCTGACGAGACAGGAACAGCCACAGTTTACGCCAAAAAGACAACAACCGGATCACGGGCACTGGTAGACGACTTCTCGGTTGTGCGTGCCGACGTTACGCCGGATCAAGGACCGATCAGCGACGATCTGTACCCGATGCTTAATTCCCCAGTGGCATTGGTGGACGATATGTTGTTTGAGAATTCCAAATGGACTGCAGCCAACCAATCGTCGTTTGTAAAAGACGAAACGTCCGGCCTCACTCTGGTAGCGCAGCCCGGCCAGTCAGCCGCCGCGTTCTACACCCAGGATAAGTACAGTAACAAGGACTTCTATTTGAAATTGGATCAAAGTGAAAATCTTGACGATCTTGATCTGAACATCATACTCCGGGCAACCGCAGCGACGCGAGCTGCCAACAGGTATGAAATTGATATTCAAGGCACGACAGCCACACTGACCCGTTATTACAACGGATCGGGTCTCCAATTGGGACAGTGGACGGTAGACATTAACGACCGGCTCTTGAAGGCCGGCGCAGTATGGGATGACGTCAACGAAAGCGGCTACGGCGGCGTGACCGTGACGCTAAAGAGCGGAAACGAAACGCTGTTCTCCGTTCGAGATGAAAATAACTTAAACGTCTCCGCCCCAGGCTACTTCGGCCTGTCGACTGAATCCTCCATCAAACTCGGACGCGTGACCGAATATGTGGATATGGGCACAGTCATCGCGGATAAGAACAACTGGCAATCCGGAGGGACTTCCATCAACTGGGCGAATAACGATACCGAGTTGACCCCCGTCGGGGCTGGAACTGCAGGTTACACAGGCAGAAAATTCGGCGATGCAGAGTTCGTGGTTGGATTTGAGTCCGGCATGAACACCGGGGCATTCCCTAACTTTACCCTGCGGGCTCCGACCGACGTAGATCTGCTGAACAACCCTTGGAGCGGCACGAAATACAGCGTTATCTTCAAGGAGGGCTCCTTTGAAATTCAGCACTGGCCGGAACTCTGGAAGCCCGGTTCAAGCATTCTGTCGGATGACGGAAGATCGGCGCTGGCGGACAACAAAGGCTTTGTACCGGCGTATACAAACACACTCGTTAAAATTAGTACAGTGAACACCGACTATGGCGTGTGGATCCGAGTCAAGGCGGGCGACACGATCGTCGCAAGTTGGATTGACGAGAACAATTATCTTCCGAATGCTGGGTATTTGGGCATCTGCGGCTACACCGAGCCAATGACGATCTCAGCGCCAAGCGAGAGTACTTATATTCCTGTCATCGGTAACCCGGACGATAAGCCAGGCAATGTCACTGTGGATACCTCCGCGCTGCAACAGCTGATAGCCGAGGGCGGTGCGCTTGTTGAAGCCGAGTACACGGAGGCGAGTTGGGCAGCTTTAGAAACAGCCTTAGACGCTGCGATAGCTGTTGTGTCAAACAACGCCGCGACCCAAGCTCAGATTGATGCGGCGGTTACGGCACTGCAGGCGGCGATAACCGACTTGGTTCAAGCGGATGTAGCCGTTACCGACATTACCGTAACAGGAGCGAACGGCGCTTCCTCGATCTCGAGCCTCGGCGGCACGCTGCAAATGAATGCCGCAGTGACGCCTGACAACGCGACCGATAAATCCGTCTCCTGGACGGTCGTCGGCACGAATGGCAACGCAACGAACAAAGCGACGATCGACTCGAACGGCCTACTGAC
This sequence comes from Paenibacillus rhizoryzae, assembly GCF_059686995.1. NCBI lineage: Bacteria > Bacillati > Bacillota > Bacilli > Caryophanales > Paenibacillaceae > Paenibacillus > Paenibacillus rhizoryzae. The sequence continues at coordinate 218,224 of NZ_JCAALT010000006.1, read as the reverse complement.
TGCGGTTGCTGACGGCGTAGTCAAAGTCGTCGCCACGGCGAAGGACGGATCGGGCGTAACGGCCGAAAGCCTCATCACCATTGATTCGACGCCGCCGGTAATCGTTGCACCGAGCGATCTGTCGTACTTGCAAACGGAAGCGGTATCGCTTGCGTTCTCCGCAAGCGACAGCGGAAGCGGCTTGCAATCGTTGACCGTATTCTTTAACGGCAAGACGACATCCGGAACGGTTTCCGTAAATCCGCTCGGCCTCGCGGTTGGAACGTATCCAATCGTTGTTACAGCGACGGATAATCTCGGTCATCAGACGACGAAGACGTTCAGCTTGGAAATCACGATGGAAGTCGCACAACTAGACGAAGTGATCTCTCTCGGGGAAACCCGCGGTTTGATCGCGGATGCCAAAACCGCGAAGTCTCTTCAATCGGAAATCGACAAAATCCAAAAGGCTCAAGCAAATGGCAAGCTTGACGCGAAAGATTTCAAACAGATAGAAAAGGATATCAACAAGGAGAAAGGCAAAAAGATCGACGCTGCTTTCGCGGATCAGTTGCTGCAAAGCATCGAAGCTCTGAAGAGTTCCCTATAAGAATAAGCAAAAAACCGACTTGCGAGTGCAAGTCGGTTTTTTATTTCGTTATCCAATCTCGGATAACTCAGCCGCTCAGCGTTTCCCGCCGCCGATAAACTGCAAGATCGAGCGGAGCGACTGCGGGGCGACCATGTCCAGCAGGTCGCCTTCCTTGTGCAGCCGAGCCTCGATGTTCAGCAGGTTGTAGTCGGCGATCGCGACGTTACGGCGCACTTCGTCCCAGTGGAGCGGTGTGGATACGCTGGCGGCTCGGCGGGCGCGCGGGGAGTAGGGGGCGATGATGGTTTTGCCCTGATAGTGCTGCAGATAGTCGATGTAGATCAGGTCGCCGCGGTTCTTTTTCAGCCGTTCGATGGTGAATAGGCGGGGGTGCTTGTCAGAGAGAAAAGCGCCGACAAACTCACCGATCCGGCGCAGTTCATCGAAAGTGAGATCCTGCACGATCGGAATAATGACCTGCACACCTGTAGCACCCGACGTCTTAGGCACAGAGGAGATGCCGAGCGAGCGCAGCAGATCCCCGACGAGCAGTGCGGCTTCCATAATACGCGGCTCCTCTTCAAGGGTCGGATCCAGATCAAGCACCCATTCCGTCGGATGCTCCGGGTTGCTCACTCGGTCGAAGGAAGCGTGATATTCGAGACAGGCCAAATTGCCGAGCCATAGCAGCACCGGGAGGGAGGTCAGCTTCACGTAGTTAATGCTCTCCCGGGTCACGGTTTCGACAAAGGCCGGCGCAGGAGAAGGGCTGTTTTTCTGATAAAAGGATTTCCCATTCACCCCGTCCGGGAACCGAATGGTCGTCAGCAGCCGATCCTGGCAGTGCTTCAGCAGCCATGGTGAAAGAGCGGCAAGCCGCTGCAAAAATATCGCCTTCGTAATCCCCATCTCCGGCCAAAACAGCTTCTCGGGATTGCTGACCGTCAGCTCCTGTCCGTCAACAACAACAGTGCCTTTGACAGAACGGCTCATGACAGCGGCTCCTTTGGCAGGAACGTCACGAGCTTCGGATGGCGAAGCTGCCCGGCAGTAGTGAGCTCAAGGCCGGAAACCCGGCATTTGAACGGCAGCGACAGCCACTGAATCTCCTCGCGCTTCAGATCCTCCGGCACCGCAGGGAAAGGACAAGCGACAACGGCTAAGTGCGAATGCTGCGGCTTAAAAGTCGCGGCCAGCACTCTGCGCAGCGCGTCATTTAACCCCAGCGACACACTGCCCAGATAGTAGCCCTCGTGCTCCATGACCAGACTTGCGACGATGCCGCCCCGCCACTTGAGTCCGACTATATCGACGTCGAGGACTAAGACGATCTTCTTCTTCAGCCAGTCGCGATGTTTCTTGCCTTCTCGATAAGGGCTGTTCAGCCGTTTGCTGACAACGCCCTCCCATTTATTCGTCTGCACCCATTCCCACAGCGCGGCACCATCCTGAAAAAGATCCGTCACGAACATGCGCGGATCGTCAGATGGACATAACTCGGTTAGCCGACGATGGCGCTCCTCGTATGGAAGGTCACGCAAATCGCCGGAGGCATCCGCGAGAATATCGAACAACACCAATACGAGCCCGCCTCGCGCACCCGCACCGCCACCAGCCCCAATAGTTGAACTGCCGCCAACAACCTCCGGTTGCGGCTGTCTCAAGAGCCCGCGCGATCGTTCCCTCTTCAGCACATGTTGAAAATTCGGCCGGACGCCATCCCACCAGACGATTTCGCCATCCAGCAGGCATCGGCCCAGAGCCGCTGCTTTCGACTCCAGCAGCGACGTGATTTCAGGATAAATACTGTTCTTCAAGTACAGTTTGCGCGAAAAGATCTCCACCTGCCCATGCCCATTCAATCGAGCAAGGATGCGCACGCCGTCCCATTTAAGCTGATAGCCCCATTCGCTGCCGACTGGGAGCTCATCATCGGAGATCGGGGCCATGGGCTCAACAGGCAAAGGCAGCGGCTGCTCATCATGAACTTCCTGATGCAAGCTCACATCAGGAAGCGATTCCTCGGACCACGGCTGTTCCATCGCCTATGACACCGTGTCCTTCTTCGTTTTGCGTGCACGCGGCGCTTTCACTTTGGCCACGACCTCGCTGGCTCCATCGGCAGCAGCTGAAGGATTTGAGGCAGCATCGCCTGCACCTGCCGCAACCCCGCCGGCTCCGGCCGTATTCGTGTCCAAGCCGCCGGGCGCATTCGGCGGCAGCTTAACCGCCTCCAGGCTGGCTTGCAGCGCAGCCATGAGGTCAAGCACATTCGTGCGCTGCTGCTCCGGCGCAACGCGTACGTCTTCGCCGGCGATTTTGTGCTGGATGAGATCCATCAAGCGATCCCGATAATCATCGGTATATTTGGCCGGCTCGAACGGGGTAGAGAGCTGCTCGATCAGCATGCGCGCCATCATGAGCTCCTTTTCGTTCACATTGACGGTTTCCGGCAGCCCCGGAACCTGATCGACGGAGCGAATTTCATCCGGATAGAAAATCGTCTCCATCGCTAAACAATCATCGATAATACGAATGGCTGCAAGCGAGCTTTTGGAACGGATCGACACTTTGGCAATCCCGATTCGCCCCGACTGCCGCATCGCTTCCATTAGCAGGTTATAGGCATTGCCGCCGGCCTGATCCGGAGAGAGATAGTAGGTTTTCTGAAAATAAATCGGGTCAATCTCCTCCAGCGCGACAAAATCCAGAATGGTGATCGTCTTAGTCGCATCGCTGGACAACGACTCCAGCTCGTCCTTCTCAAACAGCACATAGCGGCCTTTCTCATATTCATAGCCTTTAACGATCGCGTCCCAATCGACTTCAACGTCGCAGGTCGGGCATTTGCGGATATAAGAGATGTTGCTGCCGCAGTCGCGGTGAATCATTTTCAGAGAGATATCTTTATCCTCCGTGGCTGAAAACATTTTGACAGGCACATGCACGAGACCGAAGCTGATGGCCCCTTTCCATACGGTATGCATTTCATTTCCCCCTCAGATTAAAATGGATTAAAGTCCTATAAGTTCATTGTTCCCCGAATGCATGAAAGTAAGCTGGTTCGGGCATATTTTCGTGTAGCAAGAGCCAACATCATCATCTAAAGGAGGCAAATGGAATGACCGAAGCGGGCAATTCCCCGACTGGGAACAGCAACGATAAGCAGCATGAAGGCCGCGATGATTATTTTATGGACATCGACCGGATGGTGAATGAAGGATTAGGCGGCGGGCAAGTGACCTTGAACAACGGGTTAATTGCCGAGTCCACCACGGATACCATGGAGCCTGAAGCGAGGGATTAAGCAGTGGATACTAAACGCGCAATGCAGATTTACAGCTCGAAAGACACGTTTGCCGTTCATTTAGGCGATAAGCCGGTGTGGATTGAAAATGTAGACGAAGCCAATGGCATGGCAACCGTTCAAGTGGGTTCAGACCCGCTCAATACGCAAACCGTTTCGGTCGACCGTTTGAAAGAAGAAGGCGACGAATAGGAAGCGGTAATTTAGAGCAGGCCCTCGGACACCGACTAAATGTTGGATACCGAGGGTCTTATCCTTTTTATTAATAAATAGATTATTGTGAAAACGTTCGATATTTGACGATTTCGAGACATAACGAAATATAAATGGCGAAAAGATGTGCTTATTCTTGGAAATCGAGCTAAATTGGAGTATAATGAATAAATAAGCTTGATTTTTAAGTTTTTATCAGTAGAGGGGGGAAAGTATGGCGAAACAGCACTATAAGCTTACCAAGCTGGAGTTGCTGCTGCGGATTGTATTACTCACCATCGGTGCAGGGCTCGTTTCCGTAGCTCTTGAGATTTTTCTTGTACCAAACAACATTATTGATGGCGGAATAGTCGGTATTTCCATCATTGTGGCGCACCTGACGAACCTGCCGCTCGGTCTATTTCTATTCTTGTTCAACTTGCCGTTTCTAGTCATAGGTTACAAACAGATCGGTAAAACATTCGCGATATCAACGCTCTATGGCGTTGTGGTCATGTCCATCGGCACGACCTTGCTTCATCCGGTCAAAGCTTTAACGTACAGCCCGTTTTTGGCTCCGGTATTCGGCGGCGTCATTCTCGGCATCGGGGTTGGTTTGGTTATCCGTTCAGGGGGATCGCTCGATGGAACGGAGATTATCGCCATCTTATTTACGAAGAAAACACCATTCTCTGTCGGCGAAATTGTCATGTTTTTCAATCTATTTATCTTGGCGAGTGCAGGGTTCGTGTTCTCGTGGGATAGCGCGATGTATTCACTCATTGCCTACTACATTGCCTTTAAAGTCATAGATGTGACCTTAGAGGGGATCGATCAATCGAAGTCGGTTTGGATTATTAGCAAGGAATCCAAGGAAATCGGCGATGCCATCATGAGCCGGCTCGGTCGCGGCGTTACGTATTTGCATGGCGAAGGAGCGTTCTCCGGCGGCACGAAGCGTGTGATCTTCTGCGTCATTACGCGTCTGGAAGAAGCAAAGATGAAGTCCATTGTCCAAGAGCTCGATCCGACAGCCTTCCTCGCGGTTGGCAACATTCACGACGTGAAGGGCGGCCGCTTTAAGAAGCGAGCCATCCACTAACCAAGCAATCAAGCAGGTCTGCTCGCAGACATTCATACAGGCAAGGCTGTGCAACCAAGCATGGCCTTGCCTGCTTTTGTTGCGGGTCTTTGTGCTGACCGATATAATAGGGACAACTAACTGTGAAAATAAGGCTGAGGCCGGCGACTGGAGGCGGAGAAACTGGACGAGTTTGAGCGTATTCGAAATTGGACGGATGACCGCCAACATCAGTCCGCGCTGGCGGAGAAGCAAGGCGTGGTGCTTGGGATCGGCGACGATGCGGCTATTGTTGGGCTGCCGCCGGGTGAGCATGGCGGCAGTCTGGAATGGCTGCTCGCGGTCGACACGATGGTGGAGACCGTCCATTTCAACGACGCGACGATGGGCGAGGCCGACATCGGCTGGAAAGCGCTGGCCGCGAACGTCAGCGATATCGCGGCAATGGGGGGCGTGCCCCGGCATGCGCTCGTGTCCGTGAGCGTGCCGCCGGCATGGGGGCCGGCACGTATGCGCCTGCTCTATGATGGGCTTTACGCGTGCGCCGAGCATTACGGCGTCGCGGTAGTTGGCGGCGATACGACGAGTTCGCCGCTGCACTTGGTTGTGTCCGTGACGGTCGTGGGCACCGCCCCGGCCGGCAAGGCGATTCGCCGGGCAGGCGCGCAGCCCGGCGACGCCGTGTTCGTGACCGGAGCGGCGGGGATGGCCGCGGCCGGTCTGCATGGGCTGCTCGCCGCCGCGGCTGCGCGCGCGGGGGCTGCGGCGCAGCCGAATGGCGGCGGCGCGGGCTCGCCGCCGGCCTCTATGTCGCCGCCGGTGGCGGCTGCGCCGGGCACGGCGGCGCTGGTGCAGGCGCACCGCCGGCCGGCGCCTTCGGTGCGCGCGGCGCTGCTGCTTGCCGCGCGCGGAACCGTGACGTCGCTGAATGACGTCAGCGACGGACTGGCCAGCGAAGCCTGGGAAATCGCCGGGGCTTCGGGCGTAACCATCGTGCTCCGCGACTCGGACTTGCCGCGCAGCGGCAGCATGACCGCTTACGCGCACGGCTGCGGCGTGAATCCGCTGGAGTGGATTCTCTACGGCGGCGAAGACTACGTGCTGCTCGGCACGATAGCTGCCGCGGATGCGCGGGCAGCGAAAGCCGAGCTGGCCGAAGCCGGCCTGCCGATGTTCATCATCGGCGAGGTAGAAGCCGGCGGCGCAGGCGTGGAGCTGATTCGCGACCTAGACGGCGGCAATAGCGCCAACAGCGAAGGCGGCAATCGGCGCGGAACGGGGCGCTATGAAGTGCTGCGGGAAGCAATTGCGAAGCGCGGATATAATCATTTTGGGAATTAGGAGCGGCCGAAGCATGAACGAAAGCTACGAATTGATTTGGACGGCAGAGACCGAGGAAGATACGGTTCGATTGGCAGAGAAGCTTGCAGCGCTGGCGGTTCCGGGAACGGTACTGGCGCTAGACGGTGACCTCGGAGCAGGCAAAACGCGGTTCTCAAAGGCTTTTGCAGCCGGAATCGGCGTACCGGGCGTTGTGAACAGTCCTACGTTTACCATCATTAAAGAATATCAAGGGGCGCAATTGCCGCTTTATCATATGGATGTGTACCGACTATCCGAGCAAGAAGCGGACGAGCTCGGTTTGGACGATTATTTTTTCGGTGAAGGTGTCACGATTGTCGAGTGGGCCAGCCTCATTGAGGCGCTGCTGCCTCCCGATCGGCTTCAGCTTTACATTGCGCACTTAGGCGGTGAAGCGCGCCGCATTACGATTACAGGCATTGGCGCGCCGTATGTGGCTTGGTGTCAACAATTACAGGCAATTGATCATAGATAGGAGTACGTAATCAGATGAGTGAAATTACTACGCCGGGCAGCCGGGAAGGACAGCTTGTGCTTGCGCTGGATACATCAACCGCTTCGCTCGCCGCCGCACTCGTGCGCGGAGATGAGGTGCTGCGCGACATTCAGTCGCTTGCCGAACGCAATCATTCCGTCCATACGGTGTCGGTCGTCAAGGAGCTGCTAAGCGATTGCGGCGTTGCGCCGGAGGAGCTTGCAGGCATCGCGATCGGCCGTGGACCAGGCTCGTACACAGGCATGAGAATCGCGGTATCCGTCGGCAAAACCTTAGCATGGGTATGGCAGAAGCCGCTCGTTGGCGTGTCCAGTCTTGAAGCTCTCGCTTATGGGGCATGGCAAACGGGAGCAGACAAGAATTCAGCTACCGCCAACGCTTCTGCAGGGGATCGTCCGGTTTGGATCGTCCCGATTATGGATGCGCGGCGCGGTCAAGTGTATACTGGAGCGTTTGAGGCTTCTGCTTCAGGCAACTCTGAAGGGGCAGCTGCCTTCCCAGGGGCATGGAAACGGCTGGCCAAAGACGGCATCCGACTGATGCACGATTGGGTAGACCGGCTCGCTTCAGATGTGAAGGCGATGGACGTCGCTTCGAGACCTTCCGCGATTTGGATTGTCGGTGAATTACAGCTTCACGAGGCGGAGGCCGACCGATTGCGGAACATTTGCCCTGAGGCGGAAGTCGCGGCATTCACTTATATCTTAGAAGGACGATCCGTTGCTGCTCTGGGACTTTCGCGTCTGGCGGCAGGAGAATCCGATGATGTGCATACCTTTATTCCGAATTACACGCAGTTAACGGAAGCAGAAGTGAAACTGCAGGAACGGACGGCTTCGCAGCAGCAAAGCGCGGTGGAAGGAGCGGGTAAACGTGACGGTCATTGATGTCAACCGGCTTGTTTTTCGGTTAATGACGATGAGCGATGTGAAGACGATCGTTGCTATAGAGCAAGAGAGCTTCACTTCGCCGTGGACGGAAGAAGCGTTCGTTAACGAGCTGACTAATAATCATTTTGCCCGCTATATGGTGATGGATTACGAAGGCGAAGTCCTTGGTTACGGCGGCATGTGGACCATCATGGATGAAGCGCATGTGACAAATGTGGCCGTGCGCGAACCGTATCGCGGACGCGGACTTGGCGAGAAGCTCATGGTGGAGCTGCAGCGTGCGGCGGTTATGTTTGGCGCGAAGAGAATGACGCTTGAAGTGCGCGTATCCAACGAAGTGGCGCAGCGGCTATACAGAAAACTTGGCTTTGAACCGTCCGGAATCCGGCCCGGCTATTATTCAGACAATAAAGAGGATGCGCTCATCATGTGGGCTGAACTGGATGCCTCAGGTGAAGTGGAGAATATGTATGACGACTACAAGTGAACTGATTCTCGCCGTGGAAACAAGCTGTGATGAAACAGCGGTTGCGCTTATTCGCGGCGGCAAAAAGATTGTAACTAATATTGTTTCGAGCCAGATCGAGACGCATCAGCGTTTCGGCGGCGTTGTGCCGGAGATTGCATCCCGTAAGCATGTGGAATCGATCACGCTCATTATGGAGCAGGCGATGGAGGAAGCCGGAGCGGGGTTCCGCGACCTGTCCGCGATTGCGGTTACGCAAGGACCGGGACTTGTAGGCGCACTGCTGGTTGGAATCGTAGCTGCGAAGAGCTTAGCGATGGCCCTTGACCTCCCGCTAATCGGCACCCATCATATCGCAGGGCATATTTATGCCAACCAGCTGGTGCATGAGATCGAATATCCGTGCCTTGCGCTCGTAGCGTCCGGCGGTCATACGGAGCTTGTCGTTCTGGAGAGCGAAGGCGTGTTCCGGATCATCGGCCGGACTCGTGACGATGCTGTCGGCGAAGCGTATGATAAAGTGGCGCGCACGCTGAATTTCCCTTATCCCGGCGGGCCCTACATTGATAGGCTTGCGCAGCAGTCGGAGGAAGAGTTCCAGCTGCCACGGGCATGGCTGGAGCCGGATTCGTATGATTTCAGCTTCAGCGGGTTGAAATCTGCCGTTCTTGCGGCCATCAATTCGGCTAAAATGAAAGGCGAAACACCGCGCGAAGCTGCTCTAGCCCGCGGGTTCCAAGCGTCCGTCATCGACGTGCTTGTAACGAAGTCGCTTCGTGCCGTTCGCGAAGTCGGCGCCAAACAGCTGTTGCTGTGCGGCGGCGTTGCGGCTAACGGCGGCTTGCGCGCAGCCTTGACGGCGCGCTGCCAAGAGGCGGGCATACCGCTGCTCATTCCGCCGCTTAAGCTTTGCACGGACAACGCGGCGATGATCGGCGCAGCAGCGCACCTGAAGTGGAAGCGCGGCGAGTTTACGCCGCTCGACATGAAGGCTGAGCCGGGCTTGTCCCTTGAAGAATGGTCGGTTCGGAGCTAACATTTTTCGGCAGGCGCTGTTCGTGCAGTTTGCGTACGGATGTAGACGTATGGGGGAGCTGATTGTCGTGAATTCGAAGCCCTATTTCTATGGCACAATTTTCGTTTTATTCGTTTTTATCTTTATCTGCGCGATCGTTGGCGGAGGGGATGAGTTCTTCGGCGGAGAGCGGCTGGTTCATGCTTTCGAGTGGGTGACCCGGTATATCTTACCTTGGGGAATCCTCTTGCTGCTGTACAAGATTTACAAGAATAAATATCGATCATAACGACGCTGCCTCAAACCGTGCATGATACGGCTTTGAGGCAGCTTTTTTGTGCTATCGCATTAATTCCCCACCCACCTGGTATTTCCGTATAAATAAAGCCCTCATGTTCTCTCCGCATTCAAAGATGAACCCAATTCCTCTCTTGGGCTAGAAAACACGATTGCCCGATCATGAGCGGTACTCAGTACCTCACTTTGGTCCAAAACTCCAATTGCCGGACCATGAACGGTACCTATTACCTATCTTGGCTTAAAAAGCTGAGAGTACCTAAAGCAAAATCTCAGCGTCCAAACTAACCACAAATCAACCGCGTCGGTAGCCGAGAGTCTCGAAATCGAACTCTGCACCAATACCAACTAAAAAAGAAGCTGAGAGTACCGAAATCGAACTCCCAGCGTCCAAACTAACCCCAAATCAACCGCGTCGGTGACCGAGAGTCTCGAAATCGAACGCTCAGCACCAACACCAACCAAAAAAGAAGCTGAGAGTACCTAAATCGAACTCTCAGCGTCCAAACTAACCCCAAATCAACCGCGTCGGTAGCCGAGAGTCTCGAAATCGAACGCTCAGCACCAACACCAACCGAAAAAGAAGCTGAGAGTACCGGAATCGAACTCTCAGCATTCAAACTAACCCCAAATCAACCGCGTCGGTGACCGAGAGTCTCGAAATCGAACTCTCAGCATCCAAACAAACCACAATTCCGCTGTTTTGGTGGAAACGTTGCTTTTTGTTAAATTCAACTCTCTCAACGACAACATGGAGCGCGCCGTCAATTCGAATTATCCATCCCGCAAAATTTTTATAAATCGAATTGACAGACGATTCCGACAGGCATATAATAAGCAACAATACTTCAAACATCTGACAAACGCGACGAACAGGAGCAGTAAAGCGCATAGCCGGGATTAGAGAGCTGCGGGTTGGTGCAACGCAGTCGAAGGCCGCTTGAACCTCGCCTGGGAGCGGATTTACGGAAATGAGCTTCGCTGTCGGCCGAAGGCCAAGGCTTACGGAATGCTCATGTACGTCTTTACGGTTGACCTCCGTGATCGGGTGCATGGCTTCGACTTCTAGAATCGTCGTCATGCTTAAGCGGACGTTCATTGCTTCCTTAGGAAGGAACGTCAACAAGGGTGGTACCGCGCCGGACCTAACAGTCTGTCGTCTCTTGAATAAGAGACGTCAGGCTTTTTTTGTTTTCCGAAATAGCGGTTTTGAAGAAAGATGCTGTCACAATCACTGGAATATCGACACACGCATGAACGACCAATAGATCAAACGCGATGAACAGGAGCAGTAGGAACAATCCGGGAAAGCAGAGAGCTGCGGGGTGGTGCGACGCAGCCGAAGGATATCCGAAACTCGCCTGGGAGCGGAACGAGGGAATGTCGCGAAGTTGTAACTATAGCTTCGCATACCCTACCTCAGTTACGGTTAACCGCCGTCATCAGGTGCAGCAGCTGCCCGGCATCCAAGCCGGTGGCGATCTATGCTGCATAAGCGGGTTCGGCCTCGATAGGCGGGGCAACTAGAGTGGTACCGCGGCAAGCTCACGAAGCCTGTCGTCTCTTGATTCATCAGGAGACGTCGGGCTTTTTCTGTTTTCTCCATTCGATTCTATTCCAAACCAACCAAACCTTTAGGAGGCTAACCCTTATGACCATTAACAATCAAACACAACCCCAATCCGGTAACAAAATCATCCGTATCTTCGACACCACCCTTCGTGACGGCGAGCAATCACCGGGCGCAACGCTGCGTCCCGAGCAGAAGATCGTACTTGCCCGCCAGTTGGCAAAGCTTGGCGTCGACATTATCGAGCCTGGATTCCCAATCTCAAGCCCGGGCGAATTCGCTGCGGTACAGCAAATCTCGCGCGAGCTGCAAGGTGTTGAAATCGTTGGCTTCGCTCGTGCGATCAAAGGCGATATCGATGCAGCAGTCCGCTCCACGATGGATGCTGCCCGTCGCCGCCTGCATCTGTTTATCTCCTCCTCGGACATCCATTTGGATTTCCAATTAAAAAAATCCCGCGAGCAGGTGCTGGCCATCGCTCGTGAGATGGTTGCTTACGGCAAGCAGTTCGTGGACGAAATTGAATTCTCTCCGATGGACGCAAGCCGCTCGGGACGTGACTTTGTCATTGAGATGGTTGAGGCTGTCATCGCTGAAGGCGCTACCGTCATCAATCTGCCGGATACGCTCGGTTATGCACTTCCGGAAGAGTACGGCGAGCTGTTCCGCAGCGTGAGAGCAGGTGCAAGAGGCGGAGATAAAGTGCAGTACAGCGCGCACTGTCATAATGATCTTGGTCTTGCGGTAGCCAACAGCCTAGCTGCGATTAGCGCAGGAGCGACGCAGGTGGAAGTGACAGTGAACGGAATCGGCGAGCGTGCCGGGAACTGTTCGCTGGAGGAGCTTGTTATGGCGATTGAAACGCGTAAATCGGCGATCGGCGCGGAGACGGGCATCGTCCAAAGCGAGATTTACGAAACGTCGCGGATGGTGAGCCGGGCAATGAATTTCCCGATTGCTTACAATAAGCCAATCGTGGGGCGGAACGCTTTTCAGCACGAGTCGGGTATCCATCAGGATGGACTGCTTAAGAACCGGAACACGTACGAGATTATGGATCCGGAAGCGATGGGTATCCCTCGCAGCATGATCGTCCTTGGCAAACATTCCGGCCGACATGCGATCAAGCATCGCCTGGCTGATTACGGCATTGAACTGAACGACGAGCAATTGCTGGATGTGTATAACCGCTTCATCGAGAAAGCAGATGAGATGAAAATCGTGCCTGACGATGTTCTGGTCCGGTTGGCAAGCGAATCCACAGACACGCAGCATGATCCGTATACACTTGTTGATCTGCAGGTGCTTGCAGGGACGCAGCGTTCTCGCATTGCATCGGTTACCATTCGCGAACGCGATTCGCAAGAGGAGCGCACGCTGACGGGTACGGGCAAAGGTCCGCTGGAGGCTGTCATTCACTGCCTGCAGCAAGCAATCCCGGTAACCGCGGAGTTCGAGGACCTGGAGCTGCATTCGTTATCGACGGGCGAAGATGCGCGCGGGGAAGCGATCGTCAGCATTGTGCATAACAATCGCCGCTATACGGGGACGGCTGTGCATAACGATATTATTTTGGCGGCGGCTGAGGCTTATGTGAGTGCTTGCAATCAACTCCTGATGAGTGTGCAGGATGAAGATGGGGTTGAAGACCTCATGCAGAAGAAGAGCAGCTGATGCATTGAGAATAGAGGTTCAAGGTTCGTTCGTGAGGGGGCGGCAACAGGTGTCTAAGAACGTTCAAGACTGCTTTATTTGCCGGAAGCATCGTGGCGACATCCGGTCAGTAGGGAGCACTATATATGAGGATGGGCATGTACACGTGGGTCATATGGGGTTTCGGGGTGAAGAGCAAACCACTTACTTAGGCTATGTCATGGTGGAGTTGAAGCGACATACGCCGGGTCTTGGAGACCTGTCCGTACAGGAAGCTGCGGCTGTAGGAGTTGTTGTGAACGAGGTTAGTCGAGCGCTCAAGGATGTGCTGCGTGCGGAGCATATTTACAGCTTCGTTCAAGGAGATGGTGTAGCGCATTTTCATATGCATCTCATCCCCAGGTATGCAGGCACGCCGGATCACTTCCGGAATCCGATGAACCTCATGAATTGGCCTGATGCCCCGCGTGGGGGAGAAGCGGAAGTAGAGAAGATTTGCTCGAGGCTTAACGGTTACTTGCGTGCAATCTGAAGGGTTCGTACGGGAGGTGGAACCGTGATGGGGCAGCTGGAAGATCAAGGAAACAAGGAACGTGTGCTGGCGTATTATACCGGCTTCGGCGAGCGGGAATGGAGCCGGCTTGACCGGGAGCCGCTGGAGTTCACGGTGAACATGCATTATCTGAAACAGTATTTGCCCACTACCGGCCAGGTGCTGGACAATGGGGCCGGTCCTGGCAAATATGCGATGGCTCTGGCAGCTGCAGGCTATGAGCTGACGCTGACGGACCTTACGCCTGCACTTGTTGAACTTGCCGAGGTTAAAGCCGATGAGCTGGGGCTTGCCGAACGTTTCACAGGCGGCTTCCATGTCTGCAATGCTTGCGAGCTTGCTCCACTGGCTGATTGCAGCTATGATGCCACGCTTCTCATGGGACCGCTGTATCATTTGCAGGATGCAGAGGATCGTGCTAAGGCCGTCCGCGAGCTTCACCGAGTTACAAAGCCGGGAGGCGTCGTATTCGTAGCTTTTCGCAGCCGAGTTAATCAAGTGATGACTGCGCTGCGGAGCCCGGAGCAATGGAAGCCGCTACATCGCTTGGATGCCATCGAGGCATTCGCAGCAAACGGCAAATTTGATCATGCAGATGAAGGACGTTACACAGGAGCTTACTTTTATGAGCTGGAAGCCATCCAGCCGTTTATGGAATCGCATGGCTTTCAGACGCTGGAATTGATCGGCTCCACAAACATGGGCACAGTTCTCGGAGCGGACCAATGGCGCTATTGGTCGGAGCAGGGTGAGGAAACGTACCAGCAGCTTATTCAACTGCTCATTCGAATGGCCAGGGATTCGACGGTGCTGGGGATGTCCTCGCATCTACTCTACATCGGAAGACGCGTATAGGCTTGAGGAAATATTGTTAAGGGGCAGTCTCAAAAGTGTGCAGGGTGACTTTTGAGAGGCCTCTTTTTGCTGCGTGGATTTACGGCGGCGTCGACGGGGAGCAGAAAACGCAGAACACAGAACGATTACCACAATACGCCGCCGCCCACTACTCATCACCCATCACCTGCCATCCGCCACCCGCCAATCTGAACCCCCAGAACTCTAACGAACCTCAGAGCGCTTATTTCGGTGAAATGCTACCATTTGAAATTCTAACGAACCATGCAGGTTCTATTTCGTATCCAAAACCCTATTTTCGCCTCTTTTCCACTAAATAGCGTCCCCATTGTTCGTTAGATTCGGTTAGCAGCCATTTTCACTTAAATAAGGCCTTCACGGTTCGTTAGCCAGAAAAAACGCCAATAATCTGTTCCGCTATCGTAACATTGGCACTTATCCCCAAGGTTACCCACAATTACAGCAGGGAATGTGTATAAGTATGGGAAACCCGCATAAATCGGGCATTTACAATGTGAACAAATTCGGGATAAGTTTTTCACAGCCTAACTGTGGATAATGTTGATAATGTGGGTAAAATGCCACCGTCTGTATCCACATCCGATGAATTGTTAAAGAAACGTTAAATTTATTATTGTTTTACGTCGTTAATAGTGCCAGAATTGCCGCACAATTCATCCCGGACTGTGGATATGTCTGTGGACAAGGGGGATAGATTGCTGAGTTGTCCCAATCGAGCTGAAATCTTAGCATGTTTCCTATCTTTGGGGAGAATGCTAGTTCTCAGAAGATGCCAAAGGGGCGGTAACAACATGAGCGAGAGTAGAAGCGGTCTGAGACTGGCCTGGCTTGATGTGAAAACGATGTGGATTTCCCGAGCTGTGCGCATCTCACTGTTAGGGCTGCTGGTTCTGCCGCTTTTGTATAGCTTCATTTATTTATGGGCGTTCTGGGACCCGACCGGACGCACCGATCAGCTCCCGCTCGCTGTTGTAAATGAGGACATCGGAGCGAAGCGCAGTGGCGAACAACGCAATCTGGGGCAGGAGCTTACGGACAAATTAGTAAAAAGCGACGAGACGTATTGGATCGCAACGAATCGCAAGCAAGCCCATAACGGGTTAATGAATGACCGCTATGCGATGGTGCTGTATCTGCCGGCGGATTTCTCCAAGCTGGCTTTCAGTGTAAGCGGCGATGATCCGAAGCCAACTACACTGGATGTGGAGTTAAATGAGGGAGCGAACGCTTTATCCGCGAAGGTTGTCCGAGCCATAGCGGGAAAAGTTCAAGAAAATTTACGCAAGGAGCTGCAGGGCAACTATTTGAGCGTGATTTTCGAACAAGTGCTTAATGGGGCGGAAGGTTTACAAGAAGCGGCGGACGGTGCTGCTAAATTATCGGATGCCTCGGAACGGGCCTATCAAGGTGCGACTCAATTGACACAAGGGCTGCGGCAAACGGAAGGGGGCCTCACGAAGCTGTCAGGTGGAGTGCTGGCACTTACAGCTGGCGCAGATGAGTTAAACAAAGGAATCGCGATGATGAATACTTATGCGGAGCGTGTTGCTGCGGAATGGAAAAATTGGAGTGGCAAGCTGTCTGCTGTGAATCAGTCACTGGGTGCGCTGCTTGGTGCTTCGAAACCTGATTTCATTGCTTCATTAGAGAAGTTACTTGGAGATCTCGCTGGCTTAGAGAACGATCTTAATGCGATTAAGGCATCATCGAGTAAATTAGGGGACTTAACTACCCAATTGCAAAATGTGAAGAAGTCGTTAGATGAGGGGAGCGGGAGCCTCGATACAGCGACAGGGCTAATGCAAGACTTAGGCGATAAGTTTCCGAAGCTCGCAGCAGATGCCCGGTTCAAGCAGCTCTCGGGTGAGCTGTTGAATGCGCAGCAAGCCGGAACGTCAGCATCGACAAAGCTAAACGAGATTGTGCAAACGATCGATTCACTTGCGACTTCGCTAGATGAATCTGTAAGCAAGTTAAATAAACGGCTCACGCAGCTGAGCCCGGGTCTCGAACAGTTCCGTTTACAACTTCGCGAGCTTCAGTATGCTCTGGAGGAAGCGGCAGGAGAACTGAATCAGCAGCATATCGCACTCGGTACGATCGATGAGCGCGTGAACGATGTGACGAATGGTGTTGATCGACTTCAAACGGGGAGCGGGAAGCTGAAGACCGGTTTAGCGGAGCTGACCGATGGAGTGAGTGCGTTGCAATCGGGCAATGCCAAACTAGTGGCCGGCGCTGAATCCTTGACGGGAGGACTTTCGCACATCCATCAAGGCCAAGCAGAGCTTGCGGATAAGCTGACAGATGCAGCCGGACTTGCCTCGAATGACGGACAGGCTGATGCCCGCCAAGCCGTCATTAATGATCCCGTGAAGCTGGAGGAGCATAACTTGCATCCCGTGCCGAACAACGGTGTCGGATTTGCGCCTTATTTTATCGCGTTGTCCCTATGGGTGGGTGCGTTAGTATTGTTCTTCGTGATCGATATTTGGCAGGTGCTGGAGCGGCCTCACGGGCCATTGGCCTATATCGTGAGCAAATATATCGCCCTTGCTACTATTAGTGTCTGCCAAGCGCTGCTGTCTGTCTTTATCCTTCATGTTGGTCTCGGAATTCCGACTGTTGTACCGTCGATTGCGATGTATGGCTATGCGGCACTGGTTGGAGTCGTTTTCACCGCGATCCTGTACATGCTGATTGCAGTGCTTGGCAGCGACAAAGGACGTTTCGCGGCTGTGCTCATCCTCATGCTCCAGCTGACATCTAGCTCCGGTTCGTATCCGGTGGAGCTGGAACCGTCCTTCTTTCAGTACATTCACCGACTGCTGCCGATGACATATGCCGTGGAGGGATTACGCCATCTAATCTCGATCGGCGGATGGAATGCAATAATCCGGACAGCAGGTGTGCTGTCCGGATTCGGATTGGGGTCGCTTCTCTTATTTTATCTGCTTAAACGACGTAAAATCATGGATGAAATCAGGCTGGCCGGTAGGTAGACGGAGTACAAGAGAGCTGGCAATAGCATTGCTCGATCGGAGGCGTCGTTATGCCAGCAGCTCTTCCCATGACTCGTAAACGGTTTGCAGCTGCGCTTTGAGTCCATCCAATTCCGTTTGGATATTCTGCACACGCACATAATCGTTATAGATTTCAGGGTCGACAAGCTGCTCCTCGAGTGCCGTGATTTCGCCCTCAAGCCGGGCGATTTCGTTCTCCAGCTGCTCTTGTTTACGCTGGCGATTTCGTTCGTCACGCTTCGCTTGTTTGTCGGCTTCATAAGAGGAAACAGGGGCCGGATCCGGCGCTGCTGTAGGCTTTCCCTGTTTTCCTTGCGGAAATGACAGCGTTTCCATCTGCAGTTCATCGTTTTCACGTTTTTTCTGGATCATTTCGTCATAATTTCCCAGGAAATGCTGTGTTCCCTGCGGCTCCAGTTCGACAATCCGTTCCGCCATTTTGTTAAGGAAGTACCGGTCATGGGAGATGAACAGCAGCGTGCCATCGTAATCCATAAGCGCGGACTCCAGCACCTCTTTGCTATAGAGGTCCAAGTGGTTGGTAGGCTCATCGAGAATGAGCATATTGGCGCGTGCCAGCATCAGCTTCGACAACGAGACGCGTGCGCGTTCTCCGCCGCTTAAGGAGCTAATCCGTTTCTTTACATCGTCACCGCTGAAAAGAAAGTTGCCAAGGACGGTGCGGATACGTGCTTCTTCTATAGAAGGGTAAGTGCCCCAGAGCTCCTCTAGCACCGTATTGGCGTGGTTTAGCCCGGTGTGTTCCTGGTCATAATAACCAATCTTAACGTTGGTGCCCCAGCGAATCGTACCGTGTTCATAGGGCTGTTGGCCAACAAGTGATTTCAGCAATGTCGATTTGCCGATCCCGTTCGGTCCAATAAGCGCAACATTCTCGCCGCGTTCCAGACGGAATGATACATTTTGGAACAACGGGTCGGATTTCTCTTGGAATTTAATCGACAAATCACGGACATCCAGCACGTCATTGCCGCTTTGACGTTCAATTTCGAAGGAGAAGTTCGCTTTCTTCAAGTCGCCGAGCGGCTTGTCGAGTCGGTCCATTTTCTCCAGCGCTTTGCGTCTGCTCTGGGCACGCTTCGTGGTGGAGGCGCGCACGATGTTGCGCTGCACGAAGTCCTCCAGCTTGGCGATCTCATCCTGCTGCTTGTCGAACTGCTTCATTTGCGCTTCGTACTCAGCTGCTTTGATTTCAATATAACGGGAGTAATTGCCGGTGTAGCGTTTGGCCGTGTGGCGCTCAATTTCGACGATCGTCTGTACGACCGCATCGAGGAAATACCGGTCATGGGATACGACCAGAATGCCGCCATCGTAGCCGCGCAGGTAATCCTCCAGCCAAGTGAGCGTTTCAATGTCCAGATAGTTCGTAGGCTCATCGAGCATCAGCAGGTCGGGGGATTGCAGCAAAATGCGCGCAAGTGCCAGACGTGTCTTCTGCCCGCCGCTTAATGTCGAGATGATCGTATCCGGAGGGAATTGACCGAAGCCCATCCCATGCAAAATGCCGCGGATCTTCGTTTCAACCTCAAAGCCGCCCTTCTCGCGGAACCAATCGGAGAGCGTGGAATACCGATTCAATACGGCCTCATATTGCTTGGCATCCTCATGCAGCTTCGGATCGGCAATTTGCTGCTCCAGCGCGCGAAGCTCCTGCTCGGCTTCCGTCAGATGGGCAAATACGGCATGCATCTCCGCATCGATGGTTTGATCAGACTGCAGGCCGCTCGACTGCGCGAGATAGCCGATGGTCGTTTCTTTGGATTTATAGATGGTACCGGAATCGGCGGACATCTCGCCGGCGATAATACGAAGCAGCGTCGATTTGCCTGCGCCGTTGACACCGACCAGCCCGACCCGCTCACGAGGCTGCACTTGGAAGGTGATGGAAGAGAGCACACTGCTAACTCCGTAGCTTTTGGATATATCGGATACTTGAAGAAGCATGATACGTGAAACCTCCAAATAAGTTGAATTCCTATACGGTTTAGTGTACATGAAAAAGACGCATAACGCGACAATGTTCACGCCTTCGGGCACCAATTTGGGATGCCTTCGCCTTATTGGCGAAATCTGGGCAACAGTGGTAAACTAAATAACAACTATGACTGAAACTTACGCCATTGCGGCCAATAAGAGGCAAAGCGGTGACCATGAATGAGTCAATCGGAGAAGAAAACAGCCCGGCTGTCAGCGACTAAGAAACGCGACGGCTACCCTGAACAGCTGCGTTTGGCCTGGTCCGATACGGCCTGCCAGCGTGCGGTAGAATGGCTGCAGGCAAGACCGGGCAAGGCGGTCCGCAGTGTAATGGTTTATGTTCCTTTTCGCTCGGAACTTGACCCCACCCTGCTCATTGAGTGGTGCTGGCGCAAAGGAATCGAAGTTGCCGCACCGAGGTGCATTCAAGCGAGCCGAGGGATGGAGCTATACCTGCTGCGGGCCTGGGATGAACTTATGCCCGGCGCTTATGGCATTAAGGAACCCGATCCTCAGGCAGCACAGCGCTGCGAACCGGATTTCATGCCGGACATTGTGTTCGTGCCGGGACTTGCTTTTGATAAACGCGGGGGTCGATTAGGTTATGGAGGCGGTTATTATGACCGGTTCCATGCACTCATGAGAGGGCTTGCGGCGGCGTCCGGCAGACCGATGCCCGAGTGGATCGGTTTAGGATATGAGGCCCAGTGGGTGGAGGAGTATACTCCTATTCCTATGGATGAGCATGATGCTTATGTGGATGCAGTCATTACTGAACAAGGGTTAACAAGGAGGCGCTAGGCGCGTGGATTTGACGCATTTCAACGAACAAGGGCGAGCTCGTATGGTGGATGTGTCCGATAAGGAGATCACTTCCCGCATCGCTGTCGCGCGTACAACGGTTACGATGGCGCCGGATACATTATCTCGCATCAAAGCGGGCACAATCGGCAAGGGAGATGTGCTGGCCGTTGCGCAGGTGGCCGGCATTATGGCGGCGAAGAATACATCCAACTGGATTCCGATGTGTCATCCGCTTCCGCTGACCGGCGTTAACCTGGCTTTCGCAGATAATGGCAAGGATGAGCTGTACATAGAAGGAACGGTTAAAACCACCGGCAAAACCGGTGTTGAAATGGAAGCTCTAACGGCCGTTTCGGCGGCTGCGCTGACCGTGTACGATATGTGCAAGGCGCTGCAGAAGGATATGGTGATCGGGCCAACCCTGCTGACAGAGAAGAGCGGCGGCAAGAACGGCGATTATAAGCGATAAAATCGATAGAGCGTGAAACGATGCACCGAGTACAGCGCGCAGCGTAGTACTCCACAGTGTATAACGTTAATGGCATTTAGGTTTCATGCTGTACATGACATATCTTTTTCGAAAATGTGAACGGGGGAGAAGCTCATGCGGTGGAAAGTGGCGTTGTTGACAGCCAGCGACAAAGGATCGCGCGGCGAGCGGGAAGATACCAGTGCACAGGTAATTCGGGAACTGGTGGAAGAGGAGCTTAGCGGCGAAATTGTCGATTACCGGATTGTACCTGACGAACAGGATGAAATCATGGCTGCTCTTATAGAAATGACGGATTATTTTCAAGCGGATCTCGTGATTACGACAGGCGGAACGGGACTTGCTCCGCGTGATCTGACACCGGAAGCCACGATGAAGGTCATTGACCGTTTCGTGCCGGGACTCGCGGAAGCGATGCGCATGGGGGCTATGCAGCGTACACGACGGGCGATGCTCTCGCGCGGTGTTTGCGGCATTCGCGGCCGCTCTCTCATCATCAACTTGCCGGGCAGTCCCAAAGGCGTGCATGAGAATCTGATGGCCATTATGGACCAGCTGCCCCACGCGCTCAACATCCTCTCGGGACGAATGGGGGAGCATAACGAATGACGAAGCCGAAGAGTGGAACGATTCTCAAGGAAGTGCCGGTTCAAGAAGCGATCGGCTTGCGGCTCGCACATGACTTGACTCAAATTATTCCCGGGCAATTTAAAGGCAGATTGTTCAAAAAGGGACATGTTATTGAAGAGAATGACATTTCGAAGCTCCTTGATATAGGCAAGGAGCATATTTATATTATGGAGCTTGGCGAAGGTGAGCTTCATGAAGACGATGCAGCGAAGCGAATGGCGGCAGCACTTCAGAGTGAAGGTCTGCAGCTATCAGAGCCCCATGAAGGTAAGGTAGCGGTAAAGTCTGCGCTTGATGTGCCTGCTATAACGGAGATCGATCCGGCAATCGTTCACGCAATTAATGATATAGGCGAAATCGCTTTGGCTACGCTGCGTACGAATGCGGTCGTAATGCCCGGCGGTCAGCTAGCCGCGACACGGGTCATCCCGCTCGTCGTGCCTGAGGCGAAAGTACAGGCGGTGGAGGAGCTGATCAGCAGCTACCGCGCGCAGCATGATGGGCAATCGCCGCTGCGTCTCAAGCCGCTGCGCAAGTTTAGAATTGGACTCTTAACGACAGGCGGCGAGGTGTTCTCCGGCCGTATTGAAGATAAGTTCGGGCCTGCTGTCAGACGCATCGTGGAGTCACTCGGTTCCCAAGTTATGGAGCAGCGTTTTGCACCGGACGAACGCCATATAATTGTCAAGGAAATACACTACTTGCTGCAGCAGTCCTATGATATGATAGTGGTAACGGGCGGGATGTCAGTGGATCCAGATGACCGTACGCCTGCAGCAATTGCAGAGTCCGGTGCACAGATTGTCAGCTACGGAACACCCATGCTTCCGGGATCGATGCTGCTTATGGGCTATTTGAACGGCGTTCCCATTATGGGGCTCCCAGGCTGCGTCATGCATGATCCTTATACTTCGTTTAATGTGTTATTACCGCGTGTCTTGGCAGGCGATATCATCACCAGAGAGGACATTGTCTCCATGGGATACGGCGGCTTAAACAGCTGCTAATCCGATTATGTGAGAGATGTACCCGGGCGAAGCGTATTATTTCTTTCTGCTCGTATAAGCGAGTGGAATTCCGTGTATGTATAACTCAACCTGTAAAGGAGGCTACCAACGATGTTTAGTGGAATTGGCGTAACAGGATTTCTACTTATTGCACTTGTCGCTTTGTTGTTGTTCGGACCGAATAAGCTGCCTGAGCTCGGACGCGCTTTCGGCCGTACGTTGAAGGAATTCAAAGCCGGTGCGAAAGAAATCATGGAAGACGATGATGATCGCAACCGCAAGCCAGTGAGTCGGGTTGAAGTTAACCGCGATGAGCAAAAAGACGAAAAGCGGCTCCCAGAGTAAGTGGGGCCCGCTTTTTTTATGATTGATGGCTACTGCCCGTGGCAGGGCGGCGGTACAAGCTGTTTTCAGGCGTGAGAAGAGGTGAGCATTGCAGTGGTTGAGAAAGATGAAGCGGCCGAGAAGGAATCGGCGCGCGGCGATCAGTTAATGACCTTGTTCGATCATATCGGCGAGCTTAGACGCAGAATTATCATCATTCTGGTCATCCTCGTCATTGGGATGGTTATCGGGCTCTTCTTGGCCAATCCGGTTTATAAATTTTTGCTGGACCAAGAACCGGTTAAGGGCATGAAATTCTATGCCTTCTCCTTGTGGGATGGTATTGGCATGTATATGAAATTTGCCCTTGTCATTGCCCTTATCTTTGCATTGCCGGCAGCGGCTTATCAGCTATGGGCTTTCGTTCGGCCTGCACTTGGCCGCAAGGAACAGCGTGCGGCGCTTTTGTTTGTCCCATTCGTGCTGATTATGTTTTTAATCGGCTTAACCTTCTCTTATTATGTAGTGTTCCCGATGGCGTTTAATTTTACGACCGATGTGGCGAAGCACCTGAACCTGGAAGAGAACTACGGGATCATCCAATACTTCACGTTTCTGTTTAACATCCTTATTCCGATTTCGCTGCTCTTCGAGCTGCCGATCGTCATTATGTTTCTGACGCAGCTGCGCATCGTGAACCCGAAGCGACTTAAGAAAATGAGACGTCTGGCGTATTTCTTATTGATCATCGTCGGAATCGTCGTGACGCCGCCGGATTTCATATCCGATTCCTTAGTGGCTGTCCCGCTTATTCTGCTCTATGAAATCAGCGTGATGCTCTCGAGTGTCGTCTATCGGAAACAATTGAAGGCTGCTCAGGCTTGGGAAGAAGAATACGGAGAGAAATAGGAAAGTCGGCGAAAGCCGGCTTTTTTGGCGTCTTGTTCATGGATGATGGTATCATTCACCCAGGAATGGAATGTAAAAATCATATAAATTGAGTGCGAGAGACTTGAAATCTGCAATCAAAATCGGTATTATTAGAAATGTTATTAGCACTTGATGATTGTGAGTGCTAACGGGACAAACAATTTGCAGCATTAATATCAAAAGGAGGCTATTTTTCATGATCAGACCTTTGGGTGAGCGCGTATTGATCGAACCAATCGCGAAAGAAGAAACGACTGCTAGCGGCATTTTGTTGCCGGAAACAGCTAAAGAAAAGCCGCAAGAAGGCAAAGTAATCGCTGTAGGCAGCGGAGCGGTTAAGGACGGCGTACGTATTGCGCTTGAAGTTAAGGAAGGCGACCGCGTATTGTTCTCCAAATATGCAGGTACCGAAGTGAAATACGAAGGTAAAGAGCTTTTGATTATGAAAGAAAGCGACATTCACGCGATCCTGGGTTAAGCCTTCGTGCTGACTCCACATACATGTAACGCTTTTTACTTAAACTAATGATTAACTGGGAGGTTATCTACGATGGCGAAGGAAATTAAATTCGGCGAAGACGCTCGTCGCGCAATGCTGCGCGGTGTTGATGCACTTGCAAATGCCGTTAAGGTTACACTTGGTCCTAAAGGCCGCAACGTGGTGCTTGAGAAGAAATTCGGCAGCCCATTGATCACGAACGATGGTGTTTCCATCGCGAAAGAAATCGAGCTTGACGATGCATTCGAGAACATGGGTGCTCAGCTCGTTAAAGAAGTAGCTACTAAAACGAACGATGTTGCCGGTGACGGTACAACTACAGCTACCGTTCTTGCACAAGCGATGATTCGCGAAGGCTTGAAAAACGTAACTGCAGGCGCTAACCCGATGGTTATCCGCAAAGGTATCGAGAAAGCAGTTCGGGCAGCGGTTGAAGAGCTTAAAGCGATTGCTAAGCCAATCGAAAGCCAACAATCGATCGCGCAAGTTGCTTCGATCTCTTCCGCTGACGACGAAGTCGGCCAATTGATCGCAGAAGCTATGCAAAAAGTCGGCAACGACGGCGTTATCACTGTTGAAGAATCCAAAGGCTTCGTAACGGAGCTTGAAGTGGTTGAAGGTATGCAATTTGACCGCGGTTACCTCTCCCCTTACATGATCACAGACACAGATAAAATGGAAGCTGTCCTGGACAACCCATTCATTCTGATCACGGATAAAAAAATCTCCAACATTCAAGAGATCCTTCCGGTTCTTGAGAAAGTTGTACAATCCGGCAAGCAATTGCTGATCATCGCTGAAGACGTTGAAGGCGAAGCATTGGCAACATTGCTCGTTAACCGTCTGCGCGGTACATTCACTTGCGTAGCTGTTAAAGCTCCTGGCTTCGGCGACCGTCGTAAAGCAATGCTTGGCGATATCGCTGCTCTTACAGGCGGCCAAGTGATCACAGAAGAGCTGGGCCTTGAGCTTAAAGCTACTACTGTTGACCAACTGGGTACAGCTCGTCAAATCCGCGTTACGAAAGAAAACACAATCCTTGTTGATGGTGCTGGCGACAAGAAAGACATCGACGTTCGCATCGGCCAAATCCGTGCGCAGCTGGAAGAAACAACTTCCGACTTCGACCGTGAGAAGCTGCAAGAGCGTCTTGCTAAACTTGCTGGCGGCGTAGCTGTCATCAAAGTTGGCGCAGCGACTGAAACGGAATTGAAAGAGCGCAAACTGCGCATCGAAGATGCTCTGAACTCCACTCGCGCAGCAGTGGAAGAAGGTATCGTATCCGGTGGCGGTACTGCACTCGTGAACGTATACGCAGCAGTTGCAGCAGTTAATGCTGTAGGCGACGAGAAAACAGGCGTAAACATCGTGCTTCGCGCGTTGGAAGAGCCAGTTCGCACAATCGCAGCCAACGCGGGTCAAGAAGGCTCCGTTATCGTTGAGCGCCTGAAAAAAGAAGCAATCGGCATCGGCTACAACGCAGCTACTGGCGAGTGGGTTAACATGTTTGATGCAGGTATCGTTGACCCTGCAAAAGTAACGCGTTCCGCGCTTCAAAACGCAGCATCCGTTGCAGCTATGTTCCTGACAACCGAGGCTGTAGTAGCTGACAAACCGGAAAAAGACAAACCAGGCATGCCTGACATGGGCGGCATGGGTGGCATGGGCGGAATGGGCGGCATGATGTAATAAAGCCTGGGATCCCTTGCATAGCAAGGGATTTCAAGTTAAACAACATTATTTGCTAACTTTTTGGCCATAATAGAAAGGCATCTCACATGTTCGAGTAGAACTGTGGGATGCCTTTTTTGCATCATGCGGTTTTCTCTAACGAACCGTACAGGCTTTATTTACCCGAAAATAGCGTCGTATAAATGCTAACGAACCGTAGAGGTCTTATTTGAAGGTTTTTGGGTTGTTGGGAGTCGATTTTCTCAGAATAACGTCCGTATGGTTCGTTAGCATTTCGGAGGCCCGAAATCTGGCCTAATAAGGCCTGTACGGTTCGTTAGCATTACGCAAGACTACTTCCTGCCCAAGGAGGTAGTCTTTTTTACGAATATCGAGTACAATTCCCATGACTAGTATGGAAAAAAGCGATCTAAAAAGGGCGTGAAATGCACCGTGTTGGAAACGGAATCTACACTCCGGCAGCCTTCTTTTACGAAGTTTTGGGTATCGCGAACGTTATCCTCGACTTCCTTCCAGATGCTTTCGGTTGCGATTGGCTGGCAGATGTATGCGCTGACGCATGATGCATACAGCCTCGGGCTCGTGGGACTGGCACAGTTTCTGCCGATGATGCTGCTAACGTTGGTTGTCGGTCAAGTCGCGGATCGGTTCGACCGAAGACAAATCGTTTTCTTGTGCCAAATTATCGAAAGCGGTATCGCTGCGCTGCTGCTTGTTGGGAACTTAGCTGGTTGGTTGGGGCGAAATGAAATCCTGGTGGCTGCAGCGGTACTCGGCGCTTGCCGGGCATTCGAAGGGCCGTCGTCTTCATCGTTGCTCCCGATGCTGGTTCCGAAGGAACTCATGCAGAAAGCGATTGCGTGGACAACCTCGACCGGACAAAGCTCTCAGATTATAGGGCCGACCCTGGGAGGAGTGCTTATTGCGGTGGGACCGGTATTCGTCTATGTAACGGCAGCATCGGCACTATTCGTTGCGGGGATTCTTACTTTCCTCATCCGCATGGAGAAAGCCGTTAGGAAATCCGAGCCGGTGACGGCCAGCTCCATCTTCTCCGGCTTGGTCTTCGTCAGACGTAATCCCGTCATCTTGGGGACGATATCGCTTGACCTGTTTGCCGTTCTACTTGGCGGCGCAACAGCGCTGCTGCCTATATTCGCGGAGGATATTTTACATACAGGTCCGCTAGGCTTAGGGATAATGAGGACCGCTCCTGCTGTTGGTGCGCTGTTGATGTCCATTACACTCGTCTATTACCCCTTGAGGAAAGCGCTCGGTCCGATTCTGTTCGGAGCACTCGGCGTTTTTGGATTAGCTACGATGCTCTTTGCGGTATCGACGAATTTGATCATTTCGTTGGTTGCCCTACTGCTTATCGGAGGTTCGGATGTCATCAGCGTGGTGATTCGTTCTTCCCTTGTGCAGCTGCAAACGCCGGATGAGATGAGGGGCCGCGTAAATGCGGTAAACTCGCTCTTCATCGGAACCTCCAATCAGCTGGGAGAATTCGAGTCGGGCACGCTTGCCGGCATGGTTGGACCCGTTCCTGCTGCATTTATCGGAGGGATCGGAACCATCGTCGTAGCAGGCTTGTGGATGTTTCTGTTTCCGTCGCTAAGGCGCCTGCGATCTTTATCTAATGAATAAGAGGCTTCTCGCGGTCACGGCTTCCGATTGCTCCAAACATCCTTTAGCAATACCCCAACGAATAAGCCGGCCATTACGCTCAGGCCCAGAAGCTTTCCCGTGCCAAGCATGGCCGCCGAAACAGTGGGGCACGTTCCTGTAATCGCCCAACCCGTTCCAAACAGAGCCCCGCCCCAGATGTGATGCTTGCGGATCGGGAGTTTCGGTAGGTTAAGAGGACCACCCAGCAGCGTGCGCCATTTAAGCTTCGTTAACAGCCAGAGCAGAATCATCGATACGATGACGGACGAAGCCATGACGAGATAAATATAAGCATGCTTCATTAACAGCCCTTGATGGATGACATTGTAATCCGTAAATTGGGCCAGAGCGATTAAGAACCCAAAGCATAGGCCAAATAAGAAACCCGTACGTTTCATAAAGCTCCTCCCGTTACAACATGCAAGATGAACGTGACGACTACAGCCACACCGAAAAAAACAATTGTCGATACGATGCTGCCGGGAGATAACGTGGCAGTTCCACTTAAGCCATGTCCGGATGTGCATCCGCCTGCAGATCTAGCCCCGATCCCCATAAACAGGCCGCCAATGAACAAAATAGGGACAAGAGCCTGTATCGGGAGCGATTCTCCCATTTTCCCGTAGTAGGAGGCAGGGCCCAAATCTCCACCCATTAAAGCTGCTGCTGCACCTCCCATCATAACGCCTAACAAGTACCATAGACGCCATGCTTCTTTCATTGGGCGACCCAGGATCATGTCCGTAAGCTGAGCGTAAAATCCAGTTGCACCGAGTGACCGCATACATGGCCGCCACCGTAATTCCAAATATAGGGCCTAGGATGTACCACTCCGGATGGTCTAGAAATAAGGTCACGTATAAAACCCCCGATTCAACGTATTATTCCAGTGTATGCACGGAAAGGATAAGGCAATGCGGAGTAAGCTGTTCTTCGTGTACAATGAATACTAAGATTCAATATAGGAAGGAAATCATTATTTATGAGTTATAACTATCTGGAAGACGAAATTATTGATTCCATTGAGCGATTGCGAGAGTTAGTCGGCGTTCCGCACGAGGCCGTTGTGAAGAAAACCATCGATCATATCGATGATCATGTCCGTGCCTATTTGGCAAAATGTCCGCTGTTCTTTCTATCAACCGCGAATGCCAAAGGCCAATGCGATGTATCGCCGCGCGGCGATCAGCCCGGATTTGTGAAGGTATTGGATGACCATACATTAGCGTTTCCTGAGCGAATGGGGAACAGACGCGTTGATTCGATGATGAACCTGCTGGAAAATCCGCGGCTCGGCATGATCTTCATTTTGCCTGGGATGAATGAGGTGCTCCGCATTAACGGAACTGCGCGAATGGTCGTTAACGAGACCTTGCAGCAGAGCATGGCGCTGAATGGCAGACCTCCGCAATTCGCAGTTAAGGTAACCGTCGAGGAATGTTTCATTCATTGCCCGCGTGCGCTGAATACGTCGAGCGTATGGAAAACGGAATCATGGCTGGAACGTGAGCAGTTCCCTAATATTCAGCGGATATTCGAGGAGCATATTACGAAGAACGGTTATGTGATCGAGAAGGACGAGAAGTAACAGGAGATGAAGCTAGCTGGTTTGCGCTCTTTTATATGGGAGACACTAGAGTATAGGGGGAGGGATTCCAGCCTATGCTCTTTTCTGCATTAAAGCCCATGATTGTGAGCGTTGGAAAAGAAGCCTTCGACGATGAAGGCTATATTTTCGAGCCTAAATATGACGGTTGGCGTATGCTCATTCACAAGCAAAATGATCGTATTGAAGCCTACACGCGTTACGGAGTTCTTGTTACAGCCAAGTTCCCCGAATTGAAAGAAGCGGCCGCCGCGATCAAGGCCAAGTCGGCTATTTTGGATTGTGAAGGCATCTGTATGCGCGGGGGCCGGCCTGTGTTCGATGATTTTTTGCATCGCGGAAGACTAAGCCACTCTTCAACAATTGCCCAAGCGACGCTCACGCATCCGGTAACCTTCGTGGCATTCGATATTTTATATACCGATCAAGAGCATATACAGGAGCCATTGATGCAAAGGAAGGAGCGTTTAGCCGAGGTGGTTTCCGATTCATCGGCTATCACCAAAACCATGTTTGTCGACGGGATGGGCAAAGCGCTATTCGCGATGACGAAGGAGAAAGGCTTGGAAGGTATTGTCGCGAAACGGAAGGCTTCGAGCTATCAATTGAACCGGACATCGCCGGATTGGCTGAAAATCAAACATTTCAAATCCATTGACACGGTCATCTTAGGCTATCGGACGGAACCATTCGCCCTAGTCCTCGGACTTCACTTCCGGACGATAAGGAACAAACTTGTAGGAACCGTTGAAGTCGGCATCAAGCCTGAAGAAAAACAAGCTTTCTTGGCGGTCGCACAGCGGATCCTTACCTTCGAGGATCAACAAACAAAGTGGATCGAGCCGCGCCTGTGCTGCCGTATTGAGTACCAGGATCGGACGGATATGCATCAGCTTAGTGTTACGATTTTCAAAGAATTCCTGCCAGATAAACGACCGGAGGATTGTGTCTGGGATTATGGGTGAGAAGTAAGAGAGTAGTCTTCTTCTGACCGTTTGGGATATAATGGGTTGGAAAAAATCTAGTAGGGGACTACTAATAGAATCGGAGCGTGAAATCTTGAATCATTTACCTGCGATTTATCCGAATCACGTGAATATCATTAATTTTATTCGCGGTGTTGAGCCTAGGGAACCTATCGATCTGGTTGAACCAGTGAGAGAGCAGCTAGCGCTTGTAAAGAAACATGGCTTACGGGCAACATGGCTGCTGCAGTACGATGCACTAATTAATCCGGCTTTTACCGATTTAATGACGAGCGAGGCGGATGCTGCGCAGGAGATTGGCGTTTGGTTTGAAGTCGTGCAGCCGCTCGCGGAGAAGGCCGGAATTCCCTGGAGAGGCCGTTTCCCTTGGGACTGGCATGCTCATATTGCCTTTTCGGTAGGTTATACGCCGGAAGAACGTGAACGGCTTGCAGATGTGCTCATGGAGGATTTCCGTGCTCAATTTGGTCATTATCCGCAATCGGTAGGCTCTTGGTTTATGGATGCGCATTTACTGGCTTATCTATCGGATCGTTATCATATTGTGGCATCATGCAACTGTAAAGATCAGTGGGGAACGGATGGATACACGCTTTGGGGTGGCTACTACAACCAGGCCTACTATCCAAGCCGCTTAAACGGTTTTATGCCCGCACAGACAGAAGCATGTCAAATACCGGTTCCGGTCTTCCGTATGCTGGGAAGCGATCCTATCTATCAATATGATGCGAAGCTCGGCGGCAACGGTCAGAGTGTCATTACGCTGGAACCGGTGTATTCCGGAGAAGAAGGCGGAGGCGGTATTCCGGCATGGGTGAGATGGTTCTATGATGTCAATTTTCGTAAGGAGCAGGTTTCCTTCGGGTATACGCAAGTGGGTCAAGAAAACTCCTTTGGCTGGGAATTGATGAGGGACGGTTTAATCGATCAGGTTGAGCTGCTAGCAAGCAAACAAGCCGAAGGTGTTCTGAAAGTAGAAACATTGGCGGAATCGGGACAATGGTTCAGACGTCAATATCCGGTTACTCCTGCTTCCTCTATCAGCGCGCTTACAGACTGGCGTGAAGAAGGACGTCAATCGGTCTGGTACTATAATCGGTTTTACCGGCTCAACCTATTGAATAATGACGGTGAACTCTGGATTCGCGATATTCATCTGTTTGATGAGCGGTACGAAGAACGATATCTAAATGCGATCTGTCTGGATAAGAATAGTCACTACGATACGCTGCCCGTCATAGACAGCACGCGCTGGAGCGATAGGATCACCTCAGCAGGTATCCGTCCTGTTTCTTATGATAGCGATGGGAATGCAGTGCCGGTGAAAGTTCGAGCTTTGGAAACGGATGAATCCGTGGCCGGGGAGCTTACCATACTGGCCCATTTGGAAGGTGAGCATACGCTTCGCATTCACTGCATGGAGCGGTCTATGACCTTCTCCGCAGATGGCTTGGACTTCGGACTTCATATGGAGTGGAGCGGCACGGAAGGACTGCCGGAGATGACAATGAAGCCGGATGCGATTGAATATGTATTTAATGGTCATTTTTACAAGCTCCAGCTAATTGGCGCTCAACCATTGGTATCTGTTCAAGGCGATGCTGCGAATCGGATCGAGCTTCGTCCTGTAGATGGAGAATTGAAGCTGCTGTTTAGTTAAGCTAGAAAATAGAAGACTACTTCCTGATCTGGAGGTAGTCTTCTTTGTTTCGGTATGATGGATTGATCTTTTCAGGTTACAACGGTCGGCGTCGTGGCGTCACCAATCTCACGCCTAGGAGATCCGGTTAAGCCAGACGCTCTTTGCCGTTTTTTCGATAAGAGTGGATAGCTCGGTCAGCGTTGCCATATGTGCAGCCTCTCGTTTCTGGGTGGAGTTTGTTTTTACTAGAAACAAATCGGATGGATTTATTCAATTATACGCTGTAAACTAGTTGCTCGGATATTACTGCTTTAGCGATTTGTTCTAAATCAAGCAATCTTAAATATCGAAAGCGCCACCTCAATAACGATGAGGATCACGACGACCCACTCTACGAATAGCCCCCTAATGGAGTGGCTGATGGTCGAGAAACCCTCCATGATGTTGTATAACACGTCCGTTTTGCTTTTTAATATTTTGTACCGATCATTTAATTCGAAAAACTCCAGCATTTTATCGTAAAATTCGCCGGCTGTGCTGCTTGTCCATGTAATATCAGGCTTATCCAAAATCATGATATACCCAAGGGTGTTATACTCATGCCGAATGATGGTTGCCATCGTCCGCGCGAGCTCCTTATTGCCGATTCTGAGTTTGCCCTTTTCCAATCGGTCGATCATCGTTTCGAGCTTGTCGTGAATCTTTCCAAGCTGCTCTTCTATTTTCTCCAGCGCTACCGATTTGGCTAGTACAGTGGATATTAACTCAGGGTAGAAAAGCTCATACTGGGGAACGACAACATATTCATCGGTAAGCACCATATTCTCAGCTTCCGCGGTATGAAGACTGTAATCATCGGTATAGCTGTCTGTGGCATGAAGGTCAATGTTCGGCTCGAAAGAACGGATGAAGGTGAAAAAACGGAGTATCTCATCGCGGTGCTTGTGATTAATAAAAACGACGCTGCCAAAGGAGAAAACGAGCACCTGCTGCGAGGCATCAATTTGGCGCTGGAGAATCGATTCCAAGATGCTGTCCCTCAGGATTAGCGGTTCTTCCCATGTATATTTCTTAGGAATGCCACATCGGATGGCTATTTTGTTCAAATCAATTTCATTCGTAATTGCAAATGCCCGAATTGAAATCTCTTTCATAGGCTCGCCACCTTATAGGAATCTAGTTCATTTTATGCTACGGAACGAAACATTAGAAGAAAGGGATATGGAGGGTGTTGCAGGGATATCTCCAACCGAGAGCGAAGCAAGTAATAACACTAACGACGCGTAGTACAGGAAGGGATGTCTGACTGTGGAAAATAATCGTAACTGGGCAGGGAACTACAGGTACAACGCCTCGGAGTTCCATGCGCCTGAACATGTGGAAGAAATACAAGCATTGGTTGCTCGCAGCAATCGAATCAAGGTACTTGGCACACGGCATTCGTTCAATGGCATCGCCGACTCTATTGGATGTCACCTCTCGCTCCAGAAACTGAACCGCATCATAGCTTTAGATCGCACCAACCATCGAGTGACTGTGGAAGCAGGAATCCGCTATGGTGAGCTGTGCCACTATCTGCATAACAACGGCTATGCGCTGCATAACCTGGCCTCGCTGCCGCATATTTCGGTAGGAGGTGCGGTAGCGACAGCGACGCATGGTTCAGGGGATTTGAATGGCAACCTCGCTACGGTGGTCCATTCCCTTGAGGTTGTAAAAGCGGATGGAGAGACAATTGTGTGCTCTCGCGATCAAGATGATGGCGTATTTGCCGGTGTGGTCGTGGGTTTAGGAGCATTAGGCGTCGTTACGAAACTCACGCTAGACGTCGTCCCAGCCTTCCAAATGAGCCAGTATATCTATGAAAACTTGCCGCTAACGCAGCTGGAAGACCAGTTTGACGCAATCTTCTCCAGTGCCTATAGTGTTAGTTTGTTTACGGATTGGAAGTCATCTTCGTTTAATCAGGTGTGGCGGAAGAAACAGCTGACAGATTCTGAAGCGGTAACTCCGGTAGAGTCTGAGTTTTACGGCGCCACACTTGCACCTTCGAATCGGCACCCGGTACCGGGCGTTTCTCCGGAGAATTGCAGTGAACAGATGGGAATCGCAGGACCGTGGTATGAGCGTTTACCGCATTTCCGCATGGACTTTACCCCGAGTGCAGGGGAGGAGTTACAAAGCGAGTATTTCGTGCCGCGCCAAGACGCTTATTCGGCTTTGTGTGCAATTAACCGCCTGCGTGATCAGATATCGCCGCTCCTTCATGTATCGGAGATCCGCACCATTGCCGCAGATCATCTGTGGATGAGCCCTTGTTACAAGCAGGAGATGGTAGCCATCCATTTTACATGGAAAGATAATTGGGCCGCTGTTCAACAATTGCTGCCTGTTATCGAAGAGCAGCTTGGGCCATTCCATGCTCGTCCTCACTGGGGTAAGCTATTCACCATGTCACCGGCCCGGGTACAATCGCACTACGAGAAGTTACCCGACTTTCAGCAGCTGATTCGTCGCTATGATCCGGAAGGTAAGTTTGGCAATGATTTTATCAATCAATATATATTGGGGACTTAACGCAAGTTGTTCCTAGAAATGTAAAGCTGCCGGCTTAGTCGGCGGCTTTTTCGTTGTTTCCGACACGCGATGCTAGTAGCGGAAAGTGCTAACGAATTGTACAGGCCTTATTTGCCCGATTATAGCTCCAAAAAAGGGCTAACGAATCGTACGGGCCTTATTTGACGGTTACTAGGTGTATTGATGCTGATTTTCCCGCAATAAGACCTCTACGGTTCGTTAGAATCTTAGAGCCCCGATATTCGGCCGAATAAGGCCCCTACGATTCGTTAGATTTTTACGGCAAGAGAGACGCCAGTTCTGGCATGTGGCAGGGTTGTGAGGGCGTTGCGGCATACGGAATCCGGAACGGGGAACGAGAGATGTAAGCTGTGGCATGACATGGGATTGAGAATACGGAACGCGAGATGTGAGCTGTGGCGTGGTGGAGGAAGAGGAATGCGTCAAAGTGGTAGGCGAATGTTCGGTTCGGTGAGATCTATTTCATTCTAGATATTATTTGTTATATATATTATAGTAAATATTAAGAACTTTGACATCATGGGAAGATTCATCAACCATTCACCTAAATAGGAGGAGATCCATTGAAAGGCAGATTCATTCTACTCAGTTCCTTAGTTGTCGTAGCTGCTGCAGCCGTCACCACTTATTTTGCCTGGCCTGATAAAGAGGAGGGGGTTCATTGGCCGAAGGGGCAGGCGTTGCCTTCGTTCGAGGAGCCGGCTTCGACGCTCGATCTGATGTACACCACAGATAACTTCTACTACCAGGCGGAAGATGCCTCGTTCGCGCATAAAACCGGCAAAGCCGACGGAGATGGCTGGCTCGCCACAGCTGGCAGCGATGCGCCGAATGTTCCCATGCTGGACGTTACGAATCAAACGAACATTCCGTCCGGTGAGAATAAGGCAATCGTAAACTTGCAGGTAGACAACTTTGCGAATGAGAACGGGGTTGTGGCGAAACTGGAAGTGCTCGATCAAGAAGCGGGTACGAGTCTTGCTTCGCTGGAGATAACGAACTGGGATTTCAAGCTGCCGAATGCGTCCCAGA
Source organism: Paenibacillus rhizoryzae (assembly GCF_059686995.1). Taxonomy (NCBI): domain Bacteria; kingdom Bacillati; phylum Bacillota; class Bacilli; order Caryophanales; family Paenibacillaceae; genus Paenibacillus; species Paenibacillus rhizoryzae. Next base: position 182,963 of record NZ_JCAALT010000006.1, on the reverse strand, counting down.
GCTTCGAGCTTCCTTTTACCGTCCCGGATAATGGGCATGCACTGGAGTTTCGGGTGTTATGGACCGGCAAATCCACTGTAAAGCTGTTCGACATCGGCATCTCCTGGGCGCTCCGCAAGGATGAGAACCTCGTGTTCACTTCCCTGAAAGGCGTGGTCAATAAAACCAAACCTCGCTTGTACGCCTTCACGGATAATGTGAATGGCAGCACAGGAACATCATGGCTAACCTCGCTCGGACTTGCATATAAAGAAGAGAAGGATAACTGGAAGCTGCTGGACAAATATCGCTCGGAAGTAAGCGGCATTGTGGTGTACGATGACAGTCAGCCGGATACCGTCAATCTGGCAACGACGATTGCCGGCTTGAAGGACGGAATTGTCGCACCGCCGGCACTGGTGGAGAAGCTGACCGGAGCTCCGTACAACCTGCCTATACTGGAGGATCTGCGCGGTGATTTCACATCAAAACTGGATGTATACGAATATATGCTCGAGCACTATTGGCCCAAGGTTACGCACCGCGTGATCATCGGCCTAGATCCTTCGCTCAAGTCCTATCTCAGGGATTATGCGATGAATCTTACAGCCGCTGTCGTCTGGCTTAATCCGAAAGAGCCGAAGGAAAGCGAGCTGCTGGATAAATTTCTGAAGGATATGCCATACGGAAGCGGGCTCTATATGGGGTGGTGGCCGGATGAAGGCGAAGGGGTGAAGAAGACATCTGACTTCGGATTAGCTACGGTTGCGAGCGACTACTCATCCAACTTAAGCGTATTTAGCGGAACCTCGCGCGAGATCACCGTGCCTGAACTGCCGAAGAAACCGCCATTGGAAAATAAAATCTACGTATCGTTCATCTTGAGCGATGGCGACAATTTGCAGTACATGGAGCATTCGTTCAAGCGATTCTGGGATACGCCTGACCGCGGCGAAGTTCCGCTTGGCTGGACGGTTTCGCCGCTGATGGTGGATACGATGCCCGGCATCCTAAATTACTTGTACAAGACAGCAACGCCTAACGATGCGTTGATTTCAGGTCCCTCGGGAATGGGCTATACGTATCCGAACTTCTGGCAGGACGGAGACGGGCTCGACAACTTTGTGACACGTACGAATGACTACATGTCGCGAGCAGGACTGAGGGTGTTGACCATTTGGAACTACGTCAAGGGCGAGATTACGCCGGAGGCTGCGAATCATTTTGCCGAACATGCGCCTTCGCTGCTTGGTTTTACCTCCCAGTTCGGTACGGGCAAGATCGAAGTCTACAAGAATGAGCTTCCCGGACAAGAGCTGAACGTTTCCTATGGCAGTGCGGAAAGCGACCTGACCAATGGAATTGAAGCAGCCGTTAAGAAATGGGATGGTAAATCGCCTGCTTTCGTAGCCATTCAAGCGAACCCTTGGCAAGTATCTTATCAGAATTTCGTGAATGCAAGGGATCAATACTTGTCGAATAAGGATGTCGTTTTTGTACGTCCGGACACGTATTTCCAGCTGGTTCGTGAAAGCAAAGGCTTGCCGATTGAGCCTAATTCATCGTCTAAATAAGTCATTGACAATATATGATATATCAAAGTATTGTATTTATTATATTAAATGAGTTATTAACTATGGGTTGGGAGTCCTGAATGATGCAGAAAGAGCGGCAGCCGCTATATCTCCAAGTGCAGGAGCATTTCAAGAAGCTGATCGGTTCCGGTGCGCTGGCGATTGACGAGAAGATCCCTTCGGAGAAGGAATTGATGGTCGATTTCAATGTGAGCCGGATTACAGTTGCCAATGCATTAACCCAGCTAGCCAAGGAAGGTTGGATTTATCGGATTCCGGGCAGGGGCAGCTTTGTTAGCAAGGATATGCCTTTCGTTCCCGAAGTGCCTTCGCAACAACCTGAGAGTGCGCCGGCGTTAAATGAGATCGTGCGTGAGAAGCAGGAAATCACGCAGCGCGAGCGTCCGGCTGGCAAAAGAATGATCGGATTTATCATCCCAACGCTGGATGATTATTTTGCCCTTCGTTTAATTGAAGGCATGAATAAGATTATGAGGCACAGCGACTATTACCTAGCGGTCATCTTAACGAATCATTCCAACGAGTTCGAGAAGGAAGCGATTGTTCAGCTGCTGCAGAAGGATGTAGCGGGCTTGATCATCTTCCCGATTGATGCCGAGACGTATAACGAGGAGATCTTGTCGCTCAAAATGAATCATTTCCCATTCGTGCTCATTGACCGTTATTTACCGGGGGTGGAAACGCATTTCGTATGCTCAGACAGCAGGCTGGGCGCGCAATTGGCCGTCTCTCATCTATGGGAGCTGGGCCACCGGAATATTGCGATCTGCTCGGACTCACCGCTTCCGACGGTTACGGTTGAAGAGCGGATTGCCGGATACGTTGAGGCTCTCAAGCAAAGAGGAGCGATGATCGATCCGGCGCTTATTCTGACTGAGCTTGTGGTCGATTATGATCACAAGGACGATGCGCATGCACTGGCTCACTGCCTTAAGAACGGTCATGCAACAGCTTATATTACGCTGAATGCGAAGCTCGCGCTCTACATCTCCGGGCTGGCCCGCAGTATGAAGCTGGATGTTCCGGGACAATTGTCGATCTTGTCATTCGATGATCCGTCTTCAGAGGTGGACAGCCAGGAATGGTATACGCATATCGCGCAATCGGAAGAGGAAATCGGAAGCCGCGCGGCTGGGATATTAACCAATTTGCTGGACCGTCCGGGTGAAGAAGAAGGATACCACAAAATCGTTCTCGAACCAAAGCTGGTCGTCGGTCAGTCGACTGGACCTGTCATGCGATACGCAAAGAAGTAGGCTGCGTCTGCAGCTGCACGCAAGGAAGGCTGCTTCCTCCGCATAGGAGGAAGCAGCTTTTTTGACGTTGTTTTTCCATTAAACGACAAGGGTCGGTCGCGTTACAAACAAGCTGTTTTTTATGTAATTTCTGTCAATAAAACATATTGTTATTATAAGATATATACGATATATTTAATTTACATTGTAAGCACTTACAGCATAGGGAAGTGGAAATAATCCCGAGGCAAAGGAGGATACACGTTATATCGAGCAAAGAATTACACGAGAGCCGGCGTCCATTTAGATTCCCGATTACAATCGTATAGGAGGATGAAAATGAGAGTAAAGAAATGGATTGGTTTAGGATTGGCAGCCGTTATCATCGCATCGGCATCACCGCTGCCGATTCTCCCGACTTCACCTGCAGCAGCAGCTGGGCTTACTTGGCCATCGGGTCAAGTGCTTCCTTCCTTCTCGGCACCTGCCGCAACGCTTGATCTGATCGACGTCCGAACAGAGGATGTCGAATACAAATATGAAGGGGAGGGTGCAGCGGTCGGACATGCCACAGGTCACTTGGACGGAGATGGCTGGCTGGCACAAACCTCAATCGATGCGCCGAATCTCAACATGATTACCGGTCCGAATGTGACTACCATCCCTACGGGAAGCTTCAGTGCCTTCTATGATTTGAAGATCGATAATAACACGGCAAATGATGATGTCATGGTAACCGTAGATGTCAGAGACAGCACAAGCGGCGTCGTATTGGCGAGCAGAAGCATTACGCGGAAAGAATGGAGGCAGGCCTCCGTCTATGAGCGGTTTGAGGTTCCTTTCAAGAATGCGACTGCTGGGCATGCGCTGGAATTCAGGGTGTTCTGGCACGGTGGCGCGTATATGAAGGTCAATGATGTAGGCGCAAGGCCGTTGATTAAAGAAGAAGAAGCGGTGTTGTTCACGACGCTCAAAGGGCTCGTCAACAAAACGCAGCCTCGAATTTATACATTCGATAACGCGGTTAACAACGAGGAAGGCAAATACAACTGGCCGAACTCCTTGGGACTCGGCTATGCCGATGTGGCAGATAAATATACGCTTATTACCAAATACAGAAGTGAAATTAGCGGGATCGTCGTGTATGACGATGCGCTTCCGGATACCATCAACTTGGCGACTACGATCGCATCGCTAAGCGGCGGAATAGTTGCCTCGCCAAGCATGGTTGCGAAGCTCACCGCTGCGCCGTACAATCTGCCGATTCTTAATGATTTGCGCGGCGATTTCACAACTAAACTGCAAGTGTATCAATACTTATATACGAATTACTGGTCATTGGTCACGCATAAGCTGATTGTCGGATTGAATCCGGGTATCAAAGGTTTTCTGCGCGATTACGCGACTGCGGTAGGGGCGGCTACTATTTGGCTGAACCCGGCAATTGCCGCCGAGAATACACTGCTTCGCCAATTCCTGGCCGACATGCCATATGGCAGCGGGATCTACATGGGCTGGTGGCCGGATGAGGGCTTGGGCATTCAGACCGTGTCCGAGTATGGCGTGTCGACGATTGCCAGCGATTTTGCATCCAATTTAACTGTGTTCGGCGGTACATCCAGAACGGTCAACGTGAAGGGCACACCAAATAAGCCGCCGCTGGAGAACAAAATCTATATTTCCCTCATCTTGAGCGATGGCGATAACATTCAATATTTGGAGCACCGCTTCAAAACATTCTGGGATCATCCGCAAAGAGGTACAGTGCCTCTGGGGTGGACCGTATCCCCGGCGATGCTGGACGCTATGCCCGGCGTGCTGAACTACCTGTACAATACGGCCACGCCGAATGACGAATTGATTTCCGGTCCGACGGGAATCGGCTATACGTACCCGAATTATTGGGGCAACCAGACGTACCTGAACAACTATGTGGCGCTCACGAACAATTATATGAACCGGGCGGGCCTCAGGGTTCTTACGGTCTGGAATCAAATCAATGGCGCGACGAACGCAAACGTAGGAAACAGCTTTGCTCAATATGCCCCTTCCCTGTACGGTTTGACGGCTCAGAACGCGGGTGGCGCGATCTCGGTGTATGATAATACGCTTCCAAGCCAAGGGCTGAACGCGACGTATTGCTACTCGGAGGCGTCCATCATTTCCGAAATCAATGGGGCCATCTCAGGCTGGAACGGAACGTCGCCTCGCTTCGTTACCATTCAGTCGAATCCGTGGGAAGGCATCACGTACCAGAGCTTTATCAATGCCGTCAACAATTTCAGCAGCAACAGCAACATCGTGTTCGTCAGACCGGACACGTACTTCCAGCTCATGCGGGAAAATAATCAGCTGCCGATCGATCCGGCTACAGTTGTGAAGAAGTATGAAGCTGAATCTGCGTTCTCGCACACGGTTGGCCGTGCGAACGATAATGGCTGGAGTGCAAACGTCGCTCAGGATAACGCTGGCTTCATGATGTGGGGGCCGTATGACAATACCCTTCCGGTCGGTCAATTGACAGCCTCATTCAAGATGAAGATCGATTCCATCACCGGTGTAAACGATAATGTCGTTACGCTGGATGTACGGGATAATTCGACCGGACAGAGTCTCGCCGTCCTCGATGTGTACCGGAATCAATTCAAAGCGAACAATACGTATCAGGATTTCAGCCTGAGCTTTACCAATCCAACGGGAAGTGCGCTGGAATTCAGGGTGAATTACAAAGATAAAGCCGCAATCAACGTCGATAAGGTAGCCGTTACAACTAGACTTGGCAACTATGAAGCGGAAGGTACCGTATTAGGTCATGGTATCGGACGCGTAAACGGAGATGGCTGGCAGGCGACTCCATCGCTGGATAACGGCGGACATATGGTTTACGGTCCATATGACACCCAAGTGCCGATCGGTAATCGCAAAATCACATTCCGCCTCAAAGTGGACAACAACACGCTGGACAACTTGAATGTCGCCAAAATCGATGTTTGGGACGCGCAAGCGGGTGCTGTTGTGGCACAGGCAGATATTACGAGGCAGCAGTTTACGGCGGCTAACACGTATCAGGATTTCAACCTGACATTTAATCAAACGCTTAATCGTAAACTGGAGTACCGCGTGTACTTCTATGATGTAGCTGCGATAACGGCAGATCGGATTACGATCAATTAATGTTCGATTGCAGTCAGTATTGCTAGCCTGAGTGATAGTGGTTAGCGAGCGGTGGTAGATAGTAGATGGTAGATAGCAGTTAGCGAAAGGCTACCTTGGCTGGATCCGGCCGCTAATCCGGAGAGGAGCGCTACCTTGCGCTCCTTCTTTGTGTAGAAAGAAAGGAACCCACGGTTAATAAACCGCTCGGGTTCCTCTTTGTTTTTCTAAGTTTGTTGGGAAAGATAATTTGAGAAGCCAAGGGGGATGTGGGGGCAAGGTTGTGTTCTGCGATAGGATCCGAGGATGAAACGAGATGTTGCTATCCGCGCAACATTTTAATGGTTTTAAGACCAACTGAACTTAATTGTTGCGTAATGTGCAACATTTGGGTTAAGTTGGCTCCGTTATGCCGCTTGTGAGTTGAAAATGTTGCAATAGCAGCAGCAATTTCTGAATGTAGGTCTGAATCCGCCGAAAATGTTGCATTTTGGGCAACTTATTCGACGCTCGTGGGGAGGCAGCTCCCATAGCACGCGCGAAAAGCTTGATGGATTGCTAAAGGCAGCCAGCAGTCACTCCAACAGCTCAGCTAACCAATCCAACCCATTCACTTCAGCGATGCTTGTCGCATTATCATAGAACCTTTCTCGCATTTATTGTTCTGCATCCGCGTTCAATGCCACAAGTTGACATGATTGTTATATCTTTAATACGTCAATTTTATAAATTGAATAACTTTTTTGTGCATAAATGTTTGATTATGGATGAGGTGCGATTTTTTATTGGAGTGCCATGTTAGGTTGCTTTATAATCGAGAATGTTTATGATATATTTGATATAAAGGTACGTGCGGTGAAATTAATAGATAATGGGGGATTGGCTCATGAGTCAGGATAGAGAGCCTCTATATATTCAGATTCAAAATTATTTTAAGGACCTGATTATAAGCAGGAAACTGGTAGAGGATGATAAAATTCCGACAGAGAAGGACCTAATGGATCAGTTCGAGGTCAGTCGGATCACGGTTGTCAATGCATTGGCGGAGCTGGCGAAGGACGGCTGGATCTATCGGATACCGGGTAGAGGCAGCTTTATCAAAGGCATTCCGGAGACATACATCGCGACAGGCACAATTATTGAAACGCCTGTGCCGGAGCGCGCGACATATCGGGCGAAGATCGGTTTGGTTTTTCCGTTCATCGGCGATTACTTCGCGATCCGGCTGCTTCATGGGATAACGGAAATGCTGGAGGCAAGCAAGTATTCCGTGGTGGTCATGTTCACTTACAACTCCAAGGAAATGGAGAAAGAAGTCATTCGTGAACTGAAGAATAACGTTGACGGCTTGATTATTTTCCCGGTGGATGCCGAAGTGTACAATGAAGAAATTATCGCGCTCAAGATGCAAAATTATCCGTTCGTGCTTATTGATCGTCATCTGCCGGGCGTAGAAACGAATGTCGTATCCTCGGACAGTGTCCAAGCCTCCATATTGGCGGTTGATCATCTATGGAATCTCGGCCACCGGAATATTGCGATCTGTTCGGACTCGCCGCTAATGACAGTATCGGTGGAGGAACGGATTCAAGGCTACAACGAAGCGCTGAAGCAGAAAGGCGCATTGATTAATCCGGCGCTGATTCTGACCGATTTCCTTGTGAATGCAAAGCAAGAGAGCGTAAATACGCTATTCACCACATCGAGCGAGAATCAAACCATATTGAATCAGGAACACCCGCTGTACCGCTTCATCAAGAACCGGATGGCGACGGCCTACATTGCGCTGAACTGTGCGCTCGGCGTCCACATCTTGTCGATTGCCAAGCAAGTCGGACTGCGCGTGCCGGAGGATATCTCCATTATTACCTTCGATAACCCGAGCCCGCTGCTGGAGGAATTCAGCCTGCTGACGCACATCGACCAATCCGAGCAAGAGATCGGCAGAGAAGCCGCCCGCTTGTTATTGCAAGTGATAGACAATAGAGGCAAACAGCCAAGCTACAAGAAGATAAACCTACAGCCGAGTCTTGTCATTCGCAAAACAACAGGTCAGTTAAACTAACCGTGTACCACGACACAAATGAAGGACCGATAGCGCTGTGGATGTATCATTCACAGCGCTATCGGTTTTTTTTATAAAATTTCAATTGACTATAATGATATAATTAATATAATTTATATTATAGTGGTTAATATATGGAATGTTACGTATGAGACGAGGGGGGACGGGGATGGTAGCCGGGAAGTCATCTCGCCGCATTTATGCCGCATGTATTGCAATTGCTGGCCACGTTAATTGATAAAGCAAAGCAGATCGGATTGAAACAAATTCAAGATGTAAGTGATAAAGATGACAGCTCGGCGTTTAATGAATATGGAACAAAGTTCGCCAAGGATTTCTTCGTGCAGCAGGATGTAGCTAATCAATACCTGCGCGATATCGGTGTAGCGCATAAAGCGATGTACATATATAACAGCGCTTCCACGACTATGCGGTTGTGAACGTGCATCCTTGGAGCCATACGATGGATGACGTGTCCACCGTGATAAAACATTTAGATATACATGTCAAAGTCATTTCACCTGAAGAGGTACTCGAGCGAGTAAACCGTGATTTGAAACGAGAAGGCAACTAATTCGGCATGGGAGGCGTGTGAATATGGAGAAGGGCAATTTAACTGTGAGTGCTCAAGCTTCGCTGCATGGCAGCGTAAATGCGAGCAGTCAGTCTTCACTGAAGAAATTCACCAAGAAACATCGAGATGCGATTATTGCAACCGTTATTTTGGGTCCAATGATATTGTGGTGGCTTGTGCTATCTGGTTTTCCGATTTTATTCGGATTTATGCTTGGGTTCTTCGAATGGATTGGGATTACAGGCAGTCCGAAGTTTGTTGGGTTAGATAACTACGTTAGGTTCTTCCAGGATCCGCAGTATTACAATGCGCTCTGGAGATCGATATGGATGGGCGGTTTGGTGACGGTCGTTACTTTAATGGCTGGCTTTGGCGCAGCTTTGCTAATGAATATGCCCTTATTCGGCAAAGGGGTATACCGCTCTATCTGGTACATTCCGGCCGTCACCTCGGCCGTTGCAACGACCCAAATATTCAACCTTCTTCTGGATACGAATAACGGGGTCATTAATAACTTCTTGAAATCGATTGGCAAGGAACCGATCGTATGGCAGTATTCCGTGTTCTGGGGCGTGTTCTGGATCGTGGTGTACTCCGTGTGGAAAGGCGTAGGCGGAGCGGCGCTTATCTGGCTGGCCGGGCTTCAATCCGTAGATCCGACGTTGTATGAAGCAGCGGAAATCGACGGGGCCGGCCGGTGGGGGAAACTGGTGAATGTCACCTTGCCCGGTTTGAAGCCAATTGCAACTTATATCATTATCACAAGTTTGATCGGTGCGATTCAAATTTACGAGCAGGTCTTGTTTATGACAAATGGCGGTCCTTACGGACAGACGGAAGTGCTCGTGTTCCGTATTTATCGGGATGCTTTCTGGGATTTCAACATGGGGATGGCAGGAGCCTCGTCGCTTGTTATGGCAGTCGTTGTATTCGCGGTGACGGTGCTTTACTACCGCTGGTCCACGAATGCAGACAGAAGTAATACAATCCCGTTGAAAAGGAGGAAATAAACTATGGCAGCAACAGCAGGATTTCGTAAACAAGTCGCCGTGCAATTAAAGCCAACCCATTTATTCGCACATATCGTATTGTTCGGTGTCGGTCTCGTATTGTTATATCCTTTAGTATTTATGATATTAGCGGGTTTCTTCTCAAGGACGGAATTCACATCATCCGTACTGGGACTGCTCCCGATTCCGAAAGAACCGACGCTGCGAAACTACTTGGTGCTGTTCTATGGATCTACTGAGGCGGGCGTGCAGAAATATTTCCTCAATTCCTCCATCCGTACGGTCTACAACACGTTCTGGGCGCTGTTGACCTCTTTCTTAGCGGGTTATGTGTTCGCGAGGCTGAAGTTTAAAGGGAAAGACCAGTTATTCTTGTTCTTGCTCGGCACGCAAATGATTCCGGGTACGATCGCATTAATCCCTACTTATTTGGAGTATGCGAGATTTCCGTTTGCCGGAGGCAATCACATCTTTAATGGCGGTACGGGTATTCTGGACACGTGGTGGGTGTATCTCATCGGTGGGCCAAGCATTAATATCATGGGTGCATTCCTAGTGAAACAGTCCATTGAGAAGATACCTTTCGAATTGGATGAAGCGGCAAAGGTGGACGGTGCGAGTACGATTCGGATTATTTTCCAGCTCTTATTGCCGCTCCAGCTGCCGATTATGGCATATATAGCAATTACGACAGCGCTTGGCACATGGAATGACTTTGCTACGCCGTTCTTCTATACATCAACAGACTCCCTGCAGACACTTCCTGCTGCGATTACGAGGCTGTCGTCGGCTGCAGCCGGCCCTGGCGGAATACCGAACTGGCCGCTCATTATTACGCTCGGACTTGGCGCTACCATTCCCGCGCTATTGATGTTCTTCTTCTTCCAGAAATACATCGTGCAAGGCTTGGCGAACACTGGAATAAAGGGTTAAAATATTTCTAAATAACATATTGAATATATTATATTAGTATGTTATATTTCAGATGTAGCAAATAGTCATCCACAAATGGAGGGGTTCAAGTGAAATTTAAAAAGACCACAGCCTTGATGGGAACAGCGCTATTGATGGTTGCTCTGACGGCGTGCGGCGGGAATAACAGTAATACCGCAGCAGAGAATGAGAAACCAAGCAACACAGCAACAACGGAAACAAATGATGCAACGAATGAGGCGGCTAATACAACGGAGAATACGCCCGCTGCTGCAGAACCTGTTACGCTTACTGTATTGAATGAAGGCGCTGTCGGCATTGGCGTGGGCTTGGTGGATGATTTGCTCGTTTCGAAGGAGAAAGAACTGAAAGATGGCGGCACGGATACGAGCTATACTCCGGGCAACCAGTTTGAAGGTGCAGCATTCGGTCTTTATTATCAAAAATTCATTAGCACGAAATTGAAAGAAAAAAATATAAGCATCAAAACGGAAGACTGGGGCTGGGGCGAGCCGCTGATCCAGAAAGAAACAGCGGGCTTCCTGGCTAAGAACATTCCGGACATCATCGTCGGTGAAACGCAAATGCCTGGTTTTGCTCAACAAGGATTGCTTGAGGCGTTCCCGGATGATATGGCAGCAGAGATTCGTGAGAAGCTTGCTCCTGCAGCATGGAAGCCGATGGAAATCGATGGTAAGATCTACGGATTGGCTTCCCAGCCGGGCGTAAGCAGCTTGTTCTGGAATAAGAAATTGGTGAAAGAAGCGGGCTTGGATCCTGAGAAAGCAATCACGACTTGGGCTGAGCTTGTAGACAATGCGAAGAAAGTAACAGATGCAGGTAAAGGCAAATTCTATGGCGGCGGCGTATATGGCGCTCCTAACTTCGGCGGATACCTTCGTTATGGTGCACTGGTTGCCATCAATGGCGGAACATTTGCGGATGGAAACGGACAACCGACATTCAATTCCCAGGCTAACGTTGAAGTGATCGAGCTTCTGAGAGCGTTGAATGCTAACCATCCTGCAGGCTTGATGTTGAACAACAACGAAGGTACATACTTCGATGCTTGGAATAAAGGGCAACTGGCCTACTTGATTGATGGCCCGTGGCGCGCGCAAGAATGTAAGAATGTTGGTCTGGAGTGCGGTATGGCGCCGATTCCATTGTCGCCAAACGGCAAGCCGGGTAACGTAACGATCGGAGCTGCTTTCCACTCCGTGCCGGTAGATGCTAAGAATAAAGAAGCTGCTTTTGATTACATCAGAGCGATGTACAGCAAAGAAGTGCAACAGCTGATTGCGGATTCCAACACTCGCTCGCCGATTCTGAAAGAAATCGCGGAGACGGATGACTACAAAACGAAGCATCCGGAAATGTACCTGCACTATCAAGCGATGATTGGCAACGTTCAAGGTCTTCCAACCTTTGCGAAAGACAACTCGAAGGCTTGGCAAATCTTTGGCGATGCTGCCGTGAAATCGCTCATGACAGACGGCGACATCAAAGCGATTCTGGATGATGCTCAGAAGAAGGCGGAATTGGTAACCAAATAAATAGAAGCAAAGACGAGAGGACTGTTTTTGTCAGTCCTCTTTCTTAATAAACATTCAGGGAATGGGGAGGGACCGTAATGCCCTACGAGACAAAGAAAATAATACTGGAAAAGGCAAAGGGGCTCTTGCCTAGAATACGGAACGCCATCTATGAACCGGTTGCTGCTTTGACAGTTTCAGCATGGGTGACTAAGGAGCCGGTTCCTTATTCGGAACGTACATCCGGCGAATACATGGAAGTGAAGCCGGGCGATAAATGGGGGAACTTATGGGATTGCGCATGGTTTCGTTTCGAAGGCCGCGTACCGGAGCGTGCCTCAGGAAAGAAGGTTGTGCTGCTCATTGATGTGAACGGTGAGCTGTGCTTGGTCGACAACAACGGTTCGCCTTACCAAGGACTTACCAACATTAACTCTGAATTTGATTTCAGCCTCGGCCTGCCGGGAAAACGCGTGGTGGATATCAGTGAATCAGCTGCCGGAGAAACGATCCACTTGTGGGCCGATGCCGGATGCAATGACTTATTCGGGAAATATCGAAGCGGTACGCTCAAGGAAGCGGATATTGCGATATGCAGCGACGAAACGCGCCGCCTCTATTATGACTATGAAGTGCTGCTGGAGCTGGCGGAGCAAGTACCTGATGCCAGCGCAAGGAAAGACCGCGTCATTCAGAGCCTATACGAAGCGGCGCTTGTGCTGGAAGTCATTAATGAAGAAACCGTTGCGCGTGCCAGAGCGATTCTAGCCAAGCAGCTTGCCAAGCGCGGGGGAGATCCAACGCTGACTGTCAGTGCGATCGGGCATGCACATATGGATTTGGCATGGCTATGGCCGATTCGGGAGACGATTCGCAAAGGGGCACGGACATTCTCGACCGTACTTCGCAACATGGAGAAGTATCCCGACTATGTATTCGGCGCAAGCCAGCCGCAGTTGTATCAATGGATGAAAGAGTATTATCCAACGCTCTACGAGCAGATTAAGGCCAGGGTGAAGGAAGGGCGCTGGGAAGTGCAAGGCGCGATGTGGGTGGAGCCGGATACGAATATTTCCGGCGGTGAAGCGCTGGTAAGACAGATCCTATATGGAAAGAAGTTTTTCCAAGAAGAATTTGGCCAGGAGATGAAGGTGCTGTGGCTTCCGGATGTATTCGGCTATAACGCGAGTCTTCCGCAAATTCTGAAGAAGTCCGGCGTGGACTATATGATGACGCAGAAGCTGTCATGGAGCGTATACAATACGCATCCGCATCATAGCTTTCATTGGGAAGGTATTGATGGCAGCAAAGTGCTTGCCCATCTGCCGCCCGAGGATACGTACAACAGCCCGGGAGCACCGAGATCGCTTGCCAAGATTGAGAGTCAATATTTAGACCGCAACGTTTCCGAGCATGCGTTAATGTTGTTTGGGATCGGCGATGGCGGCGGCGGCCCTGGCGAGGAGCACTTGGAACGTTTGGCACGTGAGCATAACCTGCTCGGATTGCCGCCGGTCGTTCAGGAATCATCGCTATCCTTCTTCGAGAAGCTGGCGCAGGAAGGGCCGCGATTCCAAACCTACCGCGGGGAGCTGTATTTGGAGAAACATCAAGGGACGCTGACGTCGCAAGCGAGAAACAAATGGTATAACCGCAAGATGGAGAAGTCGCTGCGGGAGCTGGAGTTTGCAGCATCCTTGGCGCTGGCACTCGGAGAACAGGCGTATCCGACAGCGGAACTTGACGAGATTTGGAAAGAAGTTTTGTTATATCAATTCCATGATATCCTGCCAGGCTCTTCGATTACGCGAGTGTTCGACGAATCGCTGGCCCGCTACGAAATCCTTCATACCCGAGTAGCTGAGATGATCGAGCAGACCTATGCGCATGTTGCGGGACTGTCCGGCATTGCTGGCGGGCAGGCGATCGTTGTGAATTCGCTGCCGTGGGAACGTGAAGAACTGGTGGAACAGAATGGCGCGCAGTACGCTGTAAAAGTGCCGCCAATGGGCTTTGCCGCACTCTCGGAAGAGCTGCGCAGCACCCAGAACAAACAGTCTCAACAGCTGCATGCAGATGAAGCTTTGCTCGAGAACCGCAACCTGCGCGTTACTTTTGCAGCCGATGGAAGCATTCTATCGATTTATGACAAAGTTGCGGGCAGAGAATCTATTGAAGCAGGCAAGAAAGCTAATGTGCTGACCCTCTATCATGACAAAGGCGATGCATGGGATTTCCCGCGAGATTACCGGGATACAGTAGCGGGCACGATGCAGCTCGAAAGCTCCGCGGCTTCCGTTCAAGGCTCGAATGCAGTGCTTGTGCAAACTTATCGGTACGGCGAATCCTCGCTGGAGCAGCGTATCGTACTCGCTGAAGATGGAACGACGATTCAGTTCGAAACGAAGGTAGATTGGCAGGAGTCGGAGAAAATGCTTCGCACTTCCTTCCCGGTCAGCGTGATGTCGGAGCAAGTCAATTGCGAGATTCAGTTTGGTTATTTGAAGCGGCCAACAACGCGCAATACGATGGTAGAGTTCGTTAGAGATGAAATTTGCGCACATCAATATATAGATTTATCGCAGCCTGATTATGGTGTCGCGCTGCTTAGTGACAGCAAGTATGGCTTCAGTGCGGAACGAAATGTGCTGGATATGAATTTGCTGCGCAGCCCGGGCTACCCGGATCCTGCCTGCGACCGTGCCGAGCATCAGTTCGTTTATGCGATCTACCCGCATCAGGGGGATTTCGTGCAGGCGAAAGTATATCGCAAAGGCTATGAATTGAATACGCCGCTTACGGTTGCGAAGTCCGCTGGTGCCGCGACTGCAGCAGGGCGTACTGATCTGCGTTCCCTGATTCAAATCGATAATCCGGATGTGATGGTCGAGGCCGTGAAGAAAGCGGAGGATAGCCAGCATCTAATCATCCGTTTGTACGAAGCTTCAGGCACACGGGCGCAGGCGAAAGTGAATTTCGGTCTGATATGCCAGACCATCGAAGAAACCGATCTGCTGGAGAATCCGATTGCTGCTTTGCAGGAGAAGTCGAGCTCGGCCGAGCTGACCTTCCAGCCTTTTGAGATTAAGACGCTTCGCATAAAGTTGAATGCATAACCGGAAAGGGAAGGGCGAGCCTTCCCTTTTATTTTTACTTTTAGAAGGAGGCATGCAGCCGTGTCCTTGATTTCAAGAGATCGCTTGAGTGAATTAACCGGGTTTCAGGAGGGTGGTCCGTACCATCCGTCGTACGATTTGCAGACTGACTTTGTCATGGTGTATGGGATTCGCGGAGACTTGGAGGAACGCATTCGTACGTGGAAGGACAAGGGCTATGTCGTTCATCTGATGACCGGCGTATCTTGGGGCGGTTATCAGCATTATTTGAACGGCGAAGTGGATGGCAGAACACACTGGGATGAAGCGCAGAAGAATCGTAGAAACGAACATATCATTCACGGAACCTCCGAGGATATTCCTTATATGGTGCCAACCATTGCGTATGCGGATTTCCTAACGGAGCAGATTCGCGTCGCGGTTGATGCTGGCGTAGAAGCGATCCATCTGGAAGAACCGGAGTTCTGGGTTGAAGGCGGTTATTCGGACGCTTTTAAACGAGAGTGGGAAATTTACTATCGGGAGCCGTGGCAGCCTCCGCATGCGACGGTAGACGCGCAATATCGGGCATCGAAGCTGAAAGTGCATCTCTATGCCCGTACGCTGGACCGGATTTGCAATACGCTGAAGGAATATGCGAAGGTCAAGTATGACCGGAATATTCGATTCTATGTGCCGACGCATAGTCTAATTAACTATACCCAGTGGCGAATTGTGAGCCCGGAGTCGAAGCTGCTGGAGCTGCCGGGCGTTGATGGTTATATTGCGCAGGTATGGACGGGAACGGCTCAGACGCCGAATGTCTATAATGGCGTGCGTAAGGAACGTACCTTCGAGACGGCTTTTCTGGAATATGGCATTATGCAGGAGCTTGTTCGCGGCACGGATCGCCGGATGTGGTTCCTGCATGATCCGATTGCCGATGATCCGAAGCATACGTGGGAGGATTACCGCCAGAACTATATTCGCACCTTGGTTGCCTCGCTGCTGCATCCGCATGTAAGTCGTTATGAGGTATGCCCGTGGCCTAGACGGATTTATCAAGGGACCTATCCGAAGCAAGGGGAAGAGGGTCGCGTGAACATTCCGGCAGCGTATGCGACTGAACTGCAGGTTGTGCTTAATTCGCTGGCAGACATGGATCAGCCGGATACGGAATGGCTGACCTCGAATTTGCAAATCGGCGTGCTGCTGGCCGATTCCGCTATGTTCCAGCGCAATCATCCGGACTGGAGCGAAGAGGCGACGGCATTCAAATATGACGGTACGGAAGTGGCTTCGGCGCTAGGAAGCGAGTTTATGGAGCTGCTCGATTGGTCGCCATTCTATGGGTTGACTTTGCCGTTGCTGAAGCACGGTGCGGCTGTGCGGCCTGTACAGCTGGATAACGCAGGAAGATTCGCAGGTTATTTGGATGATTACAAGGCGCTGGTTCTGAGCTATGAGTATATGAAGCCGGAATCAGCCGGTCTTCATAACGTATTGGCGGAATGGGTGAAGGATGGGGGCGCGCTCATCTATGTCGGCGATGGCAGCGACGACTTCCATACGGTTCGTGAATGGTGGAACCAGGGAGCGAAGCAATATGCTTCCCCAATGGAGCATCTATTTACTTGTCTGGGCTTGGAGGCCTCCTTGCAGCCGGGCGTCTATTCCGTTGGCCAAGGGAGCTTGGCTTATCTGGATGTTCATCCGGCGCAATGCGCGCTTCATGCCGACGTGGCCGACCAGCTGCGTTTGACGGTCAGGGGGGCGCTTGCGGCTGCTGGAAGCTCGCAGGCGCAAGGGCAGGAGACAGCTGCCTCGCAGTGGGAAACGATGAACAGCATGGCGCTGCGCCGTGGTCCTTATGTAGTAGCGGCCGTGCTGGAAGAGTCGGTTGATGCGCAGCCGTTCGTTCTGAGCGGCGCTTATGTGGATTTGCTGAACGCTGACCTGCCTGTACTTCATGAGGTAACGGTAGAGCCGGGCCAACAAGCGCTGCTCTATGATCTGAGCAGAGCGGGAGAGGGCGTGCAGCTTATTGCCGCGGCATCCCGAATCGATGGAATCGAGGAGCGGGACGGCGGGTTCGCATTCGCGGCTCGAGGACCGGAAGGGATTCAAGCTTCTGCGCGCTTCCGCTGTCCGCGTGAGCCGGGGCGGGTTATTCTGGGTGGAGCGGATGCCCCGAAGACGCAAGGGGCTTACGTTTGGGATGAGGGGAGCATGACGTTATTGCTTCGTTATGCTAACAATCCCAGCGGTGTTCATGTAGAGGTATTGTGGTAGAGGATTAATGGAGTTTGTTTGGTCGATATCGATAAGACCGCAGCCGCTGGCTCGGTCTTTTTTTATTTGTCGAATAGGGTTTGGGAAGTCCTGAATGTAGGGCTAGCTGTTTATTTTTATGGGAAATTTTGTCGAAACGATTGTGTAATCATAAAAGATATATTAAATATATAGATGAGGTTAAAGTTCTGGTTCGCTTCAAGCAGCAGCTGTTAAGGAGGTGTGACTGAAAGCGTCTAGGACAGTTCTATAATCCCATAAATGGAGAGGTGTAAGTAAAAATGATCCGAAAGCTAACCGCAATCAGTCTGGCCTTAGTATGTACGATGACATTCTCATCCGGCACCTTCGCCGATTCTCCGCAGGACAAATCTGCGGAGCCTCAGAACGCAGCGAATCCTACTGCGAGTAATCCATCCATCTCTTGGCCGAAGGAGCAAATGCTCCCAAGCTTCAAACAAGCGAAGCAGCTGGATGTTGCTGATATTTATGATGCACCGGGCGACATTAAGCTGTTGTTTAGTACGTTGCAGGGTATTATAAATTGTCAGGAGCCGCGGATCTACCTGCTTGAGAACAAGGAAGAAGGTAAATTCAAATGGCTGAACGATTTGGATGTTAACTACCGTGTCTATGACAGCTACTGGGATATTCTGAAGCGTTATAAAGGCGAAGTCAAAGGCATTATCATTTACGATCCGGCCGTCCCGGATTCGATTAACGTTGCCACTACGTTGGCTGGGCTAAAAGGCGGCGTGGCTGTAAGTCCGGAGCTTGCCGCACAGCTGAAGGCCGCTCCTTATAACCTAAGCGTCATTGAGGATCTGCAAGGGAAATTCAAGGACCGGTTAGATGCTTACACGTGGCAGTATGAGAATCTATGGAAAGATTCCACGCACCGCATGCTGGTCGGACTTAGCCCGGATACAACAGCGCGCGTACCGGTGGAACAGCCGGATCGCTTCGAAACGGTTGCTCAGGAACCGACGGAAGAGCGAGATGCAGCGAATCGTAAAGTATATGACCTTGATTTGAGCAAGTATCTGAGCAAGCCGGATGTGTACGTGAAGTTCGGAGATGCATTCCCGGCAGACGGATGGGGAGCAGCGGTACATGAGGTCACCGTGAAAGCGGATGGTCAAGTCATTGCTCATTTCCTCCCTGGGAAGCCGGAGGAAGAACCATTCCTCTACGATCCGCAAAGCTCGCAAGTTTCGGACGGCAGCGGCGGCCACCGTTTCGCCGATAACGGCCGTTACTTCACGTATAAATTCACGCCGCCGGCTGGAACGAAGGAACTGGTTGTGTCCGCTGACATGTGGAACCAATACAAAGTGAGTGCCAGCAATGAGAAGCCGTTCACTTCACTGACGAAGGAGCCGTATGGTTATCTGCGCGACTACGCCGTTGCCAATAAAGCGATGGTGTTCTGGCTCGATTCCAATGTTCCCGAGCAGAAAGCGCTCTTTGAGAAAATCCTCTCTGACGTTAAACCGGGCACCCCTTACTTAGGCTGGTTCAACAATGATGTGCAAGGCGAGTTTAATGGTGTTGAAGTCACCTCCAACCATGGCGTTTATGTCCTGGCGGCAGACTGGTTTAGCAATTTGACGGTGTTCTCCGGCTCCAAACCGCAGGACGTGAAGTCGAAAGAGCCGGCGCCGGTGAAGCTGGAGAACAAAATCTATGTCACCTACACGTTCAGTGAAGGAGATAATCTCCAATATAACCAGCACCGGATGCGTATACTGTGGGATGACCCAAGCCGCGGCCAAGTGCCGATCAACTGGACATCCAGCCCGCTCTTATACGATGCTGCTCCGGTAATGCTAAATTACTTCCGAAGCACGGCAACAGCGAATGATCAAATTATCGCCGGCCCTTCCGGTGCCGGATACTTCTATCCGGACGCTTGGCCGGACAGCTCGTTCGCCGATTTCCTGAAGAACAGCAAGAAGTACTTGAAACAGACAGGGATGGACATTCCGTATATCCTTAACCGCGTAGACGGACAGAATATCCCGCTCAGTGATGCGAAGAGCACGGCATACCGCAAAGAGTACAATCCATCTGGGGTATTCTTAAGCTGGGGCGATACTTCCGAAGTGCAAATCAGCAATGGACTGCCGGTTTCGACGATTAGAGGAATTAGCGCTGTGAGCGAAGGGAAGAATATTCTTGCCGACGCCAAAGCGAAATGGGATGGCAAATCGCCGCTCTTCATCTCCATTGGCCTGCTGGCTTGGAGTCTGACGCCTACGGACGTCGCTGCCATTACCGACTCTCTCGGACCGGAATATGACGTCGTTCTGGCAGATCAGTATTTCTCGCTCATCCGTCAAGCGAACAAACTGCCTAGCAAGCCGTAACGCAATCACAAAAGGCTTCCCTGCCACGTTTAACCATAACGTGAGGGGAAGCCTCTTTCATTACCATGTTTTACTAGTTTATGTCAACAACAATCGGCCAATCTGAATCGATGTTCCAAATCTTCCAATTCGAATTATACTAATACTATTAAGAACAGCTGCCAAAGGGGTAAGCCGAAGTTCATGGAAGACGTTCAGCATATCATCGAAGAACTGAAGAAGGAAATACCGGAGTTGCGTGATGTACCGACTGAGGAACTGATTGCGTTCATTCAGAATGCGATCATCATGTCGTTTCTTCGAAAACAAGCTGAATAATCTTCTCCAGCTTCTCTCGGGTACGCTCTCTTGTCAGATCAATATGATAGCGCTGCACGAGGTCCTTAATAATGATCTCCTCTTGCGTAGAAGCCATCGGCGTATAGGCGAATTCTTTGCCTGTCGTTAACCAATCCACGCTAACTTCGAAGAATGCTGCAATATGGGATGTCATATCATGGCCCGGCTCGCGTTTATTCGTCTCGTACATGCCCAACGTGCTTTTTCCAATTGATAGCAGCTTCGAAAACTCCTCTTGCGACAACCCCTTACGATGCCTCAAGTAAGAAAGTCGTTCTCCGAACGTACGCATCCGTTCACCTCCATGACGTCATCCAATCATTTGCTATTATAGCTTACAACCAATGGCCGAGGAAAATCGGACTCGAAAAGCGTCTTTTATTATTTACAATCACGTAGTGTGAACGTATACTAGAAGCTAAGGAAGTCGCGATATGTGATTGTTACGGGAGGTAGAATACAATAGGTGGTCAACAAGAGCAACGAGAGAACGGACTCCATTTATGTGTACTGCGTCAAAATGGAATCGGTCAACAACCAGGTCATCTGCAGAAATTTGAATCTGGCCACAGAAGTGCTGTACATGGGAGTTACGCCGCAGTTAAGGGGGAAGTCTAGCTATAAAGCTGGAATTCCAATGTTTGTAACGAGGGATGGCGTCTATCTGCAATTAGTCAACGTGGAACACTATAAGCAGGTATTGTCGCCGCTTGGCTATGATTTGTTTCATCCGTCCTGCCTTGTTAATGTACCTCTCGTGGACCGAATTGAGGTTGGTCTATACGGTAATGATGCCTATTTCAAGGGGGCAGCCGGAATAAGCGTACCCATTTCGAAGGCGAAGATTAAGAAATATTCGCATCTGCTGGTTAAGGAGAACTAACGGTTTCTATAGCATGACAAACAAAGGCTTCTTACCTCGCGTTCACTTGAACGCCGGAGGTGAGAAGCCTTTGTTGCTAGTACGACTGTCTCAGCGACGACGAGCTCTCGCCAATGACGACCTTGGCCGCTAAGCGAACCGTCTCGAACGCGCGGTCCGGTTTGCTCATGCGGGTGAGCAGCTGCTCTGTTGCCCGCTGGCCAAGCTGGTATTCATCGAGAGCGACGGTCGTAAGGGTGAAGCCGAGAAATTCAGCTTCGCTAATCTGGTCAAATCCGGTAACGGCGATATCGCGGGGAATCGTTTTACCGATTTCATAGAGATATTTGATGACATGCAGGGCGATTTTGTCATTCGCACATACGAAGGCAGTCGGCAGCTTCGGCAGCTCTTTCAAGGACCGAGCGATTCCTTCGTAGTTCTGGTAGATCTCCTCGTTCCGGACGGTAAGGCATAGTGATGGCTGAATGGGTAAACTCGTATCGAAATGAGCGCGCTGAAAGCCGAACCAACGCTCCATGAAGCTGCGGCACGAGAAGATTTCGCCGATGAATCCGATCTCCGTATGGCCGAGATTCATCAGATGCCTAGTCATTTGATAGATGCTGTCCTCATTCTCCATAAAGACGACGTCTGCCTGAAGGTCGGATAACGGTATATCAGGATGGATATTAATGAACACCTTCGGATGCGGGAGTGCCATCAGTTTCTCGGTATAGGGCTTGTCGAAGCTGCCTGCTACAATAATGCCGGCAATGTCGCTTGCGAGCAGGGCAGGGAGCTCAAGCGCTTCAATATCCTCATTCTTAACAAAGCTAAGCTTCATTTCATAGCCGTTCCGGCTGATCATCTGCTCGACGCCGCTCAGGACATTCAACCAGAAGCCTGTCCCGTGATTAATTTGACTCTTGGTGATGTAGGCGATACTCCGTGCTTTGCCCGCGGTTTCAACAGCAGTATCTCCGCTAGTAATAGGCTTCAATTTCTTGTATCCCATCGCAATGGCTTGATCGACGATTTTCTTCCTTGTTTCTATGGTAATGCTGGGATGGCCGTTAAGCGCCTTAGATACCGTGTTCCGAGAAAGGCCGAGTGCTAAGGAAATATCGCTGGTTGTAATTTTTCTGCTCACGATTAACCATCCTTCAATATTGAAATCTCTCTCTTTATTGTAAGTTAGCCGCATTTTTTGTCAATAAACAAAACATCAATTTTGTAAGTAAACAAAAACATAATAAAGCTCTAACTAGACAAACAATGAATTCGATAATTGCATATTTACAGAATGAAATTGAATCAACTATAATCGAAATCACCAAAGAGTTGATGGGTAAGGTTTAATTTGTAATCTTAAATGTTACAAAAATAACAAATTGTAAAGTTTGAGTTGCGACACGGAAACCAATCAACTTTCTATTTTCATAAGAAATGTAAGCGCTTCACGACGGTGAGAGGGGGAGTTCTGGCGGCAATGTCGATGCTTGGCTGTAGGAAATCTACTAAAATACATTAGTTGGGGTGAATGAAGAATGATAAAGCTTCGTAAGCAGATCGCCTTATTCCTCATCATGTCTATGTTGGCAGCCTTAATCGTCGTACCTGTAAGCGCAGACGCTGCAGCAGATACAGCACAGTTCAATTTCGAGACGAATACGCAAGGATTCACAGGAACGACAGGGGCGACGCTGGCAGTCAGTTCCGAGAAGGCATACCAAGGGAATCAATCCTTGAAAATGACGCTTAATGTGACAGGCTCCCAAGGACCATTCGCAAAACTGAGCTCACCTGCAGGACTTACCGCAGGAAGCACCTATGAATTCCATGTTTGGGTACCGGGCGGCGCAGCAATCGCAGGCATCCAGCCTTATATGATGGACAGCACCTGGTCATGGACAGGCAACTTCATACCGTACAGCAATTTGACGAAGGATGCATGGAATACGCTGACGCTAACCATTCCTGCAGGTGCTAAGACGCCATTCAATGAATTCGGCGTTCAAGTACAATCGAGCGGCGACTTTGCAGGCAGCGTTTATATCGACAGCATCGGTATTCTCGGCGGTACGCCTGTTGAAGTTCCAAATCCTGCTGGTTTAAGCGATCTTCGTGTCAACGGCACGACGGTAGCCGGTTTCACAAGCAAAGATCTTTCTTATATTGCACACGTTCCGAACGGTACAACTTCGGCTGCGATAACGGCTACTGCTACTGCTGCTGATGCAACTGTTGCGATTACCGGTAGCAGCAATCTTGCTGTTGGCGAGAATGCGGTTACGGTAGAGGTAACGGCGAAGGACCTGACCAAACAAACGTATACGATTAAACTGATCCGCGATCTTCCAGCAAGCCAAGGCAATCCAATTACGATCAAAGGCAACAAATTTTACGGCGGTCATAATGAGGAAATTTGGTTTAACGGTGCCAACACGCCGTGGGACAACTGGAATGATTTTGGCGGCGATTTCGATTATGACTTCTGGGACACACACTTCGCGCTGCTGCATGCTAACGGCGTGAATGCCTCACGCGTTTGGATCACTTCAAATGGAGAAGTTGGCATCAGCATCGATGCGACAGGGCATGTGTCAGGCGCAACCGCGGCACATTGGAATGACCTGGACAGCTTGTTCTATCTGGCTCAGAAGCACGGCATCTACATTATGGCAACACTGATGTCTTTTGACCACATGAAGAATTCCCATCCGAGCTATGACAGCTGGAGAAAGATGTTGATGAGCGACGCTAATATTGACTCCTATGTTAATAATTACGTGATTCCGTTCACGAATCGATACAAAAACAACCCTTATCTATGGTCGATCGACTTTATGAATGAGCCGGACTGGGTATTCGAGGAAAGCAAGCTTCCTTGGGAGAATTTGCAGTCTCTCTTCGCGAAAATGAGCGTAGGCGTTCATGCCAACAGCAGCGTGCTTACAACGGTAGGCGTCGCAATGATCAAATACAACAGCGACACCTGTACGGAAGGCTGCCAAGGCAATAAAGTTGGCGATGAAGCGATGATGGCCAAAGCCGGCGGCAATCCGCAGGCGAAGCTGGATTTCTGGGCACCGCATTACTACGACTGGATGGGTCAATATTGGGGTAACCCGATGTACATGACACCGGAGCAGTTCGGATTGTCTGCGGATCGTCCGGCAGTGATTGGCGAGACAGCTGCACTGGGTACGAATGGCCATACATTAACACAGGATTACGCAAGTGCTTTTGCAAATGGTTGGGCGGGCATGATGCCATGGACTTCCAATGGCGTAGACGGACTTGGCGATATTACTAGAGTCGGCCCGGCAGCAAGCAGCTTCTACAATCAACATCCTGACCTTGTGTTCCCATCCGGCATTTCCAAGAACGCGAACCTCAGTGATCTGAAGGTCGATGGTGTCACAGTTGCAGGCTTCAATGCGGATACGCTTTCGTATTCGTTGCAAGTACCTAACACAACAACATCGGTCTCGGTAACAGCGACAGCTGATCCATATGCAACGGTTGCCATAAATGGCGGCTCGGCGCTTGCTGTTGGCAACAACACGGCATCGGTAACGGTAACGGCAGAGAACGGCAGCACGAAGGTGTACACGCTGACCGTGAATCGTTCGAAGTCCAGCAATGCGAAGCTAAGCGACCTTCGCTTAAACGGGAAAACGATTGCGGGCTTTACGCCTGGACAGCAGACGTATTCAATCACGGTGCCTTTTGACACGCTTGTGGTGTATGCAACGGCTCAAGCGTCCGATTCAACGGCGAAGGTTGTAATCGACAAGCCGCTCACGCTGGTCATTGGCACGAACCGAGTCATGGTTTATGTAACGGCCGAGGACGGCACTAAGCAAACCTACATGATTACGGTTACACGCGCTAAATCAAGCAATGCAAATCTAAGCTTGCTATTAATAGACGGGAACCCGGTTCCGGGCTTCTCGCCTGACAAACTCTCTTACAAGGTAAACGTGTCTAAGAGCACGAAGTCGGTTAAAGTTATCGCGCTACCGGCATTCCCTACGGCCAAAGCAGTGATTACCGGTGGCAGCAGCTTGGTAAAAGGCAGCAACACGGTGACGGTGAACGTAACAGCACCGGATGGTACTACGCAGCAAACCTACACGGTAGTCGTTGTCCGCGGTTAATCCGAGGCCATCAAAAATTTGATTTTTCGGGAGGTATCGAACAGTCAGCATAGAGCGGCTTGAAGACGGAGGCCTTTCGTTTGAGAGGGGGAATGTCTGATGTAACTGCCAGCATGGCCATACTAGCGGATTAGCTAACGCAAGAGATGACTACCCTATTCTGATGAACATGGGAGTGATTGGAATGACGTTAACGACTCGTCGGACTTTATCCTTGCTTATGGTGATGTGTATGCTCGCAACCTTGCTGACGCTCGTACCGAAGAAGGCGAGCGCTGCGTTCGGGGACCGTATTACGGTATCCGGCACGCAGTTTATGGCCGGTGGAAAGCGGATTTGGATGAATGCCGCGAATACGCCATGGAATTCCTGGAATGATTTTGGCGGGAGCTTTAACGCCACCTGGTGGGGCAATCATTTCAAAGCGCTACACGACAACGGCGTCAATGCAACGCGGGTTTGGATTACGTGCGACGGCGAAGTCGGCATTAACATCGCAGCTGACGGCACGGTATCCGGCGCAACGACAGCACATTGGAACAACCTTGATACGCTGTTCCAGCTGGCACAGCAGAATGGCATTTATATTATGGCAACGCTCATCTCGTTTGACCATTTCAAGAACACGCACGCAGGCTACACGAAATGGCGGAACATGATTAACAGCAGCAGCAAGACGGATACCTTCGTGAATAACTACATCATTCCGTTCGTGAACCGCTACAAGAACAATCCGTTCCTCTGGTCCATCGATCTGGCCAACGAGCCGGACTGGATCTTTGAGGATGCAGCGGCAGGGCAGCTGCCTTGGAATGTACTTCAGCGTTACTTTGCCAAAGCTGCGGTCGCGATTCACAACAACAGCCAAATTCTCGTGACGGTCGGCATGGCGATGATCAAGTATAACAGCGATACTGTATCCGGCGCACAAGGCAATAAGATCAGCAACGCGGCGCTGCAGGCCCAAGTGAACAACACGAAGGCGAAAGTCGACTTCTACTCGGTGCACTACTATGACTGGATGGGGCAGTATTGGGGCAATCCGTTCTACATGTCGCCTGCATCCTTCGGCCTCGAAACCAGCAAGCCGGCGTTGCTCGGCGAAACGCCGGGCGTAGGAACATCCGGGCATACGCTGACGCAGGATTACGAGAACGGCTATTTGAACGGCTGGCAAGGAGCGCAGGCATGGACGTCGAATGGGGTAGATTCGGCAGGCAACTTCAGCACGCTAACGCCTGCCACGAATGCGTTCCGCAATAACCATCCCGCATTGGTATTCCCTTCGTAAGGGTCATACAGCATCATCCATCAAAGGCTGGTCCTTAGTCCATTGACTAAGGCCAGCCTTGCTTCGTAGGCCGGAGTGCGGAAATATGTAAGATATTGAAAGATTATGATGTATTATGGCGGATTGACGGTTCCCTTTAACATTCCTTACAATAATAACAATCAATGGAAACCAACCATCAGGAGCGGGGGAACCTCAATATGCTGCCGAAATCATCGTACTCTCTTAAGAACAGAGCGTATTTCTTCCTCATCCTAAGCTCTATTATTCCGTTAACGTTAATCGGCTATATCTCCTATGTATCTATGATCTCCCTACTGAACACGAATATCGATGACGGCATTCACAGCAATATGAAACAGTTCCAAATCAGCGTCGACCATGTATTCTCGAATTTAGAAGATTCGGCGCTCCAGCTTGCGATGTATAACGGGCGAGTGGCTGATGATATTGAAACTTTTATCGATACGAAAGATATTTTGACCAAATACGAGAAGAAGAAAGCGGTTATAGAGAGCATCTCGCTCATTAATGCCGCGAAACCGGATCTGGGGCTCATTTTCTTCTATTATGCCAATAAGAATCAGGTCATGTTCGAGAATCAGAGCGTGTCGGAGGGGTTTAGCCTAGAGCTGCTGCCCAAGCTTGCGGATGGCATTAATGCCACTTTCTATGGGCCTCATATGACCGTAAAGTCTACGAAGGATATGCAGGTTTTCTCGATCGCGCGCAAGGTGAACCTCATTGAGGGAGCTGATCTATACGTTTATGTCGAGACCGGCATTAAGCTGTTTGAGGATCTTCTGAAATCGCAGCGGTATAAGCTCGATGTAGCCTCCATTCTGCTGAACGATAAAGGGCAGGTAATGTATAGTCAGCGTCCGGAGGACTTCGCAATTGGTGAGCGAATCGATGTGAAGAAGCTCAGCAGCACAAGCAAATCGGATGCGATCAAGAAAGGCTACTATGTTTTCTCGCAGAAAGGCGAGCAGGGATGGTACATCCTCTCCGCGGTGAAGACGAAAGCCTACAGTGCGGATGTGAAGAAATGGATCGGCAAATTCGCGCTGTTCGCCGTACTGTCCATTGTCATCAGTTTGTTTCTGGGGCTCTCCATATGGAGAATTGTCTCGCGGCCGCTGCGGACCATTAACAGGGAAATTATTTTGCTGGCGCATAACAAATTTAATTCCAAGGTGAAGATGACCGGAATTCTTGAGTTTGATAGTTTGCTAGAGCAGTTTAACGATATGAAAATCAAAATTTCGGACTTGTTTAAGGAACTGGAAGAGAAGGAGCGTAAGAAGAGAGTCATCGAGGTGGAGAAAATTTTGCACCAGATTAATCCTCATTTCTTGCACAATACGCTGAACACCGTCCAGTGGCTGGCAAGAATGAACGGGCAGGACGAGATTGACCGATTGGTCGCGCTCTTTACGAGAGTGCTTCACTATAATTTGGGCAAGGAAGGCGGGATCGTCTCCTTAAACGAAGAAGTGGAGGCGCTTCAGAATTATGTGGATTTGCAGCGCATTCGGTATGCCTATCATTTTGACGTCCAAATTGTCGTAGATCCTACGCTTGGCGATGTCAGTATTCCGCGTTTTATTATGCAGCCGATTGTGGAGAATGCCATCTATCATGGTCTCAAGGATGAAAGCGGATCTATTAAGATTGCTGTATATGAGCAGGACAAGCAATTGATTATTACCGTTGAAGACAGCGGAGAAGGGATGACTGATGCGGACATTGCGCGAATGATGGAGCCGCAATCCGAGGAACACAAGAAGGTTGGCATGGGAATCGGGCTCAGCTATGTCAAATACATGCTTGAAGTGAATTACGGGCAAGAGGCTGAAATGGACATCAAAGGCGAGAAGGGTGTAGGGACCGTATTCAAGCTCCGTCTACCCATCAACCGCAGAGAGCATAAGGAGGAATTACAATGATCAGAACTTTAATCGTAGACGATGAAATCTATGTGAGAAAAGGGCTCATTTCCGTACTTCCGTGGGAGAAATTCAGCTTTAAGATCGTTGGCGACGTCAGCAGCGGGGACAAAGCGCTTGAGTTCCTTAAAGGCAATGGCGTCGATGTCATGTTCATGGACCTGACGATGCCGGGGATGTCCGGGTTCGAGCTCATGAAGGAGACGCGAAACAGCTTCCCCGATTTGAAGGTGGTCGTGCTGACCTGTCATCAAGACTTTGAATTCATACAAGAGACGATGCGCCTGGGCGCTATTGATTATATTGTGAAAACACAGCTGGAGAAGGAGAAACTCGAGGATGTGCTGGAGCGAATCGAGAGCCGCATACGGCGCGAGAACAAAGACCGGAGCGGGAGTGAGTATGCGCCGATCTTCAAGAACGAACAAGGGAAACGCTACTCCGAGGAAGTGGTCTCCTGCATTAATAATGCGGTCAAATTCATGAACGAGCATTTATTCCATGGCATTAACCAAGAAGAGGTTGCCAAGGCCGTGAATATGAGCAGAGGATATTTCAGCCTGTGCTTCAAGGATATCGTGGGAACGCCATTCAGCGACTACTTGAAAAACATGAAAATCCAATCCGCCGAGTCGCTGCTGCGCAAAACGAGCAAGCCGGTCTACTTGATCGCGGATCAGCTCGGCTTCCAAGATGAGAAGTATTTCAGCAAGCTGTTTCGAGAGCATTGCGGCATGACCCCTACGGAGTTCCGGGAACGGAACCGGTAGCGCTGAATTCACAATTTAAGCGCTTTCAACAACAAGGGAAGATTATGCTGAAAAGGTACGAAATTTGTTATGGAAACGCGTACATTTGATAACCGGATTCCCAGTTGCTGATGATGATTGTCTATCTCGTCCTTCCGCAATTCAGGCTTACTATAGAGATACGCAATATAACAAATTCACAGAGGTCAAGGGGGATTCAAGTGAACAAAAAAGTAAAGGCAGCAGCATCGATTTCACTGATCGCGGCATTAATGTTGACTAGCGCAGCATGCGGTAATTCGAACAACGCAAGCGAGAACGGCAACACTGCAGCAACAAACAATGCGGCAGCAACGAATGACGCAGGTGCAACGAACGCGGCAGCAGAAAACACTGCGCCTGCCGAGAAGCCTGATCCGTTTGCCAAGATGGACGAGTTGGTTGAATTCACTACAGGGATCTCGATTTCCGCGGAAGCGAAACCGCCTGCCGGAGAGAGCTTTGAGAATAACGATGTACAGAAATGGTTCGAACAGAATTTGAATGTAAAGCCGAAGATGGCTTGGTCGACAAGTGACCAGAACTTTGCTTTCGAGCAAAAGGTCAGCTTGCTGATTGCCGCTAATAACATTCCGGACGTGCTTTCGATCAGCGTGGATCCGAATGGTCTGAGCATCTTGAAGAAACTGATTAAAGCAGACATGATCGAGGATCTGTCTAAGGTATATGAAGATTATGCATCGCCATTCCTGAAAGAAAGCATTGCACTAGGTGGACCGGATGCACTGAACTCGGTTTCCTCCGACGGTAAGCTGTATGCGATTCCTTCGATCGCGGACGTTGAAACGGCTATCCCGGTCATTTGGACACGTAAGGATTGGCTGGATCAAGTTGGCCTTCCTGAGCCGCAAACGCTTGATGATGTAGAGACAGCGCTTAAAGCGTTCAAAGACAAATTCGGTGCAGGCGTGCTTCCTGCCCAACAAAATATTTACGGCGCAGACACGAACTCCTTCGACTTCGTATTCGGAGCTTATAACTCCTATCCGGGTCAATGGATCAAAACAGCTGACGGCAGCGTTGGATATGGTTCCGTTCAGCCGGAAATGAAAGGCGCACTGGAAAGACTGGCAAAATGGTATAAAGAAGGCATGATTGCGCCTGATTTCATCATGAATGACAGCAACAAATCGGTTGAGCAGATCGCCAAAGGCAAAGCCGGCGTGTTCGAAGGCGCTTGGTGGTCCACATGGTATCCGCTTCCAGACTCCATTAAGAACGATCACAATGCAAACTGGCAGGCGACTGTACTTAAAGGTGTAGACGGCGTTGCTCATGCTAAAGGCTACGGCGCAGTTAGATCGTTTGTTGTCGTGAAGAAAGGCTTCAGCCATCCGGAAGCGATTATGAAATTGCTGAACTATGCACAAGAAGCAAACACGAAACATCTGGATTGGTACAACAAGCTTACAATTGACGAAGGCGCTAAATACTTGAATGCCAAAATGCCTTTGCTTCCAGTCAGCGTAAGCGCGAAGGATCCGCATGAAATCACAGTACGTTACAAAGCGATCCAAGATGTACTGAACGGCACAACGCCAATGGACAAAGCAGATCCAGAGTCGAAAGCACAAGCAACAGCAATTCAGAACTATGAGAAAGCAACAGACAAGTTTGCAGATCTGGGATTGTGGAGCCTTGCTAACCAATTCGCGGTCGGCGCAGCAGGTCTGGTGAAGAACCCGGTTCAACAAACGCTTCCGGCATTTATCGGTTCGACAGATTTGATGCAGAAGAAGAAAGCCTCGATGGATGACCTGGAGAAGAAGACTTTCCTTGAAATCATCACAGGCAAGAAGTCGATTGACGAGTTCGATAACTTCGTGAAGCTCTGGAATGACATGGGCGGTAAAGACATCACGGCTGAAGTGAATGATATCGTAGGCAAATAATTCAGATTATAACTCTTTAACAAGTGCTGAGCTGACCCCAGCCTCAGCACTTGTTCTATCCGAATTGAGGTGGAATGATGTTGAAGACGAACAGAGTGCGTAGCAAGGAAGCCATCCACTATCACTTCATGTTGTTTCCGAGTATTATCCTATTGGCTATTTTCAGCATTTACCCTACGCTTGGATCCATTATGGCTTTCAAATATTTCGATCCGATTGCGGGCATATGGGGATCGCCCTGGGCGGGGCTGGACCATTTCAAAATGCTGTTTCAAATACCGGAGTTTAAACAAATTACCATTAATACCATTACGATCTCGGTGATCAAAATCATTCTGAATATTTCCTGCGCACTGGCTTTCGCTTTGCTGCTGCACGAAATTAAGAAGAAGTGGTTCAAGAGATCGGTGCAGACGATCGTCTATCTGCCGTTCTTTCTATCGTGGGTTATTATGGCTGGTATTTTCAAAGACTTCTTCTCCATCGATGGATTAATTAACGGTTTGGTTCACAAAATATCCGGCGGCGAGCCGACGATGTTCTTCAACAACAACACTTGGTTTATGATCATCATTTATTTAACGGATGTGTGGAAGGGCTTCGGATTTAATGCCATCGTATTCTTGGCGGCACTCACGGCCATTAATCCGAACTTGTATGAGGCAGCTGATGTAGATGGCGCTTCAAGATGGGCGAAATTAGTTAATATTACGCTGCCGAGTATCAAAGGTACGGTAATCCTGATTCTGATCCTGAGTCTTCAAGGCATCCTTAGCGGAGGATTCGATCAAATCTTCAACCTGTATAATCCGCTTGTCTATCAAGTGGCTGATATTTACGACACGTACATTTACCGAATGGGTTTCCAGAGCAATCAATATGAATTTGCTACTGCAGTAGGGCTGTTCCGATCGGCAGTTGCCTTTATATTTATTCTAATCTCGCAATGGCTGGCAGAAAAATACGGCGAATATAAGGTGTTCTAGACGATTGGGGTGAAACAGATGGGTATTCGATTAACGAAAAGCGATATTATCACCAACACGATCATATACGGTATTCTGACCTTGTTGGCCGTCATTACACTTGTTCCGCTGCTCAACATACTAGCCATTTCTTTGAGCGACAGCGCCAAAGCGACGGCCGGTCTTGTTACCATTTATCCGCTCGGTCTGAGTTGGAAAACGTACTCGACAATATTCCAAGATCACGCGATTCTAACTGCGGCCGGCGTATCGGTCAAACGGGTTATTCTTGCTTTAATCATTAATATGGTACTGGTAGTCCTGGCTGCTTACCCGCTGTCCAGAAGTAAGAAGGCATTCCGCTCCAGAGGCATCTACATGTGGATCATTATCGGAACGATGCTGTTTGGACCGAGTGTGGTACCGATGTTCTTCACCGTGAAGGATATGCATATGCTTGGTACGATCTGGGCGCTTGTCATTCCCGGTGCAGTCGGACAATTCAATATCATTCTCATGCTCAACTATTTCCGTAACATCCCTTCAGAGCTTGAAGAATCCGCGAGTATAGATGGAGCGGGGCCTTGGCGCCGGTTGCTGCAAATCTATGTTCCGCTGTCGATGCCGATTATGGCGACCATTGCACTCTTCGTCGTCGTAGGGAACTGGAACGCTTACTATGATGGACTGATCTACTCGATGCAAACCAGTGATTTCCCTCTGCAAACGTATATCCAGCAGCTTGTCGTTAAGTTCGATACGACTGTTCGCGATGTAGAGCAGATTAAGAGCATGGCTTCGGTATCCAATCGAAGCTTGACGGCAGCGAAGCTAGTCGTCACGATGATTCCGATTCTGGTTGTGTATCCGTTCATGCAGAAGTACTTCATTAGCGGTATTATGCTTGGTTCGGTGAAAGAGTAATTCGCAAGGAAGGAGAGGCCTCGAAGCGTGTTCGCTGAACCGATTCGGGGTCTTTTTTATTTTACTAGACAACTCCGTATTAATAGTGGCATTAATAGGTAGAGAAACAATAAAATCCCTGAATAGATGGAGGTAGCTGCAGCATGCTGTATGAGTTGAAGAACATAGAGAGCCGTGCATTTACATCGGAAAATAAGACAGGGGCAGTTGGCGCTGGCGGACAATCGCAGAATGGCCGGAAGGGTTCGCCGTGTATCGAAGGCTTCCGCAAAGGTGAGACGATCGAACTGGTTAATTGCGATGGGCCGGGTATGATTCGGCATATATGGATCACGATTCCGCCGGGCAACGTCGACCATATGCGTAATGTCATTATTCGGATGTATTGGGATGGTCAGACGCATCCGAGCGTGGAAGCGCCGATCGGGGATTTCTTTGGTGTGGCACATGGCCGGCAGAAGGTGATGTTATCCGACTGCGTCACCATGCAGAGCGGGAAAGGGCTGAACTGCTGGATTCCGATGCCCTTCAAGAAGAAGGCGATCGTCACGATCGAGAACGATTCCGGCTCCGATGTTTCTCATTTGTTCTATCAATTCGATGTCACGCGCGGCGATGAGCTGGACGATTCGACCGGGTATTTTCATGCACAGTTTAGACGCAGTAATCCATGCCCGATGCACGAGGATTTCGTCATCGCGGATAATATTAAAGGACAGGGTGTCTACCTCGGAACGACTCTTGGCGTACGCAGCATTTATCGGGATTGCTGGTGGGGCGAAGGGGAAGTGAAGTTCTATATCGATGGCGATTCGGATTATCCGACCATCTGCGGAACAGGCGCCGAGGACTATATGGGCTCCGCTTGGGGACTCGATGAGGTGCTGACACCGTATCAAGGGGCACCGCTCGTTGATCATGACAACGGCCTTTATTCCATCTATCGTTTCCATGTCCGCGATCCAATCTATTTCCAAGACAGCTTGAAGGTGACGGTACAGCAAATCGGCTATGGCTCTAGCACCAAAGCGCAGGCGTATTTGGGAGATGCCTTTACGAAGTATCGGGCGGCGGGAAGCGAGCCGGATGCGGAGGATTGTTATTTTGAGCTGAGCGATGATTATTGCGCGGTTGCTTACTGGTATCAGTCGCTGCCTTCGCAGCCTTTTGCCAGCTTTCCGGATAGAGAGGATCGAATTAAAGATTTGCTTCATGGTGAAGCAGAAGGCCCGAAACGCAGTGACGTTTAATCCCAATAGAATCCGTACGCAGGGAGGATCTTTAGATGCGGCATAGTTCTTGGCTTGGTAATGAGTTAGGCTACCGGTGGTTTGAGAATGGACAGTGGCACACCTACGGATTGGATCAGTCCGATTCCGGCTCAGCGGAATGGAATGGTTCCACAGCGGATGGCGGTAGGGTTCACGTTAAGCTTGCACCCGATGAAGGTCGGTCGGGCGCCTACAGCTGCAGTCATGTGGAAGTGCGCCTAAATGCAGGCAGTGAAGGCTTGCTTGGTGGATTTCAACTCGTGATGCCCGTCGATTCGGAGCTTGCGCTTAGCTGGAAAACCCATCTTACGCCGCTTGAGGGGATGACGATTGGGGATATCGTTTTTCGCTCACCGGCTATTATTCTGGAGAACGAGTCGAGGATGTGCGCACTGATTCCGGATATCGCACATCTAGCGTCGAATCGGGTAATCCCACACATCATGGATTATGAGCTGTCCGCTCATGCGCTCTATTATGGGGTCTCCGATTATCGCGATACAGGCCATACTTACTATCAACTGGAGCCGAAGCCGCGTGCTGTACAAGCGCCGATTGTGCTTAGCTTCTATTTGGTGGAATGGATGAAATCGGAAGCGGGTGTGCCGCGGGATTATAGGCCGGTGGAGCATTTCCTTTGGGAACGTTTTGCATCCCCCGCCATGACTGCCGTGGAACCTGACAATGGAATCAGGGAGCTGGAGCGTTACGCCAAATACGCCTATGAATGGGCATTCGAACGGTGGGAGTCGGTCAGCTGGCAGCAATTTGAGCTGGACGGTCAGGAAGTCGGCGGCGTTGTGTTCATCGTTACAACGCGGCAGCAGCCAGGTTACGGCCAAGAAGATGTTTGGCGTGAGAAGAAGAGCATCTGGAATCAAGCCTGGTTCTGCAGTCTTCGCAGTGCATATGGCTACTGGATGTGGGGGAAGGCATGGGGCAAACAGGACTGGATGCAGAAGGCGGAGAAGTCGCTGGCCTTCGCGCTTGCTGCGCCGCAGACGAACGGATTGTTCCCGGCCTGTTATATGGCAGGGCCGGATAATCGCTGGGAGGATGGACGCTGGATTATGTCTCACTCCCGTGTTCCGAAGGGACAGCATGATTATGCGCATTTGCTCGATTGCTCGTGGACAAGCATCTGGCTGCTGAAGTGGTACAGGGATATCCATAAGGACGAACGCATCATGAACTATGTGGATCGTTATGTGCAGACACTGCTTAAGCTGCAGGAAGAGAATGGCAGCTTCCCGGCATGGGTTCATCCGCAGACCTTGGAAGGTTCAGCCTATCTTACGGTCAGCTCGGAAACGGCAGCGCATACTATGCTCCTCTGCAGCTTGTACCGGCTGCGGCCTGAACCGGCTTATCTGGAAGCGGCTGAACGGGCAGCAGCTTTCCTTGAGAAGCAGGTTATAGCGGAAGGACGCTGGGAAGATTTCGAGACCTATTGGTCATGCGCCAGCATGTGGGGGCAGAAGCAGCCGGGTGTTCGCGATGCAAGAAGCGGGTTGTACAGCCAATGTAATTTCGGCATGTACTGGACAGCGGAAGCGATGCGCGATCTGTATCTATTGACGGGCAGCGCACATTATCTGGAGCAAGGGCAGATTGTACTTGCTGAAGCATCGCTGTACCAGCAAATATGGCAGCCGCCTTTCCACACCGTTCCTACGGTTGGCGGCTTCGGCGTAATGAACTGCGACTCGGAGTGGAACGACGCCAGACAAAGCTTATTTGCCGGCATCTACATGGGCTACTACGAAACGACAGGCGATGAAGCCTATCGATACCGCGCCTACTGGGCGATGAAGGCATCGTTCTATATGATGTACTGCCCGGAGAATGCCGATGTGAAGGCAAAGTACGAGCAGGTCCATCCCCATATGAAGGAAAGCGATTACGGCTTTCACATGGAGAATGTCAATCATTCCGATGGTCTTGCGGTCGGTGAATTTACGATTTTCGATTGGGGCTGCGGTGCGGCGTCCACTGCGCTGTATGAGCTGAGCAAGAAGCAGCTGTAGCGCGAGAAACCGACCTACAATTCCTGATTTGCAGGAGCGTTAATAATTTGCTCCACCGGAATGTTAAACGTTGCAGCCAATAGAACAATGATGTCAAGTGGGGGTTTCCTTCTGTTCTTCTCGTAATGCGAGAGCGTAGATCTGGAAATCCCCAGCGTTCTGGCTAAGTCTTCTTGCTTCATTGCCCTGGATTCCCTTAGCTCTGCAATGGTATTACCAAGGTGTAACACCAACTTAATCCCTCCATTAGTGAAGCATCATTTGTTCTTTACTTGGATGATTCCTTGCACGTTGCTTGAAGCTTTGCCTGCGATTTGAATCGACAGATTCTCTTCCGTCGCGAGATCGGCAATAGGAGAGAAAGAGAGGAGTCCCTCTTTGCTGTAGGTTACGTTTTGTAACGTGAAAGGCTTATCATTACGCGTTGCTGTAATGTCGAAATCATGGAGCGAGAGCTCTCGGTCCGCATCCATTTGAAGGGTAAGCTGAATGGTGCCGGCTGGCAAATCCAGCATGGCGCTTTTAATCTGGACCGGTATGGGGCTCCAGCTGTAGACGGTATTGGATAGAATGATTGGTTTAGCAAATGTAATGGCGTAATTCACGGATGGCTGTGCAAGCGGAATTGTGATAATCCAGTGGAAACCGTCATTCTCCGAAGCAGGCTCTACGTTAACCGGCGCATTGTTTGCTTTTATGTTTTTTTGGAGCTGTTCTGCATTGGTTTTCGTGGTCGATGTCAATTCGAAAGTACCTATTTCCAGAAAAAAGCCCAGTTCGCCGTCGATATAATCTTTGCGCCACAACAGGCTGAGATCGACGGTTTTGGCCCGATCGAGCCCTTTGCCAAGTTTAACGAAATAGTCGTGCCCTTTGGTGGCATTGTCGATAACGCCATAGTAGGACTTGTTGTACCCGCCGTATAGCTGGGTATACCACTTGATTTTCTTATTCGGGATGGTGAAATTTGCTTCAAGATGCTTCAGACTGATCGGTCTAGAGAAGGTTACCGAAAATTGGCCGGGCTGGAGCTGTTCGTCCAGAGTTAGGATTATAGGGTTGGTATATGGGGCTGGCTTGTCTTTTGTTTGGGCATGGGCGGCTGTTCCAGCAGACAGCGCGAGGAACAGCGAAAGCAGGAGAACGATACCTTTTTTGAACATGTGCGATATCCTTTCCATCCGGGTAGTGGTGAATGGGCGGCTCAGCCTTTTTATGCTGCTGCTCCGAGCCACCCGGTCATAGCGGTTTAATCGTTATCGATTATGTTTACGAAGGAGAAGAAGATTGGGCCTACCGTTGCACCGCCGGTCGGATCCTTCAGATAGACGTTAAACGCTTCCAAAAACTCCTTCTTGG
This sequence comes from Paenibacillus rhizoryzae, assembly GCF_059686995.1. NCBI lineage: Bacteria > Bacillati > Bacillota > Bacilli > Caryophanales > Paenibacillaceae > Paenibacillus > Paenibacillus rhizoryzae. The sequence continues at coordinate 145,274 of NZ_JCAALT010000006.1, read as the reverse complement.
AATCGTCTACAATTGGCACCGAGAACGTTTTCTTCGTTTCGCCGTCGCCAAACACGAGAACGCCTGAAACATGATTGAAGTCTTCGCCTGCTTTGGCCGTCAAGCTGCAGTTGCAGTACTTCACCGATACTTCGCCGTCTTTACCGCCAATTCGATTCACGGTAATCGTAACTGTACCTTTGTTTTCCTTCACATCGTAAATAAAGTCAGACAGGGTTAGTTTCCCGGGCTTTTTCGGTTCGTCGCGCGGCTTTGCCGATGCTTGAAGCGGCATCGCCAGCAGGAAGACCATGCAGAAAGCGAGAAACAGGAAAGATAGCTTTTTGAACCTTTGAGTCGAACTAAGCATGAAACGACCTCCATTACCTAATTTTATGATACAATATGTAACAATAACTATTCTATGATACTGTATGTAACATGTCAATTCTATTTTTCTAGCAGTTGAATGAAGTAGATCGACCCGGGTCGGAGGCGAATAGAAGCCTCGAAGAACGTCGTTTCGAAGCGTTTGAGCGACTTCGTAAGCGGCATACCGGCTAATAGCACCTAGTAAGAATATTAGCTCAATTGTTCCATCTCTATTAAAAAAGCCGAGCGTGCAAAATCGCACTCTCAGCTTCACCCCGCTATATGCCTGCTACTTCTTCTGCTCACGGCGCTTCTTGATGGCCGCATAGTTCATATAAATACCGATAATCAGCAGCACAACGCCAAGCACCCAATTGACGAACAAAATATCAATAATGCCGTAACCGATAAAGAAAATGCTCACAACCTGCAGTAATCGCGGACTCATTTTCATAGGTGCCCCCATCATCGCTAGATTTCTTTTGCCCAAGTATAGCGTACAAGATGCGGAAATGCTAGACGTAGAAGGAGATTGCGCGGCTATCGCGAATAGGGTTGTATTGTAAATTCGCACAATGACAGGGAGGCAAGCAACGACATGAAAGCGACTAAATTAAGACCTTTTGTTCCGTCCGGCGCGGATTATGAGCTAGCGCAGCGATTCTTCAAGGCACTTGGCTTCGAATGCACGCTTTCCGTACAGGACATCAGCATCTTTCGCTTATCCGATCAGGAGTTTATTCTTCAAAATTACCATGACCAGTCGTTCCAGAACAATTACATGCTGGATCTGACCGTTGACGATTTGGACGCTTGGTGGACACATATCCAATCTATTATAGAGAGCGGACAATTCCCGACGATCCGCGCAAAAGAGCCAACGCTATTCCCATGGGGCCGTCGCGAACTCCATCTCATCGATCCGGCAGGTGTATGCTGGCATCTCGCGCAGGCTGATTAATTGCCAACCAACACAACTCAATAAGCAACAGCTGGGAGGAACATCACCATGAACGTACAACCAATCACACTGACCGGCGCCAAAGTAGAGCTGGTTCCGATGGCTGTCGAGCATATCGAAGGCATCTATGAAGCAGGCCGATATCCCGAGATATGGACACTTACGGCCAAAGGCATAGCTTCACTGGACGATGCGAAAGCTGATGTCGACAAGGCGCTGTCGCAACCGGCGGCACTGCCGTTTGTCATATTCGATCGGACAACGGGGCGTATCGTTGGCAGCACGAAGCTCTTCGATATCTCTATCGCGAACAAAGGGCTGGAGATCGGATCGACGTGGCTGACCCCTTCGGTATGGCGCACTTCAATTAATACGGAGTGTAAATATTTGCTGCTGAAGCATTGTTTCGAAACGCTGGGTACCATCCGCGTCCAACTCAAGACGGATTCGCGGAATACGCGCTCCCAGCAAGCGATTGAACGTCTAGGCGCTGTAAAAGAAGGCGTGCTTCGCAACCATATGATCTATCCGAACGGCTATGTAAGAGACTCCGTCTACTACAGCATTCTCGATCGAGAATGGCCGGTCATCAAAGAGCGGCTGCAGAGCCTGCTGAATCCGCAATAAGCAATGCAGCAACCAGCACAGCAACCTATAAAAGAAAGCTCCACAAAAAACAGTCCGACGAGCAGGGTTTCATCATGCTCCCGGGCTGTTTTTTGTTGAAGGAGTTGGGGAAGCACGCGTGGTATGTGAAATGCTCTAACGAATCGTACAGCGCTTATTTGCCCGAAAATAGCTTCATAAAAATTCTAACGAATCGTAGAGGCACTATTCGACGGGTTTTAGGTATTTTGGAGCTAGATTCTCCTCAATAAGACCTCCACGATTCGTTAGATTCTCGCTGCATCGAGAATCGGCAAAATAAGACCTCTACGATTCGTTAGAAATTCGCCGCATGCGTCGAACAAGTTGGGGGAGTGGGGGAGCGGAATGCAAGATAAGCGAGCTGACGGCACAAGCATGAAAAGAGCGTGAAAAAGCAGTTGCATGTGGGAGAGAGTAGCGCCGGGAGCAACACATCGACGCGAAAGCGGCGGAAATGGCGGACGAAAGAGCAACCTGAAATTTTGCGACCGAATGCAAAATTTGAGACCTTATATTGCCACTGTCCGGCGGCTTACAATAAGTCCAGAAGAATGAAAGCACTTACATCGTTGAACCCATTAACTCCCTGGAGGTCTGCCAGCATGAGCGCCAATCTGAGCTATGAGCTGTCTACGAGGCAGCAGCCGGCAAGCCGGAAGGACAAGGCCGTCAAAGTGATCCGCAAGATGATCGGCCAGAAGTATTTACAGGTAATGGCGCTGCTAGGCGTAGCCTGGATGATTATTTTCAACTACATTCCCATGTACAGCGTCATAATCGCCTTTAAGGAATACAACATCATTCATTCCGTTCACGATGCGCCTTGGGTTGGTTTCCAGCATTTCCGCGAATTTCTCGAGGATGAGGAGCTGCCAAACGTCATCTGGAACACCGTCGGGATGAGCCTGATTAAGCTCATCATCGCATTCCCGCTGCCGATCATCTTCGCCCTCTTCCTCAACGAGCTGCGCTCGCTGAAGCTGAAGAAGTTTGTACAGACGATCTCCTACCTGCCTCACTTTCTCTCGTGGGTCATTCTCGGAGGGATCCTGACAACATGGCTCGCCGATGTCGGCATCATCAACCATCTGTTAATGGCACTGGGCTTCATCGACGAACCGATCAGCTACTTGGCGGAGCCGAGCTACTTCTGGTCCATCGTCATCACATCGGATATTTGGAAGGAACTCGGTTGGTCGGCCATCATCTACTTGGCTGCAATCGCAGGCGTTTCGCCGGAAATGTATGAGGCTGCAACGATCGACGGCGCGGGACGTTTTCAGAAAATGTGGTTTGTGACGCTTCCGAGCATCAATGGTACGATCGCGATCTTGTTCATCCTAGCGGTCAGCGGCATTCTGAATTCGAACTTCGATCAAATTCTCGTCCTGCGCAATTCGCTCAATGAGAGCGCGAGCAACGTAATCGACGTGTATGTCTACCAAACCGGTCTCTTAAGCGGGCGTTACTCCTACTCGGCCGCAGTTGGATTGTTTAAATCGATTATCGCGCTGATTCTGCTGATTATGGCGAATCAAGTGTCGAAGAAGTTGAACGATACGTCGCTATTTTAATAAAAGATAAGGTGGTTGCGCCGACTGATGTATACATCCCTACTCCGAAGAAAAACCGCCGGCGAGGCACTATTCGATGTCGTGAATACGATCGGCATGCTAATTGTCTGCTTCGTGACGATCTATCCGATCTGGTACGTGCTCGTCAATGCCTTTAATGAAGGGCAGGACGCCATGCGCGGCGGCATTTACTGGTGGCCTCGTCTGGTCAGTCTCGATAACTTCCAAGCCGTGTTCAATAACCCCGGCATTATGCTGGCCATGGGCGTAACGGTTGCGAAGACGGTTATAGGTACTCCCGCCCATGTATTCTTTACGGCAATGGTCGCCTACGCCTTCTCCAGAAGAGAGTTGGTTGGGCGCAAAGCCTACATGCTGCTCGGCACGATCACGATGTTTTTCAATGGAGGTCTCATCCCGTTCTATCTGCTTATTCGCGACTTGCATATGCTCGATAATTTCCTGGTTTATATCATTCCGGCCATGTTCAACTTCTTTGATCTCATCATCTTCCTGGCCTTCTTCCGAGAAATTCCCGCAGGGCTTGAGGAAGCCGCGAGGATCGACGGAGCCAATGACTTCTCCATCTTCGTTCGCGTCGTCATTCCGGTATCCATGCCGGTGATCGCCACGATCGCTCTGTTCCACGGGGTGTATCAATGGAACGATTATTTTACCGGGATGATCTATATCAACAATATGGATTTGCAGCCGATTCAGACGTACTTGTACCGGGTTATCGCGCAGTCGAGCTCGAACATCATGATGGCGGCGATGCCGGGCGGCATTACGAAGAGCGTGACCTCGCAGTCGATTAAGCTCGCGACGATGGTGGTCACAACGCTGCCAATCGTGCTGGTGTATCCGTTCCTGCAGAAATATTTTGTCAAAGGCATGATGATCGGTTCGATCAAGGGTTAGGTTATTCGTCCTAGCAGGCTGGATTCCGGGTCGGCAAAGACATTATAATAAGCGAAGCAAAGGGGTAGAACACATGAGAAAAGGTAAGGTTCAGCGCTTAATTGCTTTAACGACAGTGTTTGCGCTTGTCTTCACGCTGGCGGCTTGCTCCAGCGGCAACAACAACGATAAGAACAATGAAGCGGCAGCGGGCAATAACAAAAGCACGAATACTGCGGACAACACAGCGGCGGCAGACAACACCAAAGCGGAGAACAAACCCGCCGTTTCCGCGGATGAGCCGGGCTGGAAAGCGGACACGTCACCGATTACGTTCGATTGGTATCTGAACTTCTCCTGGTTCCCGAATAAATGGGGCGTAGACGCGACTTCCCAATACATCACGAAGAAAACCGGCGTAAACATCAACTTCATCGTACCGGCGGGCAATGAGAACGAGAAACTGAACACGATGATCGCTTCAGGCTCGCTTCCGGATTTCATCACGCTTGGCTGGTATGAGGACGGCGTGAAGAAGATGATCGAAGGCGGCTTGGTAGAACCGCTGAACAAGCTGGCAGATCAGTATGACCCTTACTTCATCAAGGTTGCTGACCCTGCGAAAACATCGTGGTATACCCAAGAAGACGGCAATGTGTACGGATATCCGAACGCATCGTCCTCGCCGAAGGATTTCGAGAAGTATGCACGCGACTACACGTCGAACCAAACATTCGTCGTACGCAAAGATATGTATGAAGCGCTTGGCAAACCAGACATGCGCACCAAGGAAGGTTTCCTGAACGCGCTTAAAGCAGCGAAGGAGAAATTCCCGGAAGTAAACGGACAGCCGCTTATTCCGCTTGGCCTGCATGAGTTTGGCGAGACCGGCAACAGCTCGCTGGAAGGTTACCTGCAGAACTTCCTTGCTGTTCCTTATGAGAAAGACGGCAAGCTGTACGACCGCGTAACCGATCCGGAATATGTAAGCTGGCTCAAAACCTTCCGCAAAGCCAATGAAATGGATTTGCTGGCGAAAGATATCTTCATCGACAAACGTCCGCAAATGGAAGAAAAAATCGCGCAAGGCCGTTACTTCGCGATGCTGTACCAACGCAGTGATTTTGCCGCACAACAGAATGCCCTGTATGCCAAAGATCCAAATTCCGTCTACATTGCAATCGATGGTCCTGGCAATAATGCCGGCGACCAACCGACACTTGCAGGCCCTGGCATCTCCGGCTGGACCGTAACGCTTATTTCCAAGAACGTGAAAGACAAAGCGAGAGCAATCCGTTTCCTTAGCTACCTCATAAGTGAAGAAGGCAACAAAGACTTGTTCATGGGCGAGCCGGGCGTTACGTATGACACAGCTGACGGCAAAGACGTATTCAAGCCGGAAGTCCTTGACCTGCTGAACAAAGACCGCTCTTCCTTCGATAAGAAGTATGGCGCGTCGTACACCTTCTGGATGCTGATGGATACCAATATGAACCTGAAGTGGGCGCCGCCAAGCGTGGAACCGTCCAAACAAATGGAAGATTGGACCAAAGGCAAAACGCAAAGCTTCTCGCAATACGATCAAATCAACCCGACGGGCAACTCCGAAGAAGGGATTGCGAATACGAAGATCGCGCAAACATGGGGCAAAACGCTTCCGAAGCTGCTGCTTAGCAAGTCCGACGAGGACTTCGACAAAACATTCGCGGAGTTCGTAGAGAAACGTAAGGACGCAGGCTTCGACAAAGTGCAGGCGTTCCAACAGAAGAAATATGAAGAGAACGTAGCGAAGCTGAAAGAATTCCTGAAATAAAATTAACATTCGGAATCGGGTAACAATCGAACAGCCGGCGGTGTAAGCCTCGGCCAAGAAGAGTGGTGAAGTCTGCCGCCCTTCTTGGCCGGGGCTGACTGCCCGGCTGTTCATGCTCGTTTTCTGCGTTATACTGGAGACTAGGCATTCATCCCACACTATGGACGTGATTTCATTTGCTAAACAGACCTCGCATGATCAGCCGTGAAACGATTATTTATAAGCTGGAACAGCTGTCCTTGCAGAAGCGACTGTTTATTTCGTACATACTCATCCTGCTGCTGCCTAGTATCCTGATTTCGCTCTATATTTTCAAAGAACTGAACGACAATTATATGAAAGACATTATTAAGAAGTACGAGAATACGCTGGAGATCGAGCGGGTCAACATGAATAACAACATCGAGACGATGGAGCGGGCTGCACAGCTGTCGGTCTCGGATAAAGAAGTGCTCTATTATTTGGAGCGGACCAGTGAGCCCAACGCTACTGAACTGATTGAGTTTGATACAACGGTGGTCTCGAATATTTTGCGCTTACAGTTCAACAATCCAAATATCGAGCATATTCGGCTGTTCTCCAACAATAAACGGATTAATGAAATATGGCCTGTTATCATGCTGGAGCGCCGTATTCAAGGAGATCCTTGGTATGCGAAGGTGAACCGCTTAGACGGACAGGAATTATGGTACTTTGACCGGATGGACCGAGAGCCGATCCGCTCACTTGTTCCCGACGCGAAGGAATCCAGGCCGAAGCTCTCGCTGCTGCGCGAGATTGAATATCCGGCAGGGCGCCATGTCGGCATTATGCAGGTGGATATGCTGCTGACGAATTTCTTTCAGGGTGTATTTCATGGAACGGATTCAGGCCAGTCGGAGATGTTCGTTATTGATGGCGAAGGCAAAATGTTCCGCAATGACGCCAGCCCGTTTCTGGCGAGCACGGGGCTTACGGAGACAGATGTGCGTAGTGCGCTGAATCAGCATGTTTCACATGGCACCGGTCATTTCCTGTTTAACCACAACAAAACCCCGTTTCTGGGCAACTACATGTATATCGACAAGCTGAATGCCTATGTGGTGAATGTCGTATCGCTGAAGAATGTGTTTGCCGACATTAATAAGACCCGTAACAAACTCATCATGGTGAATGTGAGTCTGCTGGCGATTCTGTCTATTTCGACTTACTTCCTGAATGCGCTTATTCTGAAGAAATTGCATACGCTCGCTCATTTCATGAAGCGGGTGCGCCAGGGGGATTTCAACTTTGATTTCACGATCCGCGGCGGCGGCGAAGTCGGAGAGTTGGCGCATCATTTTCGCAAAATGTTAAAGAAAATCAATTCGCTCATCGCCGAAGCCGTCACAAAACAGGCCGCTTCCAAGGAAGCGGAGCTGCGGACGCTCAAGAATCAGATCGATGCCCATTTCCTCTACAACACGCTTGAGAATATTAAGATGCTGGCGGAAATCGAGAATCAGCCCGTCATCTCGGATGCGCTTACTTCGCTTGGCGGCATGATGCGCTACAACTTGAAGTGGACGAGTGAGTACGTGCGGCTCAAGGATGAGCTTGGACATATTACCAACTATATCGCCATTATGAACGTTCGGTTTGATCATACGGTCAGCTTGCAAATCAACATTCCGCCGGATTACTTGGATCAGGAGCTGCTGAAGATGTCGCTGCAGCCGATCGTGGAGAACTCCGTCAAGCACGGCATGAAGTTTAAACCATCGGAAGCGCGAAACGTTGTTATTTCGATTAAGGCGGAGGTCGTCGACTCCACCATCGTCATCGAGATTGAGGATAACGGGATTGGCATGACAGCAGAGATGGCGGAGGAGCTGAACCGGAAAATCAACCTTGAAGATGTAGGCGGGCCTACAGATAAGCGGGATGTATATGCACAGCAAGAGAAGCAAACGGAAGGCAGCGGGATCGGTTTGCGCAATGTGCATCAGCGTATTCAATTATTCTATGGCACGGAATACGGCTTGTTAGTCGAAAGCAGAGAGGGTGCCTACACGCGCGTCATTATGCGTGTACCCTATTTCATATTAAGCGGAGGGGTGACCTGAGATGCGTACACTGCTGATTGTGGACGATGAACGTAATATCAGGCTCGGGCTGAAGGCGATCATTGAGCGAGGATATCCCGGACGATATGAGATGTTATTTGCCGCTGATGGGGAAGAAGCGCTCGGGTTAATTCAAGGTGGCCAAGTGGAGATCGTCATCACGGATATTCGTATGCCGGGGATGGATGGTCTGGCATTAATTCGCGAATTGGCGCAGCTTCCGCAGAAACCGGTCGTCATGATTCTCAGCGGCCATGATGATTTCCACTATGCGAAGGAAGCGATGCTCTACGATGTGCGGGAGTATTTGCTGAAGCCGATTGTACGGGATGAGCTGTTCACGGCGCTAGAGCGGGTGGAACGGGAGCTGGAGCGGCAAGCGGCGCTATCCGAGCGGCTGGGGGAAGTGCATCATTATCGGGATGAGCTGCTGGCGAGCCAGTTGAACTATATCTTCCTGCATCCGGATTTGAAGGTACAAGAAATCGCGGAACGATGTGCAAAAGCAGGCTGGGATGCGCTTGTTGAAGCTCGGGATGCCTCGGAGGCGGGGGCTGGAGCAGGTGCGAGTAATGGACCGGGGCCGGGGCAGGCTCAGGTTCAGGCGCGCGGTTATGTGATCGCCCTGCTAAAGCTTCGCGGCGGCTTGTCCTCCGGGAAAGCGGGCCAGCTTGAGGCGATGCTGGCGACTCGGCCTAGCGGAGTTCGGTTTTATTTTAAAGATAAGGATGAGCGGCTGGTCGTCATTTGCGAGGAGACCGAGGGACCAAGCAGCCTGCTGGCATTCATGAAGGAGCATCATGTTTCGGGGCAAATCGGAGTCAGCGAGCGGTTGAATGGTGCAGGCGGCGTCAAACAAGCATACGAGGAAGCTCTCGAGGCTCTGCGATATGGCTTCTTGCAGGCGGTAACGGCGGAGCCGGTGCTGCTGCATTACGACCGTAAGAGAGCGCGACATCAGGAGAGCCATTTGCCGCTTGAAGACATTCGGCGTCTGGCGAATATGCTCGGTACCGAGCGGGATAAGGAAATGAAGCAGATTCTTACGGAGCTTCTGGATCCGAAGAAGCTGGCTGGCTTCGATATCGCGTCGATCGAGGAAATCAGCAAACAGCTGAACGAGCTTGTGTTTGACCGCGTCTTCAATCAGTACGGCGAGGAATCGGTGGAAATTCTGCGGATCTACAAAAAGGTCGGCTGTATGTATAACTTCGAGACGATTCATGATTATTTTCACAGCGTGGAGGATCTGCTGCTGCGGTTGAACGATTACGTGAAAGGGCTCCGCCTTGTGCATGTCGAGCATAAGGAGATGAAGAAAGCGGTCAGCTACATTCACGATCATTACCATCGGGACCTGAATATGGCGACGGTATCGAACCATGTTTCGCTGAACTACTCGTATTTCAGCCAGGCGTTCAAGGAGTTTACCGGCGAGAGCTTCGTCGTCTACTTGAAGCGGGTGCGCATTCAGAAAGCCAAGTCGCTGCTGGAGGAAACAGACCACAAAATCTACGAGATCAGCGAGCAGGTCGGCTTCGAGAATTCGAAGCAGTTCAATCGCGTTTTCCGCGAGATGGAAGGCATCTCGGCGATGGAATATCGGACGAAACACGCGGTGCAGCATCGTGTGTGAGAGGGAGGGCAGCCGCTAGCGGGCTGCCTTTTTTTCGGTGTGGGTGATGAGGTAGCTATCGCCGGAACGGCGGCGGAATGTGCCATCGGTTTCTTCTCCAATGTTGCCTAATATGCAACATATCTTCCTTCTCAAGTGCTAAACCGCGCATATGTTGCTCAAAAGACAACATTTGCTCAGAATACGAGCCCGCAAGGATCATATCGGGTCCCAATGTTGCATAATGCGCAACATATCCAGCTTTCCAGCCGCAATACGCCAATTTTGTTGCACGAAATGCAACATCCCCACGTTTGACGAGCCCCGAAGGGCCTTATCAGCCTCTAATTCAATACTTCGCAGGTGCATCTACTCCGCTCCATTTTATAGATGAAAAAAAGGGAAATGATAGGTTAATAGTGTGCTATAATCCGGGTAAAAGTGGTTTGCTGTATACGTGCATGGAACCCCACTCGAGCAGGAGGCTGGCATGGAAACCAATCAAGCTAAGAAGCATGAAGAGCACATAGCAAGGGCGAATCAAGCCACGGAGGAAGGAAGCTCGCGGATTTCGGAGGATCGCTTCCGACTTCGCTATCATTTGATGCCGAGAACCGGCTGGATGAACGATCCGAATGGACTTGTATACTTCAAGGGCAGCTATCATGCCTTCTATCAGTATTATCCGTACGAGCCGAGTTGGGGACCGATGCACTGGGGGCATGCCAAGAGCGAAGACCTCGTCAATTGGACCCATCTTCCGGTCGCACTGGCACCTTCAGAAGCCTATGATCAGGGCGAAACCGGCGGCTACGGCTGTTTTTCTGGAAGCGCTGTCGTCGTTGGCGATACGCTTGCTCTGCTGTACACCGGACATGTTTCCGGCAAATCTCCGGTTGAGGTACAGTGTTTGGCTGTCAGTTCGGACGACGGCAATACGTTCGCGAAAAGCGAAGCGAATCCGGTCATTCCGGGGCCGCCGGAAGAAGGATTATTCGGCTTCCGCGATCCGAAGGTCTGGAAGCATGAAGATACGTGGTACATGGTAATTGGAAGCGGTCAACAAGGCCGGGGCAATGTGCGGCTGTATGCTTCTTCGGATTTGCACGAGTGGCGCTACATAAGTATTGCCGCTGACAGCGATGGCTCGCAGGGGGATATGTGGGAATGCCCGGATCTGTTCCCGCTTGGCGGCGGAGAGAACCATGTGCTGATTGTCTCCCCGATGAACATGGGGGCAACGAAGACGATGTATTTGTCCGGCGCTTTCGATTACGAGAACGGCAGGCTCACGACAACTCGTGCCGAAAGACTTGATTACGGCTTCGATTTCTATGCGCCTCAGACGCTTGGGGATGATCAAGGCCGACGCATTCTATTCGGATGGATGAATATGTGGGGTGCAACGATGCCCGAACAGCAGGATGGATGGGCAGGCGCGATGACGATTCCGCGTGAGCTGATCCTGCAGCCGGACGGCAGTGTCCGCATGCTTCCCGTGCCGGAGCTGGAGAAGCTTCGGGGAGAGCGATATGATGCGGAATCGCAGGTAATCGAAGCAGATACGGAAGTAGCTCTGCCGGGCATCGCATCGGATGCGGTGGAAATCATCGCCCTGTTTGGCGGCGATGCGGCCGAATACGGCCTGCGGCTGCGCTGCTCGGCGGACGGCAGCGAATACACCGAAATCGGGTACCGCGCCGCGGACCGCATGCTCTATGTGAACCGCGAACATGCCGGTCTGGGCGATGGCGGAATCAGTGAAGTTCAGCTTGCGCCTCAGGATGGCGGGCTGCTGAAGCTACATCTGTTCCTCGATCGTTCATCGCTTGAGCTGTTTGCCAATGATGGCGAGAAAACAATGACGAACCGCATCTATCCGCAGCCGGATAGTTTGGGGGCCTGTCTGTTCAGTCGCGGGGGGAGTTCGGTTCTTCGCTCATTGGAGTCCTATGTTTTACAGCGGATTTACTGAGGGTGAAAATCAGCATGGCGTTAACCTCTATAGTGAAGATTGCCATCAAGAAATCGAATCGGGCGTTTATCAATTATAGAGAGTAGATTAAAAGGCTAACAGACCAATCCACCCCGGATTGGTCTGTTTTCTATGGTCAAAAGGTTGAATCTATAAGGTTTTGACCTTGCTGCACTTCCTCCATAATGAGGTAGACAACCAAGGGGGAGGGAAGCAGATGAAATTTGGCGCTTGTTATTATCCGGAGCATTGGCCGGAGGAACGCTGGGAGCTGGATGTGAGGCTCATGAAGGAAGCCGGGCTGAACGTCCTGCGGATCGGCGAATTTGCTTGGTCGAAGCTTGAGCGCTATGAAGGCAGCTGCGATTTCTCATGGATGGATCGCATCATCGGGCTGCTGGCGGCACAAGGGATTGAGGTCATCCTAGGAACACCAACCGCAACACCGCCGAAATGGCTGATGGATAAACACCCTGACATCTATATGCGGGACAATAAAGGCATCGCGAGGGGCTTTGGCAATCGGAGGCATTACTGCTACAACAATCCCAACTACATGGAGGCGTCGGATCGCATTGTAACCGCAGTTGCGCAGCATTATGGCAAACATCCGAATGTCATCGCATGGCAGACGGATAATGAATTCGGCTGCAACGATACGGTTTATTGCTATTGTGATAATTGCCGATCAGCCTTTCAGGCTTGGCTGCGCCTAAAATATACAAGCATCGATCAGCTCAACGAAAGCTGGGGAACGGTGTTCTGGAGTCAAACCTACAATGAATGGGAGCAAATCGTGCTTCCTGCGTATACCGTCTTCCATCTGCATAATCCGGGGCTGGAGCTCGATTATCGCCGGTTTGCTTCCGATTCCGTCATCGCGTATCAGAAGCGGCAAATTGACCTATTGAAGCAGCTTGCCCCAAGTCAGCCCGTCACCCATAACATGTGGTCGGAGATGAACGAGATAAACAGCTTCGAGCTGTCCAAGGATCTCGATTTCGCTTCCTGGGACATCTACCCCAACCTCTGTTTTACCGATCAACCGGATCCCCGCGAAAGCGCAATCCAGCTTGATATGGCCCGCGGCGTGAAGCAAAGCCCCTTCTGGGTGCTGGAGCATCAGAGCGGCGCGCCCGGCGGCAACATCATGTTTCCGACGCCGCGCCCGGGGGAGCTTCGCAGATGGACGTATCATTCGGTCGCCCATGGCGCCGATGCGATTGTCTATTTCCGCTGGCGGACATGCCTATTCGGCGCGGAGCAGTTCTGGCATGGCATATTGCCCCATGACGGCATTCCGGGCAGGCGGTATGACGAAGTCAAGCAGGTTGGGGAGGAGCTGAAACGAATCATGCCGCGCATTGAAGGCAGCAGTGCAGGAGCGGAAGTCGCAATCATTCGTTCCTACGAGAATGAATGGGTCATGGACATACAGCCTCAGGTGATGGGGCACCGGTATATCCGTCATCTCAAAGGCTATTATCGTTATTTCTATGATCATCGTATTCCGGTGGATATCCTATCCGACGAAGCGGATTTTAGCCGTTATCGTGTCGTCGTCCTGCCGCACTATATGCTGTCCAAGCCGGGAGCCAAGCAGCGAATCTACGATTATACGTCGCAAGGGGGGACGGTGCTGCTCGATTTCCGTTCCGGCTCGCGGCTGTGGGACAACCGGATGTCGGATCAAACGCTGCCCGGCATTTATCGGGAGCTTCTTGGCATCTCGATTAGCGACTACGGTATCCTGCGAGAAGGTCAAACGCGCAGCGTCCAACTAGCCCAAGACACAAACAGCTACAAAGCAAATACCTGGTATGACGTCATTCAACCGGAGACGGCGGAGCCAATCGCTTGGTTCGGCGAAGACTATTTTGCCGGTTCGCCCGCAGCGACATGCAATCGTTATGGCCAAGGCGCCGCCTATTACTTGGGCATGGAGCCGCAGCCTGCCTTAATGAATGCGCTTATGGATCGCATATGCGCGGATGCCGGAGTAGCTTCAATAAAGGGCATACAGGTCCCGGAAAGTATTGAGCTAACGCGAAGGGTTAGCGGTGAAGGGCAGGAATATATTTTCGCGATCAATCATGGTACAGACCGTCAGGCCATCACGCTCGCAGAGCCGTTGTACGAACTTACCACGGAGCAAACCATAGTAGCGGGCACGATCGATTTACCGGGCAACGGCGTGTTTCTCTTCCGCAAGGATCACCCGCTACTAGGGTGATAAGTTGCAGTTTATCAGGTTGTTGGCGTTGCCGGCCCCCTGCATAATAAAACTAGAACAACACGGATGAGAAACAGGGTAGAAAGGAGTACGGCAGTGTGAAATCAATCGCACCAACTAGGCAAGACACGGCACCAAACAAACGCAGCTTCGGCAGAAAAGTCATCATGCAAAGACAGCTGATCTATATGTCTGTTCCGTTCGTCCTGCTGATCGTCCTGTTCTCCTACGTCCCGCTCTGGGGATGGATTATGGCGTTTCAGCGGTACACGCTCGGCAAAGGGATCAAACACAGTCCTTTCGTCGGCTTCGATAATTTCGTCGCGCTCTTCCAAGACGAGCAGTTCTACCATGTGCTCCGCAACACGCTCGCCATGGGACTGCTGCAGCTGATCACCGGTTTCGTATGCGCCATTGCGCTGGCACTGCTGCTGAATGAGGTCAGGTTCGTCTGGTTCAAACGGGTTATCCAAACGATTACCTACATTCCGCATTTTGTATCTTGGGTCGTCATTGCGAACATTACGCTCACGATGCTTTCTCCGGATGACGGTATGCTAAACCGCATTCTGATGAAGCTTGGCATCATCCAGGAACCGCTCTATTTCATGGGCGAGGAAAAATGGTTCTGGTTTATCCATACGACAGTCAGCTTGTGGAAGGAGCTGGGCTGGAGCACCATTATCTACTTGGCGGTCTTGGTGGGGCTGAATCCCGAGCAGTATGAAGCGGCTGAGGTCGACGGTGCGAGCCGCTTTCAGAAGATGTGGTACATCTCCATTCCCGGCATCATGCCGACCGCGATTCTGCTGCTCATCTTAAATGTAGGCTGGATCATACAGGGCGGCTTCGAGTCGCAGTATCTGCTCGGCAATCCAATCGTCGTTGATTATTCCGAGGTACTCGATCTCTATGCACTCCGCTACTCGACACAGCTTGGAGACTTCTCATTCGGGGTAGCAATCAGCATGTTTAAATCAGTCGTAAGCGTAGTCATGGTGCTGGCCGTTAATTATTTGGCCAAGAAAACGAATCAAAGCCGGCTAATCTAGCAGCTGCTATACACGTACAGTACACAATCCCGATAAGAGAAGGAGGGTGGTCAAGAATGGACCGCAATCAGGCGTGGGGCGCATTCGCGTTCAACACCTTTAACTTTACGCTGCTGCTTCTCATCGGCATGGCAACCTTGTTCCCCTTCTTGAACCTCATTGCGGTGTCGCTAAACGATCCGCTCGATTCCTTGAAGGGAGGAATAACCCTCCTGCCCAGAGAATGGACACTAATGAATTATAGAGCGATATTGAGTGATGACACGCTTGCGTGGTCCGCTGTCCGTTCCGTTATTCGTACCGTGCTTGGCACCGTGCTCGGTGTTACGGCCACCGTCATGATTGCTTATACGCTTAGCCGCAAGCAATTCATCTTCCGCAAAGCGTTTAACGTCATCTTGGTCATTACCCTTTACGTGAACGGCGGCCTCATTCCAACCTATCTGCTGATCAAGAACTTGGGGTTGATGAATCATTTTGCCGTCTATATCATTCCCGGATTAATCGGGGTGTTCAATGTTATTATTATTCGCAGCTATTTCGATCAGCTTCCGGAAGGACTGGTAGAATCGGCGCAAATCGACGGGGCAACCGACTTTCAGACGCTGTTTCGGATTGTCGTGCCAATCAGCTTGCCGGTTATTTCGACCATCACGTTATTTATCGCGGTTGGCCATTGGAATTCCTGGTTCGATAACAATCTCTATGCCAGCCGTAATCCCGATTTGAGCCTCCTGCAGTTTGAATTACAGAAGATTCTGATGCAAAGCGTTAGCCAAGTTGCGAATGCGAATGAACATGTGGACGGCAAAGCGATTCAGTCCAACCCCGATACGATTCGGGCTGCTCTGACCATTGTGGTTACGATGCCGATCCTGCTCGTCTATCCATTCCTGCAAAGGTACTTCGTCAAAGGCGTCACATTGGCTGCTATTAAGGAATAACCGGCTGCGCAGCCGGATGATCAAGAGGTTATCAAACGGAGCGATCGATCCGTTGATATATACAAAACGATGATTGAAAGGGAGTCTAAAGATGAAGGGTACTAGGTTAAAACGCAGACTTACAATCGGACTCATCATTACCGTACTGACCGTGCTTATCTCAGGCTGCGGTTCCTCCAATAACAACGATAACGAAGGGGCAGCTAACGAACCAACGAAGAGCACGAACAACGCTGCAAACAATGGCAAGACCAATGAAGCAGCTTCCGGCGATAACGCCGCAGCTGAGCCTGCGGCGGATTTAAGTCCAATCGAATTTACGATCAACACGGCCGATGACAAGCTGAAATGGGATACGCCAATTACGAAAGCGATTACAGAGAAAACAGGCGTATCGCTCAAGTATGACCTCTCCGTCGGCGACCAATTTCAGAAATGGGATCTGTGGCTGGCAGCCGGTGACTATCCGGATGTCGTCGTGCTCGATGCCAACTACACGCAGAAGTTTAAAGATGCCGGCGCCATTATTCCGCTTAACGATCTGATCGACAAATATGGCTCGAACATTAAAGAAAAATATGGCAAGTACTTCAACCTGCTCAAAGACAAAGACGGCAATATCTACTCCTTGTCCGGCGTCAACAAGAGCGAAGAAGCGGCAGCTAACTCGAGTGCCAACTTTGTCGTGCAATATGATGTGCTGAAGGAAGCCGGTTATCCGGAAATCAAAACGTTCGATCAGCTTTACGATGTTATCAAAGCGTATGCCGATAAACACCCGCAAATCGACGGGAAGGATACGATTGGCTTCGCCGCTTCCATGGCAAGCTGGACGATGAAGATTGAATTCAACAATCCGGTCATCAATGCGCTTGGACTTCCTGACCATGACCGTTCCCGAATTGATGCTAACGGCAATGTCACGTACAACCCGGTTTCCGAGGAATCCAAAGCCTACCTGAAATTCCTAAACAAGCTGTATAACAACGGGCTGTTCGATAAAGAAGCGTTCTCGCTCGACAACATCTCTACGAAAGCTGCGCAAGGCCGCGTCCTTGCTGCCTATTCACCGGGCTGGTTCTTAGGCGATGCCGAAGCCTCGCTGCGTAATTCAGGTCATCCGGAACGTGCCTATGCCCATATTCCGATTTATTTCTCGGAAGGCACCGAAGATCACTCCAACACGCTGACGCCAACGCAAGCAGGAAGCTACCAGTGGACCATCAGCAAGAATGCGAAGAACCCGGAGCGCATGATTCAAATGATCGATTTCCTCTTCTCCGATGAAGGTCAAATTCTGACGCAGTGGGGCATTGAAGGTACTCACTTCGATGTAAAAGACGGTCACCGTGTACTGAAGCCGGAGCTTATCCAACAGCGTCTTGCAGATCCGGATACGGATTACAAAGAAGGCTTCCACGGCATTGGAACAGGCAACTTCTCGTGGTTTGGCATCGGCAATGGCGCGAAGCTGGCCGATGGCGACTACTCCACGCCGCTTACCAAAGACATGGTTATCGCCAACTACGATGACATGACGAAGGAAGTGCTGGCGAAGTACGGCAAGCAGGTATGGGCGGATTTCTTACCGCCGGTTGAATATGTACCGGGCTATATCTGGCAGCTTACGCCTCCGGATACCACTAAGGTGGAGGAACAGAAGATCGATGATACATGGCGTAAATACTTGCCGAAGATCATCATGTCGAAGGATGATGCCGCATTCGATTCCAATTGGAAGGATATGCAGGATGGCATCAACAAGAATGGTCTGGAGAAAGTAGAGGCGGCTTATACGCAGCTATGGGCGGATTTTAATGCCAAGTACAACAGCATCTTAGGCCAATAATGGTTTGAAGTTACGCTACTCCTTGCTCGCAGCACTTGCGGGCAAGGAGTATGTTTCGTGCAGCGGGAGGAAAAGAGCGCAGGTGAAGCGAATGAGTGAGAAACGTACAGCCACGAAAGGTGCGAGGTAGCCGCGACATGAAAATACGGACAAAGCTGATCGTAGCCAACTTATTCGTTGTTTTGCTTCTGCTGGGCTCCCTTACTTATGTGCTCATGAAACGCAGCAGCGACTTGGTCTATGAGCATATCATCGAGAATGCCGAGCTCTCCCTGTCTCAAGTAAGCGCGAACTTGGATAATAAGCTGAGCTCCTATGAGGAGAATGCGAACACGTTATTTTTGAACTCTTCCTTGAATGAGAAACTGCAGAAGCCGTATAAGGATGAGCAGGAAGCGTACGATACGTATTTTGACTATTACCAGCCCTTTATCTCTGCCGTTCAAGCGACCAAAGCGATCTCTCACCTCAACTTATATACCGATAATCCCACCTTTCTATTCGCCAATGTGTTCCTGATCGACCAGGAGACGCGCGATAGCGATTGGTATCGCAAGGTGTTTCATAATCGAATTGGCGGCTACTGGACCGGACCCTACATACCGCTCCTTGAGCATAAACCGGTGTTCAGCTTCCGCAAGCGAATGAACAATTTCGATCCGGCTTCCCCGAACGTGGTCTCGATTGAAATCCAGCTTCGTGTGTTATCGGAGCTTATTAATGTAGAGAGTAAAAGCAAGCGGTTTATTTTCTCGCTCGCAGACGGTACGGTGCTGATAGATAGCGTGGAGACCGGCGGTATTCAGCAATTAAAGGAACTGCCTTTTTATTCGAAAATCATGAAGGAAACAGAGGGTAGCTTCAGCTACGAGGATGAGCGTAACAGCTATCAGATTATGTTCCAGACGCTCGAATCTCATAACTCCGTGCGAGGGATGAAGGTACTGACCTTTATTCCGGTTAACGAGCTGATGCCCAAGATCGAACAGCTTCGCTCGCTCTCGATACTCTTGTTCCTGCTTGCCATAGTCGTTTCTGCGCTCTTCATTTCAACGATATCGGTAGGATTGACGCGCCGGTTGACGGAACTGTCGTTTCGGATGAAGCGGGTGCATAAGGATAATTTTCAGAGCTTCGTCGAGGTGAAAGGCAAGGATGAGGTCGCGCAGCTGGGTCAAATGTTCAATCTGATGGTGCAGCGGGTCGGGCAGCTCATTCAAGAGGTGTACCAGTCGGAGATCGATCAGAAGGAGCAGGCACTGCGGACGAAGGAAGTGGAGCTGTACGCGCTGCAGACGCAGATTAATCCGCATTTTCTGTTCAACGTGCTGAATATGATTCGAGGCAAGCTATTGATTGCAGGCGAACGGGATACAGCCAAAGTCGTCGGGCTTCTGGCGAAGTCGTTCCGAATGATGCTCCGTAATGGCGGCCCTACAATTACGCTGAGCGAAGAGATGGAGTTTATCTCGATTTATTTGCAGATTCAGCAGCACCGGTTCGGCGATAAATTCACCTTTGCTATTGCCATTCCCCCTGAAGCACTTGCTGTAAATTTACCGAAATTATGCATTCAGCCGTTGGTGGAAAATGCGATCACGCACGGGGTGGAGCTGAGCCCGACGCAGTCCCGCATTCAGATTAAAGGCGAGCTGGTGGAAGGTACGCTTCAGATCACCGTGGAAGACGACGGTCTAGGCATGACGCCTGAGCGTCTGACTGAAATTAAAGCCGGCTTGCAGCAGGATTCACTGGAGGTTACCTCCAACATCGGACTTCGCAACGTGAATCGGCGATTGAAGGTCAGATATGGGGACAGCTACGGGCTGAACGTGCAAAGTGAGCAAGGAGCCGGAACGAAAGTGACGATATTCATTCCCATGCAGCAGGCGGATAATGGAGGCGAAACAGATGTATAGCGTACTGATCGTGGAAGACGAGCCGCTCGCAAGAGAATCGCTTAAATATGTGATTGATTGGGAGACCTACGGGTTCCAAATCCGAGCGGAAGCGGAGGACGGCAAACGGGCGCTTGAGCTCATGCAGCGAAACCATTATTCGCTCGTGCTTACGGACATTCGCATGCCGACGATGAACGGCCTGGAGCTGATTGCCAAGCTGCGGGAATTCACGGACGTGCCCGTCATTATTCTCAGCGGGTATGAGGACTTTGAATATGCACGGCAAGCGCTCAAAATGGGCGTCCACGATTACCTGTTGAAGCCTGTGGAGGAAGAAGAATTAATCGCGATCTTGGAGCGAATGGGCCAGAGCATCTCGGAGAAGCGGTCGTTTCAGCGACAGCATCATCGGGGTATATCCGCTCTTCGCGATCAAGTGCTTCGGAAGCTTGCGCATGGCCCTGTCAGCCGAAGCGAGTACGAGGACGCAATCAGAACCATTGGCAGCGGGATGGAGGAAGGACCGCTTCGTACGCTACTGGTGGAGATGGACTCCCTCTCGTCGCCCAGCCAGGCACTGACCGAACATGATGCGGAGCTCAAGCGTTATGCGGTGCGTAATATTTTGGAAGAGCTGTGCGGCGGGGACGGTCTTGTGTTCGAAATGACCGATGAACGATACGGCATCGTTATTATGGGGATGCAAGGCGAGCTTGAAGGTGAGGGGCTGCTTACATTCGCTCGGAAGATCAGAGACGCGGTTGCCGTGAATGCGAAAGAAACGATTAGCATAGGCGTGGGGAGCATGGTCACGAATGGGCGAGAGCTCATGCATGCATTCGCCGCAGCGGAGGAAGCGCTCGATGGGAAGTTTCTGGTGGGCAGCGGTTCGATCCTGCTTGGACGGAATGCGGTGGAGCTTTCCGGAGGCGGCAGCGGCGGTTTCCAAAGTACCGCTAAGCTGCAGGCAGGCGTGCTCGAGGTGATTTCCAATTTACAGGATGAGCCGCAGGTTGATGATGCCATTGATCGATTATGGGAGGGCTTCAAGGCGGAGCAAGCGCCGGGAAATGTCGTCCGTAAGAGTGTGCTGGAGCTGCTTGTCCGGTTGCAGCAGCTTGTCAGGGAGCTCGGCGCGAGTGCCGACGGGCTATTCGAATATGAGCTTGGCGATTACGAGCGGGTGATGAAATGCAAGACGATGGAGGAGCTGCAGCTTCTGGCAAGTCGGAAAGCGAAGGACGTGCGAGCACGGTTATGCGGGATCAAACAGCTGCAGCCGAGTACGCTCGTTACAACGGTGAAGAAGCTCGTTCAGGAGCAGTATCACACCAATATCAGCTTGCGGAGCATCGCGCAGCAGGTGTTCTTGAACCCGAATTATTTGGGCAAAATGTTCAAGGCCGGAACCGAAGAGTCATTCAACGATTATTTGCTAAAGGTGCGGATGGAGAAGGCAAAGGAGCTGCTCAGACAGTCGGATAAGAAGGTTTACGAGATTGCCGAGGCTGTCGGTTATGGCGAGCTGGATTGGTTTTATAAGCGGTTTAAGAGTTATGCCGGCATGAGCGCCGGGGAATATCGGATGAAATGATAGCTTTAGTGAGAGCGATGGAGGTCAGCCTTCCATCGCTTATTTTTTTATAAAGGGTTCGTTTTGCGGTAGGCAAGCGGCGTCATGCTCGTCACTTTCTTGAAGATGCGGTCAAAATGTCCCGTGTTCTCGAACCCGGTCCGCTCCGCGACGACAATGACTTTAAGATCCGTCTCCTTGAGCAGGCGCTGCGCCTCGCGAATTCGCGTCAGATGAACATACTCGATCAAGGTGAAGCCCGTGACGGTCTTGAAGCTGCGGCTGAGATAATAGGGGCTCATAAAGAATTGTTTGGCGAGATCAGCCAGTGCGAGCTTGGCGTCATAATGCTCGTTGATGTGCAGGGCGACCTCGGATATTTTCTGATGGAGAGCGGTCGGCTGCTCGGGTGCAGCAGATTCGGATTGCGCCGGTGCGGGATGTCTGGCCGCGAATAGCAGCAGCTCGGTCAGCAGCAGCCGCAGATAGGATTCAAAGCCGGGCCGCAGCTCGGAGGCTTCGGTGATCATTTTGCCAAGCAGTTGGCGGACGAATAGCTGCTCTTGCGGCGTGAGATGCAGCAGAAGAGCACGATGTCCGAATGGTTGCAGCAGCAGCGGGTCATAGAAGGGATGCTCCGTTCCGAGAAAGGCATCGCTGAAATTGATAACGATCCGTTCATGTTCCGGCGGGCCAAGCTCGGAGGAGTTGTGGACGACCTGTTTATTCACGAGCAGCAAGTCACCGGACGTTATCGAATAGGAGCGGTCCTCGATGAAATGCACGCGCTTCCCCGACACCAAATAATAGATTTCATAGGTAGGGTGAAAGTGATTGTTGCGTCCAAACGGCTTCGTTCGATGTACATGCTGAATATAGAAATCGCCTTCCTCATCTCCGTAGGAGAGCGGTTCGTCGACGATGAGCTTCATCGGAAATCCTCCTTGCAAACCTCAAATCAGGATATCTTTACTTTAGCGCAAGATAGGTGAATAAACCATCATTTTGAGCAAAATATGTCACGATATTCGGCAAATATTGCGTTATGCTAAGTGGAGATATGGACTTTAGAGGAAGGTGGTACATCCCACTATGCGTAATTTTATGGATGATGATTTTTTACTACATAACGAGACGGCGAAACGGCTTTATCATGAATATGCGAAGGCCATGCCGATTCTGGATTATCACTGTCACCTAAGTCAGCAGGACATTTACGAGAATAAAAGCTATAACAACCTGACGGAAGTCTGGCTGTATGGCGATCATTATAAGTGGCGCGCGATGCGTGCGAACGGTATCGAAGAGAAGTATATTACCGGCGGCGAAGGGGTCGGCGATTACGACCGTTTCCTCGCATGGGCAAGGACGGTGCCGATGACGCTCGGCAATCCGCTCTATCATTGGTCGCATCTGGAGCTGCGCCGACTGTTCGGCATTGAAGAGCTGATCAATGAGAAGAATGCGCCGGTCATCTGGGAGAAAGCGAATGCCAAGCTGCGCGGCGGCGGTTTTACCGTTCGCGCTTTCATCCGTGACGCGGGCGTGGAAGTGGTCTGTACGACTGATGATCCGATCGATTCGTTGGAGCACCATATGCTGCTGGCGCAGGAACCGGATCTCGGCTTCCGCGTACTGCCTTCATTCCGTCCGGATAAGGTGCTGGAGATTAATCGCGCGCCGTTCGTCACCTATATCGCGAAGCTGGCCGAGGCAACAGGCCGGAGCAGCATCGAGAGCTACGACGAGCTGCTGCTTGCGCTGAAGGAGCGGGTTCAGTTCTTCCATTCCGTTGGCGGCCGAGTGTCCGACCATGCGCTCGATTATGTGCCTTGGGCGGAGACAACGCGGGAGGAAGCGGCGGAAATTTTTGCTCGGGCACTTGAAGGCGGCGGCGTAACGCTTGAGGACGAGAAGAAATACAAATCGTTCACGCTGGTCTACTTAGGCGAGCTCTATGCGGAGCTTGGCTGGTCGATGCAGCTGCATATGAATGCGCACCGCAACAATAATGCGCGAACCCTTCGCGAGCTTGGGGTAGATACGGGGTTCGATTCCATGAACGACAGTCCGGTAGCTGTGCCGCTTGTGCGACTGCTGAGCAAGCTGGATGAGCGGAATAAACTGCCGCGGACGATCGTGTATTCGCTCAATCCGGCGGATAACAACGTGCTGGCATCGCTGATCGGCAGCTTCCAAGGCGGCGGCATTCCCGGCAAAATCCAGCTTGGCGCCGCTTGGTGGTTCAACGATACGAAGGATGGCATGCTGGAGCAGCTGAAGTCGCTTGCGAATATTGGCCTGCTCAGCCGGTTTGTCGGCATGCTGACGGACTCGCGCAGCTTCCTCTCGTATACGCGGCATGAATATTTCCGTCGTATTTTCTGCAACTTGCTTGGGGAATGGGCGGAGAACGGGGAAGTGCCGAATGATGCAGAGCTGCTTGGCGGACTTGTGCAAGCGGTGTGCTATGAGAATGCGAAGGGGTATTTTCGATTCTAGTTTCTAGTTCTAGCAAAGCGACGAGGTAGAAGACCATTCAGGAGGGATACCATGAGCGGCAAACTGACATCACCCGATGAGATCAACAAGCAGTTGTATCCGCACGGCGAGATTCATAAGGCTGTTCACCGCGTTGCCGATGTTGGGGAAGAGCAGGTTCAGTCCTATCGGCAGCAGGGGTACGCGACGGTATTGGATGTGTTGACCGGTGCCGAAATCGATCGCGCGATCGAAGCGATCATGGCGCATATTAGCGATGATCAGACGGCGGTGAAGGTGCAGTTTGTGAAGCCGCGGAGCGAGCTTCGCGGCGACGAGGAGCGCGAGCTCGCCGTCCGCAAGCTATATGAATTTGTAGAGGTGGATAATCGGCTGCGAGCGGTTGCCTATCATCCGGATTTATTGGCCGTCGTGGAGAAGCTGCTTGGGGCGAAGCCGAAGCTGGTGCAGGATATTGCGCTGCTCAAGCCGCCGAAGGGCGGGGGCGAGAAGCCGTGGCATCAAGATATGGCCTACGGCAACCTCGCATATGATCAGCCCGTGATCGGCGTTTGGATTGCGCTTGATGAAGCGGGGCTCGATAACGGCTGCATGCAAATTATCCCCCGTTCGCATATGAACGGCGGCATCCCGCATTATGCGGAGCGGGATTGGCAGCTTTGCGACACGGTTGTGCCTGTCGAGCGCAATGTCGCCGTGCCGCTCGCACCCGGCAGCGCGCTGTTCTTCCATGGGCTGCTCATGCACGGCACGGCATTCAATTTCTCGCAGAAGCGCCGGCGTGCGCTGCAGTTTCATTATGCGCCGGATACCGCGGAGAAGATCAGTCCCCGAGAGTATAAGCGCATGTTTACGAGCGAGATGACGGGGGCGGATTGCTAGCCTTTGTATGAATAAAGGGATATCTCATCCAAGCTGCCGTGGCGGCGGCTGGTGAGATATCCCTTATTTATTTGCGGGCCGTAAACCTCGCCCATTCTTGCTTGATCTTGTTCTCATCGAGTTCGATGCCGATCATGACAAAATACGGCTCGCCCTCGTAGCTGCTCGGCGACCATTCCAGCCGCTTGCCCGCCAGCTGGAACAGCATCAGGCTGCCATCCTTGCCGTATGGCAAATAGCCCTTGGCGCGCAGGCAATTGTTGCCGCGCCCGCTAATGAAAGCTTCGAACTGGCGCCGCGTGAGCCCGGCTGCATCCGCGCCGGGATAAATCGCTGCCGTTCGAATGCGCGAATACGAGCTCGGCGCTTTGGTTGCGGTGGAGGCAGCGAGCTGGCTAGACGCTGCTGCAGCCGCTTGCGACTTGGCGGCGGCACTGCCGATGCTGCTGCCCGGCAGCTTCTCGGGCATTACTCGGCCGCCGGTCGCGATGGCCGTCCGCATGCCGGATATTGCCGGCTGCCGCCTCATGGGCGAAGGCGCAATTCCCGCGAATACAAGCGCGGGATCGATTTCGCAGCGCGTTGCCGTTATGAGATCGGCAGCTTGGTTGCGATCTCGAATAAGCTGCTTCACTTTATCCGCGGTTCGATTGGAGATGAGGTCGAATTTATTGGCGATAATAAAGTCCGCCGCCTCAATCTGCTTGCGCAGCGTACGAATCAGCTCGCGGTCAGAGGAGAAGATGCTGTTATAGTCGAGGGCATGCTCGGCATCCAGCACCGTAACGATCCGGTGCAGCTGCACCTTGCCGATAATCGTCGGCTCTGTGATCGCCTCCGCAATTTCCTCCGGATTCGCCACGCCTGTCAGCTCCATCACGATTACATCCGGCTGCATCAGCGCAAGCCGCTCCAAGCAGGACGCTAGCTCGCTCTTCTTGCTGCAGCACAGGCAGCCTTCCGTAATCCGCTCCAGCATCTGCGCTGCAGATGCACTGCTCACCAACGTTCCATCCACATCAACGGCTCCGATTTCATTCATCAGTACAGATGCGCGTAAACCGGTAGCCTTGGCATGCTGCAGCAGCCTCAGAAGCAGTGTTGTTTTTCCGCTGCCCAGAAAACCGCTTAATACGATTACCGGAATTGCTGATTGTTCCATGTTCGAGCGCTCACACTCCCTCCAAGGTCCACATTCAAAGAAGGATATGCGGCATACGGCCAAAATAAAACCTCTTCGACATAATCTCTGGCGTGCGCAGCAGCGAGAGTAAAACGGAATTCGGCTATACGCACAAGCTGTTAAATTCGTAAAAATAACGGTATAATTTAGCCAGCTTCGTTCAGAGAACAAATCATCACAATTTGTACTCTGAACAATTGACGAGAGGACGAATCCAACCATGACTGCCATTCCAATCCATTTGCTGTCAGGTTTCCTGGGCAGCGGCAAAACAACGCTCCTAAACCATGCCGTAGATTACTATAAAGCACAAGATGTGAAGGTCGCGATCATCATGAATGAGCTCGGCGACGTCAACTTAGACGGACAATTCGTCGATCAGGATGTACCCATGGCAGAAATGCTGAGCGGCTGTATCTGCTGTACCATTCGCGGCGATCTCAGTATCGAGCTGAAAGAGCTGATCGAGGAGCATCAGCCCGACGTCGTGCTGATCGAATCCACCGGCGCAGCTAATCCGATGGAAATCATCGACGCGATTACAGAAGCGGCGATGTTCCTGCGCATCGATCTGCGCACGATCGCAACTGTCGTCGACGGACCGGAGCTGCTCGCTCGCAGCCGCCGGGGCGGCAAAACCTTCAAGCTGATGCAGGATCAAATTCGCTGCGCGACCGATCTGATCGTGAACAAAGCCGACAAGCTTGCACCGGAAGAGCTCGTAGAGGTCCAACAGCTGGTGCGCGAGCTAAATGCATTTGCTCCGCTGACGGTGACGGTTCGCTGCGTCGTCGATCTGGGGATGTTTGATCAAGCAGCCTCGGCAAAAGCGAAACCGGAAGCCCGCGCAGCACGGCCGGCGCAGACCAGCCATGTCTGCGGCGCCAACTGCGAGCATGACCATGAGCATGACCATGACCATGACCACGCCGACGGGACCTACAACTCGCACGCGCATGTCATGACCTTGACGCATTATTTGTCCGGTCCCGTAGACAGCCACGCCTTCGAAGCGCTCATTAACCGGCTGCCGAAGGAAGTCTATCGCGCCAAAGGCATCGTCACCTTCAGCGATACGAATAGCCGTTTCCTCTTCCAATACGCGTATCGCGAGGTGGAGTTTATTCGGATTACGCCGCAGGGAACGGTGAATGACGTTGCCGTGTTCATCGGGGAGCATTTTGCCAAAGACGTCTTGGAGAGGGAATTAGCCGAGCTGATGGATCCTAATCATGCATGAAAATAATGGAATAATGGATCGGCCGCCGGGGATACTATCGCAGAATGGGCAGTTTCACAGCCCGCGAAAGGAGCTGAAGTGCATGACAACGAATCGGTTGCGTACACGGCTGGCCATCCTCGGCACAGCTGCGGCATTGATTCTGACGACAGGAACGGTAAGCGCGAATCGCGCTGAAGTTACAATACCATCCTCGGACCAGCTGCAGGCGCAGCATGAACAGAAGCAAGACCACTGGAGACATGGCGATCACGGTAAAGGCCGTGAGCATCGTGAAGCCCGCAAGCTGGAGCATCTGCAGAAGGCGGCCGTTTACTTCGGGATTTCAACCGAAGGGAAAACAGCCGAGCAATTGCATAATGAGCTCAAAGCTGCCATTAAGAAGGATCCTACGAAGTGGGAGAAGTTCAAAGCAGCGAAGAAAGCGGAGCGTTTGGCGCATCTGCAGGAGAAAGCGACACGTCTTGGCATCAACACACAAGGGAAAACAGCTGGGCAGCTGCGCGAGGAAATCCACGCAGCCTGCAAGGAGCACGGCATGAAGAAGGACCAGAAGGAGAAATCCAAGTCTTATTCTGCTTCATAGCAGACCGTAAACAAGGGCAGTCCCGAAAGTTGCAAGGCGACTTTTGAGGCGAGCCCTTGTTTCGTTCTACGGTGGTAGAGGTTCCTAGGGTTGCGAAGCTGCAAAGAGGATCCACATTGAGTAGGAATGTTGCCTGAAATGCAGCAAATCCGACTCGACAATACCTTCATTCACGATTTGATGCTGAGCATGCAACATTTTCTCAAATAGGGGTACTCATCGGTCATAGAGAGGTGATAATGTTGCAGATTAGGCAACATATCGATCATACCAATGGCTAAACGCCATGAATGCTGCAGGGAATGCAGCATTTTCACAAGCGAATGCCCAAAACAAAAGAGCTAAGCGCATTGAGCCGCTTAGCTCTTTTTCATTACGCAGTAACCGCTGCCGTCTGGGCTTGAATCTTGCGGAACACCTCATAGCTTCTCCGAGCGCATTCCGAAATCGCAATGGGATGAAACCCGGTCACTTCCGCGTACAGCTTATCGTTCAATGGTGTCGTCCAAGATGCAGGCAGTGCGCCGGCTCCCAGCATAGCGCCGAGTATGGAGCCGACAGTCGCGCCGTTGCAGTCCGTATCCCACCCGCCGAGAACGGCTGTCGTAATGCCTTTCTCGAAATCGCCGCCGGAGTAGATCAGAGCAGCCGCGCAGAGCGCTGCATTGTTGTTCGTATGCACGGCATCATACTGCTTGAAAGCTTCCCAGATGCGGCTGACAAGCTCGACTTGATCCGTCGTCGAATTCGCAATCTCAATGGCGAGCCGGACATCGTGCGCGAGCCTGCTTCCCGCCGGGATGACGCTAAGACCGATATCTACGATGCGACGAACGTCCGTCTCTGCGAAAGCAGCTGCGATCATAGCCGAGCAGAACATCGCGCCATAGATTCCGTTCTTCACATGGGAGAACGAGGAATCCCTCCAAGCGAGCTCCGCCGCCAGCTCCGGATTGCCGGCAGCGCCGTACGCGTATCCATCGACGCGAATTTGCGCACCGATCCATTCCCGGTAAGGATTCAGGTGGGTTCTCACCCAGTCCTTGGAGGCAAGACGCTCTTCCCGGCTGGAATCGCCGATATGCGAGGTCACTTGCGCGAAGTTCAAATACGCCTGTGTTTCAGCGGTGCAAACTTGGGCGTAGCTGAGCTTGCTGTGCCACATTTTGCCGACATCCCATGAATCAAAATCAGTTCCGCGTTCCTCCAGCATATGAAGGCCAAGCACGGTGTAGCGGATATCGTCATCCGTTTCCATGTAAGCGATATGCTCGCGTGTGCTGGCTTTGCACCACATCGAAATATGAAGATCCGGGTAGTCCGCGACACTTGCGGACTCGATCGGCGTATAACCATGAATCGGCCATGCATTGGCGCCTTCAAACCACAGCTTCACGTTCGCCCAGCCGGGTCTGCCGCCCGAACCGTTCATGAACGGACCTGCTTCAAGCGGCTTGCCGAGTGCGCAGCCGACGGAACGACCGAGCCATGCGCCGTTAAATTTATCGAGCCATTCGCTATCACGCAATGAAGGTGCTGCAATTGCCGGCCCTCCTGGGCTTTCAGCGCGGATCGTCTCCAGGTCGGAAGGCTCCGAGTAAGGGAAATCCGCCCGAATCGGAAGTGCCATCAGTTCCTTGTATACATCCATTAGTGCGGACTCGTTATTGTCAGCCGCTTGCAGCTTCTCTGCAAAACCGGTTACGTCACAACCCTCTTCGCCGCGCTGTTTGATCTCTTCTTGAATCAGTGAAAATAAGGGAACCCAACCTGCCATGCTTTCACCAGTCCTCTCTATCGAATAGCTTTATTGTAACGGATAAAGGATGGCTCATCTTCTCATAGTGCAGACGGAAAACTCTCATTTTTTGCGGGAGCTGTCCCGGGGTCCAGGCCGAGTGTTTGTCGAAAATGGATCGGCGATATGCCCGTCGACTCCTTGAATACGCGGTAAAAGGTAGCTAAACTCTGGAAGCCGCATTCGAACCCGATATGGGCCACCTGCTTGTCACTTCCGGCAAGAAGCCGCTTCGCCTCTTGAACACGAAGCATGGCAACGTAGTCGGCGAAGCGACGGCCCGTCGTCTCGTGAAACACGCGGCTGGCACGGGAGACGCTGATGCCGAGCTCCTGCGCGATGTCCTGCAGACTGATCGGTTCGCGGTAGCGCTGCTCGACCAGCGAGGCCAGCGCCTTGGTCTGATTGACCGATTGCACCATCGTTCGCTGCTGCGAGGCGGTAAGCCCGCTATGGTAATGCCTCAGAAGCAAGCCGCACAGCTGAATGAGCGCGCTCTTGGCGAGCGCTTTGTAACCTGGCTTTCCTTCGCGCAGCTCCCGTTCAATCGTCGTTATCCATGGCTTGATGGCCGCAGCAAGCGGAGTATCTGAGGCGATGAGGTTGCTGAAATGCTCGGAGCGGTAAGAGAAAGGAAGCAGCAGGCTCGGATCCTCCTTCATGAGCAGGTCACTATCGAAATTCAGAAACAGGTAATGACTTGGATGGTGTGGATCGGACTGCGCTATATGCAGCTCCTCATTATTAACGAGAAAGAAGTCACCTTCCCGGACATGATACTGTTTATTGCCGAAATAAAACGTCCCCGTGCCCGACAAGCACAGTCCCATTTCTAAACTTGCATGGGCATGCAGGGGCTGCCGATAGGATTTAGGCGTCCAGTAGAAGGCATTAATCGGAATTTCATGCTCATAAGTAATCGTAAGCTTCATGGCCTGCTGATTCCTCCTTGGGCGGACCGATTGTGCGGAATCGGTTTTGGCGATACTATTGGAGTAGATAGACTAGAGGTGAAGCATGCAGCGAATGCGGTTCAAATGGGGCTATCTTGCAGCGGTAGCTATATCACTGGCGCTCTGGGCAATCATCATCCTGGGCGTGAAGAATCTGCTGCACTAGAAAGATGTCAGTCGCAAGGGAGTTTCCAGTTTCCCGGAGCGAAAGGCATCTTTTTTAGTTTAGCAAGCACTAGAATTAAAGCATACCATCTTGCAACAATCGGTCAACCAAATTACACTGATAGGCGAGTAGTACTAGGACTTCTAGTAGATAGCAAGGAAAGATGAACCGGAGGAGACAGTGGGATGAAGGCATTAAGCGCAAAGGAAAAATGGTCTTACGGATTAGGCGCACTTGGGCAAAACCTGATTTACGGTCTTGTATCTACATTCCTCATGGTTTTCTACACGGATGAATTTGGCATTGATGCCGCGATTGTCGGTACGTTGTTTCTGATTGCTCGGATTTGGGACGCCGTGCTTGACCCGGTAGTGGCGGTCTTTATCGACCGCATCAATACGAGATGGGGCAAATTCAGACCCTTCGTCCTGCTTGGCGGCTTGATCGTCGCATTGCTTACGGTCATGTGCTTCTATGCGCCTGAGCTTAGCATGCCAATGAAAATCGTCTACATCTATATCACGTACATGCTCTGGAATACCGCGTATTCCTTATTCGACGTACCTTATTGGTCACTTGCACCAACGCTTACGAACGATCCGGCTGAACGTACCAAAATCATTGCTTTCCCCAAAATCCTCGGTGCAGTCGGCATCATTATCGCCAGCGGCGCGGTCAGTCCGCTCGTGAAGGCGCTTGGCGGCGGCATTGATGCAAACGGTTACTTGTGGACCGCGGTTATTTTTGCCCTGATCTGCGTCTTGCTTATCATGCTGATGTTCCGAAACACGCAGGAGCGACTTGTCGGAACCCGAACGGAGCATGAGTCGCTGAAAGCCAGCGTAAACGTGGTCATTCGCAATAAGCCGCTGCTTATTGTGACGCTTGCCGGCTTCTTCGCGACAACGCCGCTGGTACTGAAGAATACGATGGCGATTTATTTTATGAAATATAACGCGGGTGACGAAGACAAGCTCCCGCTATTCCTATTAAGCGCCATGCTGCTGATGCTCGTAGCCATGGGCATTACGCCGAGAATTGCCGCGAAGAGAGGGAAGAAAACAACCTTTATGATCGGCGGCATTGTTGGAATCGCGGCCAATCTCGTGCTTTTCTTTATCCAACCGGAGAATACGCCGGTCCTGTTCGCCGTTAATGCGATCAGCATGTTCGGCCTCGGTTTTATTCTTGTCCTGATTACATCCATGCAGGCGGATACCATTGA
Source organism: Paenibacillus rhizoryzae (assembly GCF_059686995.1). Lineage (NCBI taxonomy): Bacteria > Bacillati > Bacillota > Bacilli > Caryophanales > Paenibacillaceae > Paenibacillus > Paenibacillus rhizoryzae. The sequence goes on along the minus strand of NZ_JCAALT010000006.1, from coordinate 113,266 downwards.
ATATGCGGAGTGGAACACGGGGAAACGATCAGAGAGCATTGTAACTTCGGTCGGGACGTTCAATGCGAAGCTTTGCTCCGCGATCGCAGGTGCGATAGCGGGATACGGACTTTCACTTTCAGGCTATGTGGCCGATCGGGAGCAAACGGATTCCGTGCTGACAGGCATCCATGTGATGATGTCCGTCTTACCGGCGATCGGATTGCTGCTTTGCGTCATTTGTATCTCCTTCTACCCATTATCTGAACGTCGTTATGCGGAAATGATGGTAAGCTTGAACGCAAGGAAGAATGGTTCCTAGTTTATTACGCAAAACCCCAGTCAATGTAGACAGCTTGTCATATAATACAGCATGTCTACTTGAAAGGAGTTGATGCGTATATGGCTTATTCAACAGGCGTAGTTACCAATACCAGAGCGTCTGGGACTGCAGCTACCAATATCGTCGTGAGCACGAGAAATCTGGACACCGAGGAATCGGTCTGGATTATCGTTGAAGTGTTTGCTTCTGTTGATTCCAGCACGTTCTATACGGCATACGTGTCCATGTATGAGGTGCTCGCAGATTCATACGATGTGCGGGAATTTTATATTGCAGGCAACGTCACGTATGAAGTTCAATTGTCGTTGACTGTGGAAGCAGGGGTTCCGAATGCGCTGATGTCCGTAACCGGACTCGACGAATTCGGCAACTTGGTCGAAGACCAACGCTACACGCAAGCTGATCTAGCTTTCATTACCTCCCTTAGCCCTGTCATGGTGTAACCACACATTAAGATGGCTCGTTTGCAGAGATCTGCGAACGAGCCATTTTTCAATTTCTAAGTATTAATAAGTTTCACATCTATAAACGAGCTTAGAAATCTCCGGAATGAAGCGCGCTACGCCGTCAAAGGACAGCGTCAGCCGATTCGCCTTGTTCCATAATAAGGGCCATCAGTCGGCCGATAGCATCCTCTTGCCCGTGCTGCCTCATCCGTGCCTTGATTGTATCTCGATTGTTGTACAGCTCGGCAAGCCGGGATAAGAACGCTTCATCGGTCAGCTCTTCCTCCTGCAGCACCTCGCAATAACCGGATTGCCGGAACGATTCGGCATTCAGAATCTGATCGCCGCGGCTCGCATCCTTAGATAGCGGAATGAGCAGCATCGGCTTGCAGAGCGCGAGAAACTCGAAGATCGAATTCGAGCCCGCACGCGAAATGACCAATTCGGTGCAAGCGAGTGCATCCGCGAGCTCATCATGGATATATTCATATTGCCGGTAGCCGGGAATGCCGTCGCAGCTTGCATCGAGCTCCCCTTTACCGCAAATATGAATGATTTGATACGTCCGCGTAAGCTCAGCGACATTGCGCCGAATCGCTTCGTTGATGCGATGGGAGCCTAGACTTCCGCCCATAATGAGAAGGACAGGCTTGCCCGGCGTGAATTTGCACCACTTGATGCCTTTCCACGCGCTCCCATTGCGCAGCTCACTGCGTATGATCGGGCCGACATGAACCGCTTTGTCGCCTTTAATATGCTTGGCGGTCTCCGCGAAGGTGATACAGATCCGCTTGGCGAACGGTCCGGCTATCCGGTTCGCAAGGCCGGGGGTCAAATCCGATTCGTGGATGATCACGGGCACGCGGTTCAGCCAAGCTCCGATGACAACCGGGACGGAGACGAAGCCGCCTTTGGAGAAGAGCACGTCGGGCTTTAGCCCTCGGATGAGGCGGAAGGCTTGGAAGACGCCCTTTACGACGCGGAATGGATCTTTCACATTTTCCAAATCGATATAGCGGCGCAGCTTTCCCGTCGAAATGCCATAATAGTCGACGTTCGAGAGTCGGCTCACGAGCTGTTTCTCAATTCCGTTCTTCGAGCCGATATACGAGACCTTCCAGCCTCGCTCAAGCAGTGTTGGGATCAGTGCCGTATTGACGGTCACATGTCCCGCTGAGCCGCCGCCGGTAAACAGAATATGGCGCGGCTTCATTTCCCGTGGAGGGGAAAGGGTTTGATTTGGCATGAAGGGCACTCCTTGAAAGAATCGTTATGACAAGCGTACCACAAGTTTCTTGAAGCCGGGAGAAGCAGGAGAACATGATGTGACCATTTCCTATATCTTAGAACACTATGCGCGTAAGCAGGGAGAACATGACACAATATTGTCAACGGGCGAATGAGCCGTAATCGGAATCGCTATTTCGGCTTGACTTTGATAATGAGATTCATTATCATTCAGTATAGTGAAGAAATCATTTATCACCCAGGGGGCACTTACATTGTATAAGACAAGCGCGGTTAGAAAGTTTAGTTTGATCATGACGGGATTGCTGGCATTGATGCTGGTTTTGTCCGCATGCGGCAACAAATCCGAGAATAACGCAAACAATAGCGGCAACACGGCAACTGAGAACGGCGGCAACAACACGGCAGCCGAGCCTCCAACTGAGAAAGTCGTGAAGGACGGCATGGGCCACGATGTTACAATTCCTGCTGAACCGAAGCGTATCCTCGCTTCTTACTTAGAAGATCCTATAGTAACGCTCGGCAAGACGCCTGTTGCGCAGTGGTCTGTTGCAAACGGCATTCAAGATTACCTGGCTCCGCAATTGAAAGATGTGCCTACAATTGGCTGGGATTTGCCGGTTGAGAATGTTCTTAGCTTGACACCGGATCTAATCATTGTCGGTTCCGAGTCCGCTGTACAGAAAGGGCTTTACGAGCAATATGCGAAGATCGCTCCTACATACGTACTTGGCGACAAAGTAAACAACGACTGGCGTGAAACGCTTAAAACAATCGGCGGTCTGCTAGGCCAGAGCGCAGATGCAGATAAAGCAATCGCAGAATACGATCAGAAAGCAGCTGACACGAAAGCGAAGCTTGCCGCCGCGATTGATAAGCAGTCCGTAGCGGTTCTATGGCTCGTAGCGAAGAACTTCTACATCGTAGACGAAACCAAATCAAGCGGAGCTGTTCTTTACAAGGATCTTGGCGTAACGCCTCCGAACCTCGTTAACGAAATTCCTGAGAAGACCAAAGCAACTTGGAATCCGGTAGCGATGGAGAAGCTGGCAGCATTGACTGCAGATCACATCATTCTTGTGAACAGCGACAAAACAGATGCAGCTGAAACATTGAAAAACCCGGTATGGAAAAACATCCCTGCCGTGAAAAACAACCATGTTTACGAAGTTCCGGCTTCAAGCGCTTGGTTGTACTCCGGTAAAATCGCCGGTGAGCAAATGATGGACGATGCGGTTAAATTGCTCGTGAAATAAGAATCCTCAATGAGAAGCGTGTAATTCCTTTCATTCCGATGAAAGGAGTTGCACGCTTTTTATTTTTACAGGGTAGAAGGACCCTGACAGCGGTTTCATTTTGTGTGCTATAATCGAGGTGGAATCGAAACGTTTCAATTCATATCGAGGCAGGATGACAGACGATGAATGTATTGCGCAAGCTGCCAATCAGAGGGCAGATGTTTCTCATTGCTACCTTAACAATGGGCTTAATTATCGCAATCCTGCTGTTTAACTACAGCCGGAGCGCTGCGTTTCTGACTAAGAACAATGAAGTCTACACAAACGATATGTTCAGCCAGATTGAACAAACGATTCTATCGAATTACGATGTCGTCAAATGGCTGACCTACAATGTCGCTTACAATAAATCCATCCAGGATTATTTGCTGGACGAAGATCCTTTGACCAAGCTGCAGCGTTATCCGACGCTGAGGAACTTGTTCATCAACTTATCCACGGTAAAGCCGGGGATCTTAGATTTCCTGATTATCGGTAAGAACGGCGAAACCTTCTCGCTGCAGGGCAGTACGCTCAATCTAATGAACGTTAAGATACCGAAGAAGGCGGATTCGTATTTCTCGGCCATTCAAACCTGCAAGAACCTGGGGATCGAGAAAAATTGCTTTGCGGTCAGCACGAACATTTTCTCAAGCGACATCCATGATCGCTACACGAACGAAATCGGACAGATTGTTCTGCTGATCGACGCGACGACACTTACCGGAGGTTATGACATCAAATCCCTCCAGCCCGGAACCAGTGTGTACCTGCTCGATCGGAATAACACCATATTCATGAGCAATGCTCGCGATAAGATCGGACAACCCTTTATCTTTCCAAGCGAGGGGCTTGGGAGCGGCATTGTAGAGCTGGATGGCAAGCTGCAGCATATCCAAGTGAAGGAGCTGCCGCAGATCGGCGGGAAATTCGTCCGTTTGATTCCGGATGACGTCTTCTTCAAGGATATTCGCAAGCTGCGCAAGCAGACGGTTATCGCGTTAACCGTCGGTATATTGCTGCTGTTGATTCCGTTCTTCCTCATCCTGAACAATATGATTCTGCCGCTGCGCAAACTTTATCACTATATGAGAATTCATCATAAAGAGGATTTGAACAAACGGGTAGACCTGCAAGGCTCTGCTGAAGCGGAGGTTATCGGCATCCGGTATAATCAGATGCTCTCGGACGTCCAGGATCTGACCGGACAGCTCGTCGATTCCAATGAACGGCTGTTAAAGTCGGAAATCGAGAAGAAGCGGGCCGAGTTTGATTTTCTCAAAAGTCAGGTGAATCCGCATTTTCTCTATAACACGCTCGATACGATTCGCGGGCTTGCCTCCGAGCGCGGCGTGCCGGAAATCCGCGAGATGACCGGGGCATTGTCGCGGATATTCCGCTACAGCATCAAAGGTCAGGACACCGTGTCCTTATCGGATGAAATCCGCATTGCCCAAGCTTATATGAACATTCAGATGATCCGTTTCTCCCATCGCTTTGCTTTTAAGCACGATATCCCGGACGGTTTGAAGGAGGTAATTGTACCGAAAATGATCCTGCAGCCGCTGGTCGAGAACGCCGTCTTTCATGGACTTGAACCGAGATATGAACAAGGTACGCTGACGATTACCGCTCACTATGATCTGAACAGCGGACATGATCTTATACTGACCGTCAGCGATGACGGCATTGGGATGGCTGAGGAGAAATTGGCCGGCCTGAAGAGCCTGATTCATACGGGGAGCCGGGGGACGGATTCCGGCATGCAAGCCGGTGTGGGACTGCTTAATGTCCATCATCGCCTGCAATTTCAATATGACCATGATTACGGACTGGATATATGGAGCCAAGCCAATAAAGGAACTGTCGTTACGATCCGGATTCCCATTCAGATGGAAGGAAGGGCTGAACATGTATAGAGCTATAATCGTTGACGATGAGCAGTGGGTAGTGAAAAATTTGCTGGATGCCATCGAGTGGTCTCGCTTTGGTTTTGATATTATCGCTACGGAAACGCAAAGCCCCAGAGCGCTTCAGCTCATGCAAGAGCTCCATCCTGATTTGGCGTTCATCGATATTCGGATGCCGCAGATTAGCGGCTTGGAGCTCATCAAGAAATGCAATGAGCTGCAGCTGGACACGCTCTTCATTGTCGTCAGCGGCTTCGCCGAGTTCTCGTACGTGCAGAAATGCATGAACTTAGGGGCGATCGGGTACTGTCTCAAGCCGATTGAGGAAGAGGAAATTATCCCATTGCTTAAGAAAGCCAAAGAGAAGCTGGATGAACGTTCGGCCAAAGACGTGCCTTCCGTGCTGGAATGGGTTGTAGAGGATAAGCAAGAAGGCAGTGAGCGCGTTATGAAGCTGCTGAGCAATGCCGGCTTCGATGCTGCAAGCGGTTTACGCGTGGTTGTCGGCTTAGATGTAACGGATGCGAATCTGCTGCGTCCGTATCGCCACTTGAAGCTGAGCGCCGGCGGCGGTAAATGCTTATATATAGCGATGGAAGAGGATCAACCGATATCGCTTTACGAGCATTTGGCGAATAGCGGCTCGACATTCCGCGGCATTGGGATTAGCGGCGCGTTCGATAACGTTACTAGTCTGAAGGGGGCTATCGAAGACGCGGAGATGGCGGCCTTTCAATATTTTATAACCGGTCAGCCAACCGTGCTCCAAGTCGGGGAGTCGAAAGGGTTCTCGGATTTCAAACAGCTGCCCGCTGCACTTCAGAACCGAAACTTGTCCGAATTAATGTCCTTATATGAACAATATGAACAGTCCTTTCGTACCGGCTGTTATCAGATCAAGCACGCTTTCTTCCTCCACAACACCGTATTGACGACTATTATACATTCGCAAACTAACGATTCAGAAATGCTTGCCAGATACCTGCTGGTCGACTATGAGCGATTAATCGAGCGGTACCAGGATATCGGCGAATTGATACAGGATTTGAAACGGATGTCCGGGGCTTACTTGGGCGGCATGTACCATCAAGGGCATTTCCGCAGCGAGTCCTTCGTTGCCGTCATCGAGTACGTGAACAATCACTACCAAGAGAATCTATCGCTTCAAATGCTTGCCGATGAATTTTATATGAACCGCAATTATATCAGCCAGCTGTTTATCAAGCATGTCAGCCAATCGTTTACGGATTACCTGGCCGAGTTGCGCGTGCGTCATGCCTGTGAGCTGCTGAGGAACAGCAACCTGCCGATTCACCGTGTGGGGGAACGTGCGGGCTATCCGGATGCCTATTATTTCAGCAAAATATTCAAGAAAATTGTCGGCAAGACGCCGCGAGAATATCGGGCGAACATGTAGGAGACGGCATATGGCCGTCTTTTTTATTTTCCCGTTTCGGAAATAGACAAATATTATTTATTCTTGTCTCTTTGTTAGATTGTTGGAGAAGCTTCGCCCGAAAACTTCGATTATAAGGACAAAAGCAGCTGTGTTTTGTACATGGGAAGCGCTTTCATTTATGGCTAATATAGATTTATACCTTATAGAACAGCAGGTAAGACGACATACGTATATTGGAGATGGTTCATTTGAACGGTACAGTGCTTTGGAAACGGATCATGCAATATAAAATGTTTTATTTGTTTTTAGTGCCGATTGTCGTCTACTACGCGATCTTCGCGTACATCCCCATGTACGGCGTCACCCTTTCCTTCAAGAAATTTATGTACAACAAAGGCATACTGGGCAGTCCGTGGGTGGGACTGGACAACTTCCGATATATTTTCAAGTACTCCGACTTCTGGACAGCATTTCAGAATACGATCGTCATTAGCATCGGCAGGCTGATCATTGAGTTTCCGATGGCGATTATCGTAGCCTTGCTGCTTAACGAGGTTGCAGGCTCCAAGCTGAAGAAGCTGTACCAAACCGTATTCACGTTTCCCCATTTTCTATCCTGGGTCGTGCTTGGCGGTATTCTCGTAAATATTCTCGGCAACACAGGCGCGGTACATTTGGTGCTTTCGCATATAGGCCTTGAGAATGTCAGCTTGCTGTCGGACCCTCATACGTTCAGAGGTTTGCTGTATGCAACTAATATATGGAAAGAGGCGGGCTGGGGCGCGATTATCTATCTGGCTGCCATCGCCGGCATCAGTCCGGAGCTCTACGAAGCCGCTTATATGGACGGCGCGAACAGATGGAAGCAGATGCTACACATTACTTGGCCTTCGATTAACGGCGTTGCTGCAATGATGCTGATCCTGGCCGTGAGCGGGATCATGAACGGCGGCTTCGATCAAATTTTCAACCTGTACAGCCCCGGTGTTTATGATGTTTCGGACATTCTAGATACCTTTATGTATCGTCTATCGTTCTCCGGCAAAGTAAACCTTGGCTTCGGCATTATTACGGCAGTCGGTTTGTTTAAGTCGGTTATCAGTTTGGCCCTCTTGATGATTGCCAACTACTTAGTGAAACGTATGGGTCAGGAGGGATTGGTGTAATGGCAGAAGCGACAGTTGTGAATCCGAAAATCGGCGGGCAAGACGAGCATCGTTTGGCAAACAGGGGAAAGAGCAGTGCAGATATTGTGCTGCATGCTATCTTTATCCTCGCAGCTATTTGCGCCATATTTCCTTTCTACACCGTCCTGATCAGTTCATTCGGCACACCGACCGGCTTGATATGGCCGACGACCTTTACACTTGAAGGCTATCAGCAGATTATTAAATACGGTGTCGGCAGAGCATTCACGGTCTCGATGTCTGTTACAATCATTGGTACGTTCATCAGTTTGTTTCTGACAACGGTTGCCGCTTATGCTCTCAGCAAGAGGGGCATGCCGGGCTGGAAGTATATTATGGGCTTCATTATCTTTACGATGTTCTTCGGAGGCGGCCTCATTCCGTACTACCTCACGATTAAGGGTGTCGGCTTGCAGAACAGCTATTGGGTTATGATTCTTCCATCAGCGCTCAACACGTTCTATATTTGGATCATGCTCTCCTTCTTCCGGGAATTTCCGGCAAGTCTGGAGGAATCGGCCAAGATTGACGGGGCAGGCGACTTTGCAATTCTTATGCGCATCGTCATTCCGACCTCGATGCCGGTCATTGCTTCTATCTCACTCTTCTACGCGGTGGATCGCTGGAACGACTGGTATACGCCGATGCTGTTCTTGACCGATGCGGATAAATATCCGATGCAGCTCATGCTGCGCAACATGCTGACAAGTATTTCTCAAATATTAAGTATGAATAACGGCGTATCGGTCATCGACCAATCGAAAGTGAAAATTCCGCAGGATTCGCTCAAGATGGCAGCAATCATGGTAACCAGCTTACCGATCATGGCCGTCTATCCCTTCCTGCAAAAGTATTTCACTAAGGGGGTGATGATCGGTTCGATCAAAGGTTAATTCCTTTGAAGCTGATTACCAGTAACGGGGCCTTGAAAGACGATATATTACTTGAGGGGGAAAAAGAGATATGAGGAACAGGAAAACTCTTACCGTAGGTCTTAGCGCAGCACTGCTTGCAACCGGATTACTGACAGGCTGTGGATCGAATAACGATACATCGAACAATGCAGGCAATACGGCACCTGCCAATAACGCCGCGAATGCAGGCAATGGCAACACAGCTGAAGCCGATCTATTTAAGGATCATCTGGAAGTGTCCATTGCCTACTTTGATATCGCTTCGGCGATTAAAGAAGGCCAGCCGGACGATATGCTGAAGATGATCGAAGATAAATTCAACATCACAATCAAACCGGTAAATGAATCGTGGAGCGATTATTCCGACAGAACGAAGCTATGGGCTGCTTCCGGTCAACTGCCGGATGCGTTCTTCTCGGATGCGACAAGCGGCGATTTGTTCAATCAATGGGTTGATCAAGGGATCATTAAGCCGCTGCCTGATGATATGAGCAAATTTCCGAATCTGAAGAAATACGTCGATCTTCCGGACGTTCAAGGTGCGAATGCTGCCGACGGCAAGAGCTACTTTGTACCAAGGATGCTTGCTAATCGCAATGAGCTTCCAAACGACCGCGGCATTCTGATTCGTAAAGATTGGATGGAAGAGCTGGGTCTGAAAGATCCAACGACTTATGATGAACTGAAGAACGTGCTGAAAACCATTGCCGATAAGAAAGGCGTTATCGCCCTTACAACGAACAATATCGGTTGGACGCATGACAGCGTATTCCACAACATCGCTCCTGCTGGCGGCTGGTGGCAGAAGGTGGACGGGAAATGGATCCCGGGCTGGATGACAGACAGCTATGCTGAGGTGGTTGAGCACGAGAGAGACCTGTTCAAATCCGGACTGATGGATAAAGATTTTGCGGTTCCGAACATGGATGCCGAGGGCAAGTTTGACCAAGGCAAAGCAGCTGCAATCGTCACGACAGTGAAAACGATGACAGGTATGATTCCGGGCTGGACTGCAGCAAATCCGGGCTCGAAAATTATCGATCATGTGAAAATCTTGCCTAACATTCCGGCAGCGGACGGTAAAAATTACTTGTACGGCTACTTTGACTACTGGTCCGGTACGCTCTTTAACGGAGAAGTCAGTGATGAGAAGCAAGAGCGCATTCTAGCTCTGCTGGATTGGCTTGCGTCCCCGGAAGGCCAGAAAACCGCGTTCTACGGACTTGAAGGCGTAGATTGGGAGCCGAACGGCGATAAAATCACCAATAAACATGCTGGTGAGGCAGACTTTGATCTAGCGAAAAAGTACCCGTCTTCAACCGTGTTTAACGGTCTGTCCATCTGGGGTGACGGCGTGCGCTACATCGAAGGGTATGGTCCGTCGGAGACGGAGCAAGTACAACAGTACTTGGATGGCGTTGAAGCAGAGGCACTGAAAACCGGCGAGAAAGCACCTGTAAACTGGGTTGTCAATTCTTATGCAAGCTCGCTTAGCACTGGCGGCGGTGACCTTGACGGCTTGGTAACGAAGCTGGTCATGGGCAATGACGATATTAAAGCGGCGCTTAAGAAATTTGCCGATGAGCAAATGGGTCTTGGCTTGCAGACTGCCATTGATCAAGTAAACGAGAAGTTTAAGGATGAGAACTAAATCGCGTTATAATCGGAGTGGGAGCCTGACTGCAGGCGACCACTCCTCGCTTTTACATATATAGATAAAAAATCTTAATATATTCAGGAGAAATAAATGATTGAAATCGATTTCAAAGAATGATATCTTAAAACAAGACCACCAAGGTAAGCGCATTCAATACTGAATTTACCATGCGCAAACCAAGAGTTGTCATAAACTTAGAGAAAAGGCGAATGCAAATGGACATTAAGATTGTAGATGTCGCAAAAATCGCTAACGTCTCTCAGGCGACGGTTTCCCGGGTGCTCAACAACAATCCGATCGTGAAACCGAAAACGAGAGATGCCGTTCTCAAAGTCATTGAGGACCTGAAATATGTCCCGCATGCGGCCGCTAAGAATTTAAGGCAGCAGAAAACGATGACCATTGGCGTTATCGTGTCGGACATTAAGGTTTCCTACAATGGGGATATCGTGAAGGGCATTCAGAATAAGGCATACGCTCAGAAGTACAAAGTCGTTATTTGTGATACCCAGAACGATATGGAGATCGAACGGGAATACTTGCGGCTGCTGACGGATCGGAGTGTCGATTGCCTGATTCTGGTCGCTTCTTTGCTGCCGGAGAAGGAAGTGCTGAGCATTGCCGAAAGAGGGTATTTGGTTGGCCTCGTAGGGCGCAGCATTGAGCATGAGAACGTGCTAAACGTACATACGGACAACGTGAAAGCAGCGAAACAAGCGGTTGAGCATTTAATCGCGCAAGGGCATCGCGATATCGTTTTCTTAAGCGGCTATGCCAATGCCAAGGACAGCTATGATCGCCTGGAAGGGTACATTAAAGCATTAGGCGCAAACGGTATACCGTTTCGTCCGGAGCTTGTCGAGAATGGCAACTTCAATGAAACCGGCGGCTATGCAGCGATGAAGCGACTCATGGATAAGGATGCGGTATTCACGGCCGTCTTCTCGGCCAATGATGAAATGGCACTCGGGGTGTACGAATACTGCAATGAAACAGGGATTAGCATACCAAGCGAGTTGGCCATTATCGGTGTCGATAATGATAGGGTATCCAAGTATTTGACACCTTCATTAAGTACAATTGACCAACCCAAGAACGATATGGGCTCCTTAATTGCGGATAAGCTGATCCGCAGCATGAACGGCGAGGTTGACTTGCCGCGTGTATCGGTTTTGGAATCGCAGCTGATCATACGTCAGTCATCGGTATTTAATAGAGCAGAATAGGATGGCTCTATTTCAGTGAAATTGAAATCGATTTCACTAATTAGATGGGTATTAAGCCCTATTGAATCGTTTCTAATGGGTTATTTTATGAAATCGATTCCATTGCTATCGGATACATTACACTTTACGTGTGTATCAACATAAATCGAAGTGGGGGATTCTGAATGAAATCCAGTAAGTTTATCACTGTGTTTATGATTCTGGCTGTTGTATTGACCCTGTTAGCGGGATGCTCAAGCAAGAACAATGCGACCGAGAATGCCGCAGATAATACTGCTAGCACGGAACCGGCCAATGAGCCTGCAACCGAGGCAACAAACGCACCTGAAGAGAAGCCGGCATGGCAAACGGAGAAGTTCACGTTGAAATATGCCGATGGCGGCGACAGCAAAATTGAAGATGACATGATGAAGGCCTTTATGGAGAAATATCCGAACATTACCGTCGAGCATGACAAGAGCATCACATTCCCGCCCGAGCCGACATTGACGGCGGCGGCGGCGGCTGGCACAATGCCTGACGTGTTCGGGATGAAAGATATCCCGCTCGCGATTACAAGTGACTGGCTGCTTGATTTGAGCCCTTACTGGGACAAAGACGAGGAGTCGAAACAGGTGTACAAGAACCTTGCGGAAATGGCCGTATTTAACGGAAAACGTTATGCCATGGCAAACTTCCAATTCGCGGAAGGCGTGTTCGTGAATAAGACCTTGTTCGAGAAAAACAATGTCCCTCTGCCTGCTTACAACTGGACGTTCGACGAAATGATCGATTTGGCGAAGAAGTTCTCGAAGCCGGATCAACATTACTATGGAATCGGCGGACCTTGGGGCGATCTGGCTTTCCAAGAGTGGGTGCCGATGAACAACGATAATGAACTTGGTTGGAACACCTATGACGGAGAGAAATTCCACTTCACGAACCAAGAATGGATCGACGCGTACAACTTGAAATTAGAGCTTCGCCGCACGAAAGTGGATGATGTGATGACAGGCGAAGAGAAGAAGAAGCTATGGGGCGACGAAGGCTCGTGGACATTCCAAAAAGGACATGTAGCGATGGCAGTCGATTTCTCCTGGAATATGGGCTGGATCCCGGGCGAGATGAAGAAGGGCGGCGCCGGCGATGTTGATTTCTACCCGATGCCTGCCGGCAAAGCAGGTCAACGCATTCCGACGATCGTAGACTTCGTAGGCGTTTCCTCTACGACGAAATATCCTGAAGCGGCTTACGAGCTCGCTAAATTCATGACATGGGGTCAAGAAGGCTTCCTGAAACGGATCGACATCGAGAAAGCCGCAGGACAGCCGGTTACGAAGTACCCGGTAGCGGATCAACCGGAAGTATGGGCGAAGCTTGAAGCGAACCTGACTTTGCCTGGTGAGAAAGAAGTTATGAAGCTGATGTCTAACGCGGTTCCATATCCGATTGTTCCGGGCTGGAACGATTTCGCGGCATGGGATACAGAGAACAAGTTCACGGAGAAGCTCATGTCCGGCGAATATAAAGTCGCTGACAAGGCCAAAGAGTTCGAGGATAAAGTAAACGAGTTTGTTGCGAGCGCAAGAGCGAAAATGCTCGAGAATCAATAATTTCATAGCAAATGTCGCCCATAAGTGTGAAAGATAAACTCTTTCACACTTATGGCATTAATAAGCATAGGTAGGGAAGAGACTATGAAAAAAACGTTTCGCACTTTATTTTCAACATCCCTTATCGCATCTCTCATGGTCGGAGCTTGTCATCCGCTTTCGGCTGCAGCTGAAGGCGAAGCTGCGAATAAACCATTATCTGCACAGGCCAAAGCCGGAACCGAAGCGAAGCCGCTTGAGCAAACCTATTCACAGATGCTGAAGGAATGGTCGGCTATTCCCTCCGCTTCTCAAGCAGGCATACTCATGAAACCAAATGAGGAGCCAATGAATAAGAGTCACGTTGTCACAGCAGCTGACAGTCAAGGATATCCGTCCGCAACCGTGCGCCTCTCAGAAGGCTCGCAAGTGACGGTTCAGGTAGAAGTCGCGCAAGAGGGACTCTATCAAATTGGATTCGACTATCTGGTCACAGATGACGGCATTATGCCGACCGAGGGCTATATTCAGGTCAACCACCAATATCCGTTCTATGAAAGCCGCAGAATTCTATTTCCAAACTTGTGGGAAAACCAGCAGCTTAAAGAGAAATACGACCGTTACGGCAATGAATTGCTGCCCCGTCCCGTTAAAGTGAAAGTATGGCAGCATACTTACGCAATGGACGCGAGCTATCTGTATATGAAACCGCTGAAGTACAAATTGAACAAAGGCTTGAATACCATAACCTTTGCCAGTACAAGAGGAGAATTGCTGCTGGGCAATATTACAGTAGACTCCCCTTCTGAAATAAATAGCTACGAGACGTATTCGAAGCAGCAGAGGACAGCAACTGACGACAACGAGATCATGCGGAATCCGATTGTCATCGAAGCAGAGGTCCCGAAGTATAAGAACAGCTCCTCCATGCGGGCCGTTCCCGTCTCTGAACCGGGGATGACTCCCTACGATACGAAGAGGCAGCTATTAAATGCGTTCGGCGGTTCCTGGATGGATGGCGGACAATCCGCCTCATGGGAAATCGATGCCCCGCATGACGGTTATTACAAGATTGCATTGAAATATAAGCAGGATGCTTTGAAGGGCATGCCGGCTTTTCGCGAAATAAAATTGGATGGTAAAGTACCTTTCCAAGAGGCGGAGCACAGCGCGTTTCTCTACAGCAAGAAATGGCGGAACGACACGCTGGGATCGGGCGACAAACCCTATGAATTTTACTTAACCAAGGGCAAGCATCTATTCACGCTGACCGTTGATTTAGATCCGATTAGGCCGCTGATCGAGAGTATCGAGAGCCAAATGAAAGAAATAAGCCGGCTGTCCCTCGAGATCAAGAAGCTGACCGGTAATCGCATGGATGCCTACCGGGACTGGAACCTATCCGAGTATATTCCGAACTTGGGTCAAACGTTGAATGCTTGGGCCGACCAGCTGGATCAAGAATATAGCCATATTCAGAAGCTTAATCCGGATGCTGCCGAAATCGTCGAATTGATTAATCTGAAGACGGCGGCGAAGCAGCTGCGTTCCCTTGCGGCCGCACCCGATAAGCTGCCTAACCGCATGCCCTTATTCTCGGAAGGAGGGTCCTCCGTCTCGCAGCTGCTAGGCGATCTGCTGCAGCGCGTATCCCAATCTCCGATGTTGGTCGATAAGCTCTACGTCTACCAGCAAGGAAAGCTGCCGAAGCCCAATGCCGGCTTCTTCGTTCATTTGCGAGAGTCGATCAAACGGTTCTTCCTCTCGTTTACGAAACAATCGTATTCCGCATCCGCCAAATCGAGCTCGGAGCTGAACATATGGATTAATCGTTCCAGACCCGAGGTTGAATTAATGCAGAAACTCATTGACGAGGAATTCACGCCGGAAACCGGCGTAGCGGTGAAACTTTCGATTATGCCGGATCAGAACAAGCTTGTTCTGGCGAATGCGACGGGCAGTCAGCCGGATGCGGCGCTTGGCGTGGACAGCTGGATTCCTTACGATCTTGCTGCGCGCAACGCGGCAGTCGACCTGCGCAAATTCGCTGACTTCGATCAAGTCGTCAAACCCTTCTCCAAAGGGATGATGATTCCGCTTGCTTATGGCAACGGCATCTATGCGCTCCCGGAGACGCAGAACTTCTGGGTGATGTTTTACCGCAAGGATATCTTGGATAATTTGAAGCTTGCCGTGCCGGATACTTGGGATGATGTCGTCAATATGCTGCCTGAATTGCAGCGCCTGGGCATGAACTTCTTCGATCCGCTTGCCCAGTACAAAGGCTTCAAGCCGTTGAATGCTACAACTCCGTTTATCTACCAAATGAACGGCGAGTTGTTTAATAGCGAGGGAACGAAGACGGCGATCAACAGCGAGCAGGCGCTGAAGGGCATAAAGTTTATGACCGACCTGTTTACGATCTACAACCTGCCGCAGGACGTACCGAGCTTCTACCAGCATTTCCGCAACGGGACATTGCCTATCGGTATCTCTGATCTGACAAGCTATCTACAGCTGCGGGCAGCTGCTCCGGAGATTGCAAACAGCTGGAAAATCGCGCTTCACCCCGGCATACTGCAGGATGGCGTCGTGCAGCGCTGGTCTCCGGCCGGCGGCGCAACCGGTATGATCTTTAAGGGCTCCAAGCACGAGGAAGAGGCATGGACATTCCTGAAATGGTGGGTATCCACGAATATTCAAGTGGAGTATGCGAACTTGGAGCAAACGACGTTTGGACCCCTGTTTATGTGGAACAGCGCGAATATGGACGCTTTTGCCCAGTCAGCTTGGCCGGAGGAAGATAAGAAGGTCATTCTCGAGCAGAGCAAGTGGGTACGCGAAGCTTCGCGCGTTCCGGGCGCCTATATGGTAGAGCGGGAGCTTAGCAACGTGTTCAACAGCGTCGTATTCAGCGGGACCAATCCGCGAACGGCTATCGATGATTCCGTCATTCGGGCGAATCGCGAGATCGATAAGAAGATGGAGGAGTTCGGGTTCTACAAGGATGGCAAGCTCGTGAAGCCAAACCCGGTTCCGACAATCAATACGATAGATAAGTGGGTTGAAAAGAAATGAAGAAACCAAACAAATACGAAGCCTATTGGTATTTATCGCCCTATCTTCTTATGTTCCTCATGTTTATCGTCGTCCCGGTCTTAGTCGCCATCTATCTCTCGTTTACGAGCTTCAATACGATCGAACTGCCGAAGTGGATCGGCTTCAAGAACTATACGGCGATTTTTACGCAGGATGATGTATTTATGCAGAACGTCCTTCCCAATACGATTAAGTTTGCACTGATCGTAGGACCGGGCGGCTATGTCATCTCGTTTCTGTTAGCTTGGATGCTGGCGCAAATTTCGCCCAAACCGCGGACTATACTCGCGCTGATCATTTATTCGCCATCGATGACAATAGGCGTAGCGATGACTGTCGTCTGGTCGATCTTCTTCAGCGGGGATCAGACCGGCTATCTGAACGCATTCTTAATGCGCATGGGACTTATTAATATGCCGATTCAATGGCTGCAGTCGCCGGAGTACTTGATGTCGATCATGATTATCGTTTCCCTATGGGGCAGCATGGGCGTAGGCTTCCTCGCCATGCTTGCCGGCGTGCTGAACATTGATCAATCGATCTACGAGGCCGGTTATATCGACGGCATCAAGAATCGGTTCCAAGAAATCATTCATATTACGATTCCGTCTATGAAACCGCAAATGCTGTTCGGTGCCGTCATGGCGGTCGTGACAACCTTTCAATCCGGCGATCTCGGGGTGCAGCTCTCGGGCGGTAACCCGACACCGCAGAATTCCGGACAGGTCATGGTCAACCACATTGCCGACTACGGATTAATTCGCTATGAGATGGGCTACGCCTCAGCGCTGTCCGTTATCTTGCTGGTTGGCATCTATGGATTGTCCAAGCTTTCTTGGAGGCTGTTTGGCGAGAAAGATTAAGAGGAGGTGCGCTTTATGTCTTATCAAGGCACGAAAATAAATCCGTCGAAATTTCACCGGAGTCAATTGAAATTCTATGTCATCTTAATCCCGCTTGCGATGGTGATGATGCTGCCGATCGTGTTTATCGTGTTTCATGCGTTCAAGCCGGTCAATGAGCTGTTTGCGTTTCCGCCTCAATTTCTCGTTCATCATCCAACGCTTGCGAACTTTCAACAGCTTGCAGGATTTACTGGAGATTCCGGTATTCCCTTTAGCCGATACGTCTTTAATAGTTTGTTTGTCACGTTAAGCGTCATGTTTCTATCGGTATTCATCAGCTCACTGGCGGCATATACCTTGTCCAAAATGAAGTTCAAGCTGCGTGCCACGCTGTTTGAAATTAATACGGTCGCCCTTATGTTTGTGCCGATTGCGGTACAAATTCCGCGGTTTCTGGTCGTGGATGAGAGCGGCATTATGGACACGTATCTGGCGCATATCTTACCGCTGCTGGCCATGCCGATCGGCCTGTTCCTGCTGAAGCAGTTCATCGACCAGGTGCCGGATGAGTTGAAAGAAGCAGCAGTCATGGATGGGGCGGGCGAGTTTCTCGTATTCCGTAAAGTCATCATTCCGGTCATTAAGCCTGCTTTGGCAACGGTAGCGATTCTGGCGTTCCAGGCCGTCTGGAATAACATCGATACCTCATCGTACTACGTCAATGACGAGAGCATGAAAACGGTGGGCTTTTATATGAGCACGCTTGTCAGCACCAATGGAAATACGGTTGCCGGACAAGGGATGTCTGCTGCCGCATCGCTGCTGATGTTCCTGCCGAATTTGATTATCTTTATTTTCTTGCAAAGCAAGGTCATGAACACCATGGCACATTCCGGATTGAAGTAGGCAGGGAGGCACTCATGAGATCGCGATTATTATCCATTTCCATGCTTATGGCTGCATTTGCAATCTGCCTATCGGTATTTCCGGGCTTTGCGCATGCAGAAGCAACTTATAAAACCTATTCGCAAGACGCTTTCCGAACACCCGATGCCTACGAACCTGTGGGGGCAATCGAGAAAGCCGGAGAAACCGATTTCCTGGGGCCTTCGGATATTTACATAGACGAGAAGGATGTCCTCTACGTCGCAGATACGGGTAACAAACGAATCGTCGAGCTTACGCGCGACGGCAAGCTGATCCGGGCTATCGGGACGGATGTGCTTCAATCGCCAACAGGGGTATTCGTGGATACGAAAGGTTCGATTTTTGTAGCGGACAATGGTTTGGAGCAAGTCTTAAAGTTGAACGGCGAGGGCAAGGTAGTGCAGACGTTCAGCAGACCGGATTCTCCCCTGTATGGGAAAAGCACCCCTTACAAGCCAATGAAGGTTACCGTAGATAAACGCGGGAACGTCTACATTATTAGTGAAGGCACGACCAACGGAGTCATTCAGATGAGTCCGGCCGGGGATTTCGTAGGCTTCTTCGGTACCAACCAAACACAGCCGACCTTGAAGCTGCGACTGCAGCGGTTTTTCTTCACCGAGAAACAGATGGAGAAGCTGTTCAAAAGCGTTCCGAACACGCCAACGAATATTGCGATCGATACAAAAGGGTTAGTGTACACCGTCACGCAGGGGGATGCCAGCGAATCGATTAAACGGCTGAATATTTCCGGCTATAATCTGCTTCCTTCCGGGATCTTCTGGGATCCTACCTATACGGATATGTTTGTTTCCGCCAGCGGCAATATGTTCTTGGTCAGTCAGAAGGGCTATTTCTACGAAATCAGCTCCGAAGGCGACTTGCTGTTCCAATCGGGCTCGCCTGACGACGGTAAATCGCGCAGAGGCTTACTGCTGAACGGATCTGGCATCGCGCTTGACTCCACTGGTCATATCTACATTACGGATAAAGAACGAAACATCATCCAAATGTACGAGCCGACCGAATTCGCCGGACTTGTCCATACTGCGCTTGATCTGTACAAGGAAGGTTTCTACGTGAAGAGCCAGCAGCCATGGCACGAGGTGGAACAACGAAACAGTCTCTTCTTCCTTGCGCATAGAGGGCTTGGCGATGCTTTTATCAAGCAGCAGCAGTACGCGGATGCGATGGATGAATACAAGAAGGCAAACGATGTCGCCGGTTACTCCAATGCCTTCTGGGAGATACGCAACCGATGGCTGCAGCAGCACCTGTTGAACGTGATTTTAATCGTCCTTGGTCTCATGCTGCTTCGTTCCATTCTGAAAGGGGTGCATCGCAAAACGGGAGCGTTCGCTGCGATAATTCGCTTAAACGGCCGCTTACTTCACATTCGGATCATGCAAGAGCTTCTCTTCCTGTTCCGATTTATGAAGAAACCGATGGATGGCATCTATGGGCTGAAAGAAGAGAGCCGAATCTCGAATCTATCCGCAACGCTGCTCTATGCGCTGCTTCTGATCGAATATGTGTTCACGCTGTACAATACCGGTTTTATCTTTAACCAGGTCGATTCCACCTCGATTAACCTGACCAAAGAGCTGGCGATGCTGATCGTGCCGCTTGCCGTCTGGGTCATATCGAACTACCTGGTCAGCACGATCAGCGAAGGTGAAGGAAAGTTCTCGGAGGTCTATCAAGGGACGATCTATTCTCTTGCGCCGTATCTCATCTTTCACCCGTTTGTGGTGATCGCGTCCAATTGGCTCACGCTGAATGACTCGTTTCTCTTTAGCTTCGCGAACACGATCATTACGGCATGGTGTGCCGTCCTTCTCTTCATCATGGTGAAGGAAGTGCATGACTATACGATTCGAGAGACGTTCCGTAATTTATTTATCACGTTGTTCACGATGCTGATCGTCAGTTTGGTGGTCTTTATCGTGTACGTCATTTTACATCAGGTTTACGACTTCGGTTACTCTGTCATACAGGAGATGATTACGCGTGCGGAACTATAAATGGATAAAACGACTGCTATCAATTGGCTTGATAGCCGCATGCGTGGCATTCTTCGCACATCTTTATATGGGCGGGTCCTCGAAGGAACAGGAGGATACGTCTTCCGCTGAAGTGCTGGCAGCCGCCTTCCCGGATAAGCCTGCCTCACAAGGGCCGCTGTCTTCCGACTATCGGCAGGTTGCGGAGAACGAACAGCTGATCTTGAAGCTGAAGGAAGATACGCTTGGTATTCAAGTCGTCAATAAACAATCAGGCTATGTATGGTCTTCCGATATCGCCAAGCCGGATGCGAACGATACCTGGCTGAATTTCATCCATTCGGCGATTTCCTTTGATTATTTCAATAAAGTGGACAACAACCCGATCCGCACGGACCTAACCAGTCAAGCGAATAGGAGCGTGCAAGTGAAGCCGATTGATCAAGGCTTTCAGGCTTCGATTCGCTTCAACGATCTGAAGATTGGCATGGATCTGGTCGTCAAGCTGGAGGGCAGTCAGGTGGTTGTCGACGTTCCGAAGGAGAGTATCATCGAAGGCGCGGACAGCAAGCTTGCATCGTTGATTCTGTATCCGTTTCTCGGCGCAACCAAAGGCGGCGATATCGAGGGCTACATGTTCATCCCGGACGGATCAGGTGCGTTAATCAACTATGCGGACAATAAGGGCAAATTCAAAACACAGTATGAAACGAAAATATACGGCGCTAATAACGGGATAGAGATTGCGCGGACAACGGACAATCTCAAAGATGGCGCGAAGGATCCGTATACCGCGCAGTTTCCCGTATTCGGAATGGTCCACGGGGAAGGCCGGCATGCGATGCTGGGGATTGTGGAGAATGGGCGCTATAATGCCAAAATTCTCGGCTACGCGAATGGCGTGAATACGCCTTATAACTGGACGACTGCGCAGTTTCTTATCCGAGAATCGTATTTGCAGCCGACAAGCCGCACGATGGGCGGTATCGTCGTTTATGAGAAGAACCGGAACCCGGAAGATATGCAGCTTCGCTACTCCTTCCTAGAGGGAGAGAACGCTAGTTACATCGGAATGGCGAACGATTACCGAAGCTATCTGATCAAGCAAGGAGCCTTCCCGGCTGAGCCGCAGCCTGCGGGGGAAACGGATATTCCGATTCATTTGGACATTCTGGGAGCGGAGACAGAGAAAGGCCTCTTCTCTAATGGGATCATCCCGATGACAACGGCGGCGCAGCTTGAATCCATGGTGAATCAGCTGGATACCGAAGGCGTTAAACGACCGTCAGTCGTATATAAAGGCTGGAACAAAGGCGGATTGTCGGGCACGAATCCTGCTCCTGTCAGTTTTGAGTCGGCTCTAGGATCGGCAGGGGATTTTGCCGGACTGAACAGCCGCATTGCAGAGCTAGGCGGCAAGCTATATTACTACACGGATTTCACGGCCGCTTATGAAGAATCGAAGCACTTCTCCGCACGTGCCGGAGCTGCAAGAAAATTAGACAAGTCGCTGCTGACGCTTCCAACCTACCAAGAGGTATACCCATCCATGTACTACATGTCCGCCGATTATGCGCAGCAGCTTGCTCGCAATAATGTCAGCGCGTACAGCAAGAAGGGCATTGGTTCAATCGCAGTCGATAGTACGCCTTACGAGCTGTTCTCCGAGCGTGTAGACAGCATGGTCTCAAGCCGCAGCCAAACAGCGGATGCCTATGGCAGGATCATGGACATGCTTAAGCCAACTATGGCTTCGATGGCCATGTATCGGCCAAACGATTATATGTTCCAGTATGCGGATGAGCTGCTCAATATTCCAATGCACTCGTCTCAGTACACGTATACGAGCGAAGAAGTGCCGTTCGAGCAAATTGTGCTGAAGGGCTATCGGAACTATTTTGCCGAGCCGATCAACTTCTTTGCCAATCCGCGTAAAGAGCTGCTCAAAATGATCGAAACCGGCTCGTATCCATCCTATTACTTGACGAGTGAGCCATCCTTCCGATTGATGCATACCAATTCCAGTGACGTCTACGCATCGTCGTTCGCCGACTGGAAGGGGAATATCGTGAGTACGTACCGGATGGTTAACGACGCGCTGAAGCCCGTGCAATATGCCACCATGAAGGAACGGAAGTGGCTAACCGAAGGCGTAGTTCAGGTTACGTATTCAAACGGAAAAGCCATTATCGTGAATTATAACGACCAATCCTATGACAGCAAGAACGGTTCTGTGCCGGCGCTTGGTTTTAAAGTAATTGAGGTGAATCTGTAATGGCTGCCATTCGATTAACGAACAAACGGAGAAAAGCATTAGTCGGTACGGCCTTCGTCGCGCCTTGGATCCTCGGATTCTTCTTATTCGCGCTGCGGCCGATGATTTACTCCCTATATCTAAGCTTCCAGAAGGTGAAAGTGACGCCGCTTGGGATTAAGACGGATTATGTAGGGTGGGATAACTACAAATACGCGTTTGTGTCGGATGCCACTTTCGTCGAGAAGGTGCTTCATTATTTAAGAGACATGGCGCTTAATGTACCGATTATCGTAACCTTCTCTCTGATCATCGCGATGCTGATCAATCAGAAGATCAACTTCCGCGGCGTATTCCGGACGATCTTCTTCTTGCCGGTCATCATTACTAGCGGACCGGTTATCAACGAGCTGCTCAGCCAGGGCGTGACGACCATACCGAACATTGAATCGTATGGCATGTTTGCCCTTGTGAAGGAGAGCTTGTCGCCTGCCGTTGCCGGGCCGGTCATGTACTTGTTCAAACAAATCATTATGGTGCTTTGGTTCTCGGGCGTGCAAATCTTGATTTTCTTAGCCGGTCTGCAAAAGGTCGATCATGCGCTCTATGAAGCTGCAAGAATCGACGGGGCTTCGCGCTGGGAGATGTTCTGGAAGCTGACGCTTCCGATGCTGATGCCGCTTGTAGCCGTCAATTTCATTTATACGATCGTGTATATCTCGACCTTTGCACTGAATGAAATTATCGCGATGATTCGAGATAACATGTTCAATACCTCGACCGGATTTGGCTATGCAACGGCGATCGCGTGGATTTATTTCGTCATTATTGCCATTGTGCTCGGCATCTGGACCGCACTGCTGCGGACGAGAAAGAATTAGGGAGGGGACAGTATGGGGAATCCAAGTATAAAGGCCGTGCTGAGCCGTATCCGCAGGATCGTGTTCGGCGTAGGGGAGAATGACGGTTTGGTCTTTAAAGCGGTCGTTTATCTGCTGCTTATCGGGATCGGGTTTATTTACTTATATCCGCTGATTTACATGTTCGTCAACAGCTTCATGAGCCTGGATGACCTGGTAAACTCGATGGTCAAATGGATACCGACGGAGTTATATACGGAGAACTACACCAAGGCGCTGCAAGTGCTGGATTTCAATAAAACGCTGCTGCAAACCATTCTGGTGGCAAGCGTGCCCGCCATTGTCCAAACCATTATGTCGGCCGTTATCGGATACGGCTTTGCACGGTTCGACTTCCCGCTGAAACGGTTATGGTTCGTGCTGATGATCGCGACCTTTATCATCCCGCCTCAGGTGACTATGATTCCGACTTATTTGATGTTCAAGGATTATCATTTGCTGGGCACGCTGCAAACGTTTATTTACCCGGCGCTTCTGGGTCAGGGCTTGAAGGGCGCGCTTTTTATTATGATTTTCTATCAATTCTTCAAACGGCTGCCTGCCGTATTGGAAGAAGCGGCTCAAATCGACGGCGCCGGTTATTTCAAAATGTTCTATCGCATCGCCGTCCCGACAGCCGGACCGGCTTTTATCATCGTCTTCCTGTTCTCCTTCGTATGGTATTGGAATGAATCGTATTTGGCGGCTCTGTATTTCGGCAATTCGCTTACGATTCTTCCGCTTGAGCTGCAGCGATTCAGCGACAGCTACTCGAAGATGTTCCCGCCGGGAACGCCGGGAAGCCAGCTGAACGAGGCCATCAAGATGGCGGGTACGATGCTGACGATCGCGCCGTTATTGGTGGTGTACTTCTTGCTGCAACGATGGTTTGTGGAAGGTGTGGACCGTACGGGGATTACGGGAGAGTAAAGACAAGTGGGGCTGAGTCGCTGCGCATGTCGGAATCATTGTTTCGATCGCTGTTGTCCCCCGGAATCCCGGGGACAAAGGCGAACACTATCGTTTCTACACAACGATCCGCCCCGCTCCGCTTTAGCCCCACTTCCCCGTGCGCTGTCCGCACGGTTTTTTAAAGCGACTTTCCGCTCGCTGTATGACATTGCTCGCGTATTTGTGCGCTTCGCGCACATAACAAGCGTATTTGTACGCTTCGCGTACCTAAATAACATTGGAGGGACAACGATGATAACGAATAATTTCGATAAATCAGATAATGGATGGAAGCTGGTATGGAACGAGGAGTTTGATGGGCCGGAGATTGATTTGTCGCGCTTTGATTATGACATCGATGGCCATGGCTGGGGAAATAACGAGCTGCAGTATTATACGAGAGAAGCTAGAAACGCTTATATCGAGGACTCCAAGCTTATTATTAAAGCGATCAAAGAGGATTACGAGGGAAGTCCTTATACTTCGGCGAAGTTAGTTACGAGGAACAAGGTGGATTGGACGTATGGACGTTTTGAGATTCGTGCGAGGCTGCCGTATGGTCAAGGGATTTGGCCGGCCTTCTGGATGATGTCTACGGATCTGCAGGTTCATGGCGATTGGCCGAGCGCCGGCGAGATCGACCTCATGGAGATGTGCGGACATGAGCCAAACAAAGTGCACGGCACGCTCCATATGGGCAATCCGCATTACTATAAAGGCGATTGCTACACGCTGGAATCCGGTATTTTCGCAGATGATTTCCATACGTTCACGGTGGATTGGACGCCGACTCAGATGCGCTGGTACATCGATGGCCAGCTGTACTATAAGAGCAGTGAATGGTATACACGTGAGACGGAGTCTGCTGCAGTAGAGCCTTATCCGGCACCTTTCAATAAGCCTTTCTACTTGATGCTGAACCTTGCGGTAGGCGGCAATTGGCCCGGTTATCCCGACGAGACCACTGTTTTCCCGCAAACGCTGGAAGTGGACTATATTCGAGTCTATCAACCGGAAGACGGCATTTATGGACCTGCAATTTAAACGAGCTTAGGGGGATATCCTGCGATGACAGATCAACTATGCACCTACACCGGTATTCGTACGACATTATCGCTGCAGCCGATCGACGGGGTTCAGGTCCCGTTCCAGAACGGCATTCCGGTCCCTTCCTTTGATCCGCAGGACCGGTTGAAGCTGGACTTGGGCGGCGCATGGAAGAAGCAGCGTTTCGAGGCCGATCATGATTTCTCGATGTCGAGGCGCGATGAGCGCTGGTTCATTCAAGCCAGAGAAGAGGCCGGGGGCCGTACGGAAATCAGCTACAATGATTCCGCATGGGAAACGATCAACCTGCCTATTCCCGAGAATAAGCTCCAGGGCGTGGAAGCGGCCGGCTCCAGCGAAACGTATGAGAATGGTGTCTGGTACCGCCGATCATTCAAGCTGGGGACGGAATGGACCGGCAAAGCAGTCACCCTGCATGCACTGTCGATCAGCTACGTGGCCGATGTGTGGGTGAACGGCAAATGGATCGGTTATCACGAAGGCGGGTATACGCCCTTTGCCCTTGATCTTACGCTGCATGTTCGTTATGGCGGCGAAAACACGATTGTCATTCGCGTGGATAATCCGCCATGGGGCAGCCGCAGCGATATCATTCCGGCTACGGCGGGAACGGATTTCTTCAACTACACCGGCGTCATTCATGATTTGTACTTGAGCGGCAGCGCGCCTTGCCATTTGGCAAGAGTAGATGTCGTCCCTCTTGACGTTGAAGGGAATTTAAGAGTAACGGCTATCATGGAGAACCGTTCGGACCTGCCTGCTGCCTGCAAGCTGCAAGGCTCGTTGTATGAGGCGGATCAGACAGCGGATGCGTTTCTGGACTCTCCGTATGCCTCACGGATCATAGGCGCAGAGGCATCATGGTATGGCGATTTGTCCGCCCGGCTCACCCTGCAAGCAAGAGAAACAAGAGCGGTTGTTTTCGGCGTGCGCGTGGAGGATGCGAAGCTATGGGCTTTCTGGAAGCCGAACCTATACATCGCAGCATTCACGCTGATTAATAGCGAAGGGGAGACAACCGACTGCTTCCATACGCAATTCGGGATTCGGACGATTGCGACGGAAGGAACCGACATGCTGTTAAATGCGCGCGCGATCTTCCTGGCCGGCATTGCCCGTCATGAAGAATGGCCGAACTACGGGCGTACGGCTTCCTGGGATCGCATTCGCGATGATCTGCTCCAAATGAGGGAAGAGCTGCATGTCAACTACGTGCGCACTGCCCATTATCCGAACCATGTATGTACGGGAATGCTGCTCGATCGTCTTGGTCTTGCAACGGCTAGTGAAATTCCGCTGTGGCAGTTTACGCGCGAGCATTTCGAGGTACAAGAAGAGAAGCGGCTGAGCGACCAAATGTGGCGTGAGATGGTCTTCTCGCAATACAATCGTCCTTCAGTGCTTATGTGGAGCACGCAGAACGAATCGATCGAGGTGGAGCTGCGGACGGTCTATAATAAACGGCTCGTTCATGATCTGAAGACCCGCTATCCGGACGGCCGCTTGACGACGCAAAGCGCTGCGGCAGATCAACCGGGTGCACATGATCCTTCAATGGAGCCGCTTGATGTGGCGAGCTGGACGATGTACTTCGGCATTTTTCACGGAAGCACTTACTACGAAGGAACCCGTCAGTTCCTAGAGGATGCTCATCGCTTATGGCCGAATAAGCCGATCGTAAACACCGAATACGGGCACTGGTCTGGCGAGAACGACATCGTCAGCGACACTCAGATCGAGACCTACAAGGAAACATTGAAGGCATTAATGGAGCAAGCGGTCATTTTGCCGGATGGTACGAGAAATAAAGAGGGATTCTTGGCTGGCATTGACTACTGGATTATGTATGATTGGTATGTAAACCACAATAATTGGATCGATACCTTCGGCATCTATCATATGGATCGCAAAACGATTAAGCCTGTCGGGGAGCTCATCAAGCAGGATTATCAAGCGTTTACCAAACACGAAGGCGGTTTCGTCAACGAAGAGAATAAATAGCGAATCGTTCAGGAGGAACAGCACGCATGAATTATCAAGTCTTCAGCATGAATGAGTGGATTTACCCGGATAGCATCGTTTCGGAGAATGGTAACACCGCGATAAAGCTTGCGACAGCAAGAGGCAGCTATGCCGCTTGTCAGATTTTATTTAACGACGTGGCGCCAAATGCGGAGATTCAGTGTGAGTTTGTACGTTCGACGAGCAGCGTGATTGTGCGCCAGCCTGAAGTCTATCAATTAATTGATATTTTTGTGGAAAAGAATACGGGTCCGATCAGCCATTGCGTGAATGAAGGCGAATCGGCTGAAGGATACACGACGCGCCAGGCGCCGTTCCGCGTATACGAAGCCATGAAACCGCTAACGGAGGGTGTCGTAACTCGCGCCGCTACAGAAGCACTCTATCTGTGCTGGGAGATTCCGGCCGATGCAGGGACGGGCTGTTTCATAGGCGAGCTGTCTGTAACAATGGGCGAAGAGACTTGCCTCATTCCGGTTGAAATCGAAGTGTATCAGGCTGCGGTTCCGGCTAAAGAGACGCTGGCGGTTACCAACTGGTTCAGCCTGCCGAATATGGCCAAACGGTACCAGGTAGAGCTGTGGTCGGAAGGGCACTGGACGATGATCGAGAAGTACGGCAGACTCATGCGTCGTGCGCGGCAAACGTATTTCTGGGTACCGATGGATGCGGTTCAGGTGAGCCTTGTTGGCGAAGACAGCTATCAGTTTAATTTTGAACGGGCAGAGCGGCTCATTCGGATGTACTTCAGCCTCGGATTTACCCATATCGAAGGCGGTTTAGTCGCGGGCCGTAAAGACTTCTGGGGCTCGGAATTCTTTATATGGAATACATGGAACGGCGGCGAAGCGCTAAAAGCAATTTCGACGGAAGGTTATGCCTATTTGTCGCAATTTCTGCCTGCATGGCGGACATTCCTCGAACAAAACGGCTGGTTAGGTTCGCTGGTGCAGCATGTAGCGGATGAGCCGATCGGAACCAGCGTAGAGGAGTACCGCATTCTGTCGGGTATCGTGCGGAAATTCATGCCGGGCATTCCGCTGCTTGAAGCGGTAGAAACCTATGATCTGGCAGGGTCTGTCGACATTCTGGTACCGAAAAATATTTACTACCTCGAGCATCGCGAACAGTTTGAGAAGCTGAGATCGCTTGGCGATAAACTGTGGTTTTATACCTGCTGCTTCCCTGGAGGCACTTCGATGAATCGTCTGTGGGACATGCCTTTGCTGCGGACGAGGTATTTGCATTGGGGCAATTATAAATATGATTTGGAAGGGTTCCTGCATTGGGGACTTAATCATTGCGACGATGATAAAGATCCATACGAGCAGACGGATCTGTGCTTCCCGCCGGGGGATACGCATATCACGTTCCCGGGAACGAACGGTCCGATTGGCAGCGTGCGCTTGGAGGCGATGCGTGCCGGGATAGAGGATTATGAGCTTCTGAGACAGCTTGCGAAGAAGGATAAGGCGCTGGCGGATGAGCTGACGCATAGCTGCTTGATCAGCTTCAATGAAGCAAACGAAGATCCGGCGCACTTCGAACGGGTGCACCGTAAGCTGCTCGCGGCACTTTCGGAGGAGGGGTAAGATGACACAGACTTTTGAGACGAGATGCGTCCATTCTCTTGTGAAGGTGTTTGCCGACGAGGAGCTGCTTGAGTCCACGTATGGAGAAGGCTCAGCGCTGCTTGGCGAATATTATTCCTTCCAGGTTGCCTACCGCGCCGCATATCTGATGAAGAACATTCGGGTAACCGCTGAATCGCCGGAATTGGCGGATGCCATTACGATTAGAAGCGTCGGCCTTGCGCCATCCGAGCTGACCAACTATAACGATCCCGACGATTATTTGCTGCGGACAACGCCGGGGCTATATCCGGATCCGCTTTATCCGCTTGAAGACGGCACTGTACATGCGCTGCCGAAGCAATGGCGCTCTGTGTGGGTTACTGTTCAGCTCCGAAGTGACGTTACGCCAGGCGACCATCCCGTTGTAATCCGGTTCACGGATGAATCGGGCGTGGAGCTTGGCTCGGAGTCTTTCCGGCTCCAAGTTATTGGCGCCGAGCTGCCGGAGCAGCGTCTTCTTCATACGGAATGGTTTTACTTCGACTGCCTCGCCACCCAGTACAAGGTTGAGATGTTCTCGGAAGCACATTGGGGCATGATCGAGACCTATGTTGCTCATTACGCCGAATACGGCATGAATCTAATCTTGACGCCGCTGTTCTCGCCGCCGCTTGAGCTGGATTACGGGAAATATCGACCTACTGTCCAACTGATTGGCGTGAAGTGCGTCGACAAAGGACAAGGGAGCGGGCGTCAGTATCAGTTTAATTTCTCGCTGCTTGAGAAGTGGGTGGAGTTATGTCGCCGCAATGGGATTCAGCGATTCGAGTTTTCCCATTTGTTCACGCAGTGGGGCGCGAAGCATGCACCGAAGATCATTGCGGAGGTCGAGGGCGAGCATGTGCACATTTTCGGTTGGGAGTCCGATGCCGCCGGCGAAGAATACAAATCATTTCTGACTCAATTCATTCCGGAATTGGTGCAGTTCATCCGATTGCAGGGTCTGGATGAGAGCTGTTATTTCCATCTTTCCGATGAGCCGACACTCCATGATTTGGAATCGTATACGCATGCAAGCACACTGGTGCGCTCGTTATTTGATAAGGAATTTCCGATCATCGATGCCTTATCCGAGTATGCGTTCTATGAGAAAGGGCTGCTGACGCATCCCGTTGTATCGACCGAGCATATCCACGCCTACATTGCCGGAGAGGCTGATCCGCTCTGGGCCTATTACTGCTGCTGCGAGTACAAGCATTATGAATCGAACCGCTTCTTCAACATGCCATCGGCTCGCAACCGAATTATTGGCGTTCAGCTGTATAAGCACAATATTCAAGGGTTCCTGCACTGGGGCTACAACCATTGGTACTCCCAGCGCTCACGCCGTGCTATCGATCCGTTCACGGTGACGGATGCTGACCATGCTTTCCCTTCAGGAGATGCTTTCTTGGTTTATCCGGGCAAGGATGGCCCAATTACGTCCATTCGTTTAGAGGTGCTGCGCGAGGCTTTCCAAGATATTCGGGCGCTTCAATTGCTGGAGAGCTGCATTGGCAAAGAAGCGACGGTTGCACTGCTGGAGGAGGATATGGCGGGGCCTCTTACGTTTAGAGATTATAAGAAAGGCAGTGCATGGCTGCTGCGCATGCGGCAGCGCGTGAATCAGTGGATCTATGCTTGTAAGCAGGGGGAGTTCTCATGCTGAAGCATAGCGAGTGGCGGGAACCGACGCTCGTCCATGAGTCGCAGCCTTGCGGCCCTGTGCCAACGATCTGCGATGAAGAAGGCATCTATCCGTATGTGAGCTTTAGCGAAACGGCCGAGCGGCCGGTGCTCCGCAAGCTGCGGATGATCGCTATCGAGAATGACTGGCTGAAGGTAACGGTGTGTCCGGATTTGGGCGGTAAAATCCATTCCATCGTCGATAAAGCCAGCGGCAAGGAGATTCTGTTCCACGCCGGCTCGGTGCGGCCGGTGCGTATCTTGCCACGCATGGCATTCATCAGCGGCGGCATCGAGGTGAGTTTTCCGATAGCACACACACCTGTGCAGATCGAAGCCGTACATGCCGCTGCCGAGCCAATCGGCGATCGGCTGTATGTCTGGTGCGGCGAGCGGGAAGTGCGCTACGGGATGCATTGGACGGTGGAGTATTCGCTTGGAGAGCAGGACCGATTCCTGACGCAGCGGACAACGTTCATGAATCCCACTTCGCAGGCGCACGCGTGGATGTCTTGGTCGAATGCCGCACTTCCGGCGCGTGCGGATTCCCAGTTTCACTTTCCGGCCGGCCGCGTGCTTCGGCATGCCGATGTGCTTGAAGAGCTGGCGTGGAGCGGGGATCGCGAGTACCGCTTAGCGGATTTTGATCGGATGCAGGGGTTCTTCTGGAAGACCTCCGATTGCACGGCATTCGGGATGTATACGCCGAGTCTTGGGAGCGGCCTCTACCATATCGCTGATCCGGCGGTAACGCCCGGGATGAAGCTTTGGTTATACGGCACCGGGCGACATGAAGCCTGGGCGCATCAGACTGCGCAGCGCAAAGAGAGCTACGTCGAGATTCAAGCGGGGCCATTGCTGGAGCAAGCGGACAATAACAAGCTGCAGCCCGGTGCACGGCATACGCATGTGGAATACTGGCTGCCAAGCACGGGGCCGCTGGATATAAGGGCAATTGCGCTTCCGGCTCCGCAGCTTGTGGAGCTTAGCCAAGTGCCGGTATTCGATTGGGCCAAGCGGGAGAGGACGCTGCCGTGGCTTGCGCTGTTAGCTGCTTACGACGGTGGCTGCAAAGGCGAGGCGATTCCTTCCCCGCCCGAACCGGAGAGCGGCTGCTGGCCTCCGTCCGGAATGGAGCGGCTCGGCGAGGCACTGCAATGGGCAGCAACGGAAGAAGCGGATGAAGCGAACCGATCGCTCTGGACCTATTACCGAGCGGTATGGCTAGCGGCGCAGGATGAGATAGAGGATGCCACCGCGCTGCTGCAAACGCTGGAATTGGACTGCGCCTATGCGCTGCTTGGAAGGCTGCTGCGCGCGGTGAAGCAGGACTATGAGGCGTCCAGAGCTGCGTATGATAGCATGGAATCGGCAGCTTGGAAGCTGCATCCGCAGCTGTTCATTGAGCGGGATATGACGCTGGAAGCGATCGGGCATTCCACGCTGGAGGAGCGGGAGCGCTGGTTCAAGCAGGTGGATTCGCTGCAGGATGACGGGCTGGTGGAGCGCAAAGCAGCGATGTTAGTCGCCCGTGGCTCGCATATTGAAGCGAAGGCGCTCTTGGAGAGCTATCCATTCGGCTGCATCCATCAGCGCTATGAACGAACGCTCCTATGGATGCGAATCCATGAAGCGCTTGGCTCCCCCAATGTCGATATTCCCGAGCATCTGGGTGAGGACGATTTGGCCATATACGGTGCATACCGGGTATCGGATGCGAATAAGGAAGTATAGTTAAATCAGCGATGAGCCGCCCCTTCACATGGTGAAGGAGGCGGCTTTTTGGATATAAGGGCACTCTGCATCGCATAAAGATAACAGACAACGCTAACATTCGGAGGCGATCGGTATGAGCGAAGAGGTCAGTCGGTACGTGCCGGTACATCAGGTTCGTTTCGTTACAGCATCCGCATTGTTTGACGGGCATGACGCATCGATTACCATTATGCGAAGAATCTTGCAGGCGAGCGGGGCAGAGGTGATCCACCTTGGGCATAATCGCTCCGTTCGGGAAATTATAAAAGCGGCCATTCAAGAGGATGTTCAAGGGATAGCGGTATCTTCGTATCAAGGCGGCCATGTTGCGTTCTTTAAATACATGGTGGAGCTACTTCGTGAATTAGGCGCCGGCCACATTCGCATATTCGGGGGAGGCGGGGGCGTTATTCTCCCGGCGGAAGCGGAAGAGCTTCATCGCTACGGTGTAACGCGCATCTTCTCTCCGGAGGACGGAAGGCGTCTTGGCCTGCAAGGCATGATTAACTTCATGCTGGAGGCTTGCGATTATTCGACGGTGGCGGACTTTAGTGAGAAGCCGGCAGAGCTGGAGGCTGGAAACGATCGCACGACCGCGCGCTTTATGACCTTGGCAGAGCGAAGAGTGGCAGCTGCGGCGGCGGATGAGGCGGCGCGGCTGGGAGAGCTGTTCGCCGAGGTTGCTCTGGCAGCCGGAAACGCGCCAATTCTAGGCATTACGGGCACAGGCGGCGCGGGAAAAAGCTCCTTGACCGACGAGTTCGTGCACCGTTATCTGCAGCATGACCCGGCTAAGACGATTGCCGTATTGTCGGTTGATCCAACCAAACAGAAGACCGGCGGAGCGCTGCTTGGCGACCGCATTCGAATGAATGCGGTATATTCAGATCGTGTATTTATGCGGAGTTTTGCAACCCGCGGGTCACGAACCGAGCTGTCCGCAGCTATCGCGGATGCCATCCTGACAGCGAAAGCCGCCGGCTATGATCTGATCGTCGTGGAGACAAGCGGAATTGGCCAAGCGGACAACCAAATTACGGCGGTAGCGGATCTCTCGGTCTATGTGATGACGAGTGAATTCGGCGCGCCGAGCCAGCTGGAGAAGATTGAAATGATCGATTACGGCGATCTGATCGTCATTAATAAGTTCGATCGCCGCGGCTCCGAGGATGCGCTGCGAGAGGTGAAGAGGCAAGTCCAGCGCAGCCGGCAGCAGTTTGACCGGAATTGGCAGGACATGCCGGTTTACGGCACGAATGCGAGTCAATTCAACGATGCGGGGATGAGCCGGTTATTCGCGGCTATCATGCAGAAGCTTAGCGAGCGAAGCGGCGAAGCGGGCGCGGGTGCGACTGGTGGTGTGCACGGTAGTGGCCCGGCCAGCCCGCCGAATCCGGCGTCACCCGCCGTCACCGACGGCCATCCTGCTCAGCCCTCGCAGAAGCAAACGATCATCCCGGATGAGCGCAGCGGCTATCTGAGTGAAATCGTGCAAACGGTGCGGCGCTACAAACAGCTGGCCGAGGAGCAGGCCGCAGCCGCGCGAATGTGCTACCGCATCGAAGGAGCGCTTGAGGCTGCGCGTTCAGAGGGCGACGAGTCCGCGATTGCCTCACTAGAGCGGATGCGTGACACGTATTTCGGCAAGCTGAACGCGGCGTCGCGAACGGTCCTACAGCAGTGGCCTGCGATCACTAAAGCCTACCGAGCGCCTTCATTCACCACCACAATTCGGAGTCACACGATTACGAATGAGCTGTACAGCAGAAGCTTATCCGGTTTGGACATTCCGCGGGTTGTACTCCCGTCCTATGAGGACTGGGGCCAGCTCATCCGCTGGACGTATAGCGAGAATCGCCCCGGCGAGTTCCCGTACACGGCGGGCGTGTTCCCGTTCAAGCGCGAAGGGGAGGATCCGAAGCGTCAGTTTGCCGGAGAAGGCACCCCGGAACGAACGAACCGCAGATTCCACTACCTCTCCAAGGGAGAGCAGGCCAAGCGGCTCAGCACGGCATTCGATTCCGTAACCCTATACGGGGAAGACCCGGCGTACAGACCCGACATCTACGGCAAAATCGGCGAGAGCGGCGTCAGTGTATGCACACTGGACGACATGCGTAAACTGTACGCCGGCTTTGAGCTGTGTCATCCGGCTACATCGGTCTCGATGACGATAAACGGACCGGCGCCCATGCTGCTGGCGATGTTTCTGAATATCGCCATCGAACAGCAGCTGGAAGCGGCAGCTAGCAAGCTCGGCCGCACACTCACTTCGGAGGAAACGGCGGAAACCCGCCGGCAAACCCTCCGCACCGTTCGCGGGACTGTGCAGGCGGACATTCTCAAGGAAGATCAAGGGCAGAATACATGCCTCTTCTCCATGCCGTTCGCGCTTCGCATGATGGGGGATATCCAGCACTATTTTATCGACCAGGAGGTACGCAATTACTACTCCGTATCCATCTCCGGCTACCATATCGCGGAGGCGGGAGCGAATCCCATTACGCAGCTTGCGTTCACGCTGGCAAACGGATTTACGTATGTCGAGTATTACCTGAGCCGGGGGATGCCGATTAATGCGTTTGCGCCGAACCTTTCGTTCTTCTTCAGCAACGGCTTGGATGCAGAGTATTCGGTTATCGGTAGAGTAGCGCGGCGAATCTGGGCGGTTGTAATGCGCGATCGGTACGGAGCCGATGAGCGAAGCCAGAAGCTGAAATATCATATCCAAACGTCGGGTCGTTCCCTGCATGCGCAGGAGGTAGACTTCAACGACATTCGCACCTCACTCCAAGCACTGATGGCGATTATGGACAACTGCAATTCCTTGCACACAAACTCCTATGACGAAGCCGTTACGACACCGTCCGAAGAAGCCGTCCGCCGGGCGATGGCGATCCAGCTCATCATTAACAAAGAACTTGGGCTGATGCGGTGCGAGAATTTGCTGCAAGGCTCGTATCTGATCGAGCAGCTGACGGACATGGTAGAGGAAGCGGTGCTGCTGGAATTCGAGCGGCTGCATGTGCGAGGCGGCGTGCTCGGGGCGATGGAATCCCAATATCAGCGCGGCAAAATCCAAGATGAATCCTTCGTCTACGAAATGAAGAAGCACAGCGGCGAGCTCCCCATTATTGGCGTGAATACCTTTCTGAATCCACAGCCGAAGGAGCTTGTAGCGGAGCTGCAGGTTGCGCGGGCGACGGAAGAAGAGAAGGAGCAGCAGATAACGGGCTTACGAAGCTTCCATGAGAGGCATAAGCTTGCCGCGCCTGAAGCATTGCAGCGTTTGAAGCAGATCGCAGTGAGCGGCGGCAATCTGTTCGAGGAGCTGATGGAAACCGTCAAAGTAGCCAGCCTAGGGCAAATTACGCATGCGCTCTATGAGGTCGGAGGCCAGTACCGGCGCAACATTTAGCCTCCCATTGATTGAGCAAACCCGCAGCCTTCCAAGCGAAGGAGCGGGTTTATTTTCGTTCGCCTAACAACTCTAATTCTATGATTTGCATTGCTAGGATAAGAGAGGTGATGTACGATGTACTGAAAATAGGATGATGGCGAGGATGGCTCATGCGCGGTTCGATTAGGCGATTATGGTCTTTTTTTATGGTGCAAAACAGTATGCAGAAGAAGCTGACGGCAGTTTTTCTTTTTCTTATTATCAGCCCTATCATTGCCATCAGTTATATTTCGTATCAGAACTATGTCGGCTCCATCAATGACAATACGACGAAATATATGAACGAAGCGATTTATAACTTTCAGAGCAAGCTGGAAGAGAACATTTCCAACATGATGATGATTACGAAGATCCCCCTGTTCTCCTCGGAGCTGCAGCAGTTTCTCGTTTCGCCGAGCCTCGATTTGTCAAAGCAGAAGAAGATCGATTTCTACATTGGCCTGATGAACAATATGAACAAGGATATGAGCTCCACGTATATTTTGGATCTCTACGGCAACGTCTTTTACAGAATGAAAACGGATTCAGTCCGTTCCGATCTCAAGGAACAATTCCCCAAGTGGAAGAAGCTGGCCGCTCAAAGCAAAGGCAATCCGGTCATTCTGAGCACGCAAGAGATATCGATTCCGGGTCATACCCCTTACTATGTATTCTCGGTGATTCGAGATATTCGCGATGTCAGCTCCTATAAGTCGATTGGAACCATCGTCGTCGATACGAAGCTGAGCATCATCGAAGATACGGTCAAGCAGATGGACTCCATCACCAAAGGCAGAACGCTCATCATCGACAATGCGCATCAGGTCATCTACGACAGTCTTAAGCAGTCGATTGGGAAACCGCTCTCGGATCAGCAGCTGCTTGCGGATATTAAGGGAAAACAAGGCAGCGTGGAGACTACGATTGACGGAGAAAGCTATATTGCGACGTACAACGAATCTCAGATTACCGGCTGGCGTACGATCGTCTATATCCCGGTCAAGCATCTGCACAAGGACGCCAAAATTACGCGGAACCTTACAACAGGCTTAACGATCATCATTATGATCGGCGCTCTCATCGTTTCGATTGTGATTTCCTTCCGGCTCACGCATCCGCTTCGCAAACTGTCGAGTCTTATGGGAGCTGTTCAGCAGGGTAACCTCGATATCAGCTTCAAGGTCAAGAATAAAGACGAAATCGGCGTGCTTGGCACGCAGTTCAATCGCATGCTAAGGCGTATTAAGGATCTGATCGACGAGATTTACGTTATTCAGAACCGCAAGAACGAAGCGGAGCTCGAAGCGCTGCAAAGCCAAATCAACCCTCATTTTATCTATAACACGCTGGAGACCATTCGCATGAAGGCGATCTTAAACGACGATAACGATGTGGCCGATATGACCTTCATTCTTGGCAAGCTCATGCAGTACAGCATTAACCGCGGCAAAGAGATGGTGACGGTGCAAGAGGAGCTCCAGCATCTGGGCAACTATCTCGATCTGCTCAAATATCGCTTCAAGAACCAGTTCCAATGGGAGGCGGATTTACCTCCTGAAGTACTGGGCTA
This sequence comes from Paenibacillus rhizoryzae, assembly GCF_059686995.1. Taxonomy (NCBI): domain Bacteria; kingdom Bacillati; phylum Bacillota; class Bacilli; order Caryophanales; family Paenibacillaceae; genus Paenibacillus; species Paenibacillus rhizoryzae. Next base: position 75,978 of record NZ_JCAALT010000006.1, on the reverse strand, counting down.
TCACATGCTGAAGCTGACGTTCCAGCCGATTGTGGAGAATGCGATTTTGCATGGTGTAGAGGGGAAGAAAGCCAAGGTGCACATCCGCGTCTACGCGACGCTGGAGAGAGAGCTGCTGCATATCCACATTCAAGACGAGGGCAACGGCATCAATCCGCATACGCTCCAGCATCTGCAGCACTATTTGAACGGGCAAACGGAACAAACAGACATGAAATCCGGCATTGGCCTGAAGAACGTGAATGAGCGCATCAAGCTGCGCTACGGAAACGCATACGGCGTTGCGATCGACAGCCGTGTCGGCGAAGGCACAATTGTGACGCTCTCACTGCCATATCCATCCGCCGCATTCAGCATAGATCAGAACATTGGGGGAATATAACGATGCTCAACATCGCCATCGTAGACGATGAAGAAATAATAAGGCTCGGTCTTGAGAAAATGATTAAGAGATTCTCGAGCGACTACCGCATTGTCGGCAGCTACGAGGACGGAGCCGAAGCACTTGCGGCGATCGGCACGCCGGATCTTCAAGTAGATCTCATCATTACGGATATTAAGATGCCTTACATGGACGGGCTCCGGTTCATCGAACTGGTGAAGGAGAAGCTTCCCGGCATCCGCTGCCTGATTCTGAGCGGCTATAACGACTTTGAATATGCGCGTAAAGCCATTCAGTTTGGCGTGGATGATTATATGATTAAGCCTGTAGATTTGCAGGAACTGTCGAAGCTGCTGCAGACCGTAGACCAGCAGCTGTCGGCGCGTCGCGAGAACGAGGAGAAGCTGGCCGTGGCAGCGAAGCAGCAGAAGGGGCAGGAATTAGAGCAGCAGCTGCGAAAACTGCTTCACAACAGTGCAACCGATCGTGCAGAGTCGGGCTTGTTGCCTGAGCTTCAGTCCGGTCGGGGGGCCGTAATGGTATTCCGCACCTCTAATATGCTCGCTCATGAGAGCCTGCTGCATTACCTTGACGAGATCAAAGCGACGTTCCGCCATGTTGTCGTCATGGACAACAACCTCATCGCGGTACTGCTTTCCGTACAGGAGGATAGCAAGCAGCCCGAGAAGAACGTGCGTGCCATCAGTCTTCGGCTGATGGACTATATGCACAACCGCAGCGGCGGCTTTATCGCCATCGGGGAAAGCGTGCTGCCGCACGGCAGCGATACTTGGCATAGCGCCTACGTAGATGCGCTCGCCGCGAGCAGGCATCAGTTCTACAAAGAACGCGAGACGTTCGCGATGAATTTGAAGGATCTGCCCGCGAAGGCAGAGCTGTGGAAGTTCAATATGCCCGCGCTCGATGAGCAGTTTAAGACGGCATGCGAGATGCTCGACTCCCAGACGATCAAGCATGTCATTCCGCTGTTCTTTGCAGAAGCGGAGCGGGGGAAAGCCGGCTATGACGAGATCATGCATATGGCCGGACATCTGTTCTACACGCTCACGACGAAGATCGACGGCTTCTTAGATGCGCTCTATGAGCTGCAAGGGGCGACGTTTGATTTTCATCGGACGGTTGCCTCTCATTTTGCGATGCGAGATTTGAAGGAGTGGCTGATCGCGATCGTCGATCAAGTGGTGAAGGCGCTGGAGCCGACGCGCAATGCCAGCAGCAAACGCGTCATCGAGACGGTGAAGCTGTGGATTCAGGAGCATTATCAGGAGGAAATCGAGCTGACCGCGCTCTCTGAGACCGTCTTCTTGAACGCGAGCTACCTCAGCTTCCTGTTCAAGCGGGAGACGAATCAGACCATTACGGAGTATATCACTGCAGTGCGCATGGCCAAAGCGAAGGAGTATCTGAAGGATAGGCTCGACCTTAAGGCCTATCAGATCGGGGAGCTCGTAGGTTATGCCGACGGCATCTACTTCAACAAGCTATTTAAGAAAACTGTCGGCGTCACGCCGCAGAAATATAGGAATCAGACGAGCGGCAGCTAATCGACCGGTGGGTATCCAAAAAGAAGACAATAAATACAAAACGGCTGCATAGAAAGCGTTCTCAAATTCCTCCATAATTCAAAATGTAAACGATAACAAAACGCTCCAGTACGGATGAGGGGGAAGAAGGAAATGAAGAAGTGGGCATCACTGGTGTTGTCGACGGTTGTATTCGGGGCCGCGCTTGCAGGCTGTTCATCAGGCGGCAACAACGAGAGTAACGAGGGGAATAAAGAAGCGGCAGCGACAGAGAGCACAACCAATGCAACTACGAATGAGGCTGCGACGAACGAAGCTGCGCCAGCTGCGGAGAGCGCGATTAAAGGGAAGATCGTATTCGCGACAAACCGCACGGATCTAGTAGAAACCGAGCTGAAGGAATACGCCAAGCGTTTCCATGAGAAGTATCCGGAAGCAACGGTTGAGTTCGAAGCCATCAAGGACTATGAGGAATCGATGAAGGTGCGCCTGGCATCCAATGAGCTGCCTGATGTCATTCTCGTTCCGAAGACGGTAACGAAAGCGAATTTGCCGGAGTTCTTCGCTCCGCTGGATGATTTGGGCCTGAACGACCGCATTTATTTTAAAGAAAATTACACGCAGGACGGCTCTACTTACGGTATCGTATCCGGAAGCTCCGCGATGGGAATTACCTACAACAAGAAAGCCTTCGAGAAAGCAGGCATTACCGCGGTTCCGAAAACATTGGATGAGTTCTATGCCGCTTGCGAGAAGCTCAAAGCAGCCGGTATCGTCGCCCTCTCCACGAACTTCAAGGACAAATGGCCGCTGATGGGCTGGGATCAAGAAGCGTTCCTATTCGCGAATGACCCGGGTCTGCACAACACGATGGCCGGACAAGACGAGCCATTCCCTGTAGATGGCCCGCATTGGAAAGCGATGAACATTATCAAGACCATCGTAGATAAAGGCTATGTCGAGAAAGACCTGATGTCCACGAACTGGGAAGGCTCGAAGAAGGACGTTGCTTCCGGCACGACTGCGATGTACCTCCTTGGCAACTGGGTCATCAATCAAGTCATCGATAATGGCGCGAAGTCCGAGGATGTCGGTTTCTTCCCGCTTCCGATTGACAACAGCGGCGAAGCCAAAGCACTTCTGAGCCCTGACTACGCTTATGCAGTCAGCAAGAACAGTGCAAATGTGGAAACAGCCAAAGCATTCTTGAAATGGCTCGTTGAGGAATCCGGCTATGACGATTTCGGCGGCTTCATTCCGGTACTGAAGGATAAAGAATCCAAGCTGCCGCAGCTGGCAGAATTCATGTCCTTCAAGCCGCAAGTGGTTGAAATGGTAGCGGAGAGCGACGAGTATGTGAGCATCGGCAACAAAATGCAATTCGATACGAGCGGCTTTGCACAAGATGTCATTATGGCAGACGATGTGGCCAAAGTATTCGCCGACTACAACAAGCGCTGGAAAGAAGCACGCGCCGCAGTAGCATCGAAATAACATTTTTTGAGAGAGGGGCATGACGTGAACGGTTCATGTCATGCCCCGTTTCTATTGAACCAGGAAGGGGCTTTGCATGTATTCCTCCATTTACAAGAAGCAGAAGATCATCGTGTTATTCACCTTTCTGCTGCTGCCTGTCACCCTGTTGGTCCTCTTCTCCTTGTATCCGGGCGTGATGCTGCTCTATTTAAGCTTAACCTCTTGGGATGGCTATAGCGCGGCGAAGGGGTGGGTTGGCTTAGACAACTATAGGGAGATCTTCCGCAACAGTGAAATTTTCAGCGTGTTCTCCCACAACCTGTATTACTTCTTCGGCGGCATTATTCAAAATATCATTGCCCTCTACTTCGCCGTCGTGCTCAATAAGAAGCTGCGCGGCCGCAACATCTATCGCGTGCTGATTTTCCTGCCCTACATCATGAACAGCGTAGCCATTGCGTATATGTTCTCGTATGTGTACGACTCGCAGGATGGCTCGCTTAACGGGCTGCTGACAGCGCTTGGACTCGACAGTCTCATTACGAGCTGGCTCGGCAACAAGCACACGGTCAATATCTCGCTTGCTTTCATTTCGATGTGGAAGTATCTCGGTTTTAATATGGTCATTTACCTGGGCGCATTGCAGTCGATTCCGGATGATCTGTATGAAGCGGCGCTGATCGACGGAGCGAATGAAAGGCAGTCTTTCTATTACATCACATGGCCGAGTATTCTCAAGATCGTCGAGCTCTCCATGCTGCTAACCGTAACAGGCGCGCTTGAAGTGTTTGATTTGCCGTTTATTATGACCAAAGGCGGACCGGCGGGAGCCAGCGATACCTTTGTGACGAAGACGGTGGATACGGCTTTCCACTACAGCAACTACGGTCTTGCTTCGGCGATGGGCGTTGTACTGCTGCTGATTGTCATTGTAGTCATTACGATTCAGCGTAAATTTATTCTGCGGGAAGAGAAGGGATGATAGAAACGCATGTCGATAATTAAACGCAACAATCCCTTACTTGCCATTCACTATTCGCTGCTGACGCTGGCTGCCTTTCTCGTTCTCTTCCCGCCTTATGTGGTCATTCTGAATGCCTTCAAGGGAACGGAGGAGTATAACACTTCGTCCGTATTCGAGATGCCGCGCAGCTTCTTCAACCTGGAGAACTTCGAAACGGTGATGCGAATCGGCCATATGGGGCGTGCCTTCTGGAATACGAGCATCATTCTCGTGCTGGCGCTGATCGGCAACATCATTATTGGCACGATGGCGGCTTACGCCCTTGGCCGCTTCGATTTCAAGCTCAAGAAATATTTGCTCGGCGGCTATGTGCTCGCTACGCTGATTCCTTCGGTGACGACGCAGGTTGCTACGTTCTCGATCGTGAAGCACCTTGGATTATTCAACTCGCATATGGCGCCGGTGCTGCTATATTTGGGCACAGATGTGGTGCAAATTTATATCTTCCTGCAATTCATCCGCAGTATTCCGTTTGATCTCGATGAGAGTGCGATGATGGAAGGCGCGAGCTTGGTGAGGATTTTCCGCTCGGTTATTTTCCCGCTGCTCATTCCGGCAACGGCAACGGTCACGATCATTAAGACGATTTCCATCTATAACGATATGTATATTCCGTATCTGTACATGCCGGCGCAGAAGCTGGGCGTCGTCTCGACGTCGCTTATGAAATTCGCCGGGGTGAACAGTGCCCAGTGGAATTTAATCAGCGCGGCTGTCGTCATTATCTTGATTCCTACCGTGATTATGTATTTATTTCTGCAGCGTTATATCTTCTCGGGAATTGTAAGCGGTTCGGTAAAATAAGCTTTGCTTCTCCACACATTCCATGTTCGGGAGGTAACGATCTTGTTCAAACGTTATATACCTATCCTGATGACCCTGGCTCTTACGGTGTCATCTTTTTTATCGGTTTTTACTGCCCCTCGGCAGGCTGAGGCAGAGGATTTGCCTGCAGCTGCATCTGTTTTTGAGCATTTCATTACGCGTGACGGCGATACATTGAAGGACGGCGGGGCTGCGTTCCGGTTTATTTCGGCCAACGTGCCCACGCTTAGCATGATCGAGGATATTTATTGGCGGATTCCGACGGCATGGGAGCAGGAGGATGCCTTCAAAGCGCTCGTTCAACTGGGCGGAACGGTAACGCGGCCGTATGTACTTTCCGTGAAGAAAGCGGATGACACGACGGAGGAGCGGGCTGTTAGGGGACCTGCCGCGCCGGGCGGTCCGCTGCAGTTTAACGAAGAGGTGTTCAAGGCGCTGGATAAAATGCTGCAGTTGGCCAATCAGTACGGCGTGCGCATTATTCTGCCATTCGTCGATCAGTATCAGTGGCAAGGCGGCATTAAGGAGTACGCGGCTTTTCGCGGTAAGAGCGAAGCGGCCTTCTGGAGCGATCCGCAGCTGATCGCAGACTTTAAGTCGGTCATTGCTCACGTGCTGAACAGAGTGAACAGCTATACCGGTGTGGCGTATAAGGATGATCCTGCGATCCTCGGCTGGGAGACTGGCAACGAGCTGGTACCGGCGTCACAAGCATGGACCCGCGATATTGCAGCTTATATCAAGAGCCTGGATACGAATCACTTGGTCATTGACGGCAAATATGGCATTGACGATGCTTCGCTGGATGATCCCAACATCGACATCGTATCCAATCACTATTATCCGGACCATTATTCCGATTACGGCGCGCAGGCCAATCTGGATATGGGCAAGGCGCGCGGCAAGAAAGCCTTCATCATTGGCGAGTTCGGCTTTAAGCCGACGGCGCAGGTGGATGATTTCTTGAGCATCGTGGAGGAAAGCGGTGCGAGCGGCGCTATGATCTGGAGCATGCGCATGCATAATCGTGACGGAGGCTTCTACCCGCATACGGAGAGTGTGAAGGATGGCGTCTTCTACGGCGCGTATCGCTGGCCGGGCTTCCCTTCCGGCGATGGCTTCGATGAGACGAATCTGCTGCGGACCCTTAGCAAACATGCTTATCACATTCGCGGCATTGACGAAGTTCCGCCGTTGCCGGTTCCAGATGTGCCGCATCTGCTGCCTATCGGCGAGGTCTCCACGATATCGTGGCTCGGCTCTGTCGGAGCCAGCTCGTATACCGTTGAACGTTCGGATGCGGCGGATGGAACGTGGAGCATTGTCGGCGACGGCGTATCCGATGCGGTTGAGGGAGAAACACAGCTGTTCCATGATACGTCAGCCGTAACCGGCTCGTCCTATTACTACCGATTGAAAGCGAATAATGCATCCGGCTCATCCGATTATTCGAATGTGGTCGGTCCGGTTGTTGCCAAACATGTCATTAAGGATGTCATGCGCAATTTCTCGAAGCTGTATGACTATTCGACCGATTTGGAATTCGAAGCGAAAAACCCGGCTCGATTCGGCGGTGATCCTTCGCGATTGAAGCAGCTGGAAACCTCGCAGGAGCAGTACATTACGTACGCGCTGCCGACATCTGACTCCGGTGTGACGGGGCTGCAGGTGAAGGCGACGGCTTATATTGACCCTGAGAAGCTGGCTTCTTCCGCTTATAGCGTGTTCACGTCGGCAGATGGAGAGTCCTATGAGGCACTTGAAGTTACGCCAGTAGATAACGGCGGCCCGTGGCATCAGATTCAGTATTCAGGCAGTCTGCCGGAAACGGCGAAGTTTGTAAGAATCGTGTTCCCAAGCGACTACAGCGCCTCTGAGCTTGGTGAAGTGGCAATCGAGTACGGCACGGACGGCAGCGCGCTGATCTTCCCGGATTCCATCCAACGTCCGGAACTGGATAACGGCGTGCTGATCGATGATATGAACAATTTCGTCAAAATGAATGCCCGCAGCATTAACCTTAGTTTCAGCACCGACAACCCGGATACGTATTTTGGCGGCGATAACAAACGACTTACCCGCAGTTCCGATACGGAGGAGTTCTTCCAGTATAAGACGAGCGGCGACATGAATTACTTCAAGCTGCTTACGTATGCAAGGCAGGATCCAAGCGCGTATCTCGTGGGGGATTTCAAGTTCTTCACGTCAGCGGACGGTATTAGTTTTACGGAATACGGCACGGCCGTGAAAGCAAGCAAAGGCGGGGACGGCTGGTGGACGCGCACCGAATATACGGCCTACAAGCTGCCAGCGGGAACGCGGTATTTGAAGGTTCAGTTCCCGTTAAGCCAAGCGGATCAAACCTGGAACCCGCAAGTGAGCCGAATTGCCATTGGCGTAGGCGACGAGCAGCTCGAAGCACCGCCTGAGCTGTCGAAGAGCCAGCTGATCGACGGGTTTGAAGGTTATAGCGGTTCGAGTGCCGCTCTTCGCAGCGCCTATGCTGTGAACGAGTCCGGTTCGCCGATTACGCTCACACTGGATTCCGCGCATAAGAACGAAGGCGACTATGGCTTGAAGCTGGAGACCTCCATGAGCCAAGGCTGGGGCGGCCTCGAGATGGCGCTTGATAATGCCGACTGGTCTGGGAACAGCGGTATCCAGTTCTGGGTTCAGCCAACCGGCGCGGATATGGGCGTTACGCTGCAGCTAACAGAGGGACTGGATACGGCAGGCGAGGTGTGGAAGACAGACCTGCGGATTTCCGGCACCGACCCGGTTCTCGTACAGGTACCGTTCAGTAAGTTCTATATTCCGCAGTGGTGGAAGGATAGTCATCCATCGCAGGGCAATGGCATGATTGATGCCGGTAAGGTGGCATCCTTTGGGCTTTACGTGGACGGAGCGCCGGCGGAGAATTATGTGGTTTATTTTGACAGTATCAAGCTGTATCGGCTTCCGACTATCGACACCTTCGAATCGTATGATGGAGATAATGCACGTCTCCAAGCAGCTTATACGCCGAATGCCGGCGGAGACGCATTGAGTCTGTCGCTCTCTCCGGATGTGAAGGCCGGCGGAGATTATGGACTGCAGCTGGATTATGCACTTACCGATGCGAAGGGTTATGCAGGCGTTTCGAAGAACATGGAAGGCATCGATTGGAGCGGCAACAATGGCATCGAGCTGTGGTATAAGCCTGATGGCCGAAATCGCGGAATCACGGTGCAGTTCAAAGAAACAAGCGGCGAGTATTGGGAAGCGAAGCTGCGCGTGCCGGGCGATGAAGCAAGACTTGTGCGAATCCCGTTCCATGCCTTTGCCAGACCGGGTTGGAACGCGCCTGTCAATGGCGTGATCGACCTGGCTTCCATTGCAGAATTCTCACTCTATGTGGAGAAGGGCGGCAGCGGAGCGGGTGAAGGGACGTTGTATTTTGATTCCATTCAAGTTGCTAAGATCGGCAATATCGAAGGCTTTGAGTATTATCAGGGCTCGAACAATCTAGCATCTGCTGCGTATGTGAGTAAAAGCGACGGCGATGAGATCGTTGCAAGCTTGGATGCTGCGCATAAGTCTGAAGGCGATTACGGCCTCAAGCTGTCCTACACGCTGACGGATGAGAAAGGTTATGCCGGCGTTACCAAATCGCTTGGCGGAATGAATCTGGCCTCCGGCGGCAACGCCGTTTCACTGTGGCTCCAATCGGATGGCTCGCAGAACGGTGTCACGCTGCAGTTGAAGGATGCGGATGGCGACTATTGGGAAGCGCAGCTGTTGCCTAACGGAACGGAAGGCGCTGTATACGAGGTACCGTTTAGCGGTTTTGCACGTAACCAGTGGTCGAGCGGAGACGGCTTGCTCTCCTTGTCGGCGCTGACGGAATTCTCGATTTTCGTCAACAAGGGTGCGGGCTCGGCAGGCAGTCATGTGCTCTACGTTGATGATTTGAAGCTCGGCAATGTACCCATTATCGACAACTTTGACTATTATGGCGGGGGCGAGCTGCTTGCGCAGAAAGCCTACACGAGCAATACGTGGGGCGGTCCTGTTACTCTGACGCCGGACAGCGAGCATAAGGAAGCAGGCAAATACGGGCTTCGTTATACGTATACGTTGACTGCGGCTACGAACTTTGCCGGTATGACGAAGAACCTGAATGGCATGTCATGGGCAGGCTACGATGGTGTCTCTTTCTGGCTGACACCGGACGGATCGGGCCGCAAGCTGACCATTCAATTTATTGAACCGGACGGTGAAGCATGGGAGGCTTACCGCGTTCTCTCCGGCACGGAGGCAGGCGTCCTGAAGCTTCCGTTCTCCGAATTCCGGCATGCGCCTTGGAATACGAAAGGCAATGGCATCATTGATCTAGGCTCCGTCTCAGAGTTCTCGCTGTACATTAATCAAGGAGATGGACCGGTAGGCGAAGGTACGCTCTATGTCGATTCGATTGGCGTATATCATGGTGCGGTGGACCCGGAGGATCCGGATGGCGACGGCAGTGGAACGGGTTACGTTTATGTACCGGATCAGCTGCTGCAGAGCCAAGAGAAACTAAGTGACGCTGCTGTGAAGAACGGTACTAAGGATGGCAAAATTTCTGTTACGCTGCAAGGCGGTAAGAATGAATTGCTGATTCCTGCGGCTTTGGCGAATACGTTTGGGAGCCACACCCTTGTGGTGGACGCTCAAGGAGTGAAGACTTCTATCGCACCTGAGGTGCTTCAAGCTTTACTATCACAAGTGGAGCCGAATGCACGGGGGGAAGCGACGATTTCTCTCCAAATTGCAACGAAGGATCAGAATACCGACGGGGCTCCTTTGCAAGAGGGTTATCTGTTCGAAGGTAAAGTCTATCAACTTGAGCTGACTATCGTAACGAAGGACGGGAAGCAGCATAAGCTGACGAAGTTCGAGAAGCCTGTCATTCTTACTGTACCGGTGAATGTTGAATCGGCAGAACACCCGGAGCTTCTGGGCATCTACTATTTCAATTCAACTTCCGGCGCTTGGGAGTATGTAGGCGGACAGGTCGATAGGCAAGGGGGCAGCATCTCTGCACCGCTCTCTCATTTCAGCACCTACGCTGTTATGACGTATAAGAAAGTGTTCAAAGATCTGCCAGCTGCACACTGGGCATATGCAGCTGTAACAGAAGCTGCGGCACATCATCTGGTGAAAGGTGTTACTGTTGATCGTTTCGCACCGGCACAAGCGATCAGCCGTGCGGAATTCGTTCAACTGATGGTGAATACATTACAGCTATCGGCAGCCAATAGCACGAAACAGATCTTCGCCGATGTTGCTTCCGATGCGTGGTATGCGGATGCGGTCAATGCCGCATACGAACATGGATTCATTCAAGGCAGAAGCGCTGCGTTGTTTGCTCCACAAGCAACAATCAGCCGTCAGGAGATGGCGGTGCTGATTAACAGACTGCTGGCTTTCGGCGGATTGCAGCCAGCTGCCGGTAACTCTACTCCAGCTTCGGAGCCGCAGAAGTTCGCTGATGCGGAGCAAATTGCTTCATGGGCGAAGGATGACGTGAATCAAGCTGTTGCTTCCGGACTGATGAAAGGAACCGGAGATCAGCAATTCTCGCCACTTAGCACAGCTACTCGTGCAGAAGCTGTACAGGCGATTATTAATCTCGTACATCTGTTAAAAGCATAACAAATAGGCCGGTTGCGTTCTGCGCAGCCGGCCTATTTGTGAGATGACTATCCCGATTGATGCAATTTCGGACAAGGGTATCCGTTTTCCGGTAGAAATTCTTTGCAAGTATGCGGTCTTTTAATGCTATTATATTATCAAAGCAACTTAGAAGGACGATTGCCGTAATGCAGAGCCGTATTATCAACGGTGCACATTGATTAATAAGACTAAGGAGCAGTTTGCCGGTGGCAACTGCTCCATTTTTCAATTATACGAACGGGTAGTAGAGCACTAATAGGATAGGTATCCCAAAAATAGGCTTGATTCGGTTTTAAGCTAACAGGCAGGAGGGTTGAATATATGTCTACTCCTATCATAGCCACCAAATTTTATATCCCCATGCCTCGGCCGGAGGCGGTTCTCCGCCCACGATTGACCGAAAGGCTCAGCAGGGGTTTTTACCGCAAGTTTACCCTAATCTCCGCACCAGCGGGCTATGGCAAAACGACTTTAGTTTGCGAATGGCTCGCCAATTGCGGAAGGCCTGTAGCATGGCTGTCGTTAGAAGAAGGGGACAACGAACTTACGCGCTTTTTAACCTGCATGGTCTTAGCGTTAAAGACAATTGAGGAGAATATAGGAAAAGGCGTACTTGATATGTTTCAACTTCCCCAACTGCCGCCGACCGAGTCGATTCTGACTGCTCTTCTTAATGAGATTGCAGCCATGCCGGCTCCTTTCATGCTTGTTCTTGACGATTATCACGCGGCGAATTCGAAACCGGTCTCCGATGCCATGTGCTTCATTCTTGACCATCTTCCTGTTCAGATGCACCTTGTCATGACGACCCGCGAGGACCCGAGTATTCCGCTCGCTCAATTGCGAGCGAGGGACCAATTGACCGAGATACGAGCAGCCGACATGAGATTTACTCTCTCCGAATCCGAAGATTTTTTGAACCGTATCATGGGTCTTAACCTGTCCATGGATAAAATAGCCTCGCTGGAGTCACGCACCGAAGGCTGGGTTGCGGGTTTGCATTTGGCTGCGATCTCCATTCAAGGAGACCATGACGCCGATCGGCTTATTAAGACTTTCACCGGCAGACATCATTTCGTGCTAGATTATCTTGTTGAAGAAGTCCTGCGGCGGCAGCCTGGAGCCGTTCAAAGCTTTTTGCTGCGGACATCGATCCTTGACCGTCTGTGCGGGCCTCTTTGCGATGGCGTTATGCTCGATCCTACGGTTTCCAGTGAGAAAACTTTAATGGATCTTGAACACAAGAACTTATTCATCGTGCCGCTGGACAATGAACGGCGGTGGTATCGCTATCACCATTTGTTTGCCGATTTACTCCGCAAAAGGCTGCAGGAAAGTCTCGATGGAAGCAATATCGCGGAATTACATAAACGAGCAAGCGACTGGTATGAAAATAATGGTTTCGAAATCGAAGCCTTTAGCCATGCAGTGGAATGCCAAGACATCAATTGCGCCGCGCGTCTGCTTGAAGGCAAAGGAATGCCGCTGCACCTTCGCGGGGCTGTTCGCATTTCTCTTAACTGGCTTGAGTCATTGCCTGCCGCTGAATTGGATGTCAGACCTGCCTTGTGGGTGATATATGGTTCAGCGCTTCTGATTACGGGCAAGCTGACCGGCATCGAACACAAGCTGCGAGCGGCAGAGGTGGCACTGAAAGGTGTGGAACAAGACGTTCGCATCAGGGACCTGATTGGACTGATTGCGGCGACTCGGGCAACATTGGCATCACTGGTGTTGATCGGCAATCCACACAGTGCTGAAAGAAAATTACAGGTAGCCGAAGCGGTAATGCAAAGCACGGAACACGATGACAAGACCGATGAGCTTGTCGGACTGATTGCACCTGCAAGTGATGTATGGATAAGCGGAAATCAAGGAATTGAGCATGTTATTATTCAATCACGCCGTGCGTTGGCGTATCTGCGACCGGATAATATTCCCGTTCGAACAGCAGCCGCTTGGATGCTGGGCGTCGCTTGCCAGCGAAGCGGAGATCATTCCAACGCTCGTGAAGCCTATTACGAAGTCATTTCGAATAGCCTTAAGATCGGTCATCAACTAATGGCTGTAATGGCCATGATTGGGGTAGGGCAAATAGAAGAAGCTGAAAATCGGACCAGTTTAGCGGAGGAATGTTACCAAGAGGCTCTGCGTCTGGGCGGTGATCTACCGATTCCAGCTCTCCGTGAAGCACAACATGCTTTGGAACGTGTGAGCAAACGCGGGAAGAGCAACCTGATCGAACCGCTCAGCCAGCGAGAAATGGAAGTGCTCGAGCTCATAGCTAAGGGGTTCTCGAACAGAGAAATCGGAGAGAAACTCTTTTTGGCCTTGGACACGGTCAAAGGGCATAATCGCAGGATTTTTGAAAAGCTTCAGGTGCAAAGACGTACGGAAGCGATCGCACGTGCCAGTGAGTTAAATTTATTCCCCAACACCCGTAAACCACACTAAAGTGTCTTCATGCCCCAATCCTCTTCGAGCTATACTTCTCCTAAATTAGCAAAGAGGAGATAAACATGAAAAAAATCGCAAGAGTGGCAGGGGCATTGTTTCTGATTTCGACGGGTGCTTACTTGATAGGAAACGGACTTCTGGATCCGGTTCTAAATCGCCCGGATTTTCTCGCCAAACTGTATCCAGACCGAACAAACGTGGTTTCCGGATCGATTTTGGAGTTGATAAACGCCTTAGCAGTAGTGGGGATTGCTATGCTTCTGTATCCCATCTTAAAAAAGCATAACGAAGCATTTGCGCTGGGATACTTCGGATCCCGTATCATGGAGTCTACACTGCTTATCATTAGTGCAATAGGTCCGTTTGTACTTATCGAGCTGAGCAAAAATTACATTTCCGTAGGCACTCCCAAGGGTTCGTACTTTGAAACGATAGGAAATTTATTGGTAGAAGCGCATTCTTTGCTCTTCCAACTAGCCATGATCGTGCTCAGCTTAGGCAGCGTGTTGCTTTGTAATGTCCTCTATCGATCGAGGTTGGTTCCACGATTTTTGTCAGTCATCGGTTTCTTCGGGTATGCGGCATTGTTGGTGAGCGGATGTCAGGCGATCCTCGGCCAAGAAATCGAGCCCATCCTATATGTTCCGGGAGCAATATTCGAAATTGTGTTTCCCGTTTGGATCATTGTTAAGGGATTCAACCTTCGCTCGGAGGAAAGCCCATAATATTGCCAGATGGCAGCAGAGCATACAAGTACGAGAAAGCGGTACGGTCACGGGTTTGATTAATCCCTTGACCGTACCGCTTTATATTTTGCTTATACTTTGAAGAAATTGATGTTCTTGTTGAGCTCTTCCGACAGATGTGCGAGCGTCTGCGAGGAGCTTGCTGTTTCTTCGGCTGCCGCAGCGGATTCTTCGCTAGCTGCTGCGATCGTTTCAACCGCACGCATGACCTCTTCGGATTGTGCAGCTTGCTCTTCGCTGGCTGCCGCGATTTCTGTTACTTGATCGGCAGTCTCGCTAACCATGCGTACAATGCTTTCGAAGGTTTGTCCGGTTTTGGATGTTTGCAACGTCGCATGCTCCATCGCTCTTAAGCTTTGATCGGTATTATGCTGCATGCCTTTAATGATTTCGGCAATTTGCTGCGTAGCTTCGCTGCTGCGCTCTGCCAGTTTGCGAACCTCATCGGCAACAACGGCAAACCCGCGTCCTTGATCTCCGGCGCGTGCCGCTTCAATGGCAGCATTAAGGGCAAGCAAGTTGGTTTGTTCGGAGATTTCGTCGATAACCTCAATAATTTGACCAATCTTCTGTGAATCTTTTTCTAGCAATTGCATCTGGGCCGATAGATTTTCCATACTCTGCACGGATGCACTAACCGTATCGCTGCCGTCTTCAGCACCGCGTTTTGTTTTGTCGGACAGCTCCGCCACGACTGATGCTTTGTTCGCGACATCGTTAACGGCGATCGACATTTCACGTACAAGCTCACTAATCACTTGGGCCGATTCCGCCTGCTCGGTGCTTCCCTTAGCTATCTCTTCCGTCGTAGCGGAGATTTCTTCGGAAGCCGCCGCAACGCTCTGTGCGGAGGAGACGGTATGGCCGATAAGCTGGCGTAAATTATCCATCATATCGTTAAAAGCCAGCGCAAGCGTGCCAAGCTCGTCCTTGCTCTTGGCGACAGCTTGATCGCGCAAATCGCCTTTAGCCGCTTTGGTCGCCACATTCAGAATGGAGCGGATCGATTTGACCATGGACTCGGAGATAAGAAGTGCAAGCCCGATGCCTGCCGCTACTGCAAAAATACCGAATCCGATAATGAGTGATTTACCGACTGCATTCGTACGTGCCGCGCTGTCCACTTCGGCTTTTACCCCGTCATTATTAAACACAATCCAACGCTCGAAGTCGGCCGTTACCTTCTTGCGCTGCGGAGTCAATTCATTTACCAGCTCATATCCCTTATCAGGATTATTGTCTTTTCTGGCTTGTATAATAGCCGGCAGCTTGTCGGCATAAGCTTGTATGTTAGCGCGTAGCGAGTTGAAAATTTCAGTTTCCTCCGGTGAAATAAGGAGATGCTCATAATCGGCAAGCTCTTTCATGGCTTTAGCCATGCTGTCATTGATAGTTTGTTCAATAGTTGCGATTTGGGTCGGATTGCTTTCCAGATTGATTTTATTGACATTTACGCGTGCTTCCATGAAGTCATCTTTAATGACCCCAATATTATTTAGACTCGGCAACCAATTGGTTTGAACGATGGAACTGGATTTTTGAAGCGATCCCATTTGTACAATAGCAAGTACCCCGATCCCGGTCAGCAGTGCAAGGATGGCAAGAAAGCTGGACATCAGTTTGACGCGTATGGACAATTTCACATGTTTCACTCCTGTTTGATAGGATTAGGTTTATCTTTGATACTAAAGATACAGGGAAAGTGTTAAAACAAATGGGTAAAAACTATTTGATTTCTGTATGGAATTGGGCGAAAACAGGTTCATTTCACGATCAAATGCTAGGAAAGTGCGAGGCGAAGTCCAACTGAATTATTAGGCTAGTTCAAAGTATGAACAACGGCCTTAGCCTGAATAGATGAGCAGCAAAGTCCGTACCGGATCAATGAAAATAAGCTATTTAGTAGAAGAGAAATCACAAGCTGCGAGATCTACTATTATAATTAAAGTTATCATTGACAATGAGAATCATTATCGATTATCATTGTCAATATTGATTGAGAGTAATTATCATTATCAGGGAGAGTGGTCATGTGTTTTCCAAAGTTTTAACACGTTCAGTATTAGCGGCATCGGTGCTTCTTGCTCCGTTAGCAGCAGAGGCAGGTCAAGCTGCGCAAGCGGCAAGTTCGTCTATCGGTGTAACTCTCGATGGCAAATCGGTTTCGCTGGATGCCGCACCTAAAGTGATCAACGGCAGAACGCTCGTTCCATACAGCAGCCTCGTTCAAGCGCTTGGCGGTCGCGCAACTTGGGATGCGAAGAATAAGGCTGTCTCGGCTGTACAAGGCGGCGTTACGGTTAAACTAACCGTTGGTTCTGCTTCCGCATACATAAACGGTGATTACAAAGCATTGGAATCTGCACCGCTCATTTCTGGCGGCAAAACCTATGTACCGCTTCGATTGATCTCCGAGGCTTTTGGCAAATGGGTGACTTACAATAAGAACCTCAATTCCGTTGCAATCAACAGCACGTTGACAGTAACGACTAGCACCGGTCCGTTTACATTGAAGAAGAAACCGAGCCGCATCGTAACGCTTTCTTCCTCCGATACGGAAATTATCTATTCACTCGGCAGCAAGGTTGTCGGCCGTTCCACTGCTATTGGCAAAGTATTCCCTTCTGAAGCGCAGTCTGTTCCGGAAGCAGGCAGCTCGCACGGTATTGATTTCGAGAAACTGGCTACTTTGAAACCGGATCTCGTTATTGCAAGCCCTGCACTTAAAACACAACGAGCGACAATCGAGAAACTCGGCGCACAAGTGATGTTCAACTGGCACAACTCTTATACGGAAATTCAAGCTTCGATCAAACTTTACGGACGCATTCTTGGTCAAGAATCGAAAGCAGCGCAGCTGATTGCTAAGATGAACAGCGATGTTGCAGGTTTGAAAAAACCGGATAAAGCACCGAAAACGTTGATCGTTTACGGCGCACCGGGCAGTTTCGTTATTGCGCTTCCTACCAGCTACCCGGGCAATTTCTTGGAGCTTGCAGGCGGTAAGAACGTAGCTTCCTCGTTCAAAGGAATGGATGGCATGCCGCAATATGCGGAGCTTAGCCTTGAGCGGATCGTTGCTGCGAACCCGGACATTATTCTATTCATTACACATGGTGATGCAGCAGATGTGAAAGCGAGCTTCAAGAAAGAATTCGAAACAAACGCGGCTTGGAAGAGCCTGCCTGCCGTGAAGAATGACAAGTTCGAAGTGCTGCCTTCCGATCTCTTCGCTGCAAACCCAGGTATCAGAGCACCGCAAGCGATCGAAACAATCAACAAATTGCTTCTAACGGTGGACTAATCCGATGGCTACAATCGTAACCGGACAAAGAGCGCAAGAGGTGCGGACCCCGAGAAGTATTCGCAGAGGCAGTGTACTAATTATTAGTCTTGTCCTGCTGCTGCTTGCAGGGTTGTATGGCTTGATGTCAGGCTCAATTCCGATTCCGGCGCGCGAGGTGTGGAGCTCATTGCTTCACGCCTCCGACTCGGAGTCGAGGCAAATTGTATGGAATCTCAGGCTTCCGCGTGTACTGACCGGCATGCTTGCAGGAATCTGCCTCGCTATCTCCGGCACCTTCCTGCAAGGTGTCTTCCGTAATCCGCTGGCTGATCCCGGTATTATCGGTGTTTCCTCCGGCGGCGGGCTTGCGGCTGTCGTTATTATGATTTTGTTCCCCGAGAAAATCGCTTATTTACCCATCGCGGCTTTCCTTGGCGCATTGACTGCGGCAGCAGTTGTGTATGCCCTTTCGTGGAAAGGCGGCGCTTCACCCATGCGGCTGATTTTGGCGGGCGTTGCGGTAAATTCGCTGCTAGGCGCAGCGATGACGGCGCTGATGATTTTGAACAGTGAGAAGGTTCAATCCGTTCTGCCTTGGATGTCAGGCAGCTTGAACGGACGAAGCTGGCCGCATTTTCAAACATTGCTGCCGTATGCCGTTATTGGCATCATCGCTTCGATCTTCTTGATTAAAACGGCTAACCTGCTCGTCCTTGGTGACGATGCCGCTAAACTGCTAGGAAGTCGAGTTGAAATCGGACGATTGCTTATTATTTTGCTGTCTACGTTCCTGGCGGGTGCTTCGATCAGCATCGTGGGGATGGTCGGCTTCGTCGGCCTTGTTGTACCGCATATCGTACGGCTGTTAGTCGGTAATGACTATCGAATTTTACTGCCTATTTCAGCAATTGGCGGGGGAACGTTGGTTATGGCGGCGGATACGGCTGCGCGCAGCTGGTTTGATCCGATCGAATTCCCGGTAGGTATTTTACTTGCACTTCTCGGTGCACCTTTCTTCCTCTATTTGCTTAGGAAAGGGGTCAAACGATGAATCCTGCAATAACTGCCGATCAATTGAAGTATGGCTATGAGCGTTCTGCTCCGATCGTAAACGGCTTCAATCTTAAAGTTGCTGCCGGGGAATGGCTCGGCATCGTCGGTCCTAACGGCTCGGGGAAATCGACCGCTCTGCGCATGTTGGCAAGACTTGCTGCGCCTCAATCAGGTAAGATTGAATTGGAAGGTCGAGATCTCGCAGGGATGGATAACAAGTCCGTTGCGAGAACGATGGCAATGCTTGCGCAAACCCAGGAAGGTGCCTTAGACATTACGGTGCGTGACCTGGTGCGCCGTGGACGTAATCCGCATCTGAAATGGTATGAAGAGTGTAGAGGCGAGCACGAAGAAGTAGTGGATTGGGCTTTGCAGGTTACCGGCATGACGAGGCTGCAGCATCGTTCCCTGTTGGAATTGTCGGGCGGAGAACGGCAGCGTGCATGGCTTGCCATGTGTATGGCACAGACGCCGCGGATTCTGCTGCTCGATGAACCGACGACCTATTTGGATATTGCGCATCAATTGGAATTGATGGAGCTGATCCGCAGCATGAATCAGGATCAAGGCATTACAGTTGTGATGGTCCTGCATGATTTGAATCAAGCGGCACGTTTCTGCGACCGAATTGTAGCGATGAAGAACGGGGCGATCGTTAAGCAAGGAACGCCGGGAGAAGTATTCCGCGTGGAGTTCTTCCGCGAGGTATTCGGCATCGAAGCCAAAGTTTACAACGATGACGGTGTTCCGGTTTATTTGCCAAGCGGTATTGTAAACAAACAGCCTCATGAAGCGACAGCATAAATTTGAGTTATAATGAGGAGGAGATTCGATTGGCTAAAGCAGCATTAAGCACCGAATTGGTACGAGAATTCGTAGGCGCAGCACACGCGGATTTGAATAAGGTCCAAACTCTGCTTGCGCAAGAACCTGCTTTGTTGCACGCCTCCATGAACTGGGGAGGCGATGATTGGGAGACCGCACTCGGAGCGGCATCGCATGTTGGACGCCGTGACATTGCAGAGTGGCTGTTGTCCAAAGGTGCACGGATCGACTTGTTTGCCGCAGCTATGCTTGGTGAACTGGAAGTGATCAAATCGACGCTTACCCGGTATCCGGAATCGATTCATGCGCGTGGACCGCACGGCATTACGCTCCTGCAGCATGCCATGATCGGCGGCGAGCAAGCGAAAGAGGTTGTCTCTTATTTGAAATCACTCTTGAATATCGATGTGAAAGGGAGTAAAACGATGATCGTAGTGGAAAATCGGATTGAGGTTCGTGCCGGCTTTGCAGAGGCGGTATTGGAACGCTTCAAGACACCTAAGAGCGTACATACATTCCCTGGATTTGTCCGGATGGATGTTCTGCATGCAGTCGTTTCCGAAGAAACGGAAGAGATCCGCGTTTGCACAACATGGGAGAAGGAAGAAGACTTCCAAGCCTGGGCTAACAGCGATTCTTTCCGTCATGCACATACACGCCGCGAGGGAGCACAAGGTTCTCCTCACGGTCAAGGGCAAGGTCATGGACACGGCCAAGGACACGGCCAGCCGGCTGCCGAAGCTGCAGCAGGTCCGATCGTAGGCAACAAAGTGACGATCTATCAAGTCGTGGTCTCGCATCTGCCAGAGTCCGCGCCAGTTGAATCAGGCGCTAACTAATGCAGCAGCGAAAAGAAGCCTCCAAGCGGCGGCTTCTTTTCGTTTGTGCTCGTTTGAATCGTGAGAGTAGGAAAAACCGACTCTCGGTGCCCAAACCGCGGCGAATTGAAGCTGAGAGTCGTGAAAACCGATACTCAGTTACCACCCACCCACCCACATTGCCCCGGGTTATTATGATGAGTTTGAAATAGTAGATATAATCGTAAGCACTCTATAGCGACTATTCCGCTTTCACTCTCCGGCTATGAGCCCCTTTACTGCAAACTCGACTATTTCGTCGTATCGAGGGCAGCTTACCTCCGATAACTAAAAGAAAGGCTGCCCTAGTCATCGAAGATGGCCGGGACAGCCCTTCATACGTACTACCACATCTCTTTTACTTTAATTACCCACACTTGAGTTTGCTTATCCGTTAGTTTGAGGACGCCGTTAGCATCGTACTCACCAACGCCGAAGTCGTTATCATTAGCGATAACCAGCGTGTTCTTGTTCAACACGGTCAAACCTTCGAATTTCTCGAACGGATAATCGAGCTTCGTCAGATCCACGACCAGCTCTTTCGGTGCAGTTGTAACGCTCAGTGCTTTCCAATCCGACGTACCTTCAACGTTTCCGCTAACAGCGGCGTTGTTAAGGATGTTCGTGGCTTTCGCCAGGTCAATGCGGTAGACGCGTTTGATTTGCGCTGCCGCTCCTTCATTCTTATCGCGCTCATCAACGAGCAGGACATCGTCGGACAAGGCTTGAAGATCGGAGATAACAACGTCTTTCTGCGAAACGTTTACGAATGATTTTGCATCCTCGGCAACATACACATATTCGCCTACAAGCTTCTTGGTGGCTAAATCCATTTTCAGTATGCGCAGATTGCGTGAGGCTTCGCCTGTCGCTTTATCCGGCACAGCCATCGGGCTTTGAATGGAAGCATAGAGGAATTTGCCATCCGGGCTGATCGTAACGCCTTCGAATCCGCGGTTGACGATCCGTTTCGCATAAACGGCAGGGATCGATTCGATGACCGGAATTTGTGCGTTCGCGAGCTTCGCTTTATCGCCCACCGGAACATAGCGGCTGATAATGGTGCCGTCACGTTTCAATTGAATGAGTGATGGGCGGTACTCGTCGGACATCCAGAACGTATCATCCGTCGGGTTATAGGCGATGCCTTCGGGATCGAGTCCATCCGGATCAAGCGGCAGCAAAGTTTTGCCCGTATTGTCGTATGATTTCTCATCGGAGGCGATGTTGCTTAGGCCGGTTGTGAAACGGCTGCCCGAAACGACGCCTTTTGCACCCTCAGGGAGCAGAAGCTTGTTCGTCTCAAGGATGTTCACGGAGCTGCCCTCAAGCTTGATTTTATAGAAACGAGGCACATAATCCTGTACCGGGAATGTACGGTTAACCGTCTTATCGATTGTAATTTGGCCGTTTGGTCCACGGTCTGCTAGCGTATAGAAGACATTGTCCGGATCGCCCGGCAAATGGGCCAGACCGGAGAAACCGCCTTCCTTCAAACCGAGTCCAAGGCTCGGAGGGTTCGTCCATGTGTACTTGCCGGCAACGTAAGGATACGCGCGCAAAGTTACTTTCTTGCTGGTGCTGTCCCAAGCCACTTCTTGTCCAAGTGCCTCGCCCATTACTCTCACAGGCAGGTATAGGCTGCCATTGATCGTTACCGCATCTTTATCGAGCTTCACTTCGGTATCGCCAGTAAACAGCTTGATCTGGACTGCCAGGGCTTTAAGTGCTGTATCGGCTGCTTGTACAATTTGCGTACTGCCGATAGCGATGCAAGCAGCGCCTGCAACGGCAACCCATTTCTTCGTTACAGCTTTCATTCTCATCTCTCCTCTATTATACATGCTGGCTTAGCCATATATCTGATCAGCATAGAGGAGAAGGATTAAGGTAATATGATAGTTACTTGAAGAAATTGTAAAATGGGGCTTTGTCTTCTTGAATCGGAAGGTCTGGAAATGATTACAGAAACTCTTGATTCAGTATTGGAAGAGGAGTATGTGGAAGTGGATTTAGCTTTGTATAAGGCCTGGCTGCAAGTTATCAATAATCTGGAAAACCGATTATAAGTTAGTGGTAAATATCCTATTGGTACACATAGAAGGAGAGCCTGCCGAGGCTCTTCTTTTTTATATCGATATCGATCCATAAGCTTGTCATGCTAGTCTGCATAATTGTCCAAGTCCTCTCATAGACATAGTACAAGTCAAGCGTAAACGGCTTTCGTCAATGTGCAACTCCGGATACGTTTAAAATTTGTGATGAGGGGTGGATCTCATGCGTCGTCGATTCAGTTTAATCGCAGCTATTTTGCTTTGCCTTACGGCGGTGCTCGCAGGCTGCGGGACTAAGGACGCGGAATCGGTTGTCAAGGAATTGGACAAAACACTAACTAACTTGGGCAGCTATCACGGCAAAGGCACGATGACGCTGTACACGGGCCAGCAGCCGCTGGAGTATCAGGTGGATGTCTCTTATCAGAAGCCGCAGTACTATCGTATCGCTTTGACGAACGCGAAGAAGGACATCACGCAAATCGTGTTGCGCAACGATGAGGGCGTATTTGTCTTGACGCCGCGACTGAATAAAGTGTTCCGCTTCCAAAGCGATTGGCCGGCCAACCAAGGCCAAGTGTACCTGTATCAAACGCTGGTCCAAAGCATTCTGCTCGACAACTCGCGCCAATTCGCAGTCGATAACGATGCTTATGTATTTGATGTAATGGCTAATTATCAGAACGGATCGCTTGCTAGGCAGAAAATTTGGCTGAACAAATCCGACTATGCTCCTAGCAAAGTGGAAGTCAGCGATGCCAATGCAGCCGTAATGGTGTCCGTCCAGTTCGACTCGTTCGAGTTCGGCTCTAAGCTGGAGAAGAGCGTGTTCGATACGCAGACCAATATGGGCGCAGCAGCAGACAAACCGACAACAGCTGAGCCGGATTCAGATCAAAGCAATACGAATGTGAATGCAGATACAAATGCGAATACAAATACCAATTCAAATACCAATTCAAATGCAAATAATTCCGTCGATTCCGATGCAACAGCGAACCCGGACAATAATGGAACAAGCAGTGAAGAGTCCGACGATGGCTCGCAAGGCACGCTCGGACCGATCAATAAAGCATTTACAGCTATGGAGCCGTCCTATCTCCCTGATGGCGTATCGGAGAAAGACCAGCAGGATATCGTGTTCGGCGGCAATGCGGGCATCCTTATTCGTTATGCAGGCAGCTTCGATTACACATTGATTCAAACACAACCTAAGGATGTTGCGGTGTCTGCAATGAAAGGTGAGCTGATCGATCTGGGCTTTACGTACGGCTCGCTCACCGGTGACGACAGCGAAGCACAGCGTACGCTGACATGGACCTACGACGGCACGGAATTCCGAATCACAAGCGGCAACTTACCGCAAAATGAAATGATTAAAGTCGCGCAATCCGTACAAGGCGAGATGAGTAAATAGTGTGTACAAAAAACATTTTCCAGCATGAAACGGGCCTGTTCGACCCTCCAATTCATTGACATCAGGAAGCCAAAACGTTTAACATATAGGCTACGGGTTAATAAGATAAACGCCTGCCCTTACCAAGGCGGGCGTTTACTTTTTGGAAATGAAGGTGGAGCAAGTTGAATGTGAACGCTTATTATCGCCCCACTAGGGCAGAGATATCTTTAGATGCGCTTTCTCATAATTTGCAGTCTTTTCGGAAGGCAATGCCTGAAGGCATGCTGCTTATGGCATCGGTGAAAGCGAATGCTTACGGCCATGGTGCCGTCGAAACGGCTCGGGAAGCCGAACGCTGCGGCGTTGACTTTCTCGGTGTCGCGTTTCTTGATGAAGCTCTTCAGCTCCGGCAGGCCGGTATTAAGACGAACATTCTGGTGCTTGGCTATGTACCGCCGCAAGGCTTAGCTGCTGCGCGGGATGCGGATATTGCTATTGCGCTTTTTAGTGATGAAATTTTGGAAGCTGCGGCAGCCCTGCCGGCAAACGGGAAGAAACTCGCTGTTCATGTGAAAATCGATACGGGCATGGGCCGATTGGGCCTGTTTGCAGGTGATGCTGCATTGACGTTTATTTCGCGCGCAATGGAGCAGCCTGGCATCGATGTCGAAGGGTTATTCACCCATTATGCGCGAGCGGATGAAGCGGACAAAGGCTATACGCAGCTGCAATATGAGCGTTTCTCTGCGTTCGTCAAACAGCTTAAGGCGGCAGATCTTCATATTCCGATCATTCATGCTGCTAACAGTGCAGCCGGAATTGATACACCGGAGATGGGCGGCGGCATGCTGCGCCTTGGTATTAGCATGTACGGCATCTATCCATCGGAATATGTGAATAAGCAGCGGATCACGCTTCAACCTATCCTAACGCTGAAAACCGCAGTCGTGATGGTGAAGGAAGCTCCGAAGGGCTGGGGAATCAGCTACGGTTCACGTTATGTGACGACCGGAGAAGAGAAGATCGGAACGCTGCCGGTTGGATATGCGGATGGCTTTAGTCGCATGCTGACAGGTAAGGCAGAAGTGCTGCTGCGCGGTCAGCGCGCACCGGTACTCGGTACGATTTGCATGGATCAATGTATGATAGCGCTTGATGGTGCTGATGCCTCTGATGGTCCGGTTCAAGTCGGCGAAGAAGTCGTGCTCATCGGTGGGCAGGGCGACGAAGTAATCTCCGTTGAGGAAGTTGCTGAGAAGCTTGGCACCATCCCATATGAGATCACATGTATGGTAGCAGTGCGTGTACCGCGCGTATATCTGCGAGGGCAGCAGGTTGTTGCGGTGTCGAATCCGCTGCTGTAAGCGGCATGCATGAGGAACGAATTACCATCTAAGGATTTTCAATGGATTTAAAGGATTTTATCGTCTTATCTCGAATAATGTTGTTAAGATGTTCTTTGTTGTCGGTCTAAAGCGTTTATCTTCAATGCAGCATACTTGATATACGGTCTGCATACATATGAAGGTGTATAATACGGACCAAACAATGACATACTGTTACTGTTTTTTGCTGGAAATGTTTTGGGGGTGCGAGTTCGGTGGCCAATATGCAAAACACCAAAAGGATTATGATCAGTTTACCGGATCATTTGCTGGAGGAAGTCGACGGAATCGTCGCCAAAGAAAACTCGAACCGAAGCGAATTCATTCGTCAGGCTATGAAATTGTATTTAATCGAGCGGAAGAAACGACAGATTCGCGATTCGATGCAGCGAGGCTATCTGGAAATGGCAAAAATCAACCTAGTGATGGCGTCGGAAGCTTTTCAAGCGGAGGAAGATGCCGGCGATACGCTCGGCCGACTCGTAAGCGGGGTGTAAAGCTTGATCGTTAAACGCGGCGATGTGTTTTTTGCGGACTTGTCACCTGTTGTCGGTTCTGAACAGGGGGGCGTTCGTCCTGTTCTGGTTATTCAAAATGATATTGGCAATCGCTTCAGTCCAACCGTCATTGTAGCAGCCATTACAGCCCAGATCCAGAAGGCTAAGCTGCCGACACATGTGGAGATTGATGCGGCATTGCATGGATTTGACCGTGATTCCGTTCTGCTTTTGGAACAAATCCGCACGATTGATAAGCAGCGTCTGACCGACAAAATCACTCACCTGGATGATGAGACGATGCGTAAGGTAGACGAGGCACTTCAAATCAGTGTCGGTCTAATCGATTTTTGAACAAAAGAGCATTACACGACAGCAGGGCCAGATGGCTCTGTTTTTTTTTGCCTATTTAATCCGCCTTCGGACGTAGCTTATGTTCCATCCTGCGCCGCTGTTTGCCAGCGTCGTTTCACTCCATAATGAAAGTAACATATTGAATTGATGGAGGGATCATAGGAATGACGACAATGAATCGGCCGGATTTTGCAATTTCAGGTATGGGTACTACGGGTGGAGGGGATTTTCACCGCGTGGAGCTGGAAGGGGTCAGTAAGGTAGACGGAAACTTGGATTGTTACTCCTTTCGGATGAACGGTTTAGCAAAGGTGAAAGGCAGCATTCGCGCAGAAGAACGCTTCGAAGCAGCTGGCAAGTTAACTTTAGAAGGCTCGCTGAGAGCTGCCATAACCAAGATTGAAGGTCAGGTTACGGTACGCGGTCATTTGGCTAGCGAGGTTTATGAAGCGAATGGTTTTATCAAAGTTCAAGGCGATTGCAGGACGCAGCGATGCGATGTAAGAGGTGCGATGACCGTGGATGGCGTGCTGGATGCGGACCGTCTGAATATTTACATGGATGGCCCGGTGAGAGCGGATAGGATTCGGGCTAAGCAAATCAGCGTCATGATTACGAAAAGCGGTACACTTAAACGTCTGATGCAATCGATTCTTCCGTCAAACTGGCAAACGCAGCTGCGTGCAGATCGCATTGAAGGCGATGAAATCAATGTGGTCGAAACTACGGCAGCGCTCGTACGCGGCCGTCAGATTAAGATCGGTGCAGGCTGCGTGATTGATCGCGTCGAGTATGAATCGGAGCTCATCGTGCATCCGGACGCGGTTGTTCGCACACGAGCGCGGATTTCTGGGTAAAGGCGAGGTGAAGCTGCAGATGATGACGGGGACAAGAAGAAAAGTGCGCATTACCGGAACAGGCTCAACCTCTGGCGGTTCTTATGAAAGTATCCGCGTATTAGGTGAGGGGCAAGTGCTTGGCTCTATTGAGAGCGAATCTCTCCACAGCGTGGGGAACCTAACCGTATCAGGCGATTTGAAGGTCGGACTTTATCGCCAGGTTGGGGAAACGAACGTTCGAGGCGATATATATGGCGCTCAGATGCATGTGCTGGGCGAGTTGGATGCGACGGGAAGCATTCGCAGCAAGTCGATGAAGGTTCGCGGCCAGATGGCTGTTCACGGGGAATGCGAGGCTGAATATTTTGACGTTCGGGGCGGATTCCATATTCATGGCTTATTAAGCGCGAACGTGGTCGAGATTCGTCCATGGGGACCTTGTTATGCCAAAGAAATTGGCGGCGGGCGGATCAATGTTCGGCAGAGCAAGTGGGGCGGAATGAAACAATGGTTTACTAAGCCGCATTCGATGGAACTGAACAGCGAGCTGATCGAAGGCGAGAATATTTACTTGGAGCATACGACTGCCGATGTTGTAAGGGGAACGAATGTTAGCATTGGGCCGGGCTGCCGGATCGGGTTGATCGAGTATCGCAAGTCGCTCAAGGTAAGCAAGGATTCGATCGTGAATGAAGAGGTTAAAAGATAACATTTTATGAGAAAATGCCAATTTATGCTAGACAGCATTTGCCTGGTCTGTTATTATGAGTTCAATATTATAGTAGCAGATATTTAGCGACCGCTATGCGAAGAACGCAAGCTTGGGCTCCATGCCCTGCTTGCGTTCTTTTTTTGTTTTTCGCTATTTTAGCTGCAGAAAGGAATCGCCATGAATCGAAAGCGCCATGTATGGGTTACCGCTTCGGCAGCCCTCCTATCAGGCTTACTTGTATACGGAGTGTACGTGTTGCAGCTGCGTCAGGTGAAGTTTCAAGAGACAGTGGACGTTGTCGTTCCGGTTCGGTTCGTTGCTGCCGGTGAGCGGCTGACAACGGGAATGCTGGGTGTGAAGCAAATTGCGAAAGCCTCCTATGTACCTGAGATGTTCTTGCGAGCAGAAGAGATGGACGGCATGGAGGTGATTGTGCCGCTAGGCGCGAACGAGCCTTTGCTTAGCTGGAAGGTGGATAAATTCCGGCTGCTGCCAAGCCGTGAGCAGTCTACTTTTCAAATCCCTCGCGACTATGTCCTTTCCGTCTCGAATGGCATTCGTGCCGGAGATAAAGTCATGCTGTATTTGTCGGGAGAATCCGTAGCATCTGCCAGGTTGTTTGCCGAATCGGTGACGGTTGCCTCGGTGAAAACCTCGGGCAATCTCGAAATTGACGATACGAGCAATTCGAACCTGATGTCGCTGGCTAACTCGGATAAAGAAGGCATGTATGCCGCCAGACGTGATGCGAACGGCATGATTGATTCCGTCAATTTGAATTTGACGGAGGCACAGTGGCTGAAGCTCGATTCGATCTGTAAAGGCGGTAATAGCAAAGTGGTTATCGCCTACTCGCCCGAATCGCTTAATATTGCAGCAGCCAAGGAGGGGGCGCGATGAATGATTTCGGTGCTGTTCCCGCTAGCGGTATCGGCATAGGTGTCAGTGTTGATATCAGTGCCGCGGCAGCCAATCCGATTATCACCTTTCTCGGAACGACGCCGAATATCGGCACGACAACCGCGGCTTTCGCTTCGGCCTGCCGAATCGCAGAGGAGAGCGGAAGATCTGTTGGTTATCTTTGCTTGAATCTAAAAAGTGCCAAGGCACATCGTTTTCTTGGCGTAGATAAACCCGGCGCAACATTGGATTCGTTACGGCCGGAGCTGCTTACGGGTTCATTGCAACCCGATAAACTGCTTCGCTCCATGCACCGCTGCCGAGGAGTCCCGGATCTGCACGTGCTGTTCGGCAACATTATGCGGGATCAAGCGGAGTTTTTCACGATTGAAGAAATGGAGCATTTGTTAGCCGTCGCTGAACAGACATTTAGCGTAGTGATCGCAGATGTCGGTGCTTATTGGGATAATGCAGCAACACTGTGTGCGCTTC
The DNA here is from genome assembly GCF_059686995.1 of Paenibacillus rhizoryzae. Taxonomy (NCBI): domain Bacteria; kingdom Bacillati; phylum Bacillota; class Bacilli; order Caryophanales; family Paenibacillaceae; genus Paenibacillus; species Paenibacillus rhizoryzae. The sequence goes on along the minus strand of NZ_JCAALT010000006.1, from coordinate 47,174 downwards.
GTAAGGCGCATAAACGGATTATCGTAACGACAAGCGCGTTGTCTCACTTTCAGGAGGACGGACAGCGCTGGATGAAGCAGCTTTCCGCCATGTACGGCATTGCTGCTCACGGTTATGAAGCCATTATCATACAGCAGCCCTGGGGCAAAGGAGGATTTCATGTGAAGGAGATTTGTAAAGAGCTAGGCGTGACGTTTCTAGGGGAGCTGGCGTTATCGGAACCGCTGCTGTCTCAGCTTGATAGCGGAACACTCGATGAGTGGCTGTTACATGACGAGAGAGGGAAAACGGTCATGAAGGAGCCATCAAGGAAACTCATTGAGCATTATGGCTTGAAGCGTCAATTAAGAATGACGGTTCAGCCTTGGTATAAGAAGCTGTTGACCCATCGCGGCGGAGTTAGCTCCTGATGAGAGGCGAGGGGCGCTTCTCGCCATCGGCCTTCTCGGCGAAGCTGCTGGCGGTTGAAACGGTGGCAGACGCTGCTGCTCCGGTAACAGAGTATGATGCGCAGCGGGACTTTAGCCGGTTATCGGAAGACGTGCGCGCCTATTTGGCGCTGCCGCGCGGTGAGACAGAGGAAGAACGGCGTGAATACAACGAGAGCTTGAATCGGGCGGTACTTGGTTATACGTATGATCGCGAGCGCATACTCGCGGTCATTGCGGATCGTCTGCTCCGGCAGCGGATTCATGATTTGCCCGGTTACCGGCATCCGTATGCGACGCTTGCAGAGGCGCTGTTCGCGGAAGTGATTGGGATGAACGTACTGGAGCTGGTGCTGCAGAAGCGGGATGGGCTGGAGGAAATTCAAGTTGTCGGCAAGAGGATTTTTGAAGTGCGTGACGGACGAAGTATGCCGTCCCAGTATGCCTTTGATTCACTTCGCGAGGTTGAGCGCATTCAACAGAACCTGGTGCTCTACAATAACGATCGTATCAATCCGCGCAAGCGATGGGCGGAAGTGATGCTGCGCGACGGTACACGGGTTACGATGACAGGCCATGGGTTTACGGCGCAGCCAACGCTGACATTGCGATTCTATACAGTTAGGCGATTTCAACTGGAACAGCTGGGGCGAGAGGAGTTAGGAACGATCAATGAGCGGCTTCGGCGGATGCTCATAGGGATTCTGGAAGCGCGATTCAACATTGTTGTAATTGGGCCAACGAACTCCGGTAAGACCAATCTCATCAAGGCGCTGATTGGGGAACTGCCGGACGAGGAACGTATTGTCACAATTGAGGGCAGACATGAGCTGATGCTGATGCGAGATTTCCCAACGAAAAACGTGATCGAATATGAAGCGGATGAAGAGGATGTGATGCATCGCTCCACGCAGGCGTTCAAGCTGGCGCTGCGCCAGTCGCCGCAACGAATCATTCATGCTGAGATTCGAGATGAGGATGCCAACATCTATGTGCGAGCGTGCACGAGGGGACATGCAGGCAGCATGACGACGCTGCATGCCAATATGCTGGAGGATGTGCCCGAAGCAATTGCTGATATGTGCATGCTCGATGGTCGGGGGATGAACCCGGAGCGGCTGACGAAGCGGATCGCTGAGTACGTGACCCAAATCGGCATTGAAATGCGTATTGCGGCGGGACGACGTCGTTTAGTGCGACTGGCGGAGATGGGATGGGCGGATGGAGACGTGTTTGTTAGGGATTGGGCCGTATTTGATGAGGAATTGGGTGATTGGCGATATCCGCAAGGACCGTCCGCAGCTGCGCAAGCAAGGCTGAAGACAGCGTCTGTAGAACATTGGGGCGTAGCATGGCTGCCGGACTTCGCGAATATGGAGGGAACTGAACCCAAATGATCGTTAAGCTGGGGCTTCTTTCATTCATCATAGCGCTCTTTGGCACGGTGTATGTTGCAGTGCGAGGAATGATGGGAATATGGCTGCATCGGCAGCAGGTTATCGGCAGGCTGAATTATCGACGTGATCGTGGTGTCCATGAACGGATTTCACGTTTTCTGCAGCGCTTCGACCGTTCCTATCGTCATCTATCTGAGCTGCTTGAATCCCTGCAGTTAAGCTGGGGGCCTGTCTCGTTTGCCGTCACAAGCCTGCTTCTTCTGTTGATAGGAACATCCTTTGGAGCGTTATTTTTTGAGAGCGCGAAAGGCGCGTTCATGCTGGGCGGTGTGATGGTCACGGCACCTTACATGCTGCTTCGGACGATGCTTGTGCATCGCCAAATGAAGACTCGTATCGATTTCCTGCCCGCCGTAGAGCTGTTCTATCAGTGCTGCCTTGTCAGCGGCGGCAGGCAGATTAAAGCGGCGCTTCAGCGAACGGTTGAAGAGAAGCGGCTTCTTGGTCCGATGCAGGCGGTGTTTGAACAGCTGTACCGGAACGTATCCGTCCGAGGCGATGATGAAGCCAGTTTGCGGATCTTTGCGGCATCGCTCGGCCATGTGTGGGCGGATTATTTTGTGAATATAGTCCGGGCGGGGCTGGCAGAGGGACATCCGATCGCCGGCAACTTAAAGGATCTGATTACCGATATGCGTAAGGCGCGCAGAGCTAATCAGCAGGAGCGCAATAAGCTGCTCGAGATCCGTATCGCGAACTTCTCGCCTATATTGTTTCTCCTGCTGTTTATCGGAATCAACTTTCATTACAATCCCGAGAATGCCTACCAGTACTATATTGTCGATCCCGCAGGGCGAGATTTATTGCTTAACGCAGGAATGATGATATTCGGTTCTTTCGTTATGGGGTTGTGGTTATCTCGCAAGAAAATGTAAGGAGGTTCATAGCCAACCATGAGTGACTCTTTTGCAAAGGCGGTCATGTGGGCAGCACTTAGCGGCCAATATGCAGCATTATTCGTGCTCTTCGCCTCGCTATTGAAGCTGCTGACGTTTAAGAAGCCGCGTTATGTGCATGTATTGCTGCAGCATTGGCGGAAGAAGACAGTCAGCGATCAATGGCTTGCATTTACGAGGATTAGCCGTGAAAGCAGCTCGTTTAAGGAGCGAGAACGTTTACTCGCCGGATGCGGTTTTACAGGTGATGCGGCGTTGTACGTGCTGCTGCGCAGACTGTTCTTCATGCTAATTCCGCTCTGGTCGGCAGTGGCGTATGGTTTCACTTATGCGGAAGTGGAAGCTTTGCCACGCGTGAGTGCGCCATTATTGCTTGCTATCGTGATCCTTCTCCTACTATGGGACATCCCTTGGCTAGAGGCCATTAGGAAAACGAGAGCAGAACGAATGACGAAGGAGATTTATATCGTCAGTAATCAACTGCTCTATCTGGCAGGCTCCTCGCTTCATATTCATACGAAGCTGATGCGCTGCTTGCCTTACACTCGGACGATGCGAAGCGAGCTGCAGATGCTGCTTGGCGAGTGGTATCACGATGCGGAAGGCTCATTGAGACGGCTAAAGCTGCGGCTTGGAACCGAGGAGGGACTGAGCTTCGTAGAGACGATCGATTCCTTGCGGCTTCATGAGAGCGAGCAATATTATGAGCTGCTGCGAGAACGAATCCAGGATTACAAGGAGAAGCTGGAATTGGCGAAGGACAGTCGCAAGGAATCGACATCCTACTTCTTGTTTGCTATAGCAGGACTTCCGATCATGTACACCTTTCAAATTTTTATATACCCGTGGGTCCGAGAAGGACAGAAGCTGTTTAACTCCCTCAATTAACAGGTTGAGGTGACGAAGGAGGTGAGGGCATGCGGAATATCTTGATTACTGTGATGATGCTTGTTGTCGTTGTCCTGTTGTTTAATGCGATTGTAGCTAAGGATACGACCGGAACGAAGGATCAAATCGAAACGCAAGGAAATGCTGCGAATACGAAAATCAACACGATTACGATTCCATAAGGAGGCAGTAGCATGCGATCGTTATTGATGACGCTGCTGCTAATCATCGTTGCGGTCATTTTATACAATGGTGTAACCGGCGGCGAGCAAGGAACGAAGGCTCAACTGGAGCAGTCCGGCCGGCATATGAGCGACGGGATTCGGAGGATGAGCCCTTGAAGAGTCTGCTTGTATTTATCCTTCTGTCCGGCATGATGTGTTGGTTTATGTTTTCTCCGATTTATAAACATGTTCTGATTGTCCGCCAGGCTGTTCTTCAGCAAGAGGTAGATTACTTGCTGGAGATTGGGGCTAACGGCGACCATGGATATATTGATGCCGCAATGCTGCAGGAATCGAGGCTTCGATTAGCCAAATATGGACTCGTCCCTGGCTCCTTACAGTTCGTAGTCAGCTCAGGGAGCGGAGATTCAGCCACCGACGCCACTAAGCCGCTGCTTAGGGGAACCGCCTTGTCGCTGACGGCGAGCTATCCCATCGAAGGTTTGCTCGCCATTGACCGTTTGATTGGGCTGGCACCGCCACCGGCGAATACGAAGCTGCGAGCAACCGGAATGAAGATGAGCGAATATGTCCCGTAAGCATCCCGGGGAGAGGAAGCTGTCGTATGTATAAGCTGGTGCTTGTCATGCTGATGATGGTCGTATGGATGCTGCTGCACGCACTTCAAACCGATGAGGAGCTGGCGATAACGGCGCTGTTTCAGGGTAAACACGCGGTTAATCGCGCTGCACATGCCGCGGTACAGCAGGTGGATGAAGGCGCATTGGCAGAAGGCCGACTACACATTGATGAGCTTGCCGCTAGCAGGGCGGCCGGGCTGTACTTGCAACGCAACCTGCAGTTGGATGAGAGCGGGAAGCCCTTACCCGGCGCTTATTTGCGGGAGCGGGTGGATGTCGTTGATTTTCAAGTGATCAACGGAGACAGGACGTTTCCATACACCTATCGCAATGATACCTACGACTACGAGGTAACGTTGCAGCGACCCGGCGTCATTCTGATCGCCAGGATCGTGTATCCCCGCATTTTTACTGTGATAGAACCCATAGAGTGGACGATCAAAGGAGCAGCGGAGCTGACGTCAAGTTGACGGAGCCGCTGCTCTTTTTGTTAATATCTAAGAATTTATAAGTTTCACACTTATAAATGAGCTTAGAAATCTTCGGAATGAAACGAGCTACGCCGTCAAAGCACGGCGCCAGCCGTTTCACCTTGTGGGAGTAGAATCTCGCAGTGAGAACTCAGTGTATTTGTGCACCTTTTCAGTTTCACAGTGTACCTTTCTGATGAAAGCGTTTGCTATACTGTGTTTATCAAACCGGCAAAGCTTCGGCAAGGAAGAAGGAGGAAGCAAAAGTGGCAAAATCAGGCCTAAAGTCGATCGCAGCGCTGCATCCCATGAGGACTGCGGCACCGTCGAAACGCGGCCTTTGGCAGCGGATCGCGGATCATCGTGTGCTGTATCTGATGTTTCTGCCCGTCATCGCGTATTACGTTATTTTTCGGTATTGGCCGATTGTGCTGGCATGGATCGTAGCCTTTAAGGACTTGCAGCTGGGTACAGGCGTGTTCAACAGCGAGTGGGTGGGCTTCGGTAATTTTCGGATCATGTTCGAGGACCCCGAAATCGTCAACGTGCTGCGGAATACGGTCGAGATCAGCCTGCTTCGTATTGTGGTCGGCTTCTTCCCGCCTATTATCCTTGCGATCATGTTCCATGATCTTGCGTCGAGCAGAACGAAGAAATGGCTGCAAAGCGCAGTCTATATTCCGCATTTCTTCTCATGGGTCATCGTATACGGGATCGTGTTTGCGTTTTTCTCCACAGGGTCTGGTTTCGTTAACAATGTGCTGGCATGGTTGGGTTACAACCGGTTCGAGTTTTTTCTATCGGAAACGTGGTTTCGTCCGCTGCTGCTCGGTTCCGCGCTGTGGAAGGAAATCGGCTGGAGTACGATCATTTACCTGGCAGCACTGACGACCGTCGACCCGCAGCTGTATGAGGCTGCCACAATCGATGGCGCGGGGCCGATGAGGCGAATTACGGCGATAACGTTGCCAAGCATTCTCCCTGTAATCACCTTTGTGCTTTGTATCAGTCTCGGAAATATTCTGTTCGCAGGCGGCGAGCAAATTCTACTCTTCTATAATAAGGCCGTGCTCGATTCCGCAGATGTCATTGAGACTTGGGTGTATCGTGAAGGACTTAATCGGCTTCAATTCAGTATCGGAACGGCTGTCGGCGTCTTCCAGTCCATTATAGGCATGGTCTTCATTATATCGAGCAACTTCATCGCCAAAAAATACACCGGCCGTGGCATCTGGTAGAATGGGGGGCTACCTATGATCTATAAATCGCGAAGCGAAAAGATTTACCAAACCATCATTCATATCATCGTTATTCTCGTGGCGATCACCGCCATCTTCCCGCTAATCTACGTCCTTGGGATGTCGTTTACGACCAAAGCGGAGATGATTCAACGCAATTATTTTGTCATTATCCCAAAGGAGCCAACTCTTGAGGCATATAAGCGGATCATGGCTTCCTCCGTCGTGTGGCACTCGTTCATGATTTCCGTCTTCCGCAGTACAGTCGGACCCCTGCTTTCATTGGCGCTGACGACGATTGGGGCATATGTCTTGGCGCAGCGGACGCTGCCCGGAAGGAAGCTGTTCCTCTTCTTCATTCTGGCGACCATTCTGCTCAATGGCGGCATGATTCCCACTTATCTCGTCATTAAGCAGCTGGGGCTCATCAACTCGCTATGGTCGATGGTGCTGCCGCTCATGGTGGATAGTTTCGGTCTGCTCGTCATCAAGATTTTCATCGAGAACCTGCCGGATGGCCTCGTCGAATCCGCCAAAATCGATGGAGCCGGAGAATGGAGCACATTGACGCGTATCGTGATTCCGCTTGCGGCGCCGGCGCTGGCTGCCATTGGGTTATTTAACCTCGTAGCGCATTGGAACAGTTGGTTTGACGCGTTGCTTTATTTGAATGATAAGTCGCTCTATCCGCTGCAGATGGTGCTCAAGAACATGCTGACCGTCGATTCTATCAGCGGCGACAATATGAATGGTATGTTGAAGTCTACTCAAGCCGTGAGTACAGAAACGATCAAGATGGCAACGGTCGTCATCGGCCTCGTCCCGATTCTATGCGTCTACCCGTTCCTGCAAAAGCATTTTGTCAAAGGGATGTACATGGGTGCTGTCAAAGGATAAATACCAAGCAAGTGTAACAGAGGTGTCGAGAAGCCATCCGGAGGCGCTTCTTCACATATATCATTGGTTTCAGAGAGGGGATCAAGAGCCATGAGAAAGAAAATGTCCTATTCCGTATTAGCCGTTCTATTGGCTTCCGTTACGATGCTGAACGCCTGCTCCGACAACTCGACAAACAACGGCGCTGCCAATAATGGGGGGACGGATAACGGAGGCGGCAATAACGCAGCGACGGATAATAGCAGCGGAAATGCGGGCAGCGGCAAGGCTGAACCGCCGCTCAAAGAGCTTAATTTTCCGGATGCGTTTCCGAAAGTCCCCGCGGCAGTGGATAAATCCAGCTATGCCTACGACGATATGAGCAAATCCTACGACCTGGATATTATGGTATCCGGCTCCTTCAACCAGTCGGTACCTGAGGATAAGGTGAAGGAATTTCTGGAGAAGCAGTTCAACGTGAAGCTGAAATTCACGAGCATGAACGCGGATGATCTGAAGAATTCCGTCAGCGTGCGTTTTGCTTCCGGGGACGAACCGGACATGGTCATGATGCCGAACAAGGATGTCGCCTTATCGCTATATAATGCCGGCCAGCTGCTTGATGGCAAAGAAGTGCTGCCATATATGCCGCAGGCTATGGAATATGTCACGAAGGAATACAAGAACTGGGCCACCACGAAGGATGACCAACTGATTGGGGTGCCGCGTTACAGCGTGTTCCCGGACAACTGGGCTTATTTTATCCGCCAAGACTGGCTGAAGGAATTTGGCATGAGCATGCCAACGAATGAAGACGAGCTGTTCGCTTATGCGAAAGCAGTCGTCGAGAAGGATCCTAACAAGAACGGCAAAGCCGATACCTGGTTGATGGGCGCTGCGGGTGCAGGCAACGGGTGGTCCATGATGGATGCGCTGAAGACGATATATGGCCATCCAAGCTGGAATGAGCAGGACGGCAAGATCAATCATCCGATGCTGGATGGTACGACCAAACAGTTCCTGCAGTTTGTGAAGAAATTGTACGACAACAAGCTGCTTGCGCCGGACTGGTATACGATTGGCTGGGAGCCGTTCAAAGCCTACAGCTTGAACGATCAGATCGGCCTCGTCTGGTACCCGGGCTGGAATATCGTGCAGGAGCAGTACGATGCGAAGAAGAAGGATGCAGTCGCAGCTACGCTGTGGGAACCGCTTAATCCGCTTAAATCAAGCGACGGTAAAGGCGGCATGTACGGACCGGGCGGCAATCCGGGCGGCATGTTCATCTTCTCCAAGAAGCTGCAGGATGACCAAGGCAAAATGATGCGTCTTGCCCATATGCTCGATACAATGATTTATCCAAACGAGAATTACTGGGCCGTTTCACAAGGCGGCGGGCCGGAAATCTTCCCGGATGACTCTACCGTAAAGCTGAACGATGACGGTACGAACGTCTTCTTCATCAAGGATTCGCACCTCTCGAAGGTGAAGCCGGAATATCAATCGCTCGCAGACTGGCAGTTCTTCGGCTACACACTGATCTGGCAAGTTTATGACGACGAGCCGGTTGGCGTAACCGGAAGCAAATGGAATCAGCAGGTTATCGCCATGCCGCGGTATAAGAACTTTGATATGAATCTGACGCTCGACGGCCCGACAAGCCAGAAGCTGACGGATTTCCAGAACAAGAATGAAATCTCCTTCGTACTCGGCAAACGTTCCTTTGACGATTGGGACAATTATGTGGAAGAATGGAAGAAAGCAGGCGGACAGAAGCTCATCGACGATGCTGCCGCGCAGCTGGGCGTAGAGAAACAATAAGGTACTACTGGTATTCGGTATACTCATGAATGTGCATTCGTGCATTCGTGAGTATACTTGTCTATATACGGGATAACGCCGCCATGGAAGGGTGCATCTGGATTGAATCCTCGCTTCGCGCTTGGTTCACGCGCTAAATTGATTCTACTTTTGTTCATACCAAGCACGTTGTTCGTGTTTTTCGTCGTTCAGATCGCCAAGGACTATACGCTCGGGTTCCTCAGGGAAACGCAGAACGAAGCACTTGCCGGCATGTCCAGTCAGGTCACGCACTTAATCTCTATCTACAATAGCGAAATCACCTATAACATGCTGGAAATGGAGCAGACGATCAAGCAGGAGGGCGGCTCTGGCGATAATTTAAGCAGCTCCATGCATACAGCCGCGCAAATCCGCTCGGACTTTGTTCGAGGCATCGTTTATATTCGCAAGGATGGCGTCATTACGGGGTATCCGCAAAATTTCTGGGGCAATTTCTCGGAGAAGGAAGAACAGCTCGTGCGGAAGCAGGCGGAAGAGAGCCGGGGCGTGTTCGAATGGTCGGATACGATCCGCTCCGATATCGGCCGAACGGGGGCTTATGGCCCGACAAGCCTAGTGACGAAGACCGTTTTCGACGAAGAAGGCCATCCGTCCGGTTATCTGGCCTTTCTCGTAGATTTATCTGCATTTCTGGATCGAAGCGCAGCCTTCGCCGGCAGCTACGATACGCAGACGCTGCTCTATGGCAGCGATAATCAATTGATCGACTATATCTGGGCAAGCCCGTCAACGCAGTTCAGAAGAAAGCTTGTTGAGGAGAAGAACGTAGAGACGCTGCCGCAGGCACTGCAGTATTTCAAAGAAGCCGGCGTCTATCATTCCGTCTCGTATATGAATACGAACCTGAAATGGAAGGTCATCGTCGTTGGTGACGTCAATAAGCTGGAGAACCGGTTCAAGCCGCTCGGGCAGATCGCTTGGTCGCTGCTGCTGTTCGGTCTAATCGGGTTTCTGGGTATATATATTACGGTTTCTTGGTGGTTTACGAGGCCGATTCTCGCATTGACCAAAGGAATTCGCAAGGTTGCAAGAGGCGACCTGGAAGCAAAGGTGCAGGTGAAGCAGCGAGACGAGTTAGGTGAGCTGGCGAATCAGTTCAACCAGATGACCGGCAAAATATCCGATCTTGTCATCGGCCTGCAGCGAACGGAGGAGGCAAAACGCCAATCCGACATGCAGGTGCTGCTGTCGCAGATCAATCCGCATTTTCTGTACAATACGCTGAATACGATCGACATCATGATTGACGTCAGCCCCAAACCGGAGCTGCACGAGATGATGGAGGTACTGTGTCGGCTGCTCCAATACAGTCTGGACGACAACAAACAGCCGCCTCTGGTAGATGAACTGCGTTATGCCAGCGACTATTTGCATATCTTATCCGTCCGCTACGGCAACCGCTTCCAATTTCGGATTGGATCGGCCCCGCCGGAGATTGCGCAGATGCCGGTCATGAAGCTGGTGCTGCAGCCGATCGTAGAGAACGCGGTGTTCCACGGCCTGCATGCATTGGAAGGGCGGCAAGGTGAGCTTGACGTCTCGGTTCATGTCGAGGAACGAGCGGTCGCGATTGATGTGCGAGACAACGGTGTCGGCATTCCGAAAGAGAGGCTGGAATGGCTGCGGCAGGCACTACGGGAGGATGTGGATCCGGGCAGTGAGCGCGGCATCGGAGTGCTAAACGTTCATCGGCGGATCCGGCTTCATTTTGGAGAACGTTATGGCTTATCCATCCGGAGTGAATACGGGGAAGGAACGACTGTCGTCATTCTGTTGCCACGGCTTTAAAGGAGTGAAACTCCAAAGCGGTGAGAGTTTGACTCTGTCAAACTCCCTATTACAGGAGGTTAGCGAATGAATGAACCTACTTTTCGCCTGCTTATCGTCGATGATGAACCTTTAGCCAGGATGCGGATTCGTTCATTCGATTTGGCGGCCCGCGGTTATGAGATCGCTGGGGAAGCGGAGAATGGCGAGCAGGCTTGGCGGATGATTGAGAAACTGCAGCCGGATATAGTGATCGCGGATATTGGCATGCCGATACTTGATGGTTTGGGCTTATTAAAGCGAATCCACGGCATGACGTCCCCGCCTGCAGTTATTCTATTAACGTGTTTCGAGGATTTCGAGAAGGTGCAAAGCGCGATGCGAAACGGTGCAGCCGATTATTTGACCAAGCTGCTGCTAAGCGAGACGGAATTCATTTCCTGTCTGGACAGGGCGGTCGAGGAAATCCGCAAGGCGCGGATGCAGAAGCATTGGACGCTGAGGCAGCTGCTGCAGGATTGGCTGCTCTCGGGGGGCGCATCCGCATCCGCGGAGGCGTTGGCAAACGAATTGTCGGCCTTCAAGCAATTCAGGCTCGGACTGCTGCGATTTCCCAGTGATGTCAAACATGATGCGGCGCTGATGATCGATGCTTATGAGAAGGAATTTGCCCCGTACACGTCTTTCATTATTCGGTTGACGGAGCCGTTGTGGGCAGTCCTGCTCGCATCGAGCGAGCCCAATGGCAGCGCGGATTTCAATGCCTGGACCCTGCACACGCTGAAGCAGGGCTATGACGAATGCCTGGGCCGAGGTATTGAGCCGCTCCAAGCGCTATCGGGCTTCAAGTATAAACTGGCCCAGCTGCCGGATGCACTCGCAACATGCCGCAAGCTTCTCGAGCAGGCTTTCTATGAACCTAAAGGCTGCGTCATCGTCGGTGAAAACAGCCCGGAAGCAGAAGCCTCATCATCATCGAATGCCAGACTGAAGGCGCTCTATGCCGATATTAAGAAGGCGGCGGAAGAAGACGACACTGCTGCACTTGCGACACTGCTGAATGCATGGCGAGATGAGATTGCCATGTATGCAAAGCCGGGCACCGAACAGCTGAAGCACGCGGGCTTCGAGCTCAGCAGCTGTTTCCGGGAGGACTTTGATTTGGAAACAGCGGAGAGAGCGATTGCCGCTCGCGAATGGATTCTGTCCGCGATTGAGCATTGCGAGCATGTCAGCAGCCTCTCTATCATCATCACGCAGTTGATAGACAACTTAAACCGCAGGACAATGCCCGTTCATCGCTGCCGCCAAGAAATCCGCGACGCGATCAAGTATATCCGCAGCAACTATCAAGAGGACATTGATCTGGTCACCGTAGCCCGCCAGGTTAACTTGAGTCCGAGTTGGTTCGGAACGCTGTTCCGCAATGAGACGGGACACAGCTTCTTGGATTACCTTCAGGATTTTCGGCTGGAACAGGCAAAGGCTATGGTGGCACAATCGGATCTCAAAATCTATGAAATCTCCACGTTAGTCGGGATTGCGAACCCGAGATATTTCTCACGGTTGTTCAGTGATAAGTACCGGATTAGTCCGCAGGATTACCGAAGCAAGGCAAGAAGCAAGCTGCTTGGATAACCTGCTGGATAGCAAATAACCAAACGATTGGACAATCACAAGAGCAGCGGGGCTGACGTCAAGTTGACGGAGCCGCTGTTCTTTTGTTGTAATGGAGGAAATAAGCTTGGAGCAAGGAGCGATTGCGCGTGCAGGTGAACAGTGGAACGGTAGAAACGATACAGGTGCAGCAGAACGAAATCGCGGAGCGCATTAATCGGCTGCAGCAGCTTATGGCCCAAGCGGGCATCCATGCTTTTCTGGTCACGCAGCATGTGGACCTTTATTATTTTACAGGCTCGATGCAGGCCGGGTATGCCTTTATCCCGGCTGAAGGGACGGCAGTATTCTATGTGAGACGCAGCGTGGAGCGGGCTATTCAGGAGTCGGCTATTCAAGTGAAGGCGTTGAATTCATTGCGCCAATTCCGCGCTCAGCTGGAGCAGGACCATCCTGCTGTGTTTGGCAGCGGCAATGCCAATGGAGATCAACCGGTGAAGATTGCAACGGAGATGGATGTGCTGCCGGCATCCACATTCGCCAAGCTGGCCGAAGCACTGGCGGGCAGCAGCAACGATTGCTCTCTGGTAGACGGTTCGACGCTTGTTCGACGAGTTCGGATGGTGAAGTCGCCGTGGGAGATTGGCCGTATTGAAGCAGCCGCAGAGGTTGTCGCAGAAGCGCTGGAAGCCGCTGTAGGCATCATTAAAGAAGGTCTGACGGAGCTTGAGCTGATGGCCCGAATCGAATATGAAATTCGTATTCGCGGTCATATCGGATTAATGCGCACCCGCAGCTACAACATGGAAATTACAACCGGCATGCTGGGCTCAGGCGCTGCGGCTGCCGTTCCGAGTGCGTTCGATGGTCCGGCAGGCGGCCTCGGCCTTGGACCTGCGTTTCCGCAAAGCACGAGCCGCAAATCCATCGGCAGAGGGGAGCCGATCCTCATTGACATCGGCTGCTGCATCGATGGCTATATTATCGATCAGACGCGAACCGCAGTGATTGGAATTCTGCCTGATGACTTGGCGGAAGCCTATGCGCAGGCGGAGCGCATCATTCGCCAATCGGAAGTGCTGATGCGTCCGGGCACATCCAGCGAATCGATCTATGCGGCTGCGCTGAAACAAGCTGCTGATGCAGGGCTTGCCGATCATTTTATGGGGTATGGCATCAATCAGGTCAAATTTCTCGGTCATGGCATCGGGCTTGAAGTCGATGAGTGGCCCGTGCTTGCGAAAGGTTTCAGCGATCCGCTCGAAGCAGGCATTACACTTGCGGTAGAGCCCAAATTCACATTTCCGGGACGCGGTGTCGTCGGCATCGAGAATAGTTACCTCATTACCGATACCGGCTGCCGGCCTCTCACAAGATCGCCTGAAGGGCTGATCCTAATCCCATAATGAAGAAGCTGTTTGCGAGTCAACGATAGGTTGCCGCAGACAGCTTCTTTGCGTTTCCAGCTGCCTCCAGCTTGACTCAGATGCGGTACTTCTCTATTAGATTTAACTGTGGTTAAGGTAATCGGCAAAGCCGATTTCTATTGGACTTTGCTGTGCTACAATAATGCTGAATCTATATGCCAATAAGCGGAAATCGACCAATCTACCCAATCTAAGAGGTGCTGTACGATGAAAATGACGTTTAGATGGTTTGGCAATGATGACCCGGTCACCTTGCAAAATATCCGCCAAATTCCTGGGATTCACGGGATTGTAACCGCACTTTACGACGTGCCGGTCGGTGAAGCGTGGCCGGTGGAATCCATCAATCGGCTTAAAGAAACCATCGAGGCTGCAGGGCTGCGGCTTGCGGTGATCGAGAGTGTTCCCGTGCATGAGGACATCAAGCTGGGACGACCTTCACGAGACCGTCTTATTGAAAATTACAGTCAAACGATACGCCGCCTTGGCGAAGCCGGTGTGCCGGTCATCTGCTACAACTTTATGCCCGTGTTCGACTGGACACGCTCGCAATTAGCTTACACACTGCCGGATGGGTCCACGACCTTGACGTTCGAGGACGAAACGATTTCCCGCATGGATCCGGTGAACGGCGACTTGTCGCTGCCGGGCTGGGATCAGAGCTACACCAAGGAAGAGATGGGCCAGCTCATTGACGCTTACGCCGAAGTAACGGAAGACGTGCTTTGGAGCAATCTCGCTTACTTCTTGGAGCGCGTCATTCCCGTCGCCGAAGAGGCTGGCATCGTCATGGCCATTCATCCCGATGATCCGCCATGGCCAATCTTTGGCCTGCCGCGTATCGTAAGCAATTTCAGTCAATTGAAACGGCTGACCGAGCATGTGAACAGCCCATCGAACGGCATTACCTTCTGTTCCGGCTCGCTCGGTGCGAACGAAGATAACGACTTAACCGCGATCATCCGCCATTTCGGCTCGCAAGGTAAACTGCATTTTGCCCATACAAGAAACATCCTTCGCACAGGTCCGCGTTCCTTCCAAGAATCGTCGCACCGCTCGTCCGACGGCTCCATCGATATGGTGCGGATATTGGAGGCACTGCACGAAACCGGATTTACGGGACCGCTTCGTCCGGATCACGGCCGTATGATTTGGGGCGAGCAAGGCCGTCCCGGCTACGGACTCTATGATCGCGCGCTCGGAGCAACGTATTTGAACGGGATTTGGGAAGCGATTTCAAAGACAAGGAGCTGACCGCGAGCCTTATGTTGAAATTATCTGTATTTACGGTTGCGACACCGGATCTTACACCGGAGGCGTTATGCGAAGCGGCAGCAGCTGCAGGAATCAGCGGCATCGAATGGCGCTGCAAAGACACGCCGGCAGAGCTCCGCAAGGAGGCGCCTTCCTTCTGGGGAAACAATATCTGCACACTCTCGCAGCATGCAGATGAGGAAGAGATCAGCCGTTTCGAGCAGGCGGCGAACCGATCCGGTATGAAGCCCATCTCCATTACGCCCTATATCCAATGCGGCGATATCGAAAGTACGGAGCAGGTCATGCGGCTTGCGAAACGTTTTGGCGCATCCATGATTCGCGTTGGCGTTCCCGGCTATAACCGCACTCGCAACTACAACGAGCTCTACGAGGAAGCGATCTCGTACCTCAAGGTGGTAGAGCAGCTGTCCCGCCAATATGGTGTCAAAGCGCTGGTTGAAGCCCACCACGTGACAATCGCGCCAAGTGCATCGCTCGCGCACCGGCTCGTATCGCCTTTCGATCCGGATTGCATCGGCGTGCTCTATGACCCGGGCAACATGGTATACGAAGGCTTCGAGAATTACCGGATGGGTTTGGAGCTGCTGGGACCGTATTTGGCCCATGTTCATGTTAAGAATGCAGGCTGGCAGCCGCCACGCACGGCATCATCGGACCCGTTGCAATCGCAAGAATGGTCTTGCAGCTGGAGTCCCATCGCCAATGGCCAAGTGCCGTGGAAACAAGTACTCCGCGACCTGAGGGCAGTCGGCTATGATGGCTGGTTTGGCGTGGAGGATTTCAGCACGACCTTTGATACAAGAACGATGCTGCAAACGTATGCCAATCAAATGAAAACTTGGATGGAGGAGATCGAATGAAACAGCTTCGCTACGGCATTATCGGAATCGGAAACATGGGCTCAGGCCACGCAAATATCCTGACTTCGGGCACTATCAAGGGGGCCGTGCTCACCGCGGTCTGTGATGGTTTCGAGAGCAAACGGGATTGGGCAAGAGAGAAGTTCGGCGATAAAGTCGCCGTGTTTGAGAGCGCCGAGGCCATGATCGATTCGGGCCTTATCGACGCCGTCGTTGTGGCTACTCCGCATTACGATCATCCAACGGAAGCCATTCAAGCTTTCAACAAAGGCATGCATGTACTGATCGAGAAACCTGCGGGCGTCTATGCCAAACAGGTGCGGGAGATGAACGAAGCGGCTGCGGCAAGCGGCAAAACCTTCGGTATCGTCTACAACCAGCGGATGAATCCGCTCTATCAGAAGCTGCGCGAAATGATTCAATCCGGCGAGATCGGCGAAGTCCGCCGCATCAACTGGATTATTACGAACTGGTACCGGACGCAGGCGTATTACGACTCCGGCACATGGCGCGCAACATGGGGCGGCGAAGGCGGCGGCGTACTGATCAACCAATGCCCGCATAACCTTGATTTGTGGCAGTGGACAACGGGCATGATGCCAACCCGGATGCGCGCATTCTGCCAATTCGGCAAGAATCGGAATATTGAGGTCGAGAACGACGTCACGGCTTACGCCGAATATGAGAACGGGGCAACGGCGGTATTCATCACATCCACCTCGGATGCGCCGGGCACGAATCGTCTTGAAGTATCGGGAAGCCGCGGCAAAATCGTCATCGAGAACGATAAAATGACCTTCTGGCGTCTGCGCGAAGAAGAAGCTGCATTCAACGCCCGCAACACGGAGCCGTTCGCTTCGCCGGAATGCTGGAAAATCGATATCCCAAGCTCAGGACCGAGCCCGGAGCATGCAGGTATTTTGCAAAACTTCACGGATGCCGTTCTGCTTGGAACGCCGCTAGTTGCGCCAGGCGAAGAAGGAATCAAAGGCTTAACGCTTTCCAATGCGATGCATTTGTCCACTTGGCTGGATGGATGGGTGGATTTGCCGCTGGACGAAGCGCTGCATGAAGCGGAGCTGAATAAACGCATCGCAAGCTCAACGTTCCAGAAGCCATCTACGGCTGCAGCAGAAACCAAACCGGCTGATCTGACAGGTACGTTCTAATACATCCAATTTATCCAATTAAGGAGAGTGACCCGATTGTATAAGAAGCAAATCGCTGCTCAGCTCTACACGCTCCGTGACTATTGCAAGACAGCCGAGGAGCTGGATGCCGCGCTGAAGCGCGTCAAAGCCATCGGCTACGATGCTGTGCAAGTGTCCGGCATTGGCCCCATCGCACCGGATGAAGTGAAACGCATTTGCGTCAGCCACGGCTTGGCTATTTGCGCCACTCACGTACCGACGAACCGTCTGCTGAACGATCTTGACGCGCTGATTGCGGAGCACCAAGCATGGGGCTGCAAATATGTCGGCATCGGCTCTATTCCGCCGGAATACCGGAATGACAAAGCGGGCTACGCGGCCTTTGCCGGAATTATGAACGAGATCGGCGATAAGCTGGCGGAAGCCGGCCTGGAACTCATCTATCACAATCATAAATTCGAATTCGAGAAGTTCGAAGGCAAGACCGGCATGGATTGGCTGCTTGATGCCAAAGACGGCCCAAGCGGCGCATTCAGCTTCGAGCTGGATACGTACTGGGTGCAGGCAGGCGGAGCCGACCCTGTAAGCTGGATCATGAAGGTTGCAGACATGAAGGTCGTCCATCTCAAGGATATGGCGATCGTAAACGATCAGCAGGTATTCGCCGAAATCGGCGAAGGCAACCTGAACTGGCCGGCGATTATCGAAGCTTGCCGCGAAACGGGCGTTGAATGGTATGTCGTGGAGCAGGACGTTTGCCCCGGCGATCCGTTCGAGAGCTTAGCGATCAGCTACCGCGCGCTTCAGCAGCTAGCCTACCAAACGGAAGAGGAGCTGAAGGGCGATGTCAGGGTTTAATCGCAGCGACGGGATGAACTATGCGCCGGTAGCGATCAAGAAACCGGAACCGGTCGTCGGCATCGGCGAGTTCGTATTCGCCGCCATGGGCCTCGACCACGGCCATATTTACGGTCAGACGAACGGCCTCCTCGAAGCGGGCGCGACGCTGAAATGGGTATACGACCGCGATCCGGCTAAGGTGGAGCAGTTTCTGAAGGTCTACCCGCAGGCGACAGCTGCCGCCTCGCCGGAGGTGATCCTCGAAGACCCGCAGGTCAAGCTGGTCGCGTCTGCCGCCATTCCATCTGATCGTGGGCCGCTTGGCGTCGCGGTCATGAAGCACGGCAAAGATTATTTTACCGACAAAACCCCGTTCACCACGCTGGAGCAGCTCGCGGAGGCGCGGGAAGTAGCGGCGGCGACTGGACGCAAGTACATGGTCTACTACAGCGAACGCCTGCACAACGAAAGTGCGATCTATGCCGGCAAGTTGCTGGAGGAAGGCGCCATCGGACGCGTCGTTCAGGTGATCGGCACCGGCCCGCACAGGCTGAACAAGCCATCGCGTCCGGATTGGTTTTTCCGCAAGGAACAGTACGGCGGCATTCTGTGCGATATCGGCAGCCATCAAATCGAGCAATTCCTGCACTTTGCAGGCTGTAAGGACGCCACTGTGGCGAGCAGTAAAGTGGCCAACTACAGCAACCCGGATTATCCGGAGCTCGAGGACTTTGGCGATGCGACGCTCATCGGCGACAACGGGGCGACGAATTATTTTCGCGTGGACTGGTTAACGCCGAACGGGTTAGGCACTTGGGGCGACGGTCGGACGATTATTCTCGGCACGGACGGGTATATCGAGCTGCGCAAATATATCGATGTGGCGCGCGACAAGAGCGGCGATCACATCTATCTGGTCAACCACGAAGGGGAGCATCACCTCTCCGTTGGCGGTCAGGTCGGATTCCCGTACTTCGGCGAGTTGATTCTCGATTGCCTTAACCGGACGGAGAATGCCATGACGCAGGCACATGCCTTTAAGGCGGCGGAGCTCTGTATGCTCGCGCAAAATAAAGCCGTCCGTTTGTAAAGGAATCTATACAATGGTGATGTGCGACATGGTAAAATCATTTCATTAGGATGCGCCGCCCTGACACGGCGCCTCAAATGGAGGGGAACTGTGTGCCGCTCACGATGCAATGGCAGCAGCCGATCGAGCTGATGTACCGGAACGACGAACCGTATCCGGGCGCTCAATTTCATTCGCATGCCTTTTATGAACTGTATTATTTTCAAGAAGGCGAATGCAATTATTTGATCGGCGATAAGCTGATTACACTCCAGCCCGGTGATTTAATCCTCATGCATGGAATGACGCTTCATTGTCCAAACCCAGCACCGCATAGGCCTTATATTCGCACGATTATACATATGGATCCCGCTTACATCCATAAAGTGCTTCAAGCGGATACGGCGGCGATGCTGCTGAAACCGTTCGATGAGCTGCGCAATATCCGTATTTCGCTCAGCCCGCAGGATCAAGCAGAGCTTGAAACGCTGCTTGCGGAGATGGATCAGCTGTATAAGCGAACGAACGACGCGGGCGTGCGAACGGCCTATAATCGGTTTGTCATGCGGGTCATCGAGCTGCTGCATCTCATTCGGGATTGGTGCAGCGAGCCGGTCAATGAGCGGGAGCATCGTTCCCAGAAAGAGCAGCATGTTCAGCGTGTCATCTCTTACTTGGAGGATCATTACCTCGAGGAAGTGACGCTCGATCATATTGCCAGTGCGCTCCATTTAACGAAACCTTACCTGTCCAACCTCTTCAAAGATGTTACCGGCACAACGGTATTCAAATACTTATACAACCGGCGGATCAATCAGGCCAAAATGATGTTTCGGCTCGAGCCCAGGCAGTCGGTTTCGGAGGTTTGCCGCGCTGTAGGGTTCCACCATCTGCCGCATTTCAGCAGACTGTTCAAAACGACAGTCGGTGCAAGTCCGGAAACGTACCGGAAGCGGATGCTCCAGCTCGTTGCCGAAAGCTAAAGCCTTGCGTGCGCCGCCGCACATTCGGAGGCGTTCAATATCGGAAGCTCATTGTTTGATTTAACGGGCCGTACGGCGGTCCTAATTGGCGGCGCAAGTACGCTTGGCAGCGTCATGGCTGAAGCGATGCTTGACCATGGCGCGCATGTGGCACTAGTCGTCCGCAGCAAGGAAAGAGCGGAAGAGAAGCTTGCCCATCTGCTTGAAACAGGCCGTGCTGCGCTGTTTGAGGCGGATGCCGCGGTGAAGGCAGATCTCGAGCGCGTGCTCGGCGAGATTAAAGGCTGGGCGCCAAACGGTCGAGCGGATATTCTGCTCCATGCGGCCGGCACCAACAGCGCGACACCGTTCTTCGATATTACGGAAGAAGAATGGGATCGGATCATGGACGTCAACGCGAAGAGCGTTATGCTGGCCTGCCAGGTGTTCGGCCGATCGATGATTGATGCCGGTCATGGCGGAAGCATCATTACGATCAGCTCCGTTTCATCGGGACCGCCGCTCTCGCGCGTGTTCACGTATTCGGCTTCGAAGCATGCCGTGAACAGCATGACGCAATTTCTGGCGCGTGAATTCGCGCCGCATGGCGTACGTGTCAACGGCATCGTACCGGGGTTCTTCCCGGCGGAGCAGAACCGTGCCATTCTGTCGCCGGAGCGGGTGGAAAGCATTATGAGCCATACGCCGATGAAGCGCTTTGGCGATCCGAAAGAACTGCAAGGGGCAGTCGTTTGGCTAGCTTCCGAGGCGGCGTCCGGCTATGTCACGGGCTCGCTGATTCGCGTAGACGGTGGCTTTGGATCGATGACGATTTAATAATCCATACGGCTTGTTCCGCATTACATGTGGAACGGCCGTATTTTTTTACGAATATTCCGCTTTACAATATACAAATTCCGAGTTATCTTATTGGATAAATATGCATTGGTCTACTAGCGATCCGGAGGTGGTTACCGTCAACATAGAAAATATCGAAGCGTTTGTGTACGTCATCCACTGCGGAAGCTTTAATAAAGCCGCAGAAGCTTTATTTTTATCCCAACCCTCTGTAACGGCACGCATACAATCACTGGAGCGTGAGCTTGATTGCAAGCTGTTCGACCGGAACGGCAAGCAGGTTCAAATAACGGAGGAGGGAAGAAGGTTCCTTCCGTATGCACAACAGCTGTTACTGACCTATCAGAAGGGGAAGCTGAACATAAGCCGAAAGAAGATGCCGGAGGAATTCAGGATCGGCTGTACGGTTTCCGTATCCAACTACATCATCCCGCAGCTTATGCCGCGGCTTCAGCTTCAATTTCCGAACATCCACTATAAATTCGTCACAGGCACCACCGATGAGATTGTCTCCAAAACGCTCAATAAGGAAGTGGACGTCGGCTTCGTTCGCAAGGTGAATCATCCCTCCCTGCATTCGGTCAAATTTTACGAAGATCCCATTTCTCTCTATGCCTACGAGGATCATCCTTTCATCGGAAGAACAGACCTGTCAGTCGAAGAGATTGCACTGCAACCGCTCGTCTTCTTCGAATGCGGAGCACTGGACTGGCTCAGAATTCACCGCGTATTTGAACATTTGGAGCAGCCGCCCAATATTCGGATTCAGACGGACAATTCGGAGATGGCTAAACGGCTCGTCTTAGGTAAAAACGGCATTTCTTTCCTTCCCGGTCTAAGCGTACGAGGAGAAGTCGCCCAAGGAAAGCTGATTCCGCTTCGGGTGACGGAGACGGAAGGGATATCTTTGCAAACGAACGTCATCGCCTGCCTTGGCGAGCATACGCAATTACTTTCGGAGATTATGGAAATTGGCAAACACCTATTCGACGAGCAAAACAAGGGCTGAACTAGATGTCGCAAGACAGGGTCAGCCCTTTCGTTTTATCTATACACTTAGTAAATGAATAGGAATTATCGGATTTTTTGATTCACATATTGAAAATCTCTATTAGACGATCGTTGATTGCGATGATATCGTTAATCTCAACATTAATTCTTAGTTAACCACTAGGAATTATAAGTTTAAATGATCGAACAAAAACGGAGGGGTTACAATGAAAAAATCTATCGTCATGGCAGCAAGTCTTATTCTGATTCTCACCATGTCGGCTTGCGGTACCAAGAACAATAATGCAAGCAATGCAGCCACAAACAAGGTCTCGTCCGACACCACGGCTGCAGCCAACTCCGAAGCGCCGAAAGAAGTAAAGAAGATCGTCGTAGGAACAGGCAATCAATTTCCCAAGGTTGCATTCGTCGACGAAAGCGGCAAGCTGACCGGCTATGACGTTGAATTGATCAGAGAGATCGATAAGCGTCTTCCCGAATACGAGTTCGATATTCAAGTACTGGAGTTCAAAAATATTTTGCTAAGCCTTGAGACGAAGAAAATCGATTTGGCCGCTCACGAATTCGAGAAAAACCCGGAGCGCGAAGCCAAATACTTGTTCAACAAAGAGTCTTATGCACATTGGAAAAACAAGATCATCGTTGCCAAAGACAACAATGATGCGATTGAATCGCTCGACGATCTGAAAGGCAAAAAGATATTCACGACGGCTACGAGCGCCGAAGCAACGATTCTGGAGAACTACAACAAAGACCACGATAATGCGCTTAAGATTGTGTATTCCAGCGGGGCGGCGAATGACGCCTTATCCCAAATTACATCCGGCCGCGTTGATGCTACCGTAGGTGCGGACTTCGTACTGCCGATCATCGATCCGGAAGGCAAGCTGAAAACCGTCGGCAAAGAGCTTAGCGAAGCGGATATTCTGTTCTTGTTCCGCAAGAACGATCCGGAGCAGCAGACGCTTGCGGATGCTGTTGACCGGGCGATTCTGGAAATCAAGGCAGACGGCACGTTATCCAAAATCAGCAACCAGTGGCTTGGATTCGACGCAACCGTATCTGAAAAATAGACACTATTCAAGAAAGGGTGAGGTCGGTCTATGGGTGCTCCATTCGATATCGCCTATGTTGTCGAATATTTCTGGAAGCTGCTTCCGTTTATACGGATTTCGCTGATTATCGTAGCGAGCTCTATCTTGGTCGGGCTGGGCGTCGGTTTTCTCGTCGCCCTTCCCCGGCTTTACCGGGTGCCGCTGGTGCAGCGGGTTTCCCAGCTCTATGCCTCTTTTTTCAGAGGAACGCCGATTATTATTCAGCTGTTCTTGATCTATTACGGCTTGCCGGAAGTGCTGAAAGCCGTGCATGTTGACGTAAGCAAGGTGTCGGCATTGTACTTCGTTATTCTGGCTTACGGGCTGCATAGCGGAGCCTACATTTCAGAAGGAATCCGGGCTGCGGTGTCCGCCGTAGATCGGGGACAAGTCGAAGCGGCTTACGCGGTTGGCATGACCGGCTATCAAGCTTTCACGCGGATCGTATTCCCGCAAGCGCTGGCCATATCGATCCCCATTCTGGCTAACTTGGTAATCGCAACGCTGAAAGACACGTCGCTGGCTTTTACGCTCGGCGTTATGGAGCTTACGGGGAAATCGCAGACGCTGCCTACGATGTCCAGGCATTTGTTAGAAAGCTATATCGCATTGGCTATCGTTTATTTCATCATCAGCTTCTTCTTGGAGAAATTGTTCTATTACACGGAGCGCAGGCTGCTTAAACATGAAACGGCCATAACGACCGCTAGCAAACTTCCTATGGGCAAAAAAGGGCTAAATCGGCTGTTGGATGCAAAAGTAGCATGGGGTAAAGGAGGCACAGGCGTATGACATTGGATTTTGCGTTCATCTGGCAAGCCTTTCTGCTGCTGCTTCCGGCGATTCCGAACACGATTTACATCACGGTCGTCTCCGTTGGTTGCGGATTTATCATCGGCCTGATTGTTGCGCTGTCCCGTATATTCGCCATTCCTGTGCTGAGCCAGATCGGTACGGCTTACGTTACGTTTATTCGAGGCACGCCGATGCTGACTCACCTGCTCCTTATTTATGTCGGATTGCCCATGATCGTCGACAGCTTAGCCGACAAGTACCATTGGTCGTTCCACTCGGTCTCGATTCCGATGATCGGTTTCGCGTATCTCTCCTTCTCCATCACCGCAGGCGCTTATTTATCCGAAGTCATTCGTTCAGGCATTCTCGCAGTAAATAAAGGTCAAATGGAGGCGGCTCATTCAATCGGGATGACCACTTTCCAGGCGCTGCGCCGAATCGTATTGCCGCAAGCCTTCGCGGCTGCGCTCCCCAATTTATCCAACAGCTTGATCGGCATGCTGCATGGCTCCACGCTAGCTTTTACCGTATCGGTTGTGGAAGTGAACGCCAAGGCAGATATCATCGCAACGACGAACTGGAAGTTTTTTGAGGCGTACCTTGCCGCGGCGCTAATTTTCTGGGGCCTTACCTTTCTGATTGAACGAGCAACTGCGCTGCTGGAGAAGCGCATTAATGCTTATAACCGCGGAGGTGTAGCATGATCAAACTTACGAATATATCGAAATCCTTCGGCCGAAACGAAGTGTTGAAAGGAATCGATCTGGCCGTTCGAAAAGGCGAAGTCGTTGCTATCCTTGGGCCGAGCGGCTCTGGCAAGACGACGCTTCTCCGATGCATCAATTATTTGGAGAAGCCGAGTGACGGGGAGATTTCGATCGGCGATTTTAAGGTGAATTGCCGGAAACCGTTGAAGAAGGACATCCATACCTTGCGTGGGAAAACCGCGATGGTGTTTCAGAACTATAATCTTTTTCGTCATAAGACCGCCCTTGAGAACGTGATGGAGGGGCTCGTTATCGTGAAGAACATCCCGAAAGAACAAGCTCGCCAGAGAAGCATCGAGCTGCTGGAGAAGGTGGGACTCGGTAACAAGCTGGATTCCTACCCAAGTCAGCTGTCAGGAGGACAGCAGCAGCGCGTTGGCATTGCACGGGCGCTTGCCCTGAATCCGGACGTGATACTGTTCGATGAACCGACCTCCGCGCTTGATCCGGAGCTCGTCGGTGAAGTGCTTGCCGTCATCCGCAAAATTGCTAAGGAAGGCATCACGATGATCATCGTCACGCACGAGATGGGTTTTGCCCAAGACGTCGCAAATCACGTCGTGTTTATGGACGAAGGCGTAATCGTCGAGGAAGGCCCGCCGAATCTCATTTTTCAGTCGCCTAAGGAGGCTAGGACCAAACAGTTTCTGGCAAGGATTACACCGGAGAGCGCTTATTCTATTTAATCGAAATGGAGCGGATGGTAGATGGTATTGAAATTCGGCATTTTGGACCAAAGCATCGTGTTTCCCGGACAGACGCCGCCGGAAGCACTGGGCAATACGATTAAGCTGGCTCAATTGGCGGAGAAGCTTGGCTACGAACGTTTCTGGGTATCGGAGCATCATGATTCCCCGCAAATAGCCGGCGCTTCGCCGGAGGTGCTGATCTCGCATTTGCTAGCTCGTACGAACAAGATTCGCGTCGGATCAGGCGGAGTCATGCTGCAGCATTATAGTGCTTACAAAGTGGCCGAAAACTTTAACGTTCTGGCGACGCTCGCACCGGGACGGGTCGATCTTGGCATCGGACGTGCGCCGGGCGGCTTGCCTCGTTCCACGAAGGCGCTGCAGAAAGGCTTAGCCGAGTCGGAATCGCTCGATAGTAAGCTGATTGAGCTGGAACAATTGCTCCATGGCTCGTTTGGGGATGACCATCCGCTAGCTGGGCTGCAAGCCAACCCGCTGCCGGTACAGCCCGCTGACATCTATTTGCTAGGCACGAGCGTTTCAAGCGCGAAGCTGGCCGCCGAGCGAGGGTATCCTTACGCATTCGCGTTGTTCATCAACAACGATCCGGAAACGGCTCGACTAGCCTTCGAGAGCTATCGCGAGCATTTTAATAGAGACAACGGAAGCGAACCGTACGCCATCCTTGCGTTATCGGTCATCACGTCGGATACCGAAGAAGAGGCTGCGGAGCTCGCGGGTAACTTCAAGAGCGTTCGCGTCACGCTCGCAAGCGGCAAGGTGGTAAACGTCGGTTCATTGGAGCAAGCAGAAGAATTCGCCAAGCAAGCAGGCGAGACGTATACCGCGGAGATTCGCGATGCGGATATTACGAGAGGAACGAAAGAGACCGTAAGAAAGCGGCTGATCGAGCTGCGCGATACGTACGACGCGGATGAACTGATCTTCACGACAATCATCCCCGACTTTACCAAACGAGTTCGAAATTTTGAGCTGCTGAAGGAAGCCTTCGAGGAACAGCCGGTTTAATCGTCATGCAGCTTAGGAATGAGGAGAGAACAAGATGAGCTTTCAGGTAGCCGACAAGCTCCAAGAGCGATTGATCGCGTATCGGCGTCATTTGCATGCCAACCCCGAATTGTCCCATGAAGAATTCAAAACGACGGCAGCTCTAAGCGCCTGGCTGAAGGAGTCGAACATCCGAATCGCGGAATATCCGCTAAGAACCGGTCTTGTCGCCGAGATAGGCGGCCACCGCGGAGGGCCGATCATCGCCATTCGCGCGGATATCGATGCCTTGCCGATTCAAGAGGAAACGGGCCTTCCCTTCGCTTCTACTGTTCCGGGTGTTATGCATGCCTGCGGCCATGATGTTCATACCGCGATTCTGCTGGGTGCGGCGCTCTTATTGAAGCAGCGAGAACAGGAGCTGGAAGGGACGGTCAGGCTGATATTTCAGCCGGCGGAGGAGAAGGCGAAAGGGGCGTCGCAGGTAATTGCGAGCGGCGCGCTTGAAGGCGTGCAGGCGGTGTTCGGCTTGCACAATAAGCCGAACTTGCCGGTAGGCACAATTGGCATAAAGGCTGGACCGATTATGGCGGCGGCGGACGGGTTCATCGTCGAAGTCGAGGGACGCGGATCTCATGCCGCCGTGCCGGAAGCGGGGCTGGACCCGATCGTAGCCTCTGCCCATATTATTACGGCGCTGCAGTCTATCGTCAGCCGCAACGTTAGTGCGCTGGATAGTGCGGTCATTAGCGTTACTCGGCTGAACAGCGGAACGGCTTGGAATGTGATCGCGGACAAAGCCGTATTCGACGGAACGCTTCGCACATTCGATGAGCGAGTACGTGATCGAGTGCGCACGCGGTTCGAGCAAGTGGTCGTCGGTGTCGGGACGGCGCTCGATACGAAAGCCTCGGTCAAATGGATTACCGGACCGCCTGCCGTTGTGAACGATCCGACTTGGGCTGAGCGTGCCGCCAAGACTGCGGAGTCGCTGGGGTTGACGGTTGTAGAGCCTGCGCCTTCTCCGGCAGGTGAAGATTTTGCATTCTACTTGCAAGAGACGCCGGGCATTTTCTTTTTCTTAGGCACATCCGGCCTGCAAGAGTGGCATCATCCGGCCTTTGACGCGGATGAAAGAGCGCTGTCGATTGGAGCATTATTTTTCGAGAAGTTAGCAGTGGATGCCATACGTGCATTGAAGGTATCGACATAACGGTCTGGGAGGCGTGTATAGATGAGTCAAAGTAACCTGCAAGATCTCGTTCAAATTGACCACTACCTGCATACTTGCGAACAACTGCAGCAAGCCATCGAAGGGTTGTCCGATGAGCAATTGCGCTGGAAGGCTGCAGCAGATAAATGGAGCATTATCGAAGTTCTTACTCATTTGGCCGACCACAATGTCGTCGTTTCGTTTCGTATTCGCGAAATTTTGTCCGACTCTGAGGTGCGCTTGCCCGCGTTTAACCAAGATCGTTGGGTTGCGGGGCAGAAGGCGAACGAGGGGAATGCCGCGGATATCTTGACGTTCTATAACCAGTTGTTGAACTATAACCGAGTGCTGTTTCACCGTCTCACGATCGAGGATTGGAACAAGACAGGTATTAATTTCAAAGGGGAAAGCGTCACTCTTGCTGCTAGTGTTCAGTCTTTCATTTCGCATGTACAACGCCATCTGGGGCAAATCGCGAGGATTAAGCAGGCGGAAGAAGAAGCGCGTAATAAAGTGAGAATCAGAGAGGCTGGTCCTTCTGATCGCGATGCGGTTGTTCAAGTGCTGTTAGATGCCTATCAGCAATATGAAATTACGCTGGATGCCGCAAGATGGGAGCAGTATAAGGAAAATATTTTGCAAGCAGTCGATACGCCTTCGACGAAGTCGAGGCTTGTTGCGGAGTTGGATGGGCAAATCATGGGCAGCGTGTTCATCTATGATTCCTCGGAGACCGCATATGGAGCGCCGGAGCTGGACATTCACAATCCGATTATTCGGCTGCTCGGCGTATCGCGACAAGCGCGTGGACGCGGGATAGCGACGGAGCTCATTCGAGAGAGCGCGAAGCTGGTACTGGAGTGGGGAGCCGATACGCTTCACCTGCATACCTCCGACATTATGGACTCCGCGGTGCGGTTGTACGAACGGCTGGGATTCGAGAGAGCGCTCGATAAGGAGTTTAAGAACGGAGATATCTTAGTGAAGAGCTACCGGCTCCGGTTGAAAGAATCCGCGTTATTGCAATCCTAAACTTAGGGAGGTATCCGTTATGGCGAACAATAAAAAGTTGAAGTTAGGTGCGATTATTCACGGGGTAGGCGGCAATGTATCCGCATGGCGGCATCCGGAGGTACCGGTGGACGCAAGCGTGAACTTCGAATTTTACCTGAAACAAGCGCAAACGGCCGAAGCGGGGAAATTCGATCTCGTTTTCATCGCGGATGGCCTTTATATTAACGAAAAGTCGATCCCTCATTTTCTAAACCGCTTCGAGCCGATTACGATATTGTCTGCGCTTGCGGCAGTCACTTCCAAGATCGGCCTTGTTGGCACTCTATCCACCTCGTATAGCGAACCATTTACGGTTTCGCGCCAATTTGGATCCCTCGACCATATTAGTGGAGGACGCGCGGGCTGGAACGTAGTCACTTCTCCTCTTGAAGGCTCAGCCAAAAACTATGGGAAGCCCGAGCATCCGACGCATGACGAACGGTACAGAATCGCCGAAGAATACTTAGAAGTGTCTCGCGGCCTGTGGGATTCGTGGGAAGACGATGCGTTCATCCGGGATAAGGAGTCCGGCGTGTTTTTCGACCCGTCCAAAATGCATCGGCTCGATCATAAAGGCGAGTATTTCTCCGTGCAAGGACCTTTAAATATCGCGCGTTCCAAGCAGGGACATCCGGTGATCTTCCAAGCGGGCTCGTCCGAGAGCGGCAGGAAATTAGCTGCAAGCAGCGCGGACGCCGTATTCACCGGACATGAGAATATTGAAGAAGCTAAGGCGTTCTATAAGGATGTAAAAGATCGCGCAGTTGCGCTGGGCCGATCGCGCGATGATATCGTGATTTTGCCGGGCGTCGGTCCGATTATCGGGGCTACGGAAGAAGAAGCTGAGCGCAAGTATTTGGAATACGCGAACTTGGTGACCATCGATAAGGCGCTGGAATACCTCGGAAGGTTTTTCGATCACCATGACTTCTCCCAATATCCGCTGGACGATCCATTCCCTGAGCTCGGCGAACTCGGCAAGAACAGTTTCCGCAGCGGAACGGATAAAATTAAGCAGCTCGCGCGCGAGCAAAACCTAACGCTGCGCGAAGTAGCGATTCGCACGGCGACGCCTCGCAGCGAGTTCATAGGGACGCCTGAGAAAGTGGCGAATTTGCTCCAGCGTTGGCATGCGGAGGAAGCGGCGGACGGCTTTATCTTATATGCGCCGACGCCGGACTCTCTGCGCGATTTCGTAGAGTCGGTCGTTCCGCTTCTCCAGGAACGCGGCGTGTATCGGACTGAATATGAGTCCGATACATTACGCGGAAATTTAGGCTTGCCGGTGCCGGAAAACCGCTATACAGCTGCTGCCAAAGTGAAACAATAATTGTTAAAGGCCATCCATGCGGATGGCCTTTTGCTGCATCTTGCCTCCTAATTCTTTACAATATAAGGGCAACGCCAGAAGTTTTT
The DNA here is from genome assembly GCF_059686995.1 of Paenibacillus rhizoryzae. Taxonomy (NCBI): domain Bacteria; kingdom Bacillati; phylum Bacillota; class Bacilli; order Caryophanales; family Paenibacillaceae; genus Paenibacillus; species Paenibacillus rhizoryzae. The sequence goes on along the minus strand of NZ_JCAALT010000006.1, from coordinate 17,378 downwards.
GCGGCGCAAGTGAACAAACGGGCAACCTTCGGCGTCATATTGGCGAGACTGAAGGAAAGAGGCTTATTTCATGCAGCAGGTGAGGGGAACACGATGATCGGGATGGAACAGCTGGGAGATGAAGCGCAGCTAGTGAAACGGGCAATTCGCGGCGACGATCATGCGCTGTCGACCCTGCTGCGCAGCCATTACCCCTTGTTGTATCGGTACATGTTGAAGGTAACGATGAACAAGGCGATGGCGGAAGACTTGGTGCAGGATACGATGCTGAAGGCTATCGAGAAGATCGGCCAGTTCAGGCAGCAAAGTAAATTTTCAACATGGCTGATTTCGATCGCAACCCGGCGTTATATCGACGAGATGCGCAAGCAGCAGAGAGAGCAGAAGTGGCAAACGGAAGAGCAAGCGCTGCAATCCATTCGGTTTCATGCCGCGATGCGGCAGCAGGAATGGCCGCATGCACTCGATGCGCTTGGGGCGTTGTCGTATGAGATCCGTGTGCCGATATTGCTCAAATATTATTACGGCTATGTCTACGAGGAAATTGCCTCGTGGCTTGACATTCCTGTCGGTACAGTGAAGTCGCGGCTGCATAACGGCCTGAAACAGCTAAGGAAGGAGCTTAACGAGGATGAATAGAAACGGTAAGCGCAGCAAGAAAAGTGACATCGACGACGAACAGCAAGAAGAGCAGCAATTTCGGCAGCTGCTTGGCGTTCATTTGGAAGAATGGGATCGCTCCATTCAGCCGGATATTCCTTCAGTCGACTCGATAACGGAGCTGGTTCATGAACATAAGCAAGAGCTGAACAGCCGCTATCGGCGGGAGCTCGCCTTATTCTGGCTGGTCAGCGCTCTTGTATTAAGCGGCTTGCTGCTGCTGTGGGTGAGCAGCATCGTGCTATTCGTAATTATCCAAATCTTAGCCTTTGCAGCTGCGGCGGCATTTGTTTTCTTTTTCATGATCAAAGGCAAGGAAAGGCGGCGTCCCAGATGGTCGGATGGGAAATAGCAACACTTATCGGCGTCGTCATTATTCTACTGTGCCAATCTTCCTGGCTGTTCAAGGATGCGAAGAAACGGAGCCGTTATCCATGGTTTTGGGGGATATGGGGACTGATTCAGTTCCCGATGCCCTTCTTGTTTTACTTGCTGATCGTTCGAGTGAACTGGTCGAAGCGAAGGGATAATTAAGAGAGAGGGGTTACGAACATGGATCAATTAACGAATGCGAAGCTGCTTTCCCTTATATTGCCGCTCGCCGTTGTGCAGCTAATCCTGATGGTAACGGCGCTTGTCGTTTGCGCGCGCGCCGCTGAAACGAGAGGGCCGAAGTGGATGTGGGTGCTCATTATTATTTTCATGAATTTACTTGGTTCGGTGCTGTTCTTCCTCTTCGGCAGGAAACAGTCGTCATGATGGGACTCGTTACTATCGACGGACTTAGCAAAACATTCAGCGGAGCAACGTCCGCGCTGCGGGACATTGGCTTTACGCTTGGGGAAGGGCGCTGCACGGCGCTGCTCGGTCCAAACGGAGCGGGAAAAACAACGACGATCCGCATTCTCAGCGGGCTGCTGCAGCCTTCGTCAGGAAGCATCCGCTTCCGAGATCTGAAGCCGGGCGACGATCATCGCGCGCTCATCGGCTATTTGCCGCAAACGCCGGCGTTTCACGGCTGGATGACGGGCGAAGAATTTCTTCGCTACGCTGCGGGCTTATGCGGGCTGTCGAAACGGGAAGCAGCTGCCCGCAGCCTCGAATTGCTGGAGCGGGTCGGCATCGCAGATGCCGGTAAGCGCCGAATCGCGGGGTATTCCGGCGGGATGAAGCAGCGCCTTGGCCTGGCGCAGGCGCTCATTCACCGGCCAAAGCTGCTTATTCTGGACGAGCCGGTATCTGCGCTTGACCCCATTGGACGCCGTGAAGTGATGCAGCTGCTTGGAGAGCTGAAGCACGAGACGACGATCTTATTCTCTACGCATGTGCTTCATGACGCAGAAGAGCTGTGTGACGACGTGCTCATTATGAAGAGCGGTCGTATTGTCATTAGCGGGGCGATCCATGATATTCGCGCAGCTTATCGTGAGCCGGTGCTGCTGGTTGAAGTCGAGAATACCGATGAAGCGCGGACGGCTTTGTCACAGTGGGTTTCACTGATGGTCTCTTCGTCGTCGACGTCATCGGAACTCTTTCACTCCGCGGAGCAGCTATCTGGCGGCAACGGAGTCAAGCTTCGTGTACGGAACAACCGAATCGACGAAGCCCGAAAGATCGTTCTGCAGCAGCTGCTGGGACGAGGAGTGCCCGTAACCAAGCTGGAATTTGGTTCGACGACACTGGAGGACTTATTTATGAAGGCGGTGCAGCACCTATGAACCGGTGGCTTGTGTTATTCGGCAAAGAATGGACAGAGCTGATCCGCAGCTACAAGCTTGTATGGGTTCCGCTTGTCTATATTTTATTTGGTGCGATGCAGCCCCTTTCCACGTATTTTCTGCCGGACATCCTAGCGCATGCCGGCAATTTACCGGAAGGAGCGGTCATTTCGATCCCGCAGCCTTCAGCGAACGAAGTTATGGCGCAGACGCTGCAGCAGTTCAACACGATGGGGCTGCTGGTGCTAGCCTTATCGGTCATGGGCAGCATTTCCGCGGAACGCACGAGTGGCTTGACCGCTATGATTCTGGTAAAGCCAATCTCGTATCTCTCGTTCGTCTCGGCAAAATGGGCTGCCATGCTGGTGCTCATCACGCTCGCATTCGCAGGCGGCTTCGGCGCCGCGTGGTATTACACGGCGGCACTGTTCGATAACGTGGATTGGCAGCACGGCCTCTATGCCTATCTGCTGTTCTTGCTCTGGCTGAGCTTCGCGGGCTCGCTTACGCTGCTGTTTAGCGCATTGCTGCGCAGCGGAGCAGCAGCGGCTGCGTGCGCGCTCGGCGCAGCGGCCGTGCTCGCGCTGACGGCTTCCGCGTTCCCGCACGCGCTCGCGGCCAGCCCGGGCATGCTGCCGACGCTTGCCTCCGCGCAGTTCACGGCTTCGCCAAGCGGGCAAAGCAGCCTATGGCCGGCTGTCTGCATCGCGATTGGCATCATGGCTGCCATAATGGCAATCGCCGCTTGGTCACTGCGTCGACGTCCATCACTGGAAATGTAATAACCAATAACCATTCTCATCTATTGGACTTCCTTTCTGAATTTTAGTAGGATAGAGTAGAGTCATAGAGTATGGTTATTGGTGACAGGAGTGAGACGCTAATGTATAAGCTTGGCCAACGTATCATTATCATATCGGACTTATTTGAACAGACCCTCCCGGTTGGGGAGTATGGTTATATAATTGCATATGATCGCAATGCCGATAACGCATTCGATTATGTCATTCGGGTTCCGAAGGCAAACCGTAATTTCTACGTGCCTGCAGCTGATATCGAGCTGGAGGAAGTGCTGATGAAGCAAGAGGTGGACCGCTTGGAGCGCGAAGCGCTGATCGACTTTGCATTGGCAACTCACAATGCGGAGCTGTTCCATCGCATCATGAACGGCGGGGAAGAAGCGATTCAAGAAGAGGACAACGAAGGCGAACCGCAGACTCGCGAAGAGTTTATTCGTCAAGTCCATCTGAAGGCTTGGATCTAACGCGAACGCGCCGGGTAACCAAGCTGTTCATACAGAGAAAGCCTCCGTCCGATTCATCGGAAGGAGGCTTTTCTTGTTCTTGAAGGCATTCTGCCTAGCAGCCGGCAGTCGGCATAACCGCTTAATGAGCTTAATTCGCAACGAGGATCGGCTCGATAAGCGGAATATCCGCCAATAAAGCCCTATACTAACTAATTTCTTTGTAATAAGCGGCATATCCGCTTATATCGTCCCCAAAAATATTAGTTTCGGCTCTGAGAGTTCAATTTCGGAACTCTCAGCTCATTTTTGCACCAGTTGCGACGTTGAGAGTTCAATTTTCAGACTCTCACGAAACAGCGAGACGGATTTCAGCTAGTTTAATCAACTGAGCGTCCTATTTCGGAACTCTCAGCCCCATCTCTTCCGCATCTACGCCTCGCACCCGGCGCCCTGCGCCTAGCCATCCCAAACAAACAAATGGCACAGGGATACCCCTGTACCATTTGTTCAATCCCTAGGCGTCAGTACCGGGCGACACAGTCGCCGATGTACCCGTATCTGCTTTGGTGCCGGCATCCTGCTTCACGCCATTACGTTCGATTTTAATCGTATGTGGTTTTTTGTCCATTTTCCCGTTCACGATCCGTGTTGCGATATCAGCCGCTTTGGCGATCTCCTTATCGGCCTCAGCTTGCGTAATCTTGCCTGCTTTTACGGCGGCATTTAAATTGTCCACGATAACCTGCTTCTGCGCATCAATCAGCTTTTGGACGTCGATGCCTTTATCTTTTGCCAAGTCAGCAAGCGTCTTACCGCCGCTCAGAGCCGTTTTCAATTCCTCATCGCTAAGCCCTAGAACCTTCGCGGATGCACTAAGGTCGGCTGCGCCGGCATGTGATCTGAACTCCATCTTGAAGTTACCGCCTCGTTCGCCACCTCTTCCGAACCCGATACCATCTTTCAGCGTGGAATCAAGCGATTTATCGAGATTGTCGGTAAATGCCTTCTTCTGATCTGCCTGCTGCTTCTCGAAAGCCGTTGTCAGGGTTGCCTTCAGCTGATCCCGCGTTACGCCTTGTTCCTCCGCAATTTGAGCCAGCGTTTTGCCAGCTTCGATCTTCTCTTTAAACGCCTTCATATCCAGTTTCAGCAAATCCAGAACCTCTTGACTGACGAAGCCGCCTGCACGTTGTTTGAAGCCGCCGCCTTTTCCATCATGACCGAATGGCCCTTGTGCGATTACCGCCGTAGATGTAGCCGTAGTAGTAGACTTCGTGCTGTCCGTAGTTGAAGTGCTTGTTGCGGCATAGGCGCTTAGTGGAATCATCACCGCGATTGCGGCCGTTAAACCGAGGGCTTTCATGGTTTTGTTCATTATTTCTTCCTCCTTGAAATTAGGTGTGCTTGGTTACATTCTCCAGTATGGGCAGTTAACCTTAAAGAAAGCTGAAGGCAACGTAAAAGCTCCCTTAGCCCTGTATGAAGATTCACTTCACATCAAGGTATTGCCCAAACCGCAATGGCAACGTTATCCTATAACAAAAACATCCAATTATTGGACAGGTTTGGAAGGGGGCCTCGTATGTCTGCCTATTACTATTTTTTCAAAATGAGAATTTTAACGACGATTGCCTATCGGTTCGAAGTGTTCACCGGCATGGCTTCTAACGCGGTTATGCTCCTTGCGTCTGTATTCCTCTGGAAGGCAGCTTACCGGGGCATGGGTTCCGTGCAAGAGGTGAGCCAGCATCAAATGGTCGTCTACGCCATCTTAGCCGTTGTGATGGGGGCGATCCTATCGGTCAATGTTCAAAATGATATGTACTATCGGGTCCGGGAGGGACATATCGCGACCGATTTCATTAAGCCTATCCATCTGCTGGGCATGTTCCTGGCCGAGGATCTCGGCACCACGGTAAGCGCGCTCGTGAATCAAGCCATTCCGCTTATTCTGCTGGCTTCGATTCTATTTACCCCGCCGCTGCCTGTCAGCTTAATTGCCTTTCTCCTCTTTATACCAAGCCTGATGCTGAGCTTTCTACTGCTCTGGCTCATGGGTGCGATCGTCGGCATGATCTCATTCTGGGTCATGGAGCTTGGGAACCTCGGCATCGTGAAGGATGCGATCGTGCGCGTGCTGTCCGGCAGCCTGATTCCGATTTGGTTCTTCCCCGGCTGGATGGCGACCGTGTCGAGCTACCTTCCTTTCCAGTACATGTACCAAACCCCGCTTTCCATTTATATTGGCAAAATCTCATACGCACAGGCAGGAACAGCGCTTGTTATTCAAGCGGTTTGGATTGCGGCGCTTGCTTTTATCGCCTACGTCGTGTGGCAGCGTGCCCAGCGTGTCACGCTCATTCAAGGAGGTTAGTCCGTCATGGTTACCGCGATTCGCTATCATGCATCCGTTGCTTATTTCTTCGCCAAACTGGCCGTTCAGCGTCAATTGGAATATCCGCTGTTCTTGGTCAGCTGGTTTCTTATGATCCCTTTGCAGTACATCAGCGGGGTATGGGTGCTGAAGCTGATGGTGGAGCAATTTCAGGCGCTGGCAGGTTGGACCTTCCCTCAGCTGGCATTTCTGTATGGACTAGGGCTGCTGAGCCACGGCCTGTCCGTAATCTTCTTCATTCAAACCTGGCATATCGATAACATGGTGATCCGCGGTGACTTCGATCGCATGCTGCTTCGCCCAATGAACGTCTTTTTTCAATTTGTCATCAACTACGTCAACTTTATCGGCTTTATCGATCTTATTCCCGGCTTCCTTATCTTCTTCTACGGCTGCGCTCAGATTGGCTTTGATTGGAATGTCATCAACGTACTGAAGCTGCTTGGGGTTGTCATCGGCGGGATGTTCATCCGGGCCTCGATCTGCACGATCATGGGGTCGGCTGCGTTCTGGACCAAGCGCAGCGGCTCGCTCGTATCATTGACTTTGGCGACGATGGAACGGACGACGATGTACCCGCTCTCCTTATATCCAAGACTCATTCAGCTGGCCTTGACCTTTGTGCTGCCGATCGGGTTTATCAGCTTTTATCCCGCATCGGATTTCATTGGCCAAGAGGACGGGTTCACGTTCCCAGTCGGACTGGCGATTTGGACGCCGGTTGTCGGACTTATTGTTTTTGCGCTATGCCATTTTATTTTCCAAAGCGGACTGAAGAGATATGAAAGCGCCGGCTCGTAGCGGACGAGGCAGAGAGAGGATGCGTGCATATGATTGAACTGACGAATGTCGTCAAAGAATACACCGTCATTAAGAAGAAAAGCGGACTGAGCGGCTCCATCCAGAGCTTGTTCCGGCCGGAGAAAACGATCGTGCGCGGCGTAGATGGGATCAGCTTCCGTATCGAGCCGGGTGAGATGGTTGGCTACTTGGGCCCGAACGGAGCGGGCAAGTCGACGACTATTAAGATGCTGACAGGCATCCTTCACCCCACTTCAGGATCGGTGAGAATTGGGGGCATTTCGCCGCAGGAAAGTCGGAAGTCCGTCGTCAAACAGCTTGGCGTCGTCTTCGGACAGCGCACGCAGCTTTACTGGGATTTACGGCTGGGCGAAACATTTGAGCTGTTGAAACGCATTTACCGCATTGATGAGGATACGTATAAGACAAATTTGGCGATGATGCATGAAGTGCTTGGCATCGACCAACTGATCAATACACCTGTAAGGCAGCTGTCTCTCGGACAGCGTATGAAAGGCGACTTGGCGGCAGCGATGCTGCACTCGCCATCCGTTCTGTTTCTCGATGAGCCGACTATTGGTCTCGATGTGGAAGCCAAGCAGAACATCAGGACTTTTATCAAAGAGATGAATATGAAACGCGGCACGACGATTATTTTGACGACCCATGATTTGGACGATGTGGAGCAGCTGTGCAAGCGTCTGATTGTCATCAATCACGGCAAGGTGGTCGAAGACGGTCCGTTGTCAGAGTTGATCCTGCGTATGGCGCCTTACCGGTTGCTCGTCCTCGATCTGAGCCAGCTTCCGGAGCCGTCAGCCCTGCAGCATCCTGGAGCAGAGTTGATCAAACAAGAGGGACTTAAGCTGACCTATCGATTCCACAAAAGCGATATTTCCGCATCCGAGCTGATCAGCGGTTTATCGGCCAAGCTTTCGGTTGTCGATCTCAGCGTGAAGGAGCCTGACATCGAGGATATGATTCGGGAAATGTACCGCAGCTCCTCACCCGCTTAAGCGGATTCGCATTCAGTATTCTCATTGAGTTTAAATGCAGGCTTACGTTATAATAGGTAGAATGTGTGCAAAATGGATGGAAAGGACGGGACCATAGACAATGAGCATAACCATCAAAGACGTCGAGCATGTGGCCAATTTGGCCCGACTGGAGCTTTCTGAGCAAGAGAAGGAGCAGTTTACAGGTCAGCTTAACGCGATTCTTAAATATGCCGAGAAGCTGGACGAGCTGCAAACAGACGGCGTGGAACCAACCAGCCATGTGCTGCCGGTTCACAATGTCATGCGTGACGACGTTATTCGCGAGTCGGTTACGAACGAGACTGCACTGCGAAATGCGCCGGATGATGAAGACGGCCAGTTCAAAGTGCCGGCTGTTCTTGAATAATAGTGTGAGGGTTTATACCGAAGGGAGGAACGGCTGTTGGCACTCTTTGACTTACGCCTACAGGAAGTACATAACCAATTAAAGAAGAAAGAGCTGTCGGTAGGCGATTTGGTGGATGCTTCTTATTCACGCATTGCGGCTACCGATGCTTCCATACAAGCGTTCTTGACGCTGAATGAAGAAGGCGCGCGCGCCGCGGCAGCTGAGCTGGACAGCGCTTTGGCAGCTGGCGGAGAGCAAGGCTTGCTGTTCGGTTTGCCGGCTGGCATTAAGGATAACATCGTGACGGAAGGCTTGCTTACGACTTGCGCGAGCCAATTTCTGCGCAACTACGATCCGATCTATAACGCAACAGTAATGAAGAAACTGAATGCAGCCCAATCGGTAACGATCGGTAAGCTGAATATGGACGAGTTCGCAATGGGCGGCTCCAACGAGAATTCGAGCTTCCACCCGACACGCAACCCGTGGAATACGGATTATGTACCGGGCGGCTCAAGCGGCGGCTCTGCGGCATCCGTTGCGGCAGGGCAAGTCTATTTCGCGCTTGGTTCCGACACTGGCGGTTCGATCCGTCAACCGGCGGCTTATTGCGGTATCGTTGGTTTGAAGCCGACTTACGGCTTGGTTTCGCGTTTCGGCCTCGTGGCGTTCGCTTCTTCTCTTGATCAGATCGGTCCGCTTACGAAGAACGTTGAAGATTCCGCTTATGTACTGCAAGCAATTGCAGGCTACGATGCAGGCGATTCAACTTCGGCTAACGTGGAAATTCCAGACTATGTTGGCGCATTAAGCGGCGATGTCAAAGGGCTTCGCATCGGCGTGCCGAAGGAATACCTCGGACAAGGTATCGATCCGAAGGTCAAAGAAGCGGTACTTGCAGCGCTGAAACAATTCGAAAGCCTCGGCGCAACTTGGGAAGAAGTGTCTCTGCCGCACACGGAATACGCGGTAGCGACTTACTATTTGCTCGCTTCCTCTGAAGCTTCGTCCAACCTCGCTCGTTTTGACGGCGTTCGTTATGGCGTTCGCGCCGAGAATCCGGATAATTTGCTTGAGCTTTACCGCAAATCCCGCAGCCAAGGCTTCGGGCCGGAAGTGAAACGCCGTATTATGCTCGGGACTTATGCACTCAGCTCCGGCTATTATGATGCGTATTATTTGAAGGCACAGAAAGTGCGCACGCTGATCAAGCAAGATTTTGACAACGTGTTCCAGAACTTTGACCTGATCATCGGGCCGACTGCGCCTACTCCTGCTTTCCGTATCGGCGAGCAAGTGGGCGACCCGCTCACCATGTACTTGAACGATATTTGCACCATTCCGGTCAGCCTTGCCGGTATCCCGGCAATCAGCGTACCTTGCGGCTTCGCAGACGGCCTGCCTGTTGGTTTGCAAATTATCGGCAAAGCGTTCGATGAGCGCACGGTGCTTCGCGCCGCGCATGCTTTCGAACAGCATACTGAGCATCATAAACAGCGTCCGCAGCTATAATTCTCGGATGCCAATAAAGCAGGAGGGCTAAACGATGTTTGAACCGAACACTTACGAAACGGTTGTCGGGCTGGAAGTGCATGTCGAGCTCCACACGAAGAGTAAAATCTTCTGCGGCTGCTCCACCTCCTTCGGCGCCCCGCCGAATACCCATACATGTCCGATCTGTCTCGGACACCCTGGCGTGCTGCCGGTATTGAACCGTCAGGCGCTGGAATTCGCGATGAAAGCAGCGATGGCGCTCAACTGCCAAATTGCCGACATCAGTAAATTCGACCGCAAAAACTATTTCTACCCGGACTCTCCCAAAGCCTACCAAATCTCGCAATTCGATAAGCCGATCGGCGAGCATGGCTGGATCGACATCGAAGTAAACGGACAAACGAAACGAATCGGCATTACGCGCCTCCACTTGGAGGAAGACGCGGGCAAGCTGACGCATGTTGAAGGCGGCTTTGCATCATTGGTCGACTTTAACCGTGTCGGTACTCCGCTTGTCGAGATCGTTTCCGAGCCGGACATCCGTACGCCGGAAGAAGCGAAGGCCTACCTGGAGAAGCTGAAAGCCATCATGCTATACTGCGAAGTGTCCGACGTGAAGATGGAGGAAGGCTCGCTTCGCTGCGATGCCAACGTCAGTCTGCGTCCTTACGATCAAGAGCAGTTCGGCACACGCGCCGAGCTGAAGAACATGAACTCCTTCCGCGGCGTTCAGCGCGGTCTCGAGTATGAGCAAATGCGCCAAGCGGATATTCTCGACAGCGGCGGCAAGGTCGTTCAGGAAACACGCCGCTGGGACGAAGCGCAAGGCAAAACGTTCACCATGCGCAGCAAGGAAGAAGCGCATGATTACCGCTACTTCCCGGATCCTGACCTTGTGCAGATCCACATCGACGAAGAGTGGAAGGCACGTGTCCTTGCTTCCATTCCGGAGCTTCCGGATGCGCGTCAAGCTCGTTACACCGCTGAATTCGGTCTCCCTTCCTACGATGCGGGTGTTATCACGGCATCCAAGAAGCTGGCTGATTTCTTCGAGGAGAGCCTGCAATTTACGAAGGATGCGAAAGCGGTATCCAACTGGATCATGGGCGATCTGCTCGGATATTTGAATGCGGGCGGTCTTGAGCTGGAAGATATCATGCTGACAGGTCAAGGACTCGGCGAGATGATCGGTCTGATGGAGAAAGGCACGATTAGCAGCAAGATCGCGAAGACGGTCTTTAAGGAAATGCTCGAAACAGGCAAACGTCCTCAGCAAATCGTTGAAGAGCAAGGTCTTGTTCAAATTAGCGATGAAGGTGCGATCGCAGAAGTGGTTGACCGCATCGTGAGCGGCAATCCGCAATCCGTCGAAGACTTCAAAGCCGGCAAAGAGAAAGCCATCGGCTTCCTGGTTGGTCAGGTTATGAAAGAGACGAAGGGGAAAGCGAATCCGGCGCTCGTGAACAAGCTGCTGCTTGCACGCTTGAATCAATAATTTCAATAAGAGGCATGTCCGGCGTAATGCGGACATGCCTCTTTTGCTGCAGGAAATTATGATACAATATTTGTAATCAACAACAGCCAGGAGGTGCCTACCATCTCATGCGTGAATCATCTCGAAGTACACTGCTCGCGTCGCTGCTCGCTTTTCTTATACCGGGCGGCGGCCATCTTGCGCTGGGACGGCATTTAACCGGCATGCTGCTGCTGCTTGGCACGCTGACCGATATCGCTGCAATGATTCGTTACGCCGATGAAGGCGGAGGTAAATATGCATTACTTATCCTCTTTTTAGGATTAGCGCTGCCGTTCTTTTGGTTTTACAGCGTATTCGATACGCTCCAGCAGGCGGCTAAACAGCGAGAAGCGGCAATGAATCCATCGGTGGAAGAATCGCCGCGTTTAGGAATAGGTACGATTGTGCAGGGGCTTGCTGTCATTGGGCTTGCTTTCCTCTTGCTCGTGTTTGTCCAAGCACCTGTTGTCTTTCAAACCATTGTGGATACGATAGGCACCTATGCACCGGGCATTGGTTTTATCGTACTGGCGATCGGATTTGCTTCAAGGAGGAATGGACTCATGTTTAAGTTGGGGAGATTCACTGCGGCGGCGGTGATGATTACGGTAGGGGCATTATTGCTCTGGGACCAAATTCGCGATCGCAATGATATGGAGCTGATTGGACAATGGTGGCCGGCAGCTTTTGTCTTGCTCGGCATTGAAGTTGTCATCATGAGTCTTGCGTATCGGACCGCTTCCAAACGGCCGTCCTTCGATATCGGAGGGACCTTCCTTGCTGCACTTATAGCGGTTACTGCTTTTAGCGTGACACAGTTCGCTTCCATGCCTTTTCGCTGGCTGGATGAATTTAAGGTTAATTTGACCGGAACGAGTGCTTACGGAGAAGAGAAAGGTTTCCGTTATGCGAAGGAAACCATTCACGCCCCGGTTACGTATGAAACTACAGGTATCGAGATCGTGAACCCGAATGGCAAAGTTACAGTCAAGAAGGGGAATGTAAGCGAGCTGACGGTCGAAACGATTATGTGGGTGGATGCACCCGAGCAGACGGAAGCAGACGATACGGCGAGCAAGTCGGAAATAACGGTCAGCGGCGAGGACGAGTTGAAAATCGAGGCAAAAGGTCATCCGTATGGTGCTAATGGAGATCGTGTGCCGCGTATGAATATAGTAGTGACCGTACCCGCTGAGTCTCCGTTTGGGAAGCTTGTACCAGTCGAGACCACGGCAAACGATACGGAATCGACTACTACCGATGAATCGACAGATGCATCGCAAACGAACACAGCCGAATTACCGGATCAAACCTCAACAGTTGATGAAACAACGGGTGCAGGTCAAGCGGATACGGATACGACTAGCCCGCAGATCGCTTACGTCCAATCCGAACTCGCCATCCAAATTGTGAACGGTTCTGTAGATGTAACAGGGCTGTCATTACCGGGAGGACTAAGCATCAAAGCGACAACCGGTTCGATCGCGATGCATGGCCTGACGGGTTCAGTGAAGGCTGAGACGAAGAATGGCAGCATCGATGCATCGACGCTGACTGGCGACGCGGAGCTGAGCACCTATAATGGCGACGTGAAAGCGGGTTATGTAACTGGCGCCATTGAAGCTTCTACGCTTAGTGGCAGTATCAACTTGCAGCAAGTGACCGGCGACATCGATACGGACACGAAGAACGGCGAGATCGTCATTAAAGAAGGTACGGGCGCAATTAAAGCAGATACCCTCAATGGTGATATTCGGATTGCGAGCTCCCAAGTCGGCGGCGACTGGGATATCGACAGTTCCATTGGCGAGATCGCCTTATCGATTCCTCTATATGGGAATTATTCCGTCAACGGCTCGGCTACTTTTGGCGAAGTGACAAGCGATTTACCACTGACAATCAGCAAGAAAACGATACGTGGCAGCATCGGAACAGCGAACTTCAGGATCAATATCGACGCGAACAGCAGCATTCAGGTAAATCGTTACAAATGATAAAATGATTCCCGCTTTCATTGACAAAATGAAAAGTATCCACGTACAATGGTTCTAACAAAAGCAGAAAGGACGTGTTGGGCATGGGTGCGACCGTTGAGCAGGCGCTTGAACAATTGAAAAGTACCGGCGTACGAATGACCCCGCAGCGTCATGCAATCTTAAGCTTTCTCATGCACTCCATGACTCACCCCACTGCAGACGAAATTTATAAATCACTTTCGCCATCGTTTCCTAGTATGAGCGTGGCGACCATTTATAATAATCTCCGGCTGTTTGTCGATGCGGGCTTGCTTCGCGAATTGACTTACGGCGATGATTCAAGCAGATTTGATGCCGACTTAACCGATCATTATCACGCCATTTGCCGTTCATGCGGCACCATCGTTGATTTTGATTATCCGCCTCTAACGGATGTGGAAGCAGCGGCTTCCAGAGAAACGGGCTTTAAAGTAGAGGGGCATCGAATGGAGATTTATGGGTATTGCGCAGATTGCTCCGCGCGGCACACGAATTAACATGCGATGATTGAAAGACTAATAAACGCGCAGGGGTAGAGGCAGCTCACCATCATGCGCGTTTTTTATTTGGATCGTTCCCACATCGGTGGACTAGCTTAACTTGGAGAGGAGCGCTTTACAAGTGGAAACCGTTCGAATGCGGCCTAGACGACAAAGTGGCGGCGGTTGGTTGAAATGGGTGGTACTAATTAGCGGAATAGTAGCTGCAACAGCAGTTATTTGGTTAGGCTGGCAGCGACTTGCCCCTAATAATACAGAAGTTAAACCGGAATACGGTGCAGCGCATCCGATTCTGTTTCATGGCCAAGTGGCCGAAGGTCATGCAGAGGTCAATCAAGATATCATTAGTCTTCCCTTAAGCTTTATTCATGATCAGCTGGGACTTAAGGAAGAAGTGTATTATGAAGCCAAGACCGGTTCCATTGTGCTGACAAATGCGAATAAAGTGCTGCGGATGAAAACAAATGCATTAACCGCCACAATCAATAAGAAGCCTTATCCGCTTCGCATTGCGGCACAGGTGAAAGATGATGCCGTCTATCTGCCGATTACACCGCTTGAAGAGCTTTATGGACTTCATGCTGAATATAATGCGCAAGACGATATTATCACGATTATGCGAGCAGGAGACGCGGTTCAGCGCGGAGTCGTGAATGACGATGTGGTCATCAGACGCGGGCCAACCATTAAAGAGCCGATTGTAGATCGCCTTGCGAATTCCGATGCTGTGCGCATATGGGGAGAGAAGGATGGCTGGTACACGGTTCAAAATACGGAAGGGATTTTGGGCTATGCTCAGAAACGAGATATTGAACTGACGGAAGCGGAGCAAATTAAGCAGCAGATCGAACCGCCCCCCTTCACAGCGTGGAAAGCGGTCGGCAGCAAAATCAATCTAACGTGGGAAGCAATCTACGAGAAAGCGCCTGACACCGATCAAATCAGTGATATGCCGGGTGTGAACGTTGTTTCGCCGACTTGGTTCGAGCTTCTTGACGGTGAAGGTAATATTAGAAGCAAAGCGGATATGCATTATGTGAAATGGGCCCAAAACAGGGGCATGCAAGTGTGGGCGGTGTTCAGCAACGGTTTCGATCCGGATCGGACGACGGCCGCATTAACGAAGGCCGATACCCGCTTGCAGATGATCCATCAGCTTGCTGCTTATGCGCAGATGTACAAGCTGAAAGGAATCAACCTGGATTTTGAAAATGTGAACACGTCAGACAAGGCGAACCTGGTTCAATTTGTGCGTGAGCTGACACCTCTCATGCATGAGCAGAATGTCGTTGTCTCCATAGATGTAACGCCTAAATCGAACAGTGAAATGTGGTCCTTATTTCTTGATCGTGCAGCACTGGGCAAAGTGGTTGATTATATGATGATCATGGCCTATGACGAGCACTGGGCATCCAGTCCTACGGCGGGTTCGGTTGCTTCATTGCCGTGGACAGAGCAGTCGCTTTCGCGGATTATTGAAGAAGACGGGGTCCCGGCTAATAAAGTGGTGTTAGGCATGCCGCTGTATGCCCGGTTGTGGACAGAGAAGAAAGACGATTCCGGCAATGTCAAAGTAAGCTCGAAGGCGCTGGGGATGGAAGCCGTGAAGTCGATTATTAAAGAACATCAGCTTAAGCCGACATTTGACGCCGATTCCGGACAGAATTACGTGGAATACGAGGCTGACGGCGCATTGCAGCGTATTTGGATTGAAGATGGCGTCTCATTGAAGGCAAGAACCGCATTAGCCAAGAAGTACGGGATAGCCGGTGTTGCGTCATGGCAGCGCCAGTTCCAGTCCGATGATATTTGGGCAATCATTCATCAATCTTTAAATAAACTTCCGTAATCATATATTGCAAAAACGCCCTTCGCCGGCTGGATACCGGTCGAAGGGCGTTTTTATTATCGTGTATGCTAGGCTTGGGGCTGGGTAACTTCTTCTGCTTCTTCCGTATCATCTAGATCAGTTGCCTGGGTAGGATCAAGTGTCAGCTTCGTTTTGCAATACATACAACGGTCTGTTTTGCCTAGCATTTTCGTATGTCTGCCGCATTCCGGGCAATTCAGGATAACTGCGCTGGTCGACAGCATGCCTGCCCAGAAGTAAATACCTACGCTTGCCAACATGGCAATCATACCAATAACCATAAAGATTCCCGCGAATACTTTACCGGCTTGTCCCCAGAAAACAATCCCGGCTGTACCCAGTATCATTAGTCCCATTCCAAACAGCGTGAACATAAGGCCCCAGAGCCGAAATTCATTGATTTTACTTGATTTTCCGAACATATCACAAATCCTTTCTGACATTTGCGTACGGTTTTCTAAGACCTTAGGCAGGAAAACGTGCGTACATTGTCGAACAAGAGTATAAACAACTGCGAAATCATTATAGCTTAAACAAGAGCATGAAGCTATATGGGGGATAGACCGTGGAACATATAAAGGCACATTTTAAAACATTCTTTGAACATAATGAGGCGCTTATTAGTCTGGCAGCCATCGAGAACCCGGTTCCGTACAATCCAATGATCGACGGATTGGATCTGCTAATACTGGTTGTTTCTACGCAGAACGACCCAAACCGGGGAATCGAACATGTACGCATCGGCGAAGATCGGGTGCAGATTAGAACGGTAACACCTACGATGCTGGAGCAATGGACAGCGGGCGGCGAGAACCGCAGTATCATACAATGGCTTGTTCGGGGGGAGATCCTGGTGGATCGAGACAATTATTTGTTCAACCTCAGGGAAAGCTTGCTTTCTTTCCCGGCATCCTTGCGCGGACAGAAGGAACTTGTGGAGTTCTCACATTTCATTCGCTCTTATCTGCAGGCTAAACAGGATTTGCAGGACAACAATTTGCTCGATGCTTACTCGAATGTATTAACCGCTCTTCATCATTGGGCGCATATTGCGTTTATTGAAGAAGGTGTGCATCCGGAGCTCACGGTTTGGCGCCAGATGAGACGGTTCAACCCAGGCATCTATAAACTATATGAAGAGCTGACCATTTCGCCGGAGTCACTTGAGAAGAGAGTGCAGCTTGTTTTGCTGGCTTGCGAGTTCTCGGTTATGAGCAAAATGAAATCGTCCTGCGGGCTGCTCTTCTCTATTCTCAGCAGCCGTGAAGAGCCGTGGAGCGTGATGGAGCTTCAAACTCATCCACACCTCATGGACTTGCATATGGACTTGTCGCTGCTTCTTCAGAAACTTGTCATGCGTGGCTATATCCGAGAGGTCGCTTATATGCCGCTTCTGGGGGATACAGAAGCGCTTGAGCTGCGATATCATAGTGTTTCGTAGAAGGATTCATCGCGGGCAGCTTGCCCGCGATTTTTTTATGAATTAATGCTTGACGTAGTATGCTGGCTTGTGATAAATTCTTTATTACCGCCTCCGAGGCAAACATGAAACAGCGCAATGCTGGCAAGCGAGTAAGAAAAAAGAAATAAAAAAAAGCTTGCAATTGAAATGCCGGATGTGATATATTAATCAAGTCGCCGCTGAGACATGGGCGAGCAAAACACGAAGTATTTGTTCTTTGAAAACTGAACAATGAGCGACCAGTCAAATGGTCATAAATCGCGAAACGAACGTTTCGCAAAGCTAGTTTTTTGAATGAGCTAACAAGCGAATTCT
>NZ_JCAALT010000005.1:0-603099 GCF_059686995.1 Paenibacillus rhizoryzae | reverse complement strand
AGTATGTAAGACCCCTGAAAGACGATCAGGTTGATAGGTTCGAGGTGGAAGTGCAGCAATGCATGCAGCTGACGAATACTAATCGGTCGAGGGCTTATCCTACGAACATTCGCTCGGATGTTCAACTTCGGATCAAGATCAGCTAAACAAAACCTTCGCAAAGGTTCGTATCCAGTTTTCAGGGTGTGATCTTCACTTATATTGAATAAACACCCCACCTAGCAGTGGGTTTTTTATTGGCCTTTAGCTCAGCTGGTTAGAGCGCACCCCTGATAAGGGTGAGGTCGGTGGTTCGAGTCCACTAAGGCCAACCATTCCCTTTGGGGCCATAGCTCAGCTGGGAGAGCGCCTGCCTTGCAAGCAGGTGGTCAGCGGTTCGATCCCGCTTGGCTCCACCATGAATTGTTTCAAACTATTCCCTGATAGCTCAGTTGGTAGAGCACTCGACTGTTAATCGAGTTGTCACAGGTTCGAGTCCTGTTCGGGGAGCCATTTATCTGGAGAGCTGTCCGAGTGGTCGAAGGAGCACGATTGGAAATCGTGTAGGCGCTAACCGCGTCTCGAGAGTTCGAATCTCTCGCTCTCCGCCAGATAGGGCCCGTTGGTCAAGTGGTTAAGACACCTCCCTTTCACGGAGGTAACAGGGGTTCGAGTCCCCTACGGGTCACCATTTATTTCCCTGGAGGCTTAGCTCAGCTGGGAGAGCATCTGCCTTACAAGCAGAGGGTCGGCGGTTCGATCCCGTCAGCCTCCACCATATAAGATTTACTTGTACTATCGCGGGGTGGAGCAGCCCGGTAGCTCGTCGGGCTCATAACCCGAAGGCCGCAGGTTCAAATCCTGCCCCCGCAACCAATTTTACTGCGGAGCCGTGGTGTAGTGGCCCAACATGCCTGCCTGTCAC
The DNA here is from genome assembly GCF_059686995.1 of Paenibacillus rhizoryzae. Lineage (NCBI taxonomy): Bacteria > Bacillati > Bacillota > Bacilli > Caryophanales > Paenibacillaceae > Paenibacillus > Paenibacillus rhizoryzae. The sequence continues at coordinate 602,195 of NZ_JCAALT010000005.1, read as the reverse complement.
GCAGGAGACCGCGGGTTCGAATCCCGTCGGCTCCGCCATTTCTTTATAAGTTCGGCTCGGTAGCTCAGTCGGTAGAGCAGAGGACTGAAAATCCTCGTGTCGGCGGTTCGATTCCGTCCCGAGCCACCATTTTTAAACTGTAGGTTCATATGCCGGTGTAGCTCAGTTGGTAGAGCAACTGACTTGTAATCAGTAGGTCGTGGGTTCGACTCCTATCGCCGGCACCATTATGGAGGATTAGTGAAGTGGCTAAACACGGCAGACTGTAAATCTGCTCTCCTTGAGTTCGGTGGTTCGAATCCATCATCCTCCACCACTTTTTTATTATGGCGATCGTGGCGAAGTGGTTAACGCACCGGTTTGTGGATCCGGCATTCGTGGGTTCAATTCCCATCGGTCGCCCCATTTTTAACTAAACCAAATGCTTCATGTTGGGGATTAGCCAAGCGGTAAGGCAACGGACTTTGACTCCGTCATCCCTAGGTTCGAATCCTAGATCCCCAGCCATTTTTGAGCCATTAGCTCAGTTGGTAGAGCACCTGACTTTTAATCAGGGTGTCGTAGGTTCGAGTCCTACATGGCTCACTTTATCTTGTTACGCGGTCATGGCGGAATTGGCAGACGCGCTAGATTCAGGTTCTAGTGTCAGCAATGACGTGGAGGTTCGAGTCCTCTTGACCGCACCATCTGCGGAAGTGGCTCAGCGGTAGAGCATCGCCTTGCCAAGGCGAGGGTCGCGGGTTCGATTCCCGTCTTCCGCTCCATCATGGCGCCATAGCCAAGTGGTAAGGCAGAGCTCTGCAAAAGCTTCACCCCCAGTTCGAATCTGGGTGGCGCCTTGTATTTTTTATGAATAACGGGATGTAGCTCAGCTTGGTAGAGCACCTGGTTTGGGACCAGGGGGTCGCATGTTCAAATCGTGTCATCCCGACCATCTTTTCTGCGGGTGTAGTTCAATGGTAGAACTTTAGCCTTCCAAGCTAATAGCGTGGGTTCGATTCCCATCACCCGCTTATCTTATTACAAAAAAGCCTTTTATCCCAACGGATAAAAGGCTTTTTTGTATTTAGCTGCTCGTAAAACGCTATTTTGCATTTACATCTGGCTGATGAATACCAATAATGTTACCTTCGGTATCGATATAGTACCCTTGCCAAGCCATGCCGGGCAGTGCGAATTTCGGCAGCGCGAGTGTGCCTCCGAGCGCCAGAATTTTGGCCTCAGTCGCATCATAGTCGCCAACGCCCATTGTGCAGGCAAAACCATTCACAGGCTGTCCAGGCTCCGGAGAAGCACCCTGGCGCTGCATCAAAGCACCGTTGATTCCCATTCCGTCGGCTGCACCCGTTACAGCTCCAAAGTAGGGCATTCCGGCGTAGCTGCTGTAATCCTCGAATGTCCAGCCGAATACCTCTCCATAAAACTTCTTAGCGCGGTCCATGTCCGTGACATGAATCTCGAAATGAACGACTCTTCCCATGATTACCTCCATTGTTTTGGCTTCCTTACTTGATTCTTTTAATAGGGTTTCCTTTCCTACTTGATCCATAACAATTACCAAAATAAAAAATGATAAACGGCTAGGTAAAGCCGGACTAATTTGCTTAATACTACCATTCCCTTCAATTGAGAGCCAGGTTAGGGTACAATCTATATAGGTTGTTTGAATTGTAAAGGGGTTAAGGTATGGATTTGGAAAAAGAAATGCTGCAGTTGAACGTAAACAATGCGATCAAAGGCGCGGTGAAAACGAGTTTGAAGGACATCCTTGGGCAGTTAACCAAGGATCGGTTGAATTTCATTGCTGCAAATTGCGCGCTAGCGGGGCGCTCCAAGCTGAAGAAGCAGGAGCTCGTAGATGCGCTTTGCGATAGAATTACGAATGTGACGCAAGTACAGTCGGCTTTCCTTACAGCAGAGCCGCAGGAATGGAAGCTTGTGAACCGGCTGCTGGAAGTCCCGTACATTCAGGATAACGCGATATATGCGGATGCTTACTTGTTTTTGATGGATAAAGGATTGGTGTTCAGCTTCCTCGAAGGGGACGAGCTGTTCTTCGTGATGCCGGGGGAAGTGAAGGCCGCGTATAAGAAGCTGGACCAAAAGTTGTTCCAAGAAAATCGCAACGTCAACCAACTGGTGCTGCGGTACATGGAGGCCGCTGCTAACTTATATGGGATTTGCCCGGTGCACAAGCTCATTGAGATTATTAACGACCAGAACGACGTTAGCTTGACGGAGGAGAAGCTTCTCGAAATCCGCTTATCCGTCTCAGATAAAGTGCTGACTTGGGATATTCAACGGGGCTTTCTATTTAGCGACAGCCTAGATGGAGAAGACTTGGACGATTATGAAGCGTTCTTGGAGAGCGTGAAGGACAAGCCGTACTACATTCCTCCAAAAGAAGAGCTGCTTCTGTATGCGAATATCGATTATTTCGAGAAGACGCCTCAGCTGGAAGCATTGAAAAGCTACATCATGCAGGACCTGGGCAAAGTGGAAAAGCTGGCTGAAGCGCTGGCGGATGATATTCAGTTCGCATGTGCGATGGAAGAGCCGCTTAGCGTCATTATGGAAGAGTTCGATCAGCGCAAGATTCGCCTGAACAAGAAGCAGTTAAAAGATGTTACGCCGCTAATTATTAACGTGCATAACAATACGAGAATGTGGTCCAATCGCGGGTTTACGCCTGATGAGCTAAGACCGAAGCCGGAACAGAACTCGAATGTAGTCCAGTTCCCGGCGGCATCCTCGAAAATCGGAAGAAACGAACCGTGCCCGTGCGGCAGCGGGAAAAAACATAAAAAGTGCTGCCTGTAGGGTATGGAGATTCAACTCGAACAGCGAACGATTGACGTTCATGTCGCCTATGGGCCGGGTAAGAAGCTTTCTATCCAGATCGAGCCTACAGGTTTCATCACGGTGAAGGCTCCCAACGGCACCAGCGACGAACGGATCATAAATGCAGTGAAGCAGCATGGGCCGGCGATAACGGCACAGCTTGATCGGATTGAGAAATCCCGTGATGCGTTGACGGTGAAGGAGTATCAGGAGGAGGGCAAGTTCCTCCATCTGGGCAAATACTGTTTGCTGAGCGATCTCATTGATACCACGGCGCAGACTGAAGAAGAGCTTCGGCTACGCTTGAAGAAGTTTTATTTTGCCAGCTGTAAGAAGGTTGTATTGGAACGGATTCCGATCTATCAGAAGCAGCTGAAGGTCGCGCCAAAGTCGATCGAGATCGTAGAGTCCAGCACCAAGTGGGGAAGCTGCAGCTCGAAGAAGCAGCTGACCTTTAACTATCGTCTGGCCATGGCACCGATCGAGGTCATCGATTACGTCATCATTCATGAGCTGTGCCACCTGTCGCATATGAACCATGACCGGTCGTTCTGGAGACTTGTAGGTAGTGTTATGCCGGACTACAAAGAGAAGGAAGCGTACCTTGCGCGGTATGGACAGGCTATGACGCTGTAGTGCTTTGCACAAAACTCTTTGGCTCCGCATAATAGATAACCACATCCGCATGAGGATGTGGTTTTTGCTTTATTTATGTACAAAACCAGTATATTTCTACAGTCATTCCACTAAGTTCTATTAGGACACTTTTGACTGAGGGGATGATTAGGCTATGTCACGGATCATTTCAGTGATCAACTATAAAGGTGGGGTGGGCAAGACAACAGTCACATCTAATCTTGCTGCAGAATTAGCAAATAGCGGCTTTAAAGTATTGGCGGTTGATCTTGATCCGCAAACTAACTTAACATTCTCTTTTTTGAAGGTGGATGACTGGGAGCGCAATTACCAAGAAGAAACGATAAAAAAGTGGTTTGACGCCTTTATCGATAACGATCAAGAGTTTAACTTAGAGGATTTGCTCATCAAACCGGAACGTGTCAATAAAAGACTACAGGAGTTGGGAGCTAGCGGTAGCATAGATTTGATTTCCTCTCACCTTGGTTTGATAAACGTTGATCTTGAACTTAGCGCAAAGCTATGGGGAGGTAGTGACAGGGCGAATCGTAGAAACTTTCTCAAAGTACATTCCCGATTAAAAGAAGGCCTTCGGCAAATAGAGACAAAGGAATATGATTATGTGCTAATTGATTGTCCTCCTAATTTTAATGTTGTAACCAAGACCGCTATCATCGCCAGCGACTTCTTGCTAGTTCCGGCAAAACCGGACTTCCTATCGACGATTGGAATTGAACAGCTTAATAAAAATGTAACTGAGCTTGTATCTGAATATAATGCCAAAACGCAATATGAAGAAGTTCGGCAGGAATTCAGCATCATTTCACCTACATTCGAAGGGGTAATCTTCACCATGGTCGGAATCAGGGAGGGCCTTCCGATCAAAGCGCAGCAGCAATTTATCTCTCAGGTTCAAAGATCAAAGATCCCCGTTTTGGACACGATTATCAGGGATAATAAAACCATTTATGCGGATGCTCCCGAGTCTGGAATTCCTGTCGTACTTGAAGATGTAAACAACGGAACTTTCGAGAACGTGCGACAAGAGCTGAGAGCGCTTGCTCGAGAAGTGATTGCTAGAGTGAAATTGTAGGGAGGAAGGGGAGTAGACGGTGAATACGTTTAAAAATGATATGGCCAAAATCTATAAGTCATTCGCACAGGCGCTGTCTGAAATGAGCGACGAAGAGTTCCATGCCCTGATGGAGGGAAATGGAAAATTGAAGTATGTGCCCGGAAATAAGGTTGTAAAAGAAAAGGCGGAAAAGAAATCGGGCGTAGAAGTTGGTTACATAGTAGAGAAGCTTTTGATAGCTGATACAAGAGAAATGGCTAGAGAATATCTTATGGAACAGAATTTATCAAAGAACGATTTAATCAAACTAACGTTATTATTGGATATCTTCATTAATAAAAGTGATGGGAAAGAAAAAATGATGGAGAAGATTGTGGAGTCAACGGTTGGTGCCAGGATACGATCCAAAGCCATTAAGGATACTCAGATCAGGACCAGCTCGGCACGTAAGAAAGTTTGATCCTACCAAAAAGTAAAAACCACATCCCCTATGGATGTGGTTTTTACTTTGGGATGGGGAGCACGCTCCCTAATCGGTCTTACAGATTCCAAATACGGTACAGAATGACCGCCGCTTCGGCGCGGGTGAGTGATTCGTGCGGTGCGAGTATGCCATTCTTGCCATTTACGATGCCGGCTCCCACCAGAGTTTCGGCGCTGTCTTGCGCATAGCCTGAAATCGTGGCCGAGTCAGCATAAGCATCCAGAGCTCTGGCAGTTCCGATCGTCTTGCCGGCTGATGCCAGTGCGCGTGCCGTCAGCACTATCATATCTTGACGGGAGATTGTGCTGTCTGGCTTGAAGGTGTTAGCTGCGAAGCCGGTTGCGACTCCCAGTTCCTTGGCGACGACCAGCTCGTTGTAATAATAAGCGGATTGCTCGATATCGCTGAACATTGCGCCTGCTTTGCCTGTGCCGTGAAGTTCAAGCGCTCTTACGAGAAGGGCAATGAAGTCAGCGCGTTTAATAGAAGCTGCCGGAGAGAAACTGTTCTCGGATGTTCCTTTGATAATATCGTGCGAAGCCATAACATCCACGGCTTGTTTGGCCCAAGGGACATGTAGCAGGTCGCCGAAGGATTTAAATACGGAACCTACCGCATAAGTGCTGAAGTGGGTCGTTTGGAAAACAACCGATTTGGTTGCGGCATCATACCGAGCGTTCGGAATCTGCGTCGCGTTGCCTTTGCCATCGATGTACCAAATGACGAGATGCTCCGGATCGTTAAGCTCTTCCGCTGTTGGCGTGTAAGGGATGGCTACCGATACGGGCGCAGTCGGATTACTCCATGCAAGAGCAGTGTTGCCTGCGACTAGGTTTAGATCGATAACCGGACGGTTGCCGATCAGTTCGCGGGTAGCGGAATCTAAGCTGTCTGGCGAAGCTTTGCCAACACGGATGGATACTTGCTCTGTCTTGTCTGTCATGCCAGACAGCATGTTGCTTGGAATTTGGATCGTTGCGTTCTCGGTCTTCACCGTAAGGACGAAGGATTCTTGCCCTTTCAGACTTTGCGCCCGCAGTTGCACCTCGTACGATGCCGCGTTCGCTTGCTTCGGTAACGCGATGACGACTTGTTTCTTGCCGTTAGCTGCCGGAGCGGCTAGCTCCAATGCCTTCTTCAAGTTGTCACTGGAAATCGTGCCGATGGCGCGTCCGTTGTCCGTTTTCATTTCCGGGTTAATCGAAACGACGCCGTTCCGGTTCTGAACATTGCCTGTTTGTGTATCGACGATGCTGCCGATTGGCGAAGTCGTCGTAGTGGCAAGAGTAAGTACACCGTACACGGATGTGTCCATGTAGCCGTTGCCGGTTGTATCGTTCCATGCGGTAACACTTTGACGGGAGCCGTCCTTAGCGTCATTGATCTGTACGTCAAACCCGAGCTTCTTGTCGTTAGCCGGCGTGATCGATTTCAGTGGAATTTTCACTTCAACCGTGTAGTTAGTGCCGGAAACCTTGGTTGCGGACACAAAACCGTCTGCCAGGCTTGTCGGATTAAACGATGTTTCATTGTCGAAGTTCACGCGGTACTGCCCGTCATCCTCTTGGTAGAACGAGGTTTTCGCATTGTTTTGATCCAAGAAGATTTCGACGGAGTCCTGCTCATATTTGTTTACGCTTGTTTTGTCGAGCTGCGCGTCGCTAACTTGAACCAAAACGTAGAGATTTTCATTATCCCAGAGCGCTTTGGCAACTCCGCTAGCTCCTTGCCATGCCGTCTGATACCGGTTAATCGGGATTTCCGGTGTCTGGCTCCAAATCGCGTCAACGGTTCCATCGACTACCGGCGTAGCAAATTGAGCTGTTGCTTGGTTGGCTTCCGCCAAGTCGGGTTGATGCTCTTCCATGAATGCGGAAGGGGCGATGACGCCGTAATAAGCCGGTTTGGCCTGCAGGTTCTTATCAAACAACAAGGGGTTGGAGGCTGCTCTCCAGCTCGTGTTGTCATCCATGCCCCAGAGGGTGACGCGTTTGATGTCGGCAGCATGCTCGTGGAAAATATCAAACAGCTGCGCGTACAGATAGCCTTGAGCAATGGCAAGCGGTTCGGAGAGCTGATAGTTGCTTCCGGCCTGAATGTCGAGCTCTGTGATGCTGATTTCTACCCCTAATGAAATGAACTTCTCCAATGAGAGTTTTACATTGTCCGGGTTCGTATTCACGCTATAATGCGCCTGCATCCCGACGCCATCGATGAGGCGTTTACCAGGGTGCGTCTCTGCATAGCGATCGTTAATGTCTTTGACCATGTTGTAGATCGCTTGCGCTTTATTCTGGTTGTCTTCGTTGTAATCATTGTAATAGAGCTTGATGTCCCAAGCTGGATGTGCGTCCAGTACTTCTCTTGCTGCCAAGAAGGCCTGCTCGATATAATCCGTTCCGATCGCATTATACCATGGCGTTTGACGCAAGGACGCTTCCCAATCTGCCGGGTTGGATGGGTTATCGTTCATGGCTTCGTTAACGACATCCCATGAAATCACCTTGCTGCCGAAATGCTCCATGACCGTTTGGATATGGGTCTTCAAATTAGCGAGCGCTTCTTCGCGGCCCAGTGGAATCGTGTTGTTATCCACATCCTTAGTCGTATTCAGCCAAGCAGGGGATTGCTGATGCCATACCAGTACATGCCCGTGCATTTGCATACCTTCAGCCAGCACTTTATCGACAAGAGCATCGGCCGCCGTAAAAGTGAAGTTGCCCTTCGTAGGCTGAAGCGCGTCCGGCTTCATGGCGTTGCCAGCTGTAGCAACGTTGAAATGCTGCTTCAGAAGCTCAAGTCTGACGCCTTCCAGATCCTCCGCGGAGATCGCGTTTCCGATTAGGAAATCGTCTTGGTAGGTGTCTTTAATCGGAGCCAGATCCTTCTGAATGGAGATCGGCCCGGAGCCTGTGCTCTCAAAGCTGATATCGTCGATATAGTAGGAAGCTGTTTTGTTATTGGAGCTCTCTACATAGATCGATAAGAACTCGCTGCTTACATTATTGTAGCGGTAGGTGCCTTCGTACTTCACCCAGCCGTCGCTTGCACTGATTGTTTTGCCGGCAAGCTGAACATAGTTGGCGCTGCTTCCTTGACCAACCTGCGTGGAGAGCTGAAGCTGTGAGCTAGCCGGAGAGATCAGCTTCACCCAGGCCGTAATTTTATACTCGGAGCCCTTATCTACATACTTCTCTACGCGTAATGTCGGTCCATGCCACGCATCTGTTCGACCCTCCACTTTCAAAGCGTAGGAGCCCTCGTCGGAATGATTGGCTTCATTCGTTACGGTCAGGGTTTCCGTTCCTGCTCGGCCTGCGAAGCCGCCCGCCGTTTGATCCTCAAACGTAACGGTGCTGAAATCCAAAGCCGGTGGCCGCGGCTCTTCTACCGCTGGATCTTCCGGTTCTACTTGCTGGGTGATGAGGATATCGCCAATGTAGAACGGCATGGTTTTGCCGGTTTCGTTCGATTGCACGCGCAAGCTATTGTCCTTGCTCGTATCCACCGTAAACTCTTTCGTCAATGTGAAAGCGGCACCGGCTGCTAGGTTAGCGCCAGCCAAGAAGCCATAGCTGTTAACCGTTTGCAGATAGGCTTGCGAGCCGTCAGGCACAACCGTACCCGGGTCCACATAACCTTGCACGGTTACGGTGTAGGTTTTACCGTTTTCGAGGCCAATGTCGCTGAATTTGAAATCTGCCGCGTCCCAGGTGTTTGCTCTGTTACTTACGGATAGAGCTGCCCCGTCGGCATTGCCATCAAAGACTTTACCGGTAACTTGCGTCAAGTTCGCGCCGCCGGATTGCGTAGCAGCCCCTTTGCCGCTTGCAAAAGCTTCGTGGTATACCGTAGCGACGTCTGTCGCTGGTTTCATCGCGGTGATGAGGATATCGCCAACGTAGAACGGCACGGTTTTGCCGGTTTCGTTCGATTGCACGCGCAGGCTTATATCTTTGCTTGTATCTACCGTAAATTCTTTGGTCAGCGTGAATGCGGCACCGGCTGCTAAGTCAGCGCCAGCCAAGAAGCCGTAGCTGTTAACCGTCTGCAAATAGGCTTGTGAGCCATCCGGCACCTCTGTGCCTGAATCCACATAGCCTTGCACGGTTACGGTGTAGGTCTTACCGTTTTCCAGCCCGATGTCGCTGAATTTGAAATCTGCCGCATCCCAGGTGTTCGCCCTATTGCTTACGGATAGAGCTGCCCCATCGGCATTGCCGTCAAACACCTTGCCGGAAACTGGCGTCAAGTTTGCGCCGCCGGATTGCGTAGCAGCACCCTTTCCGCCGGCAAAGTCCTCGTGGTAAACGACGGTCGTCTCTGCAGCCGCGGCCTTTACAATCGGGGGCTGCAGGCCGGAAGGAATAAGCAAAGCTGCTGCCAGCAAAATGGAGAGTACTCGTTTGATTGTTCGGGTCATTTTATTGCTTCCCCCTGCGAAGTGAATTTGGTGAAGATAAATGAAGCGCTTACAATAAAAGCTGATGAGACCTCCTTTCCGTACTTAACCTTGATTATAGCCTGTGTTAAAAACTTGTTTTACCAGAAGAAGTAAACAATATATTGTACTAATTAAATATTAGAGCCGATTTGTTGTAGTATAGAAGATAATGTAAGACTTCGAAGGAGGAGCTTGCGGTGGGGATCTTATCGAGGTTTAGGGACGTGATGAAAGCGAATATGCATGGTTTGCAGGGCAGTGCGGATGACCCGGAGAAGACTGTAAAGGCGTATATGCAGAGCTTGCATAGCGATCTTGGTCAAGTGAAGGCGGAGACGGCTGCGGTACAGCTTGAGGAGAGCAGAGCCAAGCGGGAGCGGGACGAGTGCAGCGCGGAGATCAAGAAGCTGCAGCGTTACGCGGAGAAGTCCGCGGAATCCGGCGAGGATGACAATGCCATCAAATTCCTCGATCTCAAATCGAAGCAAACCGACAAATTCGCAGAGCTGGAGGCCGTGTACACCCGAGCTGCTGCGAAGGCGACGATGATGAAGCATATGCAGGATAAGCTCGTGTCTGATCTGGCGCAGCTGGAAGCGCGGCATGCAGAGCTGAAAGGGAAGTTGGCGGATGCCAATACGCAGCAGCAAGCTGGCAGTGGAGCGAGCGCTGCCTTCAACACCATGGAAGAAAAGGCCAACCAGGCTTTGAACGAGGCGATGGCTCTCGCTGAGGTTAGGGCAGGCGCGCAGGAAGACGATCTGGATGTATTGATCGCCCAGCTCGAGAAGGATGCAGAAGCGGGTACGGCTGCAGCAACTGAAAAGACAGCACCTGAAGATGAGCTCGCAGCAATCAAGGAAAGATTAAAGTCGAGGTGAGCCTAGTGGCGGCGGTTATCGAGTATAAGTGTCCCAATTGCGGCAGCGGCATGGTATTCGACGCGGGCTCCGGGACGTTGTCATGTCCGAGCTGCGGACGGCAGGATCAGGTAGATCAGATCCCCGATCCGCTGAAGCAGCAGCCGGTTACGCAAGAGGAAGTGAAGGAGTATCACTGCAACAGCTGCGGCTCGGTCATCGTGACCGAACTGGAGACAAGTGCAACGACATGCAGCTTTTGCGGATCTGCCGTGGTGCTGATGGATCGGCTGTCGGGTGATTTTGCCCCGGTGATGGTGATTCCTTTTACAATTCCCAAAGAAGCCGCGATGAAGGCGTTCAAGAAATGGTGCAGGAACGGGTTGCTGACGCCTAAAGGATTTATGACAGCGGATCGAATCGCAGGGATCACAGGGATGTATGTCCCTTTCTGGCTCTATGACCTACATAACGGGATTGAGGTTCACGGCCAGGGAACTAGGGTTAGAATCTATACACAGGGCGATTATAGGTATACGGAGACACAGCATTTTAACATCTATCGCAAAATCCGGCTGAACTATGCGAGACTGCCAATCGATGCATCGGAGAAGATGAACGATGAGCTGATGGATAAGCTGGAGCCGTTTCCCTATGACCAGCTGAAAGCATTCAAGACACCGTATCTGGCAGGTTATCAGGCGGAGAAATACAGCTATGACGATGAACAGTTATTCCCGCGAGCCAAGGAGAAAACGAGCTCGTACATCGATGCGTATATTTCTTCAACGGTACAGGGGTATTCGAGCGTGATGTACACCGACAAGCAAGTTGACACGACAGTGAAACAGGCGGATTATGTGCTGCTGCCCGTATGGATGATTAGGTACAACTATAATAGGCGGGAGTACACGTTTGCGATGAACGGCCAGACGGGGAAAGTCGTGGGCAAACCTCCGATTAGCAAAGGGAAGGTAACCGCATGGTTTGCAGGGGTTTCTGCCGTTTCATTCGTGGGGTTAAAAATCGTTTCCTGGATGATGGGAGGCGGGTTCCTGTGAGCAAACATGCTAGGATTCTAACAGCTCTCATCTTGTTCGCGATTTGTTTGACGGCGCTAATAATACCCGCCTTGCCTACAGCGACGGCAGCAACGGCAGCGAACAAGAAGCTGATTTTTGATCAGGCGCATCTGCTCAGTGAACAAGAACAAGTTGAGCTGAGCGCGTTGGCGGCTAAATACGGGGCTGACCGAGAGACGGACATCATCGTTCTTACCTCCGATAATAAGGAGAACCAGGATGTCCAGCTGATGACGGAGGATTTCTATGATAACCAGGCACCGGGGTACGATAAGGCTCACGGCAATGCCGTTATTTTGACCATGGATATGAACAATCGCCAGGTTTACTTGGCCGGCTTTGGCAAAGCGGAATCTTATCTCGACAGCGGCAGGCTGGATAAGATCCGAAACGCGATTTCACCGGATCTAACGCGCGGTGATTATGCGAAAGCATTCACCAGGTATATCACGATTTCGCACAAATATATGGGGTTCAAGCCCGGTGTAAATCCCGATAATATTTTGTTTACCATCTGGTTTCAGCTGGGAGCTGCTTTAATCATTGGGGGCATTGTTGTCAGTGTCATGGTGTTCCGTTCAGGCGGCCGCATTACGGTCACTCGGGCGACATATGAGGATGCAAGCACGTCTGGCGTGTTAGAGCATGCGGATCAGTATATTCGGACGACGGTTACCAAAAGCAAAATTCCGAAGAACAAAGGCGGTCGCGGTTCGGGCGGCGGCGGTGGCGGGACCAGCGGCGGCGGTCACTCCCATAGCGGAAGCAGAGGGTCTTTTTAATAGCCAATAATGCGGACTATAGAAGGGATGGGATTAGAATGGGGCTTTTCGGGAATCAATTCTCAAACGTTGTGGAATGGGAAGAATTTAGGGATGATATGATTTTCTGGAAGTGGAACAATCGCGAGATTAAGAAGGGCAGCAAGCTCGTTATTCGCGCCGGCCAGGATGCTATCTTTCTGAATAACGGTAAGGTCGAAGGGATATTCAAGGATGAGGGCTCCTTCCAGATCGATTCGGACATCATTCCCTTCTTGTCCACGCTGAAAGGGTTCAAGTTCGGTTTCAACAGCGGCATGCGGGTAGAAGTTCTCTTCGTGAATACGAAGGAATTTACCGTAAGATGGGGCACGCAGAACCCGGTACTGATCCCAACTCCACAGCTTCCGGGCGGGATGCCGGTTCGTGCCAACGGTACGTTTATTTTCAAAGTAAGCGACTATATGGCGCTGATCGATAAGATTGCCGGCGTTAGACAAGATTATTTGGTCGAGGATGTCAAAATCCGAATGACTGCCGTTCTGGATCAGCTGCTGATGAAATGGATTAGCCGAGAGGGCAAGGATATGTTCAATCTGCAGGCGAACGCATCGGACATTGCAAAGGGAATCCGCGAGGATTTGGATATGCAAATGATGGACATTGGGATCGCGATTACCGGTTTCCAAGTAATGAGCTTCAATTATCCGCAAGAAATTCAGGATATGATTACGAAGACGGCTTCGCATGAGATGATCGGTAATTTGCAGAAGTATCAGCAGGTGAGCATGACCGATGGGATCTCGTCGGGTAAGGTACAAGGCGGCGGGGCTGCCTCGGATATGGCCGGTATGATGATGGGCATGAATATGGCGAATGAAATGCTGAAAAATATGAACCAAAACCAGAATCAGCAGCCTGCGGCAGATAAAAGTCCGGATACGGCGCCGGCTCCTTCATCCGCGGGAAGCAAGAAGCCGAATTTCTGTCCCAACTGCGGGGCCAAGAATGAAAGAGCTAACTTCTGCCCGAATTGCGGTCAGAAGCTGGGATAGGGTAAATTGGAGGAAATTAGATCATTCGTCCTATAAAAAAACAGGGATTGGATGGAAGATGTCGAAATGGGATAGGTAATCCTACCCTACTCTAATGAGATTGTTTCGAGGATGGTTACACGCGGATTGGAAAGCGGAGATCGACAATGCAGTATGCAGGTAGAATCGTAATTACGGCTGTTGTAGTGGCGTTGGTAGTGATGGCTCGCATTTATGGAAGCATGTATTATAATTTCCCGCTCTTCCAATTACCTTATCTTGGCGTGCCTGCAGTATTGATTTGTTGGTGGTTGGGTAACCAATATGACAAGGTCAAATTTTATGCGGAAAAGGATGTATTGACCGAAATCTATAACAGGCGATTCGTTATTCAGCAATTCCCCAGACTTCTTGCGCGAATGGACAAAAGTAATCAAAGCTTGCGATTGTATCTCATTGACGTAGATAACTTTAAACATATTAATGATTCGTACGGACACGAAATGGGAGACAAGGTGCTCCAAGCGATCGCAACGATCTTGTCATCACATGCTACCGATAAGGCAGTTATCGCCCGTTGGGCGGGAGATGAATTCCTTATCATTTCCCCCTCTGCAAACCCGGACGAGGAAGAGGTTATCACGACACAAATTAAAGACACACTGAAGATATTATCCAAAGCGTTCAATATGGATGTTTCGGTTTCTATTGGCACCGCGGTGTATCCGCGAGATGCCACAGTCTTGGATGATTTACTTAATGCAGCAGACCGTGAAATGTATGAAATGAAGTCACGGCAGCGTAAAACCACATTCGCATGAGGATGTGGTTTTTTTCTATTTAAAAATCGTGAATGGCATTAATTAATAAGGTTAATAGTCAGAATAAAAATAAAATTTGGAATTGTTAAAAAAATGTATTGTGGGATAAATCGCTTTCATTTACACTGATGCTATCAGACAGGCAGAGTGTATGCCTGGAAGATATGGAAGACAATTGAATCCGAGTTGGAGGCTTGTTAAACCAAAAGGAGGCTATTTAAATGGCGGCAGGGAAACAGAAAAAGATGTTATTCGGTGCGGTCGCAGGTGTGATGCTTGTAAGCGTTATGGCAGGCTGTAACGACAACGGCGGCTCGGGGAAGAAGGTCACGCTGCGGATGATCGAGAGCTTAACCAGCCCAGCCCGAACAACGGTTTTGAATGAAATGATTTCCAAGTTTGAAGCAGCCAATCCGAACATTAAAGTTGAATTGATTTCGCCTCCTTTTGACCAAGCCGACAACAAAATCAAAACCATTCTCGGAGCTAAGCAGGATCTCGACGTATTGGAAGTACGGGACTCCACTATTTCGGAATTCTCCAATAACGGCTATCTTGAACCGCTTAATGACTACGTGAAAGATTGGTCCGATTATGCGACCGAAGTCGACGTAGCCAAGTCGGTGGCTTCGCTTAATGACAAGCTGTACTTTATTACGAACGGTATGTATCAGCGTCAGATGTTCTATCGCAAAGACTGGTTCCAGGAGAAAGGCATTCAGCCGCCGACCAATTATGAAGAGATGGTGGCAGCCGCGATCAAGCTGACCGACGCAAGCAAAAACCGCTATGGGTTCTCGTTCCGCGGCGGGGCAGGCGCTAACGGCGTTCCGGATACGATGATTCTTAACTACAACTTCGATAATATCGATCATGATGACTCGACGTTCCTGAAAGACGGCAAGACGATGTATTCCACGCCGGAAGCGAAGAAAGCAGTCGAGCTGTATGTGAAGCTTTACAATGAAGGCTCTCCGAAAGATTCAATTAACTGGGGCTACCAAGAACAGGTTCAAGCGTTCACATCCGGAGTCACCGGCATCCTGCTGCAGGACCCTGACGCGATCCCGGCGCTATTGGAGAAAATGGATGTCAACACCATTGGAACAGCTCCGATGCCGAGAGGGCCAAGCGGTAAGGCATTTACGGCAACCGGCGGCGCAGGATGGGGGATCACCAGCTATTCGAAGAACAAGGATGCAGCCTTTAAGCTGATCGCCTTCCTATCGAGTCCGGAACAAAATACGTATTTTGCTCAAAAGACGGCACTTATTCCGATTCATACTACAGCCAGCCAAGACGCGTTCTTCCAAACGGATATGTATAAGTCGCTGCTTGAAATGTCCAGCAAGCCGGACGAATTCGTTAACCTGAAGGCAAATACGAAATATCCGGGTATTGGCCAATGGGGCCAAATTGCGATGGAAAGCGGACAATCCATGCTGCTCGGCAAAGTATCGATTGACGATACCTTGAAGCAATGGGATAAGTTCTGGGCCGAACAAAGAGCAAATTTGAAAAAGTAATGGATGCACAAGGGACGATGGGTGACGAGCTGTCACCCATCGTTACCACTTAACTCTTAAAGGTGGTGCGATTCATGAAAGATGATCAGCCTTCCATCATCGGGCGAGTGCAGGCAAGTTACCGCAATTCGCCGCGCGGCTTCATCTTTTTCAGTTTGTTACCCACAGTGGTCCTAATGCTTGTATTTACATACTACCCTTTCTTGCGCGGTATCGTGATGGCGTTTCAAAACTATCAACTCTTCGATCTGACCAACGTTCATTTCATCGGCTTTGACAACTTCAAGCATATGTTTGAAGACGCGAAATTTAAACATGCCTCGATTAACAGCATCTATTGGGTGTTCATCTCCCTTATTTTACAATTTACGATCGGTATGACAGTCGCACTTCTATTGAACAAACGGTTCCGCGGCCGGGGAATCTTTCAAGGCTTTGTTTTCTATCCATGGGCGTTATCCGGATTTCTGATCGGCCTGATTTGGAAATGGATGTTCAATTCACAGATCGGGGTCATCAACGACTTGCTGCTCCGAACCGGAATCATTCATGAGCGCATCGGCTTCTTGTCGGATCCGAATTGGGCGATGGTTTCGGTCATTGTGGCGAATATATGGTATGGAATCGCCTTTTTTGCTATTATGCTGCTGGCCGCGCTGCAATCGGTGCCGTCAGAGCTCTACGAAGCAGGGAGCATGGACGGTGCTAACGGTGCTCGCAAGCTGCTGAACATTACAATGCCCTATATTATGCCGACAGTCATTACGACTACGCTGCTGCGCGCGATCTGGATATTCAATGATCCATCGATCATCTATGGGTTAACGAACGGCGGGCCGGCTGGCTCCACGCATATATTGTCCTCGCTGATGCTTGATAAAATCATGTACGGCGGCGATTATGGTGCAGCTTCTGCAATCGGTATCCTAATGATCGGCATTCTCATGCTCTATACGATCTTTTATTTAACCGTGACGAGATCCGAGAAAATGGGGGACTTCTAATATGAAGCGGCACCTGTCGAAAGGGTTGAAGGTCGTCTTCTTGGCGATCTATTTAATGGTGATGGTGTTTCCGCTCTATTGGATTGTTATCACATCCCTGAAGCCGCAGAAAGAAATTTTCTCGTTCCCGCTGAAATACTGGCCAGATCATTTGAGCTTTCAAAATTACATCAACATTATTAAAATTTCCAAGTTCCACATCTATATCGCCAACAGTATGCTGATTTCCCTCAGTGCGGCCGCGGTTGTTGTCTGCATTGCGATCCTCAGCGCCTATGTGCTGGCCCGTTTCAAATTTCGCAGCCACCGGCATATTATGCTGGGATTCTTTCTGACCCAGATGCTTCCGGGCTTCGTGGCGCTGGCTCCGCTCTATTTGCTCATGTCCCGCTTAGATTTAATTAATACGCGATCCTCGCTCATTCTGATGTACACCGTCGGCTTGATTCCATTCTCGACCATATTGCTCAAAGGGTTTTTCGAACGGATTCCGTCCAGCCTTGAAGAGGCAGCAATGATCGATGGCTGCTCCCGGTTGTCGGCATTGCTGCGAGTCATTATGCCGGTCATGTTAAATGGGATTGCGGCCACTTTTATTTTCGCCTTTGTGCAGAACTGGAATGAATTGTTCATGGCGGTCCTATTTATCGATGACGAATCGCTGAAGACGCTGCCCGTGGCTATGAATTCCTTCGTCATGAAGTTCGATGTGGATTGGGGCGCGATGTCGGCCGGAACCGTGTTATCCGTCATTCCGACCATCGCCTTGTTCGCCGTCGCACAGCGCTTTATCGTCGAAGGTTTGACGCAAGGGGCTGTTAAGGGATAACAGCCCGCGTACAGTGATGGAAGGAGGAGTATAACGGATGACAGAGAAGAACGATCGAGAATGGCAGTACACTTTGACGGCGCATGACGCCGTCGATGAACGACATCACGGATCGATTAATATTCCAATCTATCAAACAAGCCTATTCGCCTTTGAGTCGTACGATAAATTTCAAGAGGCTGCGAAGCAGCAACAGACCCATCATGTCTACTCGCGGGGAAATAATCCGACCGTGCGGTATTTAGAGGACAAGCTGGCCGAGCTGGAACATGCGGAAATGGCGAAGTGCTTCGCTTCGGGGATGGCTGCGATCTCAGCCGCGATCCTCTCGACGGTGAAGACAGGCGACCACATCGTTTGCGTGGATCAGGCGTACGGGCCGACACGAGCTTTCGTGACCCAGTATTTGAAGCGCTTCGGCATCGAATCGACGGTTGTGGACGGAAGCTCGCCGGATACTATTCGTGCAGCGCTTCGCCCGGAAACCAAGCTGCTCTACTTGGAAAGCCCGACGTCGATGCTGTTCCAGCTGCAGGACCTGGCAGCCTGCGCGGAGCTTGCCAGCAGCCGCGGCATCGTTACGATTATGGATAACTCCTGGGCTACGCCTGTATTCCAGCGTCCTTTGGAACTTGGTATCGACCTCGTCGTTCACTCCGTTACAAAGTACATCTCTGGGCAAAGCGACAGCGTGGCCGGTGTCGTGCTCGGATCGGAGCGACTTGTCAGTCGGATTGCGGAGGACGAATATATGCTGTTCGGCGGCATTATGACGGCACATACAGCGGCGCTGGTCACCCGCTGCCTGCGTACGCTGCCTCTTCGCATGGAGCGGCATGAGCGCAGCGCACTGAAGGTGGCGACTCATATAGCGAGCCAGCCTTATGTGCTGCGTGTCAATCATCCCTCGCTCCCTGCACATCCGCAGTACGAGCTTGGACGAAAGCAAATGAACGGCTCGAGCGGCTTGTTCTCGTTCGAAACGGCTGAGTCGCCGGAGAAGATGCGGCAATGGGCGGGCCAGCTGAAGCTGTTCAAAATCGGGGTCAGCTGGGGCGGCTTCGAATCCCTCGTCACCGTCAATCCGGCCTTCGCAGGTTGTACGGCAGAGGCTCGCAGCTTGATCCGTCTGCATATCGGATTGGAGAGCGCCGACGATTTGATCCACGACTTGGATCAGACATGGGCGCAAGTTTGTGATTTGCAGCTATAGCGGCTTTAAACGGCTTGGATTCGTATAAGCGGGGAGTGATTCGTTTGTGGCTAAGATCCAACGGCAATTGATGCCTGAGCTGGTCTCGCAGGAGATTCAAAATTATATTGAAGAGAAAGGTCTGCAGGAAGGAGATAAGCTTCCGTCGGCCGAGGTATTGGCGCAGATGTTCGGCGTCGGTCGCTCTTCGCTCCGAGAAGCGCTGCGCTATCTGGAGGCAATTGATGTCCTCTCCGTTGCCAACGGTAAGGGGATCTATGTTCGTGATGTGGGGACATATCGATTTGCCGGCAAAATCAAAATAGAAAATGAGAAGCGATTTTTGCTTTCGATATTAGATGTGCGTCGGGCGCTGGAGGGGAAAGCGGTTGAACTGGCAGCCAAACGGATTACGCAGGCTCAAATTGATGAACTGACAGCCTGTTTGAACGAATACAGCCGACTAAAAGAATTGGGGAAACCGACCTCGCAGATCGATTTGGCATTCCACCGGGGTGTTATGAGTGCGGCGTCCAATCCGATCTTATCCAGCGTGCTGGAGTCGATAGCTGCGCTGTACGAGAAGTTTTTCAATGAACCGCTTGGCGAACAGAAGCTGTTCGACGAAACGTATGAGTTTCATCACACTATGTTCGCCGCAATCGCGGTTCGCGACCCGGTTCAGGCACTGGCCGAATTTAACAAGCTTATGGATTGCATCGAGAATATCATCAAAACCTATTGATCGATCATCGCTATTAACCCACATCCTCATGCGGATGTGGGTTTGATTATGTAAATATACACAATTAGGATTGACAAATTATTCTAACTTTCTTCATGATACATATATCATAATGTGCTGTTGAAGGGTGAGGGAAGCTTGGCTTACACTTGCCAGATTTATCTCGTTGCTGCCTAATGTGAAATCGCAGAGCGAAGTAATCGTTAGCGACAGGGAACAGGAGTAAAATCACGAACAGGGGGCTAAGCAGATGGCAGCTACTTCAAGTATTCTGGAGTGGACCTTGGTTTCGGAGTGTCCGATACCGCAAGACGTCAATGCACTGCTTGTGACAGGAGAAGTAGCGGTTACGGCTTACAAAACCTTCCGCGACACGGCTATTTTCACGAACAAAAGGTTAATCGTACGAGATGTGCAAGGTATCACGGGCAAGAAGATTGAGATCTACTCTCTCCCTTATTCCTCGATCAATATGTGGTCTACAGAGAACGCCGGCGGTTTCCTCGATATCAATGCAGAGGTTGAGTTGTGGACACGGGCGGGCCATATTAAAGTGAAATTGCAAAAAGGCGTAGATATTCGCAAGTTTGATATGTTGATCGCAAATGCGCTATTGAAAGACTGAAAAAAGGGATTAGCTGAGGTTACCCGAAATAAGTTCATAGATCCATACATCGATGCCATATATTCTACTTATAGCCATAAACCAAGTCCTAGGGGGTAATGGAATGGGGATGCTGATTATTGCTGTGCTGATGGGTGCGTGTGCTGCGGGTTTGATATTGTTCCGTAGAAATACGATTCCTGTCGATCTTCATAATCATCTCTTCTTGCAGCCGAGGAAGCTGTCCGTCATTATCCCGGCTAGGAATGAAGAGGGCAACCTGCCGCATCTTCTGAGTTCCCTTCAAGCCCAGACCCTAGGAGCGATTGAGATTATCGTCGTGGATGATCATTCCGAGGATGGGACAAGAGCGATTGCCGAGAGCTATGGCGTGAAAGTCATTGCGAGCCCCGAGCTGCCCTTGGGATGGACAGGTAAGAATTGGGCCGTCTGGAACGGCTACTTGCAGAGCACCGGGGAGCTGATCGCTTTTCTGGATGCCGATGTCCGGCTCGCACCGGATGCGCTTCAGGCGCTCATCGCAGCAAGAGATCAGGCCGGTGGGACGATCTCGGTCGTGCCCTATCATCAGGCGGAGAAGCTCTACGAGAAGTTAGCGCTAATTCCCAATCTCTTGGGCTTGTTCGCGTTTACGTCACCCATGGAACGGACGAATGTAACTAAAGGGCTGTACGGGTCATGCATTCTCACGACTAGAACGCTTTATGACAAGGTGCAAGGTCATGAGGGCATTAAGGGCGAGCTGCTGGATGACTTGAATCTTGGCGCTAAATTTATTGAAGCGGGAATTCCGGTCGTGAATTACATTGGATACAACAAGGTATCCTTCCGCATGTATCCCGGCGGTATTCGCAGCGAAATTGAAGGCTTTAGCAAAGGGGCGGTGCTTAGTACAAGCAAGCTCAGCTTGCTTACGACACTGCTCGTGGCGGTTTGGCTGATCGGATTAATTATGGTGGAGGCGACGCCATTCTTCCTAGGCACCTCCTGGGGGATGCCGCTCACTGTAGGGTACGTTCTCTATACCGCGCAAATTTATTATTTCGTTCACTATACAGGGCGATTCGGCAAATGGCTGCCTGCCGTTCATTTCTTGAGCACTGTTTTTTTTCTGATGATTATGCTGTATTCCGTTTATCAGGTCGTCTTCTTTGGACGAGTGGCATGGAAAGGTCGGAGTATTGAAGTCGGAGCTCGGAGAAAATGATGATGATACTATGGACGGTCCTATCGTACTTATCCGGATCGCTTATGTTTTCTTACTGGCTTGGCTTGATGGCGAAGCATAATTTGAAGGAGCATGGCGATGGCAATCCCGGAGCGCTGAATTTGTGGAGAGCGGCTGGTTATACGTACGGGTTGGCGGGCATTGCGCTTGATTTTCTAAAAGGGTGTGTACCGATATTTTGGCTTGTACATACTAATGCGGTGGCAGGCTCCGGAATCATTCTTCCATCTGTTGCGGCCATACTCGGTCATATCTTCTCGCCTTTCTTGCGATGGAGGGGAGGCAAAGCGATTGCAGTGTCATTCGGCGTCTGGAGCGGGTTGACGGGATTCGCGGCTTCGCTCGCTTATGCCCTTATTCTGGGGGTGTTGCTAGTGTCGGGCCGGCTGCTCAGCAGAGGCAAACCATCCACTTCGGAAGCAGATGCCTTTCAAGTTGTGCTCGGGATGCTGCTGCTCGTGATCTTCTTATTCTTTGCGCGTTATTCGGGGGCCGTCCTTCTGTTTGGAATGATCAATTTTCTATTGTTAGTGTACTCCCACCGGAGAGAGCTGCGTGTTGTTGTCCTTAAACGATCGGAATGATCGGTTCACTGCACATTTCCTTACATTTCCTGCATCTGGTTTAGGAATAAGTCCAATTTCGTGGTATAATAAAATATTGGATGAAACAGAAACGTGAGGTTACCTTATATGCAGGGGTTTAACGACTGGAATTTAAAAGTGAAGGAAACGTTTAATGCAACGAGCAACGAAGTTGTGTTAACGGTGACGGAAGCCGGCAGTTTGCTGGGCCTCTCTAAGGATCATATGAAGGTTTACGTAGAGAAACATAAACTAACCAAGGTGCCAATCATGCGAAGCGTTCATCGCTACTTGCTCCTCAAGAGCGAAATCGATGAAATTCTTGCACAGAAATAGGATTGAACCGGTCACTATATAGGCTCCATTTAAAGGTTTCTTTCGCTAATTAAGCGATAGTGTGGTATAGTTTGATTCACGTATATGAATGTATATGAGACTTAATGTCACATACTGAAAAGGTGCGATGTTGCCTAATTCGGTGTGTGACTTTTTTTATGAAGGATCGAAGGGGAGGACTTGCTAATGTATTTTTCACGGAAGAGACCCATTGAGGATTTGCCGAATGAAATGACAGCCATCTGGTCATGTACGAAGGAAGGCTGCAATGGTTGGATGAGGAACAGCTACTCGTTTGAGGAAGTTCCGACATGCGCGCAATGTAAGTCTCCGATGATTAACAGTATGAAAGATCTCCCCATTTTACATAACTCCAGCTCCGAACTAAAGACAGCGTTAAAGAACGTAACGCCCAAAGCGTAATGAAGAAAGCCGACCTCCGCTGGTCGGCTTTTTTCGATGTGCTGCTTTATCGGATACGAACTAATCGGAGCTTAAATCCACAACCTTACCGGTTATGGATTTTTCTTTTGTCCACTTGCCATTTGCCTATATACAAAATTACGTATATATATTATGTTTTATATATACATTATAGTTTTTATATACATATCAATGAGAGGATGTTCAACCCATGAATCCGATTCGTCCAGCTGCAGTACCTTTAGTAACGGTAGATCCTTATTTCAGCGTATGGTCCACTGCTGACCGTTTAACCGACGATTTCACCCGCCATTGGACGGGACAACGACATGCAATGACTGGCCTTATCCGAATTGACGGGGTACCTTACCGCTTCGCGGGCCGCGTAGAACCGAGAGCGGAGCGTTATTACACGGAGCCGACGGCACTTACGCAAACGAGCCTGAAGGTCACGCCGCTGAGCACCGTCTACACCTTTGAGGCGGCGGGTATCGAATTGACGGTACGCTTCACGACGCCGCTGCTGTTGACTGATCTGGATGTGCTGTCGAGACCGGCTTCTTATGTGGCGTTCGAGGTGAAAGCCCTTGATGGACGCGGCCATGATGTGAGCGTGTATTTCGACGTAACCGGCGAATGGTGCGTGGATCAGACTTCGCAAGCGATCGTTTCGGAGTTTAGCGAAAACAATGCATTGCTTGTGATGAAAATGAGTCATGAGCAGCAATCCTATATGAATCGGTCCGGTGACGATCATCGCATCGATTGGGGTTATTTCTATTTATCCGCACGGAAGTCGGAGCAAACGCAAGCCTATCTGCATTCGGCAAATTTGCGCAAGCTCTTCGTGCGCAACGAGAAATTAACGAACGAACCGGCTGCATCGCCTCAAGTGGTTGCAGAAGGGAATCCGGTTATGGCACTTGTCTATGATCTGGGCGAGGTTGGCGCGTCCCCGGTATCCGAGCTGGCTGTGCTGGCCTACGATGACGTGTACTCCGTTACGTATTTCGGCGATCAGCTGCAAGCCTACTGGAAGAGAAACGGCCAAAGCACAGACGATATGATTGCGGCAGCCTTCGCTGAATACGACGAGTTAATGGAGCGCTGCGCGGCATTCGATCAGGAGATTGTGGCCGATGGCGTAAAGTCAGGCGGCGAGAAATACGCGGATCTTCTGGCGGTTTCTTACCGTCAGGCTATTGCAGCGCACAAGTTGGTGACCGATACGGACGGAGAGCTGCTGTTCCTGTCCAAAGAGTGCTATAGCAACGGCTGCATGGCAACGGTTGACGTCAGCTACCCTTCTGTTCCTTTGTTCCTTCTCTATAACCCTGCCCTAGTCGAGGGCATGATCCGTCCGATCATGAAGTACACGAGAAGCGATAAGTGGCCGTTCGAATTCGCGCCGCATGATATCGGACAGTACCCGATTGGCAATGGTCAGGTATACAGCGAGAACGCCAGAGAAGGACAGATGCCTGTCGAGGAGTGCGGCAACATGCTGGTCATGGCTGCGGCGGTTTGCTTGGCTGGCGGGAATCGCGACTATATTTTCAGTCAAATGGATGTATTCACGGAATGGGCGGAGTACTTGCTGGAGCATGGATTGGATCCGGAGAATCAGCTGTGTACGGATGATTTTGCCGGCCATCTGGCCCGTAATGCGAACCTGTCCGTCAAAGCGATCATGGGCGTTGCGAGCTTCTCCATCCTGAAGAAGCTGCAGAACAAAGGCGATGAGGCCGCTCGCTATCGCAATGCAGCGAAGGAAATGGCGGATCAGTGGGGCGCGCTTGCCGATGACGGCGATCACACGAAGCTGGCGTTCGGGCAAGAGGGCAGCTGGAGCTTGAAATACAATTTAATCTGGGATCAATTGTTCGGCACAGAGCTGTTTGATAAAGCGATGATTCAGAAGGAAGTCGCTTGGTATTTGAAACAAAGCAACAAGTACGGTACGCCGCTGGACAGCCGGGCTACCTATACGAAGTCCGATTGGCTGGTATGGTCGGCGGCATTGGCCGACGAACAAGCAACGTTCACCGCATTGGTCGAACCGATCTGGCAGATGTTGAACGACACAGCGGACCGCGTGATGTTCTCCGACTGGACGGATACGTTTACGGCGAGAGCACTTAACTTCCAGCATCGCAGCGTAGTCGGTGGCATCTCGATGAAGGTGCTCAAAGACAAAGGAATCATGAAGGCGTAGTGCGGCTGAATAAGTAGATATAAGGGAATATTGGTTGAGGGAGCCGAAATGGCTCCCTTTGCCTATTTAAATTGGCCAACATAGGGGTGAAACGATAACCATGAGCAAAACCATACTTATAACCGGCGCATCGGCAGGTATTGGGCTCGCAACCGCACTTAAGTTCGCGCAGAACGGCTGGGTCGTATTTGCCGGAACGCGGCAGCTGGAGCGCGATCAGGAGCAGTACGCAAGGTATGACAATCTCCATTTTCGCGAAATGGAGGTGACGGACCCGGATGCCATTCGTACGGTGATAGACGAGATTAAACGGGAGCAGAAGCAGCTCGATGTGTTATTCTGCAATGCGGGCATCGGCTATTTGCGCGCACTGGGACAAGCGCCGATACAGGAAATCGAGCATATCTTTAACACGAATGTATATGGCGTTATGCATACGATTCAAGCCGCCCTGCCTATGATGCAGAAGGCCGGTCATGGTCATATCATTGCAACGTCCAGCGTAGGCGGCTTGGTGGGTCAGCCGATGAATGAAATCTACTGTGCGAGCAAGTTCGCGGTTGAAGGATTGTTGGAGAGCTTGGCTACCTACTACAAGCCATTCTTCAATATTGATGTGACGCTGCTTGAACCAGGTGCGATCGCAACGAATTTCACCCAATCCGTTCTGGGGCATGTTGTAAGCACGGGCGGCATTCTGGAGGATGAGTATAAGCCGATCATCGATCAATATACGAAAATGTTCCTAAGCCGTAACGCGGAGCCCCAGACTGCAGATGCGGTTGCAGAAGTGATGTGGGAGCTGGTAGCAATGGAAGAGAAGCCGCTTCGCATCCGCACTTCCGAGCGTGCGGAACAGTTTGCCCACCACAAGACGCAGAACGATCCGACTGGGCTAGCCGGTGTCCGCAGCGTGCGCAAGCTGCAGCTCGGGATAGAAGAATAAGCCGTGGAGCCTACTATAGACCGGGAAACGACCTTTAGAGGTCGTTTCTTTTGTTGATTCATGGCATATTTTAGGGAGTGATGGCGAGAAAATTATGGTAAACTAGTAGGAAAGCAATTACATAGGTCTGCAGGAGGAGTATACGTATCATGTTCTTAAGCATTAGAAGCCGGTTAGCAGTAAAGTTATCTGTTCTTATTTTGGCTACTCTCGTAATCCTGTCTACAGCCTTAATCTACTTGCAAGTCCAGAATACGAGGAAAGCAAGCGAGGAAGCGATCGGCAGCTTTGGCATGCATACAGCTGAGGCTTACGCGGGTCAATTTGATGTCAAGCAATATGAAACGTATGCGCAAGATGCTAAGGAGAATGATCTCTATTGGCAAATTCGTAATGGCATGAATGACTATCGCCAGCGGATTGGCGCTTTGTACGTATATACGATTCAAATTAATGACCAAGGGGAGCCCATCATTCTCGTTGATGGCCAGCCTAAAGATGACGAGGATGCGTCTCCAATCGGTGAAGTTACCGACATGCCAAAGGATGCAATAGCGCTCGTATTAGAGGGCAAATCGGCCAAATCCGGCATTATTCGCAATCCTGATTATGGTACTTATATTTCAGCGTATGCGCCGCTTCGCAATGCATCCGGTACAATCATTGGCGCCATTGGGATTGATACGGATATATCGGTATCCACGACCATTTATAAGGAAGTTTTGAAATCCAGCACGCCGCTATTTATCGTCATGGGCATCGTGATTCTGCTTGTTTTTGTCTTCATTGCCGTGTTCCTGTCCCGTGCCTTGCGGCCGCTGCGGATTGTTGTAAAAGGGGCAGAAGCCATGGCCGAAGGAGACTTCGCTGCTGCGAAGGGACACCTGGGCTCGGCGCGCGTGAACTCACCAGATGAAATCGGACAAGCATTCGCGGCGATGAACAAAATGAGCGACAGGCTAGGTGTGACGCTTGGCAATGTGGTTCGGGATATGCAGATCACGACGAAGGATCTCATTCAGTCCACCGATCAGTTTGGCTCTGAGGCAGGCCAGCTTGTTGACTTGAACGAGAAGCTTGAGCTGTCCATTACGCAATTGGCGGATGGGGCGCAGCATCAGCGTATTGGGGCAGAGGAAAGCGCCAAATCGATGGAGGAAATTACGTACGCGATTCAGCGCGTATCCGAGGCTTCATCCCAAGTTTCGAGCGCCTCTGCAGAAGCGCTTGATTCCGCGGAGGAAGGCCGCAAGTCGATTCACCAATTAAGGGCGCAAGTGATCTCCATCTCTGATGTGGCTAAGCAGACCAACGATTCAGTCTTGGCCCTCAATGCATTTATGCATGAAATGGAACCGGTACTCGCCTCGATCTCGAGTATTGCGGATCAAACCAAGCTGCTGGCACTGAATGCTTCCATTGAGGCAGCAAGGGCAGGCGAGCATGGCTCGGGTTTCGCCATTGTAGCCGGTGAGGTGCGTAAGCTGGCTGAAGCCTCCTCCGTATCTGCTAATCACATCACATCGCTTCTTGGGCAAATTGCACAGGAGTCTGCTCATATCGGCAAACAAATGATGGAAGGCAGCGAACAGATGATCAGGAGCACGGAGCTCTCCGGTTATGTCGAATCGATGTTCGATCAGACGGCCGATCGCTTCCATCTCGTGAACAGTCAGATTCAGGAGATTTCTGCTGCGGCGCAAGAAGTGCTGGCCGGATCGGAAGAGGTTGCTGCATCGGTGGAGCAAATCTCGCAAATTTCGAATACGGCTGCGGATAATACCGCGTGGATTCAAAGGATGTCTGCCGACCAACTGGCTGCGGCCAAGCGCATTTCCGTGACGACGGAGCTGCTGAAGCAGCGAAGCTCAGGTTTGGAAGAAGCGATTAAGAGGTTTAATCTATAAGCGATAATGGCCACATCCGGATGCGGATGCGGCCTTTTTTATGGTGTCGAACGATGGGGAAGGCGGAGTGCGAAAACTGGGCATTTTATCCTATATTTTCCTACTAATAGATGGCGATTTATGGTATAAAGCTAGTAGATAGATTTGCCAACATGAGAGGGGCATTCGCCACTATGGAAGGGTTTGTGAAGATGAATCGCGTACGAAATGTATCATTGAAAGCATTGCTTTGTTTTGCATTCATTGTTGTTCTGGCAGCTGCGGGCCTTAAGAACTACTCCTATGCTGAAGAAACGACAGCTGGCAGCGCTGTCGAGATTACGGCCGGCCTCAAGCATATTCCGGGCGTGAAGAGCTTTAAAACCATCATTAACCGCTCAGAGCTGCCTGAACAGGCGCAATTATTTACGCATATCACCGTTCAATCCTCCAATGCGCCATTTGCTGTTAATGAAGTCGGTGTAGCGGCCTACGTAGGTTTGCCTGAACCGTATTCCGCAAGCGGTTATAACAGCAGCTTTGCAAACGGCGGTACCTATTACGCGCTGACGATTCTGTACGATGATAACCGTAACCCGCTCGCTTACAATGAATCCAAAGTTAACGTACTAAACGATGAACAGACGCAGCCAACACAACCGAGCCAACCGTCCAATCCGAATAACTACGGCAATGATATCGATCCGAACTACAACAGTGTCGGCGAATCGCAGTTTACTGATATTACGAATCAATACTGGGCGTTTAGCGCCATTCAAGATTTGAATACAAGAAATGTCATCAGCGGCTATCCGGATGGCAAGTTTAGACCGGATAAAGTCGTTACACGCGCCGAGTTTGCGAAGATCATGGTGCTGGCAGCCGGACTCACTCCTGCGAAAGTAACCAAAACAAGCTTCTCCGACATGAAAGCAACGGATTGGGAGGCCCCTTTCGTAGAGGCTGCCAAATCGTATTTGAGCGGATATAAACTTGCCAGCGGGAAGCTTGTGTTCAAGCCGGATGCACCGGCGACGCGCGAAGATGTTGCTGTAGCGATCGTGAAGCTGAAAGGCTACAACAAGACGAAGCTGCCGGACCGCACGATTATTCAAGCGATGTTTAAGGATTACAATTCGATTTCCTCATATGCCAAAGACTATGTTGCACTGGCGATAGAGAACAACCTCGTTTCAGGCTTCCCGGATGAGACGTTCCGCGCACAGCAGCCGGTAACGCGCGCGCAAGCGGCAGCGATGCTCTGGAGAGCGTATCAGTATGGGGATGAGAACAAGGAAGAGAATGGCGATGACGAGGAAGCCGTCGATATCGTGGATGGCGAAACGGCGGAGATCGTGGAGTTCCCATCTTAAGCTAGAACGGTGTCCTCCTAAGCGGGGGCACCTTTCATTTCTTTATAAAGGGGCATCGATCATGAAAGGTTTATCCAAGCTGCTGCTGCTAATCGTCATTATTGCTTTGCTTATTCCGGCTTATTCCGCATCGGCGGCGGAAAGCCAGCTCCGTGACGTTCATATTTACAGAACGCTGTGGAAAGGTGATCCTAGAATCATCAAGCCGATCCAGGACGCGTCGTTCGACTTTATCGTTTCTACGCGAGAGAATATTAATGGCACGGATATGGTGTTTGTCGATAAGGCAGGATCAGATTTTGTGCTTAAGGCGGAAGGACATCCGGATGTGTATGCCCAGCTTAGAGGCGGGTTTGGAGATATGGCGGATTCAGGATTTGAATTCCATATCGCAGACACCAGCCAAATGGCGGACGGTGTTCCCTACCAGCTCATCGCGCCATCCATCAGCACCGAGTATGTATGGCATGTTGAGCCGGGCGTTGTCGTGGTGAAAGGCGCATCGAGTACACCGGCTGATTCAAAGCCTCCATCTTCGGATAATCCATTGGACTATGGCAATGATATTGACCCTAATTACGGTCAGCCTGCAAGCTCAACCTTCAAAGATGTCGCCAGTAACTATTGGGCGTTGACTGCGATTGAAGACTTGGCGAAACGCGGCGTATTGGGCGGGTATCCCGATGGCAAGTTTAGACCGGAGAAAATCGTGACCAGAGCGGAGTTTGCCAAAATCATGATGCTGGCTTCAGGCGTGAAAGCGAAGAAGGTAACGAAATCGACCTTTGCCGACCTGCAGCCTACAGATTGGGAGACGCCTTTCGTTGAAGCTTCGAAGCAATACTTGAATGGGTACAAGCTCTCCGGCGGGAAAATCGTATTTAAACCGAACTCGCCTGCACTGAGAGAGGATATTACGACGGCGCTGGTTAAACTGAAGGGCTATGACAAAACGCATCTGCCGGATCAAAGCATCATCCAGGCGATGTTTAAAGACTTTAATGGTATTTCCAAGTTCGCCCGGGATGCTGTAGCGATTGCGATCGAGACAGGCATTGCATCCGGCTTCCCGGATGAGACCTTCCGCCCGCAGCAGCCGGTTACCCGTGCGCAGGCAGCGGCTATGTTATGGCGGGCTTATCAGTTCGGCAATGACAATAAGTCGGACGATACGGAAGACAAGGTGGAGTTAGACGATAGCGATAATGCCGGCGATACCGTTGCTGTGCAGCAACCAGAGAACGGAACAGGCTACTCCGTTACGGTACAAGTGGCAGACCTGAATGGGGAGGCCGTCAACACAGGCGTTTATTTGCGCGGCGAAGATCGTGATTATCCCGTCTCGAATGCCGATCGAGAAGCAGGTACGTATACGTTCAATCAGATTCCCAATGGGTCTTATAAGATTTTGTTCCACTATTCCGGCTACAAGTTACAAACCTCCAACAAGATCACGGTTAAAGGCTCCAATTTGAGCAAAATATCGCTGCAGCTGGCTGTTCCAACTTATACGGTGAGAGGTAAGGCGGTAGACGGCAACGGGAATCCGCTTGCTGATTTGCCGGTTAGACTTATTACGTCCAGCAACGACGGCAGTTACTGGCCGGGGACGGACGAGGACGGCGCGTTTAAACTGACCGATATCGCGCCGGGCAGCTACACCTTAGTAATAGGGAATCAAAGTCATCCTGCAGCGACTTTAGAAATTGTTGTGGATGGCGACCAGTCCGGCATTATTGTACAAGCAGGCAAGTAATTGCAAGACCAACAGAAACCGGCCTCTGCGCGAGATGCAGAGGCCGGTTTTATTTTAGCTAAGCTTCATTAAAGATAGAGTCCCGCCGTGTATAGATCGGTGATGTTGACCGCGATTTCTTCAACCGAGCTTTGGTGCTCGTCCCGCACGATTTCCCACAGGTACATTTCATTCGTATAGAACCAGCCGCGTGCGATCAGCAGGTGGTTAAGATCGGTTCGCGCCAGTCCATGCGACTGGGAGTAGGCGATGTCGCTGGATATCCGCTGGATAAACTTCTCGCGGATGCCCTTCCACTTATCGGAGATGACAGAGGAGATGCCGATCGCTTGCTCGAACACTTGCATCATATTGCGCTCTGCCTGGGCCATTTTGAGAAAAGCCAAGGTTTGTCTGCGGATGGTATGAACCGCTTCTTCTTTTGTCTCCGGGACGAAGGAAATGGCGGCGATTTCATAGAACTGCTCCATCACATTCTCCATTAACACGCTTAACAAATCTTCTTTTCCTTGAAAATGAACATAAGCTGTTCCATATCCGATTTTGGCGGCATGAATCATCTGCGAAATGGTCGCTTTTTGGAACCCTTCTTCCAGAAACACCTGCTTGGCGGCAACTAATATTTTCTGGCGAGTCAGCGCGGAGCGTAAGTGTCGTTTATCTGTCGTTTTCTCTGTGGCCATCGTTCTCCCCCTCCGTCCATACCCTTCTAGAATATAAGAAATGGCTGGAAAATGAAAGGTTCGTTCGGATGCCGGCGCAGCTTGCTTATTGCCCAATTTGAACATATTGACACGATGTCATATTGGTTGGTATGATCACCTCATCGAGCGATTATTCTGTGAAAACGAGGGAGCAGCTATGGGAACAAATGCGTTTCAACCCACACTTGATTACGCTAAACAATTAGATACCGAAGATAGCCTGTCACGGTTTCGCGAAGAGTTCTACGTGAAGCCGGATTCGATTTATATGGATGGAAACTCTTTAGGACTTCTGTCGAAGCGGGCAGAGCGTACACTGCTGGAATCGCTGGCGGACTGGAGAGAACATGGGATTGACGGCTGGATGCAAGGCACTCACCCCTGGTTCACCTTATCGGAGAAGCTGGGGGAGATGAGCGCGGGACTTGTCGGCGCCTCTCCGGAGGAAGTGATCGTTACGGGCTCTACGACCGTGAACCTGCATCAGCTGGTTGCTACGTTTTATGAGCCGCAAGGGGAGCGCAATAAGATTTTGGCCGATGAATTAACCTTCCCTTCGGATATTTACGCGCTTCAAAGTCAGTTGCGCATCC
Source organism: Paenibacillus rhizoryzae (assembly GCF_059686995.1). NCBI lineage: Bacteria > Bacillati > Bacillota > Bacilli > Caryophanales > Paenibacillaceae > Paenibacillus > Paenibacillus rhizoryzae. The sequence goes on along the minus strand of NZ_JCAALT010000005.1, from coordinate 570,192 downwards.
GAGGCTATGATCCGGAAACCCATCTCATTCGCGTGAAAAGCCGTGATGGCCGGTTCTTGGAAGAAGACGATATTATCGCGGCGATGACGGATGATATTGCGCTGATCGTACTGCCGACGGTGCTGTACCGCAGCGGACAGATTCTGGATATGAAGCGTTTGACAGAAGAAGCCCACAAGCGCGGCATTCTCATCGGGTTTGATGGCTGTCATTCGGTCGGGGCGATTCCACATTCGTTCAGCGAGTGGGATGTTGATTTTGCCTATTGGTGCAATTATAAACATCTCGGCGGCGGGCCGGGCAGCGTCGGAGGACTCTTCGTAAACCGGAAGCATTTCGGCAAGAACCCCGGTTTAGCGGGCTGGTTCGGTTCAAGAAAAGACAAACAATTCGATATGGAGCATACGCTAACCCCAGCGGAGACTGCAGGAGCTTATCAGATCGGAACGCCTCATGTGTTAAGTTTAGCGCCGCTACTTGGGGCGCTGGAGATCTTCGCGGAAGCGGGTATCGCGAATATTCGGCAGAAGTCGCTTCATATTAATCAATATTTAATCGACCTAATTGAGCATGAGCTTGGCGAATTCGGCTTCTATATCGGCAGCCCGCGCGACGATGTTCGGCGCGGTGGTCATGTCAGCCTGGAACATCCGGAAGTAGCGCGAGTCTGCAAGTCATTGAAGCATAACGGCATTGTTCCGGATTTCCGGGCACCTAATATTATTCGGCTTGCACCGGTCGCGCTGTATAACTCCTATACCGAAGTATGGGAAGTCGTTCAGAAGCTGAAGAAGATCATGGTCGATAAGGAATATGAGCAGTTTAAGAACGAACGCGAAGTCGTTGCCTAACGAACATTGAGAGGGGCCTTACACCATGAACAACCATGAAGAGCAGCACGGCAGCGGGAAGCTGGAGAAGGATATTCAAACCGATTTCTCCAAATCGATGTCCTACGGGGACTATCTCCATCTGGATAAAATTCTGGAAAGCCAGCATAGATGCTCCGACCACCACGATGAAATGCTGTTTATTATCATTCACCAGGCGAGTGAGCTGTGGATGAAGCTCATCTTGCATGAGCTGCAGGCTGCAACGCTGTCCATTCGCAATAACGATCTGGAGCCTTCCTTCAAAATGCTGGCGCGCGTGTCCAGAATTCAGCAGCAATTGATCCAGTCCTGGAGCGTGCTCTCGACGCTGACGCCGGCTGAATATATGGGTTTCCGCGATGCGCTCGGTTCATCCTCAGGCTTCCAATCGCATCAGAATCGCTTAATCGAATTCGCCATGGGCAACAAGAACGTGCATACCTTGTCCGTATTCCAGCATCAGACAGAGCTGTACACGCAGATGCAGCAAGCACTGCGCGAGCCGGGCCTTTATGATGCGGCTATCGGAGCGCTCGCAGCTCGCGGCTTGCCGATAGATCAAGAGGCACTGGATCGGGATTGGTCGCAAAACTACACGCCCAATGCCAGTGTGGAAGAGGCATGGCTGACCGTGTACCGCGATGTCGATCAATATTGGGATCTCTATGAGCTGGCAGAGAAGCTCGTCGATATCGGCAGTCAGCAGCAGTTCTGGCGCTTTAACCATATGACGACCGTGGAACGGATTATCGGCAATAAGATGGGAACCGGCGGTTCGTCCGGGGTGAATTACTTGAAGCGAGCGCTGGATCAGCAGTTCTTCCCGGAGCTGTGGAGCATGCGCACCAAGCTGTAGGCTTAAGCTAAGCGTCGAGGGCGGAAAGCAGCAGGAAGGGGATTTAAGGCGATATGAGCAACTGGATAGATATTTCACAGCCGCTGGATGAGAAGGTTGCCACTTGGCCGGGGGACACTCCCTTCTCCTACAAGGTAAGTTGGAGTAAAGAAGAAAGCGGCTCCGTCAATGTGGGGCAAATCAGGATGAGCATTCATACGGGGACGCATATTGATGCGCCGTTTCATTTTGATAATGAGGGTAAGAGGGTCAGTGATCTCGACCTTGATTTATATATCGGGCAGGCGCGAGTCATTCATCTGCCAGATCCTGCATCGGTTGGCGTGCGAGAGCTGGCCGGCGTAGAGCTGAATGGGGTAACGAGGCTGTTGATCCGTACGGATGCATGGAAGGATAGGCATGTGTTTCCGCAATCCATTCCGCCGATTGAACCGGAGCTCGCTGCATATCTTGCAGGTTATGGCGTGCGATTGATTGGGCTTGATTTGCCCTCTGTGGATCCGCTGGACAGTAAGGAACTGCCTGCTCATCATGAACTCGCCAAACATGGCATTCACATTCTGGAAGGGCTTGTCCTAGACCATGTGGAACCGGGGGATTATGAGCTGATCGCGCTTCCGCTGCCTCTGGCCGAGGCGGATGGAAGTCCGGTTCGTGCGGTGCTTAGAAAATGATCGTGTGTAAGAGCTGTGAGTTTGTACCGGTGTTGTAGCGAAGCCGTATCCCTTTTGGGGTGCGGTTTTTTGTGCTGCTGGTTCCAACCTACTGATCGCGTGAACGGATCTAGAGTAGTGTGCGCTTCTCAACGAGCAGCGGGGACATTTTCTTCCACACCTTAAGCATTAACTGGCGATCGGCTGCCGGTTGACCAGGGTCTGGCTGGTTCAAGGTTTGGAGAATCGGGAGGATCCGATAACGCATGCCGCTTGACGTTGTTACTCTGGTCGTCCAAGTTGGGACGTAGGTAGCCTCTTTCACGCGCACCTTGCCATTGTCGTCTTTGACAACGGTCAGCTCGGCGATGGCACCGCATTTGGTGGCAGCGTTCTTGTAGAGAAGGGTGGAGGCGAAATTGCCAAGTGAGTAGATGGCGAATTTGTCGTCTTTGGTATGAAAAGCAGGCTGAAGGACATGCGGGTGGTGGCCGAGTATGATATGCGCGCCGTTTGCGAGCAGCAGATTCACGAGCTCACGCGATTGGCCCAGGGGGACGTGGCGGCATTCCTTGCCGATATGCAGGCAAACGATGACGACATCGACCTGCTCCGCGAGTCTGCGGATATGTGCGGCGACTTTGTTATAGGTGGCGGGGGTGACGGTGTTTACACGCCATGCTTCACCTGCCGGCAGGGGGATGTTATTGGTTCCTTTGCTGTAGTTGGCGATGCCGACCTTCAGTCCTTTTACTTCGACGATGATATGGTTGTCGGCCCCGGGGTCAGAAGCGTAGGTGCCGGTATGTGCCAGGTTATTATCGTTCAGTATATTAATGGTGCGGATCAGCCCCTTCGTGCCGCGGTCCAAGCAGTGGTTGGTGGCGGTCGTCAAGACGCCAAATCCTGCGGATTTAAGCGCTGGAGCGAGCTCATCCGGACAGTTGAACATGGAGAAACCCGTGGTGGCGTTCGCTCTTGTATAGGCAGATTCTCTGCCCGCGAGCGGCGTTTCCAGATTGCCGATGACCAGATCCGCTTGCTTGAGGTAAGGGGCGACCTTCTGGAATAGGGGCTCGAACGCGTACCGATCCCCCTGCTGTTTGGCAGAGCGCAGAATCGGCCCAATCATCAAAATATCCCCGACAGCAGCGAGCTTAAATTCCATAGGCTTCGCATCCTTTCCACTATTCGGTCCGTGATTCTCATAGTCATGGTATGTAGGTTTTCACTCTAACGAACCACACGGGCCTTATTTGGGCGAAATTAGGCGGTTTGAAAATCTAACGAACCGTACAGGTCTTATTTGGTGCGAAACTGTCCCTTTCCGCTCGAATTCGCCTCAATAGCGCCTTCACGGTTCGTTAGAATAAAAGAGTGGCGATATTTGCGTAAATAAGGCCTGTAGAGTTCGTTAGCGCGGGAGTGCGGCGGAAGTGTAGCTCTGGGAGCTGCACATTCGCGCGGAAAGTGCGCGAGCGGCGGAAGTGTGGCACTGGGAGCGACACATGCCCGAGAAAAACGCGTGAGTGGCGGAAGTGTGGCTCTGGGAGCGACACATTCGCGCGGAAAGTGCGCGAGTGATGGAAGTGTGGCTCTGGGAGCGACACATTCGCGCGAAAAGCACGCGAGCAGCGGAAGTGTTGCCCTGGGTGCAACACTTCCGCTGCATATATCGCTTCACTGCACATGCCAAGCCAAAAACCCACAGCCGCATCTGAACTGCACACCCCAATTGTTAGACACCAGCTAACAATTGGGACGCAGCTCAATCATGGGACTGTGGGTTCGTCTAATTTACAGATGCTAAAGCTTAACCGGCGCTTCCAGTCTTGCCGATTCCAGTGCGGCAAGCGCGACTCGAGCCGATTTCAAGCCGTCTTCACCGGTGATCGGCACGGCGGAGCCGCTGCGAATCGCGCTGATGAAGGCGTCCACGAGACCTGCGTCCATATCGTCGCCCCAGTATAGCCAATGCGCCTTCGACTCTTTGTTGCTGTACAGATCATTTTTCTGCGCAAAAGAATCGATGCTGATAACGCCATTCGTGCCGATGATCTCCATCGTGACGTCGCCCCATGTCGGGAACGATTTGGAGCGGGACCAGCTCGGGTCCAGCGACGCAACCGCGCCATTGCCGAAGCGGACATGCACCATACCGGCGTCTTCGACTTCAAGCTCCGGATGGAACAGAGTAGCTGCTTCCGCATACACGTCGACTACGTCGGATTGCACGAACCAGTGCATCAGGTCCATCACATGCACCGTATGGTCGAGCACAGCGCCGCCGCCGGAAGCGGAAGGGACTACGAACCAATCGCCAGGCATAGAGCCGCGGTTCGTTCCTTTAATGGCCACGATCTCTCCGATATCGCCGCGGTCAATCGATCTCTTCGCTTCCACGACAGCGGGGATGTACCGGCAAGGGAAGGCCGTCATAAGCTGAACGCCGTTAACTGCGCAAGCTTGGATCATAAGCTCCATCTCCTCCACGGAGATGCCAAGCGGTTTCTCGCACATAACATGTTTCTTAGCGGCAGCTGCGGCAAGCGTCAGATCAGCATGCTTCGCATTCTCCGAGCAAATAATGACGGCATCGATGCCTGCGCCGAGAAGCTCCTGCAAGGATTCGTAATGACGGAAGCCATACTGCGCTGCGATCGCATTTGCGCGGTCTTGATTATCGTCCCAGAAGCCGGCGATGGTCACATCGGAACGGCGGAGCAGTTCGCCGGTGTAGCTGTGGGCATGACCATGGGCAAAGCTAAGCAGGCCAACCGAGATTGATGTAGTCGTCGTCATATTAGCGTGCCTCCCCAGTAGTCGATTGTAGGCGGATCAATTGTCCGGTAGCAGCCGATTCCATTGCAGCCCGTGCAACCTCAACGGCTTTCTTCGCATCTTCGGCCGTCACGATCGGTTCAGCTCCACTGCGGATGCAATCGATAAAATTAGCCAGCTCGATGAAATAAGGATCACGATGCGAAGGACTTTGAGGCACCTGAACTGCTTTCTCGGCAGCAGCTGCTTCCGTGCGGCGGATTTGCAGCGATTTGGCAGTGCTGCTGTCGTATTGAAGAACGCCTGAAGTACCGGCGAAATCGACGGCTGTTGTGAATGCGCCCGGATAGCCCCAATGGGATTCAAGATGAACGATAGCGGAATGATGGTGGAACCGAAGGGTAACGAGTGCATAATCAAGGGACCGTTGTGTCCGGTTAAGAGCATATACGGATTTCACATCTCCGAAGAGGGAGCGCATGTAGTCGATATCGTGAATCATAAGATCCATGATTACGCCGCCGCTTGCTTCTTTATCCGCATACCAAGGCGAGTGTTCGCCCGGATGGGAGCCGATCCGTTTCGCATGAGCGACGCCGACAGTACCGATGGCACCGGAACCAATTCGCTTACTTAGATCCACGTATTCAGGGAAGAAACGAACGACATGGCCGATAAACAGGCGGACGCCTTGCGTACGGCAAGCTGCAATCATCTCATCCGCATCCGCGGCCGTTGGCGCGATCGGTTTCTCGCAGATGACATGTTTGCCTAGAGCTGCGACTTTCAGTACGTATTCCTTGTGGAAGGGAGTAGGCAAAGCAACGGAGACAACGTCAGCATCGACGGCCTCCATCATTGCCTCAAACGAGGTATAAGAAGCCGTTCCAAGTGAAGAAGCTACGCGTTCTGCGCGTTCTTCATCACTATCACACACAGCGGCCAGCGTGACGCCGGGCATCCGACTGAATGCGGCGGCGTGTACGTATCCCATTGTGCCGCAACCCAATACTACGACTTTCATGAACATGCGCTCCTTTGCAAAATAATGGTAGTCCCAGGTGGTTCAATGTCATTTTAGACGAAGTTCAGCTCATTGGATAGAGGGAAAGGAACAGGGACGAGCGATCCGAACGATTCGAGCAGCTCAGCGGAAACGGAATCGAGCGGCCGGCTTGCTTTCGCACCAACCGATTCCTTTAACTAGATGAAACGCGGGTTTTTGAATCTAACGAACCACAGAGGACTTATTTGAGCCAAATCGAGCAGTTTGAAAATCTAACGAATCGTACAGGCCTTATTTGGTGTCAAAATGCCCCAAACTACACCAGTTCGTACGAATAAGGCTTCTACGGTTCGTTAGAATATTTTTAGGGCTGTTTTCGCGCAAATAAGGTCTCCACGGTTTGTTAGCGCGCAACAACTGCAAAAACAACCCGTTTCTGCTTGCAACCAAATCGCTGCAGTCCGCATCTTCGTCCAAGGGAGTGGAGGGAGCGCGGCGACTACCTCGCATCCGCGGAGCATGACAAAAGGCCGTCTCAAGAAGCGCATACCGCGCGTTCATGAGACGGCTTTTCTCGCTACAACCGGCGCAGCCTAGGCGTAATCGCCCGGCTGCGTCTTGCTCTTCATCGCAACGCCGAAGTCGGTGAAGATGCGCGTCTTCAGGTCGTTGCCCTTCGCTTCGGCGATGTGATGGGCCAAGAGCTGGAACGGAATGGCGAGCCACAGCGGCGCCGTATATTCATCGCACGAAAGAGAGAGGCCGAGCGTACGGTCATCCTTTGACTCGCCAAGCGAAACGGTGTATGTGTACGGAGTCACGCGGCACTCGTAATCGCGCAGCAGCCGAAGCCGGTCGTTCACCGCGCCGACTCCCGTTTCGAGGAAGAAGATGCGGTGCTCCGGGTTGACCTCCAGGTACGGCCCGTGCATAAACGCTTCGAGCTCGATCCCCTGTGACGGTACCCGCACCGTCTCCGAAAACTTCGTCTCGATCTCCTTGACGGTGCCGACCGCCGGCCCATAGCCGATTGCGGTGAAGCGCGGAGCCGCTGCGAACGCTTCGCGATGCCGCTCGAAGAAGGCTTCGGACCGCTCAATAATAGCGGGAATCGACGCGGCTGCCTCATGGAAGCCTGCGCGAATCCCTTCCGCTTCAGCCTCGGACAGCTTCCCGGCAGTCTCGGCCAAATGAAGGCCGGCAAGCATCAGCGTAAGCACGGTGGCGAGGAACCCTTTCGTCACGTAGCCGACGCGTTCCTTGCCGCAGCCGATATCGACGGTCAGATCGGCGGCCTCGGCAATCGCGCTCGCCGTATCGCTGGCAAACGCGATGGTCGCGATTCCGCCGGCATCGCGGCGAATGCGCTGCAGCGCTTCGATGGTCGAAGTGCTTTGTCCGCTCTGCGAGATGCCGATGACCAAATCGGTATGCGGGCTGATCCGTTCATAATGGGTGAAGTGGAAAGGCTCCTTCACCTCAATGCGCACGTCGGCCCAGCGTTCTATCGCGAACTTGGCGCTAAGCGCCGCATTATAGCTAGAGCCTGTCGCGAGCATTAGCCATTCACGCTTACCCGCGGAGTGCTGCGCGAAGGAGCGCACTTGCTCCGGATAAGCCGCCAGAATCCCGCGAACCATCGCTTCTTCCTCAAGAATATAAGTCATCATCGTCGGTTTCATCGCGTACCCTCCCGATCGGCAGCTTCGTATAGATCCGCCGCAAGCGACAGCCATTTTCCCGCATTACCTGTCCAAACTTCCTTGTAGGTGGCGTTGTTGAACTGCGGCCAGTAAGGGAGATCCTCGTTGCCGAACGTTTGAACGCCGACCGGAATTTCGCCGGTCATCTCGCCGCTCAGCACCGAATACTGCTGCGCATACCGATAGCCTTCGCCATGCATGAGCGATTGGCCGAACGGATTAAGCCCTGCAATCCACTGCAGCTGCCCTTCCGCAATGGTAAGCAGCTCGCTGTCGTTCAAGTGAAGACCGGCGAGAGAAGCCGCTTTTCCGGCAGACAGCAAGATCGCATTATTGCCTCGGAACGAGAACCAAACCGGAAACCGCCGCAGGTAGTAGGAGTCGTTCAGCTTAACGCCTTCCTTCAGCTGCAGGCTATAGTCCGTCTTGGCACGCTCATCAATAAGCAAATGCTGATGGCTAAAGCTCTCGTCATCCTCATGTTCATCGACATGATACACGCCACTTGCCAGCATCGGATAAGGCTGTGTATAGGAAGCCAACTGCTTCACATAATCGCCATAGGCTACAATCGAAGCTAGCCAGCTGCCGGCATCCGGATGATGAGGCTGCGTTTCATGAATGGCCGTAAAGGCCCACATGTACAAATGCTCGCGTGCCTGATGGTTGAAATGCTGTACTATCCGCTTATCGGGATTGCGATAGAAGAAACCACCCAAGCGTGATCCGTCCTGCAGCAGGAGGCCGTCCAGCTCTTGGGAGCGTTGGACGTATGCGATGAATTCGGCTGCTTTTGCCGCATAGCACTCTTCTTTTGTCGCTTGATAGAGCATCGATGCTGCCCAGGATGCCGTTGCCATATATAAGCTTTCGGACGATTGGTACGTATGCTCCCAGAAGATGGGCTTCTCTTGGAACCCGACCTTCTCGAACTGAGCAAGCGCAAAATCAAAATCCTCCCGCGCAATCTGCAGCAAACGTGAGGACAGCGCCGCATTCGGCAGCCTTTGGTGAATGTAAGCTTCTATACCGGCGCAGTAGAAGTTCTCGTAAGCCTGGTTATGCACGCGGGCATCGGCATCATCCATGTTGCCGATTCGCCCGTCCGTCCAGCGGGTGATGCCGGCGCTTGTTGCCCGGAAGCCGTCTCCGAAGCGGGTTTTGAGCAGGAAGTCGAGCCCCCATTCGCCTTCCTCCAGCAAACGGAGATAGAGATCCTCATCGCGCAGCTTCACCTGCTCGGCCATTTCAATAAGCGACCATGTAACCTCCGCGGTCTGAATGAGCTGCTGCGAGACGTCGCCCGCATCATGCCAGCCGCCGTTAAAGGCGAGCATCGTGCCTTCGTGCTTCGCGATAATATCAGCGTGACAGCTGCCGTGGATGCCGGGGACGGGATAGCCGCATCGCTCGCAAAATATGAAATTGAGCGCTTTCCAGAGAGACGGCTGCCACAAGAGCGCAGAGGAGCCAATCGCAAAGCTTTCAGTCATAAGGCCGCCGGCCTGCAGGTAGTATCGGCCTACTTCCCGAAAATCACTGAAATCAAGCAGGGCATAGCGGCCAAGCGATGTCTCGATCACTCCAATCGGCTGGCTGAAGACCGTCTCGCCTCGCTCGGCACACTTCAATTCGAACGTCTCTGCAGCAAGCTCAGCGGCGAAGGCGGTCTTCGGACTACCAAAATTGTAGCCGGAATGCGAAAACACGATCTCGCCTTTGCTTGGCATCCAGCCTTTAGAGATCGACTGCCCGGTCGTCTTTTCAAGCGTAATGCGTCTTACTTGTAGGGTCATCGTCTCACCGGTGGCTCGTTCCTTGCCGTTAATGAGATGCCCAATCGCCAGCTCCGTGATCATATCTCTCGGAAGCCCCCCAATATCGAGGTGGATCGTATTCCATTGGTGGTTGCGCAGGTTAACGCCGTGCACTCCTTCACGGTCGTAGATGTCGGGAATGGGGAAGACGCCTTCGTTTCGGAACTTAATCATGACGTAGGCATTCGGCACGCCGTGGAAGTCCGGTCGCAGTTCCATGGCGATGCGGTTGAAGCTTTCCCAATCCTCCCGATCAACGGCCATCGCCATCCAAGAATGGCCGAAATTCGTATAATCGCCATCGGCCGGAGCGCCGGGGGGCCACTCGGGCGTAACCGTTGGGGAGCTCAGCAGAAGCGGCTGCTCGGCCGGTTGCTGCAGCGATCCAATCCCGCGATGCACCCATACCAGTCCATTGCCGCTCACATTGCCCAATTCGTAAAACGGCTTCGCGTCAATCAACTGCTGCCGCTGCTGCTCCCGTTCCAGCGAGTGCTCCTCATAGATCGGCAGCGGGCGATGGATATAGCCCGATTGTTTAATGTCCCTAATGAATGCCTCGTTCATCGTGCTGCACCTCCTTTATGACGGGAATGAAAGGCTTCATAGCCTGCCAGCGCGGCTCCCACAAGCCCTGCTTCTTGCGAGGGAAGCATCGTGGCGACAAGGCCGTTGGTAACGAAACGCATCGTTCTAGGGTTCAAATACAGCCCAATCTGTTCCCGGAAATAATCGCTTCGCGCAACGCCGCCGCCTAGTACGATCGTTTCCGGATCGGTGACGCGCACCAGATTCATAATGGCTGTCGCAGCTGCCCGGGCTGCATCGGCAACGACTCGCTGTGCAAGCCGATCGCCGTTCTCTGCTTCGGAGAAAATCAATCGAGCAGGCACTCGGGATCCATGCCCTGCGATCGAAATCGAGGTCTCCGGATAGTGTGGCCGAAGCGCCATTACTCGCTCATGCATGCCAAGGCCGGATGCAAGCCGCTCGACACAGCCTCTGCGGCCGCAGCCGCATACAACTTCGCTGTCCATCGCCACCACCATATGCCCGACTTCGCCGGCATTGAAGTTACTGCCTTCCATATAGTGCCCGTTCACGATAAACCTTGCCGCAATGCCTGTGCCAATATTGAAGTAGATAAAATGATTGGAACGCGTGCCCCAGCCAAACTGCCATTCCGCCTTCGCGGCGCAGGCCACATCATTATCGATGCCGCAGGGCAGTCCAACCGCGGACTCTAAGATTGCGGTCACGTCAGTCGGGTCTGACTTGCCGGGTTCGATTTCGAGCCAGCGGCCGTTGCGAGAATCGACGCGTCCGACGACCCCGATACCGAAACCGACCAGCTCGCGCGCGATGAGCGGCTCGTTCGTTCGATAATCTTCGATGGACTTCAAGATGCGTGCCATCGCTTCAGCTTGCGAAGACGTGTCACTGGAATAGGATTTCATATGCAATATCGTACCGTCCGGCGCGACCTCCCCGACGCGTATCGAGGTGCCGCCTAAATCGACTGCAAGAACGGAAGCGGGAAAAGTATTCATCTGTCGGAAGAGCTCCTTTCAATTTGGTAACGGTACCAAATCAAGCTGTAATGATTTCGTTATGATCTGAGAGTAGCAAATAAGAATAAGGCGGTCAACGGATACAATTCCAGTATCTACAGGGGTAAAATTAACCGAATTCCGTTTCATCAGCAATTTGGTACCGATACCAAATTTCAATTGAATTCGACTTTGAACTAGGATAAAATCAAATCTAGCTATCACCCAATGAATGAAATAGCGGAGGAACCGCCTGTGAAAAGTAAGATTACGATTAAGGAAATTGCCCAGAAGAGCGGTGTCTCCGTCTCAACCGTGTCACGTGTACTTAATGACAGCCCCTCTGTCTCCCCGAAGAAGAGAGCAGTCATTGAGAAAATCATAGAGGAATACAACTATACCCCGAGCGTGTTTGCGAGAGGGATGGTTCATCAGCATAAACCCGGTAATATCGGCGTTATTCTACCTGACATTACAAATCCTTATTTCGCTTCCTTGTTTCAGCAAGTGGAGCGTTTTGCGATGCAGCATCAGTATGCCGCGCTGCTGTTCAATACGATGTTTGTCCGTCAGCATCAGAAGCAGGGGGCGCCCAATCTGCGCTTCTCGGAAGAGGATTATTTTCGCATGCTGCTGGAGAAGCAGGTCGATGGCGTCCTTATTCTTGGCGGCATGATCGATAAAGAAGAGATTCCGGACTCGTTTATCCAAGCGCTCAATCAGCTCCACCGTCGATTGCCCGTTGTCATTGTCGGGGGCCGAATTGAAGGCTGCGAGTGTCTCTTCGTCGAGCGCAGCTTGAAGCAGGGTGTAACGGCGATCGTTCATCACTTCATTGCGCTGGGCCATGAACGAATTGGATTCATCGGAGGAGAGCCGGGCATCCGCATCACCACAGCGCGTATGGATGCATTCAAGCAGGCCATGCACGCGCTCGGCAAGACTGTAGAGGAACAGATGATCGTTCCATCGGATTATTATGCGCCGGATGGTTATGCAGCGATGAATCAGCTATTGGATGCGAGTGAGGCGGGTGGAATCTCCATGCCGACTGCGGTTATTGCCATGAATGATATGGTTGCGCTCGGCGGCATTCGCGCGATGAAAGACAGAGGCTTGCATTGTCCCGAGCATATTGCGATCGCTAGCTGCGATCAGTTTCTGCAGTGCGAGTTCAGCATCCCGAGGCTCACCGCCATGGATCAGCACAATGAATACTTAGGCAAAATGGCGGTGCTTCAATTGATTAGCGCCATGAACGGTTCGCCTGAGGCCATTGCCATCCAACATACGCCGGAGCTTATGATCCGCGAGTCGTGCGGAGCGAGGCTTTCTCAGCGTTAGCTATGATTTCTTTTCTAGTGAATTTTTCCATGCGCCATGCTATCATTGGTTCATAAGAACTATTAATAGCGAGGTTATGGTATGGCTCTAGAACTAAACGTGGCGCATTGCCCCAACTGTGGAAAGGTTTTTCAGAAGAATCTGCGCAACTTATGCGCGACATGCACGGCCGAGGAAGATGGACAAATTACATCGATTGAGCAGGTTCTAAGGCGCAACCGCCAGCTCACCAATGAGCAAGTGGCTGAACAAACCGCAGTTCCCGTGCAACAGATTCGCTCGTATATCCGCAAGGGCAAGCTTAAATTATTCGATTACCCGAACTTATCCGATGCCTGTGATCTTTGTTCAGAGCCAACCCGTCAGGGCAAGCTTTGTGTGAAATGCGTCTCGAAACTGAAAGATGACATTCAGCAGGATCGGGAGAAAGCCGTTCAGAAGAGAGAGCATGTTTTCTTAACGAAGCATAGAAGGTAGCACGGCATTCATTCATCCCAGCAACTAAACAGCCCGTCCCAATTACAATTGGGGCGGGCTGTTTTATTTCAACAGATCCAGATAATTAGGCGGGAAATCATTCCGATCTGGTCCTTTCAAGTGCTCAAGACCAACCCGGCAATTAACAGCACGCTCAGCATGAACTTATTTCTCATATCCGCTATTATTCCCAGCTGATCGCACAACACTCGCATCGCGCACAAAAAAACCGACCCTAACGTCAGGTCGGTTCGACAATCATTGCGATATTTTCCGTCTCAAGAGAAATTGCTTCCAGTGAAAGTACATGAAGCAGCCAACGCAGAATCCGCCAAGCGCAAGCACAACGGCTACGGTAAGCATGCCAAGCGCTACATAGGCTACAGTTAGGAACCCGAGAGTGTAGGCAACGAGCGTGACAACGAGGAAGAGAATCGCCAGCAAATTGTTGAACCGGAGCAGCTCGCGGCTCTCCGTCCGAGCGCTCACAGGGAACAATGGCGCAAACAGACGAACAAACAGATTATAGTTAACGCCATAGGTGCGGCTGATCAATTGAACGACTAGAGGAAGTGCGAGTATCCATAATTGTCCTGTACTTACACTAATAATTACGCTAAGCAAAATGCCGAGCTGGTTACCGCGAACACGGTGCAAAGGAACATCGTCTACGCACGCATACGTAGGGAGAATCGGTTGTTTGCCCATCTCAAGGCCCTCCTTGTAGTTCGAATCGGTACATTCATTATACTTCAATTCCTAGTTAGCAGGTAGGTTTAAATGGCTATTTTCCGAGTGATTTTTCTAAGACAGACCGTTATAATAAAAACTATGTCAATTCAATTAGGAGGCCGTAACGACCTAATGAATGTGAAATCATTAGCTATTTGCTTATATGTCATGGTGCTCTACTGGCTTTCGCTGCATGTTTCGTTCCTGGATACGTTGTTTTTTCCGACGATCGGCTCATTTAGCTTCCTGTTTCTCACACGCACGTATTCGATGTCGGAGCTCGGCAAGATTACCTTCGGGTCCGTAGTGTCGGCAATTATAGGTACGATTCTGTTCTATCTCTATCCAAGCTCGCTCACCCTGTTTGTGAACGCCGTTATCATCATTTGGCTGATTCGCAAGTTCAATTGGAACGCACCGCCGATTGCTGCCATAGCGTTAATCCCCTTCTTCTCGCATACTTCGCATCTATGGGCGATTCCGATATCGGTATGCGCCGCGCTGGTTGGATTAATGGCTGCTCTTGTTTTGGCGGAGGTCATGGAGCGCAAGTTCGGTCATTCATTATCATCGATGTTTGGAAACAAACCTGCAGCAGTCGAATCCAGAGACATTGCAAGCTGACAGGAATAGAAACGAGTATAGAAAGTCGGCCGCATCAGGTCGGCTCTTGTTTGTCGTAAAATTGACTCTCCCGTTAAGCGATAGGTACAATGAATATAGCGAATACGGAAGCACAGGCAAAGGGGTTTGGTCATGGATTCATCCATCGGTTTAGTACTCGAAGGCGGAGGCATGCGGGGCATCTATACGGCCGGCGTGCTGGACTATTTTACAGAGCAGAACATGTACTTTCCCTATACTATCGGCGTATCGGCCGGAGCTTGCATGGCAGCAAGCTACTTATCCAGACAGCTTGGCCGCAATCGAGAGGTCAATGTCAACTACGTCACGGATCCGCGCTATATTTCGTGGAAAAATTATTTCAGCAAGGGCGAGCTGTTCGGCATGGATTTTATTTTCGATGAGCTCCCGAACGTGATTGTTCCTTTCGATTATCAAGCTTTCGAGGCGAGTAAAGAGCAGTTTGTCATCGGCACGACCGATTGCGATACAGGAGAGACGATCTTCTATAACCGGGATGAACCCGGCTTTGATCTGCTGAAGATCATTCGCGCATCGAGCTCGCTTCCTTTTATCGCGCCGATTATCGAATATAAGGGCCGCAACCTGCTGGATGGCGGGATCTCGGACCCGATTCCGCTTCGTAAAGCAGAGACGGACGGCTTCAAGCGCAATGTAATCGTACTGACCCGGGATTCGGATTACCGCAAATCGCGTAACCGTTTCGGCTGGCTCGTGCGACGCGCGTATAGGAAATTTCCCGAGTTTGTCAAAGTTATGCTTCGTCGCCATGAAATCTACAACGATACGTTAGCTTATATTGAAGAGCAGGAGCGTAAAGGGAATCTCTTCGTGATTCGGCCGCAGCAGAAGCTGACAGTTGGACGGATGGAGCGCGACCCGGCTAAGCTGGACGCGCTATATATGGAAGGTTATGAAGATGCCAAACGATTAATGCCTGTTATGAAAGCATGGATGCAGGCATAAGACGGGGGTAGGCTGGAATATAGTTGAAAGGACCTCCATCTCTATACGGGATTGGAGGTCTTTTGTCATAGACAGGGCCAATTTGAGGTGGGATAATAACGATTGGTAAGTGGAAGCGATAAGCGTTATATAGAGATCATGTAATAAGTGATAGGAGATAGACCTTTTTGATTAAAAATGATGCTGTACCTTCTTGGAAGAAGCTGAGTCTCTTTGCTCTGTCATGGCCAATACTGGTCGACTCTGTTCTGCGCATGATGCTGGGAACGGCCGATGTCTTCATGCTCAGCCGGATTTCGGATAAAGTGGCGGGTGCCGTCGGGTTTGCCAATGAAATTATGATGTTCTGTATTATGATGTTCGGATTCGTCGCGATTGGAACGAGCGTTGCGGTTACGCAGTACTTGGGGGCGGGGCAGAAAGCAACGGCCAGCCGTATCTCCGCTCTTGCCATTATGATGAATTTGATGTTCGGCGTCGTCGTTAGCATCGTGGTTGTTTGTTTTAGTGAACCGGGCATGCGGCTGCTCCATCTCGACCCTTCGCAAATTGCGATCGCGAGCACCTATTTGAAGCTGATTGGCGGATTTATTTGGATCGAGGCGATTTCGTACGCGGTTTCGTCGATTATTCGTTCGAACGGCAATACCCGGGACGTTATGTATGTGACGCTCGGCGTGAATTTGATCCATGTCGCGGGCAACTACCTGCTGATCTTCGGTAACTTTGGCTTCCCGGAATGGGGCGTAACCGGAGCGGCTGTGTCTACGATCGGCAGTCGGATTCTCGGCCTTATCGTGTTGTTTATCCTCTTGTATCGCAAAACGCCAAGCCCAATAAGGCTTCGAGATTATATTTCCTTCGATAAGCAGTATATGAAGAAAATACTCGGCATCGGCTTGCCTTCTGCCGGCGAGCATCTGGCGTGGCAGTCGCAGATGATGATGATTATGGCCTTTATCAATTTAATCGGCCAACAGGCGCTAAGCGCCCATGTGTATGTCTACAATATCAGCGCTTATTTCATGGCGTTGTCCATGGCGATTGGGATGGGGACGGAAATTATAGTCGGGCATATGGTGGGTGCCGGCGAGAAGAAGGCTGCGTACTTCCGGCTGCTGCGAAGCTTGCGGATCAGCATTCTGCTGACAGCCGTATTGGTCGGCATTGCGGCATTGTTCCGCTATCAGCTGGTCGGGTTGTTCACGGATGATCCGGAGGTCATCGCGATCGGGGCGAGCATCCTCCTCATATCGATTATTTTGGAACCGGGGCGGGTATTCAACATTGTCGTGATCAACTCGCTGCGCGCAGCGGGGGATGCGAAGTTCCCTGTCTTGATGGGCGTCTGCTCGATGTGGGGCATTTGCGTTCCGTTGTCCTACTATCTCGGCATCCATTTGGAAATGGGTTTAATCGGCGTATGGATTTCGTTCGCAGTGGATGAATGGGTACGCGGACTATTGATGCTGGCCAGATGGAAGAGCGGCATTTGGACGAAGAAGGCTATTGTGAGCCGGGAGCATGCAAAGCCGCTTGAAGCTTAATATTGAATGAGATCCACGACCGACTGAGGTTGTGGATCTTTTTTTTGTAAATCGGTGCTGACAAACGGACATGCGCTGTCCTATGATGGGGAAAGAATGAGTCGGATGTAGAGGAGAGATGCAGGATGACGGAAACCATTTTGAGCGGTGTCACATTAAATAATGGCGTTGTTATGCCTTGGCTTGGACTTGGCGTATGGCAGGGCAGACCGGAAGACGGCGCACATGTGGAGCATGCGGTACGTACGGCTATAGAAGCGGGCTATCGCAGCATCGATACGGCGGCGGCTTACCGTAATGAGCAAGGGGTCGGGAGAGCGGTACGAGCGAGCGGCGTGCCAAGAGAAGATATCTTCGTCACGACCAAAGTGGATAACGCCAATCAAGGCTACGACGCTACGCTGAAGGCGTTCGAAAAGTCGCTCGGCGAGATTGGGATGGAATACATTGATCTCTACCTCATCCACTGGCCGGTGAGTGCACATTATAAGGAAACATGGCGTGCGATGGAGAAGCTTTATGCAGAAGGCAAAGTGAGAGCAATCGGCGTCAGTAATTTTCAAGTTCGGCATTTGGATACGCTGCTTGCAGAGTGCAGCGTCGTGCCAGCGGTCAATCAAGTGGAATATCACCCGCGGCTGACGCAGAAGGAGCTGCAGGGATACTGCAATAACAAGGGCATTCAATTGGTTGCCTGGAGCCCGCTGATGCTGGGCCGAGTGTTGGAGGAGCCGCTTGTTCAAGAATTGGCTGGGAAGTACGGGCGTACCGCGGCGCAGATTGTATTACGCTGGGATTTGCAGAACGGCGTGGTGACGATTCCGAAATCCGCGAATGCGGAGAGGATCCGCGAGAATGCCGGTATCTTCGGCTTCGAATTGTCGTCAGCCGACATGGAACGGCTCGATGCGCTGAACCGCAATGAACGCTCCGGCATGGACCCGGATAAGTTCGAGGAGCTCTGGGGGCTGCGCTAAGATAAGGGTCGGCGAGACATACAGCAGAAGTACAATAAAAAAAGGAGCCGGGAAGTCCGCATGAACGGACATCTCGGCTCCTCTGTTATGTCTTATGGCAAAATATTGCCTGCCGCGCGGTAGATGGCGTACCATTCTTCGCGTGTCAGGTAGATTTCGCTTGCTTTGATGCAGTCGAGAATACGCTGAACGCTTGTAGTACCGGTTACCGGCTGCATTTGTGCAGGATGGCGAAGCAGCCATGCGATCGCGATCGTCGTGTTGCTCACTTCGTATTTAGCGGCGACTTCATCGATCACTTTATTCAGCTCTGGGAACTTCTCGCTGCCCAGGAATACGCCTTCGAAGAAGCCGTATTGGAATGGCGACCATGGCTGAATCGTAATGTCGTTCAGGCGGCAGTAATCCAGAATGCTGCCGTCGCGGCTGATGGATGAATCAACCGTCATATTGACGTTAATGCCGTTGGAGATCATATTGGCATTCGTGATGCTCAGCTGCAGTTGGTTAGCGACAAGCGGCTGCTTTACGACTTTCTTGAGCAGCTGGATTTGCATCGGGTTCTGGTTGGATACGCCGAAGTGGCGAACCTTGCCGGAGCTCTCCAGTTTATCGAATGCTTCCGCTACTTCATGCGGTTCAACCAGCGCATCCGGACGGTGCAGCAGCAGAATATCGAGGTAGTCTGTTCTGAGACGTTTCAAGATGGCATCTACAGAGTTAAGAATATGTTCTTTTGAGAAGTCGAACATGCCGCTGCGAATGCCGCATTTGGATTGCAGGATGATTTTCTCCCGCACATCGTCGTTCATATGTATAGCATCCGCGAAGATTTCCTCGCACTTGCCGCCACCGTAAATATCGGCATGGTCAAAGAAGTTCGCACCTGCTTCCAGTGAAGTTTGGACGAATCGTTCCGCCTCAGCTTTCTCCAGCCCATTAATACGCATACACCCTACAGCAAGAACCGGCACCTCAAGGGAGCTGCTTCCGAGCTTCATCGTTCTCATTCGTTTCATCCTCCTAATTGCGAATAGGTATAGTCCTACAGAAGATTGTGACATACAAGCAGGGCGGATTCAAGGGCACGGCTTATTCCATGCGCGCTTTATACTCGGCCGGCGTGTAATCCGTATGCTTCTTGAAGGCTTTGCAGAAATGCGCCGCATCGAAAAATCCGGTATCCATCGCGATATCGGTAATTTGCAGATGGGTAGTGCGTAGCAGTCGTTTGGCTTGCTCGATGCGGATTTTCATCAAATACCGTCCAAGCGGAATGCCCGTTGCACCTTTGAAGACATGATTCAAGTACCGCTCGTTTAGCGAATAGGTTGCAGCAATGTCGGAGAGCGAAATGTCGGAGCCGTAATTCTCATTGAGATCTTTAATGATTTCGCCGATCATCTGGTCATGCTTATTATGCTTCGGTCTGCTGCCATGATAAATATGAACCGCTCGGTAAATTTTCACAAGAATATGAATGAACAGATGCTTCAGCAGATGCGGCGAACGCAGGCCGGAGCGCAGTTCGGTAATGAGCGCGACAAAATCATCCTCAAGGCCGGGCACCGCAAGCGGTTGGGAATCGCGGGCGATTGTCTTATAAATCTGGCGCAGCCTTGCGTTTAACGCATCGTCCTTAAACCAAAACGATAAGAAAATCACCTTGAAGCTGCCGTCGTCGCAGCTGCTCTTACGAATCGTATCCGGTAGAAAAAGCAGATCGCCCTGCTTCACTTCTACCCTGGCTTGATCCTGACGAATCAGATTACTTCCTTGTATATAGTAGTTCAGCTCGAAGCTGTGGCCCACGCCATCCCATCCGTGATTGCGCCACAAGCCGTAGGAATGCAGGTCAAGGAAGGGCCACTCCGAGTCGATAAGGGCAATGAGTTCTTCGAGTCCGGATAGAAGTTTATCGTTCGCTGCCAAATTTATCACTCACTTTTTTCTGACTTTTTTACAATTTAGATTCCATTATACAATACGTCCTGCAATCTGCAACGTATAATCAGGACATAAATCGAAAACAAGGAGTGATTAAATATGTTGTTGAAATTGACTGAGCAAGAAAGATTGACTGGTGTACCGGAGCAAGAAACGATCGAGGTAGCGATTGAACAAATTCGCAAAAACGGCTATATCGGATTTGAAAGCGTGTTGTCCAAAGAGCAAGTGCAAGAGATTAAGGATGCATTCCTTCCGATCTTCAACGAATACATCGACAGATTCGGTTACAACACAGGTACGAACCGTGCGCAGATGCATCTTCCTTTTTTACAACCATTTGTTAATGATTACATGGTCGCAAACGCATTTGCGATGCCTGTTATCAACGCCGTGCTTGGCGAAGGCGTTCGTTGTACGTATCTGGCTTCGGATACAGCTTGCCCAGGTTCCGATTATCAAAACGTACACTCCGACGTGCCGCCGCTGTTCCCAACTTTGGGTGTGGCGCTGCCAGCATACAGCCTAGTTATGAATATTCCGCTCGTAGACGTTCATGAAGAGAACGGACCGCTTGAAGTATGGCCTGGCGGTACGCATCTGGACCCTGAGAGCACCAAACATACATCCATCGACGGTGAGATGCTGCGTGCGGCGAAATCGATGTACTCGGAGAAAGTTTACATGCCTGCAGGTTCGGTAGTAATCCGTGACATCCGCATGTGGCACCGTGGTACGCCAAACCGTACGCAAGAGAACCGCACAAACATCGCATTGATCTACAACAACGACTGGTACGGCGCGGGCGGATCGATCCACGTTCCGCAAGAAGCGTATGACCAAGCATCGCCAGCTGTGAAAAGCCTGTTCAGACACGAAAGAGTCGGCGCTTCTGTCAAAATGCCTTGGCAGTGGTAATCATGACTTCGCATAAATAAAAGGAGGTCGTCCCATTTTGGGACGGCCTTTTGATGCATGGAGGAAAAACAGCTCCATTAGCTCCCTTGAAAACACATCCGCCATTGCGAAGTATTGTCGTGTGAAAACGAACTCATGTAGATCCCTAGGGGCTCCTCTTTAGCGAAATTGGCGGGATTCCTGTACATGTTGATCCCTAGGGGTTCTTCTTTTGTGGTATTCCTTTGCATGGTGGGAGGTACTATCGGCTAATGGACTTCCATGGGTTGGAGCGGCGAATAATCGTCAGCGTGCCCCAGAGCATGAGCAGTGCCGTAACCGGATGGATGGCTGCGATCGCGCGTGTATCCAGGTTGACGGAGATATATTGAAAGATGATGCATACATACAATAAGGCCGATAAGGTAGCGGTTCTCCAGCCCATGCGGCCGATGAGGGCGAATACGATCATGACAATCGGAACAAACTCGAAGTAGTGGATGAAAGACTTGTGCATGGACCAGTCGCCATTGTCGAAGATCGCAAGGCCCGCCAGAAACACTTGTGTAAACAATGAAATTCCGAACAGCAAGGCTAGTACATAGAAAATGATTTTGGATATACGGATCATGATTGCTTAGCCCCCTTTAATGGTTTGCGATACGACCGCCGCTCGCCGCCCGGTTTCCATATCGATAATATATACATGACGACGAGTGAGACCGTTTGCAGCGCGATTCCGATCCAGAGCAGCGTATGGTTGACGGTGAAACCGGATGTTTGCCATGCGCCCAGACCGGCCTCAGCTGTCGGCTCGATCCCCTTCAACGTCCACTCATATAAACCGAAGATTCCGATGCCGATGCAAACAAGTGTAAGTACCTCTTTGGCAATAATCCAGTTGTAGCGAAAAAGCTTCCATGAAGTCATCACAGACAGCATAATACCGGTGATGGTCACCCCAATGGTCGAGGCCCGAACGCTGCTCGAAGCGAGCAAATTCATGATGGAGTAGCAGGCGTGAAGCACCGTGCTATCGGTTGTCACAGAAGCGGTTAGCGCCAGAATGATAAACACCGCCTGCACACCCAGCATGATTGCGGCAAAAATAATATGCAGCAGCAGAAGTATTCTGCGTCCCTGCAAGGATAGTTTCTTCAACGTAACGCAGCTCCTCTATAAATTATAGGTTGAATCTGTAGCCGACACCCCAAACGGTCTCGACATAACGCGGCTTGGACGGGTCGCGTTCGAGCTTCTCCCGCAGCTTGCTGATATGAACGGTCACCGTTGCGTGATCGCCAAGTGCGTCGAGCCCCCATATTCGCTCGAACAATTCCTCCTTGCGGAAGACCCGATTCGGATTCATGACGAGGAAGAGCAGCAGATCGTACTCTTTGGCTGTGAAAAGCACTTCTTCATCGTTGACATACACGCGGCGGGATTGCCGGTCAATGCGGATGTTATGCAGCTGCAGCTCATCCTTCCGCCATTCGCCGCTGCCGACAAGCCGGTCATACCGTGCCAAATGCGCTTTGACCCGCGCAACAAGTTCACCTAGCCCGAATGGCTTGAGAATATAATCGTCGGCCCCGAGCCCGAATCCGCGGATCTTGTCCACTTCCTCTTTCTTCGCGGAGACGATAAGAATCGGGATGTTGCTCGCTTCCCGGACGCGCCGGCACACGTCATAGCCATCCATGCGCGGCAGCATCAAGTCGAGCAGGATGAGGTCATAGCCGTCCCCTTTGAGCGCCATTTCAAGACCAAGGTCGCCGCGATCCGCGATGTCTGCAGAGAAGCCGCTTGCTTCCAAATAATCTTTCTGCACCTCGGCAATGACAGGGTCATCCTCGATAATCAAGATTCGTTTCCGAGTTCGATTCATATCGGCTCCTCGCTTTCTTCAGATGACAATTTTACTCGCTGCACGGTGGGGATGTGTAATGCGATCGCCGTACCTTCGCCCTCACGGCTTCGGGCTTCCGCCGAGCCGCCATGCTCCTCCATAATCTGCTTCACAATCGCGAGCCCGAGGCCGCCGCTGCCCGCATCCGGACGTCGCGACGACTCTGCCCGGTAGAACTGGTCGAACACATGGGGCAGTGCTTCGGGCGGAATGCCTGTTCCATTGTCCGAGATGGTGATAGCTGCGGTAGCGGAATGGCTAGCTTCGCTAGAGAGCGCTATCGTGAGGATTCGCGGCGTTTTGTCCATATGTTTAATGCTGTTATTGACGACGTTAAAGATGGCCCGATGCAGCTTCTCGCGGTCTGCTCGAACGAGCAGCGGTTGACCTGCATCTGTTGCTGCGGTGCCGATGAACTGGATCTCGGCTCCGCTGAGTCTGGGATCAAGCTTCAGCTCATCGACGGTAAGGCTCAAATATTCCGCGATGTTCAGCGTCTCCAATTGGAACGGCAGCTTCCCGATATCCAGCGTGGAGTACAGCAGGAGCTCTTCGATCATCCGGTTCATGTCGGCCGTTTTGCCGCCGATCATGTCCACGTATTTGCTCCGTTTCTCCTCCGTATCGGCGACCCCTCCGCGCAGGCAGTCGACGCAGCCTTGGATGGCCGTAATTGGCGTCTTCAGATCGTGGGAGATATTCGCGAGCAGCTCCTTGCGGCTCTGTTCCAGCTGCAGCTGGGCATCGATCGACCCTTTCAGCCGAATGCGCATTTCCTCAAAGGCGGATCCGAGCTGTCCGATCTCATCCTGGCGCTGCAGATGAATGGCGTGGTCCAGCTGGCCCTCGCGGATTTGTCCTGCGGCATCTCGCAGCGCATGAAGCGGCTTAATAATGCTGCGGGAGACGAAGAACGTGAGAACGCCGTTCGTCAGCACGAGTGCGAGAAGCAGGGCCAGCAGCACGGTTGGGATGAACCTCTTAAAGAAGTTCGCGATCGGTTCCATATCGGACACGATGATGATCGAGCCCGGCTTGCCGCTAGGATTGGTATAGGCAATTTGGTCAAGACTGTTTCCGTTTGGCGGTCCGGGGTGAGCGAAGCGGCGATGGCTATCATCGTTGCTTCCGTGCAACTCGGTTATAATTTCATCGGCTGAGAGTCCCGGAGAGCTATAGACGGCAGTCTCGTCTGCAAGGATGACCATGCCTGCGTCTACCTTGGCCAGCTCCGTCTCCGTCGATGCTAGGAAAGCAGGGTCGCTGAGCAGCTTCGGATCATGCTGGGCAACGAACCGAAGGCCGGAAGCGATCTCGCTGCGCCCGCTGAACAAGTCGCGGATTTCGGCAAACGGCACATGACTTTGCCTGTTTTCTTGTCCGGTCTGGGAAGTCATATCTTGTTTGAAGACACTTGCCGCTAAGGTGACGGTAATGCCAAGCAGCAGAACCGGAATGACAATCATCGCAATATAGGAGAAAAGCAGTTTCGTTCGGATGGACATGGCATGGCAGCCTCCTTCCATTTCATTGTAGTATCTACCCGTAAATATTCCATAAACCAGTTCTAAAAAAAGTATAAACAATGCAGAGTACCGAACCGAGGAAGTTCATGGTGCCGGAGTCCGAGTAAAGGTAACACAGATTCTGATATACTGGAACGAGCAAATATAGAAACAGGTGAATCGCATGTTGGTCCTTACACAGAATGAAGTCAAAGAACTGCTGACGATGCAGGGATGTATCGGCATGATGGAAGAAGTGCTGGCAGACCTGACAACCGGACAAGCGGTGCAATCCTTGCGGAGCGTGGTTCCCGTGCGCGGGGGCAATTTGATGGGGCTGATGCCTGCCTATTTGAAGCGGGAAGAGAAGGTTGGCGCCAAAATCATTACCGTCTTCCCGGACAATCACGCGAAGCATTTGCCGTCGCATCAAGGGTTTGTATCCCTATTCGACGCGGTTACGGGAAAGCTCGAAGCCATCGTGGACGGAAGGCAGATTACGGCCATCCGCACAGCGGCGGTCAGCGCAGCAGCGACGAAGCTGCTCGCGCGCGAAGATGCGGCAACGCTTGCCGTCATCGGGACAGGGGAGCAGGCGCGCAGTCATATTGAGGCGATGCTGCTCGTGCGGCCGATCCGGCGCATTGCGATCTGGGGGCCGAACCCGGCGCATGCGGCGCAGCTTAAGCTGGAGACCGAGCAGCGCTACGCAGGAGCTCGCATCATCGTAGAAGCGATGCCAACTGCAGAACAGGCCGTGGCGGAGGCCGAGATTATTTGCACCGTTACAGCGTCAACGACCCCGGTTGTGCAAGGCGAATGGATCAGAGCAGGTGCGCATGTCAACGCAGTCGGAGCATGCCGGGCGAAGGACAGAGAGCTGGACTCCGAGCTGGTGCGACGCGCGGAGCTCTATGTCGACCGCAGGGAATCCGCTGTTCATGAAGCGGGCGATTACCTTATTCCGCTTGCCGAGGGCGTAATTACGGAGGCTCATATTCGGGGTGAGCTCGGTGAGCTGCTGACAGGCAGCATCCCGCAGGGGCGAAGCTCGGATCAAGCCATTACGCTGTTCAAAGCGCTTGGACTGGCGAGCGAGGATTTGGCGGCAGCCGGGTTTATTTTGAAAGAAGCCATTCGTTTACATAAAGGCACGCAAATTGACTTTTAGGAGAGGGACAGCAGCATGAATCAGCAAACAGAAGGACTATACCCTTTCCCGTTATCGGCGGAGGACGAAAAGCGAGCCAGGCAGCTGCATGAGCAGATGATCATCATTGACCTGCTGTTCCAGGGACCGCTGTCGCCAAAGGCGATACCCGCGCATGTAGCCGAACAGCTTCGTGAGCAATGCGAGCCTTATCGCGATCAGCCGATGGCATACAGCATGATGCCGGCCAAACTCATTAAAGGTATGATTGCCCGCGGCGAGCTGGCTGAGTTCAAAGAGGAATGGTACCGATCCGGCATTACGGCGGGTAATCGGGAGCTCGACCTGTCGAGTCCGGAGAGCGTCGTCGCAAGCATGGGGGACGTGCAGCGCCAGTTCGATGCCGTGGAGTGGCTGGTTAAGGCACGGACTGCCGGAGATATTCGCGAAGCGAAGCGCAGTGGCCGGAAGGCCGGCATTGTGACGGCACAGGAGAACGACGGCCTGGGCAAAAACCTGGATTTGCTGGATACGCTCCATCACTTTGGCCTTCGCATTCTGCAGTTGACCTACAACAATCAGAACTATGTCGCTTCCGGCTGCATGGAGGAGACGGACGGAGGCGTGAGCAAATTCGGCACGCGTTTCATCGGCCGTATGAACGAGCTTGGCATTATCGTCGATACAAGCCACTGCGGCAAACAAACGACGCTTGATGCGTGCCGATTATCGGCTCAACCGGTGATTGCTTCGCATACCGGGGCCGAAGCGATCTACGGCCATGCGCGCTGCAAATGCGATGAGGAAATAAAGGCGATTGCCGCAACAGGCGGCGTTATCGGCGTGTTCGCCATGCCTTGGTTCGTGCACGGCGATCCGAAGGATACGACGATAGAGCATGTGCTGAATCATATCGACTACATCGTGAGGCTCGTAGGCGTCGATCATGTCGGCATCGGCACCGATTGGCCGATGAGCGATGTGGAATGGGCACTTGTCCATTTCAAGGAGCATGTGGCGCCGATGCTTGGTTTTGCCAAGGGGGACGGGCCTTCCACCGAGACGGTGAAGGGGCTGGAGAAGTACAGTTATTTTATCAACTTCACGCGAGGTTTGGTTGTAAGAGGGTATCGGGACGAAGAAATCGCGAAGATTATGGGCGGCAATTGGCTGCGCGTGTTTGAACAGGTATGGGGATAGGAGCGACGAAACGAGTATGAGCAAAATGCTGCAAGAGACAACGTTTAAACTATATTGCGCAGGTGTATATGAGGGTCGGATTCGCTTTACGGCGGACAAGGTGACGCACGCCAAGGTAGATGCCAGGCGGCGGACGCAAATGCAGGAAAATGTACTGTCGGAGCAGGCGCCCTATATGCTGCCCTTGCAGCGTATCAAGCAGTTCCTTGATCAGTACGAGGAAGCCGCTTGGAGCGGGGAAGAGGTTAAGCTCGCAAACGGAGATGTGTATCTCAAGCATATTCGCTATACCGCAATCGTGGATGGCCGTGAAGTAAGCTCGCAAGTTTGGGCACGTCGGATGGATACAGCGCTAGATATAGTAACGGTGGAGGGCCGCGTCATCGGCTTTGTAGCACCGAACCGATATGGAATGGAAATTCTCGTCGCCGAAGGTTATGAGGCGCTGACTCCGCTGGCCATCTACGATTCGCCTACGCTGTCGCAGGCGCAATATGGCATTCATGAGCTGGGGACAGACTTAATCCCGATGCGAGACGGCGTTCGCCTGGCAACGGATGTGTATTTGCCGGAGGGCATCGAGCCTGGGACGAAGCTGCCGACGATTCTGATTCGTACCTGCTATGACCGCCATATGAAGAAGGACCAGCTGAAACGCTGGGCAAACAAAGGTTATGCTGTCGTCAATCAGGATGTCCGCGGACGGGCGGATTCCGAAGGGGAGCTCGTGCCGTTCTATTATGAACGGGATGACAGCTCCGACACGATCGATTGGATTATTGCGCAGGATTGGTCGGACGGCAATGTGGGGATGTGGGGGGCTTCTTATCTCGGATACGTCGTCACGGCTGCCGCAACCAGCGGCCATCCGAACTTGAAGGCGGTCGTTAACGAGGTTAACGTAGGCTCGCCGTTCGTGGATACGGTGCGCAAGGGCGGCACTGTCTGCTCATGGCCGCTGCTGTGCTGGACGCTCGCGCAGTCGGTGGGGACACGGACCGACTTTAATATCTTCGCGGGTATCACGGTGAACCCGGAGAAAGCGGTTGATGCAAGGCCGATTCGCGACATTCCGCAGCAAATGATCGGACGAGCTTCCGGTCCATGGGATTTGTGGAGCGAGCATCCGGAGTACGATGATTTCTGGCGGAACTGCACGTTCTCCGAGCGGGGCGATCAAGTGAAAGCGCCGATGTTCGTCATCTCCGGCTGGTACGATGGCGATAGCGCGGGCGTTTCGGAAACGTGGCGCATGCTGACCGAGCACGATGTGCCAAACCGTAAACTGTGGCTTGGGCCGTGGGAGCATGGCCCGAACCGGGCGCGAGATCTAATGGGCGTAAGCTTCAGCAACGACGCCGTCGTTTATGATTATGATGTGAACGTGCTGCGCTGGTTCGATCGGTTCCTTAAGGGCGTGAACAATGGCATCGACCGGGAGCCGAGAGCTGCCTATTATGTGGTTGGAACGAACGAATGGCGGACATCGGAGGATTGGACGCCTGTTGAAGCGGAAGTGCGCAGCTTCTACTTAAACAGCGGCGGCCGAGCGAATTCGAGTCTCGGCGATGGCGTGCTGGGAGACGCACCTGCATCGGCTGCTCAGTCGGAGCCGGATTCGTACTTGTACAATCCGGAAGAGCCCGTGGCGGACAGCGGGGAGCGGGAGCCCGAGAATATGCGCAAGCATGAGCTGCGCAGCGATATTCTGGTCTACACCGGCGAAGCGTTGACGGAGGCGCTGACCGTTGCCGGCGAGCTATCCTGTGAGCTGTATGCGGCGAGCACCGGCGTGGATACGGACTGGGTCGTGACGCTGAGCGACGTAGACGAGAAAGGGAACTCCATCCGGCTGTCCAACTATATCGTGAGAGCCAAGTATCGGAATGGCTTCGACGCACCGGAGCTGCTAACGCCGGGCAAGGTAGAGAAGTATCCGATCTTCCTGCAAAATATCGCGCACACGTTCCAAGCCGGCCATCGCATTCGATTCACAATCACGTCATCGAGCAAGCTCGTTGCGTTTCCGAACACGAATACCGGCCTGAATCCCTATGACGATCCGCAACCGGTGACCGTCAAGCAAACGATCTATCATTCGGAGGAATATCCGAGCCGATTACTGCTGCCTGTAATGAAATTATAAAATATCCCCAAAAAGACCGAATTCCCCCTTCTGGGGATTCGGTCTTTTTTCATGCTGCGGCATCCACTGCCTTTGGAGTAGAGGGCTGCCGATCCCCTCGTTGTAAGCCGATTATTCGGCCTGGATTTTTGTTGTTGACGGCATAGACCAAAGATGATAAATTAATTTTATAAAATTAAATTGTATGCAATTAAACAATGAGGGAGAGATTAGACATGGAAACATTATATACGGCAATCGCAACAGTAGAGGGTGGACGCAATGGCAAGATCACATCCTCCGACGGCGTGCTTAATCTAGATCTGCGTATGCCAAAGTCATTGGGCGGTAACGGCGAAGAAGGTACGAATCCGGAGCAGCTGTTCGCAGCGGGCTACTCGGCTTGCTTTGACAGTGCATTGAACTTGGTGGCGCGTTCGCAGAAGGTTCAGCATTCCGGCACGGACGTAACGGCGCACGTGAGCATTGGCAAAGATGCGGAAGGCGGATTCGAGCTGGCTGTACAGCTTCACGTCAACATGGATGGCGTGGATCAGCACACGGCAGAAGAATTGGTGAAAGCAGCCAAGGGCGTATGTCCGTATTCCAAAGCAACACGCGGTAATATCGAAACGAAGCTTGTTGTAAATGGGCAGCATGTAGGCTAACGCTTCGATTGTACTTGTGCCATTCCCAAAAAAATGCTATAAAAAAGAGAGTGTTAGCACTCCGAAAGCAAGAGTGCTAACGAAATGACTGCGACATTTTTTTGGGAGGGTATCAACTAATGATCAAGCAAGAGTTTAAGGCAGAGTCCAAGCGACTGCTCGAAATGATGATTAATTCCATCTACACGCAGCGAGAAATCTTCTTGCGGGAGCTGATCTCCAATGCGAGTGATGCCATCGATAAGATCTATTACAAGGCACTAACGGACGATAACCTGGTATTTAACCAGGCTGATTATTATGTGAAAGTAACTGCCGATAAAGAAGCGCGCACGCTCACGATTACCGATACCGGTATCGGGATGACGCAAGAAGAGCTCGAGAATAACCTTGGCGTTATTGCGAAGAGCGGCTCGCTGGCGTTCAAGAAAGATAATGAAAGCAAGGACGGCCACAACATTATCGGCCAGTTCGGCGTTGGCTTCTATGCGGCGTTCATGGTGGCGGACCGCGTAACGGTAACAAGCCGTGCACTTGGCAGCGACGAAGCGTTCAAGTGGGAATCCGAAGGCGCGGACGGCTACACGATCGTACCAAGCGAGAAGGCAGCTGTCGGCACGGAAATCGTGCTGCACATCAAGCCGAACACAGAAGACGACAACTACGACGAGTTCCTTGAGGAATACCGTCTGCGCTCCGTTATCAAGAAGTACTCGGACTTCATTCGTTATCCGATTAAGATGGATGTGAAGGGCCAGCGTCCGAAAGCCGGCAGCGAGGGCGAAGAAGAAGCTGAGCTGGAATCGTATGTGGAAGAGCAAACGGTTAACAGCATGGTACCGATCTGGCGCAAGAACAAGAGCGAACTCACTGCGGCGGACTACGAGCAGTTCTATAATGAGAAACGTTACGGCTTCGATAAACCGCTGAAGCATATCCATATTAGTGCGGACGGCGCTGTCGTGTACCAAGCGATTCTGTACATTCCGGAGAGCACGCCATTCGACTACTACACCAAGGAATACGAGAAAGGGCTTGAGCTCTATTCCAACGGCGTTCTGATCATGAACAAATGCGCGGATCTGCTGCCGGACTACTTCAGCTTCGTCAAAGGGATGGTTGACTCCGAGGATCTGTCGCTGAACATCTCCCGTGAGATGCTGCAGCATGACCGTCAGCTGACATTGATCGCGAAGAACATCAAGAATAAGATCAAGAGCCAGCTGCAGAGCCTGCAGAAGGACGAGCGCGACAAATACGAAACGTTCTACAAAGCATTCGGACGCCAGCTGAAATTCGGCGTTTACAGCGACTACGGCATGAACAAGGACACGCTGCAGGATCTGCTGCTGTTCTACTCCTCCAAGGAGAAGAAGCTGGTTTCGCTGGACGAATACGTATCGAGAATGCCTGAAGACCAGAAGTTTATCTACTACGCGGCAGGTGATTCCATCGAGCGTATTGAGAAGCTTCCGGCGATCGAGGTTGTATCGGACAAAGGGTATGAAATTCTCTACTTCACCGACGATATCGATGAGTTCGCGATCAAGACGATCATGAGCTACAAGGAGAAGCAGTTCAAATCCGTATCGAGCGGCGATCTTGGTATCGAGTCGGATGCGGATAAGGATGCGCAGGATGCAGAAGAGAGCGGCAGCAAAGAGCTGTTCGAGCAAATGCAAACCATCCTAAGCGGCAAAGTAATCAAGGTTAAAGCGTCGAAGCGCCTAAAGAGCCATCCGGTGTGCCTCTCCAGCGAAGGCGAAGTCTCCATTGAGATGGAGAAAATCTTGAAGGCGATGCCGAACAACCAAGATGTACAGGCGGAGAAGGTGCTTGAAATTAACGTCAATCACCCGGTATTCCAATCGCTGAAGGAAGCGGCTGACAAGGATGCCGAGAAGCTGAACCTGTACACTCAGCTGCTGTACAACCAAGCGCTGCTGATCGAAGGGTTGCCGATTCAAGATCCGGTTGCTTTCACAAATGCGATTTGCAAAGTCATGGTATAGATAAGAAAAGAGACCTCGCGAGAGGTCTCTTTTTTCATGCGACCCTATTTAATTCGCCGCTTGTGCCGCTTGCTCGATTCTCACCGCGTTGGCCGGTACATCCCATGCGACATGAGCGCCAAGCGTCTCCGATAGGAGACGGAGCGGGACGAACACACTGTCGTTCACGAAGACGGGTTTCTCAGACGCTGGCACGACGCTGCCGTTAAGCATTGTTTTCCCGGTGACGGAATTCAGTACGATCGTAGCAGTCGCGCTCTTCGCGATGACTGACCGGGTCGGCACATCCCACCGCACATCCGCGCCCATTTGCTGAAAAACACCTCGAATCGGCACGTAGGCTGAGTTCTGAAGCAGCAGCGGCGGCGTGGACAGTTCGGTCTCTTGGTTATTGAGGTAGACGGCGATGGGCTTTCTCACGAATTGGGGCGTCTTGACTTCTATATCTAATACGCCAAGTCCGGTTTGCCCATATTCATTAGAGCCCCACGACGCGACATTGCCTTCTTGTAAGCGGACGAGATAATTGCGGCCGGAAGAGGCAATTGAAACGGCGCTGTCAATGCCAGGTACTTGTACGGCGTGCGGAATGCCGTGGTGGTCCACGGTCCAAGTCCATACCGTACCGTCGGCTTTAACAGCTGCGTTCATACTAATGGATACGATGTCTGTCAGCCCCGGTACTTGAAAGGGTGTAAATGTGGTGCGTTCCGGCTGATACCAGGCTTGATTGGTCCACATCCATACGGTACCGTCGGCGCGCAGCGCCGTTCCGTAGAACTGGTCAATATCAACAGCCTTATACTCGCCGTCCCCTTTGAGCATGGTTGGCTTACGAATGACATCCGGCTTACCGCCGCCGCCGTAAGCTTCCAGCCCCCAAACCCAAATCTCGCCGCCATTACCGAGCGCTGCGGACGTGTACATCCCAGCCGCTACAGAGACGATGGATGGCAGATTTTCGACTTGTATGGGCCTTAAGGCATTTTGACGTGAGTCGTTGCCGAGCTGTCCCTTCTCATTGCCGCCAAAACCCCAAACGGTTCCGTCGTTTCGAAGCGCAAGGCTGTGGTTATCGCCGGCAGAAACCATAATGACATCGGATAACCCTTTCACTTCGATGGGCGAAGTTGTAATCGCCGTAGTCTGTTGTCCGTTCCCCAGCTGCCCATGCTCGTTGCCCCCGACTGCCCAAACCGAACCGTCTTCCTTCAGGAATAAGGTATGCCTGTATCCTCCGGAAACCTTGTTCACATGGTCCATATGTAATCGCACGGGTGTGTAGGCTGGTGTTGTAGCCCCATTTCCGATGGAGGCGGTGCCGCCTCCCCATGCCCAAACGCTGCCGCCTGCCTGAATCGCATAGGAGCTTTGCGCGCCTGAGTCAATCTGCGTGATTGCGGATAATAGCTTCTCATCGGTGTTTCCCGCAGCAGCAACCGCCATAGTAGGGATCATTACCGATATACCGAGCAATGCCCCTATGATTGCTCGTCTAGGCGTTAACCGGTTGCTCTTCATTGACATTGAAGCACACACTCCTCCTGATAACCGTTAACCATTTGACGCAGCTAACGGGGCAGAAGTTTCAACGAGTTTGAGCCGCGAGCATGAAAAAGCGACCTTCCCCCGGTAAGATGACCGAGAAAAGATCGCTGTTACGCTTGCGCCGGCTTGGCTTATTGCAGTGTATTTGAGCCACCGTAAGGGAACTGACTGGAATAGCCGTTGAACTGCTGGTAGGCTTCGTCGAGCTTCGTCTGCTCCTCGGCTTCCAGCTTGTAATGTCCCTTGCGGAACATCAGCTCGAAGATCTCGTGCTGGCATTGGTGGGTCTCATTCAGCACCGTCATAATATCCTGATGGAGCGCGGCGTGACTGGCTTCATTGGCTGCGATGCTGAAGCTGTCACCCAAATATTTTTCCGTCGCCAGGATGTCGTTGATTCGGTCGCGGTCCGTTAACTCGGGGCCTTTCACCTGCGGCTCGTAGGACGGTTTCGGATTTTGGATCGCATTTTGATTATTCGGGCTCACGGTCGGAGTGCCTCCTTTCTAATGTTGGGGAACGTTCTTCATTTCCTGCGTGTTGTTGTTCTGCAGATGCTTAAGCAGCAGATTATAGTGGCGTTCGTGCATCTTGCCAGCTTTATCAATGGCTTGGCTGATTTCGGGGTCAGAGCATTCTCGGGCAAAATGACTGCATTTCTTCATAGCCAGAATGAGCCATGACAATTGGTCCTTCAAATATGACGCATCTTTGGTCGTAATGACTTTGGGCGGCACCGGCATGATACCGGCCTGCTGCTGGGTGGATGGCGTTTGCTGCAAGTGAAATGACCTCCTTTACGTATTCCCGTTTAGCTTGCGCAATTCCGCCGAAATAACTCAGCATCACGGTAATTCACTTTTATTGCCATGGTAACATGTAACGATTTTAAGCTTCTCTTAAGATTCGGCTTCTATAGTATTGGGATGTGATGCGAAAAGAAGAGTCGCGGTTTTCATGCGGATGTGGAGAGCTGCTGAGCCGTGTAACTTACTATACAGACCATACAAAAAGGGGTGCAGCACAATGGAGAACAACTTAGAAACGACACCGGCTATGCCCAAGAGGCAAACTTCCCATAATGTGGCACGCAAAAAGAAACGTTGGCAGCGAACGGTTAAGCAGCTGTCGGTTTTACTGCTTGTGGCCGTGTTAGGCGGCAGCGGCTGGTTTTATCTGACGCCTTCGGGCTCGGATGTTCGGTATATGCTGGCGGATACGCTCATTACCAGCCAGCATCGCTATTTGGCGAAATATTTGATCGGACAAGCCGAACTCGATAATCGCATAGCGGCGTATAATGAGCAGTTTGATGCAATGGCGCAGGTCAAAGACAATCATAATGTCAATCTCGCCTCACACCCGCAGGGGACTGTGAAGATCGAGCCGATTTCGCGCAAAGGCTTCAAAGGCTATTTGATGTATGTCCATGATCCGAAAATGATCCGTGTCGTCACGACCAGTATCGTCGGATCGGGTGAGCGAGTGGAGAGCATGGTAAAGCGGACCGGTGCAATTGCCGGCGTGAACGGCGGCGCGTTTGACGATCCGAACTGGAGCGGTAATGGCTTTAAGCCGGCCGGACTCGTGATGTCCGGAGGAAAAGTGCTCTATAAAGGCAACGGCATGAACGCAAAAGTGAATGTCGTCGGTATCGACCGCGACGGCTTGATGGTGGCGGGGCGTTATTCCCCTAATCAGCTATTGGAGATGGGGGTATCGGATGCGGTGACGTTCCAGCCGAAATTTATCGTAAACGGTAAAGGCCTGATTAAGAGCGAGGCCGACGGCTGGGGAATCGCGCCTCGGACTTGTATGGCACAGTTGAAGGATGGCACGATTGTATTCGTCGTTATCGATGGCCGTCAGCCGGGGTATTCGGTCGGCGCAACGTTGTATGATGTGCAGAAGATTTTGCTTGAGAAAGGTGCCGTAACGGCAGCGAATTTGGATGGCGGTTCATCCACAGTCATGGTGAAGGATGACGAGGTCGTCAACAAACCTTCAAGCAAGTACGGCGCGCGTTATTTGCCAACAGCGTTTCTCGTGTTTGATCATCCCGAGGATGTGAACGTGCCGAATATCTGGGCAGGCATCGACATGAACAACTTCGATTCTTCGAAGAAGCGCACGCAGCAGCAGGTCTCATAATTATCGATGTTATAAGCCTTCATGTCCGCATTTGAGTGGACATGGAGGCTTTTTAATATGGCGCTGGGGCTCTGTTTGAAGGATAAATCCCGGTTTGAGCGCACATAGTATAAGGTGTTGAATGGATGAACAGGAGGAACGAATGTGGTTGTAGTATGGCGCTGCTCGGCGGTTCTGCTGTGCTTTTGCATGTTATGCGGGTTTCAGCTGCCGAAGAAAGACCGGTACTTCTATGAAAGCCGAGGCGATATTATATGGGAGGTGCCGCTGGATAAGAAGAAGATTGCGCTGACCTTCGATGACGGCCCCTATCCGGAAATGACGAATGATATTCTGGATCTGCTCAAGCTGTACAATGCCAAAGCGACGTTCTTCGTGCTTGGCCACCGTGTAAAAGAGTTTCCGGAGCTGATCAAGCGGGAAGTCGCGGAAGGGCATGAAGTTGCCAATCATACATATAGCCATGCTTTTCTGACCAAGGGGACGGCGCTCTCGACGATCCGGAAAGAGATTATGCAAACCGAGGATTCGCTGGTCGCGCTGACCGGGAAGAAGCCGCATTTATTCCGTCCGCCGGGCGGGTTCTATAGCGATCAGACAATCCAAGTTGCTCGTAAGCTTGGCTATACGACGGTGCTCTGGTCCTGGCATCAGGATACATCGGATTGGCGCAGTCCGGGCGTGAACTACATTGTGCGCAAGGTGTTGAAGAATGCAAGGAACGGCGATATTGTGCTGCTGCATGACTATATCCCGGGCTCCATCCATACGGTGAAGGCGCTGCGCATTATTCTTCCGGAGCTTGCGCGGCGAGGGTTCACGTTCGTGACGGTATCGGAGCTTATTGAAGAGAAAACAAATGCATATCCATGAGAGATACGTGCCGAGGCGTAGGGGGAGCATTGCTGTCCCAATATGCCCATAGCACATGCATACCTGTAACACATACATGCCCATAAGGTGGGGTGAGCGGTTTTGGAAACAAAGACGGCGAGAGAAACGCGGTGTTTCAAGGTGTCGCGGGTATTCCCGACGGATGTTAACAATCACAATACGCTGTTTGGCGGAAAGCTAATGTCGTATATCGATGACATTGCTTCGATCTCCGTCTCGAAGCTGTGCCGGGCTACGGCGGTGACGGCCTCGACGGATTCGGTCGATTTCTTGCAGCCGATTCGTCCAACGGATTCGGTCTCGCTGGAATCGTTCATCACATGGACCGGCACGAGCTCGATGGAGGTCTTCGTGAAAGTCATCCGCGAAGATTTACGAAGCGGCGATCGCAAAATCGCTGCGACCGCCTTTCTCACTTTCGTAGCGCTCGACGAGAACAACCGTCCGACGGGCGTTCCCCAGATCGTGCCGGAGACGGAAGAAGAGAAGAAGCTGCACGAAACCGCCGAGCGCCGCGCCGAAATGCGTAAGCATCGCCGAGAAGAAAGCAAGAAATTCGCGGATTTCTTGCTGACGAAGTATCCGTGGGAGTAAGCGAGCCCTACTTCAAAGCTCCGCATTGCTCCGCTAATGATGCACTCTAGGCAGGCAGCATTAGCGGAGTTTGTCTTGGAATCCGGCGGGAATGCTGCACAATGTGCAGCATTCCCGCCTCGATTCAACTAACTCGAAGTTACAGTGCCGAAATCCGTCGGAATCGAGCAAAGAATAGCTCCCAGAACAACACATCCGCCGAAATGCGGCGAAATTGAACAAAGAGTTGCTCTAGGAGCAACACACCCGCCGAAATGCGGCGAAATTGAACAAAGTGTTGCTCTCAGAGCTACACATCCGACTAAATGCGGCGGAATCGAGCAAAGAGTAGCTCCCAGAGCCACACATTCGCCAAAGTATGGCGGCATCGAGCAAAGTGTTGCTCCCAGAGCTACACATCCGCCGAAATGCGGCGGATTGGTGGAAGCTATAAGCAAAAGAAGATCCCTGGGTGATCTTCTTTTGCGATTATCGCAATATTTTCGCTAAAGTGGATCCCTAGGTGGTCTTCATAGGAGATATTCGCCGATTTTCCGCAAAAGTAGATCCCTGTGTACCCTTCTTTCGCACATTCCGCAGGATTCTCATTCAAAGTAGATCCCTCAGGATCCTTCTTACACAACACTCGCCTAAATACGGAAGATTCTAGCACGAAGCATCCCATGAAAACCCCAATCTTTACCTACAAATACCTCGAATTGCCCTCGAAATTTAGTGAAACGTTTCGCAATTCCACCTCATAATTCCATTTCCGCAGTCGATTTCCCCTGTAAAAACAGCCCTCAAACAAGCAATCTTAATTTTGGTCACTATCATATAAGAAATGATCCGTATAAATGATGAAAGCGCTTCATGTATAGTGGGGATATAGAAATGAAGGAGGCAGACGGATGACGGAGACACACGCGATCTCGCAGGAAAGCTTGATCACATGCGAAGCGTTGAAGAAGCTTCCGGTCTTTTGAAACGTTTCTACTTAGTGGAGAAGCAAGTGATGCAAGAACACTCGGCGGCGCTTCGATAAAAGCGGCCAAGAAATTAAATAAAGAATAATCGGTGGCATTATTGCAAACGCTGTCACGCCCTTATCGAAGGGAAGGTGCAGCAGCATGACATAGAGGATTGTCTGACCTCAGGTTGAAATAGAACCACTACGCAAATTGCCTAGGAGGTGAGGGGCCGGCTCTACATTCTGGTTGGAATAAGGACAGCCGTCGGCACTTGAAGAAATTTTGGCATCAACGATTCAGCAGGATTACTACTAGTAAACAGGGGGTTTCATGAACATGAAAAAGAATTACAAAGTTAAGCTTGCCTCTCTTACACTGTGTCTATCGTTATCGCTATCGCTCGCAGCTTGCGGCAACAACAACGATACCAGCGGTTCGTCGGACTCAAATGAAACCGCTGACATCTCCAAGCTGTTAGATCCGAACTCGGAACCGAAAGATCCGGGCAAGTACTCTCCGGCTATTGAAGTAACGACGGTTCATACAAACAACGGCATTCTTCAAAACATGCCTAAAGACATTACGATTGAAAACAACATTTACACAAAGACTTGGGAAGATAAGCTTGGCATCAAGCTGAAATATAACTGGACCTCGCCGGGCGAGCAAGCCGAAGAGAAAATGAACCTAATGATCGCAAGCGGCGACCTGCCTGACTTCTTCTACGTATCGCCGTCACAGTTCGAGAAGCTGGCGTCGACAGGCCAACTGGAAGATATTACGAAAGTCGTGCAAGATTATGCTTCCAAATATACAAAGCAGTATTTGACAGGCGACTACCTGGGATTGCTCGAAGCCGTAACGAAGAATGGCAAAATCTACGGTTTGCCTAATGGTATGACCTACCACGACCAAGGCAACATGCTCTGGATCCGTGAAGACAACTTGAAGAAAGCCGGCCTTGAGGCACCTAAGACGGTTGCTGATCTGGATAAAGTGCTTGAAGCGTTCAAGAAGAATGACTACGACGGCAAAGGCAACGAGAAATACCCGATTCCGCTTGCAGACGCGAGCATGGATTCGACTAACTGGGGTATCGGCGGCGCGTTCTTCAATATGTTCCATTCCTACCCGGACATTTGGGTGAAGAACAGCAAAGGCGAGCTCGAGCACGGTATGTTCGGTGAAGAGTCCCGTGAGAATACGCGTGCAGCGCTATTGAAACTGCAAGAGTACTACAAGAAAGGGTACATCCACCCAGACTTTGCATCGCTTGACAGCGCGAAATACAACGAGCAAATCGTGAACGAGCAATCGTTTGTTGCTTTCGGCGGACTGTGGGATGCTTGGTGGCCGCTTAACCTGGAACTTGAGAAGAACCCGAATGCGAAATGGGAGCCGGTAGGCATTCCGTCCGTAGACGACAAGCCGGGCAAATCATCCGTTACAGCGGCAACCGTACTTGGTGTCAATGTAGCGAAGAAGGGCGTTAAACACCCTGAAGCGCTTGTGACGATGGCGAACCTGTTCCATGATTTGAACAACAATCCGGAAACGATGCAATTCGGTAAATACAACACGGATCCAAAAACGAACGCAGGTATCTTCCAGCTGTACTCGATGCCAATCTACAATCCATCGTTCAACTACCAAGCCTTTGTTGATATTAGCGATGCGTTCAAAACAAACTCGACGGATAAACTGTCCGAAGCATACAAACTGTTCTATGATCAAGCCAAGTCTTATGCAGATAAGAACGACGCTACCGGATTCCCGTCCTACCTGTCCTACACAGATAAAGGCTCCCTTGCTGTCGTAAATCAGTACATCCAGGAAAAGAGATTCCAGATGAACGAGTACACAGCAATGCCTACGCAAGAAATGCTTGATAATGCGCCGATCATCAAAAAAGCATGGGATGTTATGTTCCTGAACGTAGTGAAAGGTGCAGACATTAGCCAATACGATGATTTCTTGAAGCAATACGATTCCATGTATGCTTCCGCTGTAAACCCTGTAGTGAACAAATGGTTTGAAGCGAAGAACAAAGAAAGCGTTCAAGAGTGGTTTGAGAAGAAATAAGGAACCGGAATAGGGCATGCAGAGTTCGGATGGCAAGTAGATCCGTACTCTGCATCTCTTCTTATCCTTAAATTTAGTCATCGTAAGGGGCGAGCTTATGAACGCTTTCAAAATTCCGAAGAAGCAGCTAGCGCTGTATCTGATGCTGATCCTCCCAGTCGTAGTCGTGTTTATATATTCCTATCTCCCGATGTTCGGGGTTGTCATGGCATTCCAGAAGTATGAGCCAACACAAGGCTTCTTTGGCTCCAAGTGGGTCGGCTTGGATCATTTCAAGCGGCTGCTGCTCATACCTGACGTTAAGCAAGTTGTTGCCAACACGCTTTTTATTGCAACGATGAAAATCATCATCGAAACGGTTGCGGCCATTGCGGTTGCTATTCTTCTCAATGAAATTGTATCTAAAGTGTTCAAACGTACCGTGCAAACCATTGTTTATTTTCCGTACTTCCTTTCCTGGGTTATCCTCGGCGGCATTTTCAGAGACATGCTCTCCCGTGATGGTTTAATCAACGTAATGCTTGGCAAATGGGGCTTTGACCCGATTATTTTCCTTGAGAAAGCTTCATGGTTCCCTTATATACTTGTAGCTACTGAGACTTGGCAAATAACCGGCTTCGGTACGATTGTATATCTCGCAGCGATTACGACAATCGATCCGACGCTTTACGAAGCGGCTGTTATGGACGGCGCAAGCCGCTTCCGACAAACGCTG
Organism: Paenibacillus rhizoryzae; assembly: GCF_059686995.1. Lineage (NCBI taxonomy): Bacteria > Bacillati > Bacillota > Bacilli > Caryophanales > Paenibacillaceae > Paenibacillus > Paenibacillus rhizoryzae. Next base: position 529,919 of record NZ_JCAALT010000005.1, on the reverse strand, counting down.
AATATTACTCTTCCAGGTATGAAATCTACGATTGTTCTAATGGGCACATTGAGTCTTGGCTATATTCTCAATGCCGGCTTTGAACAGGTACTTATGCTTTACTCTTCGGCTGTCTACTCGACAGGCGATGTTATCGATACGTGGGTCTATCGGATGGGGATTCAGCAGGCGCAATATTCGTTAGGTGCTGCGATCGGCTTGTTCCGTTCCGTTGTCAGCCTAATACTCATTGTTGCATCGTACGCTCTGGCCCGCAAAATATCGGATCATCGCATTTTCTAAAGTCTGGAGGGGAATTCAATTATGGTTGATCGTTCGTTAGGCAGACGTATATTTTTGAACTTGAACGGCTTGCTGTTCATTCTGTTCTCACTTGCCTGTCTCATTCCTATGCTTCACGTACTTGCGATCTCATTCAGCAAGAGCAGCGCGGTAACGGCTGGGGAAGTTACGTTTTGGCCGGTACAGTTCTCGCTGAAATCATATGAATATATTTTGAGCAACTCCGAATTTTGGACGGCTATGCTGGTATCGGTGAAACGCGTGTTTCTGGGTGTATTTATCAGCATGTTCCTTACGATTCTGGCGGCTTATCCGCTTTCCAAGAGCCAAGCGAACTTTAAGCATCAGTCCTTCTTTGCCTGGTATTTTGTCGTGACGATGCTGTTCTCCGGCGGTCTTATTCCGACCTTTATGATCGTGAAGAACACTCATCTATACGGTACGATTTGGTCGCTCGTCATTCCGGGCGCGATCTCCGTATTTAACGTGCTGCTCCTCTCCAACTTCTTTCGTAATATTCCGAAGGATATCGAAGAGTCGGCGTACATGGATGGCGCAGGGCATTTCCGGATTCTCGGCAGGCTGTATCTCGCGTTGTCCATGCCGATTATTGCGACGCTGATCGTATTCTCGGCGGTTGGACACTGGAATTCATGGTTTGACGGATTGATCTATTTGAAAAGCCAGAAGGACTACCCGCTGCAGTCTTACTTGCAGACGATTCTTGTAGAATCCAACAGCAGGCTGCTTACGAAGGCGCAAGCGCAGCTCATGAATAAAGTATCGAACCGTACGATCCAGGCGTCGCAAGTGTTTATCGCATCGCTACCGATTCTGATCGTCTACCCGTTCATGCAGAAGTATTTCGTTTCCGGCATGATGGTCGGTGCGGTAAAAGAATAGGTTTTACAGCTAAAAAGCCGACCCTTGTGGAATCGGCTTTTTAGCATGTAAGCGATGGTCGGGCATTACTGCATATCCGTCGTCTTCGTATGCTGGGCATCGCCGAATTGGCGAGGCGTCATGTTCGTATGCTTCTTAAATACCTTGAAGAAATGACGCTGGCTCTCGAAGCCGGTCTGCATGGCCACCTCGCTAAGGGGTAGGGATGGCCGCGAGATGAGCAGCTCCTTCGCTTTGATGACCCTGAGCTGCTGAATATAGGCGAGCACATTCATGCCGGTTTCTTTCTTGAACAGGAAGCTGACGTAGTTGGGATGAAGGCCGACATGCTCTGCGACAGAGGTGAGGGAGAGATCCTTCACATAGTTCGCCTCGATAAAGTCGAGAATCTGCCTGCTCGCTTCCGGCTTCTCCGCATAGTCATGCTGCTCAGCGTCGGCAATGAGGATCTCCTGCTCTTCAGCCTCATGCTGCGCCTGCTCCGCGAGGGCGGCCTGGCCAAGCCGGGTGAGCAGTTCTTCGAGCTGTTCATCGTCGATGGGCTTGAGCAGATAGTCGATGACCTGCAGCCGCAGCGCATCCCTGGCATAGGAGAAATCATCATAGCCGGATAAAATAATGAAGCGGCTGCACAGCCCCTCGTTCTTAGCGGTCTGGATAAGCTCCAGCCCGTTCATCTCCGGCATGTTGATGTCGGTCATGACCAGATCAGCGCCATGCTGCCGAAGCGTTTCCAGTGCTTCGGCAGCGCTGGAGGAGCCCGTTATGTCTGTGAAGGGTGTATGGAATTGTTTGATTTTGCGCAGCAATCCACGTAGGATCGGTGCTTCATCTTCAACGATGAGGAGCTTCAACGGCATTTCCCTCCTTCGGCATCGATAATGTAATCGTAGTTCCTGCCCCAAGTTCGCTTTCTATCCTAAGCCCATAGGCGGGTCCGAAATGGCTGATCATGCGCTCATGGACATTCATAACGCCGATTCCGCCCTGCTCCGGCTCCGGCTCTTGGATCATCACGATGCCATCGAGCTTCTGGCGAAGCATTTCAAGCCGTTCCGGCGGAATACCGGCCCCGTCATCGTGAATTTGCACAAACGCTAAAGGGCCTTCGCCATACAGCCGTATGCGCAGCGTACCTGTACCGCGCTTCCTGGATATGCCGTGCACGATGGCGTTCTCCACCAGCGGTTGAATGATAAATCGCGGACAGCCGATGCGCAGCAGGCTCTCGTCTTCCACTTCAATTTCGTACTGAAGCCGCTCTTCCATCCGTACCTTATAAATTTGCAGGTAGCTGCGAATATGCGAGAGCTCGTCCCGCAGGACGACATATTGGCTTTTGGACAAGCTGTAGCGAATCGATTGCCCGAGGGCATAGATCATTTTGGCTACGTCAGGGCTTTCGTTTTCCTCAGCCGCCATTCGGATCGCCTCAAGCCCGTTGTATATAAAATGCGGGTTGATCTGGGCTTGCAGCGCCAGATAGGCTGCTTCCTTCTGCCTCAGCTGGGAAATGTCTACCTTGCTCATCAGCTCATCGTTGCGGTCAATCATTTTATTGTAGGAAGAGACGAGGAAGGCGATCTCGTCGCTGTCCTGCTCTTCTTTATACTTGGCAAGCAGGTTGCCCCGCATATGTTTGCCGAGCTTCACAATCCGTTGAACAACGGTGGACACCGTGAAGAAATAGGCAAAGGAGAGGATCAGCAGCAGGGCACTGATCATCAGCAAGTAGAAGAGTACGGAATTTTTCGTTTTCTGGAAGAGCTCGCTTGTCGGCGTCACGGTCAAGATCGTCGAGGACAGCCTCGGTACATAGAAGCTGTTCATCAGCAGCTGGCCAAGCTCCGAATCCATGTACTGCAAGGATTTTGACCTCTGAACGGACGAGTAAATTCGTACCTTATCGGTATCGGAGAGCGGCAGCTTGGCCGATAATGCCACGATTTCGGTATGGGTAATGCCCTTCCTCGGATTGCTGTCTTCGGCCATGTAATAGTGCAGCGGCGTACCTTTGACGTCAGAGGAGTGGAACATGCTGGACAAGAACGTGTATTTCAGCCTGATTTCCATAAGCCCAATCGCATGGGTGAAGTCCTCATTGTACAGCTTCTTATAATAGATCATCTGCAGCGCAGAAGGCGTGGACATTTCCTGCAGCCAATAGCCTTCCCCGACCTTCAACTTGGAGGCTTGCGACGGAATGCTGCCATCGCTGTCCACGATGCTTGTCCCCATGCTCCGCACATTCGGGTCCGTCTTATAGATTCGGATTTGGTCGATGTAGAATGAGTTGCTTTTATAGAAGGAAAAAAGCGGGACAAGCTCTTTCAGATAGACGGACACCTGCTCGGACTCCGTCTTGTATTTGCCCGAAAGCAGGTTGTTCAGCACCTTGTTCGTTTGGAATACATCATTGATCATCTCGATCTGATTCATGTTCATCGTCAGGGAGGAGCCGAACTGCTGGATGAAGTATTCGCGGTTATTGGCAAAATCCTTCAGCGCATTATTGTGAATTTGTTTATAGTACAGCATCCCGATACACACGGTGGGCAGCAGAATGATGACGATATAGCCGATAATCATTTTCTTAACGATACCGATTCGAAGTTTAAACAGCTTCAGCCCATTCACCTTCTTCTGATGTAAGCGTGATCTCCCAATTATAATTCACTTGTCGCGTAATATACTACATGGCATAGGCATTTAATATCATTCATTTTTCATGCTATGATGGATGGAGCACGGCAAGCAACCGGGAGAGGGGGCTATTGCGAATTGAACAAGCTAATGAAAGCCGTTTCTTTAGTTATGGCAGCATCCTTAGTATTGGCAGGCTGCGGAGGCGGCAACGCAAACAAGTCGGGGAATACCGGCAGCAATGAGGCGAATCCCGAGCAAGTTGATTATTTTAAGCTTCCTGAGCCCGTGGAAATGAGTGTTATTAAGTCGGTTGGACCCAGCTCGAAACTGAAGCCGGGCGAAACGATTGAAGATAATGAATATACGAATTATGTATTTAACAAAACGAACATTAAGACAAAGGTGCTGTGGGACGCGACCTCTACGGATTTCGACCAGAAAATGCAGCTGGCCATCGCAAACAATGAGATTCCGGACGCGATGATCGTGGATGAGAAAACCTTCCGCGCCATGGCTGCGGCTGACCAGCTGGAGGATTTAACAGCGGTCTACAACCGATATGCTTCGCCTCAGATGCAGGATTTCTATAAGTCCACAGAAGGCAAAGCGCTGGAGAAAGCGACCTATAAAGGCAAGCTGATGGCGCTGCCGAGCGTGGCGATTCAAGCGGATGCACCGTCCATTCTGTGGCTTCGCCAAGACTGGCTGGATAAAGTGAATCTGAAGGCGCCTAGGACGATCGATGAGCTGAAGAAGGTGCTCCGAGCATTCATCGAGAAAGACCCGGACGGTAATGGACAAGCAGATACCATTGGATTAACGGGGAATGGCTTTCAGCTGGCAACGGAGGGTGGCGGCATTCACGATTTCAAAGGGATTTTTAATGCCTTTAATTCTTATCCGATGATTTGGATCAAGGATGAGAATGGCGAAGTGGTATATGGCTCCACAACGTTTGCCACGAAGCAAGCGCTTGTCGCGATTCACGAAATGTATGCGGAAGGCTTAATCGATAAGGAGTTTGCGCTCCGCAAAAATCCGGACGAGCTCGTTGCAAACGGCAAAGCCGGTGCCTTCTTCGGCCCTTGGTGGGTGCCTTGGGCATTGATCGACGCATTGAAGCATAATCCGAAGGCGGATTGGAAGCCATTCATGATTGAGGATGCGAACGGTCAATATAATATTGCGAGCGTTCCGGTGAGCAACTTCTTCCTTGTTGTTCGGAAGGGATATGAGCATCCGGAAGCGGCGGTAGTCTATTCCAACATGCGCGTGCAGGCGGAGCGTACGCCGGATGAGCAGGCGAAGAAGCTGGACCCGGGGCATGGCCTGTGGCCGCTGCTGATGACAATCGACTATGCCGACGCGGCAACGCGCAAGCATGATCTGCTGCTGGATGCTTTGGCAGGCAAGGTGAAGAAGGAAGACATGGACGGCGAAATGCAGCTCGTATACGAGCAAGAGATGCGTGACCGGCGAAACCCGAGAAAGAATCCGGATGATTGGGCTGCGCCTGCAGCATATTTGATGGGAGCGGGCATACTGAAACTACCGATGAACGTGACCGATCCGGTGTATTCGGCTATGACGAAGACAATGGAGACACGCTGGGCGAATTTGCAGAAGATGGAGACCGAAACTTTCTATAAAATCGTGCTGGGCGATGAGCCGATAAACGCGTTTGACCAGTTCGTGAAGGATTGGAAGGAGCAAGGCGGCGACAAAATCACCGAGGAAGTCAAAGAAGAGCTGAAGAAGTAAGCTGCTCGAACCGCATCTTGTTGGGAAATGGATTGCGGCAACAAGTTGTTTTTCGGATAACGATTGATAGAGTAACCGTTTTCGGGTTATAATAACGTATTCCGTGCCCGCGCACGAAGCTTGGGACTGGTTATAATTATTCGTATAGGAGTGAACATTAATGGCAACGAGAATTTACCTGATTGGCGCAGGCTTCATCGCCCGCACACATGCAGAAGCGGCTTATAAATTTTATGGGGAAACGCCAACTGACATCGAACTGAAGGTTGCTGATCCGAATCCGAAAGCATTGGCTAGCTTTGTTGAGCAATTCCCGCATGCGGTTGCGTTCGGCGATATGAAGGATATGCTGGCGGAAGAAGCACAAGAGCATGATGTCGTGGTTGTATGTACGCCGCCATTCACGCATTTCGAGCTTTCCAGCTATGCGCTGAAATCCGGCCGTCACGTGCTTTGCGAGAAGCCGCTTGTTATGAACGCAGTCGAAGCGGATGAGCTTTCGCAGCTGGCGAAGGATCAAGGCAAACTGTTTGGCGATTGCAGCGACCGCTTTATCGGTCTTCCGAAGACGGAGCAAGTGAAAGCGATTGTTGCTTCCGGCGCTCTGGGCGAAATCTACAAAGTGAGTTTCATTCACCGCGATCAGCGTGGAAGAGCCGGCGTCGAGTATCAACCGGAGAGCCGTTGGTTCTTGAACAGCAAGCTTTGCGGCGGCGGTATTCTGACGGACTGGGGTCCGTACGACTTCACAGTACTTGCTGACATTCTTCAGCCATCTGCTGTAGATGTGCTTGGCGGCTGGATCAGCAAGCCTATTACAGGCGCAGACCCGCAAGATGTCGTTTACGATGTGGAGCATAACTCCGGCGCTTTGATGCGTTATCATGCACAAGGCCAAGAGCGTCCTGTACTCGTACAATATGAGCGTTCTTCCTGTACGCATGGTGAAGCTTACTCCTTGGTTGAGATTGAGGGTACGCTAGGCGCAGTGAAATGGTCGCCGTATTTCGGCGGCGATGCAGTCGTTCACCGCTTCGACGAGCAAGGCTCCGTAGCAGAGAAAGAAGCGCAAGTTCCGAATGACAATGCGTACAGCTTTATGGATGCGCCGCTTTACTTCTTCGTAGAACGCGTGCTGGGTCATGACTCGGCAGCACTCTTGAATGAAGATGCGGTGTTTAACTTCAAATGTATCCAAGCGGTATATGAGAGCGCGGCATCGGGTAACATTCAATCCGTTAAACGCGGTTAGTTTGTGAAGGTATAGATGTCTTTACGAAAAAGCGATCATTACCGGCATTTTGCCAGTAAATGGTCGCTTTTTTGCCTTATTTGCCCGAGCACAGCGGTTCATAAATGAAGTATAATGGGTAAAATTATAGTTTAACGAATGGTTGTCGAAATAAGTATTGTAATTCCGAGTATTCCGATGTATGATTACGAATATCAAATAAACTCTTCATAGAGATACTTGGAGGATGAGAGAATGCGCAGCAAGAGAAGTTTACCCGTCGTGATCGTTCTAGCCCTACTTACCCTGGTAATCAGTGCATGCTCCGGTGGCAATTCGAACAATTCGAACTCGAACACAGCTTCGAATAACGCTCCGGCCAATAATACACAAGCGTCTGACAATGCGGGTACCGACGCATCGCAGCCGAAGGATGGCGGCAGTCTCATTATTGCTGTAGCAGCTGATCCGACAATCCTTAACCCGAACTACGCAAGCGACCGTGTCAGCCTAACGATTGACCAAGCGCTGTATGCGCCATTGTTCCAAATCAACAACGGTAAGAAAACGTTCTATCTGGCAGACAGCTTGACGCCATCTGCTGATAACCTTACTTATACATTGAAGCTGAAGAGCGGCCTGACTTGGCACGATGGCGAGAAGCTGACTGCTGATGACGTGGTCTTCACATTCAATAAAATATTGGAAGAGAAACAAAACAGCTTCCTGCGCGGCAACCTGATCATTGGCGGCAAGCCAATCGAAGCGGTTAAAGTGGATGATACGACAGTTGACTTCAAGCTTCCGAGCGTAAGCCCGGCATTCGAAGCCACTTTGGTCCAAATTACACCGATTCCGAAGCATATCTTCGAGAACGAAGCGGATATTGAGAAAAGCACGAAGAACGCAGCGCCAATCGGTTCCGGTGCATTCAAATTCAAAGAATACAAAACAGGCGAGTACTTGACGCTTGATCGTTTCGATAACTACTTTGGCGGCAAACCTCATCTGGATTCCATCACGTACCGTGTCGCGAAAGATGCTAATGCAGCGAACCTTGCTCTGCAAAGCGGCGAGATCAACGTGAAGTACTTGGATCCGCAAGACGTAGCGACAATTGATGCTACTGGCAATTTCGAAATTAAGCCTTATAGCGAAGGCCGTCTGTCTTACCTGAACTTCAATGCAAACAGCGATACTGGCATCCTGAAGAAGAAAGAAGTTCGTCAAGCACTGTCTTATGCGCTAAACCGTGAAGAACTCATTCAAGCGGCTTACTCCTCTGCTGATTACGCAGAGCAGGCTCATTCGATCCTGACGCCGGATACCCTTTACCAAACGAATGACGTTGCTTCATTTGACAATGATACAGCGAAAGCGAAAGAGCTGTTGAAAGCGGCCGGCGTTAAAGAAGGACAGAAGCTGCGTTTCATCGTATCGAGCGGCAACAAAGTGCAAGAATCGATTTCCCTTTACGTACAACAGAAGCTTAAAGAAGTCGGTCTTAATGTAGAACTGCAAAATATGGATGCATCGGCTTTCGGCGATAAGGCTTACGATCCGAAGGCAGCTGATTTCGAATTCTTCGTTGGTGGTTACATCATGGGTTCTGACCCAGATGCATACAGCATCTTGTATGCGACAGGTGCTGACTATAATACGACACATTACTCGAATGCGGAAGTAGACGGCTTGTGGAAACAAGGCGCTGCGGAAGGCGATACTGCAAAACGCGGTGAAGTGTACAAGAAGATTCAAGAAATCGTTGCGGATGATGCTCCTCTCTTCCCAATCGGTTACACCAAAACAATCGTTGCCATGGACAAACGCTATGGCGGCATTGACGAAGCGGTTCTGAAACCAGTCGTCATCTTCGAAGATCCGTCCAAACTTTATTTGAAATAAGAACGTTCAAAAAATAAGCTGGATCGTTCCAGCTTATTTTTTGCTACTTGAAAGCAAGGAGAATTCAGCATGAGACAGCTCATTGCCAAACGATTATTGCAGACCATCCCGATGCTTCTCTTCGTCTCGGTTGTCTGCTTTGCTATGATTAAGATGGCTCCGGGCGATCCGGTGCGCTCTTTTATTACACCTAGCATGCATGCCGATGTTATTGAGCGAATCCGGCATAACATGGGGCTCGACCAGCCGGCGTATGTACAATATTGGCAATGGCTCAAGGCATGTCTTACGGGCAACTTAGGCTATTCGCTTGTGAATCATCAACCGGTGATGCAGCAAATCGTGGAACGCCTGCCTGCAACAGCGGGTCTGATGGGTGCCGCGATTGGTTTGGCGGTATTGCTTGCGATCCCGCTGGGGCTGCTGGCAGGCGCATACCGAAACAAATGGGTGGACAAGCTGATTAATTTCCTATCCTATATCGGTATTTCTGTGCCGCTGTTCTGGCTTGCTATTTTATTTATCTATTTCTTCGCGGTTAAGCTTCACTGGCTGCCCAGCATGGGAATGCGGACAATCGGTACGAGCTCTGCTTGGGATGTATTCAAACATGGGATTCTGCCTTGCCTCGTATTGGCGTTTGGATTCATGCCCGGTTACGTGCGCTACATCCGTTCGAGTACGATTGGACAATTGAAAGAAGACTATGTGCAAATTCAATATGCTTTCGGTTCAACTCGAATGAAGATTCTATATCGCCATGTCATGAAGCATGTTCTGCTGCCTGTTATTACGCTGCTTGGGCTGTCCATGGCAGATTTGGTGGCGGGCGCTATCGTGACGGAAACGATATTTTCTTGGCCGGGTATCGGATCACTGGGCATGACGGCCGCGAGGGGAATGGATTATCCCATTATTATGGGCATAACGCTATTCTCATCCGTGATGCTGATACTGGGGAATTTGGCCGCGGATCTGCTGTACGGCATAGCCGATCCGAGAATCAAACAGACGAGGTGACTTCATGAATCGCACCAAATGGCGCAATGTTAGAAACGAGCTATTGTCGAATAAATTTGGGATCGCGGCCGTCGTCATATTGGCGGTGCTGACGATTAGCGCCATTCTGGCGTTTCTATCGTCTCAGGATCCGAATCAATTGAATGTACTGGAGCGGCTGAAGAAGCCGAGCTCGGCCCACTGGTTCGGGACGGATGACTTCGGTCGTGATTATTTTACGAGGGCGCTGTTCGGCGGCCGTGTATCGCTGATGGTTGGTTTCGCATCGATGCTGGTAGCAACGGGGATCGGTGTCACCATTGGGGTGATTAGCGGTTACTTCGGAGGCAAGCTGGATAATGTATTGATGCGCGGCGTAGAGGTCATCATGTCGATTCCTTCCTTCCTTGTCTTACTATTACTCAGCATTTTCTTGAAGCCGAATGTAGGCAGCATCATTCTTATCATTGCTTTATTGATGTGGATGAACATAGCACGGATTATTAGAGCGGAGACCATGACGGTGAAAGAGCGCGAGTTCGTTCTGTATGCGAAAGCTTCAGGGCAAAGCGCCATCGGCATTATTATTCGTCATATTCTGCCGAACCTGATGCCCGTCATTATCGTTGGCGCAACGAATACGATCGGGAACGCCATCATGATGGAGTCGTCCCTTAGCTTTCTCGGCTTTGGGGTGCAGCCGCCCAGCGCGACGTGGGGCAGCATGCTCAACAATGCACAGGGTTATATCGCGCAAGCGCCTTACTTGGCGGTTTTTCCAGGACTATTCATACTACTGACGGTTCTTAGCTTCAACGTGCTGGGCGATATATTGCGCGTCGGATTTGAACCGAAGCTCACTCGGAGATAACCGGTGAACAGCAGGCACAAGGGAGTGAGTCACAGATGACAAAACGGTTACTGACCGCTACGGACCTTAAGGTTTCATTCTTCACCCGCGAAGGGGAGAATCAAGCTGTCCGCGGCGTCAGCTTTCATATTGATGCAGGGGAAACCGTCGGCATCGTCGGCGAATCCGGCAGCGGTAAGAGCGTAACAGCCAAAGCGCTGATGGGACTTATTCCGCCGCCGGGCAAGGTGCTGCAAGGGGATATTAATTTTGATGGGAAATCCATCGCTAATCTATCGGATAAAGAATGGCGCAAGCTGCGCGGCAATCGGATCGCGATGGTATTCCAGGATCCGATGACGGCGCTCAATCCGGTGCAGCGGATTGGCGATCAGATGGCGGAAGTCATCCAGCGCCATCGCGGTTTGAAGCCGAAAGCGGCGCTCGCCGAAGCCATCGAAATGCTGCGGCAAGTCGGCATTAAGGAGCCGGAGCGGCGCGTACGTCAGTATCCGCATGAGTTCAGCGGCGGTATGCGTCAGCGGGTTATGATCGCGATGGCGCTGTCCTGCCAGCCGGAGCTGCTGATTGCCGATGAGCCGACGACGGCGCTCGACGTGACGATTCAAGCGCAAATTCTGGATTTGCTCAAGGATCTGAAGGAGCGCACCCAAACCGCAGTTGCGCTCATTACGCATGATCTGGGCGTAGTGGCGCAGGTGTGCAGCCGCGTTGTCGTTATGTACGGCGGTATGGTAATGGAGGAAGGACCGGTAGAGCAAATCTTCTACAGTCCGCAGCATCCTTATACGCAAGGACTGCTTCGTTCCTTGCCGAAGCCGGACAAGGGCTCCAAGGAAAGGCTGGTCCCGATCGACGGCACGCCGCCGAATCTATTGGACCCGCCGCCGGGCTGCCCGTTCATGGCACGCTGTCCGCATGCCATGTCCAAGTGCGCCGAGCTGCCGCCGGTTACGGAGGTTTCGCCGGGGCACCGCTCGCTGTGCTGGTTAACGGTTGATAAGGAGGGCGGCAACCATGAGTGAACGACGCGATGAGTTGCTCGTAGAAGTGCGGGGACTTAAGAAGCATTTCACGAAGAATACGGATGTATGGGGCAGACCGACCGAGGTGCTGAAGGCCGTTGACGGCGTCAGCTTCGGCATCAAACGCGGAGAAACGTTCGGCCTTGTCGGCGAGTCCGGCAGCGGCAAGTCTACTGTCGGCCGCTGCTTGCTTCGGCTGTATGACTATACGGCGGGCGAGGTTCATTTTGACGGCCATGAGCTGTCATCGCTTGGCGAGCGGCAGTTGAAGCCTTTCCGCCGCCGCATCCAATCGATTTTCCAGGATCCGTATTCGTCGCTTAACCCCGGCATGAACGTGCTTGAGCTGATTGGGGAGCCTATGGATATTCACGGGCTGCACCGCGGCTCTGAGCGTAAGGATGCCGTGGCTGCGCTGCTGGAGCGGGTTGGACTGAAGCGAGAGCATTTGCTTCGCTATCCCCATGAGTTCAGCGGCGGTCAGCGCCAGCGGATCTCGATAGCAAGAGCATTGTCGGTGCGACCTGACTTCGTCGTATGCGATGAACCGATCTCGGCACTCGACGTATCCGTTCAGGCGCAGGTCATTAACATGCTGGAAGATTTGCAGCAGGAGTTTGGATTGACGTATCTCTTCATCGCGCATGATTTGTCGATGGTGCGGCATATTTCGGATCGGATCGGCGTCATGTACGGCGGCCGTTTGGTCGAGGTGGCATCAAGCGAGGAACTGTACGAGAATCCGCAGCATCCTTATACGAAGGCGCTGCTGTCTTCGATTCCGGTGCCCGACCCGCGTGCAGTAACCGAGCGAGTGATCTGGACGAAGGAAGCCGGGGCAGTCGTGCCGGATTTGCGGGAAGTTAGCCCGGGACATTTTGTGGCTGTGGAGTAAGAGCTGATTGATATAGCAGGGAGGAAATCATGATGGCAGCAGAAGGAACGGAACGGGTGAAGTTATCCCAATGGGACGCGATGCTGATTGAATCGCTTCGTGTGCTGGGCTGGTCGGACGATGAGCTGATTCAACGCACTCAGCAAGGCGATTTGCCGAAGGACGACACCAGCATTTACGAGTTTAATTACGAGGAGCTGGCGGCATTCGCTGCCAAAGAACCGGCAACGTTCGAAGCGGCGGTTCGCTCGGGTTACCAGATCAAGTACAACACCATTCGCGGCATCCGCAGCTGGATTGCCATTGCATTCGTCCAAGAGCCTGAGCTCGTGCTGGAGGAAGGTCGCGAAGCGGTGATCGCTACGCTGACGCCGGCTGAGAAGGCACGACTGGCGGGCGTCTTGTCGCATGGTTGGACGATTCTCGGCGGTGCCGGCGAGGAAGCAGCAGGAGCGGGAGCGGCGGTGTATCAGATCGTGCCGCAGCCGCAGGCTTAGGATTTAGCATGAAAAGCTGTCCCCAAAGTGCAACTTGTGACTTTGGGGACAGCTTTTTTGTGTTGGCAACATCGCCCCCTTTGGGGGCAGCCTTTCCCATATTGGATCAGATGGATTGACTCTAACGAATCCTAGAGGGCTTATTTGGGCCAAATGAGCAGGTTTGAAATTCTAACGAATCCTAGCAGTCTTATTTGGTATCCAAACGCCCCTTACCACTCGAATTTCCCTTAATAAGGCTCCTACGATTCGTTAGATTTTATTTTGGGGGATTTTCGCCCAAATAAGACCTCTACGATTCGTTAGCCGCATACGGGCAGGGCCAATGTTGCGCAAAGAGTCCAAAAGGTCAAGATTGCACCCAGCGACCAGCGCTCCAGTGGATTGCCTCAGGAATGTGTAGCTCTGGGGGCCCTACATTCACAGGAATAGCTAACTTACTCCGGATGTGTGGCCTTGGGAGCCACACCATTCACTGAAACCGATAACTAACTGCGCAAGTGTAGCTCTAGGAGCCACACATCCACTGAAATCGCCGACTAACTGCGCAATAGCCCTGAGGCCGAACTCCTCATCACAGAGGTGCCTGCGGCACCGCCTCCGGTCTTATGTATCGGTCGCGGAACACAGAGGGCGTGACGCCTTCGGCGAGTCGGAAGCGCTCGATGTAGTAGCTCGGCTTTGAGAAGCCTACCTCAAGGGCGATCTGCTTCACGGGTTTGGACGTTGTAATGAGCATTTGCTTCGATAGCTCAATACGCTGCATGTTCAAATACGTCAAGGGCGGCATGCCCATCTGCATATGGAAGGTCCGGCTGAAATAAGCCGGGCTTATTCCGCATTGATCGGCCAGCTTCTGCAGCGGCAGATCCTTGGCGCAGTTCATGCGCATGAATTCCGCGGTGCGTCTGATGGCATGAACCAAGCCGGTCTCGCTTGGCGCGTTTAGGTCGACGGAATGGAGCAGAATTTCGAGCAGGATCTCATACGATAGCGCGGCATACCGAGGGACGTAGGACATGTCATTCTTGCTTGCTGCGTCCCAAAGCTCTTCCATGAGCGCGATCGGCCGCGTGTTGCCTTCAAACGAGAACGCCCATACTTCACCGATCCGCTTATCGCCGATCAAATCCCGAATCCCTTCCCCGCTCAAATAAATCCACCACACTTCCCACGGGTCATCTGCGTACGTTCCGAAATGCTGATACTGATCCTCCGCATAGACAAAGCCCATGCCGGGTTTGAGCTCAACGGATCCAACGCTCGTTCGAAGCCAACCGCTGCCGCGTACGACAAAGTGAAAATTGTAGAAATTCTCGGCATAACGCATGCCGTTAACATAGTGGTTCGGCTCTTCGTAGATATGTCCGACACCGATCGGGTAGGCCGGGAAACGGTTGAAATCAGGATTAGCTAAAAAATGGGCATCGTACATCTTCTTCAGCTCCGCAAAAAGTTGGTATGAAAATCGCAAAAAGCAGGTATCCGATTCGCGATAATAATAGTATATATTGAGTTTATGGAAGACGGAATAACAAAATCATCATACTTCATAAGCGGAAGGACGCTGGGGCATGGAATATACGACATTCGGACGCACGGGATTGAAGGTATCCAAGCTTGGCCTTGGGGGGGCGCCGATCGGAGGCGACTTTAAGGATGTCAACGAGGCGGAAATTGAGCGAGTCATTCACGAGTCGCTGGATCTGGGCATTAATTTCATCGACACGGCCCCGTTATACGGAGGCGGCTTATCAGAAGAACGCTTCGGCCGGGCGCTAGCCGGCGGAAGACGCGAGAAGATTGTACTCGCCACGAAAGCGGCGCGTTTCGATAAGGATTATGATTACGCAGGCATCATGAACTCCGTCGAAGAAAGTCTAAAGCGCTTACAGACGGATCACATCGATCTGCTTCAGCTCCATGATGTGGAGAAGAAGCCGTATGACGTCATAATCAACGAAGCGATTCCGGCGATGCTGAAGCTGCGGGAGGAAGGCAAGATTCGTTTTCTCGGCGTAACGACGCGCAACCTGGATTTGTTGAAGCGCTACATGGAGACGGATGTATTCGACTCCATCCAGTTCTACGCGCGGTACATGCTGCTCGACTATTCGGCTGCCAAAGAGATCATTCCACTCGCCAAAGCGAAGAACATCGCGGTTATTAACGGCAGTGTGCTGGGCATGGGACTGCTGGCCGATGCGCCTGCGAAGTTTCTAAATGATGAGCTGATCGGCGAAGCGGCTAGGCGGATGGAGAGTCTGGCTTTTCTGAGACGCACGGAGCCTAAAGGGCTGGTTGAACCGGGCATGCGTTTCAGCCTGCAAAATCCGGATATTCATGTCACGCTGACGGGCACTGCATCAAGCAGCTCGCTTCGGGCCAACATCTCTTATTGTGACGGCCAAGGATTGGCGCCGGAGGATCACAGCCGAGTGATGGGTTTATTCGCCGACAGCCCGTCCTTATTTGTCTAATCCCGCCCCGCGATCATTAACGGCTTATACTAATTAACCCCCTAAAGGAGCGTTTACGACCATGACCTATATTGTGAAAAACACCCACACGATCAGCGATGAATTGCTGGAGGAATTGAAGCTTGTCAGTGTGAGCACAGCTTCCCATACGCTTGTAGAGATGGGGTACCGCAACGCTTATATGCAAGGCATTATGCCGCTGAGTTTCCCCGAAGGTCAAGAAAGCGCGGTAGGCCGTGCCGTAACCTTGCGTTTCATTCCGCTGCGCGAGGACCTCGTGAAGCAGCAGTACGATACATTGCCGGAATCACCGCACCGGGTTGCGCTGGAGTCGATTACGCAGAATGATGTGCTCGTTATCGATACCGGCAGCCATATGGAAACAGGCGTTATCGGCGATATTTTCACGCGCCGTCTGCGCTACCTTGGCGGCCAAGCTATTATCGTGGATGGTTGTATTCGCGACTTGCAGCGGGTAAAAGCAGTTAATTTCCCCGTGCTGGCAAGAGGCGTTCACGGCGGCGCGATTCCACGCTCGCTGATGTCCGTCGGTTTCAATGAACCGATTCGCTGCGGCGGAGTGTCTGTGGTGCCGGGCGATATTATCCTGGTAGACCGTGACGGAGCTGTAGCTATTCCGCCGCAATGCGTGGAGGATATCGTGAAGATTGCCAGAGCACATGATGAGCTGGAGGAGCGCTGGATCAAAATGAAGCTGGACGAAGGCGCGTCCCTGCACACTCATTACCCGCCAAACGCAGAAGCGAGGATCGAATTCGAGAACTGGAAGAAGGAGAACGGCTATGCTTAAACTGCAGGCTAATCTTGCTTTCTATGAGCCGCCGAAGTGGGCGCTTCTGGAACGCCAGCTCATTAATCTGATGAATGACGCAGTAGAGCCGTTATTAGAGCGCTATATCCGTCCTGACGGCACGATTCTGTGGCCAACCACGGATACCCATACCGGCATCGACGCCTTAGACGATATGTACGAGAGCTTTTTCAATTGGCCGTTGTTCTATATATTGGGCGGTCATGAGAAGTTCAAGACGTTATCGAAAAAGGAATTCGACGCGATTACGGCGCAATTCGCGCGTTATGATTCCGGTACCGGCCACAAAATGGTCGAGAAGGAATATGAGCAGGGCTATGATTGGTTCCACCAAGGCGAAGGGTATACGATGTTTTACCATATGGGCTTGATGGATCCGAATGACCCGGTTATCAAGGAGCGGGCGAAGCGTTTTGCCGGATTATTCCTGAACGAAGACCCGGAAGCGATCAACTATGACCCGGAGCACCGCATCATTCCATATCCGCATTCCGGCAGCAAGGGTGCGACGGACCGCAATTTCAAGACTCATTTTAGCGGCTGGTACTATATCGATTGGATGAAGCATTACGGACTGCATTTCCAAGACGTGCCGGGCGTAACGACGCTGGATGATTTGAAGCATGACGAAGGCGCAATGGCCATGGGCAAAGCGATTGTTGAGCGTGCCTCGCGCGGCGATATTCCGCTGAATTTGCTCGCCACCAGTATGGTG
This sequence comes from Paenibacillus rhizoryzae, assembly GCF_059686995.1. Classification (NCBI taxonomy): domain Bacteria; kingdom Bacillati; phylum Bacillota; class Bacilli; order Caryophanales; family Paenibacillaceae; genus Paenibacillus; species Paenibacillus rhizoryzae. Next base: position 512,877 of record NZ_JCAALT010000005.1, on the reverse strand, counting down.
ACCAATGCGTATTTGCACACAGGCGATCCCAAGTATAAAACATGGGTGAAGGAATACGTGGACGCTTGGATCGACAGGGCGAAGCAGAACGGCGGTTTGATTCCGGATAATGTCGGGTTGAATGGGATTATCGGGGAGCATAACGGCGGCAAATGGTATGGCGGCTGGTATGGCTGGACTTGGCCGCATGGCTGGGTAAGCATTGGCCAAGGCGTTGGCGTAGCTGCACAAAATGCGCTGCTGCTGGAACGTGATCCTGCGTATATGGATTTTCTGCGCTCCCAGTTGACCATCATGAACGATAAGGCGATTGTCGGGGAGGATGGCACCCGTTATCTGCCTAATAAATTCGGCGATCCGGGTTGGTACGCGTACACGACCTCGAATATTATTCTTGATGATGACGGGAAGACGGTGACATGGAAGGACCATGCTTTCGAATTTACGACCATCGAGCCGTTCTATCCGACGCATCTCTGGTACATGTCGATGGAAGAAGCCGACCATAGGCTGCTTAAGTCGCTGCGCAATTACGCGAAACCGGACTACAATCAAATCCGTTATTTCCGGAACAAGGACCAGGCTGGGCATGATTATTGCTGGGTTTCCTATTTGGAAGGGGAATATCCAAGCTATCCGGAAGAGATCTTGAATTACAATTTGACTCAAATTTATCAGCGTCTCAGCTTCATGCGGACGGATACGGAAGACCCTGCCGGCTATCGTGACGATTACTTGCAAATTCGGAACACGGTAACGCTGGAAGGTCTGCTGCAGCTCACACTCGGGGCGCCATCTCCGCTGTATAACGGCGGTCTGCTGCAGGCGCGTCTCCGCTATTACGATGCAGATGCCAAACGGCCGGGATTGCCTGCCGATGTGGCGGCGCTGGTCGAGAAGCTGGAAGCCGACCGTACGACGGTGAAGCTGGTCAATCTTCACCCGACGCAGTCCCGCAGCGTCATCTTGCAAGCAGGCGCATTCGGGGAGCATCAATTCACGAATGTGGCATACACGGTATTTGGAGCCGCTGCGAACGACGGCAGCCAGCTTAGCGCTTCCACGACGATGGAGAAGCTGCCGAGCGGTTTGTTCAATCCGCAATCGGCAACAGCTACGGCGGAGGTCAACGACAAATGGCTGCAAGTGACGATTGAGCCGGGCAGCCACACGACGCTTGAGCTTGGCATGGCCCGATTCGTTAATGATCCTTCCTATCAGGAGCCTTGGAGTGAATAACATGACAAATGAGATCGAACGGATCATCTGGATTTCTGCCATTAAGCCGGGCATGGAAGAGGCGTTTCTGACCGAGTTGGCGGCAGCGGATGCTTCATTAAAGAAGCGGCTGAAACAGCAGGGCGTAGAGACCTGCAGCGTTTTTCGCGAAGGGCGGTACCTCTTTACGTACTTGGAGCAGCTGCAAGGCAGCCCTAGTGACAGCGCGAGCAATGATGTCGAGCGGGCTCGCTTATGGTCGGCGGACGAGAAACTCTCCGCTCTGCTCGAAACGTGGCCGAGTATCAGCGGAGATGCAGGCACGTATGAGCTGCGCATGAACGATATTTTTCACGATGATCTTCCGTTGTCCGACGTACCTTGGCGGTCTCCCGATTACCGGCCCACGCAGCGGGTTGGCAGTCTGTCGAGGCTGAAGCCGGATCAGTATGCCAGCTATGTATTCTTGCATTATCAGCTGCAGGAAGAGAAGCCAAGGCTGTTCAACAAATATTATATAATCGGCAGTCTGGGCGAATATATCTTCTCGTATCAGGAGCTCCCCGCGATCGTGGAAGCACCTCGGAAGGGGCTGCTGTCCACGAAGGAAACGCCGCCTGATTGGGGAGTGGCGATGGAGCCGCATTTTGAGCCGTGGACGGAAAAGCCGGAAGCGGAGAGGCTTTGGTGCGTGATGGAAGAGCTGTTCTATATGGGTAGAGATTAGGCAGCTGCGCAACAGAAAAAACCTTACCTAGCTTGGAGGTGCGAACCGCCGATGCAGGGTAAGGTTTTTCATATTGCCGCTTAAGCCGACTGCTTATCAAACAGGTTGAACATGATGTTGTAAATGACCGCAGAGAATGCGGCCAGAACGGCGAGCAACGTAAACGTCCAGGTGAAACCAATCCAGCTGGTAAGCGGTATGGTAAGTGGCGAGAGCGTCCGTCCGAGCGTGTAGCGCAAGCTGGCAGCGGCAAAATATTGCCCGCGCATCTCTTCCGGCGCGAGCCTGGCGATGAAGGCTTGCTGCGGTCCTGCGGACATCAGCTCCGCCAAAGTGAAAATCGCAATTGCGAGCGTGAACCCCCAGAAGGTGGACATGAGGCCGAACATCTGAATGCCAACGGCATAGAGCAAAGCGCCTCCGATAAAGATGTAGCGGTCGCGGAAGCCGACAATCCATTTGGTTACAAGCACGGTGAAGAGGGCAACAAGCAGTCCGTTCTCTGATACGATCAGGCCGAACAGCTGTTGACCGGTGACTTCCAGATGCCAGTCCTTGAACGAGAAGATCGAAGCCTGCTGAATGGTTTCCTTCAAGAAGACCGGGAACAAGAGGTCAAGCTGCATGAACGTTTGCGAGAGCAGCACGCCGGCAATGGTGAAGAGCAAGAAGACGCGGTCTGTCGCGATAACCTTGTAGTCCCGCAGCTGCACAGCAACGGAGCGGTACCACGGATCACCGGCATTGGAGCGTTTGCGTTCGGCAAGTTTCTCCGGCAGCGTCTCCTGCAGGCGGTAATTCATGAAGAGAGCGAGCAGCATGCAGATAATGGCCGCTATAACCAGCACGGTGTAAGGATTGTCTTCATAGAGGATCGATCCGAGCAGGGGTCCGACAACGACGGCCACGTTAGCCGCCGTATAGAAGATGGCGAAGACGCTCGCTTGATCTTTCTCTTCGACCACATCGGCGACCATCGCTTGGCTGGCAGGCCAGTACAAGGCACCGAAGAAGCTTGCCATCGTGAAGCCGATAAAGCCTAGAATTGGCATCGACAGCCAAGGAGATGCGGCAACGGCGAACAGTCCATAGCCGACCGCTTGTCCATAAGCGGCAAAAACCATCATGCGCTTGCGTCCGAAACGGTCCGCACAGTAGCCGCCGAGTAAATTTGCAAAAACGGATAACAGCTGCGACAAAACGAGGAGAATGCCGGTCCAGCCTTTGCCGAACTCGCGGGTGAAATAGATGGAGAGGAAAGGAAAGAATGTCCAGAAAATAACGTTAAAAGCTGCTTCTCCGCCAAGGCGGATTTTTAAATTTGAATCCCAATCTCTGATTTTCATGTTGTGCAAATCCCTCTGGTTCTAAGTATTTAACCATCATACACCTTCTATTCATGTTGAAACAACAAGAAATGGCTGTCATAATTGAACCAACAGTACGAATAAGCAGAGGTGTCTATGTCCAGCGATACGTCCTATACGACCGAAGAAATAGCCAAGCTGCTCAAAATATCCAAGCTCACCGTATATGATCTGATCAAGAAGGGCGAGCTCCCTTCTTACCGGGTCGGGAAGCAGATCCGCGTGGATGCTTCCGCCCTTGATGTGTACAAGCATCGGGCAAAAGGAGCTGCAACACCTGTCCAAGCAGCTTTGCAGGGGCAGCGCCAGTTACAATCGCAGCAGGGGAACATGACTTCAGCTGCGCCTCATCCGAACGTGCCGATACCGAGTGCTACGTCAGAACGCTCTCTTGTCATAACGGGCCATGATATCAGCCTGGACATGCTGAGCAAGCACATTGAGAAGCAGCTGCCCGGCTTCCGGCCGCTCCGTTCATTCGTCGGCAGCATGGACAGCTTGATCTCCATGTACAAGGGCGAGTCCGACATCGTGAGTACCCATTTGCTCGATGGCGACACCGGTACTTATAATTTGCCCTATATTCGGAAGCTGCTAGTCGGCAAGCCGGTCATTGTTGTTCATCTGCTTGCACGCACGGCTGGCTTTTATGTAAAGCAAGGTAATCCGAAACAAGTGCAGGCCTGGACGGATTTGAGCCAGCCCGGACTTCGAATCGTGAACCGGGAGCAGGGCTCGGGTGCACGCGTGCTGCTTGATGAACAGCTGAGGCTGCATCAGATTTCTGCGCAGCAGCTTGACGGTTACCAAGATGAAGAGCATAGCCATCTGGCGATCGCCGGCAAAATCGCATCAGGCGAAGCCGATGTCGGCGTTGGCATTGAGCAGGCGGCAAGCATCGTCGGAGGCGTCGATTTCGTGCCGCTCATTCAGGAGCGTTATGATTTGGTCATGCTGAAACGAGCGGACAATCTGCGGTGGATTGAATCGGTCGTTCAGATTCTGCAATCCGACTCGTTTCAGAATGAGCTGCGGAGCATTCGCGGCTATGATTTGCGGGAGAGCGGTCGGATTCTGCTCGATCTGTAATCAGTGTTCAAACAGCCCCTCGGTACGCACCGGCATTTGCGTTTGCGCGGGGCTTCTTTCTATGCCAAAAATCCCCTTCACCACGCAGCAAGCGAGGCAAAGGGGATTTTCCTATTCGTGATCTTCTTTCGTTAATCGATTGACGATTAGGAGCATGATAAAGGAGAGCATCACCATGGAGCCGGCCCATGCCCATGCCATCCGCATACTGCCTCCGTCCATCGCAACATAAATGGCGGTAGGAATGGTCTGCGTTCTGCCCGGAATATTCCCGGCGATCATGAGCGTTGCTCCGAATTCGCCTAGTCCGCGCGCAAAGCCCAGAATATAGCCGGTCGTCACGGAGCGAAAAGCGAGAGGAAACGTAATGTAGCGAAAGACCTGCCACTCGGTCGCTCCGTACACTCTTGCCGAATTTTCCAGTGAGCGGTCTATTCCCTCAAAGCCAGCTTTCATTGTACGATAAGCTAGCGGAAACGCGACAACTACAGCAGCGATGACTGCAGCTTCCCAAGTGAAGATGATCGGACCGCCGAACAGTTTCTCATAGAGCTTGCCGAGCCAGCTCCTTCGGCCGAAGGCAATGAGCAGGATGAATCCGATGACCGTTGGCGGCAGCACAAGCGGAAGCATCAGAATTGCATCGATGATGCTCTTGCCGAAGAATCTCATTCGGGCCATCCGCCAAGCGATGAGGACGGATAGCGCCAGCAATATGACGCTGGCGATCAGCGATACTTGGATGGAAAGCGATATAGGTTCAAGAAAAGTTGGCCAATCCATTACTCATCATCCTGACTTATGGCAGCAAGAAGCCGTATTTCACGAAAATAGCATCAGCCTTGCTTCCTTGTAAATACGCATAGAAATCAGCAGCTTCTTTCAGATGTTTCGTATCTTTCACGATACCGGCCGGGTAAAGAATCGGCTTATGAACACCTGGGATAATACGAAGAGCCACTTTTACTTTTTTGGAAGTGAGCGCATCGGTCTTGTAAACGAATCCGGCATCCACATTCCCAGTCTCAACGTAAGTCAGCACTTGACGAACATCTTTAGCGTAGACAAGTTTGGACTCGACGGAATCCCATACTTTACGGGTAGTTAAGGTGTCTTTCGCATATTGGCCGGCCGGAACGGATTCCGGTTGACCGATTGCAATGGTTTTAATATCTTTATCCGTCAATTGCTTAACCGTGTTGAAAGCTTTCTTGCTAGTGGTTGGCACGACCATGACAAGCGCATTCTTCAGCAGCAGCGAGCTGCGTTCAATTAGCTTCGCATCGCTTAGCGCATCCATTTGCTTCTGGCCCGCGGAGAGGAACAGGTCAGCAGGTGCACCTTGCTCGATTTGCTTCTGCAGCGTACCGGATGAACCCAGGTTAAACACCAAGTCAATCGTAGGATGGCTGGCTTCATAACCTTTCTCAATCTCAGCAAGGCTGTCTTTCAAGCTTGCAGCAGCGGAAACAAGCAGCTCTGTTTTCTTCGAAGCAGCAATTGCAGGTTGTGCCGTTGCAGCAAGTAAAGCTACCGGCAGGGCGATGCTCAGCATCAATTTCGACGTGCGTTTCAACATAAGTAATAACACTCCATTTCATCGTCTATGCATGCATCTATGTGATGTATAGTAACATAGTAAACTACTGATTTGAATCTCTATTTTATAATTAGAACTATTTAGTATGGTTTAGACATAAATGGTGTGTCGGGCAAATCTGAAATAGGGGGGAGAGAGCTCGTGAAGAGACATAGAAGCCGTAAGCTGCTTATTATCGTGGCTGGTTTTATTTTTGCAATCATGTCGTTTACCATCGGCGTGAATCAGCTGCTTACCTTTAAGAAAGCGGCTGTTGTTTTTGCCTCAAGCAGTGAGTCCGAGGTTCAAATTCCGGTGCTTTGCTATCATTCCATTACGGATAAGAAAACAGGGGCGTATGTGGTCAGTCCGGCTCATCTCGAGGAACAGATGCAATGGCTGCACGAACAAGGCTATCGGAGCATCAACCTGATTCAGTTTGACCAATTAATGAAAGGGAAAATACCAAACGATGGACGGAATGTGCTGATTACGTTCGATGATGGCTATAAAGATAACGTTACGAATGGGTTTCCGATCTTGAGTAAGTATGGCTTTGTGGCTGTGGAGTTTCTGGTCACCAACTGGGTTGGCGGTCCGGATTATATGAATTGGAGCGAGGTAAATAAGCTTAACAGCAGCGGATGGGATTTGATGTCGCATACGCGGACGCATCCGTATTTGCCTCTCCATACTGCGAAAGGTCAAGTCGATGAAATTGCCGGCTCTAAGGCGCTGCTTGAGAAGCATTTGTCCAAACCGGTTCGGGTCATTGCTTATCCGTATGGCTTGCGCAGCTTTGAGACCGTGAAGATCGTGAAGGACAGCGGGTATGATTACGCATTTACGTTCGATGACGGCATGACAACCTCGCTGCAGAATCCATATTTATTGAAGCGTTTGTTCATCTCGGGTGAGATGAATTTGACCGCGTTTAAGCAGAAGATGGAGCCGGGGACAGCTGATTGAGCTAATGAAAAAAAGAACCTTCAACGCCACTGCTGCAGTGGGTTTGGAGGTTCTTTTGCCTATTGTTCGGTTGTGAATCCTTGAAAGAATTGTCCGGTCTCCAGCTGATGGACGAACTGCTGCAGCCATTCATAATAACGTACGGCATGCTTCAATTTATGGAGATCCTTGAGGCATAACATCCGCTCTTCCTCCGTGGTGTCAAGCTCGAGGATCATCTCCGATAAGGAGGGGAACACTTCGTCAATAGCGCCGCGCATGACATCTATTTCCCGTTGCAGCTTCGCAGCGAAGAATTGCTGGAAGGCTTTGAAGAAATCGGCTTCGACTTCGTAGAGCTCTTTGCGGTCAGCTTTCTCTTCCAGCTTGACCATCATTTTGGAATCGATTAACGCGCGAACGGCGTAGCTCATGTTGCTCTTGCTCATGTTCATGCTGGCCTGCATCTCTTCTTGCGTCATTGGCCGATCCTCGAAGAGCATGATGCCGTAGAGCTGGCCGAAGGAATAATTAACGCCGTACAAGTCCATCGTTTTGGCAATGGCATCGATGACTTTCATGCGAAACTGCTCGCGCGGCGACACCGGTTCTTTCAGTTTCCCCGAAGTGACTTTCTTCACGTTCTCCGCCTCCGACTCCGAATGTACAAGGGTTCCGTGAAATTATACCAAACCGATAGGGGAAACGAAATAACCTCACTTCATTAGTTCAATAATTACTGAATTTATAATGATAAATAAGAAAATACGCAAATATTCAATGAAAATTAAATATTTTTTGAACAAATTGCGATTGATGAAGGCGCATGATATGAGTATAGTGGTAAAGAGGGGGACGACGACTTGAATCAATTGACAGCAGCAGGCGTCAGTTATCCGATTGATGCTATTTTATTTGATAAGGACGGAACGTTGATCGATTTTATCTTCACTTGGGGCAAATGGAGCGAGCATATGCTGGCCGCGTTCGCTAACCATCTCGAGGCTAACCGTTTGCCGCCGATGCAGCTCGATATCGCAACCTTGTGGGGGACGCGACATGCCTCGAACGGGGAGATCATCGACTACGATCGTAATGGTCCCCTTGCGATGGGCACGATTGATGATCTGGTTGCCGTGCTCGCTTGGCAAGGCTATCTTGCCGGCCTATCATGGGCGGAGGCGAAGCTTGCTGTGCAGCAATGCCGGCAGTTTGCGGATGAGCAGCTGAATGCGGCGCGAGCAGCTAAAGCGCTTCCCGGCGTGCTTCCATTCCTGGAGCAATGCCGCGAGAATGGGATTACACTTGCCGTCGTCACTGCAGATGAGACAGACGCAGCCGTGAGGCAATTGGAGTGGCTGGGGCTCACGTCTTATTTTGCAGCATGTATCGGTACGGATCAGGTGGAGCGGGGCAAGCCATTCCCGGATATGGTAGAGCTGGCCTGTTCGAGACTGTCGCTCTCTCCTTCGCGGGTAGCCGTCATCGGGGATACCAACGGGGATATGAAAATGGCCAAATTTGCCGGAGCGGCTGTTGCCATCGGCATTGCGGCTGACGCGAGTGACGATGCAGGGTCGAAGCTGCCCGATGCGGATGCCATTATCGTTTCTATGTCTGAATTGGCTCTGCATAAGCAGCCATGATGAAGGGTGAGAGCACCGTGGGATGGATACTACTGGCGATTGCCATCGCCTTCGAGCTAACCGGTACGATTTCGATGAAATTGTCCGCAAGCTTCACGAAGCTGATTCCTTCGATCATCATGTTTGTTTGTTATGCGGCAAGCTTTACGTTAATTAATTACGCGCTTGGTTATTTGCAGGTTAGCGTTGTATATGCGGTCTGGTCAGGCGTCGGAATCGTGCTGATTACGATAGCCGGGTATTTTATTTTCGACGAGAAATTGCCTCCGATCTCCTTCTTATGGATTGGTTTGATTCTTGTTGGTGTTATCGGCTTGCAGGTGAGTAGCAAGGGGCATTGAAACCGACTTAATAGGGGGATATTCGCATTCTATGGAAACGAAACGAAACCAAGAGCAGCTGGAGCGGCCTTTGCTCTCCTTCCAAGTCATTACGGATACGCATATTACCAATGATCCGTCGCATGAGCATAATCGTAATTTGGAGCGGGCACTTGCCGATATTGCGGTGAATGGTCAAGGAAGCTGCGGCATCATGCACGCTGGGGATTTGACGGATAACGGGCTTATAGAGGAGTATGAGGAATTTCATCGCATTTGGAATGCGAGCCGGGAGGCGCTCCCGAAGCTGTATGTGACGAGCGGCAATCATGATATTGGCGATGAATGGCGGCATCACATGGATCTGTTCACAGCGCTAACCGGCATGACCGGCATGTATCATGATCATTGGATCGACGGGTACCATTTTATCTTCCTCGGGACGGAAGAGGGGATTGGTCTGTACTGCACGTTGTCCGAGACGCAGCTTGCTTGGCTGGATACGAAGCTGGGAGAAGAGGCTTCGCCCGATAAGCCGGTGTTCGTATTCCTGCATCAGCCATTGAAGGATACTGTGGCAGGCTCGCTTGAAGCGCAGAACTGGTACGGCGTCACGCAGGATGCGGAGCTCAAAGCGGTGCTGGCGAAACACCGCCAAGCGATCCTATTCACCGGGCACACGCACTGGGAATTAGATGCGCCGCATACTTTCTTCGACGGAGGCGGGCAGCTGCCGGCGATGCTAAATGCCGCTTCAACTGCTTATCTGTGGACGGATGAGGATGAGCATAAGGATGGCAGCCAGGGCTATTATGTAGAAGTGCATCCCGACCGTGTACTCGTGATCGGAAGGGACTTCGAACGAGGCGAATGGGTGGCAGGCGCGCAATTTCAAGTGAATTATCCGGTCTCATCCTAGCTGCAGCAGGACACCTGAAGAGGTGTCCTATTTTATTGTTGTCATTCCGCCGCAGCGGATGTATTATTTTACCAGGTTAATTGGCGGGAGGGCGCTGCGAATGGCATTGTATAAGCAAAGCTTGCGTACCGAAATCAGAAAATCCATCTCGATCGGCTATCAGCTCTTTCTGCCATCGGCGTATGACGAGCAAGAGGAGAAGGACTGGCCGCTGATCGTGTTTCTTCATGGCATTAATCGTCGCGGCGACGACCTCAGCGCGCTTGACGGATACGGGCTGCCGGCGATTGCGGAGAGCCGCGGTATTTTCAAATTTGTCGTTGCGGCGCCGCAGTGCGGGACACACTCGTTCTGGCCGATCGAGCGAGATGGCGTCATGGCGATGATCGATCATCTCGTTGCGAGCTGCCGGATCGATGAGCGGCGCATTTATTTAACCGGGTTTAGCATGGGCGGCAACGGCGCATGGGACTTGGCGGCGCGTTATCCGGAGCGGTTCGCGGCAGTGGCGCCGCTCTCCGGCTGGTACCAGCCCGAGGCGGCAGCCTTGCTGAAGAACGTCCCGATCTGGGCGTTCCACGGCGAAGACGACGATGTTGTGCCGGTGAGCGGATCGCGCGATATGGTGCAGGCACTCCAAGCGATCGGCGGCAATATCGCCTTCACGAGCTACCCGGGGCTGAAGCATCCCATCATGAGCGAAACGTACCGGAGCACGGAGCTGTATCGGTGGTTTTTGCAGCATGAGCGTAGAGAGAACCCAGCCGAATGATGGCTGGGATCTTTTGCGTGCAAGGGTATAGTGGTTTGCAACTTTACGTGTAGGGCGGCCGTCTGTTGAGGTAAAGGGGGGAAGCTCGCTTGACTAGAACCCATATCATATTGATTGCGCTGATCGCGCTGGCGTCTTCATTCTACGGAGGATTCCTTGTCGGCTCGAATCAGAACGAGGCATCGGAGGGTTCGGTCCAAGAAGCAATCGCTTCAAGATGGATCAAGGACGCGAAACCTCCATTACCGAAGATTACGATCGACGGGGAAGCGATCCCTGTGAAGCTGAGCGCCTACTCGTGGTGCGGCTCATCCATAGGGGATTCGGCAACCTGCTCAAGTGTGGATGCATCCATTCCGCAAATAGAACCCGTCACGGTGAAAGGGGGTTCTCTGATTGAGCAAGTCCCACCGCCCGGGATTAAAGAGTTCACCTTGACCAATACAAACAAGGATTTCAGCGGCGGCGATTCCTATTACGTGCCCACCGCGAAAGGTGTGTACCTCTATAACATCCACTGCGAGTGGTTCCTGGACCAAGGGCAGGCGGAGTATTATTTTGCGGTTGAGGTGAAATAGATTGAAAAAGGCGGCCCGGGAGGGTCGCCTTTGTTGTGCGGACTGTTAGGATGGGAAGGATGCGCATGGTGCAGCTCCGGTCTACATATACCCGATTGAGAGGGGATTATCCGCTGCATCACAGCGATTCCTCAGCAGACTTTCACTCTAACGAACCACAGAGGGCTTATTTGAGCCAAAAGACTGCATTTGAAAATCTAACGAATCCTACAGGCCTTATTATGGGATGTACTGCCCTAAACTGCTCCAATTTCCCCAAATAAGGCCCCCACGGTTCGTTAGAATAAATTAGGGGCTTATTTCGCGGGAATAAGGCCTCTACGGTTCGTTAGAATTTTACCGAGGCACTTACATACAATCAATCAACAAAAAAGCTTTCTCAAACACCGCCTACAGCCAGCGGCACTTTGAGAAAGCCTATTTTCTATCCGACCATCCAATCGCGGCGCAGGGTGAACAAGTCCTTCAGTGCATCGGTCGACAGCTCGGTGATCCAGCCCTCGGAGCTTGTGATGACGTTGTCGCTCAGCTGCTGCTTGCTCTCCAGCATTTCGTCGATGCGTTCCTCCAGCGTGCCGAGCGAGATGAACTTATGCACCTGCACATCGCGCGTCTGGCCCATCCGGTACGCCCGGTCGGTGGCCTGGTTCTCCACGGCCGGGTTCCACCACCTGTCAAAATGGAAAACATGGTTCGCCGCCGTCAAATTCAGTCCGACGCCCCCGGCCTTAATGGACAACACGAACACATTCGGCTGTTCCGCAGCCGGCAGTGTCTGCGACTGGAACTGCTCGATCATCCGGTCGCGGCCCGTCTTGGACGTTCCGCCGTGCAGATAGAGCACCGACTCCTGCAATTCCTGCCCCAGCACCCGCTGCAGCATCTGCCCCATCCCGATATACTGCGTGAAAATCAAACAGCGCTCGCCTTCCTCGCGCAGCTCCCGCACCATCGCGAGCAATCGCTCCAGCTTAGCCGAACGGCCGATCAATGGTTCAGTCGCAAGCAAACCTTCCTCATCCGGCTCCGGAATCGGTTCCTTCGTGAGCAGCATCGGATGATCGCATAGCTGCTTGAGCTGCGTAAGCGCAGCGAGGATAGCGCCTTTGCGTTCAATTCCCTCCAGCGACTGCATCTTCTCCATCAGCTGATTAACCGTCTGATCATAGAGCGCGCCTTGCTCCGCGGTGAGATTAATGTAGGTTTTCATCTCGTTCTTATCCGGCAAATCCAGCTGAATCGCCGGGTCCTTCTTCTTGCGGCGAAGCATGAACGGCTTCACCAGCTTCTGCAAATCCTGCGTGCGTTCCTCATCGCGCGCCTTCTCGATGGCTTGGCTGAACTGTTCATTAAAGGAACGCGAGCTGCCGAGATACCCCGGATTGATAAAATCATAGATCGACCATAGCTCGGACAGTCGATTCTCAATCGGTGTACCGGTCAGCGCAATGCGGTGCCGGGCAGGGAAACTGCGAACGGCGACGGATTGTTTGGTCCCGGCATTCTTGATGTTCTGCGCCTCGTCCAGGCAGATGGCAGACCAGTGCAGGCTGCTGATCGTATCCTGATCCAGCGCGGCCGTAGCAAACGATGTCAGTACAAGATCCGCTTCCTTTGCCTCCGCGAGGAACGCCTCGCCGCTCTGCCGCTTGCTTCCGTAATGAAGCATGATGCGCAGCGATGGAGCGAAGCGCTTGAGCTCCTTCTGCCAGTTGCCAAGCACGGAAGTCGGACAGATAAGTAGAGAAGGCATCGTTCCAGCGCCACCGCTGCCACCATCGCTCAGCTCAGCCATTTCCTTCACATGCAGGAGGTAGGTGATGAACTGTACCGTTTTGCCAAGGCCCATATCGTCGGCGAGGCAAGCTCCAAGTCCGAAGCGGCGCAAGAAAGCGAGCCATGCAAAACCATCCCGCTGATAGCTGCGCAGCTCCGCCTGCAAGGTAGAAGGGACAGGGGCCGAAGGCCATTCCGTCTGCTGAATCAGCTGCGCCATGAGCTTCGTCAGATGCTCATTCAGTTCCACCTCAAGCTGAACACGGCCTGGATCTGCCTCTGCAGCACCGCCGTTATCCGTCGACCCGTCACCCGCACCGTCCGCACCATTCCCAAGCAAATGCAGCTGCATAATATCTTGAAAAGACAAGCCGCTGCTGCGATCCACGCTTGCCATCGCCTTGCGAATTTGCGCGAGAAGCACGGGATCAAGCGGCACCCAGCGTCCCCGGAAACGGACGAGCCGTTCGCCGCGGGCAACCAGCTCCGCGAATTCCTCTTCGGTCAAATCGGTGTCCCCGATCGCAATCCGCCAGTCAAAATCAACGAGCGAATCAAGGCCGAACAGCGAACCGCCGCCGCTCGATCGATCGCCGCCTGCGCCGGGGCGAACCTTTGCCCGCAGTCGCGGCTTCTTGCGGCTGGCTGCTTCCCACCAAGCGGGAAGCAGCACCTGCCAGCCCGCGGCGAGAAGCCGCTGGCTGCCTTCGGTCAAGAACTGCCATGCGGCATCATCGGTCAGCGGGCAGTTCAAGACATCGTCGTTGCCGCCGGCAAGCCGCTCTGCAGGCAAGCTTGCCTGCAGATGCGCCAGCCAAGCGGCCGAACGCTCGCGTACATGCGGTGACCACGAAGTCGGCCACGAGCCTAGCGCCGAGCCGTCTCTCGTCAGCCGCAGCGGAACGAGCAGCGAAGGCTCGCGCTTATCTTGCAGCACGAGCGCAAGCTGCCAATCTTCCTCGCCCTCTTCCGGCTCAAGCAGCTGGAGCAGCGGCCGAAACGGCGACGTATCCGCCTTCCAGCCGGAAGCGACAAGCCAGGCCTGTGCATCCATGCCGGTCACGGCCGATGCACGATCCTTCGCAAAGAGCAGCGGGAAGTCGCGGCGCAAGTCGGCCGCTGTTTCTTCCGAGCCATAATACTGCGCGAAGACAGCCGCCGAGAACGCGGCGCGCAAACCCGCGAAGAAAGCATCATCCCCGCTTTCTCGGCCATCACCTACATCGGCTTCGGCCAGCAAGCCATGATGCCGAAGCAGCCCAAGTGCCTCGGCATCCAGCTGCGCCTCGTCCCAAACCCACTGCAGCTTGCCGCGCCGGTAAGCCGCGAAGCTCGGCACATATTTCCGTTCCGCCAGACACGCGGCGAGAACAGGTGCCAGCGCCGCCAGCGTGGCCGCATCATTTTCCCAGTTCCACTCCATATGCTCCAGCAGTCGGCGCTCGCCAAAGAAAGGAATGACATGCTCCGAGGGGAGCACGACAAACTCCATGTCCTGGACCTTCTCGATCTCCAGCTCCGTTCCGTAGAAGGAGGGCGCATGCCATGCGAATAACCGGTGCTTCACATAGACGCCGGTCACGACGAAGCTCGGTACCGAGCCGTGAATAAGTGCATCGCCATGCGTAGTCAGGCTGACTTGAATCGAAACCGTCTCCGTGTACGTGCTCATGACAGCAGTCCTCCTTTCCGAAGCTCTTCTTGTAAGGCCCGAAGTCGGCTGTGGCGCGCACTAAAGGCGCTAATGAAGATGTCCCAGCGTTCGTCCTGCTTGGTTTTCTTATACAGCTTGTTCAGACGTTTCAACAGCTTCACGGCAGCCTTATAGCTGTCTCTATTCTTCAGCAGCACGTATCGCTCAACCGCTTGATGGTAGAAAGGAAGCAGCAGCTCGGGCGCTTCTTTCTCGATCGGCTTCAGGACGCCAACCTTGAATTCAAGCGGTTCTTTGCCCGAACTGATTTGATAATCCATCCACTGCTGCCATCTGCCGTAAGAGAGCAGCGCCTCTTCGTAGAGACTGCGTGAATAGGGAAGCATGGCGCCAAGTGTCGCCCACATCCGCGGCTCCGCATCTTCAACGTGCGTGAGCGCAGTCTCCCAATAGCCGCCATAGGAATTGAAGTCGTCGCTGCGGTAACGGCTAAGCATCGGACCGACCTGCTCCAGCCAGCTCACAAGCCTCGGCCATGCCTCGACCTGTACGAGCGCTTCTAATAAAGGATCCACTTGGCCCGGCTGCAGGGAAGCCCGTTTGCCTTCGGACTTCAGCAGCGCCCAAGCGTCCTCGTCTTGGTTCAGCTCGAAGTACATCAAGCATTGCGCCAGCATCCAAGGCACCCGCGACAGATGCTGCCCATGCACATCCTCAGCTTGCTGAAGCTCGCGCAATTCGTCTTGCACGAGCTCTGTGCTGCCATCCAAATTCGGCCGGATCCACTTCATCCAGAACACCTGATACAGCTTGGCAAAACAGTTTAAGCTGCGATCTTCCCTCAGCATATGCGTCCGCAAATACGCCAGCGTTTCCTTCACGCGCGGCCAATATTCAGACTCCGATGTAATCGGAAGCGGTTCGTCTATACAGCGAAGAGCAGCTTCAAGCAGCTCATCCATGGCAAGCTGGGTATGGTAGCCCATGAAATGGCCGGAATGGCGCCAGTCTTCTTGCGCCGGCTTTACCAGTTTCTCCAGCACAAACAAGTAAGCGTGCAGGTTAAACAGCTGCTCCAGCACCAGTGTAAGCACAGGCCTCATATTGTGGATGCCTGTGAGCATTTCCTTCGCTTCCTGCAGGAAGCGGGGGCTGTGGTTGAAAGGGCCGAGCGTCCTGCCGAACCGCGAATGCCATTCGGCGATGCTCAGCGCTGCGAGTTCATCCGCTCGGAGTGCTGCCGGGCGTTCTGCCGATGGAGCTTTTCCGCTGACTTTAGCGCCTTTAGCAGCGGCATTGGCACTCGCGGCCGCTGCTGAGCGCGCATTCACAATGGCAAGTACGGAACGCCCTTGCACGGCGGCGTAATAGAGCAAGACCGCGGCAATATGCGTGCAGCGGCCGGTTTTTAAAGGACAAGAGCAAACAGAGCTCGGAATATCGTCCAGCTGCAGCGTGACATCGAACATATCGGAGCCGTCTACCGCAGCCTCTACGATTGCGGTTTCAGGCATCGTGACCGTATGGACCCGATCCTGCTTATAATATTGAAAGCCTCGTTTGAGCGTGAGGTCGTCGAATTGCTTGCCTACCTGCGCGACCAGCTCGGTCCACGCGGCATCATCGATGGAAAAAGGGAGTTTCATCGTCATAATTGGCTTCTCCTGCCCATGAATTCATAAACTGCATTCTATTATATCAGGTTTCGATTCACACAAAGGCGAACAGAGACAACATTCCCGCAAAAGAAATTTTCACAGTCAAAAATCCGAACGATAATCAAAAATTCGCTCGAATAGTTCGCTTATAACCATCGAAAATCGCAATTTTTCATTGACAGCACTGCCTAAAACCATTAACCTAGTAAAGGATTTACCCAATTAAACATTAATCAATCGTTCGTATATCCTCAACAATATGGTTTGAGGGTTTCTACAAGGAGCCGAAGAATCCTAACTACGAGCATAGGGATACGTGTATCTATGACACTCCCTATGCTTGCAGGTTAGGTTTTTTTTATTTGGGGGAAGCTAGGTCAACAAGGTTTACAGGAGGCGCTGCAAGAGATGGACAAACTATTTAAACTGCAAGAACGTGGCACTACCGTGTCAACGGAGATCATGGCAGGGATCACAACCTTCCTAACCATGGTTTATATCGTCATCGTAAACCCGGGTATTCTGAGCGAAGCGGGCATGGATTTCCATGGCGTATTCATCGCAACGGTGCTCGCGAGTATCGTCGCAACTTTAATCATGGGACTAGGCGCGAACTATCCGATCGTCATTGCGCCGGGAATGGGGTTAAACGCTTATTTTGCCTTCACTGTTGTAGGAGGAAGCGGGATCTCATGGCAGGTTGCGCTTGGGGCTGTTTTTGTCGCGGGCATTCTGTTCGTGCTGCTGTCGCTCACTTCGTTCCGCTACGCGCTGCTGGATGCGATTCCAACAAGTCTGAAGCATGCCATCACGGCAGGGATCGGCTTGTTCATTACATTCATCGGCTTGCAAAATGCGAAGATCATCGTCGACTCCCCGGCAACGCTGCTGACACTGGGCGATCTCTCTGCGCCGATGACGCTGCTTACTATAGTAGGTCTTGTAATTTCTCTTATTCTAATGGCTTACCGCGTACGGGGTTTCCTATTTATAGGCATGATCATTACAGCTATTATTGCGTTGATAACCGGACAAATGCACTTCCCGGATGCGGTCGTTTCGATGCCGAGCGGACTTTCAGCAACAGCCTTCCAGCTGGACATTGGCAGCGTGTTCTCGAAAGGGCTCTACTCGGTCATTTTTACCTTCCTTCTGATCACGTTGTTTGATACGACTGGTACGATGCTGGGCGTGGCGGAGCAGGCCAATCTGCTAAAAGACAATAAATTCCCGCGTTCCCAAGGGGCACTGCTGGCTGATGCCGCCGGCACGACCGTCGGTGCGCTGCTTGGCACAAGTCCGACTTCGGCTTATATCGAGTCCAGTGCAGGCGTTGCGATCGGCGGCAGAACCGGGCTTACAGCCGTTGTCGTTAGTATCCTTCTTGCGGTTACCTTATTCTTCTCACCGATTGTATCCGTACTTGCCGGCATTCCGGCAATCACTGCGCCTGCGCTTATAATCGTTGGTTTCTTGATGCTGAATGTGCTGCGCAAAATCGAGTGGAATGACATCGAGGAAGCTTTCCCCGCATTCCTAATCGTCGTCCTTATGCCGTTAACGTACAGCATTGCAACGGGCATCGGCGTCGGTTTCATTGTGTATCCCGTTCTAAAGCTGGTACGCGGCAAAATCAAAGACGTCCACCCGATCTTCTATTTGTTCGCGGTATTGTTCTTCATCCAGCTCGCATTTTTCAATCATTAAAAAAAGTTTGAAAAGTATGAGTGAAACTTTTTTGGAATGTCCCCCTTACTCTAGAAAAGATCTAACATTTAGTTGCTATACTGACGTAGCAGCAAAGAAATGTAACCGCCACAGTGGATAGGAGTCAGTCAGCATGAATAGAGTCGTTGGATTGGGAGAATGGGTTTGTTCAGGCAACCAAGTAGAGACAATCACAACCTTCTCCCTGTCCACCTGTGTGGCGGTTACAGCTTACTGCCCGGTTAAGAAAGTAGCGGGCTTAATTCATATTGTGCTTCCGCATCCGCTCTCCGCGAAGGACGAGCTCAAACGGCCGGGCCATTTTGCCACAACCGGCGTACCCTTACTCATTCGCAAGATGGTGGAGCAGTTTGGTTGCCGCAAGCACAACCTGATTATCCAGCTATTTGGGGGCGCACAGCCGAAGAAACGGGATTACTTCCGAATCGGAAGCCGCAACTTGGAGCAAGTGCAGCTCATGCTGCAGCATTTGAATATAGAACCCATTAAGGCTGAAGTTGGCGGCCAGGTAAGTCGTACGCTAAGGATGAGCGTGAAGACAGGCGAGATTAAACTTTCCATTTTACCGCTCAGTTCGTAAGAAGAGTACACAATCAGCGACAAGACACCTAGAGGAAATTCACCATTGTTGTCGAATGATGACTGATAAACCGATCAAGCAGGTGCGCAGACATGACGACTTGGGCAAGTACAACTACAATTATAGGTACAATTACGGCGGCTCTCTTGTGGGGCCGCTTCTATTACGTCCGGATGCACAGAGCGGGGGCGCAGTTCAAGGCGCTTCAATTGGAGTATGCAACGCTGCTAAGAGAGCAGTGTGGCATTACGTTTAAGATTAAGAAGGTAGACGGCCAATATCGCTACACGATGGCTGACGGTCAACTGTTCTATAGGCTCGGGCTGACGCAGGCGGACATCGGCAAGACCATGGAAGAGATCATGCCGAAGAATATGCATGCTTACATTAGGAGCGTGTACGATCGAGCATGGGCAGGGGAACAGTTTCAATATGAATCCGAACTAAAGGGTTACACTTACCTGAACAGCGTCATGCCGATTAGGGAAAACGGCGTAACGATGGAGGTGATCGTCGTTGGCAGCGACATTACCGAGCGGAAGAAAGCGGAGAAAGACATGCAAGAGAGCGAAGATCGTTATCGTTGCCTAGTGGAATTGTCGCCGGATGCGATTATGGTCATCGCGGACGGTAAGCTTGTATTGGCCAATCAGAAGGCGGTTCAATTTCTGGGAGACGGCAGTCTGGAGCAGTTAATGGAGCGTCCGCTTCGAAGTATGGTGCATCCGGATTATTTGACGAGAGCTAGGAAACATGTCGAGCAAGTGCTTGAGAGCAGGGATGTCCTGCGGCCTTTCGAGAGCGTTTATTTGCGCGTCGATGGACAGTCGATCCATGTGGAAGTGACCGCATCTTGGATGCAATATAACGGAGAGTCTGCTATTATGGTTATTTTTCGAGACATTACGCAGCGTAAGCTTGCCGAACAGCAAATGCAGGAAACGAATCAGCTGCTTTCTCAATTAGCCAATGTCGACGGATTGACGGGCATTGCCAATCGCCGACATTTTGACGACCTGTTCGACAAAGAATGGGAGCTGGCTGTTCACGGGGCGCTTCCGCTGTCGGTTATCCTTTGCGACATCGACTATTTTAAAGCGTATAATGATAGCTACGGGCATCAAAATGGGGATACCTGCTTGCGGCAAGTGGCTGGCGTGCTAAGCGGCTTACCCCTGCCGAACGGCGGTTTCGTCGCGCGGTACGGCGGTGAGGAGTTTATTGCACTGCTTCCGGAGACGAACCTCGAAGATGCGGCGGAGTTTGGCAGCATGCTGGGTCGCCAGATCATGAAGCTGGCTATTCCTCACCGTGCTTCGCGCGTCAGCAGCTCGGTTACAATTAGTGTAGGTGTGGCAGCCTTAACGCCGACGGCCTTGATCGACAGAGATATGCTCGTTCGCCATGCGGACACGGCGCTCTACGAGGCCAAGCAGCAGGGGCGGAATCAAGTGAAGGTCTACGGCAGTGAATCTTTGGTTAAAGAAGGTGCGTAGGTGGCGAAGCAGAAGTTTTATGTCGTTTGGGTAGGAAGAAAACCCGGCGTATACAGCAATTGGAGCGAGTGTCAGGCGCAAACGAGCGGATTTGATGATGCTAAATTCAAGTCGTACGAAACAAAGGCTGCAGCCGAAGAAGCCTATCAAGGCGGATGGAAGAAGCACTGGGGACAGGGCAGCGGCAGCGCCGGAAGCAGTTCCGGGCAGAGCTTCAAACGCAAGAGCGCCGCAGCGGATGCGGGCAGCGAAGAGATTGATTATAACAGCATCTCGGTTGACGTAGGAACAAACGGAAATCCCGGACCTGTGGAGTATAAAGGTGTGGATACGCAAACAGGCGAAGTGATCTTTGCCGTTGGCCCGATATCCAAAGGCACGAATAACCTCGGAGAGTTTCTTGCCATTGTACATGGACTAGCTTATTTAAAGAAGCTTGGCAGCAATAAGACGGTGTACAGCGATTCGATGAATGCGCTCAAATGGGTGAGGCAGAAAGAAGTATCCTCTACCCTTGTCAGGGATGCGTCTACGGCGGAGATTTGGGGCATGGTAGACCGCGCCGTCAAGTGGCTGCAAACCAATACGTATTCCAATAAAGTGGTCAAGTGGCAGACGAAGCAGTGGGGCGAAATCAAAGCGGATTACGGGCGCAAATAAGCGTCCGTAGTAGTCCGCAGCATACTGGAAGATGAACGGAGTAAGCAAATGGCTTTTCAAGAGATTACCGAACAAGAATGGCTGGGACAACCTAAAGCGGAGCATGAACGGGAAGCGATCTACTTTTTCACGCCGCTCTGCGGAACATGCAAGCTGGGGCTGCGTATGCTCGAAATCGTAGAAGCGGCCGGCAGCACAACGCCGATTCGTACGATGAATATCAATTTCTCGCCAACCCTGCGAGACGGATGGCGGATCTCCAGCGTGCCTTGCCTCGTACTTCTGGAGGGCGGAGAGCCTGTCCGTTTCGAATATGCGATGAGGTCGGTCGATGATCTGTATCGCCTGCTAAAGTAACGTTCCTTTCAAGCTGAAAGGAACGTTTTTTTGTTTTTTTTGAAGAATAAATAGAAATCTAACAGTTACTAAATAACTTTACTAACGACTGTGTGGTACATTAGTATCAGATTAGTCCAAAAGCACGATTTTTAGGGCGATTTGTCGAAAAACCGCTTCATTACATAGATAAAGAAGCTGAATTAGGAGGCGGAGTTTGTGAAGGCGAATTTCAAGCCCTTTGTATTTATATTATTATGCTCTACCTTGCTTGTCGCCGGAATCAGCTTCTTCTCCTATTCCCAATCCAAGTCGATTCTGAAAGAGAAGATGACGCTCTCCACGCAGCAGATGGTGATGCAGTCTGTCGATAAGCTGAACCTCACGTTACGGAATTACGAGGATCTGACTTATAACTTTATTACGGATAGCGTGATCTTAAGCAATTTGGCCGATTACAGCAGCGCGAGCAGCGGGCAGTTGGATCGCTATACCGCCGCGAATGCCATCAAAACAACCATTGCGGTCCGTTTCTTCAGTAAAGGCGAAATTACGGCCGTCCACCTCTTGCCTCAGGATTCTCAACTAAAAGCAATTACGACAACCCCCCCTGATGTACCTAGTATCGACTACACACATACGAATTGGTATAAACAAGCTTTGAGCGGAGGCAGAATCGTATGGCATGAAACGAAGAGTAAGGGCTACTTGTCCGGTTTGTCGTCGTTTGCCATCAGCCGCAGTATGACGCTGGGCTCCGGACAACGCTATCTGCTCCTGGTCGAAATTAGTACTCGAGTGCTGAATGATACCTTGTCGGAGAGACAGCTGGGCGACAGCGGTGAAATTGTGCTGCTGGGTGGAAGTAATCGCCTGCTAAGCGCAGCCCGCGGTGCCAGTGAAGGAGACGTTTATGCCATTCCCGAGCTGAATTGGACCAATATCGACAAGGATGCTTCTTTGTCTTCCATCGATACCGCTACGATCAAGGTGGACGGTACGCAGCAGCTGATTGTGGCAGGCAAGCTGTCCACCGCCGGCTGGAGGGTGGAGGCGGTGATTCCGGTCTCGGAGCTGGTGAAGGATACGCGTAAAATTCGCAATACTACGCTCGCAAGTGTGCTAACCATCGCGATCGTGACGTATCTGCTCAACTATTTGTACCAACGCAGGCGTAGTGAAGCCAAAATCCGCTATATGGCCTATCACGACCATTTGACGGACTTGGCTAACCGCAAGCTGTTTAATGAACTCTTGGAGAAGGAGATCGGTGTCGCTAAGCAGTATGGACAACGTTTTGCCGTATTGTTTATCGATCTGGATCGACTCAAGATCATTAACGATACGTTCGGACATGGTGCGGGTGACAAGCTGCTCATCGATATTTCGGAGAAGCTGAAGCGGCAGCTCGATAAGTCATTCACCATTGCGCGATTTGGCGGAGATGAGTTTCTCGTATTGATGCCCCAGATTGGCGAATACGACGAGGTTGAAACCGTTATTTATGAAATTGCGGCACTCATCCAGCAGCCAATCTATTATCAGGACAAAGAATTGTTTGTTTCCGCCAGTATCGGCGTCAGTATCTATCCGCAGCACGGTGAGGACGGACAGTCGCTGATCAAGAATGCCGATATGGCCATGTACAGCGTTAAGGAAAGCGGTCGGAGCAGCCACCGGTTCTACGATGCAGCGATGGAGAAGAAATCGTATGGCAATCTGTCGCTGGAACGGGATTTGCGCAAGGCATTGGAGCGGGAGCAGCTGCTGCTGATGTATCAGCCGCAATATGAGCTTGCAACCGGACGAATCGCCGGCGTCGAGGCGCTTGTCAGGTGGAAGCATCATGAGCATGGGCTCATCTCGCCGGCTGAATTTATCCCGATTGCCGAGGATTCCCGACTCATCATTCCGATCGGGGAATGGATTCTATATACCGCCTGCAAGCAGAATAAGGCTTGGCAGGATGCCGGATTACCTGCGGTACAGGTTTCCGTCAACTTATCCATCCATCAATTCCAAAACAACAGCATTATTGAAACCGTGTCGGGTGTGTTGCAGCAAACAGGCCTTGAACCGCAGTATCTGGAGCTTGAAATTACGGAATCCATCGCGATGCAGGATGTCGAGAAGGTCATTCTTACGTTGCAAGGCCTATCGGAGCTGGGCGTCAAAATATCGATCGATGATTTTGGAACCGGATATTCCTCGCTCAGTTACTTGAAGAACTTTCCCATCCATCGTCTCAAGGTGGACAAGTCTTTCTTGGACGACATGATTGAGAACCCGAAGGAACGGGCGATTGTCGGAGCCATTATCGTTATGTCGCACAGCTTGAATTTGAGCGTGACTGCCGAAGGCGTCGAGACGATGGAGCAAGTGAAGCTGCTAAGTGAATTGAATTGCGACGATGTTCAGGGTTATATATTCAGCCGCCCTCTCTTGCCGGAGGACTGCGCGCATCGCCTAGTCGAAAATGTCAGTTATGCAGGCAGGAGGCCATAGCTATGGGAGTTCATCCTACTAGAAAGCTGCGTCCGTTTGTTTACGCATTGATGATGTTGACTGTAACCACAGGCTGCAGCGCCAAGAACCATTCGGATTCGGAAGATGCCAGTCTCATGAGCGAACAGGTGCAGGCGAATGCTCCGATAGAGAAGGTTACCCTTAAGATGATGGAGAGTTTGACGAACCCTCAGCGAACGAGCATTTTGAAAGAGCAGATTGACGAATTCGAGGCAGAGAATCCGATGATTCACGTGGAGTTGATCTCACCTCCGTTTGACCAAGCGGATGAGACGATTCGGACGATGCTGGCTGCTAAACAAGATCTCGATGTTATCGAGGTACGGGATGTTAATATTGCCGATTATGTGAGTAAACAGTACATAGATCCACTGGATACGTATACAGCGAAGTGGAAGGATTTCTCGACCGTTGCGGAGATTCCGCTGAATGTTGGCAGTGTGAAGGGACAGCTTTATTTTCTGGCCAATGGCCTGTACGAACGGCAGCTTTATTATCGCAAGGATTGGTTCGCCAGCCAGGGACTGACTCCGCCGACAACATGGCAGGAGCTGTACGAGACGGCCGTTAAGCTGACCGATCCCGCGAAGAATCGCTACGGCTTCTCCTTCCGCGGCGCGAAGGGAGCCAATTCGATCTTTGATACGATGATCCGGACGTACAATGGCGATCAGATGAACCTTGATGACGGCGCCTTCCGCACGGACGGCACGAGTGCATATTCGTCGCCTGAAGCGGAGCAGGCACTGTCGTTGTTCGCGCTGCTTTATAAGAACGCCTCGCCGGAGGAGTCCTTGTATTCGGGTTTTGAAGAGCAGGTCAATGCGTTCACCTCGGGTCAGACGGCCATGCTGCTCCAGGATTCGGATGTCATTCAGACGCTCCAGGCAAAAATGCCGCATGGTACCTGGGCTACCGCTCCGATGCCCGCAGGTCCGAACGGGAAAGCGTTAATTACAGTCGGAGCGGCAGGCTGGGGAATTCCCACGCAATCGCTGCATAAGGAAGAGGCATGGAAGCTCATCGCATACCTATCGAGCCCGGAGAAGAACATCTCCTTTGGCAAACGGTATGGACTGGTGCCGATACATACGACTGCTGCGTCAGATCCCTTTTTTATAACCGGTCCCTATAAGCCGTTGATTGAGATGACCAATAACCCGGATAAGTATATGTATTATCGACTGCCGATTCAGTATCCAAGCTACTTGGAATGGGAGAAGCGTTCGACCAAAGCGGAGCAGCAGATGCTCCTCGGGGAAGCAACGGTGAAGGATACATTGGCGGCATGGAATGCCTTTTGGAAAGAACAGCAGAAGCTCATGCAGCATTAACGAGAAGCAGGTCCAGCCATTTGGCGGACTTGCTTTTTTTGTAAAAAAACGTTGACAGTTTGTCCCAGTCGGGAGTAGCATAGGTGCCATGTTACAAAAGTAAACCGTTTTCATTCTATCGTGGGGAGTGTACAGCGTGTATAACTTTAATGGCTTGGATATGGGGATTGGAAACCTAGCAAGACTGTCGAATGCCAAAACAAGATCGATCAGCCCGGAGAACTTTACGGGTGAGCCGGGTAAGGGCGGCATGGCCGCTGAAGGTACAGGTGCAAACTGCGCGCGTGACTTGGGTGTAGGCTGGAAGGTATCGCCGTCGGTCCAAATTGCAGCTGGAGAAACGCTTACGATGGGTGAAATTGCCGGACCCGGCGCGATTCAACATATTTGGCTTACCTGTCATCCCGGTTCATGGCGCAACTTGATCTTCCGCATTTATTGGGACAATGAAGAAACGCCTTCCGTGGAAGTGCCGGTCGGCGATTTCTTCTGTAATGGCTGGCAAGAGCGCTGCAATGTGAATTCCTTCCCGGTTGCGGTTAACCCGGCCGGCGGAATGAACAGCTACTGGCAAATGCCTTTCCGCGGTTCGGCACGCCTTACGATGGAGAATACGTCAACAAGCGAGAATGCCGTACTGTACTATCAAATCGACTACACCCTTACGGAAGTGCCGGAGGATATGGCGTATTTCCATGCTCAGTGGAGAAGAAGCAATCCGGTCGCTTACAAGGATGTCCATACCCTAATTGACGGCGTTAAAGGTAAAGGCCATTACGTCGGCACTTACCTCGCTTGGCAGGTCAACAATACCGGCTGGTGGGGCGAAGGCGAAATCAAGTTCTTCATGGACGGGGACAGCGAGTTCCCGACGATCTGTGGAACAGGCACGGAGGATTATTTCGGCGGCGCATGGAACTGGGAGCATCCGCAGGGGCAATACGGGGTTTACTCCACGCCGTTCCTCGGTATGCACCAAGTGATTAAGCCGGATGGCCTGTATCGCAGCCAACAACGTTTCGGGATGTATCGCTGGCATGTACAGGATCCGATCCGCTTCGAATCCGAGCTGCGCGTCACGATTCAAGATCTGGGCTGGCGTTCCGGCGGCCGCTACCTGCCTCAGCAAAGCGATATCGCTTCGACTACCTTCTGGTATCAAGCAGAACCGCATGCGCCATTCCCAGCCTTGCCGGGTAATGACGAGCGGGAAGTTATCTAATTCGTGTTTATGGATGGAAGCCGGCTCAAGATGAGTCGGCTTCTTTTCTGTGCTATGATAATCTCAACCCAATCATTGGAAAAGCAGGTGCCAACCTATGCCTTCTCGTAAGTTCGCCGGTTTATGGAAATGGATCGCAGTAACAGCCGTATATGCGGTCTTAATGGCTGTATATGCCTGGTTTACGTCACCGAATAACGTACCGGCTGCCTATGTCGGAACCGCCGGCGATCCGGCGACATTCTTCAGCGCGGAACAATTGAAAGACAGCGCAGTGTTGAACGCGATGCGCAATTGGATTTTCTTCATCAGCGGACCATGGGAATGGCTGATTTACCTGTTTCTGCTCTTCGGCGGTCTGGCTCGTTATTGGCGGGATGCATTGGAACGCCGGGGGCTTCCGCTTATTATTCGTTTTCCGTTGTTCGTGCTGCTAGTAGATGCGGCCTCGTTCCTGCTGTATTTGCCGCTTCGTGTGTTTGGCTATAGCTTGTCGAAGTCGTATGGCATTACGACGCAGCCGGTGCCGGGCTGGATTCGGGATAAGCTGGTTGCCTTCGGTGTAGGGTATGTGACGCTGCTGGCTGTTTCTGCGGTTGCGTTCTGGATTCTCTCTCGCAAGGGCAGATGGTGGTTGAAACTGTGGCTGATTTCCGTGCCGTTCACGCTGTTTATGATGTACGTGCAGCCGGTCGTCATTGATCCGCTGTACAATCATTTTACGGAGCTGTCTAATCCGCAGCTGGAGAAACGTATTCTGGAGCTCGCCGCCAAGGCTGATATCCCCGCTGATCGTGTGTACGAAGCGGATATGTCTACCAAGACGAATGCGATTAACGCTTATGTGACAGGGATCGGCTCTTCACTGCGAATCGTACTTTGGGATACGACGCTTAAACAGCTGACAGAGCAGGAGATTCTGCTCATTATGGCGCATGAGATGGGGCACTATGTGATGCACCACTTAGAGTGGAGCGCACTGGGTGCTGTTGGTTCCTCGCTTGTGGTTATAGTTGCCGGGGGCTGGATCTATACATGGAGTATCCGCCGCTACGGGGAGCGCTTCGGCATTCGCAGCCGCTCCGATATGACGGCATTGCCCCTCCTGCTGCTTATTATCGCGGTGCTGTCCTTCGCATCGCTGCCGGTCAGCAATTACGTTTCGCGCGGCGCGGAATCCGCAGCTGATGCGTATGCGATGGATTTGCTCGGTAGTGCGGAAGGGTCTATCTCGATGCAGCAGAAGACGGCAGTTATTACGCTGAGCGATTTGAACCCGCCGCTGCTCGTGCGCTGGTTCCGGGATACGCATCCAAGCGACCTGGAGCGCATTGCGGCGGCCATGAAATTCGAACGTGAGCATAAAGGGGAAGGCACGCATGAGTAATGCTTCTGCAAAAGGAGAGGTCTCGCTCTATTTGCTCAGCGGTCTGGCGACTGCTCCGCAATTCATGGAGAGCTTTCGCGCTGCGCTGCATGCTATACTGACTCGGGAAGGTTACGAGGTTGTTGCGTCACAGCTGCTCTTCCCTTATGGAGACTGGAGCCGGAACGTTATCCCGCAGCTCTGGGAAATCGGGCGCGATATGCGGCTTAGCCCTCGGAGGGCTTCGCGCTCTATCGGCGGGAGGCGAGCCGTCGCGGACATTCAGGCCGGCCGACTTCGCCGCGGGCAGCATGGAGGCCGGACGATTCTGATCGGCCACAGCGGCGGTGGCGTAGCAGCCGTGCAAGCGGCGAAGCTTCTGCATGAGCAAGAGGGCGGGGCACCTAGCCCGGTTGTGATGATTGGCTCGCCGAGATGCCGCATAGCGCAAGAGCTGCGGCAGTCGGTGCTGTTTGTTCATGCCACCGGGGAGTCGGACTCGGCTAGCGATCGAGCGGTTGACATGATAAGCCGGCTGGGTACATTCGGCGGCTGGGCTCGGGGGCGGCGCGGCATCCTGCCTGTATGGCAGCCGGATAAGCATGGGCCCGCCGGAGCTTGCGGCGTACCGATTATTGGCAAACATGCGGATTACTTTCGAGAGCATGCCCCGTATACGAATCGGATGGGCTTGTCGAACCAGTGGCTGACGCTGCAGGCGGTATGGGGCTGGCTTAGCGGGATTATCTAGAACTAAGTAGAACTAAGTCTTGCTGTTCGCTTGTAATTTTGCTATTTTGCATAATATACAAACTAATCATGGTGACACAAAGACTGGGAGGAACTGGGCAAAATGCTTATTGGAGCGGTTGAAGCCGGCGGCACGAAGTTTGTTTGTGGGATCGGTAATGAGAAAGGCGAAATTCTGGATCGGGTGAGCTTCCCGACCGAGCAGCCGGAGAAGACGCTGGCGAACGTAATCGCGTATTTCCGCGAGAAAGAAGTAGAAGCCATCGGAATCGGCTCGTTCGGTCCGATTAACATTGATCCAGCTAGCCCGCTATACGGGTATGTAACGACAACACCAAAGCCGGGCTGGGGCAATTACCCGTTTCTGCCGGAGCTTCGCAAAGTGTTCGATGTTCCATTTGGCTGGGATACCGATGTAAACGCAGCAGCGCTGGGTGAAGCGACTTGGGGTGCGGCTGCGGGACTGGACAGCTGCCTCTATTACACGATCGGAACCGGTGTCGGTGTCGGCGTATATGCGGAAGGCAAGCTTGTTCATGGTTTGGTTCATCCGGAAGGCGGACATGTGCTCACGCGTCGTCATCCTGAGGATACATATGAAGGCTTCTGCCCGTATCACGGCGATTGCCTGGAAGGCATGGCCGCAGGCCCGGCACTTGAAGGCAGATGGAAAGTGAAAGGCAGCGAGCTTGGGGCGGATCATCCGGCATGGGCGATGGAGGCTTTCTACATCGGACAAGCCGTGTCGAGCGCGGTTCTGCTGATGTCCCCGAAGCGTATTATTCTAGGCGGCGGCGTGATGCATCAAGAGCATCTCTTCCCGATGATCCGCGAAGAGGTTCGCAAGAACCTGAACGGTTATGTCAGCGCGGAAGCATTGCTTGGCGGCATCGACGAGTACATCGTGCCACCGGGTCTTGGCGACAACGCCGGCTTGAGCGGTGCATTGGCACTCGGTTTGCGTGCGCTAGGCGCGAAATAAGTTTGATATCATGAAACTGCCCCAAAAATCGACTAGTCGACTTTTGGGGCAGTTTTTGATTTATTGGGGACTTGGTTAGATCAAATGTTGCAGGGCATGCAGCATTTCATCCATCCAGTCGGTAAACACGCCCAAATGCTGCTCAATTAGCAACATTTCAGTGCAGATTGACACTCAGGAGGCTGCATGGGGCGGATATGTTGTAAATAAAGCAACATTTCCTATGGGAGATCTCTATTCTCCAACAAATGTTGCAGGACATGCAGCATTTCATCCAGACTCTTACGGTACGGCAGCTCGCGCGATGCGAGAAAGCTTCTGCTACAAAACTCGGCTACTCGCTCAGCGAGCGCACATAGCGCAGCGCTGTGCCCGATAGCTCTTCCCACCGATCCGCGTGGTCAGGCGGGACCTGGATCCAGCCCCTCATCGCTTTGCCGGGGGACGGTTCGAATGTCCCTGCGCCTTCTAGAGATGCGGCGCCATTGTCCGCAGGCAGCTTGAAGACCATGTTGCCACGGTGGAACATGGCAAAGGCTTTCTTGTTGATTTTCAAACATTTTGCACCGAACATGCTGCCCTTTACGACTTCATCGCTCACGACCAGCTGATCGCCGATTTCGTTATAGATTTGCTCATACTGCGACATATGCGTTCCTCCTACTCCTCGCGAACAAGCGGCTTACTGCTGAAATTACGCACTTCAATCGTAAGCTGCGACGGTGCCGTTATGCGGTAACGAAGCTCTCCGTCTTCGATGCGCCATTCCAGTTCAACAAGCCCCTCCGGTGTCGGCAGCTTCCCGCTGCACCATTGCAGCTCCGTGTCCGTGAAAGCGATCGACAGCTTATGCTGCGACAGATCGAGCGACTCGA
Organism: Paenibacillus rhizoryzae; assembly: GCF_059686995.1. Lineage (NCBI taxonomy): Bacteria > Bacillati > Bacillota > Bacilli > Caryophanales > Paenibacillaceae > Paenibacillus > Paenibacillus rhizoryzae. The sequence goes on along the minus strand of NZ_JCAALT010000005.1, from coordinate 482,771 downwards.
TGCCAAGCGCATCGCGGTACAGACTGCGCGCAACATGGGAGGCAAAACCGTGGTTGCAGCTCGCAGTCGTCCGATTATGCTCCCAGAGCGTTCCGGTTTGCCCGGCCATGCGGCCGAAGAACGCTTTGATTTCCTCCAGCAGCTGCGCGGACGCACCTAATTGCGACAACAGCTCCATTCGTAAATAGTAGCCGATAAACGCATTTGCAGGGTGGATCTCGCTGATATCGGCAATTGTTGGCTCGTCCGCGCCGCGGCTCGGGCTGAAATCATGAACAAGGCTCGCGAACCACTGGCGCTGTTCATCGGCATCCGCAATCCCGAAGAATGCAGCGTAGTATTGGCACACTTCGGTGCGGTTGTCGGTCATTTCGATTTCTCCGTCCGCATTCTCTATCGCCTGATCCACGAAGAACTCCCCATCGAATGAGAATTCTCGGATGATCTGCTTGAGTGCAGCGCCTTGCGCTAGATAGCCTTCGTTATTGTAGAGCCGTCCCGCTGCTTCCAGCGCCCCTGCGTAAAGCATATTGGAAGGGAAGTTAATGCCGCTAACAAAGCTGTTCGCCTTCGACCATTCGATAAACACCCAGCTCTCCAAATTCTCAAGCAGCCCAAACTCATTATGGAAGCCTTCAAAATAACGCAGCAGCGCATCCACTCGCGGCTGCAAGGAACGGATTAGCGTCTCATCCCCGCCGCGGAAACGGAATTCTTCCAGCTGGATAATGAACCACAGCGACCAGTTGGGGATGAACTCGCCGTTGCAATGATCCGCGGGATAACACATAGGCAGCATGCCCTCCGGCAGAGGAGCGAAATGCTCCGGCAGCGCGAAGTTTTCGAGAAAATTGTGTTCAATGATGGAGTGACCGGTTAAATCGGCTTCCACACGGGCGGTGAAGAAGCTGTCGCACAACCAGCCTGCTCGTTCGCGTGATGGGCAGTCCATGAAAATATCTACGGCATTCTGGCGGAACGACTCCCGCGCAGCTTCAAAGATCTTGCCTAGCGCCTCATCAGAGCTGCTGAACTCGGCACGATCCGTATCGGGATTTGCGTATTCTCGCAAGGAGCAGGCAGAGAGGAGACAATCACCCTCCAGAACGATGATTTTCATATATTTCAGCGTATAGGGCTCTATCGATTCGAAGGTATAGGCGCCGGGCTCGCAAGTCAGATGGATGACGTTAGAACATTCCAGCCGAAGATGATCGACATCGCCATTTGAGAGAATCTCATCGAATGTAACCGCAATGCGCGAAGCGCGCGTACAAGAGAACTGAATGCCGATAAATCCGGATAGATTGCGGTCAAAAGCCAGTATCGACGCGTCATGTGTGCCAAACTCAATCGGCAAGTGGCTGCCTTCATACGCAACTGCTGCCGTCTCGCTCCGCCAGCTCGTCACGAGCTCTCCCAGCTCATCCGTAGGCAGCAGCGCAAGCTCGCTGATCTCGAAGCCTTTGAACAAGGGGCCAATTCCGGTTAACGCGCGATCCCGCCAAGGGGCAGTTGCATCAGCACCTGTATCTGAGCGTCTCGCGACAGTACCGGAGGCAACGATTGCAGCCGGAGCTTTCACCGCGAAGTCCGGATAACTTACCCGCCGCGGCAGGAGCCGTTTCTCTTCAACCGCATCCCAAGCTGCAGGAGGAGCGGGGTGCGAATCCACATTCGTACGCCATTCATGGACATGCGCATCCATTTGATAGGCCTCCATAAAAGCACGCTGGAAGCTGTACCGCTGCACCTTCTGCACACGCTCCGGCAGCACGAACACGTCGAAGCCTCGCGCCGGATCGCCTGTCGCCGCGGCGACAACGCCATTAATCTCAACCTCTGCCTGGATAAAAGAAGGCTGATCAAGCGTATAGAAGCTGTTCACATTGTAGCCGGCCACTTCAACGGCGACGATGTTCAAGCCTTCCTGTACAACATTCGGGGAGAGCTCCCACTCATCCACGCGGTAATAGCCATGAGGTCCTGCCGCCGGACCGTGTCCGCAGAAATGACCATTCACATAGACACGATAACGGGAGGAAGCCGTGACTCTAACAATTCGGCGTTCAGTTTCACGAGCAGTCCCTTGAAACTGAGCTCTGAAGCCGCCGGTACAATTCATTTCCTGCTCTAGCCCTTCCGGCCAAATGGGCCGTGCATATTGAAACATATGAAATCCTACCTCCCGGGATGGTTTATCTTCTGATTCGCGCCGCCGCAGCTGGACCTAATAATGAGCTCCGAGGGGATGACGATATTCTGAGCACTGCGTTCTTTCTTGCGGGTGAGCATTTTATAGAGGAGTCTCGCGCCTTCCTTGCCGATCTCGTAGAGATCTGTTGTCACCGATGAAATGCCGTATTTCTCAGCAAGCTCCGAGTTTTCGAAGCTGATGAGCGCCAGATCATGCGGGATGGAGATGCGGTGCTCCTTTGCATACTCGCATACACCCACAGCCTGAACATCCCGCCCGGATACGATGGCAGTCGGCGGCTCCTTTAAGCTAAGAAAAGCAGCCGCAGCGCCGTAGCCGCTTCTTTCATGATCGTCACCGATAAACAGATACTCCTCGCGGTACCGAATGCCCGCCTCTTCAAGCGCATCGCGGTAGCCTTCGAGCCGGTCCTCGCACACGAGAAATTCGAGCGGCCCCGGGCTGATGAAGGCAATGCGTGTATGCCCGAGCGCAAGCAGATGCTGCACATTGCGGTAGGCGATATCGTAATTATCGACGTCGACGGAGTTGACCTGGTTCTTCAGTCCGTTGCTGCCAATGATGACGACGGGAAAATGATGCTCGAGCAGCTCTTCAATGACAGAGGAATCGTGACTCGGCAAGCAGATCAGCACGCCGTCCATGGCTCGCTCGCGCATCAGCTTGATGAGCTTAGGCGTCTTGGCTTTATGGCCAAGGTTATCCCAGGAGATAAGCAGATTGTAATCCTTGTGATCCAGAATCTCGCCGATGCCCTGCAGCAGGTGGGGAAACACGCTGTTGCCTGAAAAAGAGAAGAAATGAGAAGCGGGATGAGGCGTAAATAAACAGATATTGTTCGTTTTGCGTGTAACAAGGCCGCGGGCAGCAGAGTTTGGCTGATAGTTCAGCCGTTTAATGACCTCGAAGATGCGCTCCTTCGTTTCGGGCGCGACAGGAGCGGTGCCGTTAAAGGCGAAAGAAACCGTGGAAATCGATACGCCGGCTTCGCGCGCAATATCTTTGATCGTGACGCTGCGGTCTGATTTTTTCATCGCTCGGCCCTCTAAAAACGTTTTATAGGGGTAACGTAGCACACCGATTTAAGAGCGTCAATAAATGGAATTTGTTAACCTGGTTTACTCTAACGAATCTCAGAGGTCTTATCTTGATCCGCCGGTTAGCTGCGCTGGATCCAATCCGAAGTCGGCTTTTGGCGTTCTTCGGCGCGCGACGCTCAATAAAAACGTTTTACGCCTCGCAAGTGCGACATGATTTCATAATTGCCAGGGTATACTCTGTATTGCATACTGGTAAAGAGTACCTGGGGAGGGAGAGGATCCATTTGAACCGCATCGCTCAAACCGTTCCATATGGCTACGAGCCGCCTAAAGAGCAGCTGAAAGGGACTATGATTGTGTACGATTCTTTCCAGCGGATGTCAAACGAGAGACTTGCCTTTGCTGTGGATACGGCGGTGAAGCTTCGTTTTGCCAGGCTGGTTTTATACCCGCTGCATGAAGAGACCATCAGAAGGATGACGAAGGAAACCGTGCTGCCTTATTATAAAAGGCTGGACCGGCTGCATGACTGGAAGCGCGAGTTTGAAGCTGAGCATGAAGTCGGCGGTGCCGGTGGCAGCGGTCGGCTAACCATTATCATAGAGGGACTGGAAGGCAAGCGGAAGAAATATACGCCGATTGAAGCGGCGCTTCGCCATCTGGCAGAGTCTTACCCCTCTCCTTATTTCTTGTATGTCACGCCGGAGACGGCTAATCTGTTCGCCTCCTACTCTTCTTTCGAGGAGTGGATCGTCAAATTAAGACTGCTGCTGGCTTCAAAGCCATCCCAAGCACTGCATCCCAAGCTGGAGCAATACCGCCACCGCTGGGATATCGCAGGCGAATAAAATACAAACAAGCCCCGGCATTTGAATCAAGTGGCCGCGGGCTTGTTTTGGCTTAGTCAGGGTTTGGTTGTGGGTGAGGCAGGAAGTAAGATGAATGTAAAGATAAGGATGAGCACGAGGATTAGGCAGCTTTCGAAGGGGAAAGGGGCTTGTCCGTATGACTGCGATCTGCGACCGTGCGAAGCTCTTGAAGCAGGATGTTCAATTCGTTGCGCAGATCGCTCAGCTCTTTGCTGCAGCGGGCTTGAAGCCTGTTTAACTCTCGGTCCGACAGTTGATTTTGCTTCACTTGGTAGATCAGTTTGTTGGTCATGGTGTCGCTTTCGCTCAACCTTGTGGTATAGATGATGCTGGAATTCGAAGACGTGGACATGGTGCAGCTCCTTTGCGGCTTATTTGAACCCAGTATAGCAAGGAATGATTAGAGGAAGATGTGAGAATTGTAAAAGCTGTGTTAGATTTTGGTCCAATGTCCTGCAACTGGTTGCTTCGTTCACTCGTCAGAGGAAGAAGAGATAGAGAATAGGGCTTGTTGGGTAATTAACGAATATGAGGTGATGACGATGGGAAGAGGAACAAGATTTGCAATGCTTGTGCTCGCGATGGCGGTGCTGCTTGGGACATCCATACTGGTGCCGGGGTACAACGCTACTTCTGCAAAGGCGGCGGCCGCGCCTGAACCGGAGGCTTCCGCAGCCTGCAGAAGCGATAATCACGGACTAAACTTAACGGCGATGACGGACACGGACGCTCCGCATGTGCAGGCGATCCAGTTCTTAGGCGCGAACATCGGACGCGCGGCGGGGAACGGCTTCATGATCGGCACATCGGACGGCGGCTGCCACTGGCAAGCGATCTATAATACAGGCAAGCTTAGCTTCAGCCAGATCGAGTTTTTAACGAATTCGGTCGGCTATGTGCTGGCGAAGACGAGCGCAACGAAGCAGAATACGCTGCTGAAAACGACAAATGGCGGCTCCAGCTATACGTGGGTGCCGACAGGGCAGTATGGTTTCGATCGGATTGATTTTCTGAATGAGAAAGTGGGCTATGGATTTACGCGCGCCTTCACCTTCAAGACGGCCAATGGCGGCCAGACATGGACGAAGCTGACGACACCGCCGAATTCCCGTTATGTGCATTTCATAACAGAGGATAAAGGATGGGTCATTACGGTGCTGGCAGCCGGCGGTTATGAGGTGAAACGTACGACAGACGGCGGTGTCCACTGGGCCGATTCTCTCAAGGTGAAAGCCAACGTCAACTATGGCGGAGCCATCTATGGAACGGACAGCTCGGATGTTTGGGTATTGCTCTACGGTGATTCCGGCATGTCGCAGACGTCCTACTCGCTGTACCAGACTACGGATGCAGGCGCGCACTGGAAGCAAGTGATTTCGCGTCCGACTGCGGGAGGCGGACCGGCGCCTGGGCCGGTTGCCCCTGCGGGCACGCTTGTCGGACCAGCGGGAAGACCGACAGATATGGCGGTAATCGGGCGCCAAGCAGCATTCCTCATTGCCGGAAGCGGGGCGCTGGATAATCTGCAGTTCGGCCGATCGCTTAATGATGGCAAGACATGGAGCAATTTGCCGATAACCGTGCCGGGGTATGAAGCGAAGCTGTCGTTCGTATCACCGACGACCGGCTATCTGGCGGTAACGAGCCTGTCGAAGTCCGGCGTCTATCGGACGGTTGACGGCGGGAAGACGTGGACGAAACGATTTTCACTGCCAGAGCCTCGGTAAATGATGGTATAATGGGGCTAAAAAAAGGCGGTGAACGAGCGCGATGATTCACCACGAGGGCATTCATCATGTCAGCTTGATCGTCACGGATATCGAGCGGGCGAAGGCATTTTATCGGGATGTGATCGGCTTGCAGGAGATTCAGCGGCCGGCGTTTGATTTTGAAGGAGCTTGGTATGCTATTGGCAGCGGTGACCAGCAGCTGCATCTGCTCGTGCATGAGGGCGAGACGAAGCGCGCCGGGGGCATCGATACGCGGGATGGGCATTTTGCGATTCGCGTGGCCGACTTTGACGAAACGATCGATTGGCTGAACCGGTACGATATTCCGCATCGCCACAACCGTAATAGCATCACGGGTTTCTCTCAAATCTTCTTGCTTGATCCCGATCATAATGTGATTGAGCTCAATGCCGCACGGCAGGATTCCTGATTGCAATAAAGGCCGACTCCGAACGCGTTACATGCCGTAACGTTACGCGGGGGAGTCGGCCTTTTTCCGTTTATAGCCTCTCTATCCTTCCACCATAAGCAGCTCCTGAATTTCCTCGGCGGTTAGGGCAGAGAGCGCTTCCTGACCGGGCTGGATCACCTCGTCGATGAGGTTCTTCTTGCGCTGCTGCAGCTCGTACATTTTGTCCTCGACTGTGCCTTCGGAGACGAGTCGAATGACTTGGACGACCTTCTTCTGTCCGATGCGATGTGCACGGTCAGCGGCCTGCTGCTCTACGGCAGGGTTCCACCAGAGGTCGTAGAGAATGACGGTGTCTGCACCTGTGAGGTTAAGTCCGGTGCCGCCGGCTTTAAGCGAGATGAGGAACAAATCCCGCTCGCCGTCATTGAAGCGTGTGCTCAGCTCGGCACGCTCCGAAGAAGGCGTGCTGCCATCCAAGTAGAAATGGGGGATTTCGCGCCGCTGCATTTCCAGCTTGATGATCTTGAGCATTTCCACGAACTGCGAGAATACGAGTAGCCGCTTGCCTGCTTCGCGGCATTCGTCGATCAGCTCCAGCAGCTGCTCCAGCTTGGCCGAACTGCCCTCGTAGTCCTCGATGAAGAGGGCGGGATGGCAGCATAACTGGCGCAGCCTGGTGAGACCGGCCAAGATTCGGATCCGATTCTTATGCAGCGTATCCTTGTTCAGATGCTTCAGCGTTTCCTCGCGAAGCTTGGCGAGATAAGCCACATACAGCTTCTTCTGCTCCGGCAGCAGCTTCGACACCTGCGTGGACTCGATCTTCTCCGGCAGCTCCTTCAGCACGTCGGTCTTCACGCGGCGCAGCAAGAACGGACGCGAACGCTTTGCGACTACTTCACGCGGTAGATCGCCGAAGGCGCGTCTAGCCGGGAAGAGCTCGGGGCATACGGCATCGAAAATTGACCACAGATCCTCCAGTCGATTCTCCACCGGCGTCCCCGTTAGCGCAAACCGGTGCCGTGCTTGCAGCAATTTTACACTTTGCGCCGTCTGCGTCGTGTAGTTCTTGAAGGCTTGTGCTTCATCCAGAATCAAGGTGTGAAAGGACATGCCTGCGTAAGCTTCGATGTCGCGTCGCAGCAACGGATAGGATGTAATCAAGACGTCAAGCGTAGAACTCTTACGCAGAATAGCATCTCGTTCTTGTTTCGTGCCATCAACAATGGCCACCCGAAGTTCCGGTGCGAATTTACGCAGCTCGTTACGCCAGTTGTAGGTGATGGAAGCGGGAGCGACGATCAGTGCAGGCAGGCGTTCTTCCCGAATATCGGGCAGGAACGATTGCAGGAAAGCGATAGCCTGCACGGTCTTGCCCAGCCCCATATCATCTGCGAGAATCCCGCCGAAGCCATACTGCGCAAGCGTCCGCATCCACTGATAGCCATAGGTCTGATAGTCCCGCAGCACGCCCGACATTCCTTCCGGAAGCTCGAAATCTAAATTATCGGGATTACGCAGGTTCTCCAGCAATTGTCGGAGGGGCTTATCGATTTTGACTGAGCTGCCTTGTCTTGGCGTATCCATCAGATGCAAACCGCGGAAGAGCGGGATGGAAATGCCGGAATCGCGCAGATCCTTCAGCGTAAAACGAGCCTCATTGATCATGCGGATAATTTCCTGCATGGCCTCCGTCTCAAGCGGCATAAGAGCGCCGGTTGCCAGGCGGTGATATTTCCGCTTCTCCTCAATGGATTTCAGCAGCTTGCGAATTTCAGCTTCGGGTATTCCTTCGATATCGAATTTGAAATCGAGCCAGTTCGTCCGCTCATTGAACTGCACCTTCACAATCGGCGGCACGCTTCCCGTATGAATGCGCGTGCGCACGGCCGAAGTGGCATGCACCGTAAGCAGCTTTTCCAGCTGCGGCACGACATGATAGAGAAAGTGATACTCGCTGTCCTCGTCGCCCAAGAAATAGCCGGCTTCCGTCTTGGCGAAGGACGCCTCCTCCATAAGCGTGAGGATCTGGCGTTCCTGCTCGCCATCACGAACGAGAATGGGGCCGTTCGTGCGGACCTCGCTCTCCGATTCCAGTGGATTGATGATTAGGTCACCGTAGTGAAATTCCAGCGCTGCCAGCAGTCTGTCCCGGACACGGTCGAGGAACAGCTTGGCTTTGAGCGGCCGGTGCGTGATGCGGCGCGACACTTCTTCCGCGATATGGACAGTGCCCAGCTTCAGCAGCTCCGGCACGACGCGCTCCATGAAGGGCTCGATTTGTTCCGGCAAAATCGGGATATAGGGCAAAGAGGATCGCTCCTGCAGCTGCTGCAGCTCTGCCAGTCGGCGGCATGCTGCAGGCGGCAGCTCTATCGGTCTGCCTTCCGCGAGAACAAGCCCATAGGCTTCAATGACGACCAACTGGTCCAAGCCTTGTGCATGGATGTGATAGCTGCCTCGCTCGCGATTTGGAGCACCGCTTTCATTAAGCTGCTCGAGATCGAATGTCAGTGGTGGAAGCCGTTCCTCAGAAATAGCGATGGTTGGATAAACGGTGTTGCCTTGCTCAAGCATCGTCGAAGGCGCGCCGATCAATGCAGCGAGAAGAGACTTCCAAGCGCCCGGCGGGATTGGCAGCATGCGCTGGCCGCTGAGCGGGGCTGCATGTATGGCGTAGATGCTCGATGTTTCTTGGTATAAACGCTCCTGCTGCAGCACCGCAATCAGCTGACGGAGCACTTCGAAGTCTTCCGGCAGGAAGCTGTGCAGCTGCGGATCATAGACGAACGATTTGGAGATCGCAAACGGTTCTCCGAGTTCAATGTGACGGAGTAACTCGCGAACTTGCTGTACAATAACAGGCCGCTTCGTTCCGACCTTCAGCTCGATGCCAAGCAGCAGCTTGCCGCCGCTGTAAGTAAACGGCTTGCAGACGAAGGTTACGGCGAGCGGTTCGCGGGAATCGAACCGTGTTTGGGCGCTGCGAATCGACTTTCTCGCGCTCTGCGGCGCGAACATCGAGAGCAGCTCGCGGGCCAGCTCGCCATCGGTCTCGGCCTTTGCGGCAAGGGCGGCGGAACCGGAGGCGGAGCTGCTGCCGTCTTGTAGGCCCGGAGCCCGGCCGCTCTGCTGCGCATCGTATAAGAGCAATAAGACGGCCGCGACATGGGAACAATATTTGTCGTAGGAAGATAAGGACGGACAGGTGCATCTGGCGGTAACATCGCCGTCGTCATCGAAACGGATGCCCACCTCGAACGTTTCCTGCAGCTTGACTGTCGCCTCGCATCGCGCGGCGTCCGGATCGTAATAGGTAACCGCTACTTTCCGGCTGATGAAAGCGGATTCCCCTTTCTTATAAGAAAGCTGCCCGCACATGGATAAGATGGCGGACTGCGTCAGATGGTAACTCATGTGCGGAATTCCTTTCCTTTGTGCCCTATGGGGAACAATCTGCTAATGAAGCTCTATCAGCATCATAACCGTTTTGAATACGGACACACCAGTTTATTGCAATAAAAAGAGCTGAATCCCGGATGCTTGCTGTCGGCCGGATCTCAGCTCTTCTTTGTTTTACGATTCGTCGTGCAGTTGTTCGAGCGCCCATTCCGCCCAGTTCAGATCGGACTGGATGGAGAACCGCCCTCGCTGCATTAGCAGCCGCATGCCCCGTGAAGGTGCAGGCTCTTTAGCGGAATAGATTTCGATTTTGCGATCCAGCCAGTGCAGCCTGTCGCGGCAATAGTTGACGCGCAGCTCAAGCTGGCGCTTACTATCAGCCAGATTGCCTTGATCCATGGCGAATATTTTGAGCGTCAGCTCATCGCGTGTCACCGGTTCGTTCGCAGGCACAGACAGCCAAGCGCGAAGCGCGTCCCGGCCTGTATCGGTTATCGAGTACACTTTCTTATCCGGCTTGTCCGTTTGGGTGACGAGCACGTGCGAAACGTAGCCGTCGCTCTCCATTTGCGAGAGGAGGGGGTAAATTTGGCTGTGCTTGGCCGGCCAGCAGGACTGGATTTTCAACATCAGATCATAACCTGAATCAGGTGAAAAAGAGAGAAAACTAAGAAGTCCATACGCAAGGGTGTTCATAGCTGGGTCCCTTTCCATAAGTCAGTTTTGACATATTACTGGTAGTGGTATATGATTGTCATTGGTTTTGATTATATGTAAATACCGACATATGTGCAACTAGCGCCGGGAGAGGTGCCAGTTCGGGACGATGCTTTGGTATTGAGGGGGAAAACAAGTTGACTGAACAGGAGCAGCAGGACAAAGTAAAGTTTTGGCCGATTATGACGGCGATCTTTGTCGGCTCTTTTTTGTGTGTTTTGGCATCGAGTACGATTAATATTGCGCTGCCGATTTTGCAGGACCATTTTCATACAACACTAAGCTCCATTCAATGGACGCTGACCGGCTTTATGCTGGCGATGGGTACACTAGCCCCGATCGTCGGTTATTTGGGAGAAAAATTCAGCTATAAGCGGCTTTATTTATTCGCGCTTATCGGATTCGTTGTTGCATCTGTTCTGTGCGCCGCATCATGGGATGAATATTCGCTTATCGCTTTCCGCGTGATGCAAGGTGCATTCAGCGGTTTGATTTTGCCTGCTTCGATGGCGATCATCTATCAAGTGGTGCCGCGCGAGAAGCAAGCAATGGCGATTGCGCTGTGGTCGCTTGCCGCAATGATGGCTCCGGCAATCGGACCGACGTTCAGCGGCTGGCTGCTTGAAAACTTCGCATGGCAATGGCTGTTCTTGATCAACATTCCAATTGGTTTGATCTCGATCGTGCTGGTGTTTGCTTTTATTCCTTACTATCGTCTGAGCGTGCCGAAGCGCTTCGATGGCATCGGATTTATTACTGTCATCGTCAGCAGCTCATCCTTGCTGCTTGCGCTTGGTCAAGGCCACAACTGGGGCTGGGATTCGGCGCGCATCATTACGCTTCTCGTCGTCGGTTCCATCATGCTGGTGCTGTTCATTTGGCGGGAGCTCACGACCGAAACTCCGCTGCTTGATCTGCAAGTATTCAAGTACGGACGTTACACGCTAAACTTGATTATTACGATCGTGCTGACGATCAGCTTGTATTCCGGTACCTTCCTGACGCCGATCTTCTTGCAGCGCATCCAGCACGTATCTGCTATGGATACAGGGTTGATCTTGCTTCCGGCTTCCTTGGCTATGGCTCTTATTATGCCCGTTGTCGGCAAATTGTATGGTAAAATCGGACCTCGCTGGTTGATGGCGATGGGGATTCCGCTGCTTGCACTCGGTACGCTGACGCTTAGCTGGCTCAGCATCGACGTTTCTCACTCCTACATCCTCTGGTGGATGACGGTTCGTAACCTGGGTATCGCGATGGTTATGATGCCTGCCAGCAACGCGGCGATGGAGCAAATCCCGCGCCATCTGGTTGGCCATGCATCTTCGATTTCCAACTGGACGCGTAACGTATTCGGGTCCTTTGCGATTGCGATCTTCACCACCCTGCTTGCGTCGCGTTCCGTTGCTCACGGTACGGATCTAGCGATGGCCGGCGATAAGAACGAGCTGCATATCGCGAACATGGCGTTCACGATGAGCGTCAACGACGTGTATCTGTTGGCGACATTAATTGCTGCCGTTGCGTTCCCGCTTGCCTTGTTCGTTGGCAAGGCGAAGCAGCAGAAGGTTGCAGCAGTGGAAGAACTGCAATCGGCGTAATGTTTTGAATAGGAGCCTCTCCGTTGTCTGAATAGACGACGGGGAGGCTTTTTTGCGTGAGTGAATTGTAAGTTGTGGGGGACATTTGGTGCGGCAGATGTGGAAGGGACTCGGCGTTGGAGATTCTGTAGACGCTCATGCTCGCCGCTCTAACGAACCACAGGGGTCTTATTTGGCCCGAAATCGGGGTTTCTAAATTCTAACGAACCCAGGAGGTCTTATTTGGTAAAAACGAGCCCAAATAGTCCCGGAATCCACTAAATAAGGCCCTGTGGGTTCATTAGAATTTTTTAGCCGCTATTTGAGCGCGAATAAGACCTCCACAGTTCGTTAGAACAAAACGTGTATAGTTACAGGTGGGCAGATATTACTTTTCACATGTTAAAATGTGGTATGGTAGATGGAGTGAATCTATCAGCTACGCGCCTACACAAATCCAAACGAAGGAAGGATACAAGCCTATGAATAACCTAACCAAATTTCGAATCGCCAGACAAGCACATGAGCTGTTCGAAGCTTTCGTAGACCCAGCGAAAATCGGCAACTTCTGGTTCTCATCCAGCTCGGAGCGATGGGAGAAAGGCAAGACGGTAACGCTGATCTACAAAGAATACAATGCCGAAGTGGGCATTGCTCTGCTCGAGGTCGAGGCGGATAAGAGGATCGTTTTTCAATGGGGTGGCGAGGGCAATATAGTGACGATCACCTTGGAAGAGCAGCCTGACGAGAGCACGATTATTGCTATTAAGGAAGAGGGATTTCAAGAGAATGATCCTGAGCTGCTCAGCAAAATCGTGGACAACAAAGAAGGCTGGGTGTATGTGCTTTCGTGCTTGAAAGGGTACTTGGAGTTTGGCGTGACGCAGCTCCGGGCAGGCATTGTCAAATAAATGTGCGATGCACAGGCAGTTCGGTGGGGACAGAAGCAAACTGACCCCCGAACTGCCTTTTTTGATGCAGATCACCGATACCGCAGCCGAAACTCCTTCGGACGAGCCCCCGTGTGCTTGCTGAAGCAGCGGACGAAATAGGGGAAGGTTTGGAAGCCGGTTTCTTCGGCGATTTTGCCGATGGGATCGCCGGTATGAATGAGCAGCTGCTTCGCCTGCTCGATCCGGTAGCGGGTGAGGTAGTCTTGCGGCGTACAGCCGAACGCCTTCTTCATGCAGAGCGCGATGTAGTTGGCATGAAAATGCAGCTGATCCGACAGCTCCTTGTAGCTGAGCTGTTCCCTGTAGTTGCGGCGCAAGAAAGCGGCCGCCTCATCCGCCAGCGCAAGCTGCGGGTCCTTGGCAGCGGAGGCACTGCTGCCCTCCGCCTGCAGATGGAGCAGCAGCTCCAGCAGCAGCGTTTGCTGGCGGAAACGGGCTGCGGCGTGGAAATCGGCATGGAGCTGCAAGAGCTGCTGCAGCCGTTCGAAGATACCTTCCCTTGCGTGGAGTTCGCCGAATCTCGGGACATGAAACACGAAGGTCTCGATATGGGTATGCGGATCGGAGGCAGGCGGGAATACATGCGGTTCGCGCTCGGCTACCATACTCCAGCTGCCAAGCGTCTGAAAATGGAGCCAGTAGAAATGCGTCTCCTCCCGGCAGGGGATCACGCTCCTGTGCGCACGGTCAGGGCGCAGAATCGCAAACTGATTAGCGCCAATGGTGAGTGCAGCGCCATCCTCCTGCAGATAGAGAGTGCCCCGTGTTACCGCGAGCAAGTCGAAGACCCCGATACTTGAGCGGTCGGGGTGCTTGCCGCCCGCTGCATAGGTATCCTCACCCGAAGTGATGTAATGCGGCATGGGCGGAGAAGTAAATCGGAACATTGGCGAGTGGCTCCTTCCGGAGAGGTTTGCTTTTATCATAAGTGTTTACAAGGATTTGTGCTATAGGAAGGAAATCGACTCCATGTTGTGATTGGATAAAAAGGGGTTGTCATCGGCTATCGGCTGCAGCTGCGTAATCATGCTATATTCGCTTCATAGCTATCCTACTAAGAAGATCCGAAGGAGACGACTCGTATGGAGACGACGACGACTAAACTGATCGCCACCGCATTTCAAGCTTTGCCGTTAGGAGCGATTAAGCCTGCAGGCTGGCTCCGCAATCAATTGCGTATTCAGGCGGATGGATTAACCGGGCATTTGGAAGAGCATTGGAACGATGTTGGGCCGGATAACGGCTGGATCGGCGGTCAAGGCGAGAGCTGGGAGCGCGGGCCTTATTATTTGGACGGACTGCTGCCGCTCGCGTATTTGCTCGAGGATGAGAAGCTGATTGCCAAAGCGCAGCGCTGGGTGGAATGGTCGCTCGCAAGCCAAGGGGAGGACGGCAACTTCGGCCCGCGAGGCACGATTCAATCGGTCAATACCGATATCGATAAGAAGCATGACTGGTGGCATTACATGATCATGCTGAAGGTGATGACGCAGTATGCGGAAGTGACGGGGGACGAGCGTATTGCACCGTTCTTGACCCGCTACTTCCGTTACGTCCACAGTCATATCGCGGCTAACCCGCTTGAGGGATGGGCGAAGGCCCGTGGAGCTGAGATGGTGCTGTGCGTGCAGTGGCTGTATAAAGCGACGGGAGAGGCGTTCCTGCTGGATCTCGCAGCTGCGGTGGCCGAGCAGACGCTCGATTGGACAGATGTTTTCCATGACTTCCCCTACTGGCGCAAAGTAGAGGAGTGGGATTGGAGCACACATGTCGTCAATGTGGCTATGGGCATCAAAACACCGGCCATCCGTTATGAACTAAGCGGCTTGGAAGTTGAGCTTGCGGCGGTTCATCGCGGCATCGATAGCCTGATGACCTATCACGGTCAAGCGCATGGCATGTTCTCCGGTGACGAGTGGCTGTCCGGTACGAGCCCAAGTCAAGGCGTCGAGCTGTGCGCCGTGGTCGAATATATGTATTCGATGGAGCATTTGACCCGCGTGTTTGGCGAAGGACGGTTCGGCGATATTTTGGAAAAGGTGGCGTTCAACGCGCTCCCTGCCGCAATCTCCAAAGACTGGACGTCCCATCAATACGATCAGCAGGTGAATCAAATCGTATGCAACGTAGCCCCGCGGGCTTGGAGCAACGGTCCTGATGCGAACTTGTTTGGTCTGGAGCCGCATTTCGGCTGCTGCACGTCGAATATGCACCAAGGCTGGCCGAAGTTTACGTCCCATCTGTGGATGGCTGACGGGAACGGCGGTTTGGCGGCTGTGTCGTATGCACCTAGCGTAGTAAACGCGACAGTTGGAAGTGGATCGACGACGGCGGCGACGATTACGGTGAGCGGCGAGTATCCGTTCCGCGACACGGTTAACATAGCCGTGGCACTGGATCGTCCCAGTGAAGCCTTTTCCATTTCGCTGCGGATACCGGCCTGGTGCGACTCGCCAAGCTTGTCGGTTAACGGGGCTAACGTTTCGCTTCATGTCGTTAATGGCTATGCGAAGGTGGAGCGCGAATGGAAGAACGGGGATGTGCTGGCCCTGCAATTGCCGATGGTTGTGACAACGGCTTCCCGCAATTTGTATGCCATCAGCGTTGAACGCGGACCGCTCGTTTATGCGCTCCCGATTCAAGAGAACTGGCAGCTGCTGACGAAGCGGGTGAAGTTCCACGATTGGGAGGTTTACCCGGGTTCGCCTTGGAAATACGGCCTGATGGCAGACAACGACTTCGCGGTCAGCGAGCATGAAGTGCCGTATCAGCCGTTCGATGCAGAGCATGCGCCTGTTCGCCTGCAGGCAACCGGACAACTGGTGCGCGAGTGGAAAATGGAAGGCAACAACGCGGGAACACCGCCGATCTATCCGAAAACCGAAGGCCAGGAGCTCGCGGAATTGACGCTTGTCCCTTATGGCAGCGCGCGATTGCGGATCGGTGAATTTCCTCTGATCGGGGAACGCGAGAAGGCGTGGAAGAAGCGGGGTTAAGCGAAGCGGAGCGTGCAGAAAAAGTGGCTGAAACGGGAGAGATCCCCGTTCAGCCACTTTTTGGTTTTCTATCGTGAGGGGCGAAAAACAAATGCTGCTCGTAATGCAACTTTTCCACCGGAAATAGCCACTTAGGCGCCAATCCACTGCGAAATGTTGCACAACTGGCAACTTTAGCTCGTGATACTCTTTGGGAAGGAGTGAATGTTGCCTATTACGCAGCATTTCCATCTCATTCCCATCATCTAATGCGGACAAGCGCATGCTGCAGAACGTTGTTACCTGTTTGCGGCGTGAGCGGTTCTTGGCTGAGGCCGGACACGTTGAGGATGACGTTGCGATTCGCTGTACTGCGGCCGATGCGCACCTCGTACTTATATTGGACGCTCGATACGTCCGCGTATACGAAATTCGACGTGCCCGGAGCAAGGGATACGAAGCATTTGGTCGTATTGCACGGCGTTAGCGTGAGTGCGACCGGCAGGCCGCTTGACCAGTCGAATACTTGGACGGTCATTCGCAAGGCGTTCGCGTAGCCGAGGTTGACGAGGTCAACGAGCGCGAAGTTGGTACCGGGATTCCGGCGCAGGATTCCCGTCGAGAAGACGGCCCTACTATAACTGCTGCTGCTGCGGGTACTGCCTTTACTGCTAATACGGCTGCTTTTGACGACTTTGCTGCTTTTTCTCATCATCGACAATCTCTAATCCCCTACTCTCTCATTCATATCGCTGCTAGTTGGTATACTCCTGTTAATAGATGCCGGGAGCGGCGAATTGGTACGGGTATCTGCCTCGAACGATAAGAAAGTATGCGTTACACCTCGCGTGCATGAAATCAATGGAAACGTCCACAATATAAGGGGCTATCCAAACCGGCTTCACAGGAGGAGAAGAACAACAATGCGGATGAGACAACAATTGCTAAGCCTGACGCTCGTATGCGTGCTGCTTGGGCTGTGGGTGACCCCGATAAGTGCCTCAGCTGCAAGGCAGGACCATCACGCCCATCAATTACGGTATACCCAATCGATGGTGAATTTGAACAAAGCGCTTCGAGGGCTGTGGGCGGAGCATGTTTACTGGACAAGAACCTACATCGTGAGTGCGACTGAAGGGCTTGCGGACCGCGACAAGGTATTGGAGCGCTTGCTTCGTAACCAGCAGGATCTCGGCAATGCCATAAAGCCGTACTATGGCGAGAAAGCGGGCAATAAACTTGCTGAGCTGCTGAGGGAGCATATTCTGCTTGCCGGTCAATTGGTTGAAGCGGCGAAGGCAGGCAATCAGGCAGATTTCGAGAAGGTCAATAAAGCATGGTACCGCAATGCCGATGTTATGGCTAAGCTTCTAAGCGATGCTAACCCTAACTGGACGTACAAAGAGTTAAAGAGCATGCTGGAACGACACTTACAGCTCGTAACGGCGGCAGCGACCGCCAGGCTGAAGAAGGATTGGAATGCGGATGTGCTTGCCTTCGATGAGGGAATGGCTCACATAATGATGTTCGCAGATAGCCTCACACAGGGGATCATTGCCCAGTTTCCGGATAAGTTCAAATAACGAACTTGATCGCAGCCAAGAGGCCGCCGTATCATACGGCGGTCTTTTTCTTGCTTCGAGCAGGGCTCAGCAAGAATCGTCAAGAATATAGGATGGAGTCACGTTACAATGAGTGTAGCAAAGGAAGAGGAGGCCATGCATTCGAATGAAGGAGGATTACCTGCTGCAAATTCAAAAGACGATCGATTACGTAGAAGCACATGTGGAGGAGGAGTTATCGTTATCGCGGCTGGCGCAGGTCGCGAGGCTGTCCGACTTCCATTTCCACCGGGTCTTTCTGTCCATGGCGGGAGAAACCGTAATGGAATACGTGCGTAAGCGTCGTCTGGCGTTATCGGTTTGGCAGGTGGCCTATTCGGATACAAGGCTGCTCGACATTGCGCTTAACTACGGCTTTCAGAATCATGAAACGTTTACCCGCGCATTCAAGCGCATGTTCGAAGTGACGCCGGCGGACTACCGCAAACAAGGAATCAAGCCGCCGGCCTACTCGAAGCTCAATGTGCTGCAGCGCAAATACAATCCTTATTTGGGAGGCATTCGCATGGATTATCGGATTGAAAACAAACCCGCCTACAAGGTCATCGGCTACGAGCTTACAACATCTACAAACGATGGCGAGAATCATCGCCAGATTCCGGCCTACTGGCAGGAGTATTTAAAGAATGGCTGGTCCGGCCGCATTCCGAACCGCGTTCATAAGGACAGCCCGATCGAGCTCGGCATCTGCCACAGCTTCGATATGGCGACCGGAAGCTTCAAGTACCTGATCGGCATGGAAGCGGAGAGTTTCGACAATGTGCCGGAGGATCTCGTTTGCCGCGAGTTCGGTGCTTCTGATTATGCGGTGTTTACGACGCCGAAGGTGCCGACCGAGCAGTTCTCTAACTCGATTCAAAGCACATGGGGCGCGATCTTCAGCGAGTGGTTCCCGCATTCCGGTTATGAGCATTCCGGGGCTGCGGAGTTCGAACTGTATGACTATCGCTGCCACCCGGACCAAGAGCTGGTGGAGATGGACATTTACGTCCCGGTGAAACGTAAAGAAGCGTAAGTTTCCAACCTATAGATCTGCTAAGAAAAGGTGCAGCCGACAATCGGCTGCGCTTTTTCTTATGGCTGCCGGCAAGCGAATTTGGCGCGATAGGGGGATGCAAGTTTCGCCTACTTCTCCTTTTTCAACCCGGAAGGGCCTTGAGAAAATAGTGTAGTGCCCTGCTCGGGGTGGAAAAAGGTGTACTGCCCGAAAAAATCCCGTTGAGCACGGGAAGTCCCGCGTTTATCCTAAGTCTACAAGATAGAGGTAAGGAGCGAGCAGGTTGAGCTATTTTTCAATAGAAGGAAATACGTTTGTGGTGGAGGGCAAGCCTGTCCGTCTTCTGTCCGGCGCTATGCATTATTTCCGCATTGTACCTCAATACTGGGAAGACCGTTTAATGAAGTTGAAAGCTTGCGGACTAAACACGGTGGAGACGTACATTCCCTGGAATGTGCATGAGCCGTATGAAGGGCAGTTCTGCTTCGATGGAATAGCCGATGTGTGCGCTTATATCGAGCTTGCGGGCAGCCTCGGCTTGCATGCCATTGTTCGTCCGAGTCCCTATATATGTGCAGAATGGGAATTTGGCGGACTGCCTGCTTGGCTGCTGTCCGATTCCGATATGCAGCTGAGATGCAGCTATCCGGCTTATCTGAACAAGGTGGACGCCTATTATGATGCGCTCATCCCTCGGCTGAAGCCGCTGCTCTGCACGAACGGCGGACCGATTATCGCGGTGCAGATCGAGAACGAATATGGCAGCTATGGCAATGACGCCAAGTATCTGGACTATTTGCGGCAGGCGCTTCTAAAACGCGGTATCGATGTGCCGCTGTTCACCTCCGATGGGCCGACGGATGCGCTGCTGCAAGGAGGATCGGTTCCGGGTGTGTTATCGACGGTCAATTTCGGCTCCAATCCGACTTCTTCTTTCGACAAGCTGAAGGATTATCAGCCGGATTCGCCGCTCATGTGCATGGAGTACTGGAATGGGTGGTTCGACCATTGGGGCAAACCGCATCATACGCGCGATGCTGCGGATGCGGCGGCGGTGTTGGATGAAATGCTGGCTGCCGGCGCTTCCGTCAACTTCTACATGTTCCATGGCGGTACGAATTTCGGTTTCTATAACGGCGCGAACTGCCAGGAGCCCAATCTCTACGAGCCGACGATCACGAGCTATGACTACGATTCCCCTCTGGATGAGACAGGGATGCCAACGGCTAAGTATTATGCGGTACGTGAAGTCATTGCCCGATATGAAGAACTCGGTCCACTGGAGCTTCCGCCTGCCATCGCTCGCCGAGCCTATGGGCAAGTCGAACTTACTGGGCAAGCAGATATGTGGGAGCAATTGGACGTGCTGTCGGCGCCGGTTCAATCCGTTACACCGGTTCCGATGGAGAAGGTTGGGCAGAATTATGGTTTTATTTTGTATTCGACGCATATCTCGGGACCGCGGCCTTCAGAGCAGCTTCATCTGCAAGAAGTACGTGACCGGGCATTAGTCTTTGTCGATGGTGCGTTTAAAGGCGTGATCGAGCGGGCGCAAACGCTGCAATCGCTTGCGATCGAAGTGCCTGCCGGAGGCGCGAGGCTCGATATTCTCGTTGAAAATATGGGCAGGATCAACTACGGTCCTTACCTGAAGGACCGCAAAGGAATCACGGAAGGGGTTCGGCTGGGGTTCCAATTTCTCTTCGATTGGACCATTCGGCCGCTTCCGCTGGAGGACCTGACGAAGCTTTCTTTTGACGCCAACAGCAGCTCGAAGGCAGATGGACCGAGGTTCTATAAAGGAACGCTCCATATTGCGAACGCCAATGCAGATACGTTCTTGGATATGCAGGGCTGGACGAAAGGCGTCGTCTTCCTGAATGGCTTCAACTTAGGGCGCTACTGGAGCAAGGGTCCGCAGCAAACGCTGTACGTGCCTGCGCCTCTGCTTCGCGAAGGCAGCAATGAAATCATCGTATTCGAGCTGCATGGGGCGTCGCAGACATCGGCCGTTATGTTCACGGATACGCCGAGATTAAATCACCAGCTGCAACAAGCCGAGTTATAGCAAGGAATTAAAAATACGCACAAGAAGGTGAATCCGCGTGACTACTCCAATCAAAATGCCGCAATCGATCCAAGCTATCCTAGCCCTGGCGGACACAGAGCTAGCTAATCATCCGAAGCTGCTTCATATGTTCAAGCAATGTTTTCCGAATACCTTGGAAACGACCACGCGCCTGCTGGATGACGGGACATCCTTCGTGTTTACCGGCGACATCCCGGCGATGTGGCTGCGGGATTCCAGTGCGCAGGTCAGACCCTATATCCAGCTGGCTTCGGGAGATCCGGAGCTGGGCCGCATCATTGAAGGGCTGCTGAAGCGCCAATTCCAGTGCATCCTCCTCGATCCGTACGCAAATGCCTTTAACGAAGAGGCCAATGACAATCGGTACGAGAACGACATCACGGAATTGCCTGCACCGAGCCCATGGGTTTGGGAGCGCAAATATGAGATCGATTCGCTCTGTTATCCGCTTCAGATCAGCTATTTGTACTGGAAACAGACAGGCAGCACTGCTGCTTTCGACGATACGTTCAGGCAGGCGGCGGCACGCATTCTGCAGCTATGGCGCACAGAGCAGAAGCATGTGGAAGAGTCGCCGTACCGCTTCACCCGCGTATCCGGGCCGGCAAGCGATACGATCCACAACAACGGAATGGGCGCGCCGGTCAGCTACACCGGCATGACCTGGTCCGGCTTCCGGCCAAGCGATGATGCTTGCGCCTATGGATATCTGGTTCCGGCCAACATGTTCGCAAGCGTGGTGCTCGGCTACTTGGCTGAAATCGCAATGGAAGTGCTGGACGATGCATCTATGCAGAGCGAAGCGCTAGCACTGCAGGAAGAGATCGACGTTGGCATTCACGATTTCGGTATCTACAAGCACCCTGTTTACGGCGATATATTCGCCTATGAAACCGATGGGCAGGGCAATTACACGTTGATGGACGACGCGAATGTGCCAAGCCTGCTGTCCATTCCTTATCTGGGCTATGCACCTAAGGAAGATCCGATTTACCTGAATACGCGCCGATTCATTCTGAGCAAGGACAATCCTTACTATTACGAAGGCAGCTGCGCGAAGGGAATCGGAAGCCCGCATACGCCGCCGCGTTATATCTGGCATATCAGCTTGGTTATGCAAGCACTCACCTCGACCGACGATCAGGAAATCGCGGAGCTGGTGAAGCTGCTGATTGCTACCGATGGAGACACAGGCTTCATGCACGAGGGCTTCAGTGTGGATGATCCGACTCAGTTCACAAGATCGTGGTTTGCTTGGGCAAACACCTTGTTCGGTGAGCTGATTCTGAAGCTGATCCAAGAGAAGAAGATTGGGGCTATGCTCGCCTAAGCGAAGCATCGTTAACTATTAAGGAGGCTAACTACATGAGTGAGACCGTACATGAAGTGGAGAATGGCGTTCATAATTATAGCAGTGAATCGGAGTGGGTCAAACCAACGGATCCGGTCACGTTGGAGCGTCTGGAATGGTTCCAGGATCAGAAGCTGGCTTTGATGATGCACTGGGGTCCCTATTCCCAGATTGGCATGGTAGAGTCGTGGACGCTTAGCGATGAAGACGGCGATTGGGCACGAAACGACGTCGATTGGACGAATGACTATGAAGAAATGAAACGCGAGTACTTCGCGCTGAATAAGACCTTTAATCCGATCCGTTTCGAGCCGGAGAAATGGGCGGAAGTAGCTGCGGAAGGCGGCTTCAAATATTTGATCTTCACAACGAAGCATCACGATGGCTTCTGCATGTGGGATACGCATACGACCGACTATCGCATTACCGGCAAGGAAACGCCTTTCCATGCGCACCGCTACGCGGATATTTGCAAGCAGGTATTCGATGCCTTCCGTGATAAAGGCCTTGCGATCGCAACTTATTTCTCCAAAGCGGACTGGCATACGCCGTATTACTGGGCACCGGGTATGGAGAGAGGCCGTCATATGTGGCGCGGACCTTCTTACAATCCGGCGGAGCATCCTTCCATGTGGGAGAAATTCGTCCAGTTCACGCATGAGCAAATTATGGAGCTGATGACGCGCTACGGCCGCATCGATATTCTATGGCTGGATGCGGGCTGGGTACGGGATGGCGGCAGGGTGAATCAAGATATTCGTCTGGGCGAAGTGGTGGAGCGTGCACGTCAGACTTCGCAGCCATGGCTGCTGTCGGCTGACCGTACAGTAGGCGGCGCATATGAGAACTACGTCACACCGGAGCAAACGATCCCGGATCGTCCGCTGCATGTGCCTTGGGAGAGCTGCATCACAATCGGTACCTCGTTCTCGTTTGGCTTTGAGGACAAGTATAAGTCCGCACGCCAATTGGTTCATATTTTGATGGAGGTTGTAGCCAAAGGCGGCAACCTGGCACTGAACGTTGGACCTCAGCCGGATGGCAGATTGCCAAAAGGCGCAGTGAAGAGCATGAAGGACCTCGGCGCTTGGATGAAAGTGTTTGGCGAAGCAGTCTACGGAACGCGGATATGCGCGCCATACTACACAGGCGATTGTGCGTTTACGCGCAAAGGCGACACTGTTTATTGCACCTACCTTTATGCAAGCGAGGATGCTCCGGTGTCCGGACAAATCCGTATTCCGTACACAGAAGCGATTACAGGGATTGAGCTCGTGAATACAGGAGAATCCGTCTTCTACACGCGGGATCAAGAAGGCATTACCGTTCATCTTCCCGAAAACCAGCTGAGCGGGCCGGCTCCGATCGCACATGTTTTCCGCATGGCTACCAAGTAATTCGGGCGGTATTCGACCCCGTTAATTTGGCAATGAGCCATAAACTGGTGTAGAATAAAGAGTATTTTTTTAAAGCCTGTGACACGGGAAACATAAGATAAAGGGGGATGGACATGAACAGCAATTGGTTCCGTAAATTACTTTTATCTTATCTTCCCGTGTTTTTTGTCGTAGTCACCATATTATTTGTTGTATTCTTCCAAACCCTTAACGAGCAGAATCGCAAAGAAGCGATTAAGGCCAATGAGTTTCTTGCCCAGCAGGTTGTAAGGTTCACGGACAATTCGCTGAAGACGCTCGATTATCGTATTTTGCGAGACACGCTTTCGACTGCGGAGCTGAGGAAATTCTTTAATGCGAAGAGCGAAGACGTGTATATCAATATGCAAGCCAACACGCTCATGGATGATTGGAAGCTTAACTATTCGATCATCGATTCCGCCTATCTCATCCGGTTAAAGGATGATTTCGTTGTGGGTGACGGTTCGGGCATTACTGCAGACTTTGTGGACAAGCCATTCATAGAGCCATACATAGAGCAGAAGCTGCCACCGGGCAAATGGACGGGAAAACGAAGCTACAAGCCCTATACAGCGGAGAAAGCAAAGGATGTCATAACGCTTGTACAGGACTATCCGCATTTTACGACGGAGAAAAAAGGGTATATCGTCGTGAATGTCAGCTTGTCCAAACTGAAAGCCGCGGTTACGCCGATGTACAATCCGAATCTGACCTTTGTACGCATCAGCGACAAACTTGGCAGCACCTTGATGGAAGACAGCACGGCGAGCCAAGGAAACAGAAGCGTGCTTTCCCATTATGTTTCTCCTTATACAGGCTGGGAAGTCGAGAGCGGACCTGCTGATTCCGTTTTGTCGCGGCTTGCCCTTAATTTCTATAGCATTTGGGTCATCATTGCCATCGTTGCCGTTCTATTGGGCGTCATCTGGGTCGTTCACGTAACAAGACGCAATTATAAACCGATCAGTCAATTGGTTTCTTTGATTCGTACAAGCGCATTGATCAAACCGGAGGATGGCAAAACCGGTGACAATGAATTCGGGTTTATCCGCGGTGCGCTTGAGCATCTGATGGAGGAAACGACGAAAACGAGGGAACAGAATAAAGAAACGGTTATCTTGAAGAAGAAACATCGCTTTAACGAAGCCATCGAAGGGCGCGTGCCTATTCGAGAAACGGAATGGCAGGCGGATTTGCTTACGTATCATGTCAATCCGGCAGGCTCGAAGGCATTTGTGTTCGTGCTTGAAATTGACCGTTATCCGCAGTTTATCGAGACCTATCATCACCAGGATCAATCCATTCTCAAGTTTGTCATCTCCAGCGTTACACAGGAAATGTCTGCGCTTAGCGGAGCAAGCGTTTGGGCGGAGTGGATTGTAGACAGTAAGCTGGCCGCTATCGTATGGGTGCCGGATGAAGCGGACGCGAATGCGCTCAGCTTGCAAATTGGAGAGCAAATCGTGGAATGGGTGCGGGGCAATTTGAGCTTCACGGTTACCATCGGTGCAGGGGCTATGGCTAGCAGTCTCGAAGGGATTCGGAGTTCGTATGAGCTCGCGGGCAACCTGCTGCAATATAAGGCGGTGCTCGGAACGGGAAGATTGCTTCAGCCTTCGGAGCTGGATGCGTCCAAGTTCCGCGTTCACGATTATTTTGGCACCATACACTCCCTATCTCAGGCGATCAGGCTAGCTGAGAGCGGATGGAAGAGACATCTGGACGAGCTGTTCGATCAAATCCAAGATTCGATCTCATCTCGCAAGGAAATCGAGAGCTTCTTGCAGTTCCTTCACCAACAGCTTAGCCGCGTATTTGTGGAGCTGTCTAAGGATTATCGCAATGTGTGGAAAGATGCGGGCGCAGAGCTGGTTGAACTAGGGAGAAACTGGGAGACGGTTGTTGAATTGAAGCAGGGCTGCACGCAGATCTTCGAAGCCGCGACCGATCGCTTGCAAGCACTCAAGGATTCCCAGCGAACGCGTGCTGTCATCGGCGACATTCGGGCGTATATCGAAGAGCATTATGCCAATCCCGAGCTCTCGCTTGACCATCTCAGCGACAAATTCAACCTTCATGCGAAGAATATCAGTAAGCTGTTCAAAGAAGAGTCCGGCGGGAATTTCGTAGACTTCTTAATCGGACTGCGGATGGATAAAGCCAAACAGCTGCTGCTCAGTACCGACATATCGTTACAGGAGATTAGCGTGCAGGTCGGCTACTTCAATTACAACTCGTTCAATCGTGCATTCAAGAACGTTGCGGGACTTTCGCCAAGCGATTATCGCAAGCAGCAGAAATGATGGGCATTCTATAACCTTGGGTCATGCCGGCAGCACCGGCGGACGCCAAGGTTTTTTTGCGGGCAGCTACGCGATATTCGGCGGTTTTCGGGGGCGAAAAAGGTCAAGTGTAGAAAAATGAGGAGTACTCTTATTTCCCGGTGCTGAAATACCACCAAATGCACACGCTGCGAAAATAGTGGTATCGCGGAATCTTACGAATTGCCGGTGCTGTCCTCGGCGGGCTAGAATCGAGCTACCGAATACGACACTGAATAAAGGGGTAATGCGGATGGCGCAGACATGGAGCAAAATGAGGCGGAGTTGGGAGCTATACCTGCTTGTCCTTTTACCGGTACTTTATCTTATCATCTTCAAATATATACCGATGTTTGGAGTCATTATCGCGTTTAAAGACTTTAATGTCATTAAAGGGATCTTAGGCAGCCCGTGGGTCGGATTTAAACACTTCGATAATTTGTTTAGCTCGCCGAACTTCCCGATCCTCATTAAGAATACGCTTATCATCAGTTTCTACTCGCTCTTGGCAGGATTCCCGATTCCGATTCTGCTGGCGCTCGCGCTAAACGAAATTCGGACAGGCTTCTTTAAACGGTCCGTTCAAATGATCACTTACGCGCCTCACTTTATTTCGACGGTTATCATGGTATCGATTATTATTCTGATGCTTTCCCCGCATGTTGGGGTAATTGACAGAGTCTTGTCCTTCCTAGGATGGGAGTCCATTAACTTCATGGGTGAGCCCAAACTATTTAAATCTATTTATGTTTGGTCCGGCGTATGGCAGGAAATGGGTTATGCATCCATTATCTATATCGCAGCACTGGCCAGCGTCGATCCTTCGCTCTATGAAGCGGCACGTATGGATGGCGCCTCACGATTCAAGAAAATCATTCATATCGATTTACCGTCCCTGCTCCCGATAACAATTACGCTGCTCATTCTGAGTCTGGGTAATGTCATGGCAGTCGGCTTTGAGAAAATCTTCTTGATGCAAAACTCGCTGAACTTAAGTACTTCCGAGGTTATCTCGACTTATGTGTATAAGGTCGGTTTGCTCGGAGCGAACTTCAGCTTCTCCTCTGCGGTTGGATTATTCAACTCCGTCATTAACTTGATTCTGCTTGTTGGTGTGAACGCCGTTGCACGCAGAGTTTCACAAAACAGCTTGTGGTAGAAAGGCGGCCGTCTATGTTTATCAAACAAAAAATCAGAGAACCTTTCGGCGACCGTGTCTTGCTGATAAGTCTGTATCTCTTGCTTGCAGCGATTACGCTGACTGTGCTTTATCCGCTGCTTTATATTTTCAGCTCTTCCCTCAGCTCGCCGGATGCCGTCGTTTCGGGCAAAGTGTGGCTGTTCCCGGTCGACTTCTCCTTTAGAGCCTATAAGTCGATTTTCCAGAGCTCGCAGCTCATGACAGGTTATTATAACAGCTTTATATATACGGTCTTCGGGACGTTGATTAACGTTACCTTTACCGTACTCATGGCTTTCCCGCTGTCGCAGCGGACGATGCCCGGCCGCAAATACATCATGATCCTCATGATGGTGACGTTATTTTTTAGCGGCGGACTCATACCAACGTACTTGCTGGTAAAAAATTTACACATGCTGGATACGCGCTGGGCGCTATGGCTGCCGGGAGCGTTCTCCATTTTCCAAGTTATTATCGCCAGAACCTTCTTCCAATCTTCGATTCCGCAGGAGCTGCAAGAGGCTTCGCAAATGGATGGTTGCCGAGATATCCGTTATCTGTGGAGCATCGTATTGCCATTGTCTAAACCGGTCTTGGCCGTAATGACGCTCATGTACGCGGTAGGCCACTGGAATGCTTACTTTGATGCCCTGATCTACTTGAGATCGGAACATCTTTTCCCACTGCAATACGTCCTGCGCAACATGCTGATTCTGAACGCAGCTGACCCATCGATGCTGGCGAATACCGCTCAGAGTCTTCGGGATAAAGGCTTCGAGCAGGTGCTGAAATATGCGCTGATCGTCGTAGCCTGCGTACCTGTTCTCATCATGTATCCTTTCGTGCAGAAGCATTTCGTCAAAGGTGTTATGGTTGGTTCCTTAAAGGGCTAACTTCAGCAATAGCGTGAACTAATTGTGGAGGTGGGGCGCGACAGCATCGATCTGACTTAGGCGTATTGGCAATCAGGGGGAACTGCTCGGGAAGCTCGGGCAGCTGCAACGAAACAATTCATTCTAGGAGGAGTTCGTTTTGAAAAAGTCCATCTGGGTATCACTTATGATCGTATTGATCAGCAGTATCGTTCTTTCCGCATGTGGCAGCAACAACAAAGAGAATGCCGGTGCAGGCAATGAAACAAAAGGTGACAATACAGCTACTGAATCGTCTGAGCCTATCAATATCGGATTTTTCGCGCCGCAGGGCAAAGCACCGCTTGAGGATAATGAGTACACGAAGCTCGTGGAAGAGAAATTCAACGTCAAAATCAAGTGGGATGTCGCTCCTACCGATGCACTCGTAGACCGTAGACAGCTGCTGCTTGCAAGCGGCGACTATCCGGAAGTGTTCCTGGAAGCGAAATTCA
This sequence comes from Paenibacillus rhizoryzae, assembly GCF_059686995.1. Taxonomy (NCBI): domain Bacteria; kingdom Bacillati; phylum Bacillota; class Bacilli; order Caryophanales; family Paenibacillaceae; genus Paenibacillus; species Paenibacillus rhizoryzae. Next base: position 454,531 of record NZ_JCAALT010000005.1, on the reverse strand, counting down.
CGACCGGCGACTTGATGACGTATGGCAAGCAAGGCGTGCTTATTCCGCTTAACGATCTCATTGACAAATATGCGCCGAATTTGAAGGCGATGATGGAGAAGAAGCCTTACCTGAAAGAAGCGATGACAGCACCGGACGGCAATATTTACGGGATTCCACGTTTGAATGAATGCTACCACTGCGTACATGCGCAGAAGTACTGGATGAACAAAGAATGGCTCGACAAGGTAGGGCTTGCTGTACCTACAACAACGGACGAGCTGTATACCGTTCTGAAAGCTTTCAAAACAAAAGATCCGAACGGCAACGGCAAGGCCGATGAAATTCCATTGACAGGCGCTCCGAACAAATCGGTTTGGAACGGTAACATTGACTCCTATCTCATGAATTCATTTATTTATAACGATAACGATAAGTATTTAACGGTAACGGACGGCAAAGTGGATTTTGCAGCGAACAAGCCGGAGTGGAAAGAAGGCTTGGCTTACATGCACAAGCTGTACAGCGAAGGTTTGATCGACAAAGCATCCTTCACGCAGAATGATCAAGCCGTAGGTCAGCTCGGCCAACGCGAAGGCGATGAGATTGTAGGTTCCATTACGACGGCTCTTGTCAGCTACTTGGTTAAAGCTTATGAAGATACGGATGAGCGTCAGAAGCACTGGGTAATCGTGCCGCCGGTAAAAGGTCCAAACGGCGTTCAACTTGCAGGTACATCGCAAGGCATCAGCGAGTTCCCAATGGCGATTACGAACAAAGCGTCCGAAGCACAGCAAATCGCCGCGATCAAAATCATCGACTATGCGTATAGCGAAGAAGGCGCGTTGTTCAGCGAATATGGCGCTAAAGAAGGCATTGGCTGGAAGAAAGCAGAAGCTGGCGAACTTAATATTACGGGCCAACCTGCAAAGTACAGCTTCGAAGGACTTCAAAAAATAGACGAGAATGTAGTACGTAACGATAGCTGGTCGCTTCTTGGACCTAAAGACCTGTCCAAAGAATTCCGTGATCTGTTCGCGACAGCTCAAGACCCGCTGACAGCTGCAGGCTATGAGAAACGCCTTGCAGACGCAACGGCAGCCTACGATGCGTATGCACCGAAGGAAACGTATCCATCCGGCGCTTATGTGAAAGCAGAAGATACGGATACAATCGCTCAATTGGCGACTTCCATCAAGGATTACGTCAATTCGAACATGGCGCAATTCATCATCGGCGACAAGGATATTGAGAAAGATTGGGATGGCTACGTAAAAGGGTTCGACGGTTTGAACCTGCCGCAATACATCCAAATTTATCAATCCGCGATTGAAAAGAAATAAATTCAAAGATCAAGGAAGTATTCCTTCGGGCGTACTTCCTTGTGCTTGTCTTGGGGGAGAAAGGGAGGAAGGTATTATGCGTTACAAAGACGCTTCGCTTACAGTCTCTGAACGGGCAACTGATTTGCTTGCACATATGACGGTCGAAGAGAAGATCGGTCAGATGACCCAGCCATTCGGGTGGAAAATGTATCATAAGAGGGCTGATGGCACGATCGAGCTGGATGCTGGCTTTCAGGAGCAAATCAAGAAAGGCGGGATCGGCTCCCTCTATGGCACGCTTCGTGCTGATCCATGGACGGAAGTAACGCTGGAGAACGGCCTTTCGCCGGAGGAAGGCGCTCGCGCTGTTAACGAGATTCAGCGTTATGCGATGGAACAGTCCAGACTCGGCATTCCGATTCTGTTCGGGGAAGAGTGCTCACACGGTCATATGGCAATTGGCGCGACCGTGTTTCCGGTGCCGCTTCTGATCGGAAGCGCATGGAATGTGGATTTGTACCGCGAGATGTGCCGCGCCGTAGCACTAGAAACGCGCAGCCAAGGCGGGGCGGCTACTTATTCGCCGGTGCTCGACGTCGTACGCGATCCGCGCTGGGGCAGAACCGAGGAGTGCTTCGGCGAAGATCCGTTCATGATCGGGGAGCTGGCGGTTGCCGCTGTACAGGGATTGCAAGGGGAACGGCTTGATGGGGAAGGCAGCTTGATCGCCACGCTGAAGCATTTTGTCGGCTACGGCGCATCCGAAGGCGGACGCAACGCAGGTCCTGCCCATATGGGCAAACGGGAGCTGCATGAAGTCGATCTGCTGCCGTTTCGCAAAGGTGTCGAAGCCGGCGCGAAGTCGATTATGCCGGCTTATAACGAGATCGACGGTGTACCTTGTACGTCGAATGCCGAACTGTTAGAGCAAGTACTCCGTGAGGAATGGGGATTTGACGGGTTCGTCATCACCGATTGCGGAGCGATCAACATGCTTGCGTGGGGACATGATGTTGCCAAAGATGGCGAGGAGGCTTCGGCAATCTCGCTCAAGGCGGGCATCGACATGGAGATGTCGGGAGCGATGTTCGGCGTCCATCTTCATAACGCGCTTCTTAACGGATTAATTGAGGAAGCGGATCTGGATGTGGCCGTTCTGCGGATTCTGAAGGCGAAGTTCGAGCTTGGATTGTTCGATCGCACTTACGTTGATCCGGCTGAGGCCGCACGGATTATTGGCTGCGCAGAGCATGCTGAGCTGGCGCGCGAGGTCGCTCGTCAAGGCATCATCCTGCTGAAGAACGAAGGCGCGGCACTGCCGCTGTCCAAGGCGACAGGTGGCAAAATCGCCGTAATCGGTCCGAATGCCGATCACATCTACAACCAGCTTGGCGATTACACGTCACCGCAGCCGCGCGGGCAGATCGTGACGCTGCTTGACGGCATTAAAGCAGCGCTGGGAGAGGAAGCGCCGGAGCGTGTACGCTACGCGCCGGGCTGTAGAATTCAAGGCGATTCCACGGAAGGCTTCGCATCTGCTCTGGCTTGTGCAGAGCAAGCCGATGTCGTCATACTGGCACTCGGCGGCTCCAGTGCGCGGGACTTTGGCGAAGGCACCATCGATCTGCGCACGGGTGCATCCGTTGTGACGGAGCTTGCTTGGAGCGATATGGAATGCGGCGAAGGCATCGACCGTACCGGACTTCACTTGATGGGCGTGCAGCTTACGCTGGCCCAGGAAATTCATAAACTAGGCAAGAAACTCATTGTCGTCTATATCAACGGACGTCCGATTGTAGAGCCGTGGATCGACGAGCATGCCGACGCCATTCTGGAAGCCTGGTACCCAGGGCAAGAAGGCGGCGCGGCGCTCGCGGACATTCTGTTCGGCGACGTGAATCCGTCCGGCAGACTGACGATATCGGTGCCGAAGCATGTAGGCCAGCTGCCGGTCTACTATAACGGCAAACGCAGCCGGGGCAAGCGGTATTTGGAGATGGATGCAAAGCCGCGTTACCCGTTTGGCTTCGGACTGAGCTACACGACTTTCGAATATAGCGATCTTGCTGTATTCCCAGAGGTCATATCGCCGGATGGGAAGGCGGTCGTTACCGTGAAGGTATCCAATACCGGCGAGGTTGCCGGCACTGAGGTTGTTCAGCTCTATATCTCCGATAAAGTAAGCTCGATTACTCGGCCGGGGAAGGAACTGAAGGGCTTCGAGCGCGTGGCGCTTGAGCCGGGAGAAAGCAAAGCCGTCAGCTTCATCGTAGGCAAGGAGCATCTGCAGATGCTGGACGCGAACTTGAAGCCGTTTGTGGAAGCCGGCGAATTCCTGATGATGATCGGTAGAAACGCAGAAGACGTAATCAGCACATCCTTGCATGTGCATAGTGAGGTGTAAGGGATGTATCGCATTCATCGTTTTATTCGTAACTTGTCGGAGCGCCAATGGGCAGAAGCTTCGACCTTGCTGGATTGGGAGATGAGAAAGGTTCGCTATGGCTTGCCGGGCGAATATGAGACGCTTCCGGGCGGGGAGCCAACGATCCTGAAGGACACGCGCCTGGATGGGAAACATGGCATTACTTATTTTCTGAAGAAGCAAATCTCGATTCCTTCGCATTGGGAGGACGGGACGGCCGGTTTGGCAATGAGTGGCGGGGGCGAAGGACTGCTGCGCGTGAACGGCGCTTCTTACCAGGGGCTGGACCGCAATCATGACTTCGTTCCACTGTATCTGAAAGGCGCAGGCCGCGAGCCGCTGCTTGAGATCGAGCTGTTCGATCCCATTCCGGAGCCGGTTGATCCGCTGAACAACCAAGCGCCGGTCGTTTCGCCGGTCACGAATTATGAAGTGAAGCTGGTTCGCGTCAATAAGGCTGCGCAGAGCTTGCTCTACAGCGTTCAAGCTGTCTACGAGACGATGCGCATGCTGCCGGAGCAGGACTACAGCCGCCAGCAAATGATGGACGCGCTTTATGCGACCATGAGAGAAGCAGAGCAGTTACCGGAGGATAGCTGGCATAGCCCGGAGCTGGTTGCTGCCATTGAGCGGGGACTCCGTGATCAGATTGGTGAACGGTTCCCGGTAAATCAGGCGCAAGGTAAAATGCATATGGTCGGTCAATCGCATATCGATATTGCTTGGCTGTGGCCGGTTCGGGAGACGGTTCGCAAAGCCAGCCGCACCTTCTCGACGATGACGTCGCTGATGGAGGAATACCCGGAGTTCATCTATTCGCAAAGCCAGCCGCTCCTTTACGCGTTTGTGAAAGAGCATGATCCCGCCCTCTATACCAAAATCAAACAAGCCGTAGCGGACGATCGATGGGAGCTTGTCGGGGGCATGTGGGTCGAACCGGATCTCAACATTCCAAGCGGGGAGTCGCTTGTTCGCCAAATGTTGTACGGACAGCTCTTCTACCGCGATGAGTTCAACAAGAGCTCGGCGATCGAATGGCTGCCGGATACGTTCGGCTACTGCGCTTCCCTTCCTCAGCTGCTGAAACTGGCAGGGGTCGAATATTTCATGACCACCAAGCTGAACTGGAACGATACGAACAAATTCCCGCATGAGCTGTTCCGCTGGGTCGGCATTGACGGGACTGCTATTGTCTCATACTTGAACCATGGCATTAATGAGCATACAAGACCGAAGGATGTCGAGGAGCACTGGAGAGAATATCGCCAGAAGGATAAACTGAATGAACTGATGCTGCTGTACGGACATGGCGACGGAGGCGGCGGGGTAACGCGCGAAATGATTGAATTCGCGAAGCGCGGCCCGCTGATGCCGGGTCTTCCGACAAGCAGCTTCAGCACGGCGGCTGCCTTCTTCGAATCCGTAGAGGAAGTCTCGCAAACCTTGCCGGAGTGGCATGGAGACTTGTATCTGGAGCTGCATCGCGGCACCTTGACGACGCATGGCCGCAATAAGAGAAGCAACCGTAAAGCGGAGGTGCTGTACCGCGAAGCGGAGATTTGGAGCTCGCTGGCTCGTGCATATACGGGCGTAGACGGTCATCCGGAAGCGCTTGCCGAAGGCTGGAAGCTGATGATGCTCAACCAGTTCCATGACATTATTCCGGGCACGGCGATTACGGAAACGTATGAAACGTCAGCTGCGGAATACGAGCGGATTTTTGCGCTCGGCAACCAAGGGCTTTCGCAGGCGATGCTTACCGTCGCCGGGGAGATTGGTGCGGTCGGCGAAGGAACACCTTACGCCGTGTTCAACAGTCTTGGCTGGGAGCGCAATGAAACGCTCGTGCTGGAGGTTGGCGCACATCAGGTTGGCATCTGCGCGTTTGACGATGAGGGCCTTCGCCTGCCATGCGATCAGGTAGAGCTCGAATGCGGCAAGTTCCGGTTGTCGATTGCCGTCTCCGCTATCCCCGCTTTCGGTTATAAAACGATCTGGCTGCGGGAGTCAGCAGATGCTGGAGCGAAGCAGCGTCAGGTAAGCCAAGCTGGCGAGGCGGGTTCTCTTGACGAGTGGGAAACCGTTCATTACAAGCTGGCATTTAATGAACGCGGGGAGATCGTCCGTTGGCTGGACAAAGCGGCGAACCGTGAATTGCTGCCTAAAGGCGCGAAGGCGAATGAGCTGCAGTTCTTCCACGACAGACCGCTGTACTGGGATGCATGGGACATCGATCCTAAGTTCGAGCAGTTCAGAGCCGGCGAGGCGGAGCTGATTTCGAAGAAGCTGGTGATCTCCGGCGAATCGCTGGATATCATTCGTTTCGAATGGCGCTTGGGTGAATCGCTTATTTCGCAGGATCTGATGCTGTACCATCATCAGAAGCGGGTTGATTTCAAGACGCGCGTACAGTGGAACGAGAGCCATAAATTGCTGAAGGTCGCATTCCCTGTGGATGTCTTGAGCACGAAGGCAACCTATGAAATTCCGTTTGGCGCCATGGAGCGTCCGACGCATCGCAATACAAGCTGGGAGCAGGCGCAGTTCGAAGTCTGCGGACATCGCTGGGCGGATTTATCGGAAGGCGGCTACGGCGTCAGCTTGCTGAACGATTGCAAATACGGCTACGACGTGAAAGACGGCGTGCTGCGTCTATCCTTGCTTCGCGCTCCGAAATGGCCGGATAACACCGCCGATCAGGGCGAGCATGAGTTTACGTATTCGTTGTTCCCGCATGAACAGGATTGGCGTCAGGCCGAGGTTGTGCGAAGGGCGGCGGAACTGAATCACCCTGCGATTGCCCTTCGACTGCCGGAAAGCAACGTGTCGGCGAACGCCTTGCCGGCATCGTTCTCAATGCTGCAATTGGACAGCCGCACGGTCTTGCTTGATACCGTCAAGCCGGCAGAACGCGGTGAAGGGACGATTCTCCGTTTCTACGAATCAACGGGAAGCCGCGATCAAGTGAAAATCCAGCTGCCGGCAGGTACGAAGCGCGCGAGCATCGTCAATTTGCTTGAGGATGAAATGGAACCATGCAGCATCGGTGCTGACGGCGTACTTACGTTGTCGTTTAAGCCATACGAGATTCAAACGGTTCGCTACGAATAATCGAGCTGTTTATCAAACAAAGAAGAGCTGTCCCATATTTGGGGCAGCTCTTCTTTGTTAAGGGGAACGGTTGGTTGGTATACGAGCGAACGATCCGTATAGATCATCAATAAAGATGCAGAATAGGCAACATCTCAGCTCGCTGAGTGCTCAAAACGGCTAGATGTTGCCTAAAAGGCAACATTTCAATGCGAATTGGCGGCCAAGCGGCGATTGAAGAGGAATTTGTTGCAATCCAAGCAACATTTCATCTGCGCTGCCTCGATTATAGAAGGAATGTTGCACAACAGGCAACATTTCAAGCAGACGGGCAGATCAGCAGATTAGAACCGCAGTAGGTTTGCAAAACAGCCCAGCAGAACAACCCAGCAGAACAGCCCAGCAGAACAACAGGCAGACCAACGACCCTGCTGAGCAGGCTTGTAGATCATCCCTGCAGAGCACTCCGCGTAACGCTACCGTTTGCGAATTTCAAAAAACTCGCAGGCGTTACGGTCGTGGTAAGCGACATCGCTGACGCTGGATTGGCTGACGACGGTCGTGTCATCGAAGCGGATAATGATGCCGCCGGAATCGACGATGTGGTCGTCCTTGTAGACGCGAAGCTTATATTGGCGCTCCATCGCCTCGGTGAAATCGTCATCCGTCTGGAGACGGCGGTACAAGGCCATGAAAGGCCCTCCTTCCTTAGCTTAGGCTCCAATACTAGCAGAGAGCACGCGTTCAAAGTGATATTCCATATCTCCGGCCATGGCGGCAGGCGTATCGCCCGTAACGCGGAAATCGTGGCTGTACAGCAGCTCGAAATCGCCGAAATCAACTTGCTTATAGAACTCGAAGCAAGGGAACCCATCGTGACTGCCCTTCACTTCAACTGCACCGTTTTCTTCATGAACGGTTACTTGGAGCTCATAATCTACTGCCGGAGCAGCCGGGCGCAGCGGATTGGCGGCAGTTGCTCTCATGATGAAGGAAACCGAGGATGCGTCCCAAGTTTCATCCGAGACGGTCACGCCTTCGGCAGAGGCTTTTCCTTGCTTAAACTCCGAGATGCCGCCCGGTTTCGTCACTCGCAGCGTGGTAGAGCCTGTATTCGCATACGTGAACAGCTTGCGTTTCACGAAGTCGACGACGACTTCTTGCTCCACGCGAGATCGCCCCGTGTTCACCGCATGAGGCGTAAATTCCCGCGCATCGCCTGCATATTCGTGGATCAGGCCGGTTTCGGGGTCGGTCATGGCAGGGAGCCACTGCAAGCCGCCGATAAATACACTTCCTCTTATTTTCACAATCGAAGCCATTGTCGATTTCTCCTCGCTTTCGCCATTTGCTCCGCTTATTTTAGCATAGAAGTGACCCTAACCTTGCAGCTTGTCCGAAAAATTCACATAACTTCCAGCATTCCGGGATACAGTAACTTCTGTATGGTTCCAATATGCAGCAGGCAACATGCGAGAAGAAAGTGGTGAGCATCGAACATCATGTACAAACCAAACCGTCTTCGCCCACAAGCTTGGCTTTCTCTGTTGGCGTCGCTTGTCCTCATGCTATCCGTTGCAGGTACGGCGATGGCATCGGAAACGATTGGTGCGCCGGGGGGCCCCTATCATTTTGGGTTTAAGAAAAGCGTCGGCGGCATGCTGCCCTCGATTAGAGAAGAAGGCTTCCAGCCGATTCTGGAGCAGCATGGGGCGATTTTCCTTGGCGATACGAAACAAAGAGAGCTGTATCTGACCTTCGATAACGGCTATGAGAATGGCTTCACAGGCCGCATCCTGGATGTGTTGAAGGAGAAGGGCGTTCCGGCCATCTTCTTCGTAACGGGCCATTATGTGAAGGACAAGCCGGAGCTGGTGAAGCGCATGGTCGCGGAAGGCCATCTGGTCGGAAATCATTCGTGGAGCCACCCGGATATGAGCGTTATTCCGAGCAGCCAGATCCAAACGGAGCTCGCCAAAGTGAAGACGGCCGTAGCAGAGCTGACCGGGCAGCAGGAGATGCAGTATCTTCGTCCGCCGCGGGGGATTTTCAATAGTCGAGTACTCGCCGTTAGCAAGGAGCAAGGGTATACGAGTGTGTTCTGGTCGATCGCTTATCGCGATTGGGAGCCGACGGCGCAGCGAGGCTGGCGTTACGCCTACGATAACGTCATGAAGCAGCTTCATCCGGGAGCCGTCATTCTGCTGCACAGTGTGTCCAAAGACAACACGGAAGCCCTCCCGCAAATCATCGACGCGGCAAGGCAGCAAGGCTACACCTTTAAGCCGCTCAATGAGCTGGAGACCAAGAGTTATTAACCGTAAATATAAAGTAAATGAGAAGAGAGGTGCCGAGCCGGTGCCTCTCTTTTATTTTGTCGACAAACAGAGGATGTTATCGAATTATGTCGAATATTGGATGTGAATATAGTTGAAATCGACAGCAGGACGGTGAGCATAAATGATAAAAGATTTGGTTGTTAACGCAGCTTTCATGACCATGATCACCTTTTTCTCCAGCAGGCTGTTTGCAACGAATAGAACATATAGCAAGTGGAAAGAAATCCTCAGATTAGGCATTGTACAAGGAATTCTTGGCTGTATTCTGGTGTACTACGGCGTCCGTTTGACCGATAGCATTGTTATCGATTTACGGTATGTGCCGGTCTTGATGGCAACTTACTTCGGAGGATTTTGGGCTGCGGCTATAGCGGGAGCTTTAGTTATTCTGTACCGGATGACGGTGTCACCGTTAGGAATTGGCACCATCACTGCGTTCGTGACGATGCTCGTATACGTAGGCGGAGTTGGATTCATTATGCTGCGCGTCAAAAGCCTCTTTCGCCAGTGGATATATGCCACCCTGTTCAGCGAAATTGCTTTCCTAATTATCGGGACGCAGATGATTCACATTCCGGTGAAGATTCTGATGATTCTCAGCTTCGCCAATACATTAGGCTGTTACGCCATGATTTATTTCCGGTCTTATCTGATCCGCGCGAGCGAGCTGGAGCAGAAGAATCTTCGGGCAAGCGAGGAGCTTCATCGCCTGCTGCATCTCCAATCCGGGATGACGGCGAAGATTATCCGGGACAGCCGCGGCGATTACCGCTATTCCTTAATTGAAGGGCAGCTGCTGCACAAACAAGGCTGGAAGGATGTCGAGATAACGGGTAAGCGACTGAACGACTTGGAAGGACTGTCGCAGGAGCATTTTGAAATGGTGGCGGCCATTTACGATCGTGCATTCCGAGGTGAGGAAGTCAGGTACGAGTCCGGCTTCAATGGGTTTCGGACATTTAATATTGTGCAGCCGATCTATCAGGACGGACAAGTCGCGGAGATCATTCTCTCCAGCACCGATATTACCAATTGGAGGCAAGCGGAAGACGAGCTGCGCGAGAGCGAGGAGCGCTACCGGACCATCGTAGAGAATTCCAACGATATCTTCATTGCGTTCAACGGGGATGGGACGATACTATCGGTTAACGCGAAACTGGCTAAGCTGCTGGATCTGGGTATGGATGGGATTGAGGGCAAGCGGCTCACGGATTTGGTGCGCATCGGCAAAGAGGAAGAATGGGAACGGAATTTCCGCGAAGGGGTCGAAACGAAGGAGATGCGGCGGTTTGAGCTGGAACTATATTTCGAGAATCGATCCCCGCGAAGCTTCTCCGTCACGATTCTGCCTATGACCGTGAAAGGGAAGACGAGAATCAAGGTCACCTTCCATGATCTGACCGATTGGAAACTCAAACGCGAGGCCGACGGGGCTAACAAAGCGAAGAGTCAGTTCCTGGCCCAGATGAGCCATGAGATTCGGACGCCGATCAATGCCATTCTGGGCCTTAATTATTTGCTGCAGAAAACGGAGCTCTCGGACAGACAGAAGGACTATGTGAACAAATCGATCCTATCGACGAGAAGCTTGCTTAATATTATCGACGACATTTTGGATTTCTCCAAGATCGAAGCAAACAAGATTGTGCTGGAGCAGATCGCTTTTGACTTATATGAGGTTATTCATGATCTCTCTAATATTGTGGCTGTAAAAGCGTACGAGAAGGAGCTAAAGCTGCATTTCGCGATTGATCACCGTGTACCGCAAATGCTGAGCGGCGATCCGCTGCGCTTGAAGCAGATCCTCCTTAACCTCGTTAATAATGCCGTTAAATTTACGCATCAAGGAGAAATTGCGATCGCCATCGATTTCGTGGGACGCAGTGAGCATGACGTTACGCTGCATTTTGCAGTGAGAGATACAGGCATAGGCATCAGCGCTGAGCAGCAGCAGAAGCTGTTCCATAACTTTACGCAGGCAGATATGTCGACTACGCGGCGGTACGGCGGGACGGGGCTTGGACTTGTCATCAGTCAGAAATTCGTCGAGCTGATGAACGGGAAGCTTGAGGTTGAAAGCACGCCGGGCGTAGGGAGCTGCTTCTCCTTCATGGCCGAGTTCAGAAGTACGGATGCTCCGGTTATGCGGCAGGGGCTGGAGCTCGATATGAAGTTTCTGCGCGTGCTGCTCATATGCGATAATCCGGAGATGCAGCAGGTGCTGCGTAACCAGCTGGAGCAATTTAAGTTTATTGTCAGCTTGGCTGCATCGGAGCAGGAAGCGATCTATAACATCTCCATGCATAACCGTTATGACTTGATTATGGTGGATTGGAAGCTGCAGGCCGGGGATGCGGTGCAGCTTGCGGAACGGATCAAACGGGATTTGCCGGGCAAATCGCAGGCTATTGTGCTTACGAGCGCCTATCACGAGATGGAGCTGCAAAGAGGCGTACCGTCACCGGCAATCGAGAAGGTACTCTTCTATCCGATCAGCCAGTCGCATCTGTTCGATGAAGTGATTTCGCTGATTAAGCCGCAAGCTGGCGTAAAGCTGCTCGAGACGGAAAATGTCGAGTTTGCCGAGAAGTACGCGCTGCTGCGCGGTGCTTCCGTGCTGCTTGTGGAGGATAATGCGATCAATCAGCTTGTAGCGATGGAGCTGCTCAAGGGAATGGGGATGCTCATCGATGTCGTCGATAACGGCGAGGAAGCGGTGAACAGCGTGCGCGGCAAGCAATACGATGTTATTCTGATGGATTTGCAGATGCCGATTATGGATGGCTATGAGTCGACAAGGCTCATCCGCCGGATCGAGCATGCGAAGCAGACACCGATTATTGCGATGACGGCCGATGCGATGAAAGGCGTGCAGGAAGAGGTACTTGAGGCGGGGATGGACTATTATTTGACCAAGCCGTTTGATCCGGCTTTGATTTACACGGTGCTGCTGCAATCTTTGCAGAAAATAGCCTAGTCCGGCGGGAGAATTGGGAATAATTCACCACTAAAGATGAGCGGCTGATGATATACTTTGTTGTATAGTTGGTCATTTTACTGAGCGAGGTGAGTAAGGAATGAGTATAGCAAAGCAAGCAGACACTTCCCGCTTAGAGCAGCCCTACTCGGAGCGGCAGCTTGGCCTAACGGAGCTTACGCCTTCCTACCGGGTTGACCTAAGACCGCACAAAGATAAGGCGTACGAGCGCTTTATCCGGGTGAATACGGTGAAGGATTGGTCGCAGCTGACCTGGGAGCGGGTAGGCAAGCCGTACGAGGTGCGGACGATGTCGGAAACCCGTAAGCAGTGGGAGCAAGAGCATGAGAAAGCGATGGATGCGAAGACATCGTGGACGTATTTTAACAAAGCCTTTCATGAGTGGTTCGATAAGGACATTCCCAAGGAAATCGGCAGCGAGCAGTCTGCGTTTCTCAAGAGTCTCGCCACGTTCAAGCCTTCGGAAATCAGTGCGGCCTTGGGCGATGTAGCCCGCATTCATTTTTGGAATTATGTGCACCGCATTCAAGATGGCGTCTGGGACCCGCGCGGCAAACGATCTTTGTTTGAAGGACTGAATGTCACGCGTCCGCGCATTCTGTTTCTCGGTGCGGCGGAGGGATATGAAGCGATGCAGCTGGCGGCGCTCTATCCGGGAGCCGAGGTTGTGCTGGTCGACTATGACGCGTATTGCAAAACCGTTCGTCACGGCGAGTTTCCCGATTCTTATCCGTTTCTAGGCTCAAGCTCATCTACGGGCGGAGCGAAGGTATATTATAAATCTGATTTCAATATCGAATACGTGGTCGATGACATTCGGAATCTATCGTTTGGCAAGACGTTTGATATTGTGCTTTCGGTCGGCTTGCTGGAGCATTTCCCGGATACCTACAAACCGGAGGTTGTCGATTGGCACCGCAGATTCCTCAAAGACGGCGGCTATGCGATCTTCACAACACCGCGCAACCAATGGAAAAGCAGGCTGTTCTACGTCATAATGGCCGATATTATGAATCACACGTATCGCGAGCTGATGACGGTGGAGCAGATGGGCTTATATATATACGAGAATGGCTTCGACATTATCCGCCATGGCTACATCAAGGCGCACAATGCGGTCATTGCACAGGCACGCTAAGGCGTCTGCTTCTTTGTTACGAATTCGTGTAAGCACTTACAATCGGGAGCCGGCCTCGTCCGGCAGACCGGGAGAGCAGGGATATCATGGCTTCCTTTGAACAACTGTTGAAACGGCAGCAGGCTTGGTTTCAGACGGGCGCAAGCCGAGGTTATGCGTTTCGCATGGCGCAGCTGCAGAAATTGAAACAAGCCGTAGTGGAGCGCGAGGCTGCGATTATTGCAGCGCTCCACACGGATCTAAATAAGAGCGAGCATGAAGCGTACACGCTGGAGATAGGCCCCTTCTACACCGAGATCAACTTCGCGATGAAACATCTGAAGAAATGGATGAAGCCGAAGCGGGTCAAGACGCCGTCTACGCATCTGGGCAGCAAAAGTTATGTCATGCCGGATCCGCTTGGTGCATCGCTCATCATCGCCCCCTGGAATTATCCCTTCAATCTCACGTTGGTTCCTCTTATAGGCGCTATCGCCGCAGGCAATACCGCCGTATTGAAGCCATCCGAGCTATCGCAGGCGATGACATCGCTAATTGCCGCAATAATCGCCGATAGTTTCCAGCCTGACTATATCGCTGTCGTTGAAGGCGGAGTAGAGGCGAGCCGCGAATTGCTGGCGCTGCCTTTCGACCATATCTTCTTCACCGGCGGCGTAGAAGTCGGCAAGTCGGTGATGGCCGCAGCCGCGAAGCATCTGACTCCTGTTACCTTGGAGCTCGGAGGCAAGTCGCCGTGCATTGTGCATCATGACGCGTCTATTGCTCTTGCGGCAAGGCGGATTGCATTCGGGAAGTTTCTTAATAGCGGGCAGACCTGCCTCGCACCTGACTATTTGCTTGTGCATCACAGCGTGAAGGATGAGCTGCTTGCCGCTATTCATCAATCTGTGACTGCGTTCTACGGCGAGGCGCCTTTGGAGCATCCGGACTATGGCGCGATCATCACTCGCCGCCACTACGATCGGCTTCGCGCGTTTATTGCGGATGGCACGGCTGCCATCGGCGGAGGGACGGATGACGTGAAGCTGCGCATCGCGCCGACGGTGCTCGAGGATGTTGCCTGGGATTCCCCGATCATGCAGGAAGAAATCTTCGGACCGATCCTGCCTGTGTTCACGTATGATGACCCGCGCGAGGTGGTAGCGATCGTGAATGCGCGGCCCAAACCGCTGGCGCTGTATGTTTTCAGCAAGGATCAAGCGGTGCAGCAGCTGTTTACGGGGAATATCTCCTTCGGCGGCGGCTGCATCAACGATACGCTGCTGCATATCGGAACACCGTATTTGCCATTTGGCGGGGTAGGCCACAGCGGAACAGGCAGCTATCACGGCGAGCAAAGCTTCCGGACGTTCTCCCATATGAAGAGTGTGCTGAAGCAGACAACATGGTTTGATTTCCCTTTCCGTTACCCGTCTGCCAAGAATGGGCTCAAGTTTATTCGCATGCTAATGAAGCCTTAGGCGAAAGAGGATGTGCAGCCGCGACTATGAAGGATACCTATTCGTATTACAAAACGGTTCTTGAAGGCGTTCCGATGCCGTATGCATTCGTAGATTTGGATATGCTGGATCGCAACATCGCGGCTATTGCGCGGGCTGCGGGAAGCAAGAAGGTGCGGATCGCGAGCAAATCGATCCGCTGCCCGGAGGTGATGCGGCGGATTCTGGCCGGCAGTCCGGTCTATCAAGGGATCATGTGCTACACCGCCGATGAAGCGGCGATGCTCGTGCGCGAGGGCTTCGATGATCTGCTGCTTGGTTACCCGCAGTGGCAGCCGGATCGAATTGCTGAGCTGGTGAAGGCAATCGGGGAGGGTCGCTCGATTACGTTTATGGTCGACAGTGCCGAGCATGTGCAGCAGATGGAGCGGATTGCCGCAGAACAAGGAGTCGTCGTCCCGTTATGTCTGGATATCGATATGTCGGCGGATTATCCGGGATTGCACTTTGGCGTCTGGCGGTCCCCATTATCGAGCTGGGAACAAGTGCGTCCTGTTGCGGAGCTCATTCTCTCCTCTGCGTGGCTTAAGCTGGACGGCATTATGGGCTATGAGGCGCAAATTGCCGGTCTTGGCGATAATTTGCCCGGCAAACGGCTGAAGAACAGCGTGATCCGCTGGCTGAAGAAACGCTCGATCGCCGAAGTAGCAAAGCGGCGACGCGAAGTGGTGGAGGGCCTCGAAGCGAGGGGGGCGAAGCTCCGGTTCGTGAATGCCGGCGGCACCGGCAGCATGGACAGCTCGCGGCTGGAAGCATGCGTGACCGAGATTACGGCAGGCTCAGGGTTCTATGCGCCGGGCTTGTTTGACGGGTACGCGGGGTTTCGCTATGAGCCTGCGGCGGGCTATGCGGTGGAGGTTGTGCGCCGTCCAAGGCCGGATATTATCACCTGTATGGGGGGCGGTTACACAGCCTCCGGGGCAGTTGGCATTGAGAAGCAGGCGCAGGTGTATTTGCCGGAGGGGCTGGAGTTGTTTCCTCTTGAGGGGGCAGGCGAAGTGCAAACGCCCCTGCGCGTTCTAAAGAACGGGATTGCGCCCGCGATTGGCGACCCGGTCTACTTCCGTCATGCCAAAGCAGGCGAGCTGTGCGAGCGGTTCTTGCTCATGGTTGCCGTGTCGAATGGGCAAATCGTCGGCGAATATGCAACCTATCGCGGAATGGGGGCTTGTTTTCTATGAATGGACATGCGGCGATGCGCGTAGCGTGGTCGAATTGGTCAGGCTCCGTACAGGCAACACCGAGTGTGATTCTGTATCCAGAATCGATAGAGGCGGTCGTCGATATCGTTCGATCGTGCAGGCGCGAGGGGAGGAAGCTCCGGGTTGTCGGAACGGGGCATTCGTTTACGCCAATTGCGGCTTCCGGCGATGTGCTTGTTTCACTAGACCGGATGCAAGGTTTGGTTGAGGTCGACACCGGAGCTGAGACGGCGACGGTCTGGGCCGGTACGAAGCTGAAATTGCTTGGCGATCTGCTGTTTAAGCAGGGTCTGGCACAGGAGAACCTTGGCGACATTGACGTCCAATCCATTGCAGGTGCAATAAGCACAGGCACGCATGGTACGGGCCGGGCATTCGGCAACATAGCGACGCAGGTTATTGGGCTGACGCTTGTAACCGGGAGCGGCGAGGTCGTCGAATGCTCGATGGAGTCCCATCCGGAGACGTTTCGAGGGATGCAGGTCTCGCTAGGTGCACTTGGCATACTGGTGCAGGTGAAGCTGAGACTTCGTTCGGCATTCAAAATGCGCTACGAGAGCAAGCGGGCGAAGCTGACGGAAAGCTTGACGCAGCTGTCAACGCTTGCTGATTCGCACCGTCATTTCGAGATGTACTGGTTCCCCTATGCGGAGTCGTGTCAGCTCAAAATCATGAATGAAACGTCCGAGCCTGTCACGCCGCGGCGGGTAGGCGATTATATCAGCGATGTGGTGCTTGAGAACGGCGCATTCGGTCTGCTCTCGGGACTGTGCCGCCGGATTCCGAAGCTGTGCAGATCCGTGAGCCGATTCTCTGCGGCGCAGTTCCCTCAGTTCAGTAAGGTGTCGTATAGCCATCGTCTGTTCGCGACGCAGCGTCTCGTGCGTTTCAACGAAATGGAATACAACTTGCCTGCGGAGGCTATGCCGGCAGTCATCGAAGAGATGCGTGCGGTTATGGAGCAGGAGCGGTTCGCGGTTCATTTTCCGATTGAATGCCGGTATGCCAAAGGGGATGAGATCTGGCTGAGTCCTGCTTATGGCCGGGATTCTGCCTATATTGCCGTACATATGTATAAAGGGATGCCGTATGGGACTTATTTTGCGGCTATGGAGAAGATCTTCCTCCGTCACGGAGGAAGGCCGCACTGGGGCAAAATGCATTCCCTTCGCGCGTCGCAGCTGCAGGAGCTCTATCCGATGTGGGACGCATTCGTCCGTCTGCGGGAACAGTACGATCCGGATGGCGTGCTGCTGAATCCTTATCTGGAGAAGCTGTTTGGCGTTCCGGAGCTGTCGTTATGACGGGGGGCACGCGCTGGTCCGTTATCGCTGCTTATGCGGGGTTAGTGGCTGTCACTCAGCTGCTGTGGGTGACTTTTACGCCCATTACAACAGATGCCTCCGAATACTGGGGGGTATCTGTAGATGCCGTTGGGTGGCTGTCACTAGTCTTTCCGCTTGTCTATGTTCTGTTATCTATACCATTTGGCCTCGCATCGGATCGCAGCTTCCGCGGTGCACTTGCTTGGGGTGCCGGACTTACCGTAGCCGGTGCGCTAATCCGGGTCGTACCCGGTTATGAATATGCGCTTGCCGGGCAGTTCGTCATCGCCGTAGGTCAGCCTCTGGTGCTCAATGCTGTAAACAAAATGGCGGTGCTTTTTGCGGCACCGCCCAAACGTCCAATTGCCATTGCGGCCGGCACAGCCAGCTTATTTGTAGGCATTATGATTTCCAATGTGACGGTGCCTTTTCTGCTGGGATGGGGCGGAATGCCTGCCGTCCTGTGGACGCAGGCGATGATTAGTGCAGTCGCTTGCTTGGCGCTGCTGATGACGCTTCGCAAGACACCCTTGTATGAAGGGGCGACGGATACAGAGCCGGCTCCTGCGCTTCGTACCTTGAAGGCGCTGTGGTCGCAGCGGTGGGTTCGGTTGTTTAGCTTGCTCCTATTCGCAGGCTTCGGCATTTTCATTACGCTGGCGACATGGCTCGAAGTATTGGCGGATGCAATCGGTTACAACTCGGTGCAGGTCGGAACAGGCCTTGGACTCATGACGGCGGCTGGTATTATCGGGGCGGCGGTGCTGCCGGACTTCGCAATGCGCGGGAATCGTGCACGAAACGTGCTTGTGCTGTCACTCGCGGTCAGCGCGATACTGCTTGTGTTCCTTGCGACAGGGATGCCGACTTGGCTGTTTATGTCGCTGCTGGCATTAGCCGGTCTACTGCTGCTGGCGGACTTGCCTATTGTGCTTTCGTTTGCCGAGGCCAAAGCGGAGCCGCGCACTGCAGGCGCAATAACGGGGCTGCTGCTCTTGTTCGGCAATATGGGCGGCATCGTATTATCTCTGCTCGTGCAGCTGCTGCTCGATGAACGCGTTCTGGCAATCGGCGCTCTAGCGGTCGTAACGGTCATCATTGTCCCCTTTGCCCTTCAATTTCCGGGGAAATCAAAACCAAACAAATAATGAGCGAAACAAGCCGCGTTTACGCGCAGGCGATGGGACAGAGACCGGCACTTCTATAGCTGCTGCGGTTTCGGCGGCGTATGGAGGTATGCTCAAGGGCGGAATTGGCTGCTTGGCATATTCGATTGCTGCGCTCAGATGATCAATCATCTTGCGCAGCTCCTCCAGCTCGGAGCGATGCTGCAAAATTTGCGCAGCGACGACCTCGTCGGCCTTCTGTTCAAGCCTGCGCTCGACCTGAACCAAGCGGCAGCGAAGCTCGGAGTCCTGCGCTTCTGATGCGGCAGCCACTTGCTCGTTGTAGCCGTGGGGGACGGACTGCTGACCGGAATCGTCGGTCTGTACTTCTGAACCCAATAGGCTTAGGCGTTCCGGCTTCTGCTCGGGTTCCGGCAACACGATCATATCCATCGTTTCTCCGCGTTCAAGCGATTCTTTGATATAAGCGAGCATCGACAGGTCACCGGGCGAGAAGACATAATGGCCGAATCGATCCTTTTGAAAATAATGAGGGAAGTGGGAAGCCCAGCGTTTGACCGTGGTTTGACTGACGTTCAACGACTCAGCTGCGTCCTTGCTTTTGACAAGTTCCATTCCTATCACTCCGTTCGGGTGGAATGCATAGGTAATTCGCGCTCTCGCAACCACTCCCTGCAAGGGCGACAAAGGAAGTGCTCATTCGCTAAACAAAGTGGTTTTACGCGTCATCTCGCGCATCCGCGGCAGGTGCCGTTCGTCAAGTTTCCCGTTGATTTCGGCACTCTCGCTCAGGGGGCGAGGTCTCCGAGATAAGGAGGCATCACGGGAACAAGAGGATATCTAGTTGATCTACATTGGCTCGATTTCTGCAAAACGAGAGCAAGAGGATCCCTAGGTGATCTACATTGTTGCGAGTTCAGTGAAGCGAGCGCAAGTAGTTCCTTGTGTGATCTACATTGCCGCGCGTCCCCCAACCAACCGCCATTAAAACACAAAAAAGCCGAGAGCCCCAACCTTTGGCTCCCAGCTTTCTAACCCTCCTTCTACCAAGCGCACTTACCAACCTTCTAACTACCCCCGCTTATTTCCCGACGCTGCTCCCAAAGCTGCTCACATCGATAAACGGTGTCGCTCCGCCGGTCACGCTCGGCAGCTTACCATCCCATTTGTCCACGGCCATCTCTTGCACTTCGATTTGCTTAAGTTGAATCAGCTCCGGCGTCACCTCTTGTTTCTTCAGCTTCAGCGACTCCGCTTCCGCCTGGGCTTGCGCGATCTTTTGCTTCGCCTCGATTTGCACCCGTTTGAGATCATTCTCAGCCTTCAACGCCTGCTGCTGCGCCACCTGCTTCGCCTCAATGGACTGATTGAACGCATCGGAGAACTTAAAATTGACGATATTAATGTCATTCACGATTAGATTGTACTTGGCCAGTCTCGTTGTGAGATGCTCGCGAATTTCCCCCGCGACGACATCGCGCTTCGCGATTAAGTCTTCCGCCGGGTAGCGGGCCGTCACTTCTTTGACAATTTCCTGAATAGCCGGATTCACGATCACATTGTCGAACGAGCCGCCGACGTTGTTCATCAGCTTATACGCGGCCGTTTTGTCAACGGAATAGTTGACTGCCACGTGGGTCGAGACAGGCTGCAGATCCATGGAGGACGCGCTCGTATCCGTCTCGGCTTTGGTCACCTGCACATTCACCTGGATGATACTCTGCACGAATGGGATTTTCATATGAATGCCGGGCGCCAGTATGTTATCATTCAATTTGCCGAACGTTTTGTACAAACCGACATTGCCGTACTGGACAGTTTGAAACCCGTTAAAGGCGACGATGACGCCGACCACAATCAGCAAGGCGTACAGAATATAAGGCTTGAAATTAACCTTCTTCACATTCGGTTCCACAACATGCATAATGGCAACCCCTCCTAGTAAATAGGTATGCGTACTTAAGGGATACATACGAGGTTGGCGAACAAATGGTTCAACAAATGCAAGCGGGAAGAGGCGATTGGGAAATGGAACATACAGCGCAAGAAGCAGCAGAGTGGATGGTACAGGAGCTGAAGTCGGCGGGCATGCTGCGTCAGGAGCAGGCGGTCGCGCATATCAAGGCGCATTTCGGGGAGCAGTTTATTTATGTCAATGAGAATGGCAACGAATCCATCGACAAGGAAGTAAAGAAAGCATTCAAAAAGCTGCACGGCGGGCGTGCAGCTTGGGAGCGAGACGGGTTTTTCTGGGGCTGGGTATAAAGGTGAAGCGAGCTTACGCAAGCTAGACCGTGTAGTCGATTTTGCCATCGGCCCAGATGATGAGCTGTTTGGCTGCGGCGTCATATTCGACGAGGCCGTGTGTAGAATAATACCAAGTCTTGTGATCAACCGCGCCATCTTCGACGAGAAAGATATTGAGCTCGTCATTGTGCCGGCAAATCGCTGAGCCCATGGACTCATCCACGGCATCAATGCAGAGCTTCCAGCCTTCCCGGCCCTCTGCGGGTGCGACGGAGAACGGGAGCTCATGCTTCTTCGAATCGAGAAATAATCGGCCGCCAACCGTGTGGCGAATGTACAAATGATCCAATGGAATCCCTCCTTGACAAAGCTAACTATAGCACACATACTTACATAAAGTAAGTGAGAAAAAATGAAATCATGAGGAGTGTTCTGGACCATGATCACAATATATCCGGCAGCATCGAGACATTCTGGGGACTTGGGATGGCTACAGTTTAATTTTAGTTTTTCGTTTGCAGATTATTACGATCCGGACAATTTGAATTTTGGTCCGCTGCGCGTATTTAACGAGGATTATATTCAACCTAGCAAAGGATTCGGCACGCATCCGCACCGCGATATGGAAATCGTTACGGTCGTGATGAAAGGCGAGCTGGCGCATGAGGACAATACGGGCGGCAAAGAAATCCTAAGAGCCGGCGAGGTACAGCGCATGACAGCGGGAACGGGCATTTTGCATTCCGAGGTCAATTCGTCAGACACGGAAGTAGCCAATCTGCTGCAGATGTGGTTCCTTCCCGAAGCGAAAGGACTTACGCCATCCTATGAGCAAAAGTCGTTCGATCCTGCTGCGATGAAGAACGCACTGCTTCCCATTGTCTCGAAGCAACTGCAAAGCGAAACGATCACATCGATTCATCAGGATCTGACCATCTATCTTTCTCGTCCGGAAGCGGGAAACAGCGTTTCGTTCAAGCAAGATGCCGCACGCAAAATCTTCCTGTTCGTAATGGAAGGCGAAGTGACATTAAACGGTGAGCATCGTTTGAGCCGAAGCGATTCCGCACGTATTACCGATCTAGAAGACCTGGTCGTCGCAAGTGAGAATGGCGGGCAATTCATGCTCATCGATTTGCCATAAATCTGTCCGGTCCACGCATAAGCAGGGCTGTTGCCGTTAACAATGAGAGTAAACCTGAAATCTAGCAATGGAGGGAATCTCGTGAATTATAAACCGGCCCAACTAGACGGACAGCTATTGGCGCAGCTGCAGCAATTCGAATCGGATTTGCGAAAGCAAACAGCCAGCAATATCGTATTGATCGCCTATCAAACAACTGCGGAGGAAGCAGACAGCGGAGCAGCGGGCAGCAAGTAAGAGCGTGAAGGAAGAGCACGGATCCTAGAGGTCTGTGCTCTTTTTGCGTTGTTCTGAACGATTAACTTGCATGGGACTTTTTTCCTGTTCTTTGTTTGTGACTTTTGGAGGGAATGGGGATCTATCTGTCGAAAATTACTAAAAGATGTCACTAAATTGTTCGGGTAGGAGAAGCCGGTATGAAATTAATTTCGGGGAATGCGTTTGGTCAAACCTTTCGCAAATTTGGCGAAGACAAGGAAGAGTACACGAAGGTGCTTTTCCTCTTTATTTATTTGTTTGCGGTTTCATCGGCTTCCACAGTGGGCAGAACTGCGGCGGATGCACTGTTTCTGTCCCGTTTTGGCGCCTCGCAGCTTTCCTTTATGTATGTGCCGCAGTCGGCGGCGCTTCTGTTAATCGGACTGCTGTTCCAGCGATTCAGTCCGCGGTTTCGGATGGATCATCTGCTGAAGCTGCTCATTCCGCTAATTTCTGCGCTGGTACTGCTCTCGCGGCTTGGTGTGGGCATGGATTTCAGCTGGGTGTATCCGGTTATCTATGTTGGTTATGATGTGTTCAATTTCCTGATGATTGTCTGTTTCTGGCAGTTTGCGGCATCCGTTCTGGATCAGCGCAAGGTGAAACGGACCATCGGTCTTGTCGGCAGCGGCGGCCTTATGGGCGGTATCATAAGCGGTTTCGGCCTGAAGCTTGTCGTTCCTCTGGTGGGGACAGCGAACCTCATTTGCTTCTATGCCGCGCTACAACTGCTTGCGCTTGTAGCGGTAATCCGGTTGTTGAAACTTGCAGGGAAAGGGTCAGACCTCTTCACCTCCGTCAAGCCCCAGCGTAAGCAGGCAGGCGGCAGTGGCGGTGCGAAGAAGAAGGAGAGCGGAGGCTTATTCCGCAATGTTCCGCATCTCAAATATATAGCGATCATGTCGGCGGCGCTTGTAATTACGCTGACGCTGATCGACTATCAGTTTAAGGTGATTTTGCGCGGTACGCTTCAGGACGAGGCATTGGCCGGATTTATGGGTAGCTTTTATGGATTCTCGGGATTGCTGGCTTTGTTTATTCAGCTCTTCGTCGCTGGCAAGCTGCTGACCCGATTTGGCGTCATGACTGCGATATTGGTATTCCCGATTGCGCTGTTCACCGGAAGCCTTGGCGTGCTGATGATGCCCGTTCTTGCGATGGTTGTGATCGTAAAAGGAAGCGACAAAGTGCTTGGCGATACGATTTATTCCTCTGTCAGCCAGCTCGTCATGTTCCCGATTCCGCCGGAGTGGCGCAACTCGGCGAAGAGCTTCTTAGACGGCATCGTTCGTAACGGTGCCAAAGGAATCGCGGCAATAAGCTTGATTCTGCTGTCTCAGCTGCTCACGACGCAGCAATTCAGTTATGTTATATTGACGCTGCTTTGCGTCTGCATCGTAGCGGCCGTGAAGGTAAAGGGTGCTTACCTTGAAGCGCTTCTGTCTACCTTGAAAACAAGGGGACATGACTTGAACGAAGGGCAGCTCGATCTGATGGATCCTGCCAGCTTGAAGGTGCTGACGGATACCCTTGTGCAGCCCGATAAGGTGCAGGTGCTGTATGCGCTGAAGATTTTGCAGGATATCGATGGCTTTGACCTCATGCCGCATCTGGAAGGGCTGCTTCGCCATCCCTCGCAAGAGGTATGTGTTGAGGCGCTTCGTTACATGGAACGCAAGCAGCCGGCCGGACAAGAGGAAGTGCTGCTCGCGCTTATAGGTGAAGGCCACAGCCGCGTTCGTGCTGCAGCCATTCTTGCTTTGGCGGCTTATGCGAAGGATGAGCATTTGGATGAAATTACGGCAAGGCTAAGCGAAGCGGATATGGATGTGAAGTCGGCGGCCATTGCGGGATTGATCAAATATTACGGCATCGAAGGGATGTTCCGCGCCGTTGGTACGTTGAAGGAGCTTATGGAGAGCTCCCGCGAGGATGAACGAACCTCAATGGCAATCCTGTTCGGACAAATTGGCATCCGCGAGTTCTACAAACCGCTGATTCCGCTGCTGCGAGATGAGGCGCCGCAGGTTCGGAAATATGCTGTGCAATCCGCCGCTGTACTGCAGGTACCGGAGCTTGTACCGCATATCGTGCCGATGCTGCAGCATAATGAGACGAGGGAGGCCGCGATCGAAACGCTGGCCGCCTACGATGAGCGGGATATTCTGAAGCTGCTGGTCACGTATTTTGATGTGGAATCCGTCACCTTGCATTTGCCGAAAGTGTTTGAGCGAATTGGCGGGCAGCAGGCTTTCGATTTGTTGTTCCAGCGGTATGAACCGGCTAATTTTGAAATGAGAGACAAGCTGCTGGAAGCGATGACCCGGATGCGCAAAGGAATACAGCAGGTGGATGCCAAAGGGTTCGAAGCGAACATCTTGCTAGAACTTGAACTGTATGGGCGGTTTACGTCGTACCAAGGCGATCTGATCGCAGTTGAAGGCTACGAGGAAGTAGCGGAAGCGGTCGAGCAGGTCCGTTCTGCGATGATTAAGCGGATATTCCAACTGCTCGGGTTTATCTATGAGGCCAAAACCATTCAAGCGGTGTACGCTAACTGGACAGAAGGCGGAGCGCGCCAACAAGCGAATGCGGCTGAAATTATCGACCAGCTGGTTCAGGGGAACCTGCGAATGGAGCTGGCGAAGCTGATGTCGGCTTCCCGTACGGTGACGGCGAATGCCGTGAAGAACGAGGCGGCGCTTGAATTAGATTGGATGAATGAGCAGGGGGATGAGTGGCTTTGCCAAGTCATTCAATTTGCTTCAAGAAGCAAACGCGTGGTTGTGGATGGGACGGCGGCGGCACCGGGGCGTCATGCCGTGGATGAGTCGTGGTTAGGCGAGCAGATGGAACGGATCGCGATGTTGAAAAATGTCTCCTTGTTCGACGGCCTGTCATCCCGAGAGTTGTCGATGATTGCGATGCGCATGGAGCGGGTGACCTATCCGAAGGGTGCTACCGTGTTTCAGGTGAATGACCCGGGCGACGCACTTTATCTCATTCAGAGCGGACGAACCGGTATTTATCGGGGAGCAGAGAAGCTCAATGAGCGTACGGCCGGGGATTGCTTCGGACAGACGGCGATCTTGACGCGCCGTTTGCGAACGGCAACTGTCATGGCGGAGGAGGGTCTTGTATTGTGGAAGCTCGATTCGTCGGGTTTCTACGATGTCATCTTTGACCGCACGGGCATTGCGCTTGAAATGATGAAGCTGCTTTCGAGGCGTCTGCGTTCCAAGCTGGCACAGAAATCATCGGTAGGTGCGATACCTACGGATGAGCATCAAGCGGAAGTTGCGGCGGCATCTGCTGTCGATGCAGGCGGGGGAGTCACGGAGTCTTCGGAAGAGGAGCACGGCATGGCGAACGATACTATTTTGCGACGCGTGCTGATTCTTCAAAAGATCGACCTGTTTGCTCGTTTATCCCAAGAGGATGTCATCGCGCTAGCGCAGCTTGTTGAGGAAGTCGAGTATGCGGCGGGGGAATCGATTTGCCGGGTTGATGATTACGGCGATACGTTGTACGGTATTATAGAAGGAAGCGTTCGTGTACATAAGGGCAGCGAAACCTTCGCGACACTTGGAGAAGGCGAATGCTTCGGCGAAATGGCTGTCATCGACAGCGGACTTCGTTCCGCAGACTGTACAGCAGCGAGCCGGGCGGTACTGCTCCAACTGCACCGCGACCAAGTGTTCACGCTGTGCTTCCAGAACATTGGCGTCCTGCGCAGCATGATGCAGGTGCTTGCGGACAGGCTTCGTGGGATGCTGTAAGCTGAGGGTTTGGAAGCGGGAAGCTGGCGTTTCGCGCCGTTTAAGGTAAGAGGGAGTGAAGGTTTGAAATGAAACGAATGATGCAATTGATTATTTTATTAAGCGGCATTGCCGTGCTGCTTGCGGCATGTGGTGGCAAGAGTGAAACGCCTCTGACATTCATTGAGAAAGTCGGCTCGACAGACTTGAGGGCGGAGAAAAGCGATGATGGCGTAAAGCTTGGCCTCACGGAGCAGGAACTCGTTGCCAAGTTGGGTAAGCCGCAGCGCACGCTCAATAACGGCCGGACTTTTCTATTCATGTATGAGGAATACCAGTACACCTCGCTCGATAATGTCGTGCTCGCCTACTCGCTCGGCCCCAAAGTGGCTACGGCGAAAGGCGTGAAACTAGGCGACACCAAAGAGAGCGCACAAAAGCTGTACGGAGAGAGCTATTATACGCGTGGGAATTCGATAGGCTACATCGACAAAGAGAATCGGCTGGCACTGGAGTTCGAGTTAAAGAACGACCAGATCGTGGCGATCTCGGTAGCGGGACTTGCGATGTATGAATAAAGGGAAGGGCAGCTCGGGCTTATGGAGCTGTCTTTTTTGTGTTTGTGAAACTTCTCCCACGAAGGGTGCTGAGAGTGCGATAATCGAACTCTCAACGCCGAAGCCACACCAAAAAAAAGCTGAGAGTTCCAAAAACCGATCCTCAGCAAGCAAACTAACCCAATTCTCCCTGGCAAAGGACGCTGAGAGTGCGAAAAACGAACTCTCAGCGCAGAAACCACACCGAAAAGAAGCTGAGAGTTCCGAAAACCGACTCTCAGCAAACAAACTAACCCAATTCCCCTAACGGAAGCAGCGAATATGGCACAAGAAGCAAGCCTAGAGGTCTACATGGTAGCGGAAGCAGCGAATATGGCGCAGGAAGCTCACCTAGAGGTCTGCATGTTACTGGAGCGCTGCCCGCCATTGCGGTGTCGCCCCCGCCACTAAGCGGCCCCAATAAAAAAGCCGCCCCATATAACCGGGGCGGCCAACAATCAAATCATGTCCACATAAAGTGGACCATATGTCTCTTCCTTACCGCCGGCAACCAGCTTCATCTCCAGCATGTCGCCGTCCGCCAGCGGACCAACGCCGGCCGGTGTGCCGGTGTAGATGACATCGCCGGCACCTAATCCCATGTTGGTACCGATGAAGTCGACCAGCTGCTGCAGCGAGAAGATCATGTCCTGCGGACAGCCGGCTTGCACCGTCTCTTCGTTCTTAAGCAGGCTAAAGGTTAATTGCGTGAAATCCTCCACGCCCGTGAACGGCGTGAACGGACTCAGCACCGCAGAGCCGACGAAGCCTTTCGCGAGCAGCCATGGATGGCGCTTCTCCTTCAGCTTCGACTGTACATCACGCGCCGTCAGGTCGATGCCGAGCGCGAGGCCGTCGATCAGCTCATCGGCGCGCATGCCCGGGCGATAGCTTGTACCGATGCGCACGACAACCTCCAGCTCATAATGAATTTCGCCTATGGTGCCCGGCAATTCCAATTTGCCTACAGCAGGATGAAGCGCATGAGTCGGCTTGGAGAAGATCATCGGCTCCTCCGGCACATCGTTGCCGAGCTCTTTTGCATGCAGAGCATAATTGCGTCCAACGCAATAAATATTACGGATTGATTCCATGGATAAACGTCCTTTCGCATGTGGGGAATGGGGAGTACAGCAATGTTCTAACGCTATAAACATCATAGCACGGTAGAGGTGGTTTCATTAAGCTGCGAAATTGGTGCAGATGCTCCTAATCCTTTACTTACTTCTAAAGTCAACTCGCCACAGCTGCTCCAACCTTAACTTACTGGTTAATCAACTCGTTGCACTTGCTCCTAAACCTGTATTTTTTTGTGCCATTTTCCTCTACTTATGTTTGCAGAAGGAGTTGGTTTTCTTCACACAACCTTGAAAAAGCAAACCTCACTCCTTGATTTCGCGCATTGTTGCTGATGCCTCTGTGCATGATAATAAGCGTATATCAACCCGAGGGGGAATAGAGAACATGGCAAGCAAAACGATGAAAACAACTGCAGTTGCGTTGACGGCAGCAGCATTGCTGCTTGGAGCAACAGCATGCGGTAACAAAGAAAACAACACAGCAGATAATACGAATACAGGTACAAATGCAGGTACGAATGCAGGCACGAACGCTGGCGATGAGAAAGTAACGATCACGTTCCAAAACATCTATCCAGATCCTGAAACGCCTTCGTACAAAATGCTTCACTCTCTTGTGGATCAATACCAGAAGGATCACCCGAACGTAACGATCGAGCTGGACACATTGAACACAGACCAACAGAAGCTGAAATTGAAAACGCAAGCCGCTTCCAAAGAAGTGCCGGACATCACGATCGTGAATCCATCCGCACAAATGAAGCCTTTCGTAGACGCTGGCCTCTTCGCTCCGCTGAACGATATGCTGGATCAGAACGGCCTGAAAGATACATTCCAAAAAGGTCTTCTCGACTACTATAGCTTCGACAATAACGTATACGCGTTGCCTGATGGTAACAACATCGAAGTGGTTTACTACAACAAAGATCTGTTCGCACAAGCAGGAATCACTGAGGTTCCTACGACTTACGAGCAGTTCATCGATGACGTGAAGAAATTGAAAGCGAAAAACATCACGCCAATCGCAATCGGTGAAAAGGATTCCTGGACAGGTTCGTTCTTGTTCATGAACGTATTGCTTCGCACAAACGGCGGCCCTGGATTCCTGCAAGACGTGCAAGACGGCAAGAAAACATTCAACGATCCTGCATTCGTAGACGCAGTATCCAAAATGCAAGATCTGATCCAAGCTAAAGCATTCAACGAAGGCGCAACTTCCGTTGACTACAATACAGGCGGTAACCTCTTCAAAACAGGTAAGGCTGCCATGATGATCATGGGTACTTGGGAAACCGGAGCAATCGATGCTTCCTCCGTTGGCGGCAAAGTGGGCGCATTCAAATTCCCTACAGTTGGCGGCAAAGGCGATCCAGACCAATTCATGCTAGCTCCGGGTTCCGCATTCGCGATCTCGGCTAACAGCGAACACCTGCAAGCTACAAAAGATTTCCTTAACTACTTCATGCTGAACATGCCTAAGAAACAGTTCGAGCTGAAAAACGCAGTAGGTAGCGGTCAAATCATTGAAGGCGACTTCAAAGCAGCTGGCTACTCCGACCTTGCAATCAGCGTACTTGACCTGTTCAAAGGCGTTAAAGGCGGCGACCTGGCATTCGATAACACAATGAAACCAGCTATCGCGCAAGCTCACCTAAGCAGCATCCAAAACATGTTCGTTCAAAAGGTTGACCCTGCAGCAGTAGCTCAGGAGCACCAAGCAGCATTTGACGCGAACAAATAAGAATCTTTAATAGCTAGTCGTTTGCGGGTGGGAGCATTCTTAGCGGCTTCCACCCGTTTACGACTTTCTTCAATCCATTACGATCAGGAGGCAACCCCAGTGAATGTTTTAAAAGTCCCGGCCCGCACTATTGCAGTTTTCGTCCTGCCGTGTCTGCTTCTCTATATCTGCCTCGTGTTCGTTCCGATCGTCGTTTCGGTTTACGACAGCTTGCTGGATTGGGACAGCATCAACAAGGCGAAATTTATCGGGCTCGATAACTTTAAAACGATCCTGACCGAAGATAACAACTTCTGGCCATCCGTTCGCCGCACATTGATGTACTCGGTATTTTCCATGGCGGAAATTCCGATCTGTCTCTTTATCGCAGCACTGATGAATCGTTACGTGCGCAAAGCAAACACGTTGGTATCGCTATACTTTGTACCTGTAATTCTGTCTGTTGTTATCATTGGTCAGCTTTGGAAAACCATTTATAACCCAACTGAAATGGGCGGTATGCTCAATGGCGTTCTGACCGCGGTTGGACTGGAAAGCTGGACACGCAGCTGGCTGACAGAGCCGAAAGTTGCGATGTACTGTTTGTATTTTGTATCGCTATGGCAATACTTCGGATACCATTTGCTCATTCAATACACAGGTGTGCAGAACATTTCTAGCGAAATTTATGAAGCGGCCAAAATCGACGGCGCGGAAGGCTTCAAATCCGACTGGTACATCACGTATCCGATGGCGATTCCGATCTTCAAAATCTCGATCATTCTGGCGTTTATCGGTTCCTTGCAAGCCTTCGACCTTGTTTGGGTTATGACGGGCGGCGGTCCTGCACATGCGACGGATACCATTTCGATGCATATGTACAACATGTCGTTCCTATCGCTCAAATACGGATACGGAAGTGCACTCGCTACAATCCTTGTAATGATTTGCTTAATCTTTACGGTCGTCATCAATTTCGTCTTCAAAAAAGTCGAAGCGAAATACAGCTAGAAGGGAGAACAAAGAACATGGCAGGTATTAAAAAAGGGCTCGTGTATCTACTTCTCTCGATCCTTGTCGTCACGCAAATTTACCCATTGCTCTGGCTTGTGATGTACTCGCTCAAAACGAACGAGCAAATTCTCGGCGGACATTTCTTTTCCCTGCCGACCTCGCCGCAATGGGGTAACTATAAAGCCGCCTACACGAGCGGTCACTACCTGAAATACTTGAGCAACAGCCTTATCGTTACCTCGATCACACTGGTTTGCGTTATCGTGCTGAGCTCCATGGTGGCTTATGCGATTTCGCGTTTCAAATGGAAGTATGGACCGCTTGTAACGCTGGTCTTCTTGCTCGGTATGATGATTCCGATGCAAGCAACTCTTCTGCCGCTTATGGTTATTTTCAGCAACTTGGATATTCTAAACACACGTTTGTCGCTCATTCTGCCGTATATCGCATTCTCGACGCCGATCGCCGTCTTTATCCTTAGTGGATTTATGCGCGGTATCCCTGCCGAGATCGAAGAGTCGGCCTTTATGGACGGAGCAAGCGTGTACCGGATCTTCCGCAGCATCATTCTGCCGATATCGGTACCGCCGATTATGACAGTCGTAATCTTGACGTTCATCACGATTTGGAATGAGTACATCATGGCAGCGACATTTATCTCTGCAGAAAAGTTGAAAACTCTTCCTTTCGGCATATATAATTTCGTTAGTCAGTACAACGCCAATTTTGGTGCAATCGGTGCATACCTGGTACTTGGCGCTTTGCCGGTCATGCTCGTTTACTTCGTACTCTCCGAGAAAATTACGAAGGGTATGGTTGCCGGAGCGGTAAAAGGGTAAGGACCCTAAGCTCATGCTTCTGAAATGAGTTTTGCTGGCAAAACTCTTAGGAGAGGCGGAAAGCCCAGTGTCGCGCGGATTTCATTCGATTCAATACCGATTATTCGTGCTGTTCCTCATCAGTATGTCTGCAATCTTACTGATCGTCAGCATTCTGTACTATAACCGAACGACGGTGCAATTTCATGAGAAGGTCAGCGGCTTATCCAAGCAGAACGTGTCGCAGACGGTAGGTTTGTTTGACCTTCTTCTGAAAGGCTATGACAGTCTGTCGAAGTCCGTCATCGGCAATAATGATTTGGCTCGCATTCTGAGCAATCCTGTAGTCGACAGCCCTGCTGTCGATTATTTTAATGAGCGGAATATTACCAATATCCTCGGCGCTGCCTTCCTGTCGCAGGAAGATATTATCGGGATTCATGTATTGACCGATAAAGGGAAAGTGTATAACTATGGCAACTACGCCAATGTAGTGGACCCCGATTATGCGAAGTCGGATTGGTATAAGCAGATCAAAGCGTCCACCGGCAGCATGGTATGGCTGGGTGTGTTTGAACACTCCATTATCGATCAGGTGGAGAATCGCTCCGTGTTTGCTTTTGGCCGGCCGATCTATGATTTGAACAATCATAAGCAGGTGGGGATTGAGCTGTTTGAAACCAGTCCGAGGGCGATTATTGCGGCTATGGACAATTTGAAGCTTGGCGCGCATAGCCAGGTTTTTTTGATGTCCAGTGAAGGGAAAGTCATTTCGACGACCTCCATCACATGGGATGAACCGTGGCTTGCGAGCTTGGAACGACCGCATGATGGCGTTCCGGTTGTGGTGGAGCAGGATGATCAATTAATCGTTTCCTCGAAGCTCCCTTACGCAGATTGGACGGTGCTCAGCGTGACGCCGGATAAAGATCTGAATGTGGAACTAGCGGAGACGCAGCGGTTTCTGCTTCTGGTAGGCGCAGCGCTTGTGCTGGTCGCAACGCTCATTGCAACGATTTTCTCGCGGACGATTTCATCGCCGCTTAAGCGGTTGATCTCCGAAATGAAGCAAGTGGAGATTGGGAATTTCCGCGGCTCGCTGAATGTGATCTCTTATCAGGAAATTAATATACTGGTCGCCTCCTTTAATCAGATGGTGAATCAAATCGCCGAGCTCATTGAACGGGTGAAGATATCCTCTGTCAGTGAGAAGAACGCGGAGCTGAAGGCGCTGCAATCGCAGGTTAATCCCCATTTTCTCTATAACACGCTCGATATGATCTACTGGATGCTCGATGAGAAAGGCCATGATCGACTGGGCGAGGTCGTGCTGTCGCTATCGCGCTTATTCCGCTACAGCAGTCATTGGGATGAAGGCGCAGTCAGCTTGCGGGAGGAAATCGAACAGACCGAGCATTACCTGACGATCATCGTGACACGGCTCGAAGGGCGGTTGACCGTGGATATTGATGTAGGGGAACCGTGGCTGAACATCCCATTGCCCAAAATGACACTGCAGCCCATTATCGAAAATGCGGTGAAATACGGTTTGGAGCCGCTTGTTGACCGGTGCGGCATGCTGCGGGTCTACGCGGAAGAGGATGAGCGCCAGCTGCGTATTATGGTGCAGGATAACGGAGCGGGAATGGATGAGGCGGCACTGGCAAGGTTGAACGAATCGCTGCTTAACCCGGAAGAAGCGAGTATGCGTGAAGCGAACGAGGATGTTCGGCATGAAGGCGGCATTGGCCTTGTTAATCTTCAGCGGCGTATTCGGCATATGTATGGTGAAGCCTACGGTGTAGAACTTAAGAGTGTGCTGAACGAAGGGACGACGGCGATCATTACGGTGCCGCTTCTTCTGCCGCTGACCAAGGAAGGAGGAAATGCCCATGGCAGTTAATATTCTCATCGCGGATGATGAAGGCGTCATTCGTGAGGGTGTGAAACGGACGATTAAGCGGGCTTTTCCCGACTATTCCATTCATTTGGCAGCCTCGGCAGAGGAAGCGGTTAAGCTCATGGACGGCCAGCCGATTGATATCGTGCTGACGGATATCCTGATGCCCGGCATTGATGGTCTGGAGTTTATGAAAATGTCACGCCGGAAGTACCCCCATGTCAAATGGGTCGTCATCTCCGCGCATTCCGAGTTCTCGTACGCCCAGAAGGCGGTACGCCTCGGTGCGCGCGACTATCTGCTTAAGCCGATCGGCAAAACGCGCCTTGTCGAGCTGATGGCCCAGCTGGCAGACGAAGCGAAACAGGAGTCCGCGATTTCGAAGGAAAGCGAGCTGCTGAAGACGAACCTGAAGTACTTGCGGGAAGCCGTCTTTCAGCGGCTGGCTTCGGGGCTTGATATCGGCAATATGGACATTGGCGAGCTGATCGATCGGTACCCGGAATTCCGATTGATCATGGTGCGGATTGAAGAAGCGGTTAAGAACGTGCAGCTGGAGCATTTTATTATCGAAAATGTGCTATCTGAGCTCATTGATCGGCATGGACAGGGGTTTGTCGTCAACTTCGACCGACAGAGCCTGCTGGGGCTTGTACAGCTTGCGGATAACCGAACGGAGGGCGATCTGCTGCAGGAGCTGCGGACGCATCTCAGCCACTATTTGAAGGTGCCGTTTCATATTACGTATTCCGATATGATTCGGGAATTTACCCGCATCCCGGACGAGGTGAGGCGTCTGCGCCAATCGTCGGTGACGACGGCAGGCGATCGCCAAGAGGGCGGGGACAAGGCAATCGAGGTGGCTTTGCAATATTTAAAGGCGCACTATAACGAGGAGCTGTCACTTGAGAAGGTGGCATCGGTCGTGTTCTTGAACCCGATCTATTTCAGCCAGCTGTTCAAGCAGAAGACAGGCCAAGGGTACAAGGACTACGTCATCAGTCTGCGCATCGAGCAAGCGAGGGAGCTGCTTCTGCAGCCCGGCCTCAAGCTGGCCGAAATCGCCGAGCGAATCGGCTACGCGGATGTGCGGCATTTCACGCAAGTGTTCCGCAGGAAGATGAACGTGACGCCGACGGAGTACCGCCAGCAGCTGATGGCGGAGCGGTAGTCAGGCAAGCGGGAGCGGCGGGCATGAAGCTGAAGCAGCTCCCAAGTAGAAGTAGATCCAAGTAGATCCAAGTAGATCCAAGTAGATCTCCTAGTGTGCTTCATTCGCCAATTTGGCTGAAATTGCTGCCAGGTAGATCCCTAGGTGAGCTTCATTCGCCAATTTGGCTGAAATTGCTGCCAGGTAGATCCCTAGGTGAGCTTCTTTCGCCGATTTGACCGAATTTGCTCTCAAGTAGATCTCCCGGTGTGCTTTTCCCCCAACAACAGTAGTAGTAGCTCAAGGCTGAGTGATCGTATGCGATCTCTCAGCCCTTTTTGTATTCCGTTGTTACGACTGGATGTTGCAAAACACACAGCATTCTCGCCGAATAGCCCCCATAATGCTGCCACTCGTTGGGTTTGCGGGAGCACTTATTACAGCCGCGCTTATTTATTTGTTTGCCTACAGCAGGAAAGACGGCTTGCAGCCGGTTAAGCTGGTGCTGATAGGCGTCGGTTTCGCTATGGCGCTCTCCGGCGCGATGGTCGTTATTATTTCATCTGCCGAACGAATCAAGGTGGATTTTATCGCGAAATGGCTTGCGGGCAACATTTGGGGAACGGATTGGCCGTTTATTGTGGCGCTTCTCCCGTGGCTCGTGATTTTGCTTCCATATACGCTGTACAAGGCGAATGCGCTAAATATACTGTCCATCAATGAATCATCCGCGATTGGCTCCGGTGTAGATGTGAATCGGGAACGAATGGTGCTGCTTGTGATCTCCGTTGCTCTTGCGGCGGCGGCGGTTTCGGTAACGGGAGGAATTGCCTTTGTCGGACTGATGGCACCTCATATCGCCAAATCACTGGTAGGGACTCGCGTGCACTTGTATGTGCCGGTTTCGATTCTGATGGGCGGCTGGCTGCTGCTGCTTGCGGATACCATCGGCAGCAACTTGGTCGATTCAGGTGTTCCGGCAGGAATTATGATTGCCTTCATCGGAGGACCTTACTTCCTGTACTTGCTTCTCAAGAAATGACAAAAGACCGAGCAGAGAGTTCAGCCTCTCTGCTCGGTCTTTCTATATAATTACGCCTGTGGGAAGAACTGCGGCAAATAATCCTTGTTCGCTTCGAGCATCTCGTCCAGCAGCTTGATTGCGACTTCCACGTTTGGTACCAACGGGTGATGAACCATCGCTTGAAGCGCGATATCGCGGCTGCCGGTTACGGCTGCTTCAATTGTAAGCTGCTCGTAGGTTTTAACGGCATGAATTAATCCTTTAACATGCAGAGGGACATTCGTCAGAGGAAGCGGCAACGGGCCGGTCTTCGTTACGATACAGTTCACCTCTATCGATGCGCTGTCCGGCAGGAAGTCGATCGTGCCATTGTTAGCGACATTAAGGGTTTGGATGTCGTTCTTGCCATTGTAGAGCGATTTCATGAGATTAACGGCAGCCTCGGAGTAATATGCTCCGCCGCGCTGCTCAAGCTGCTTTGGCTTCTCGCTCAGCTCAGGGTCAGCGTACAGCTGGAAGAGCTCGTCTTCTACGCGCTTCACGACTGCTGCACGGTTCCCGTCCCGTTTGAAGGATTCTTGCTGATCGGCCAGCATCTCATCTGTCATATAGAAATACTTCAGATAATAAGAAGGAAGCGCGCCGAGCGAGCGGAGGAAATCCGGATTCCAGCCCGTTTGCGGGACGTTCTTGCCGCTAAAGCCTTCCGTATTGTTCAACAGCTCAGGAAGCTTATCCACGCCGTTTACGTCCACGCGCGTCACCCAGTGCAAGTGGTTCAAGCCTACGAACTCGGTATAAATGTGCTCAGGTGCTGTCTCGTATGTGGTAGTCAACCATTTCGTCAGACCGATCGGCGCGTTGCAGAGGCCGACGCTGCGTACGTTGGAATGGGTATGGATGGCCTCGGTTACGATGCCCGCAGGGTTCGTGAAATTGAGCAGCCATGCTTGAGGTGCCAGCTCCTCGATGTCTCGGCAGATATCCAGCAATACCGGAATTGTCCGCAGCGCTTTCATCATGCCGCCCGGACCGGTTGTTTCCTGCCCGATCACGCCGTATTTCAAAGGAATGGACTCGTCTCTGCCGCGGGCCTCGAGCATGCCGACACGCATCTGGGTGCTGATGAAATCAGCGCCTTTGATCGCAGTGCGGCGATCTGTCGTCAGATGCACCTCGATCGGAAGGCCGGAGCGTTCCACCATGCGTTTGGCTAAATTTCCGACAATATTCAGCTTATGAAGTCCAGCCTCAATATCCACGAGCCACAGCTCTCGTACCGGCAGCTCATGATGAAATCGAATAAATCCCTCTACCAGCTCAGGGGTATACGAGGAACCGCCCCCAATAACAACAACCTTCAATCCTTCTGTCATCCTAGTCACATCCCATCCCAAATTATAAGTCGTATGTTATAGCTTGATATCGTCAAATTCGCCAAGTGCCCGCATGCGGTCATAAATCTCTTGCTTAATTGTTAAGCCATCAGCTTCCATAGCAGACCAGACGGCGCCGAAGACCGGATCGACCGTCAACGTGACCAGCGCAGCCGAAGGGGCAACGGCCGCAACAAGCTCTTCGATCGGCCCGCGAATCCAGCCGCCGCGGTCGCCGCGCGTCAGCAGACTGCCTGCGAGCACGACATCAAAGGTCTCGCCTGTCATCCCCAAACGCCGCGCAACAGCGACCACCGACTTGCCCAGCTCCACGCCTTGGTGATGGAGGATAGCGATAGCCGCCTCATCGCCATGCGCCGCTGCTTCAAACAGCAGCTTCGTGACATCGACCGGTACTTTCTTGTCATGATCAAGGAAGTCGTGAAGCATCGTTTCCACATCGGGATATCCCAGGTAACGAAGCAGCAAATCAGTCAACAGCGTTGGCTTCTCGCGACCGTCCCATGCGCGAATTACGGTGCGGAACGCTTCGATGTTGAGAGCGCCGCCTCCGCCGAAATCGCCATGCATATATTCGAAGCCGCCGCATTGGAGATGGACGCCTTCCTTGTTGCGTCCGGCGCAGTTGGTGCCGGTACCGCAAATGACAGAAATACCGTAGGCGCGATCTGTACCCGCGCGCAATCCGATCATCGTATCACAAGTGATCGAATAACGGGGGAGTCCGATTGCGCTAACGATCGGATGCAGGATGCGATAATCCGCTTCCCGGTCAGCGCCTGCGAGACCGAAATAAGCATGCTGTACATCCTCGTGTTTGACGCCCGCCTGCGCAAGTGCCGCGGTTACGGCTTCCGTCAAATGGCGAGCGGCCCCTTCAGCATCAATCTGATGATTACCGTTTCCGCTTTGGCCTTTGCCGAGCATATTGCCGTGTTCGTCGGTTAGCAGGGCGTGCGTTTTGGTTCCGCCGCCGTCTATGCCTAAGTAATAAGCCATTAATGCCACTCCTGTCTGAATAGGCTTTCCATAGTAACGTTTGTTCTCCAAACGATTTGTGAAATTAAGTAAGGATGATCCGGTTAGCCGCGTTTCTTGACAGCTCCGGTTGACTGGCGGAGCACAAGCTCCGGATCAATCCGCAGATTTGCCGCGCGCTTCATCGTGCCGTCGACTCGTTTAAGCAGCACTTCTGTAGCGGCTGCTCCGATACGGTCTGCCGGCTGCCGAATCGTCGTTAAGAGGGGGCGCAGCAGCGAAGCGACCTGTTGATCGTCATAGCCAATAACGGAAACTTCATCCGGAACACGGATCCCAGCCTCCATAAAGGCATTGATAACTCCGATGGCGATATAATCATCGCCGGCGAAGACGGCGCCCGGAAGCTGCTGTTCTTCGATCCACCGCCTAGCCGTTTGGTAGCCGAACTCAGCCGAGTATTCGCCGGAAACGAGCTCGAACGGCTGGATGCCGGCTTCCTGAAGCGCCTCCAGGAAACCGTTGCGGCGTTCCTTGGTGCTTCTAAACATCTCGCTGCCGCTGAGATGCGCAATGGAGGAGTGCCCGAGTTCAATCAGGTGTTTGGCCGCGGCGTACCCGCCCTTGAAATTGTTCACTGTAATCGAGTAAGCATCGTTCTCCGGCTTCTGATTATCGATGAGAACATAAGGAATATTCCGTCGTTTCATTTCGATAATATAATGGTCTTCTTCAATCGGGGAGAGCAGCATAATGCCGTCCACGCGATCCTCTTGAATCAGGTAATGACTATCTTCCTGCGTGATGCTCTTCGTCACAGCTACAGCAAGGAAGTATCCCTGCGCAGCCAGAATTCCGTTAATCTCATTCACGATTTCATCGAAGAAAGAATCCTGCATGGTGGTCATGATGAGACCGATAATACCGGTCTTGCCTCGGGCGAGGCTGCGAGCTGCCGCACTCGGGCGGTAATCAAGCTCCTTCATCACCTCAAGCACCTTCTGTCGATTCTTCTCACGCACAGACCCTGCACCGTTAAGCACGCGGGATACCGTGACGACAGAGAGGCCCGACTTCTTGGCGACATCGAAAATACTAACCTTCATGCGTATGCATTCTCCTCTGTCGATAAAAGTTAAAGCGGTTATACTTTTATTCAAAAAAATATAGGGTCAAAACCTAGGATGAAGTAATTCATTCCCAAACAAAGTTAAAGTGCTTTAACTTTCGTTTTCTTTTCTTATTGTAGAGGAGGCTGCTTTATTTTTCAAGTTTAATTTCCGTTCGTTCATGTACAAGCTTTCGAGAAAAGCATATAATAAATCCAAAATTACCCTCGGGGAGTGTTCGACGTGAGTGTCAGCTACAAGAACTGTCAAAGCTGCGGCATGCCTATAGCTAAAGGCGATAAGAACGGCACGGAAGGAAGCGGAGCGAAGAGCTTCAAGTATTGCATCCACTGTTACGTTGATGGCAAATTCACTTTGCCCGATCTTATGGCAGACGGCATGAAGGCACATGTGAAGGGCAAACTCGCCGACATGGGTTTTCCGAAGTTTACGACAGGGTTCTTTACGCGCGGCATTCATAAGCTGGAGCGCTGGAAGAGCTGACGAGCGCAAGAGCGGCTTTGGCGGAGAAGAGACAGACCCCGGGTCTTGTCTCTTTTTTGTTGTTTTCACGACTGTTTTTGCAACTGATTCGTATGAAGTGGTATGGTGTAAAGAAGCACTAGTAGGAGGAAGAACATGGCGAACGATTCAAGAAAAAATAAACATATAGCAAATATATCGCTGGGCATCATGGCAACGGGTTTCGCAGCCACGATCCCGTTCAGCGGGGCAGGGCTTAGCTTGCTGCATGTCGGCTTCGAGGCCGGCGTCATCGGGGGGCTCGCGGACTGGTTTGCCGTGACGGCGCTGTTTCGCCATCCGCTGCGAATTCCGATTCCGCATACGGCGCTGCTGCCTCGCAATCGCCAGAAGATGTCGGACGGCATCGTACGCGTTCTAGAAGATCGGCTGCTTGCTAAGGATAGCATGATCGAGAAGCTGCGTCAGATCGAGCTGGCAAAGCAGCTGCTGCCGGCCCTTCGGCAGGCGGCTCATTCAGCCGTACACAGCGAGCGTCTGCCTCACCTCCTGGAGGGAGCGCTGCGTACGATAGAGCTGGAGAAGCTGGTCCCTATTGTCTCGGGGGAAATTCGCTCCGCGGTGGAGCGTATTGATCTGGAAGCGGCGCTTCGCGGCTTCCTGCGTAACGCGGTAGAGAATGGCGTAGATGAGCGTCTGCTCGATTTGCTGCTGGAGCGCGCGGAAGAGTGGGCGAGCACGGAGGGGATGCGCCGCGAGCTGGGCAATGCGGCGATGACGCTTGTGAAAGGGCTGAATTTAGGCGGCCTGATGCAGTTTGCGGTCAACGCGTTCATCGGCTATTTGGATGAGGATAAGCTGGGCACGATGCTGCAATCCTTTATTTTGACGAAGATCCATGAGCTCAAGGTTCAGGGCACCGATCGTCGC
This sequence comes from Paenibacillus rhizoryzae, assembly GCF_059686995.1. Taxonomy (NCBI): domain Bacteria; kingdom Bacillati; phylum Bacillota; class Bacilli; order Caryophanales; family Paenibacillaceae; genus Paenibacillus; species Paenibacillus rhizoryzae. Next base: position 414,479 of record NZ_JCAALT010000005.1, on the reverse strand, counting down.
GCTGTTATTATGAAGCATCTGCATCAAGGACTCGAGATGTTGATTACCCGTTTGGCCGAAACAGGGCAGCTGAATGCGCTGCGCGATGAGCTTCTCGCTTCATTTGATCTGGACGGCGAGATGACGCGCATGTTCGAATCTTTGCGCGAGAAGGGAATCACATTCCTCCGCTCGGAGGATTTTGCAGCTAAGGTATGGCCGATGCTGGAGGGGCTTCTTGATCGCCTGGAAGCCAACCATGGACTGGTTCAGGATGCCGAGCAATGGCTGAAAGGGCAGGTTGCCGGACTCATTGAGCGGAATCACACGAAGATCGGCTCGTTTGTGAAGGAGAACCTCGATCGCCTCGACAATGATCAACTGGTGGAATTAATAGAAGATAAAGTTGGGCAGGACCTGCAATGGATTCGGGTCAATGGTGCCGTTTGCGGTTTCCTGATCGGTCTATTATTGCGGTTAATTGAGATGGGCTTCGGTTATAACTAAGGAGAAGAAGCCGGCAGTCCGTTCTATTTCGCCTTATTTGCGAGAAACGGCAAATTAGTGAGGTAGAGTGAGACTGCTTGCGATCGACTCCATTGTAAGCGTTATATTCGCGCCAGTTGGCTGGAAATGAGAACGAAACCGTTTGCGGCGTTCCTTTACAAAAGACATGCGCAGGCGTAACATACGATTCATGCTTAATCTTCTGCTATAGCGCTGAATTTCTGTTTAGAAATCGGGGGAACCACTCAACTGGGGTGAATCTTGAAGAACGGACCGCTCGGTCCATGCTTTAAGTAGGGCGACTCTCACGCCCGAATCCGTCAGCTAACCTCGAAAGCGTATACGAGAGGCAACGATTGTTCGTGCATATAGACACTTTGATGATAACTTGTGCCTAGAAGCCGCGAGAGGCGTTCCTCTGTGTTAAAGAGGCAATTCCTGCAGGCTTCTTTTTTGTGCTGTTTATTAGAATAAAGGTGGACACAAAGAAGAATAAGTTTGCGAAGATTATGTAAGTTTAAAGGTGTAGAAAGGAAGGCGAAGTTGTCATGGCTGGTTACCGCCGCAAAACCCCTGAAGAAATGCTCTTATCCATCTCCAAAATTCATCGCGGCCGTCTTAAAATTTATGTTGGTGCCGTGAGCGGCTCAGGCAAAACCTATCATATGCTGCGTGAAGGCCAAGCGCTTAAGCAGCAAGGCATTGAGGTTGTCATCTGCGCAGTATCGACGATGCGCCGGCCTGAAACGGTGGAGCAGCTTGCTGATTTGGAGCGGATCCCGAGCATTCATTGGTACAAGGGGGACGTGGAGAAGAAAGATCTTAATTTGGATGCGATTCTGGAACGGAATCCGGAGGTGCTGCTCGTTGACGGGCTGGCGCACGAGAACCGGCCGGAAGCGAAATTCCCGACGCGTCTGGAGGACATCCAATTTCTTCTGAGTCACGGTATCAGTATCATCACAACCGTGAATGTATACGAACTCGAAGGGGTAACCGAGCTTGCGCAGAAGCTGACAGGCATCTCGGCGGAATGTACAGTATCCGCGGATCTGCTGGAATTGGCGGATGAGGTAAGGCTTATCGATGCATCGCCGGAAACGATTCTGTCACGCCTAAATGAAGGGCGTTTAAACAATATTAAAGATCCCGGGCTGCTCAAGCGCGGGAACCTTGGCAAGCTCAGAGAGATTGCCCTGCGGCTGATGGCCGAGGGCGTGAATGAGTCGCTGGAGAAATACCGCGAGGAGCAGGGCTTCATCGGTCCGTCCGGCGCGACGGAACGCATCCTGGTAGCGGCGCAGTATCACTGGAATGGTTCCATCTATATACGGCGCGGCCAGCAAATCGCGAAGCGTCTTAGCGGCGACCTGGAGGTTGTCGTCTTCGTGGATTCGAGCCAGGAGCCTACGAAGGAACGGGATGACTTCAAGCGCTCCATTCTGAAGCTGACCGAGAAGGTGTACGCGGGCTTCCGAGAAATTACGGTGAGCAATCGAAGACAAATTCCGCGCGCGCTCATTAAATACGCGATGCTGATCAATGCAACCCGCATCGTCATGGGGCATTCCAAGCAGACGCGTGCACAGGAGATCGCACAAGGCTCTATCGCGGGCAGCGTGCTGAAACAAATGCGCAACATCGACGTTTTCTTCATGGCGGACAGAGCCGATCATGAGGGCGAGCGAGTGCTCCCAACGAAACGGGCGACGCCGAAGCTGACAGCCGAACCATACCGGAGGCTCAGCGCGCAAGAGGTAGAGAAGAAGATCGAGCGGATTCGCCGCGGGAAATTCAAGGTCTATGTCGGCGCAGCGCCGGGAGTGGGTAAGTCCTATATGATGCTTCGCGAGGGCAATGATTTGCTGCGCAAAGATATCGACGTTGTAGTTGGACTCATGGAGACGCATGACCGTGCGGAAACGCAGGATCAGGCCGGACGGCTTGAGGTTGTGCCTCGTAAGTCCATTGAATGTGACGGCAAGGTTTACTCGGAGATGGATGTGGATGCCATTATCGCACGCAACCCGGAGGTTGTGCTGATTGACGAGCTGGCTTATACCAACGCGCCGAGCTGCCGTAACAAACGGCGGTACGAGGATGTACAGGAGATTTTGGATGCCGGCATTTCCGTCATCGCTACGATGAATGTACACCATCTGGAAAGCTTGAAGGATGCGGTGGAGCAGATTACAGGGACGGCTGTGAAAGAAACCGTACCGGACATGATGCTGCGACTTGCCGATGAGGTTGAACTGATTGATGTGGCACCTGACACGCTGCAGCAGCGGATGCGGGAAGGCCATATTTATAAAAATGATGACGTAGAGGACGCCCTCTGCGGTTTCTTTAAGACAGGGAACCTGATTGCGCTGCGCGAGCTTGCCCTGCGGGAAATCGCCGACGATGTCGATGAGCGTCTGGAATCGTGGGAACGCAACGGCTCGCTCCGCGGCCCATGGCGTCGCCATGAGTCGATCTTCGTAGCAGTCACGGTGAACAAGAAAGCGGAGAGACTCATTCGCCGCGGTTTCCGAATTGCGCATCGGCTCAAAGCGGATTGGCATGTCCATTACGTGCAAACGGAAGCGATGCCGGGCGAAGAGGAGCGGATTGAAGAGCTGCAGGAGCTGACGGCGCGTCTTGGCGGCACATTCGAGGTGGAGCGCAACGTCTCGCGTAACGATGTACCTGCTGCTTTGCTGGCGAAGGCGAACGTGCTGAAAAGTACGCAAATGGTACTTGGCCAATCCGGTCAAGGCTTCTGGAGCAAGCTGCGTCATAAATGCGTGGTCGACACCATTTTGCGTGAAGGTCGGCACATGGATGTGCTTGTTGTAGCGGATTTTAATCCAAACATCGAAATTGGAGAAGAATAGATACTGGGGTTTCGGCTCACATTTATTCACGACCGTGGATATCCATTTATTTTGGTAATATGTGAGATTACCTGACAATTTAAAAATTTAAATTGAAACAAGCCACTTTTCTTGATAGAATCTTAGTTAATTAAAGCTACTAAATAGGGGGAAGCAGAATGAAAAAGTGGTATATTATAGCTATTCTTACACTAGTGACAGCAGTAATTCTCTCTGGTTGCGGCGCGAAGAGCAGCAACAATAACGCAGGAAGCGAAGCGGGCAACAGCAGTGACGCTACAACGTACAAATTCGCAACAGATGCGGCTTATGCTCCAATGGAATATATGGACAAAGACAAAATCACAGGCTTCGATATCGAGTTCCTTGATGAAGTGATGAAGGAAGCCGGCATCAAGTATGAAGTGGATAACACGGGCTGGGACGGAATGCTGGAAGGCGTCAAGCAAGGCACGGAATATCACGCGGGTGTCTCCAGTATTTCGATTACGGATGATCGTAAACAAACGTACGATTACTCCATGCCGTATTTCGAATCGATCAACGTCATCATGGTGAAGGAAGGCAGCGACATTAAGAGCGCACTTGACCTGAAAGACAAGAAGGTTGCGGTTCAAACCGGTACTACTGCTGATATCCTTATGACGAAGATTATGGGCAACAGCAACACGGATTTGAAGAAGTTCGACAGCAACGCGGTTGCTTTGCTTGAGCTTGATCAAGGCGGCGCTGATGCAGTAGTTGCGGATATCGCGATCGTACGTGATTACATTAAGAACAACCCGGACAAGAAATACGCAGAAGTTTCGGATACTACAAACTTCACGCCGGAGTATTACGGCATTCTGTATCCGAAAGGCAGCGATTTGAAAGCGAAGCTGGATCCGGCGATCAAAGCGATCATCGAGAACGGCAAATATGCAGAAGTGTATAAGAAATGGTTTGGCGAAGAGCCGAATACGGCGAATCTGCTAAGCGCGAAGTAATAGGGACGCGAAGGGCATGCGTTAGTGGCGCATGTCCTTTGTTCTTGTCCATTTAAGGAGTATTCGCTGTAGCTTAGGCTAATCATCGGTGTAGAGAAGACGAAAGGGCGAATTAAGATGGATTTTAGATTTGATATTATTTGGGATTATGCGCCGCTTCTATTGAAGGGGACGCTCTATACAATCTTAATTTCTTTATCGGGCATTCTGCTTGGTTCGATTCTTGGCTTGATCGTTAGTTTCGGAAAAATGTCGCGTCGCTGGTTTCTTCGGTGGCCGATGCAGTCGTACATCAACTTCTTCCGTGGAACGCCGCTGCTTGTGCAAATCTATATCGTGCACTTCGGTCTTGTTCCGCTCATTTACGGGAAAACGAATGCCATTGTTGCGGCTATAACCGCCTTATCTTTGAATGCTGCAGCCTACACGGCTGAAATATACAGGGCTGGTATTCAGTCCATCGACAAAGGTCAGACGGAAGCGGCCAAATCGCTTGGTATGACCCATGCTCAAACGATGCGTTTTATCGTGCTGCCGCAGGCGATCAAACGGATGATTCCGGCTTTCGGAAATGAATTTATCGTCCTTGTGAAGGACTCTTCACTGGTTGCCCTTATTACGGCGCCTGAAATTATGTATTGGAGCAACGTCATGAAAGGGCAGTACATCCGCGTATGGGAGCCGTACCTGACTGCCGCGTTCATTTACTTCATTCTTACTTACTCATTAAGTAAGCTGCTCAATGCATTGGAAAGGAAAGTGTAATGCACATGAGTCCAATAATTCAAGTTACCGGGTTGTCGAAAGCGTTCGGCTCGAATGTCGTGCTCAAAGATATTAATGTCGACATCAACAGCCAAGAGGTTGTCGTTGTCATCGGCCCCTCCGGATCAGGGAAATCGACGTTTCTGCGTTGCCTTAACCTATTGGAAGAGCCGACCGGCGGCAATATTGTGATCGAAGGCAAGTCCCTTATGGACAAGAATACAAGCATCACCAGTATCCGTACTGAGGTTGGCATGGTGTTTCAGCAGTTTAATTTGTTCCCGCATCTGAAGGTGCTGGACAATATTACGCTTGGCCCGATTCAAATTCGCAAATGGCCGATTCAGAAAGCGCGCGCCAAAGCGCTTGAGCTTCTCGATAAAGTAGGCTTGGCCGACAAAGCGGATGCTTATCCGGCTTCGCTGTCCGGCGGTCAATCCCAGCGCGTCGCCATCGCACGCGCACTAGCGATGGAGCCGAAGATCATGCTCTTCGATGAGCCGACATCGGCGCTCGATCCGGAGATGGTTGGTGAGGTACTCGCGGTTATGAAGCAGCTCGCGAAGGAAGGCATGACGATGGTTGTCGTCACGCATGAAATGGGCTTCGCCCGCGAAGTAGGCGACCGCGTCATCTTCATGGAGCAGGGCTACATTGTCGAGCAAGGCACGCCGGCGCAGATTTTCGAACGTCCGCAGCAGGAACGGACGAAGGCGTTCTTGTCGAAGGTGCTTTAAGGAACGGAAGTTTGAGTGGATGTAGTAGGAGTTTAGCATTCGCATGTCGAACCATGTAACTATGACCACATTGACGCAAGAAACCAACAAATCAGATACACTTTTATATTGTTTATTGACGGCCTACCTCTGGGTAGGTGCGTTCTGCGCAGGGTACTTCTTTGAAGTACCCTTTTTGTCGTTAAATACGCTGCTATTCATTGGCTTGGCTTATTCTATTTGGCGTTCCGTACCGCTGCGAGTGACCATGCTTCACGGTCTGTTATTGCTGCTCATTTGCTGTTATTGGATCTCGTGTATCTGCGCGGTCGATTTGGAAGGGGCAATCTTGGAAGCGGGGCGAATTTCGAGCTTATTGCCATTGGCTATGATGTTTGCGTCACTTTCCAGAGTCAAACGTGATGCACTCATGAGACAGTGGGCATGGCTCGGTGCTTTCCTCACGATATGGGGACTTGCGTTTGGATTATTCCGAGAAGGGCGGTTGGAGTCGACATTTGGCTATGCCAATGTACTGGCAATTCTCATCCTGTCCGGAATTGGACTGGGATGGCGCGCGTATTTGCAAGGGAAAGGGAAACGATATATTGCCCTTATCGCGGTCCAAGGAATCGGACTGTTTCTTACTCAGTCACGTGCGGTATTGCTGTTATTGCTGCTCTTTGCAGCCATTGAAGCGTCACGATATTGGCTTCATGCTGATCGTAAGCAGATTAGAGGCTGGGCTGCTGTCGTGGTGGGGCTCGGTTTATTGATTCTATTCGGTATGATTGCTGCAGTCGGTCAGCGTTATGCGAGCCGAATTATGAATATAAGCTGGGGGGCAGATGAATTTGAGCTTCGCCGCATCTATTGGGCGGACAGCTGGCAATTGATCAAACGGCACTGGCTTCTCGGATATGGAGGTGGCGGCTGGGCAATTGTGCACCCTCCGGGTTATTTTGTGAAGTACGTCCATCAATTCTACTTACAGCTTGTACTGGATGTAGGCGTCCTTGGACTGTTGGTTTTCATGGCATTCATAGCGCTTGCTGTAAGTTCGGGTACTCGTAGATTCGATCAGCATAGAATTCCGCTGATCTTGTTTATCGCGTTGCTGCTCCACTTGGGCTTTGATATCGATTTTGCTTTTCCGCTTTGCGGTGGATTGTTCATCATGCTGGGCTGTGATCTACTGCCTGAACAAGAAGCTCGAACTGTAGTTTGGCGCGGGGCTCGAGCTCTACTTCTGTTATTGTGCCTACTCGTTGGCGTATGCTTCGGCTATGGTGCTGTTGGTTATGGAATCAAATCACAGGGGGTAAAGACTGCCGCCGTAGTTGCGGACAAGCCGGATCAAGCAATAGCTGCGCTAAGAAGGGCTGGCGAACTGCTGCCTTGGATACATTCGGTGCATTATGAGCTGGCGAAAGTATATATAAATTACATGAATAGGACCAAGGATCGATCCTATATGGAGTTAGCCCGTCAGGAGATAGATCTAGCGAATCGGATTCTTCCCGAGTACTCGGTCTATCAGCGGATGCAGAAGTCTATTTTTTCTACACAAAATCTTAAAAAATGGGAACGTTGATCTATTTAATTGTTGAAATATGGTAGGTTGTCTCTTAATATGGGAAGGTATACATCTACTAGGGGGAATAAATGTTGAAACGATCCATTATGCGCAGAATAAGCATCGCTGTGTTGAGCTGCTTACTGCTCACTATTTGCATGCCGGTTTTGGCTTATGCAGCCAGCTTCATCAAGATTGATTATGACGCATCTACCGGAAATGTTTCCGGCGAGATTTATTCGGACTCCGATACGGTCGGATTGTCGCTAAGTGAGAATGGAGAATTTCTCGACATCGCAGATAAGGTGAACATAACGCCAGGTTCATACTTGGTGCGTGACAATGTTTACGTTCGTGACGATGTTTATTCGTATCGAATTCATGGCAATATCGGAACGGGGCATATTCTGGATAAAATATCGGTGTATGAGGGACCGGATCTTTCGAAGGTAACCGAGTTGACGCCATCCGTAAGGGATGATGTCTATTATTCGGCTGAGCAGAATGATGTTCCGCCTGTACCGGAGATCCATGGCGGATTTAATTATTGGTATGATTCCGGTAAGACGAATGTATCTTTTACATGGTACGCTCCGATCGTATTTGATCTGGACCACTTTAATGTATATATGGACGGAGTCAAAATAGGGGAATCGACGAGTGCCTACTACGAGGTGCTGCAGCTAGAGCCGCTAAGCGTACATAGTTTTGAAGTTTCGATGGTAGATACAAAAGGTCAAGAATCGCAGAAGAGCAAAGCCTACAAACTGCGTGTTCAAAGTTACTATAATCACATCGAATTTATGAACGAAAAACCAAAGGGCTATACGTTGCAGGCTGGGGATTCCCTTGTAACGCTTAATCCGATTGATAAAAATGCGGAATCTATTTATTCGAACGATGCAACTGTATCTTATTTGACCGTCTTGCTTGGACAAGCATCGACGGGCAAAGCTTCCGTACCGTTTACGTTGAATCAAGAACATCTGTCGGCATCCGATTTCGAGTTGGTTGATAGTCAGAATAACAGTCTTCCTATTAGTACTCTGAATATTTACCCCATAGATGGAAAATATTATTTAGCCATTGAAATCGACGGAGGATGGGATTTCTCGGAGACGTATACATTGCGAATGGCGGACTCCATCGATGGCGATGAAATCAGCTTGCCAGATGCGAATTCTAACTCTCTATTGATGGCTGCTTATCTGACCGATAACAGTTTCTCTGATTTAACACAAGTGTTCTTCAGTGACTACAAGACAGACCTGGTTGTAGGCGATGTAACTCTTATCGCACCAACGGCACCTGTGCTTGAGACAGGATATTCATATTGGCACAATGTCGAAGGGACTCATTTAGAGATTAGCTGGAAAGATGAGAATTTAGCAAATGCCGACCATTATAATATTTATCAAAATGGCGAAAAAGTTGGTGAATCCTCGACTTTGTCCTATACCTTCAATCAAATTAAGCCGCTCAGTATTCAAAGTTTTGAGGTTACCTCGGTAAATCGAGCAGGTATCGAATCCGAGAAGAGCAATCCTTACAAACTTCGTGTACCTAGCCCGTACAACAGGCTTGATTTTATTAACGGAAAGCCGAAGGGCTATACCATGAAGGCCGGAGACGTTCTTGTCACATTTAATCCTATCGATAAATCAGCTGAAAGTATTTATTCAGACGATGCTACTCAATCCACTTTTATGGTTCATCTTGGAGGAGTACACACGTATGTCAATGGTGAGTGGAGTACCGTTCCATTCACTTTGAATCGAGCTCATCTGACAGCAGCGGATTTTCAATTGGTTGATAGTCAAGGAAATCAAATGCCAATCCGAGGTATGAACGTCAATGGGGAAGACGAGCCCTACTTAGTATTTTCAATTGATAGCGGATTAGATTTTTCTGAAACGTACACCCTGCAGCTGTCAGGCTCTATTTACGGAGATGAAATCAAACTGCCGGATACGGTCACGGATTCAATGTTAATGTCCGCTTATCTATCTGATAATGATTATGATAATGGTACTAATATAACTTTCGGAGATATCGACTCTGAGTTGGTGTTAACCGATGGATCAGATGTATCGGCACCAGCAAAACCGACCGGCCTGGAAGGACTGGCTGGCGATAAGTCGATTACGGTATCATGGGCTGCGAATTCAGAGGAAGATTTGAATAACTACAAGATTTATCTGGATGGTACATTCTTCGCACAAAGACCGGCAGGTACGACAAGTTATACCTTAACCGGATTGGAGAATTTCAGGTCCTATAATGTCAGTGTCTCTGCAGTTGATCATGCGGGTAATGAATCGCCTCAAGTTTCTATCACATCTATGCCTGAAGGAGCCCCGGCGATACCGGTTTTTGAGAATCAATATGGCTTCTCTTATGATGGCGGAGGGACGAGCTTATCTATTCAGTGGTTAAATGTAGGAGCGGCAGTAGGACTGGATCATTTCAATGTGTATCAGAATGGTGAAAAAATAGGTGAAACCAAGGAAAAGGTATTTTTTATTCATAATCTTGCACCGCTTAGCCTCCAAAGCTTTGAGGTTACAGCAGTAGGTACGAACGGAATGGAATCGGACAAGAGTGATGCATTTAAGATTCGAATTCCGAGTGTGTTTAACAGCATTGGTTTTATTAACAGCAAACCTAAGGGCTACAAGCTGAAAACGGGGGATACTCTCGCTACGTTTAATCCAATCAGTAAATCGGCTGAAACCATTTATACGGACGATGCTACTACTTCCTTTTTGAGTATTGGACTTAACGGTGTGAGTTCTTTAAATGCAGGTGAGCGTATTACGATTCCTTTTACCTTGAATAAAGAACACATATCGGCATCCGACTTTGAGTTGGTTGATAGCCATGGCACCGAATATCCAATAAGCAGCGTGGAAATTTTCGGAGAGGAAGATTATCACTTGTATTTCATAATCGATAGCGGATTGGATTTCTCTGAGACCTATAAGCTTCGGATGACGGATTCTATTGATGGGGATGAAATTCGTCTGCCTGATACCATTTCGAATGCAATGGAAATGTCCGCCAATCTTACAGACAACGATCATGAGGAACTGTTCACGTTCGTGAATTTCGCAGATGCCCGATATGATCTTGTTGTGGGTAATGAAGCACCTTTAAAACCGACGGGACTGGAAAGTGTTGCCGGTGACGGCAATGTAACCGTGTCCTGGACAGCGAATACAGAAGCAGACTTGGCCGGATATAACGTATATCGAGACGGCAAGTTGGTGACGGCAAGCCCGATCACAGCGACAAGTCTCAAGCTTAATGATTTGGAAAATGGCAAGACGTATCAAATCAAGGTTACTGCAGTAGATACGGCAGGCAATGAGTCGGAGCAAGCTGCAGTCAGCGCTACGCCACACGATCAAACAGCACCAAAGAAACCGACAGGATTGCAAGCTTCTGAAGGTGACGGCAATGTAACCGTGTCCTGGGCAGCGAATACGGAAGCAGACTTGGCCGGATATTACGTATATCGGGATGGCACGTTGGTGACGGCAAGCCCAATCACAGCGACAAGTCTTAAGCTTAACGATTTGGAAAATGGCAAGGCGTATCAAATCAAGGTTGCTGCAGTAGATAAATCCGGCAATGAGTCGGAGCAAGCTTCGGTAAGCGCAACGCCACACGTAAGCATTATAATTGGTGGGGGCGGAGGAATTATTATGCCGTCCACTCCTGAAGTACCGGGTACCACAGTAGTAGCTCCAGGCGATCTTAAGAAAGATGGAGATAAAGTAATTGTCGAGCTTGGAAAAGATGACTCAGGTGTACTACTTCCGGCAAGCGCCGATGCATATACCGGCGCAAGTGAAATTACGGTCGGAAATGATACGGTGTCTGCAGTGATTCCGAATGAGTTGATTACGGAGCTGCAAGGGATGATACCTGCAGATGCATTGAAGGATGCACAAATCTCGTTCTCCTTCGAGAAAGCATCAGAAGACACTGTTAAATCCGTGCTTAATGGTGGTGCCGGAACGGCGAATACCAATGTGAAACTAGCCGGAGATGTTTTTGAATTCACGCTCTCTATTAAGACAAAAGACGGCAAAGAAGTGAAGTTGTCCAAATTTGATGCTCCAATTACGCTGAAGCTGAAGGTTGCTGATGGAGCCAACACAGAACTACTCGGCGTGTACTACATCGGCGACGATGGTAAGCTGGAGTATGTTGGCGGCAAATTGGTAGACGGTTTCTTGGTTGCAGACGTAAGTCACTTCAGTAAATACGCGGTTCTGGAATTCAAGAAGAGCTACAGCGATATAAGCGCAACCCACTGGGCAGCGGATGCCATTGCGAAGCTTTCTGCAGAGCATGTGGTAGAAGGCGTAACCGATTCGTTGTTTGGACCGAAGAAAGAAGTCACTCGTGCTGAGTTTGCAGCGTTCCTGGCACGCAAGCTGAACCTGAAAGCAAGCGGCGAGAATAAGTTCAGCGACGTAGCAAGCGGCAAATGGTATGCAGATGAAGTGACTGCAGCAGCCGAAGCGGGAATTGTGCAAGGGCGTACTGCTACTACATTTGCGCCGGATGCAAAAGTAACGCGAGAAGAGATGGTCGTTATGTTGATGAAAGCATACGAGGTTATCTCAGGCAAGAAAGCGGATGTTCAGTCGGCTGATGCGGCATTTGCGGATCAGAGCTCCATCAGCGCATGGGCTGCAAATGCTGTGAATGCAGCATTCAAGCTTGGCTTCATCAAGGGACGCGAGCAAAACAGCTTCCTACCTAAAGGCTATGCAACGCGCGCAGAAGCAGCGCTTCTGATTGCTAAGCTCTAAACTTGTAAGTAAAAAGCACTAATCCTCTTAAGGATTGGTGCTTTTTACGTTCCGGAAACTCCGTCTATTGGCACATCCGGAAGGTCTACTGTTTCGACACTATTAATTGAGAAAATAGGAGAAAATATCTACTATTATTATTGTAAATTGGAAGAGATAGACTTAATATGGGATAGGATGTATCCAATATTAGGAGGGGCCTAATTGAAGCCAAATCGTTTACGCAAAATCAGTATTGCTATACTTATGATTCTGATACTGAGTATTAGTATGCCGATACTCGCCTTTGCAGCAAGCGTGATTAAGATTGAGTATGATGCGTCGACAGGTCAAATTTCGGGTTCAATCTATACCGATTCCGATACTGTTGGACTGACGATGGACGAAGACGGGAATACCATCGATTTGACGAATGATTTTGTCGTGCAAGATCCTCATTCTGTTCGTGATGCTGTGTACTCCTACCGGATTAACGGAAATCTTGGATTGGGTAGGGTTATTGACAAAATAACGGTATCCGAGGGTGAGAAAAAGACGGAAATTACACCATCCGTTCGTGATGATGTCTATTATTCCATGGAGCATGATGATGTTCCGGCAGCACCGGTAATGTCTCAAGGATATGGATATGGGTTTGATAAAAATCACATTTTGACGTTGTCTATAGGCTGGTGGAATTCAGAGACAATTATTGATTTATCCCATTACGATGTGTATCTCAATGGGGAAAAGGTAGGGGAAACGAAAAATAAAGGGTTCGAGTTTACGGGTTTGCAGCCGCTAAGTATGCAGAGCTTTTCAGTCATTGCCGTCGATAAAGCGGGCCAAGAATCTCCGATGAGTAATGTATTTACGATAAGATTGCCTAGCACGTTTAATTCGATTGACGTAGACATTAATAACAAGTCGAAAGGCTATACGTTACAGCCGGGGGATCCCATTGTAAGGCTTAACCCGTTGGGAAACTCAGATGATACGAATTATTCAGTCGGTTCTTCCAACTATTTATTTGTGGGTTTGGGCCTTGCCTATGAGTACAAGAAGAACGCGCCTAGTGCTAGTGTTCCATTTCATATCAACCGGGAGGCATTGTCCGCCTCTGACTTGGAGGTAGTGAAGAGTGATGGAACGGTAGTACCGATAACGGATCTAGTTGTGTATGAAGATGAGAATTCCTACTTTTTACTTCAGATGCAATTTTCGGGAGATTTAGATATACATGATACGTTCACACTCCGAATGTCCGAATCGAGTACAGACGAGATTAGTTTACCTAATGCCAATTCCAGTCACATGTTTATGTCTTTCTCCTTAGTGATGTACGACTCAGGTCTTGATGTTGAACCTCCTCTAGATTTTGGATATTCGAGTTCATTTAATGTAGGTGACGTTACCCCGCCAGCGAAACCGACAAGTCTGCAAAGCACAGTCGGTGACGGACAAATAAGTGTAACATGGGACGCAAATAAAGAAGAGGATTTAGCGGGCTATTATGTTTACCTCGATGGAGAATTGCTTACTCCGAATCCAATAAAGAACAATAGCTACAACTTGACGGGGCTTGCGAATGGAAAAGTTTATCATGTAAATGTTTCCGCAGTGGATAAAGTAGGTAATGAGTCTCTGCAAGCATTTGTATACCCTACTCCTCAAGCCAGCTCTAACAGTGGAGGATTTGTATTCATTCCATCGACGCCGCCCGATGTCCCTGGTAAGAAAGTAGTTACTCCAGGTGACCTGAAGGGTGAAGATGGCAAAGTGAATGTATCGCTTGGCAAGGAAGATACCGGAGTACTGCTTCCGGCGAGTACGGATGCATTCAGGGACGTGGAACAGGTGACAGTTGGTAATGATCAACTGTCCGCCGTGATTCCAAGTGAACTGATAACGAAACTGCAGAGCTTGGTTTCTTCAGACGAGTTGAAGGACGCGCAAATCTCGTTCTCCTTCGATAAGGTAACGAAGGAAGAGGCTCAATCCGCGATCAGTGAGTCTATAAACACGAACGTGAAACTCGCCGGAGATGTTTATGACTTTACGCTCTCCATCAAGACCAAGGATGGCAAAGAAGTGAAGCTGTCCAAGTTCGATGCTCCGATTACGCTGAAGTTGAAAGTAGCTGATGGTGCAAAGACCGATCTGCTAGGCGTTTACTACATCGGCGACGATGGTAAGCTGGAGTATGTCGGCGGCAAATTGGTAGATGGCTTCTTGGTAGCGGATGTAAGCCACTTCAGTAAATACGCGGTTCTGGAGTTTAAGAAAACCTACAGCGATATTAGCGCAACCCACTGGGCAGCGGACGCTATTGCGAAGCTTTCCGCAGCGCACGTGGTAGAAGGCGTAACCGAATCGTTGTTTGGACCAACGAGAGAAGTGACTCGCGCTGAGTTCGCGGCATTCCTGGCACGCAAGCTGAACCTTAAAGCAAGCAGCGAGAATAAGTTCAGCGACGTAGCAAGCGGCAAATGGTATGCAGATGAAGTTACAGCTGCTGCTGAAGCAGGAATTGTACAAGGACGTACCGCGACAACATTTGCGCCGGATGCGAAAGTAACGCGCGAAGAGATGGTCGTCATGCTGATGAAAGCATACGAGCTTATCTCAAGCAAGAAAGCAGATGTACAGTCGGAAGATGCGGCGTTTGCAGATCAGAGCTCTATCAGTGCCTGGGCTGAAAATGCTGTGAATACGGCATTCAAACTAGGCTTCATCAAGGGACGCGAGCATAACAGCTTCCTTCCGGATGGCTATGCGACCCGCGCGGAAGCAGCGCTTCTGATCGCGAAGCTGTAATACAGTGAAAAGCACCAATCCTGAAGTGGATTGGTGCTTTTTTACGCCCTGCTTATTAGAACGCCCAGTTGCCGTTGCGGAACAGCGTTTCTTTCGTGCCGTCAACGCGTTCGCCTTCGATGTTCAGCTCAGCGGAGCCGATCATGAAGTCAACGTGGACAAGGCTGTTGTTCAGGCCGTTAGCGACTTGCTCGTCTTCGGACATCGTTTTGCCGCCTTCGATACAGAAGGCATAGGCTTTGCCGATCGCCAAGTGACAGGAAGCATTCTCGTCAAACAGCGTGTTGTAGAACACGAGGTTCGTATCCGAGATTGGGGAACGATGGGGAACGAGCGCGACTTCGCCGAGGTAAGCGGCGCCTTCGTCCGTGCCGACAAGGTTCTTAAGCACTTCAAGTCCTTCTTCGGCTTGCACGTCAACGATTTGACCATCCTTGAACGTCAGCGAGAAATCCTTGATCAGGTTGCCGCCGTAGCTAAGCGGCTTCGTGCTGGACACGGTGCCGTTCACGCCGCCTCTGAGCGGAGCCGTGAAGACTTCCTCTGTAGGCATGTTTGCTACGAAGATATCGCCTTTCGCGTTCTCGCTGCCTGCGCTGATCCAGATATGGCCCGGTGCTAGCTCAATCGTGAGATCCGTTCCCGGAGCTGTGTAATGCAGCTTGCGGAATTTCTTCTCGTTCAAGTGCGATGCTTTTGTATCCAGCACTTCAATGTGCGACTTCCAAGCGGCAACCGGATCTTCTTCGTTCATGCGGGTTGCTGCGAAGATCGCATCCCAGAGCGCATCCTCTTGCTTGCTTGGCTCCACATCAGGGAACACTTTTGCTGCCCAATCCGGGGATGGAACGGCAACGATGGACCAGCTGACTTTGTCGGACATCGTGTAGCTTCTCCACGTCTTCAGCGCGATACCTGCCGCTTTGTTCGCATTCGCGATCCGCTCAGGCTTCGTGCCTTTCAGCAGATCCGGGTTAGGTGCGATGATGCTGAGGAATGCCGCGTTATCGGCAGCCATTTGCTCCCAGCCCTTCGCACGCCACTCCGGATATTCTGTGAAAGCTTCGTCTGGGGCAAGCTCGTATTTGGTGCGAGTGACGACATCGTCATTCCACTCTACGTGTACGTTTTTGGCGCCGACTTCATAAGCTTTCTTCACGACAAGACGCACGAAAGGCGCGCATGACAGGGATGTACTAATAACTAAGGTTTGGCCGGGCTGGACATTTACGCCGACCTCAACAGCAAGAGCTGCGTAACGCTCGAGTTTCTCTTGAAAATTAGGCAATAGACTCACTCCTACGGGACAGAATAAATTTATTCTAACATATAAGCCTACCTTTTCCCTAAGGGGGGAATTTTGCCGAGGGTAAACGGGGAGAATGCTCAACTTTGCTTGCAGGGGCGGGCTGTGTAGGGTGTATACTAATAGAGATTAAAGGAGGTGCGTCATGACACCATTTACGCAACAAGTCATTGCAGTTATCGCGAATATCCCATCAGGCACGGTCATGACGTACGGTCAGATCGCGGCACAGGCCGGCAGCCCAAGAGGGGCGAGGCAAGTGGTTCGCATTCTTCATTCCATGAGCGAGAAGCATGGATTGCCGTGGCACCGCGTCATTAACGGAAAAGGCGAGATCGCCATCGGCGACGGTGAAGGGCGCTATATGCAGCGTGTCCTGCTTGAAGGCGAAGGCGTGTATGTAAGTCCTGCCGGCACGATCGATTTGGGGGAATACCGATTCGAACCTGAACCGAATTATTAAGGAATAGAAAGAAGGATTACAGGTTGCCCAGACTCATCTATGTTGCGCTTCTGCTGTTAAGTCTCATTTGGGGCGGTTCGTTTTATTTTATCAAACTATTGCTGCATGACTTTGGCCCGTGGTCGATCGCGTTTCTGCGTTCATCCTGCGGACTGGCTGTCGTGCTGCTCATTATGCTGATCTTCAAGAAGCCTTTCGCCTTCCGGAGCCTGCCGTGGCCGGCGATGTTTATTATGGCCCTGATCAATACGGCGCTGCCTTGGACGCTGATCGGATTCAGCGAGCAGCATTTGACGAGCAGCATGGCTTCGATCTTGAATGCGATGACGCCGGTGTGGACGATTATCGTGGGCATTCTCTTCTTCCGGAGCAAGTCGCATTACATGCAGTGGGTTGGCATTGGCGTAGCCACAATCGGTTTAGTGATTCTGCTCGGCATTCGGCCCGGCGCGCTGCTGTCGGTCAACGGCATTGGCTTAATCGGCATGCTCACCGCAACGTTCTGTTATGCAGTAGGATCGCAATTGTCCAAAAGACTGTCTGTTCGAGGCTGCTCGATGTACCAAATTACATATGGCACGCTGCTTAGCAGTGCGATCGTCAGCGGTACACTCGCTTTCTCTACAGAATCCATTACATGGCCGCATTTGACCGATATGAGCAATGTACCGCATATTATCGGGCTTGGGATATTTGGTTCGGGTTTGGCCTACATCTTGTTCTACTATATGGTCGAGAAGGGCAGTGCAGAATTCGCTTCGATGGTCACGTATTTGGTGCCCTCCACGGCGCTGATCTGGGGTTCGGTCCTGCTAAACGAAGCAATCAAGTGGAACATGCTCGCCGGGCTTGTTATTATTCTCTTCGGCGTCTTCCTGGCAAGCCGGAAACCGAGACGAGAGGCTGCGTTGAAGCCGCGAAGTGCTCATTGAACAAGCTCTTGTAACGATAGGTTCAGACGATAGACCCGCCTTTGGCTGTCAGTTTGGTTGCAGCTTGATGGCGGGTTTGCTTTTGGCCATATCGTGAGGTTCGGTTGTTACGGGTAGAAGGATATATCCAATTTCCGGCAAATTACTATAAGAATACAGGGAGGGAGAATAGATATGAGGTACAATGGGATGTTCGACACAGAGCGGATCCTTTCCACCGGGCTTAAAGCGATAAAGGTAGGAAGCAGGACGCTCGCAGATGCAGAGGCAGTGCGTGGAGACGCTAACGGCGCTGAGCATGAATTCCGTTTGGACGAGGGCTTGTTGAAGTTGGCGGAAGCGCCGCAGGTATTCGAATTTGAACCTATAAGGGAGCTTGCATCGCAAGGTTTACTAGATGTTCGCAAAGTGCAGCTGCTCTATACACCGGACCACTCCTGTGAGATCGACAAATTCGCGATCAGCTTCGGCTTCCTGCAGGATGCTCCGGAACTGTGGGATGAGGCGAAGCGCAGCTTCCACTGGATTCCGAATATTAAAGCAAAGCCCGAGCATGTGTCCGGTCAGCATGTATTCCGATCTCCTGCAGTGATCCTGACGGCGGAGCGTTATGGGGCGGTACTGGTTCCGGATTTGCGCGAGCTCAACGAATATCCGCAGTGGCATCGTTACTTGGATTTACGTTTCTCGGATACGCAGAATCTTGGCGACGCGAAGGCGCCTGTCATTGAGTATGGAATAAAATCCCTTGTGCCCACAGAGCATACCTACTATAAGCCGGATGGCCAACCCTTCAGCGTAAAGGCGGAGGAGGGGATTAAGCTCTCGTTTTATTTACTTGTTTTTGAAGGCTGTACACCGGTTCAAATTATAGACAGCGCAGCATCACTGCTATGGAACACGAATGCGCCGGACTATGAAACGAGCGTAGTTCCGCAGACGGTAAGATTTGAGAAATATGCGCAGTATGGGAACGGCATGGCGCTGCAATATTTGTGGAGACAAGGACCAGCGGCAGAAAAGACGGGCGGTATAACGCTGACCACTTATCGAAGAGAAGACGGCGTGATGAGCGGGCGCGAGTATCCGGATGATCTCTGGTTTCATTCGTGGTTCAACAATATGCGTACGGCCGTGGAGCTTGCGGATTTCGGATTGAGGCTGAATCGGAATGCATGGGTGGATAAAGCAGCGCAAATTGCCGAATGCTTGGTTGCAGCTCCCCAACAAGAAGGGATATTTCCTACGATTTATAGGCCGCAAACGGGGGAATGGGCAGCATCCAGCGGTCATGGAGGCGGGCAGCAGCTATACAGTGTGCCGGATTGCGCATGGTCCGCGATCTGGCTGCGGAGCTATGTGAGGGAGTACGGTGGAGTCAGCGGGGCAGATGAGTTTCTCAGCGGCTTGAGAGGTTTTCTCTTTGCTCATCAAAGTGATGAAGGCGGCTTTCCATGCTGGGTGAACAAATCGGATCTGTCCGCAGATCCCCGGCTGAACAACAGCGCTTCGGGAGCGCTTGCCGTATGGTTTGTGGGTGAGGAACTGCTGGCAGGCGCGGTGCCGCAGGAGGAACATGAGAAGGCGCGGCTTGCGGCAATACGCGGTGCGGATTACTTGATTCAACATGTTCTTCCGGAGCAAAAATTCGAGGACTTCGAGCTCTATTATTCTTGTTCGAGTAAATCCCTGGATTACTACGATCCGTTTACTTGCATGTATGGTCAGAACACGCTAGCCATCCAATGGTGTGCGGAAGCATTCCGAGTCGTCTATTCTTTAACGGAACGATTGGAATACTTGGAAGCAGGCAAGTTTTGCATTCATTTGTTGTCACTCTATCAGCAGGTATGGAACCCGCCGTTTATTAGTCTCTATGCCTTTGGCGGCTTCGGCGTAATGAACACGGATGCGGAGTGGAATGATGCCAGACAAGCCCAGTTCGCCGAAACGCTCGCGAATTATTATGAGGTTACGGGCCGCTTTGACTTCTTGAGACGGGCCGTTGCGGCGGCACGAGCTTCTTTTGCGCTGATGGTAATGGATGAGAATGCGGAGGTATGCCCTCGTAATTACGCAGGGACGGCAACGCAATTCGAGGTGCACGGGAGCTCTGCCGAGAATTACGGCCACGGGGGCTTCGATGAGAGATCCTATCAAAGCGGTTTCCATTGGGGGACGGGCAGTGCCTTAGTGACGGCCGCCAGGCTGAAGAAACGATACGGGGATCTCTTGATCGATTTAACGGGCAGACAAGCCATTGGCATTGATGGTCTGGTTGTGACCGATATGGAATTTGGTACGGATAAGATGACGATCAAGCTGATGTCCTTGTTACCGAGCGACAAGTTGGAGGTTGTTGTGCGAGGTGCGGATGATCAAGCTGCGGCAATCGTAGTTGATATCGAGGGGTATTCGGTTGAACAAACGGATAGGCCCGGATGGTACATGGCTGTACCTGTTGGTGCAATCCCGCAGCAAGAGGTACAATCGAAGTAGTAGCTTTTGGCAGAATGAATAAAGGGGGCAATATCTTGTCTTTCGTGACACGGCTTCAGTGGTTCTTCAAACTCAGATGGATGCATTACACGCTGGCCATCAGCTTAATGACGGTGGTCAGCTTGTTAACGACGGTTCCGCCGAAAATGATCGGGAACACCATCGACCGAATCCGCGAGCATACGCTGACGGCTTCTCAGCTGAGCAGCACCGTGCTGCTGCTCGTTAGTCTCTCATTGCTCTTATATGTGCTCGTTTATATTTGGATCACAACGTTGTTCGGCAACTCGGTGCTGATCGAGAAGCTGCTGCGCGGGCGTTTTCTGGCGCATCTGACCCGCATGACGCCGTCGTTCTTCCAGCGCAACAACACCGGTCAGCTGATGGCGCTGGCAACCAACGATATTCTCGCCATCGGCAACACGGCCGGGTACGGGGTTATGACGCTCGTGAATACGCTCGTTGGCGCATCGGTCGTCATCATTACGATGATTTCGTTGATCGACTACAAGCTTATGTTAGCGGCATTAATTCCGCTGCCGCTGTTGGCCGTCGTTATCAACAAGCTGGGACAGCGAGTGCGGGTGCGGTTCATGGCGGCTCAGGATGCTTTTGGCAAAATGAACAATCATGCGCTGGAATCGATCTCAGGTATCCGGGTGGTTCGTTCCTACGTGCAGGAGGAGCATGATCTGACTGCCTTTGACCGGGTGACGACGGAGGTTATGGATCGCAACCGTGAAGTTTCTATTCTTAATGCGCTGTTTCAGCCGCTGATCTCGCTTATTGTAGGCGTCAGCTACTCCATCGGCATTGGCTATGGCAGCTATCTGGTGTTTCACGATGAGATCACGCTGGGACAGTTAATCTCCTTTAATATTTATTTAGGGATGTTAATTTGGCCGATGATTTCCTTCGGCGAATTTATCAACGTGCTTCAGCGGGGGAGTGCTTCCGCGGACCGGTTGGAGCAGGCGTTTAAGCAGGAACCGGATCTTGTGGATGCAGCTTCGCCTGTAGAGGTGGCTGTCCCGACGACGATTGAAATGAAGGGACTTACGTTTACCTATCCAACGGCTAATCAGCCTAGTTTGCGTGAGGTATCGTTTACCCTTGAGCGGGGTCAAACTCTTGGCATCGTCGGTCGTACGGGAAGCGGGAAGAGTACGCTGCTGAAGCAGCTGCTAAGACAGTACCCCGTCGATTCGGACAAGCTGTTTATCTCGGGAGTGCCGGTTGAGCGCATCGCCATCGACCAAGTGAAACGCTGGATCGCTTATGTGCCGCAGGAGCATTTGCTGCTCTCGAAATCCATCAGCGACAATATCGCGCTTGGCAAACCGAAGGCTTCGGAAGCCGAAATCGCGAAGGCGGTCGAAATGGCATCCTTCACCTCAGATATCGCCACGATGCCGGAAGGACTTGGCACGATTGTCGGCGAGAACGGCGTCATGCTCTCCGGCGGACAGAAGCAGCGGCTTGCCATCGCGAGGGCGCTGCTCATTGATTCGGAGATTTTGCTGCTGGATGATGCTCTGTCGGCCGTAGATGCCAGAACGGAAAGCCGCATCCTGCATCATATCCGCCAGGAGCGGGCAGGCAAAACAACCTTTATCGCAACACACCGCCTGTCTGCCGTCAGCCATGCGGATTGGATTCTTGTGCTGGATGAAGGGCGTATCGTGGAAGAAGGCACACATGAAGAGCTGATGCATTTCGGCGGCTGGTACAGACAGCAATGGGACCGACAGCAGATGGAAGCGAGCTTGGAGGACTAGCAATACTAGGCACGGCCAGTGGCCGGTGTGAGCTAGGTCTGTCAATACTAGGCACGGCCAGTGGCCGGTGTGAGCTAGGTCTGTCGGGAAAGAGCGGCAACGCCCAAACTTGATCGCCAACAAATTAGCCCGCTTACGGGCATCCGAATTCAGGAGGTAGCTATGAATCCATCCACGACGAGAAGGCTTCTCGGCTATGCACTCGTCTACAAATACCGTATTATTGCGGCGCTGCTCATCCTTTGCATCGCGGTCGGCGCTGAACTTGGCGGGCCGTACATTACCAAAACCATCATCGACAAGCATCTATCGGTCGATGAACGAGATATCGGCGCAGTACTAAAGCTGCTGGGCCTCTACATGGGGCTGCTGCTTACAGCCAGCGTATGTAACTTTTCGCAGTCGTATCTGCTGCAAGCAACAGCGCTGCGCATCATTAAGAACATGCGGATCGACTTGATGCGGCATATCGGACGTATACCGCTGAAGTATTTTGACAACACGCCGATTGGACAGGTCGTCTCGCGTATCGCGAATGACACCGAAGCTGTACGTGATCTGTTTATGAGCTTCATGGCGACCTTCGTCGTCAGTCTTGTGCAGCTGGCGGGGATTTACACGGCGCTGTTTATCTTGGATGCACGCCTCGCGCTGTTCGCGCTGCTGCTGCCTCCGCTGTTCGTTGTCATCATGTATGTGCATTTGAAATATTCGAAGATCTTCATCACCATCATGCGTGCTCGGTTGAGCGATATGAACGCGATGATCAATGAATCGATTGTCGTCATGCCGATCATTCAAGCGTTTCGCAGGGAAAAGGTGACGATCGCGGAGTTCGAGGTGCTGAACGAAGACCGTTATGTGAATCAAGTCAAACAGTTTCGGGTATTTTCTCTGTCCTCACGTAATATCGTAGGCACCATCGGCAGCTTGGTTACTGCTTATGTGGTGTGGTATTTCGGAAGAGAGTCGCTGCAGACGGCGATTTCCTTCGGGGTGTTCTACGCATTTATTGATTATATGGGCCGGATCTTCCAGCCGATTATCGGGATATTCGATCAGCTGACCAATGCGCAGCGGGCTTTCGTTTCGGCCGAGAAGGTGTTCGCGATTATGGACATCGAAGGCAAGGAAGTTGAAGATACGGCAGGCGTTAACCGCCCGGAAGGCGTTGTGAAATTCGACAACGTGACCTTCGCTTATAAGGAAGGCGAGAATGTGCTGAAGGGCATCTCGTTTGAGGCGCGAAGAGGCGAGACGGTTGCGCTTGTCGGCCATACCGGCTCAGGCAAAAGCTCCATCATGAACCTGCTGCTCGGCTTCTATGAGCCGCAGCAAGGTGTTATCACCATCGATGGACGCGATATCAGCAGCTTCTCCAAGCAGGCTCTGCGCAAGCATATGGGCATCGTGCTGCAGGATCCGTTCTTGTTCGCAGGCGATATCAAGTTCAATGTCAGCTTGTACAACAAGGATATTAGCATCGACCGCGTGAAGGATGCGCTGCGCGAAGTCGGCGCCGCGCCGTTCATCGAGCAGCTGCCCGGCGGCTATGATGAGCAGGTCGTTGAACGCGGGAGCACGCTGTCTTCGGGGCAGCGGCAGCTGATCTCATTTGCTCGGGCGCTGGCGTTCGACCCTTCCATTCTGATCTTGGATGAGGCGACGGCAAGCATCGACAGCGAAACGGAAGGCCTGATTCAGCAAGCGCTGAAGGTTGTTAGCGAAGGGCGCACAACGCTTGTGATTGCGCACCGTCTCTCGACCATCCGCGAGGCGGATCAGATTCTCGTGCTGCACCGCGGCGAGATCGTGGAGCGGGGCAATCATCGCGAGCTAATGGCGCTGCAGGGCCGATACTTTAAGATGTATCAACTGCAAACGGGCGAGCAGGCGCCGCCGGCTTCAACGGATACGCTAAGCGGATCGGACAACGCCGCGGCCGCTGCTGCGGCGAGTAAGAGTTCGTAAATAGGAGGACCGTTTCAAAAGCGTGCAAGTCGACTTTTGAGACGGTCCTTTATTGTTGAACGATATAGCAGGGGGCGATCGATTGTTGCATAAAGTGCAACAAATGGGCCAGTAAGAGGGTTATAGAGTAGCTTATGTTGCTGGAAATGCAACATTTCTGAGCGGATGGGCATCAAGCAAGCCTAGTAAACGCAAAGTGTTGCAATATGTGCAGCATTTCCAAGAATAGGGCACATAGCCGACAAACATGTATCGGCATGCGCCAACCATCAGTCGCCACGCCGCCATACCGCTATGCAGCGTAGTAGCAATCTTCCCGCGATATCGTGCCGATGGTCGTTTCATCTATCTCGTTTTCCATGTACAATAGGCGGTATATGGGAAGGTTTCCCGGCAATGGAGGTGGCGCGCGTTGAAAGAAATCGTACGGCCGGATGGGACGCTGGATGATCGACGAATCTGGAGAAGAGATATTCTCTATACCGGGACGAACGGGAAGTGCGTGGAGCGCGTCTATGTGTCGCCGGAAGAAAGCTATATCTTCAAGCCGTTAACGAATGAAAGTCAGCTTGGGCAAGAGGCCTGGGTGTATGAACATATATTGAAGGGGATGTCTTTCCCTGTCATTTATCCGCAGCTGCTGGCAGGCTCAGAGCTTGCTGCAAGCGAGAAGAGCTGGCAGCTGTTCGAGGATCTCGGGCCACTTGAACACCAATTCGAAGAGAACGCCGCGCTCGAACTCATCTCGCATGTGGCGTGGTGGCATGCCTTGCCTGTTGAACATCTGCAGCAGCATCAACTGCTTGGGCCGAAGCCATTCGTCGAGGACATTGCGAAACAGGCGATGGATCGGGGCCGCCGTGATGAGCTGCTGGATGCGCTGGCGACAAGGTTCGAAGATGCAGAGTCAGTCCTGCAGCATCTGGAGTCGCTGATGATGCGATCGGAGACTGCCACCCGGCACTGGCAGAGAAACGTGATCTCGCATGGCGATCTACACCTTGGCAACTATGCGCGGGTGAAGGGGGCTGTCAGCGTGCTCGATTGGGAGCATGCGCATCTGAATAGCCGTTACTGGGATCTGTACCACTTGATCGATTCCACGCATCCCGTGTTCCCGAAGGCCATGACGCCTGCGCTGCGCGAAGAGCTGCTGAACCGGTATTTGCTTCATAGCGCGAATCATGGAATCAAGCTGGACGCAGATTCATTCAAGCAAGGCTATTACTTATTCACGGCGCTATTCTCGTTATGGATGGTGCTGCTGATTGACGGTGATCTGCGGCGTCTCGCGGGCGTTGACGGCAAATGGTCCATTAAGCAGCTGCAGGAACAATTGAAGGAGACGCTGGACAATTTCGAGCAATGCGTCGACATGTTAGTCACGCAATCATAATCCCTGTAAGGAGTGACTCCGGTAGATGACGAACAATAGGATTGCGCTAGTGACCGGCGCAAGCGGCGGTATGGGTAGGGCAACAGCGGCGATGCTTGCAGCGGAGCACGGTATGAAAGTATTCATGCTTGCGCGAAATCGGGAGAAGGAATAGGCGGCAGTCGACTACGTGAACCGCAAATCCGATCGCGGAGACGCGGAGCTGCTGCTGTGCGACCTGGCTTCCTTCGCGAGCATCCGAGAGGCTGCGGCGGAGCTGGCAAGCCGGACAAGCCATCTCGACGTGCTGGTCAACAATGCGGGCATCATTACGTTGAAGCGGGAAGAAACGGCAGATGGGTTCGAGCGGCAGCTTGGCGTGAACCATCTGGGGCATTATCTGCTGACGGGACTGCTGCTGCCGTTGCTGCGTATGAGCGAATCGGCGCGGATCGTCAATGTCTCTTCCGGCGCACATAAGATCGGCGCGATGGACTATGCAGATCCGGGGATGACCAAGAGCTTCACGGTCTGGCGCGCATACAGCCGCTCGAAGATCGCGAACATTTGGTTCACGAAGGAGCTTGCCCGTAAATTAAGCGGAACCGGCATCCCGGTCTATGCGCTGCATCCTGGTGTGGTTTCAACCGATATTGGTGTGAACCGGAACACGGGATTCGGCGGTCTCGTTCATAAGCTGATGCGGCCGTTCTTCCTGACGGCGGAGCAGGGCTCGGCGACAGCGGTGTTCTTAGCGAGTGCGGCTGCGACAGAGATTGGCGGCAAGTCCGGTGATTATTTCTACAAGCTGAAGCCAAGCGCGGTTGCGAAGCTGGCAGCATCCGCAGATGAGGCCGGCCGATTCTGGGCGTGGAGCGAGCAAGCGACGGGGTTCACCTATTCAATCTAATAGATGGGGAGGGCACGGAGATGGGGACGATTCAATATCCTTGGATGGCTGAGGGGGCTACGATCGGGGTTACGGCACCTTCGTCCGGTGTAGATCCGGCGGCACATGGGCTGCTGGAGCAGGTTAGTGAACGACTCGGCGAGAGAGGGTTCACCATTCAGTATGGCGCGACAACCTATACGCAAAATAAAGCGAAATCCGCTCCGGCGGCCGTACGTGCGCAAGAATTTAATGCGATGATGCAGGATGGCGGAGTCGATTTAATCATTCCGCCTTGGGGCGGCGAATTGTTGATTGAGATGGTGGATCAGGTAGACTATGATCATCTGCCCGCCAAATGGGTGCTCGGGTATTCCGATCTGAGCGTACTGCTGCTTGCAATTACGCTCAAGACCGGAATAGCGACGGCGCATGGCACGAATATTGTGGACCTCAGAGGAGTAGTGCCCGATGAGACGACTGCTATGTGGCAATCCGTTCTATCCACTAAAGCCGGCGAATCCTGTGTGCAGCATTCTTCGCTTCATTATCAGAAGGACTGGGTGAACGACCACCCTAATGTATTTAACCTCACGGAACCAACCTATTGGCGCAAAGTGCTGCCAAGCGGGGGGATCGAATCACCTGGCGGTGAGCACGATGAGCGGTTCAGCGGCAAAACAGTCATAAAAGGAAGACTGCTCGCGGGCTGCATCGATGTCGTCCGGCATCTGATCGGCACGCCGTACGGTGATGTTCGGCAGTTCAGAGAGCAATACATGCCCGGGGAGCCGGTGGTCTGGGTGCTGGAGAATTGCGAGCTGAACACCGCGGATGTACGCCGGTCGCTGGTCCAGATGAAGCTGGCCGGCTGGTTCGAGAACTGCTCCGGCATTCTGTTCGGGCGCAGTCCTGCAAATAGACCGGTCGAGAATTACACCATTGAGGACGTGTACACCGACTTGGCCGCTGAGCTCGGACTGCCTATTGTGATTGACGTCGATTGCGGGCATGTTCCGCCGCAGATCACGCTGATTAACGGAGCTTATGCGGAGATCGAAGTGGAAGCGGGCAAAGGGACGGTTAAGCAATCTTTTGTATAGCAGGATGTGCAGTGGGGAAGCTACCGAACATTCGGTGTTAGGAAGCTTCGGAAGGTAGGGATAGGCAATGGTATTTAAAGGCAAGAGGATCTACTATGTGCTGGGTGCAGTGCTCGTGCTGCTTCTGCTCAATACATTCATGGGCACGCGCAACAGCTCAACCGTGGAAGAAGTGCTCAATAAGGGCCATATGAAGAAGGTGCAGGTCCTGTATCAAACGAAAGCGGATCAGGATACGTTGGCTTTCTATTTGAGCGTGCCGGAGGACCAGGCGGTAAGTGCGGCCAAGGACCTTTCGGTAACGGATATGGGCTACGGGTTGTTGAAAAAGAACATTTTTGGCAAATGGGTGATGAAGCAGTCGGCGGAATACGGCAGCATCAAGGCTTACCTTGCGGATGACGGATTTACCGGCGAAATCGCATTGGTACCGACAATGGTGTACGGAGTTATAACCGATGAGCGAATCGGATCCATAAACGTTACGTTTCAAGATGGAGATAAACAGGTCCAAGCGAAAGCGACCGTCGTAGACACCAAACCACTCCGACTCTGGTATGCACTGGCGGATGAGCGGGTCGCAGATCGAGATGTAAACCTGGAAGCTGTCGGTCAAGATGGCAAGGCTATAGCGACGAAGAAGATTTCTTTTCAATAAAAGAGTCCTATGTGGGAGGGCGCTCGCGTTTGCAGGGATATAATGTGCTGATGATTTACAGCAAGGATGAGGAACGGCTGCTTATGTGCAGGCGACTGAAGGAGCCGTATAAAGGATTAAGCAACTTGGTTGGCGGCAAAATCGAACCCGGAGAATCGGGGATAGAAGCAGCATATCGTGAGCTGGCGGAAGAAACCGGGATCACTCAAGCGGATGTCACTTTGCATCATGTCATGGACTTCACCTATTATCTACAGGAGTGTTACGTGGAGGTTTACGCAGGCAAGCTGAAGCGGGATGTCCAGGTGGCAGGCGATGAGAATGAGCTCTATTGGTCGGAGCTTCATCATGATTTCTTCGACATGTCGCTATATGCCGGCGAAGGCAACATCGGGCATATGATTGAGCAGGTGAACATGAGCAAGGTTCTTGCGATGGATGAGACGTGAATAACAAACGCCCTTTACTAAATTCCGCCTAGAAGCGGCTTAGTAAAGGGCGTTTTATTTACAAGGATTTAGTTCGTTGAACCTTCCAAGCCTGCAGCTTCAGCCACGATCTCATAGGACCGCAGACGCGCAGTATGATCGTAAATCTGGGAGGTGACGATGAGCTCGTCGACCATCGTTTCGCTTAGAATTTCACGCAGGCGAGCAGCCACGGTTTCCTTGTTTCCGGTAATCCCGTACCTGGCTCTGGATTGCAGGGCTTCCCGCTCATGCGGCATCCACAGCTCATCCATGTTCTCGATCGGCGGCTGCAGCTTGCCCGGACGGCCGCGAATGAGGCTGAGGAATTGCTGCTGCTGCGAAGTCGCAAGGAAGCTTGCTTCCTCATCGGTCTCTGCGGCAACGATGTTGATGCCGATCATGACATAGGGCTTCGCGAGCACTTCGGAAGGACGGAAGCTGCTGCGATAGAGATGGATAGCCTGCATCAAATACTCCGGTGCAAAATGGCTCGCGAATGAGAATGGCAGTCCGAGTTCGCCTGCCAGCTTTGCGCTGAAGCCGCTCGAGCCGAGCAGCCAGATCGGCACATCCAAGCCTTCGCCCGGCGTTGCGCGGACAGGCCTTAAGGAATCCGCCGGCGGATGGAAGAAAGCGCGCAGCTCGGCAAGCAGCTCCGGGAACTCCTGCCCGTTCGAAGCCAGATCGCGGCGAAGCGCGCGTGCTGTCGTCTGATCAGAGCCGGGCGCGCGGCCAAGGCCAAGATCGATCCGGCCCGGATACATCGACTCCAGCGTGCCGAACTGCTCGGCGATGACAAGCGGCGAATGGTTCGGCAGCATAATGCCGCCGGAGCCGACGCGAATCCGTTTCGTGCCGCCGGCCACATAGCCGATGACGACCGAGGTAGCCGAGCTTGCGATGCCCGCCATGTTATGGTGCTCGGCGAGCCAGTAGCGGTTGTAGCCAAGACGCTCGGCGTGACGGGCGAGGTCGAGCGTATTGCGGAACGCGTCCGCCGGTGTCCCGACATCGAGAACCGGTGCCAAGTCTAATACAGACAGAGGAACTTTTATAGAATCAGTCATCGTTGATATGACCTCCTGTATGATCGTAGTTTAGGTGAGGGAGTGAACCATCGATTCCCTTTATTATGGAACACCCTCAAAGTTTATTCAAGCAGCTAACTAATTACTAGTAAATAACAATTATACATCAATCCGTCGGGGAGGTAACTGGCGATTTGTGGAGAATTATGTAGGATACTCCTCCTGATTGTTGTTCCCATCACAGGTGGAGCGTTTCCTGCCTGATAGAAGCAACTACTATGCCGGGGGTGGCAAATGCTGCTGAACATCCTGAAACGCATCGCTTCTGTGTCTATTTTACCCAAGCTTGTCCTCACTTTCCTTGTTACCCTCACACCGCTTTATATCATCAGCTGGAAAATGAACGAGACCGGCTCCTCCCACGTCCAGAAAGAAATTACGGACTCCCTTGTATCGCGAACCTCCCTATATATGAACATGCTGGAATTCGACATCGACAGTGCCATCCGGCAGCTGCAGGAGTATGTCAATGACGACGATTTGCTAAAGCTGTCCTCCTCCTCCGAGGTGATGTCGGAGATCGAGAAGATGCAAGCGCAGCTGCGGCTCAAGAGCCGCTTGGATGCCCTTCAGAAATCCAGTAAATTCGTGAATAATGCCATTGCCTTCATACCCGCTATGAACCGCACCGTGTCTGCCAATGCCAACGTCATCGGCAATTTTGATGAGGCGCAGTTCATCGCGCTGAGCAAGTCGACGAATCGGTTCGAGTCTCCTTTTCTATTGTGGAAGGACCGGCTCTTCATTAGTATTCCATATCCCGACCCGGCTATCTCAAGCCGCAGAAGTCCTGTCTTCCTTCTTGCCATTGAAATTTCACGCCCTGAATTAAGTAAGGTACTGCAGGAGTTTACGAATGAAGGCGGCCATACGGCGCTGGTTGGAAACAAGCAGCCTTTTCTGATTACAGGCGGATCGGACGCGGTGGATGAGGAGCTCATTCATGATTTTCAGCTCGAGGAAGTAGCGGCGGAAGAAGGCAAGCTGCAGTCGGTGGAATGGAAAGACCAGTCCTATCTGGTGGTTTCCAATCATTCCTCGCGGCTCGACATGACCTTGCTAATGTATGTGCCGGCGAACAAAGTAAACGCATCCCTGCAGGTCTACCGGTTCTGGTTCTATGTGCTGTCTGCGATGTCCGTCTTTCTGGTGCTGCTGTTCTCCTACAGTATTTACCTCATCATTCATCAACCGCTAAAGCGGCTTGTCCGTTCATTCCGGCGCATCGAACAGGGGCAATTCAACCTGGAGGTCCATTACCCGCTGCAGGATGAATTCGGCTATTTGTACGGCCAATTTAACGGCATGGTGAAGCGGCTGGATGTGCTTGTCCATGAAGTCTACGAGCAGCAGTATCTGGCCCGTCTGGCGGAGCTGCGTCATCTGCAGTCGCAAATTAACCCGCATTTTCTGTACAACAGCTATTTTATTCTGTACCGAATGGCCCAGCAGCGAGACCATGAGAACGTAATTTACTTCACGAAGCATCTGGGTGAATATTTTCAATACATTACGCGCGACGGCTCGGATGAGGTGCCGCTGGCAAGCGAGATTCACCATGCCCGTACTTATGCGGAAATCCAATCGATCCGTTTCTCCGAGCGGATTACGGTGGAGTTTGAAGAGGTGCCTGAGGAGCTGCGCGCGTTCCCGGTCCCTCGTCTCATCGTCCAGCCGATTATCGAGAACGCCTATAACCATGGCTTGGAACATAAGCGCAGGAATGGTTTAATTACAGTCGAGTTCAGCACGAAACCGAGGGCTATCGAGATTTCCATCACCGACAACGGGGAGAACATGGATGAAGAGAAGCTGCGCGAGCTGCAATTGAGTTTGCTCGACAAAGCGCAGCCCACAGAGCATACCGGTCTGCTTAATGTCCATCGGCGCATTATTATCAAATATGGGGGCGGCGGTTTGACGCTCAGCTTGGGGGAGGAGCGAGGCCTCAAAGTGACGATGACGATTCCGAGGGAGGCTGGTGCAGAGGATGAACCGCTTATTGATTGTGGATGACGAGAAATTCACGGTAGACGGCCTGTATGAGATGATCGAGGACACCCCGGATTTGGAGCTGGACCTCTACCGGGCCTACTCCCCGGAGGAAGCGCTGGAGTGGCTGGCGAGAACGAAGATCGACATTGTGCTCAGCGACGTGCGCATGCCGGGCATGACCGGACTTGAGCTCCAGCAGCGGATTGTGGCGCAGTGGCCGCGGTGCAAAGTGATTTTCCTCACCGGCATTCATAACCTGGAAACCGCGCAGCTGGCCATTCGGACAGGCTCCATTGACTATATTCTCAAGACCGAAGGCGACGAGGCCATTATTCGCAGCATTCGCAAAGCGATTGATAGTTTGGCCGCGGAGTCGCAGAGTCAACAATTCATGCTGCAGGCCAAAGACCAATTGAACCGGGCGCTGCCGCTGCTGCACCGGGATTGGCTGATGGCGGTGCTGGAGTCGAACGGCGTTCATCCTACTGTGACGGAAGAGAAGCTGCAGGAGCTGCGCATTCCGCTGCGCAGCGACGCCCCTGTTATTCCGCTTATCGGTCGCATCGACCGTTGGGGACAAGGGAGCTACCATGACAGAGCATTAATGCTCTATGCCGTCCAAAATATCGCTTCCGAATACTATGCCCCGCTTGCGGTATTTACCGCGAGCATAGATATGCATCATTTTGTCTGCTTCCTGCAACCGGCAACCGGTGAGTACACCAGCGATACGTGGCGCGACACGGTCAGCTTCGTGCAAGGCACTATGGAATCGATCCAGCATACCTGTGACCGGTTGCTGCATCTGCCTGTCTCGCTTATTTGCGGCGCACAGCCTGCGGAGTGGGAGCAGCTGCCGCATGTATATGAGCAGATGAAGAAGAGATTGGTTGTCGGACTCGGCACGAGGGATCGCATGCTGCTGATCTTGGACCAACGCGAGGAGGGGGGCGCTCCTCAGGCTGCCCTGCCGCCGCTGCGAACATTAATGCTGCAGCTGGAGCGGTTGCTGGAAGACGGTACCGAGGAGGCATTCGCTGAGGTGATTAAACACTATACCGCACTGCCTACTCAATATGCCGAATATGCGCTTGTTTACTATGCCATTGCCAATTTGCTGCTTAGTCAGCTGACGCAAGGCGGGGAAGCGCTGACTGGCGAAGGGGATGCCGCTATTACGGATGGACTCATGAATCTCTCCGCCCATCAATCGCGAGAGGCGTCGCTGAGCTATCTGCTTCAGACGGCATCCATGATCTATACAAGGCGCAGATCCATCCAGCATGAACGGACCCATCAGTTAATTGCGCGGCTGCATCAATATATAAGGGGCAATCTGGGCGGTGATCTGTCGCTTACGAGCTTATCCGAAATCGTCTACCTAAACCCCGCCTACCTGTCGGTTCTCTACAAACAGCAGACAGGCACGAACCTCTCGGAATACATCGCCGAGCTGCGTCTCGAGAAAGCGAAAGAACTGCTCACGGCAACGCCTCTCAAAATTCATGAGATTGCCGACAAGGTCGGTTTCGAGACATCGGGTTATTTTATCCGCTTCTTCAAGAAACGAATTCAGCTGACTCCGCAGGAATATCGGGCAAGGGAATAGCTGTCTGAGCGAAGGGCAGGGATTGTTGTCCGATTCTTGGGGTTCCCGTCCCACCTTTCGCGATTCCTATACAGGAGACCACGAATCTATAGATTGTTCCATAGTGAAGCAAAGCGCCGTCATTCTATACTGAAGGAGAAGGAAGCTTGCAAAATAAAAGGGAGGCTAGGGGAATGCGAAAGCCATTCAAATGGACTGCGGTTCTGCTTATGACTTTTATTTTCATTTTTGTAACCGCTTGCAGCTCGGGGAATAACAACAACAAGAATACTTCCAATTCCACAGGGGATGACAAAACCAATACATCGACGAATACGGCAGATACGAGCAACAGCACGGATACCAACACGAACACGAATGAGCCGGCACCGGCGGCAGAGCCTGATCCCTACTTCGGCAAGTACGATCCGCCGATCGACATCACAAGCGTGCGTATCATCAACGATACGTTCAAGTTCATGGAAGGCCAAACAATCGACAACAACATGTGGACGCAGGCTCTCCAAGAGAAGCTGGGCATCAATGTGAAATACGACTGGGTTGTCAGCGGCGATCAGCCGGGCGGCCAAGGCGAGCAGAAGATGAACGTTTCCATCGCTTCAGGCGACCTGCCGGCATTCATTCCGGTTAATGCCAAGCAGCTCAAACAGCTGCAGGAAGCCGATGAGCTTGAAGATCTGACAGCTACCTATGAGAAATACGCTTCACCTTTCCTCAAGGAAATTCTCAATCAAGACGGCCCGGCCGCGCTCGCTTCTGCTACGTTCGGCGGCAAGCTGATGGCGATTCCGAACACCGGCTCTTCCATGGATGGAGCGGGGATGATCTGGATTCGCAAGGATTGGCTCGACAAGCTTGGCCTTCAGCCGCCGCAATCGATGGCTGACGTGCTGGCGATTTCCGAGGCATTCACGGCGAAGGATCCGGACGGCGACGGAAAAGCTAACTCCTACGGCATCGCGATGAACAAAGACCTATACGGCGGCTTTGCCGATATTACAGGTCTTATGAACAGCTACCACGCTTATCCGAAATCATGGATCAAAGACGCAAGCGGCAATATTGTCTACGGCAGCATCCAGCCTGAGATGAAGACTGCGCTCGGCGTTCTGCAAGAGCTGTACAAGAAAGGTCAAATTGACAAAGAGTTCGGCGTTAAAGACGGCGGTAAAGAAGCGGAATTGACAGCATCGGGCAAAATCGGCATGCAGTTCGGTCAAATGTGGAATCCGCTATGGCCGCTCGTTGACAATAAGAAGAACGACCCGAATGCGCAGTGGCAGTCGTACCCGCTTGCTTCTGCCGACGATCAACCGGTTACACCGCAAGTCGGCTTCTCGACAGGGCAGTATTTTGTCGTGAAGAAGGGTGCCGAGCATCCGGAAGCGCTGCTCAAAATGATCAACCTGTTCGTTGAGACCGGCTGGGGTGAAACAACAACGCCAGAGAATTATGCGAAATACTTCACTAGTGAAGGATTCGAGAAATTCAAAAACATGCCGTTCCAAGCATGGCCGGCTCGTAAAAACCTGGATATCTACCTCCATGTGACGGCTGCGCTGGACAGCAAAGATACATCTGCCCTTAATCCGGAAGAAAAGGATATGTATGATAAGACCGCTTCTTGGATGGACGGATCAAGCAAAGAACCGCTGAACTGGGCGTATGAGCGCATCTTCGGCAAAGAAGGCTCGTTCAAAGTCATCGATCAATATGTTAGCGGCAAAGCGCTCAAGCTGACCGAGTTCTACGGTGCTCCAACGCCTGCGATGGTCGAGAAAGAATCGAACCTCCAGAAGAGAGAGCTTGAGACGTTCACGAAGATCATTATGGGTGATTCGCTCGATACGTTCGATAAATTCGTCGAAGAGTGGAAAAAGCTTGGCGGCGATGAAATCACGCAAGAAGTGAACGATTGGGCGAAGAACAAATAAGTAGGCGTAGTTGATGCAGGCGGGGGGAGCGACGTCTTCCCCCGTTTTTCTACTAAGCAGGGCAGGGAGGGAACGCTTTGTTACGTAAAAATTGGAGCGGACAGCTTCCGCTGCACTTGATGATTTTGCCGGGTCTCATCCTCATACTGATTTATAGCTACGGTCCAATGTTAGGCTTTGTCATTGCCTTCGAGAAGTTCAAGCCCGCTATAGGCGTCATTCATTCCAAATGGGTTGGATTGGATAACTTCCGTTATGTGATGGAAATGCCGGAGTCCAGACAGATTGTATGGAATACGATCTTGATCGCCATTATGAAAATCGTTGCCGGCTTAATTGCACCTATCGTTACTGCACTGCTTCTGAACGAGGTGCGCAAGGAAGTATTCAAACGCGGGATACAGACGGTTGTGTATTTGCCTCACTTTCTGTCATGGATCATTCTCGGGGGCATTCTGATCGATATATTGTCGCCGACGAGCGGGATTGTCAATCAAGTGCTGGGGTGGGTCGGCATTGAGCCGATTTATTTTCTTGGGGATAATAACTGGTTCCGTTATGTACTGGTGATCACGGATACCTGGAAGGAGTTTGGCTTCAATACAATCGTTTATTTAGCGGCATTAACGAGCATTAATCCGACGCTGTACGAAGCGGCTATCGTCGATGGGGCAGGCCGTTGGAAACAGACGCAGCATGTAACGCTGCCGGGGATGATGCCGATTATTATCTTGTTAATGACCTTAAGCTTAGGAAACGTGCTGAACGCCGGGTTTGACCAGGTGTTTAATTTATATAGCCCGCAGGTGTACGAGACGGGGGATATCATCGATACTTTCGTCTATCGAATCGGTCTGGTCGATGCACAGTATGGGGTCGCGACAGCGGTAGGTATATTTAGATCGGTCGTCTCGCTTTTCAGCATATCATTGTCCTACTATTTGGCTTATCGATTCGCCAATTATCGTATTTTCTGATGAGAGGAGAGGGCGGGAGTGCTGGAGTATTACACGGTTAGTCGCAGATTGTTTCTATCCTTTAACTACGTCTTTCTTGCCTGTCTCGGTTTGCTATGTATTTTGCCGATTATCCACGTCCTTGCTATTTCGTTCAGTTCAAGCGCGGCTGCTCAGGCGGGTTATGTCAAGCTTTGGCCGGTGCAGTTCTCGCTGAGCTCCTATGAATATGTATTGCACAAACCGGCGTTCTTCAAATCCATTCTCGTTACCTTGAAGCGGGTTGCACTTGGTATTCCGGTCAATATGCTGCTCACTGTGCTGATTGCGTATCCGCTTGCTAAGGAAGCAAAGAAATTCGCCTTTCGGACGTTCTACGCTTGGGTGTTCGTCATCACGATTCTATTCAGCGGCGGTCTGATTCCGCTCTATATGACGATCAAATACACCGGCATTATGGATAGTATCTGGGCGATGGTGCTGCCAGGCGCAGTACCCGTGTTCAACGTTATCCTGCTGCTGAACTTCTTCCGCGGGCTGCCGAAGGAGCTGGAGGAAGCGGCGTTTATGGATGGTGCCGGACATTGGACGACGCTGTGGCGGATTTACCTTCCGCTGTCGCTGCCGGCGCTGGCGACGATCACCTTGTTCGCAACGGTTAACCACTGGAATTCCTGGTTTGACGGGCTGATCTTCATGAACTCGCCGGATCATTACCCGCTGCAAAGTTACCTGCAGACGGTCGTCATTAACCGGGATTTGACGCTGATGTCCTCGGCGGACATGAAGTCGCTCACCGAGGTGAACGACCGGACCGCGAAGGCGGCGCAGATCTTCCTCGGCGCGCTGCCGATCTTGATGGTGTATCCGTTTCTGCAGCGGTTCTTCATGAAAGGGATTGTGCTTGGAAGCGTGAAGGAATAGAGTTGGTGAAATGCTGGGCTGCCGATCTTATGTGTCGGTGGCCTTTTTGCTGTTTGCAGAAGGGAGTGCGGCGCTTAACTGAAAGTACCGCGATAGCGCCTCTGTGGATGCTGAGAGTTCGGAAATCGAACTCTCAGCCTTTAAATGGTCACTGAATAGTGCCGAGAGTTCGAAAATGCGACTCTCAGCCCTGAAAGTAACTCGGTTTCACCGCCTACGTACGCTGAGAGTTCGAAAATGGAACTCCCAGCGTCGAAAAGGTCGCTGAATGGCGCCGAGAGTTCAGAAATGCTACTCTCAGCGCTGAAAGTACCTCAGTTTCATTGCCTACGTTGACCGAGAGTCCGAAGATGGGTCGGAAAACACTACGATGTTCCCACCGCGCACGCCATGCACATCAAAGTTGAATTCCCTTAGCGCGCTTAATGAAGGAGTTACCGCCTGAGATAGCCAATTATATCCATGGGTGTCAGTTAACTTCAAAGGGGGATGGGCGACATAGCTTCATTTTTCTCGCGTCATACGACAGAGCATTTCATTGCTTACTCCAGCTCGCACATGGCGGTGCTCGCGATTATGGTGGTACTGGCTCTTCTCTTGTTCGGGTTCAAGTCAAAGATCAGGCTGCACATATCAGCTAAAACGACCGTCCATTTCGTTATTCTGGTAGGGCTGATTGTCCCTCAAGTGATCCTCTATTTCTGGTATGCCGACCAGGGGCTATGGGATGTCCGATATACGCTGCCGCTCGAGCTATGCAGTATTTCGCAATTGCTCGCTATAATCATGCTAGTCACACGAAGCCGGCTCTTGTATCAAATCGTCTTCTTCGCCGGAATTGGCGGGGCGCTGCAGGCGATGCTGACACCGGACCTGGATTATCCGTTCCCGCATTTCCGTTACTTTCACTTCTTCGTTGTTCATATCGCGATTATCCTCGCGCCGCTGTATTTGACCTGGATTGAAGGCTACCGGCCAACCTGGAAGTCGATCGGGATTACGATGATTTTCCTCAATGTCCTCCTCGTTGTTGTGGGAGGCACGGATTACTTGTTAGATGCCAACTATATGTTCCTGCGGCACAAGCCGGAAGGTGCTTCATTGCTCGATTTATTGGGGCCGTATCCCTACTATTTGGCCGTGGAGGAGCTCATTGCGCTGCTTATATTCACGCTGATGTATCTGCCGTTTGTTCGGTGGAGAAGGAAGTGATGTTGCTGCCGCCGTTTCGCGCTAACGAATCCTACAGGTCTTATTCGCGCGAAATTAGTCATTTATTAAATCTAACGAATCGTAGGAGGCTTATTGTGGCGAAATGTAACGAAACAAGGGCTTTTGACCGCGAATAGGACCTCCGGGATTCGTTGGAATTTCAAAACCCGTTATTTTGTTGAAATAAGGCTTCTAGGATTCGTTAGCGTGCGTGAAGTGCGGGGAGATCACCCGTAAGCCTCGGGGCGCAATTCGGGTTCTTAAACCTAATAATTGGCTTATACAATTCTAATAGTTATCTGAAACTCTGCTGCTATGATCAGGTTAGCGAATGCATAAGAGGGAGAGGATTAGATGACAACCATTAGTAAGGAAGTCCAGTCACTTGTTAATCAACTTCATCTGTCGGACAATGAAATCGCAGAGAAATTTCAGTTTACGCAATTTGGCCAGCAATTGACGCTTGAAGAGTCGAAACGGTTTATTGCCTTTCTTAAACAAGAATTAGTGGTGGCTTCGACCTAATCGGCAGCAGACATAGATTGCTTATAACCGCACTCCCCGCACAGTAGATCGTCATCTACAGGCGGGGAGTTCTTTTATCCATCCCAGAGAGGTCGATATATCATTTCATCTTGGCAAATCGCATATATCATGATATATTGGTATAAAATAAGCTCGAACCGAACCGTCGTCGGTTAAGGCGGTGGAGCAATTGTGATTTCATGGAGGTTCAACTATGTCGAATGAGTCCGCATCCAAACCGATGTATGAGAAGATATTCGAAACACTTCGCGATCAAATTATAGAACGGAAGTACGAGGTTGGCGACCGGGTGCCTTCGGAGAAAGAGCTTGGCGATGAGCATGGTGTCAGCCGAATTACTAGCAAGAAGGCGCTGGAACTGTTGGCGAACGAAGGGTATATTATTCGCCAGCCGGGACGCGGCTCCTTCGTTGCCGAGTCACAGGATAAGGCAGCCGTGAAGCCGTCAAGCGGTGCTTCCCATCATCAGCATACGACGCCGCGCAATACGGGTGGCAAGCTGCTGATCGGGCTTGTCATTACCGATTTTGCTGACAGCTACGGTACGGGGCTCATCTATGGAATGGAGGAAGCCTCTCGCGAGAATGACAGTTACTTGGTATTGCGCCGCTCCTTCGGCATCCCCTCCTATGAGGAAGAAGCCATCCAAGGCTTGCTGGAGCTTGGCGTAGACGGGCTTATTATTTTCCCGGCGCAAGGAGAATATTTCAATGCGGAGATACTCAAGCTTGCTATTATGAAGTTTCCGTTCGTACTCATAGACCGTCATCTGAAAGGCATATCTGCCGGTTCGATCAGCACAGACAATGTGAAGGCGGCCATCAAAGGCACGAATTATCTCTTCGAGCTCGGCCACAAATCCATTGTATTCCTGACCCCTCCGCCTAGGGATACAACCGCCATCGAGGATCGGATCGAGGGCTTCATTCAGGCGCATGCGGAGAAGGGCATCATGGTTGATCGCGAGCTGTGGATTGATGATATTATGTCGGCGCTGCCGCAGGGCAACGCCGAAGAGAACCGCATTCGCGATATTGAGAAAATCATTGCGCACCTGCGCCAATACCCGCAAATTACGGCGATTTTCGCAACCGAATATAACATTGCACAGCTTGCGCTTCGTGCTGCAAGCGAGATGGGGCTGTCCGTTCCCGGAGATATCTCCGTCATTTGTTTTGACAGTCCGGAGATAAACGGCGGCTTCCCGCTGACCCATCTGCAGCAGAATCAGTTCGGCATGGGGAAAACCGCCTATGAGAATGTGCTTAAGCTGCGCGAAGGTTACATGCCTCCTAATCGAACGCTGCTGGAGGCCACACTGATACCGGGAGATTCGACAGGTCCGGCAAGGGCGAGAGCAAGATAACCAGCTTTATCAGGGCATCTCTATGAAACATAAAAGCCTGTGAGCGATAGTTGATATCGTTCATAGGCTTCTTCTATTAATATACCATTTAAATTATTTAGTATAACAACATTAATTAAATGTTATACATATTTATATTGACATACTAGATGCATGCCAATATAATGAAAAATGTAAGCGGTTTATAAATGAAATATCAACCGCGGTTTCGAGGGCTGAAGCCCTTGGCGGCAATCGCAAGCACATAAAAAGGGAGGCAGTTATAGTGAAAAAGTGGATTTCTTTAACGGCACTTGCAGCAGTAGTTGTCGTGGCGGCATCCGGATGCGGAAGCAACAGCAACAGCAATAGCAACGACAATACGAATGCCACTAACAGCGCATCGACTAACAACAGCTCGAATTCAGCTTCATCGGAACCGGTTGAACTTACATTTTGGGGCGATTGGGGCGGCGAAGGTCAGAAGCAGTTTGAAACCATGGTGGACGCATTCAATAAATCGCAAGATAAAATTCGCGTCAAATACGTTCTGCAGCAAGATATGATTACGAAATTCCTAACCGCTGCCACTTCAGGCGGCTCACCGGATATTCTGTTCTGGGACAGATGGAGAACTTCCCTTTATGCACCGAAGAACGTACTTCACCCTGTGGATGAGTTTATGGCGAAGGATGGCCTTAATAAGGATGATTTCTACGGCGAAGCACTCAAAGAGCTCTCATTCCAAGATAAATTATACGGACTGCCTCTCACTGTAGATGCACGCGCACTCTTCTACAACAAGAAGATCCTTACCGATGCAGGAATCAATCAACCGCCGACAACATGGGATGAGCTGGAGCAGGCTGCTATCAAGACAACCAAGTGGAACGGCAATAAGCTGGAGGTAGCGGGCTTCTCGCTTGGCGACAACGGACTGTTTAACATGTACCTGCAGCAAGCAGGGGGTCAAATGCTGAGTGAAGACGGCACGAAGACCAACTTCAATAACGATCAAGGCAAAGCCGTTCTGCAGTATTGGGATCGCCTGCTGAACACCGACAAAGTGTATAAAGTCGGCTTCGAGCAAGGGTTGGGCGAAGGGACGGATGCTTTCGTAACCGGCAAGCTCGCGATGCAATATACAGGTCCATGGATGCTGAGCACCTATAAGAAATACGGCAAAGACCTCGATTTCGGTATCGCACCTCCGCCGGTAGGACCGAACGGGGACAAAGGCAGCGTAATGGGCGGCTTCGGTCTTGTTATTCCTGAAGGATCCAAACATCAAGCAGAAGCATGGGAATTCATCAAATGGTGGACGGCAAACAAAGACAATGCTCTTCTGTGGGCCAAAACAAGCCTTAACATCCCGGGCTTCAAGCCGGCGCTCGAAGATCCGTTCTTCAAGGACGATCCATTCTGGAAGCCGTTTCTGGATACGCTCGAATTCGCGAAAATCCGTCCGGCGCACCCAGGCTACTCCGTCATGGAAGGCGATGCGCTGATACCTAATCTGCAGCTGTTCCAACAATCGAAGCAAAACCTTGAGGATACGCTCAAGAAAGCGCAGCAGCGCGGCGATCAACTGCTATCCGATAATGCTGTTGTGAAATAAGGAAGTTCATAGGCAAGTGCGGGAAGGGAGGGGGAGATACCTCCCTTCTCTGTACTTTAAGCTGTCATTACGTGCTGCAAGCGGAAGGAGGAATCGGCTATCATGGCTTCCATAGGCAAACTGAACCGGCATCAGGCAAAAACGGCATACCTCTTCATCACTCCGACGTTGCTGCTGTTTCTCGCATTTACTGTCATTCCGGTCGTCATGGCCCTTTATTTAAGCTTTACGAATTATGATGTCGTCAGCCGAATGGACTTTGTCGGCGCCGACAATTATAAGCGGCTGGTGGACGATGTGCTGTTCTGGCAAACGTTCAAGAATGTGTGCTATTATGCCGTTATTTTTATCCCGTTAAATATTATGATTTCCTTGCTGCTCGCGCTGCTTCTGAACTTCAAACGGTTTGGCGTGAAGCTGTTCCGCACGATGAACTATTTACCAACCTTAACGTCCGCAGTAGCTGCGGCTACGGTTTGGATTTGGCTGCTCCACCCGGAGTTCGGTCTAGTCAATAACATTCTTAGCTACTTCGGCATCCTTGGACCTGCTTGGCTTGCACAGAC
Source organism: Paenibacillus rhizoryzae (assembly GCF_059686995.1). NCBI lineage: Bacteria > Bacillati > Bacillota > Bacilli > Caryophanales > Paenibacillaceae > Paenibacillus > Paenibacillus rhizoryzae. Next base: position 372,212 of record NZ_JCAALT010000005.1, on the reverse strand, counting down.
TGAAACGGCGATGTTTTCGATCATCATGGTCACGCTTTGGCAGAGTGTCGGCTCCAACATGGTCATCTATATTGCCGGTCTGCAAGGTGTACCGGATTACTTGTATGAATCGGCGAAGCTCGACGGCGCAACGGCGTTTGACCGCTTCCGCTATATTACATGGCCGCAGCTGCGTCCGACTACTTTCCTCGTCAGCACCATGTCCATCATCGGGGCACTGCAGCTGTTCGATCAAGCCTTCGTGCTTACGCAAGGCGGTCCGGGCAACGTGACGAAAACCCCGGTCTATCTCATCTATCAGCAGGGCTTTAACCAATTGCAAATGGGTTATGCCTCTGCACAAGCCTTCATACTAGCAATTGCCATACTTATCTTCTCGTTCATTAATATGCGTGTTAACAAATCCGAAGAGTCGATCGTGTAAGGAGGGGGCGCAAGCATGGCGCAGCAGCAAGTAATCAATCGCCTAGCCCCGAATCAAGGGACGGGCACAATCAGCTCTCATTCCGTTCGCAAAGCGGTAGGGACGGTGTTGTTCTACATCGTGACCATTACGTTATCTGTCATGATGTTTCTGCCTTTCTTCTGGAGTCTCATCACCTCGTTTAAACCGAGCGACGAGATCTTCTCCATGCCGATCAAGTGGATTCCATCTACACTTACGCTGGAACATTACCGGAGCGCGTTTACGACCGTTCCGTTCGGATTGTATTTCTGGAACTCGTTTCTTCTGGCGGCTTCCGGAGTGCTGGCGAACTTGTTCTTCGGCTCGCTGAGCGGATACGCCTTTGCGAAGCTGAATTTCAAACTAAGCCAGCCGATCTTCCGCATCTTGCTGGCAGCGATGATGATTCCGGGCATTGTTACGATGATTCCAAGCTTCTACGTGCTGAAGCATTTCCCTCTCATTGGCGGAAATGACCTGCTTGGCGCGGGCGGAAACGGGTTTCTGAATTCGTTTTGGGGCATTATTTTGCCAGGGGCGTCGGGCTCGTTCGCGGTGTTCTTCATGAGGCAGTTCTTCCTGACGCTGCCGTCCGACATGATGGAGATGGCGCGGATCGAAGGGTGCAAGGAATTCCGCATCTTCTGGAATATTTACTTACCGCTGACGAAGCCGGCGCTTGCCACGCTGTCGATCTTCACCTTCCAAGCGGGCTGGAACAGCTTCCTGTGGCCGATGATTATCTTGAATGATCCGGAGAAGGCAACCATTCAGATGGGGCTGCAGGCATTCTCCTACAACCATCAGACCGATTTCGGGCCAATGATGGCCGGGGCGCTCATCGCGGTGCTGCCAATTCTGGTGCTCTTCCTGCTGCTGCAGAAATATTTTGTCCAAGGAATTGCCTTTAGCGGCGTGAAGGGTTAAGCCGGTTAACTTCTATTGCTTCCCTGAAAGGGGGTGATAAGGCTCAAAGGCGCATAGCGCTGGGCCTTCCATATCCATCACGAGCTGCAATACGCTTCGCGGTAATGGAATCCATTTGTGAGGAGTGCATGTGATGAAAGCAATGGCAAGTTTGGGTAAGAAAGTCGCAGCCGCCCTGTTGGCAGCGACACTCATGTTCCCCGTTATCGGGGGGAGCAAGGAGGCTAACGCCTTTACATCCGCGAATGCGGACACGGCGATGAACGGCTTCGTTAACACCTTCTACGACGCATCGGCAAAATATTTCTACACGAACAGCGATCACGTCATCCACTCGGCGCATGCGCATGGACCGAACGGCGGCTTGTACACCGACTTTTGGTGGGAAGCGCAGTTGTGGGAAACGGTTATGGATGCTTACGAACGGACCGGCAGCAGCACGTACCGGACGATGATCGACGACATCTACACCGGTTTTAACGCAAAATACACGAACTTATTGGATAACCAGTTCAATGATGACCTCGGCTGGTGGGCGCTGGCCTGCATGCGGGCGTACGAAATTACGGGCACGGCGGAATATCGCAATCGGGCATCGTTCTTGTTCGATCAAATCTATGCGTTCAATGACAGCACGTACAGCGGCGGCATCTGGTGGAAGCGCGACGGCACGTCTCCGCAGAAGAACATGGCGACGAACGCGCCGATGGTCATGACGGCCATCAAGCTGAAGAACGCGACCGGCGATAGCGCATACCTCACCAAGGCGACGACCCTCTATAACTGGATCAAGTCGAGGCTTGTGTCCGGCAGCAAGGTGAACGACCACGTGGAAGGCAGCGGCAGCGGAACCGTGATCAACTGGGATTTTACGTATAACTACGGCACCTTCCTAGGCGCGGCACTCGCGATGTACCAGGCGACAGGCACGAGCAGCTATTTGACGGATGCGAACAATGCGGCGGATTACGTCATAAACAAGATGACTTTATCCTACTCGCTGCTGTACGAGGGAGAGAATGACGGAGCAGGGTTCAAAATGATATTCGCCCGCAACCTGAACAAGCTGCGGATCGCGACCGGCAATTCGTCGTATCTCAACTTCCTGCAGCAGAATGCGACGCAGGCGTTCAATCACCGGCGCGCGAGCGACAACGTTATCGGTAGCGACTGGACGGGGGCGACCGGATCCGGGTATGTACAAAGCTTGGCTGCTGCGGCTGGCGCGTCGATTCTACAGTTCACGCCGGCGGATAACTACACAGGCTATATTGCGGGAAACGGCACCTACGAAGCGGAAAATGCGCTCAAGAGCGGCTCCATCATCTCCGAAAGCTCGCAGTCCGGCTTTACAGGCCGCGGTTATTTGGCGGGGTGGAACACGGCGGGCGCGATAACGTTCAACGTGAATCAGAACTCCGCTTCGACGCGGACGGTAACGATTCGATTTGCAGGCGGGGCGGGCAATTCGAGCCGTTATATCTCGGTTAACGGAACGATCGTCGCGAACAATCTCAGCTTTGCCGGTACAGGCAGCTGGGGAACCTGGAGCACGGTGACGTTCAGCGCGAATTTGAATGCGGGCTTCAATACCATCGTCATCGGCTTCGACAGCAGCAAAGGCAACGGCAATTATGTGAACATCGATAAAATTTCCGGTTTATAAGAAACGGTAAGACGCCCCGGCTGGGCTTGCAAGTGCGCGCAGCCTCACTCGCAGTAGCGGCAGTCCTGCTGCTGCTGCTGTGGCGGCTGCGGCTGCGGCCGCGGCGTCATCAATACAGGCAAGGTTGGTGAATCGGCATCCATGATGCGAAACGGCAAAAGCATTTTACTAGCAATTACGGCCGCGGTCATCCTTATAGCTGGACTTGCCGCATGGCGGCTTGGTTTGGGAACGACACTGACGGGAGGCGGCGCGGCTTCGGTATGGAGCGAACGGGCAGACCTGGCGCAGCAGGAGCTGGAGCAGTCGTTCTGGGATGAGAAACGGGGCTTGTTCAATAATGCATCGCCATGTATCGCGCAGCTATGCACCGATCCGTTCAATTATTGGTGGCTTGCTCACGCGGTGGATGTCCTGGTTGACGGGTATGATCGGACAGGTAGCGCGAAATATGCCGAGCAGCTCGGCAAGCTGTATCAAGGTATTCTCGACCGCAACGCAGGATTCTTCATTAACGATTACTACGATGACATGGAATGGATGGCGCTCGCTTGGCTGCGAGCTTTCGATGCGACAGAGGACGATCGGTATAAGCAAGCGGCGCTCGCGCTTTGGCAGGAAATCCAGACCGGCTGGAACGACGAGATGGGCGGCGGCATCGCGTGGCGCAAAGAGCAAATGGACTACAAGAATACGCCGGCAAACGCGCCTGCGATAATTTTGGCGGCACGAATATATGAACATACACAAGATAAAGCTGATCTGGCTTGGGCGAAGAAATTATATGACTGGCAGAAGAAGACGCTTGTCGACCCGGCAACAGGACTCGTCTGGGATGGCATAAACCGTCAAGGTGATGGCGCCATCGATAAAGATTGGAAATTCACTTATGGCCAAGGTGTCTATATCGGCGCAGGGGTAGAACTGTACCGCATCACGAAGGAGCAGTCGTATCTGGACGATGCGCGGAAGACGGCAGGTAACTTGAAGCAGGACTTCTTGTCGCCGGCAACCGGAATGCTGCCTTCTGAAGGGGATGGGGATGGCGGGTTATTCAAAGGCGTGCTCGTCCGATACATCGGTGAATTAATCGAGCTGGACCCTTCGCAGAAGGAACTCAGTGGGATGCTGCTAACGAATGCGGATAGCTTATGGGAATACGGCAAAGGGAAAGAGAAAGCACTGTTTAGCAATTCTTGGGCACAAACACCTGACACGGTCGTTCAGCTGAGTACACAGCTCAGCGCGGTTATGCTTCTTGAGCAGGCGGCGCGGCTAGAGAAACAATAACTTCGGAATAGCAGGAGAGTGATGGACATGATATGGGAAAGTCGTGCGGAAGAGGCGCAGCAGGCGCTGTCAGATTTATTTTGGAACCCTGCTATTCGGTTGTTTGATATCGAAATTCCTTGTCCCGGCGGGGCTTGCAATACAATCTTTCATTACTGGTGGATGGCGCATGCGGTAGATGCGCTGGTAGACGGCTATGAGCGGACGAAGGATGCGAGATACGCACTTCTGTTGGAGGAGATTTATGAGGGGCTGCTGGCGCGCAATGGCGGTGCTTTCCCGAATGAGCTGTACGACGACATGGAGTGGATGGCGATCGCATGGCTGCGCGCGTATGAGGCGCTTGGCGTAGAGAAGTATAAAGCGGCGGCATTGCTGCTATGGGAAGATATTCAGACGGGCTGGAACGACCATATGGGCGGCGGCATTGCTTGGCAGAAATCACAGCTGGATTACAAGAATACACCTGCGAATGGGCCGGCGGCGATCTTAGCCGCACGTTTGTATAAGCAATTCGGCCGTGCGGAGGATCTGCATTGGGCCGAGAAGATATACAGCTGGCTGAAGCGAAATCTCGTAAACCCGGACAACGGCTTCGTATGGGATGGGATGAATCGGGAAGGCGACGGTGCAATCGATAAGGAATGGAAATTCACGTACTGCCAAGGCGTTTTCATTGGTGCCGCTGTGGAATTGTTCCGAATAACCGGGGAGCAGGTTTATCTTGAGGATGCGATGCGTACTGCGACTGCGTCAGAGAAAGAGCTTCTTCATTCGGGGAGCGGGCTGCTTCCGGATGAGCAAGACGGCGATGGCGGATTATTCAAAGGCATACTTGTCCGCTACTTGGGCGAGCTTGCAAAGGAAACTCCTGCATCGTTTAGCGCTGCCTTGCCACTGCTAATGCGAAACGCCGTATCTCTCTGGGAGCAAGGTCGCGATGAGGGCCGCTGCGTGTTCAATACGGACTGGAGCTCGAAGCCTGCGGAACGGGTTACGCTGAGCACGCAGCTTAGCGGAATCATGCTCTTGGAGCAGTTGGCTGCATTGGAACGAGCAAGCGGCCGTGAGGCTTTGTCCAATGAGGCTATATAGGTTGTTGTTTTAGGTGCAGTCTATCTATTTGCCATATAGAGATTCGTATAAAATTCCGCTGTGCTAGGAAACAAAATCCAGTATAATGGATGTCAAAGACTAGCATGGGAGCGTGCGAATGAATTATTCCGGGAGTTTGCCTGTATTGAATGTCATGGAACCTATTGTGGCGGCTGTGTTGGAGGAGCATTATGTGAAGACGGGAATCCTCAAATGTGGCTGTGACCGATGCAAGCTGGATATATTACTCTTATCACTCAATCATCTTCCTACTCATTACACCTCTTCCCAAGAGGGAGAGGCTTATATTAAAGCGCACTATTTGAACCCGCAGCAGCAGTCCGATGTGTTGCGCGAAATTACGGAAGCCATTAAAGTGATCGAGTTAAAACCGAATCATAAGTGAGATGCCAACCATCCGTTCGTTTTATGAGCGGGTGGTTTTCTATGATTATAACGCGGCTTTTTGCGAAGCAGCTGCAAAATATGGCAAGATAGAGACATACGGCTATAGAAGGAGTGGGAGTTATGCGTCAAGTGCTGGTATTGGGCGGTACGCGTTTTTTTGGCAAGAAGCTGGTGGAACGTCTGCTGGAAGCGGGCGATCAGGTTACGATCGTAACCCGGGGAGCGCAAGGACATCCATTCGGCGATCGTGTGCAGCATCTGCTGGTCGATCGGACGAATGCGGAGGCGCTGGCGTCCGCGATTGGAGAAGCGCGTTACGATGTCGTGTATGACAACATCTGCTATAAACCGGGTGAGGCTGAGGAGGCGGTTAAGCTATTCGAAGGTCGCATCGGTAAATATATTGTGACCTCGACGCTTAGCGTCTATCCGTTCGGGGAGCCGCGTAAATCGGAGTCGTACTTTGATTCGTTGACGTATCCGATTCCGCAGCCCTATCCATCGGAGATCAACTATGGGGAAGGCAAGCGGTTAGTTGAAACGGTCTTCTTCCAAAAGGCTTCTTTCCCCGTCGCCGCAGTTCGTTTCCCGATTGTGCTAGGAGACGATGATTACACAAGGCGGCTGCACTTCCATGTGGAGCATGTACAGCAGGGGCTGCCGCTCGGCATTCCGAATGCCGACGCGGTGATGTCTTTCATCGATGCGGATGAAGCGGCCGCGTTTCTGGACTGGCTGGGCCGCAATACGGAGACCGGCCCGTTCAACGCATGCTCTCGCGGGGAGATTTCGCCGGGCGGCATTGTGGCATGGATCGAGAAAGCGACGGGTCAGCAAGCTTACGTGGCGCTGGAAACCGATGAGCAGCATAGCTCGCCGTTTGGCGTGCCGGAGCCGTGGTACATGGATACGGCCAAAGCGGAAGCGGCCGGCTACAAGTTCCGCGAGCTTAACGATTGGATGCCGCCGCTGATTGAGCGTATAGCACAGGAGAAGAAATAACATTTAGCTGCCGAGTGTCGCAGAATTGCGATGTTCGGCAGCTTTTCTATTTGTACAGGGGAGGTTGTCGCTCATATTAATTGGAAAAACAGTCCATACTACTTCGGAAAATGAGGAACAGATGGAGGGTATATGAAGAAGAATCGATTTACACATACAGGCCGAGTGACTTGGAATGGACTAATAGCTGCTCTGCTTACGGTTGTTATAGGTGTTACGCTGACCGGGATGAAGGGGACGGTCGTGCAGGCAGAGCCGTCGCCAGCGCAGGAGCAGGGGCAAGAGCAGGTGAAACCGCCGCTGATGGCTGCGTTTGTGCGCGGGGGCGCACTGTGGGTGAAGGTGGACGGCAATGAGAAACAGCTCACGCAAGCGGAGCATGTCATTTCGCCGAAGTGGTCTTATGACGGACAATGGCTTGCATATGCGGCCGGGGAGCAATCGAATGAGCTGTGGATGCTGGAGATATCGACAGGGTCGAAGCATTTGCTTTCCGCGAACGGCGGGCGCAATTATAAATGGTCGCCGAATCGGCTATTGCTCGCTTTCGAGGAACAGCAGCGGCTCTATGTCGTTGACCAGCAGGAAGCTGCGAAACCGGTGGAAGTGAGCTCGACGATTGGGAATATCAGCAACTATGCTTGGCTGCCGGGCGGTGACGGGTTTGTGGCATCGACGCAAGCGGAGTTTAACGGCCAGACGCCTGTGCGCATTATGCAGCTTACGATGCAGCCCGGGGCTGACTCCGTTCAAACGAAGGAGCTGTATGTGCTGCCTTCGCAGTTGAACGAATTGCCTGTCGTGGGAACAAGCGTGTTCAAGTGGTCAGCCAGCGGCAAATGGATGGCGTTCCTTGCTATTCCTACCGCTTCCCTATCGGCAGATAGCAACACATTGTGTGTGCTGGCGGTCGACGGTTCCGTATTCAAGCCGGTCGATCAGATGGTGAACCACGCCAACTGGATACAATGGTCGCCACAAGACGAGGCGCTGGCTTATATCGGCGGAATTGGCCGAGAAGCCTCGTCGAATAAACAGCTGCGCGTGACGAACGTTCCGGAGATTCAGCTGAGGAATGATTTTACGCCGGCAGGTTTTGTCGATCAGGATTTCACCTGGCGAAGTCCGGTGGACATCGTCGTTTCGCGGGCGAAGGCGAGCGAAGGACCGGATAGCTCTGGGAATCGACCTTTTCCAAGCCTGGTGAACGTGAAATTGGAAGGGGGACAGCAGAAACGGATCACGAAGAGCGCAGAGGGCTACGGGGATTATGGTCCGGTTTCGCTTGGAACGGACGGACTTAGCTGGGTAAGATCGAATCGCAGCATGGCCAATGTGCTTCTGGTACCTGCCGGTCAAGGGGAGAAGAAGGCCGCGCAGTGGATCGCAAACATCGATATCGGTACTAATTACTATGAGCAATGGAATTGGAATTCAGTACTGAAATTTTTTAGTAAATAGTGTAATTAAATGCGCGCAAAATAGCCTCGAAATCAATGCTTTTGACTTTGAGGCTATTTTCTATGTCCAAACTAAGTTTGCGTACATCTTCCTTTAAGCAAAAGAAATGACATTCTTACCACAATTTAAATATAACTTGGAAGAAACTAAATGAATGATTTTCGGGTATCTACCTTTATAGTAGAAGTGTGTGTGTTACTTAAGTCCTATAACTCCATCCGATTTTCTTACCAATAGAGGAGAACCATATGCGAATCATCCTTTTATCCGGGGGGTCAGGAAAAAGATTATGGCCCCTGTCTAATGATTACCGCTCGAAGCAATTTATGAGGGTCATGGCTGCCCAAGATCCCTCGGAAGATGTTCAAACCTCGATGATTCAGCGCGTTTGGGCAAAGCTGGAGGAACATGGCCTTGCCGAATATACAGTCATAGCGGCCAGTAAAGATCAGCAGGAAATCATTCAAGCTCAAATCGGGGAAGAGGTTCCCCTTGTTCTTGAGCCGAGCCGAAGGGATACATATCCCGCTATTTGCCTGGCATCCAGCTTTCTAAGCAGCAAATTGAAGGTCTGTGCCGACGAAGTGATCGTGGTTATGCCCGTCGACGTCGATGCGGATGACGATTTTTTCGCCTCGATTAAGCAACTAGCTATTCAATTTGAAGGCACCGTGGGTAATCTTGGATTAATGGGGTTAAAGCCAACGCACCCATCCGAGAAATTCGGTTACATTCTCGCGAGCACCATTCACGAACAATCCACGCTGCTTCAAATTGATAGATTTGTAGAAAAGCCCTCCACGGAGGAAGCATCCGCGTTAATTAATCAAGGAGCCCTTTGGAATTGCGGCGTTTTTGCTTATCGATTGCAGTATGTCCTGGACTTGATTAAGGCGGAATCGTGGCCGGTCGATTATGAGCGTCTCCAGCGCCAATATCCTACCCTGCCGTCGATCAGCTTCGACTATAAAGTTGTAGAACGGGAACGGAATGTTGTCGTGTATCCGTATGATGGGAAATGGAACGACTTGGGCACATGGGATGAGTGGACCGATACGATGCCTCATCATTTGAATGGGAAGGGCATCATCAGCGACGATAGCGTGAACACCTATATTATTAACGAATTGCAAATACCTGTCGTCGTGATGGGCATATCGGATGCGATCGTTGCCGCAAGTCCGGACGGAATCCTGGTGATTGACCGGGAGGCCAGTCCAAAGGTAAAGGATCTGGTACAGTCCATTTCCGCGCGTCCTATGTACGAAGAAACCGAATATGGCTGGTATCGCATCATCGACCAGGAAAATCAGCAACCAAACCGTCAGGTCGTAACGAAACGCGTTCATATTTGGGCAGGTAAACTGATGAGTTATCACGAGCACGAGTTTCGGGATGAAATATGGACCTTCATCAGCGGAACGGCGGAGGTTCTGGTAGACGACCGGAGATTTCAGGCGAAAGCCGGAGATGTCATCCATATACAAGCCGGTTCCAAACATGCCATTAAAGCCATAGAGGCTGTTAACTTTATTGAGGTTCAAATCGGCGAGCAAATAAGCGACTCCGATATATGCCGGCATGAATTCGATTGGGAAGAACGAAAGTAGCAAGGAAAGGATGACCGCAAGCATGCAGGTTGTAAGAATCGGTGATGCCCTTCTGAAGGAAGGCTTAATAACAGAAGCCCAATTGCAGGAGGCCGTTGACTACCAAGCCAAATTCGGCGGTCGGATCGGCGATATTATTGCGGAGTTATTCCATATTGATCGCGAGAACATTCAATTGGCAACAAAGAAGGTCGCTTCCAAAGGGCGGCTTGGCGAAATGCTGGTGCAGACAGGTGAAATTACGCAGGAACAACTGAGCAATGCCCTTGCTTTCCAGCAAAAAAGCGGCGGCGTGCTGGGCGATATTCTGTTGTCTTTGCGTTACATTGAGCCGGATCGGCTATATAGAGCCATCGCGACGCAGAATCAAATAGGGCGGATTGGGAGCGAATTCTCGATCGAACAAGAGCTGAAGCTGCCCGAATCGACGGCCAGAGCCTTTAACGCCATTATTATTAATAACGATAAGAACCGATTGTTAGTAGCCGTGGGTTCGATTCTAACGGCAGAACAGCTGGTCGAGCTCGAACAGCACCTCGGACAAGCGGTAGAACAAGTCTTGGCTACCCGCGAAGAAATGGAGTTCTTCTGGAAAGCTGCCTATGAGCAGGAGCTCATGGATGAAAGCACGACGAAGCTCATGCTCGCGCAGCCCGAGAATTCAGCACACATTACAATTATGTCTTCCCAATGGCTCATGTTCGGCATTACCGTTGCGGTTTTACTCGGCGGGTTACTATGGAATTGGCTTTGGACGTTAATCATTGTGAACATCATTATTCAAATCGCCTATATCGGCATGTCCGTTTTCAAATACACCATTATCTTGTTCGGCATGAAGCAGTCTTCTCAGCTTCGTTTTACGCCGCAGCAGATCGATGAGATCGATGAACGAACGCTTCCGGTCTACACGATATTAGTGCCAATGTACAAGGAGAGCGCCGTCATTCCCCAATTGCTTCAGAATATCGAGGGCTTGGATTACCCGAAAGCCAAACTCGACGTAAGACTGCTTATTGAGGAAGACGATACGGAAGCGCAGGAAATGCTGAAAGCGATGAATTTACCGGCCTATTATACGGTTCTTGTCGTACCGCACAGCCTTCCCAAAACTAAACCGAAAGCCTGTAACTACGGGCTGATTCGGGCATACGGAGAATACGTGGTCATCTACGATGCGGAAGATAGACCCGACCCCGATCAACTCAAGAAAGTCCATCTGGCTTTCATGCAAGAGCCCGATAATTGCTGCTGTATTCAGGCGAAGCTGAACTATTTCAACAGCGAGCAAAACATTTTAACCAGATGGTTTACGCACGAATACAGCATGTGGTTCGAACTATTGCTGCCGGGTGTCATGCAATTGGACATTCCGATTCCTCTCGGAGGGACTTCGAATCACTTTAAGATGAGCGTGCTTAAAAAGTTAAATGCCTGGGATCCGTATAACGTGACCGAGGATGCGGATTTGGGGGTACGGCTTTACAAGGCGGGCTACAAGACGGCTATCGTCGATTCTCATACATGGGAAGAAGCCAACAGCCGGCTAGGCAACTGGATTCGCCAACGCTCCAGATGGATCAAGGGATATATGCAAACATGGCTTGTGCATATGCGAAACCCGATCAAGCTATGGAGAGAAATCGGCACCAAAGGATTTATCGGATTCCAAGTCATGATCTTGGCGACGCCGATGCTTCCGCTGTTGAATCCGATTTTCTGGGTGATGCTCGTGGTTTGGTACTTGGGTAAGGTGGATGCGATTTCGTTGTTCTTCCCGGGTCCGATTTATTACTTTGCCGCCGTTGAGCTGTTCTGCGGGAACTTTCTCTTTGTCTACAGCAATACGATGGGCATCTATCGCATTACCGAGCAGTTGCAAAACAAGAACAACTCGGTATTCTCGTTCGGTAACGTCAAATACACGCTGCTCACGCCGATTTATTGGATACTGATTAGTATCGCGGCGGTCAAAGCAGGCATTCAACTCATTACCAATCCTTTTTATTGGGAGAAAACAACGCATGGGCATGCACCTGCGAGCGCAAGTGAAAAGATCGGTGCATAGCCGCTGCTTACCTTACAGATGGAGGCTCGCAAACCATAATGATTCATACATCTCCGCAGCAGCAAAGCAGGGCGGACAGGCTGCTAGCTTGGATCTTGTTCTTATTCGTCAGCCTGACCGCGTTCGCGGTAGGTTTCTATATCAGCTATTCGCAAGGATACATGCATTCCGACTCGGTCAGCCGCGTCGCGAATGCATTTTATGTCCTCTATAGCCGGGATCCCCATTTAGGCGCGATCGGGTTCGTCTGGACCCCGCTGCCGAGTTTATTGGATCTAGTCGTTCTTCTGCTCTATCCCGTGTTCCCTGCTTTAGCGTCCCACGCGCTTGCCGCGGTCGTTGTCAGCAGCATCTTCTCGGGACTCGCGTCCATGTTGTTATACAAGACGGGAATCCGTTTCGGCTTGCCGAAGTGGTTAACGCTGAGCATTGTGATCCTGTACTCGCTGAACCCGTTTATTTTCTTGTTCGGCGTAAATGGCTTAAGCGATTCTCCTTATTTATTTTTCCTGCTCTATGCCATGATTCAGTTTACGGATTGGATGGAACGGAGGGACTCGACCAGCCTGGTGAAGGCGGGCTTTGCTTTGGCTCTCGCCTTCTGGACGAGATATGAAGCGGTACCGGTAGGATTTGCGATGGCGTGCGCGGTATTCGTCGTGATCTGGTTTGTTTTCGGCCAAACTGGCCAAGAGGAATCAAGGAAGCTTCGATTCAAACGGAAGTACCATCATATCGAGGCGACTTGGATCCTTCTTCTTCTTCCGGTCGTATTCTCGGGTCTCATCTGGATTTTCTTTAACTATACGATCATGCACAATCCGCTTTATTTCTTGAATTCGGAATATTCGAATGTCGCGCAGTCCGATTCGCTAAAGGCAGACGCAAACTTTGAGAAAATATTCAACAGCCCATTACTTGCGTTATGGCTCTGCATCAAGAAAACAGCGTGGTTCTCGGCCCCTCTTTTCGGCGTTATTATCCTGAGGGTGATGAACAAGAGGCTTTTCAAGTGGGATATCGTGGTTCTCTTTCTCGTGTTTTGTTCCATTCCCGCATTGCAGTTTCTGTTGCTGTTAAACTCGTCTTCGTTCGCATGGTTCCGTTACTTCATGTATGTGTATCCGATAACGGTAGCTTGGTTGCCCTATGAGTTAAGCAAAGTGAAAATAAACTTCCGAAATTGCGCGGTTGTGCTGAGCAGCCTTGTCGTGACGGTTGGTTTGCTCACTTATGCCTTGACGAATCCGCTCATTGCGCCGGATGAGAATACATTCCTTACGTACAAGCAGGGCCGGCATATTAAAAGCATCCAATTGGATCGCTCGGTAGCCAAATGGCTGGACGAGAATCTGCAGAACGATACGATTCTAACCGATAGCGCCGCATCGTTCATGATCATCGTGAACAGTAAATATCCGAAACGATTCATGATTACGAGCGATTATGATTTTAGAGATGCCGTTTCTGATCCGAATGGAAATGGGATTGATTATATATTAATTCCGCGTTTGCCTGTGTACAGCACGATTAATAAGACCTATCCGAACTTATTCGAACACGGCAGCGAGTTTGCCACGTTCTATAAAAGCTTTGAAGATCCCATGCATCGTTATGAATGGCGATTATACAAGGTGGTAAAGGGGGAACAAACAATTGAAGGACATTGAAATTTCGGTCGTGATCCCCGTCTATAACGAAGCGGTTCATATCGCCGGTTCGCTTCGAACCGTCGCGGAACAATTGCAGAAGACGACATCCTCTTTCGAAATCATCGTCATTGATGACGGCTCCGGGGACGAGACGTGGAGCAAGCTGTCATCTCTCGGTCAGCAATTGCCTGAGCTGTATTCCTATAGGCTCAGCCGCAATTTCGGCAAAGAATATGCGCTTTGCGCCGGCCTCGATCAGGCGAAGGGAAGAGCCGTCATTATTATGGACTCTGATATGCAGCACCCCCCGAGCTTGCTATCCCAGATGATCCATCTATGGAGGCATGAGGGCAAACAAATCGTCGAATGCGTCAAAGTGAGCCGCGGCAAAGAACGATTCGATAAAGCGCTTGGCGCATCGCTCTTTTACAGCTTACTGAATCGATTATCCGGCATGGACTTGCGCGGAGCCTCCGATTTCAAACTGCTCGATCGCAGGATCGTAGATGCGTGGAAGCTTATGCCTGAGCGAAACCTATTCTTCCGAGGAATGACGGCGTGGGTCGGTTTTGAACGCGCGCAAATTCCCTTCGAGGTGCCGGAGCGGATCGGGGGGGACAGCCAGTGGAGCCTATTTAGCCTCATTAAACTCGCGGTACAAGCAATTGTAGCCTTCTCATCCATCCCGTTACGAGTCGTAAACTTATTCGGTGTGATCTTCTTGGTTGGTTCCGTCCTCTTGGGTATTCAAACGTTGGTTCGTTATTTCATGGGCACGGCCGTAAGCGGATTTACGACGGTCATCCTGCTCCTTCTCTTTACGGGTAGTCTCATCCTAATCTCGCTTGGTATAATAGGGGAGTACGTGGCTTCGATCTATCAGGAAGTGAAGGGCAGACCTCGCTATTTCATAAGGGAAGCTGCCCATGGAAGAGCCTCCAGGGACAAGTTTGATTATCATGCGGAAGCGGCCGCAAGCATTGAGGAAACATGAAACTTAAGATCATGATCAAGTACGGTGTTGTTGGCATTATCGGAACGGCTCTTCACTTTATATCGCTCATCGCCTTGGTCGAACGGCTTCACTTCCATCCCGTTCTGGCATCGGCAATCGGCTTTATTGCTGTATTGGCGGTATCTTATTATTTGAATCAAAATTGGACGTTCTCCTCCGCGCCTTCCGGATTACGCGCGATAGTCAAGTATACGGTCGTGTCCGTAAGCGGGTTAATGTTAAATACCGGCATCATGTATGTCGCGGTTGAAGGAATGCACTTACGATATACCGTCGGCCAGCTGCTGGTCACGGTCGTCATTCCTTTGTTTAACTTTGTCCTGAATTATTATTGGACGTTCCGCAGCGGCGAAACGACGGCTTTATCGTCGGAGAGAACCCACTAGAAAAAGAAAGGGGCGGTTATGGCATGATCGTGAATGAGCAAATAAAAGCATCCGAGGTGCTGTTGACGGGGTTAAATGGCGAGCCGCTTGGCGTTGTCTCCCGTGAGGAAGCGCTGGCGCTTGCAAGAGAGTATAAGGTTGACTTGGTCTGCACGTCTCTGATGAGCAGCCCGCCGCCTTGCAAGCTGATCAGCAGAGGGGCAGCCAAGCAGAACGCATCGGCAGCGAAGCGCGAGGAGCGGAAGAAGGATCAGCCGCTTAAAGCGAAGGAAATCCGGCTGACGCCGCATATCGAAGAGCATGATTACGACACGAAGCTGCGCCAGTGCGAGAAGCTGCTGGCTTCCGGCAATGCCGTTGAGCTTGTCGTTCGTATCCAAGGGAAGGAAGGACCTAAGGCGAAGGAGCTGCTTGAGCAGCTGCTGAAGGACCTTTCCGGAAGCGGGAAGAAGGAGACGGGCATTCAGCTAAGCGGCAAACAGGCCGCGGTACGCGTACTGCCGTTGCAATAATAAAGGGGCATCCGTTTAATTGGCGGATGCCCCTTTATTGTTTGGCGCTAGAACGAGTGTCCGTCTGCGTGGTTGGAGTAGCGCTGCTCTTCATTATTATCCGCGCCGTCAAAGGCATGCTGGACGTTGTCGACGATTTCTTCAATCGCATGGCTAATCATGTCCAGAGGGCTGGTGTCCTGATGGTCTAGCGGCGTATTGATGCCCGCCGCCGTATTAGAGGTTTCGTTGTATGCTTCTCTGTCTTGGTACTGCTCTCGGTTACGCATTGCTTAGGCCCACCTTTGCTTGGAGTATTCGTGTCTGTCACAATTCACTCCTATTGTGCCCCGCGATGTGAGGTTACAACCAAAATAAGCAACAAGTTCCAATTATCGCAGCGCAATATCATGAAATCGGTTATGGACCGTTTCCCGCATGAACTGCTTGATCCGTGTAATGGCTTCTTTCTCGTGACCTTTGGCTTCCCTAAGCAGAGAGGCCAGTCGGCCGGCATAAGCAGTATCGCCATCCCTATCAGCGTAACCATTGCCGGATGCGGCGCCCATTTCCTCCAACAGCTGACCCCACATCTCGCTCACCTTAGCGTAACAAGCTGCGATCGGCTGGCAGCCGGGCCAGATGAGCCCGAGCGCGTCTGTATACGAAGCGATATCCTGCTTAGCTGCGGCATATGTGCGAATCACCGCCGGCGCTTCGGCTGGATCGTATTCACCATGCTCCAGCAGCTCGATCAGCGCGATGTAGGCCTGCTCACCGCAGGCGTATTCGCTTGCCGGCAGCAGCGCATCATGCGATTCCCAGTAGTGAATCGCTTGCATGAGCGACTCCCGGTACACCTCATGCGGATCAAGCGCGATCTGATTTTCGATGCGTTGATAGTACCAGTAAGGGGAGTCGCCGCTGCGTCCGAAATCCGCATAGGGCAGTTGATTAAGCGCCCCATCAGCTTCCGAACCATCCGAAAACAGAAGAACCTGCGAAGCATCGTCGTATCCGGCGGCGATGACGAATGCATCCTTCCAGAAGATCGCGCCGGCGCCGCGGTCAAGGGACTCTTTAATAGCCCGAAGCGCGTGCTTCTGATATAAAGGGAAGGCATGATCGAAGTTGAAACCCGCATGCTGCGCGCTGGTCATGCCAATGAAATCGGCAGCCAGAAAATGCTCCGCCAGCCAGTTGTAAGCCGTAGCGGAGGGTGCGGCCAGCCTGCGATGGATAGTAAAACGAAAGCCCATCGAGGTCATACCTGCCAGCATCGATTTGGATTGCGTGAAGAAACCTTGATGGACGAGAACAGCGTGCATCGCATCGATATACGAATGGGATTGCAATGTGAGCTGTAAACCTACTAGTCTTGTCGGCGCCATGAGCAGGGGCACCTCCTCCCTTAAATTAACGCGGCGTGGCAACGCCCCATCTGCGAATTGTTGATCGACTCAAATCCGGATAACGCTCCGAGATCATCCGGAATACCGTAATGGCTCGCTCCTCAAGCTCCTCGGCACGATGCATCAGCTCGCACAACGCATCTCGGCTTAAAAGGTCAATATGCCTGCCTACTGTGCCATTCTCCTTGATGCACGTCTTCATGCGAGGAAGCAGCAGAAGCAGCTCCTCGTAAGCGGAAGCGGCCTTCTCCAGTCCGTTAAACGTCCCCGAGACATCTCGCAGATAAGAGGCGATTTCTTCACGCGTGTACATATAGTCATCCATGATGTAAACGGCGCCGCCCTCATCGTAATCTCCGCTTTGCAGTCCATTCCGCAGGAAGGTGTACGCGAGCTTCCCGGAAGCGATATCGGTATTCGGCCGTGTTTTGTATGGAGTATCCCAGTCGTGAATGGCGACCCGCAGCGATTCCAGTACCATATCAGCGAGCGGGGGCTCCATCCGTTCACCGACGATCTGACAGTACCAGAAGCCGGTGAAGTTTAAGCCGAGATTATCGTACAGCACGATTTGATAGTCGGAGGAATGTCCGTCTTGGACGTAAAAAACGGCATCGTCATCGTCGTAACCGCAGATGACGCCAAACTCCGGAATCCAGTAGATGACACCGAGCCCGTCATCAAGCGATTGTTTGACCCATGTGACAGCATCCTGCTGGTAGTAAGAGAAGGTGGGGTGACGTGTGCGGCCCGCATCCCAAACCGTATACAGACCGAGATTTCGGATGGCTGGGGAGTGCTCGTCACCCCATTGCCCATAAGCGGATACCGATAGGGGCAGCAGCCGCTCATGGACCGTGAATTTGAAAGCCATTCCGGTGAGACCGGCAAGCTTATATTTAGGGCCATCAAATAGATTCGCCGCCGATAATATGGCATACAGGCTGTCGATGTACGACTTGGATTGTCTTTTCATGGTGATGCCATCCAGCAATACGCGCGTCATGTTGTCGCTGCGCCTCCTTCTCCTAACCGTTCCAGTGTTCGTCTGCAAAGCGCATCGAGCTGGTCTCGAAGCCATCGCGGTGCGAGCAGTGCCTCCCAAGGGGACACCATCAAATGATGTAGGAAGGATTCAATTTCATGAAATTCCACTGTATATAACGCCTGATCAGGCGTGGAGGCGCGTATACGATATCCGTGCCAGGATCCCGAGGCGATGGGCTGAGCCAGCTTTACTTGTGCTGTGTAAGGCTTGCGCTGCGGCGAGCCTGCCGCCGTGGAACCGCCGGCACCCCATTCCAGCGTTTCTGCATCCATGGGCTCGAACCTCGTAGAGGATACATCCACGCTGCTGATGCCATTGAGCCGCAATAAACGCTGCTTGTCTGCTTCTTCGATATAGGCAATCACATAGTCGCTATTGTAATGACTCACTAGTTTGAGCGGGCGTATGGACAACTGCTGCAGCCCGGATTCATCCCGATAGGTGACCCGTACGATGAAATGCTGCGAAATCGCATAGGTAAGCCGTTCAAAGGCGTGAATGAGCTGCGGATTGGTTTCGAAGATGGGCAGCCGTTGAACAAGCGCTTCGGATTCCGCTTCCTCCTCTGAGAAGCGGTCAAGCAAATGCGCGACACGATTTACCGATGCTGCATTATCGTAATTGTACTGACGATAGCGGTAGGCTAAATATTTTAACACCTTCTTCTCCTCGTCGGTCATATAGAGCAAGGGAAGCGCGTATGTTTTATTCTCGTAGCAATATCCGCGGTATTTAGCGACATAAAGCAAGGGGGCTGAGAGCGAGTAGGTCAAATACTCGATATCGCGCTGCGCCTGGCGCTTCGAGATTTCGAATTGCTGAGCCAGCTGCGTGCTGCTCGGGTACTTGCCCTCTCTGATCTGACTATCGAACCACCTGATTCGGTGCATGTTGCTCAAGTCGTACCCTCCTTTAAATCGAACGTTCAAACGCTGCCACTGTATGTATTACATCATCCGAAGCCTTCGACTGACAAGCAAAGTTTGAGTCCGAAATAGTGACCCGTCCCCCGGATGGAGAACGGGCTGCCGTCTAACCGGAAATGCGATCTACGGAATCCTGCGGAGAATGGATGCATCGTTTACATACTTTTACCGTAGATCCGTCTGTTTTAGCCCGAGGATAGAGCAGTTTGGTACGTGTTCTGCTGCAGACCGGACAAGTGCCGCGGCCGCGAGAAGGAAGGCTCCACAGTACACGCCCGCGTTTTGTTTTTGCCATTGGTAGTGACCCTCTTTCGAAAGCTGAAGTGATTACAGGATTAAGTATAAAATAGCTGATGCGACATAAAATGTCGTATCAGTACATGGTGCTAGTTTTGTCTTGCGCAGCTGCTGTGGTATAATCACAGCAAATATTACCGTTCCCCGGAGGCGATTATGCTCAGTTTTGACCAGAAGCTTTCGATTTTGGAGTCCTTTCCTGAGCTCAAGCGGAAGGACGTGTCACTCGGCCGTGTGAATTATCAGTATGATGAAAGTCTGTACGATAAGAAAAATGTGGCGTTCCACCTGCACCCGAATGGAAATGGGTACGTGTATGCCGGACATTTGCGCGGCTATGATACGGATGAGAAGGGGTTTGTAAACATCCGCGGCTATGAAGCCGATGCGTTCCGTCAATTGGTAGAGGAGTCCATTCGTTCGCTATCCTACCGTGCGCCGGAGCCGACCTCGAAGAGCGCCAAGGCTGCTGCTGCCCCGCGCGGCGAGGTACATGCCTCGACTTGGTTCGGACCCGAGAAGCAGTCGCTTATTTTGAAGCATGAGGATGATCTGTGGTACGTGTATGCCGGACCTAACCTCGAGATGGTG
The DNA here is from genome assembly GCF_059686995.1 of Paenibacillus rhizoryzae. Classification (NCBI taxonomy): domain Bacteria; kingdom Bacillati; phylum Bacillota; class Bacilli; order Caryophanales; family Paenibacillaceae; genus Paenibacillus; species Paenibacillus rhizoryzae. Next base: position 352,422 of record NZ_JCAALT010000005.1, on the reverse strand, counting down.
CTCGAAACCTATGAAGAAGCTGAACAATATTTGCAGGAAGAAGGCTTCTTTCTTCTATAATCGGCTCAAAGAGAACCGCCCGGCTGTGATCGCCGGCGGTTTTTTATTATGATGAAGTGTTTCTTTTTGCTATTTACATAGAGGAGGCCGTTGGACTACGATCAGGGTAACGGAAATGGGGGAGATGCTATGTCGTCGTCGACGATTCGAGCAATTGTATTTGATTTCGATGGTACGCTGGTGGATACCGAATCATGCGCCTATGATGCGTTTTGCCGGATTTATGAGGAGCATGGCCATATGCTGCCACTGGAGAGATGGGCACTTTGCGTAGGGACAATAGGCGGACCTTTCGATCCGTATGAGGACTTGCAGGAACTTGCGGGGAAGGAACTCGACAGGGCTGCGCTTAAGGAGCGTTTCGAGGTGCTGCATGACGAATCGCTTCGTGACGTGAAGCTTCGCCCCGGCGTTCTGGCGCTGCTGGAAGAAGCGAAGCAGCTTGGGCTGCGAATCGGCCTTGCATCGAGCTCCGATCGGGGATGGATCAACAGACATCTAAGGGAACAAGGCATCGCCGGTTATTTTGAGACGATTTATACAAGAGACGATGTCGAGTTAGTAAAGCCCGATCCGGCGCTTTACCGATTGGCGGTTGAAGCGCTTGGCGTTCAGCCGTTCGAGGCTGTTGCGGTGGAGGATTCCCTGAACGGACTGAAGGCAGCCAAGGCTGCAGGCCTGAAGGCGATCGCGGTTCCGAATCCGATCACCTCGCATATGGATTTGTCGCAGGCGGATGTTCGGATTACGGGGTATGAGAATCAGACATTGGCGGGGCTGCTTGAGCAGCTGTAGATGGACAGCTTAGACAGAGCCGCCAATAGCGGAACCTAAAAAGCCTCCCGATGGGAGGCTTTTTAGGTTGTTCTAGTAGCCTTATTCCGTTGGAAGCTTTCTGCGCAGCTGTTCCATTTGCTCATTGATTAGCGCATCTTTTGCAGGCGTGCCTGCTGTATTCGCAGTAGGTGCGCCATACGAATCGCTGTAGCCTGCGCCGTACGGTTGGCGGTTCATGGCCACATGGGCTTCCCATTGGGCGATTTTCTCTTCGATACGCTGGAAGCCGCGTGAAGCGGATCCGCCTTCGAGGCTGGCACGGCCCATGCTGAAGCTTGGCATGCCGGAGCGGGACTTCGCTGCCGTTTGCTGAATGCGCGCAAGCAGCTCTTCGCGTTTCTTGAGCAGCAGAGGGAGCTCCGCACGGGCTTTCTCAAGCCGCTGTGTCAGCTCAGCGATCGTCAGCTTCGCTTTCTCGATCCATTGCGAATATTCTTGCGCTTTCTCGGTGTAATGCAGCTTCGCCGTTAATGCCTCGCGCGCCGTAGCTTCATTGCCGGCTCTCATGGCATCGAGTGCTTTAGCTTCGCTGTGCTCTGCCATTACCGCTGCATCGTTAGCTTGCTGTGCAAGTCCTTTAACCATCGCTTCTTGTTTGAACAGCTCCTGCTGTGCAGTTGCGATCTCTTCTTGCATGCCGCGCACATATTGGTTGAGCATCATGGCCGGATCTTCCAGCTTGTCGAGCAATTCGTTAGCAGCTGCTTGTGTAATATTGAAAATTCGATTTAGCAATCCCATTGTTGAACATCTCCTAGTTTTGGTTTTTATAGTGTTGTCTGGCTTAATGACTGCGTGTTTCTTCCTTCAGGTTAGACGTGAAAGTGGAAAGGGCTGTCCGGGGACAAAACCTCGAACGGCGCTTTCGGTACAATCAAACTTGCGACGATGTACACGAGCAGCGTTGTGCCAAGGCTAAATACGCCGGATACGATGAGAACAAGTCGGATGATGGTTGGATCAACGCCGAGCCAATCACCAAGGCCGCCGGATAGACCAGTCAATTTGCGATTCAAAGTAGAGCGGTAAAGCTTTTTCATGTTGAAACATCTCCTTTAGGTTTGTGTTTGTGTAGTAGTTGAGTTAGTGCCGTCTATTGTGAAGGTATGTTCTGTCGTATGGTGATGACGTTTAACTGATATCCTTAGTTTAAAATAGGACGGCCTTCCTCGAAACCGTCTGGCGGCTGTTCTTCATGCTGGCCTTAAGGCGGGGGAAGCCTCCGACCTCAGGCCGCTGAGCATGACAAATAAGCACTCCGTATCCAGCTCGGCGCATGGCCGAAGCTGTCATTGGAGTGCTCATTATCGCCACTAGGCCGCCGTTGCACCGATGCTAAGGCAGCAGTTTAACGACATTAAAATTATCTTCGATTAACAACCAGTTCTGCGGGAAGCTGAGACCCAGCTTCCAATAGCTAATGCCGCGGAGCTTGAGTTGTTTAAGCAGGTTGAATTTTGCTTGAATAGAACGGGCATCCTCAAACCATACCTTATGCTCTTTACCATTAGCATCCCAATAGGAGAAATTCGGCGCTTGAGCGGTGTAGTCGTATAGGATCTGGGCGTTATATTGTCTTGCGAGGGCAATAGCTGCTTGCGGACTAATGGCCCGGGCATAGGCGCCGCCGGCTACGTAGGGCAGTGTCCAGTCATAGCCATATAAGTTTTGCCCCATGACGATCTTGTTCGCCGGAATCTCCGTGAGCGCGTACTCCAGCACCGTTCGAACCGGACCGATCGGAGAGACGGGCATTGGCGGCCCGCCGCTGTATCCCCACTCATAGGTCATGATGATGACAAAGTCAGCGATCTGTCCATGGGCTTTGTAATCATGGGCCGAATACCATGCGCCTTGCTGGGTAGCGCTTGTTTTGGGAGCGAGCGCCGTGGACATGGTGAGTCCGGCCTTGTGGATCGGGACGACAGCTTTGCGCAGAAAGCGGTTGTAGGCTTCCTTATCTTCAGGACGGAGGTGCTCCAGATCGAAATGGATGTCCTTATAATTCAGACGTTTCGCGGTGTCTAGGATGGTAGCGATCAGTTTATTCTGCAGAGCCGGGTCGTTCAGAATGAGCTGACCAAGCTCCGCGCTGAATTGATCGCCTTCCAAATTGGTGATCGTCATCATCATCGCTGTACGATAACGCCGTGCAATGGATTCGAGATCGCCAAGCGGAGGCAGGGCGAGCGTGCCGTCGCGCTGGATGCGGAAGCTTGAAGGTGCCAAATAGGTAAGAAGCGGAGCTGCGTTTCGGGCTGCTTCCGTTAAGGCAGGGGAGACCGTCGTCCCTCGTGGATCAATGTAGGCATTGATCACAGCGTTGCGTTTCGGAATTGGCGGGATATAGAGGCGATGGCCGATCTGCAGCGTACTATTGATCCCGATGTTATTGACTGCAGCAAGTGTGTCAGCCGTGGTGCCGAATTTCCCGGCGATGCTCGTTAGCGTATCCCCCGGAAGCACCCAGTAGTATTGCCCGACAATCGGAATAACGAGTGCCTGTCCGATCACCAATGTATCGGCCGGCGAAATCTCATTCGCTGAAGTGATGTCTGTAACGGGTACCCCGTACGCCTGTGACAACCGGTAAAGCGTCTGTCCCGCCTGAACGACATGAATTTGCATCGATTCCCCTCCTCCCGGAACTCACCTCTTACATGCTATTCCGTTCTACTGCCGCACATGTCAATGGGCAAAGGCGTTATTTGGTCGGAATTTCAGCGTTCGTTGCACGGATGATATCGGAAATACGCGCTTCAAAAGCGCTGACTCGCTGTTTCTGCTCCACAATCGTACGTGAAATAGATACGAGTGTGGTTAACGATTGGAGCGTGCCTTCGTAGGAGTTTGCTTTGATCGTCTCGTTTAACGTTTTGACGACAGGCGATATATTCTTCTTCGTGCCGGAAATAACGGATTGGACCGATGTAATCTGACTTCGCAGCGGATCAGTCTCGGCGAGTTTGGCGCGCAAATGCTTGATCGTATTCGCAGTGGCAGCCTTTGCGGACTTAAGGATCTCTTCCTTGATGCGTATTTCAGTGCGGGCAAGCTGCGTGGAGGGCTTTAACAGATCCGCTTGAATCTGAAGCAAGGCAGCCAGCTGCTTCATCTTGAGGAACTTGGCGTCTTTGATTTGGGTATTTAACGACGTGTACATCGCAAACAGCGGTTGATACCGTTCTTTGGTTTGAGCTACGTCTTGCGTAAGCTTGCTGATCTTCGCGGCATCGATCTGGCTGATCCGGGCACGGATCGCGGTAAGTGCATGGCCATTGTAGTAATGGAGGGAAGCAATCGCGGTATCGAGCAAATCTTCCTTCTGCTGAACGGCAGTCAGGTTTAGCGATTGAGCCGTGAGATTCTGCTTCATGCTGTAGCTTGCGGCGGTTATTTGCTTCGAGAGCTTGTTTTGGGCCGATTCGGTCAGCTTCACGGATGATGCGGAGACGGTAGCAGGCATGGAGATCAATAGTGCGAGCAGAGCAAGTAGTACGGCTGAAATCGGCTTTCTCATCATAGAATGTAACATAGTGATCAGTTCCTCCTTGGACGGGTCCCCCTTGTAAACGCAAAAGCACCCGCAAGAAAGGCATGATAGCCTTTGCTTACGGGTGCTTCCAACGTAAGAGAACTTATTTTGTTTATTTTGTAAAATGTATCCTATCCGCAGGAAAAAGTCAATCGGTTTGTGAAGTCGACGATTGCTGGATTTTACTGGTTTAAGCTATAATGAAATAACAGATTCCAAGCCTGAAGTTTTCGCCCTGCTACACCCCGAACGGATAGACCAATCCAAGAGTTCAGGAGGCTGTGACGATGAGTGAACAGAAGGATCGCGAGCTGATTTTCGTATTTACGGGACCGGACGGCTCCGGACGCAAGACAGTAGCTGACAGTGTAGGCACAACACTCGGTATTACCAAGGTAATCTCGTATGCGACACGCAGACCACGTTCGGGAGAAGTGAACGGTCAGGATTATCACTTCATCACCCCTGAACTGTATGATCAATTCGATGCCGACGGCGATTTTATTGAAAGCGTTACCGTCAATGGGAATCGCTACGGGTTACGGGGCAAAGACATTGCGTACAGCCTGAAGAAGGGCGGCAGCATCTATTTGATCCTGAATCACGAAGGTGCCCATGCGCTGAAGGATATGTATGGTGAGCGGGTAGTGCGGCTGTTCATTTATGCAGATCGGCGAACCGTACAGGAGAGGCAAACCCAAGAGGGAATCGACCCCGACATCATAAAATCCAATTTGGATCAATATGAAACCGCGATCCGCTATCAATCTCGGTGCGAGCACGCTTTCGAGAACTATGACCTTGCGCATACCGTATTTGAAATTTCCAACACGCTGGAGAGTTATTTGGATCGGAATTTGGAAGAACGTGATTAGTGAAATGAACGACGTATGAGCCCGTCCCTTTTCGTAAGGGGCGGGCTTTTGGTCATCTCGTTATCCCATCCGGGAGCGATAAGTCGTCGGTGCCGTATCCGTTAGCTTTTTGAACAATCGGGAGAAGTAAAACATGTCCGAATAGCCCAGGAGCGACGCGATTTCCATGACGGTTTTGTCCGTGTTGAGAAGCAGCTTCTTGGCCTCCGCTACTTTGAGCCGGTGAACAAACTCGCCAAGCGGATAACCCGTATAGTCGTGCACGATTCGTCTTAACGTCGGAATCGAGATATGATGCCGTGCTGCGAGCGCGATGCTGTCGAGCGGCTGGTAGACGGTGCTGGACAAGTCGTCCAGCAGGTTATGCACGAACAAGGCGCGGCTGCTCGTCTGCGTCTGATTGAAGCGCAGCGACATGTCGAAGAGCAGCGATTCCAGCGCGAGCGCGGCTCGATCTTGATTGGCGGGAACGGCGCTGTCCATGAGCTGGAAGATGAGCTCGATTTTGCTCAGGAAGCTCTCGTCGGTTCCGACGAATTTCACGAGCTCGGGATGCTCGTACCAGTTCGCAAGCCATTCTTCTACACGTTCGCCCTCGAGTGCAAAATAATACTCATCCCAGTAGCCATCCGTCTCCGGTCCGTATTGAAACACCGCGCCGGGGTACAAACAGAAGAGCGATCCGGCCTCGACAATTTGCCGATCCTCAGAGTCGGTTTGGTAGTATCCGCGACCTGCTCCGATATATACGAATGACCAACGGTCAAATTCGGCGTTCTCCCGCCTGGAAGTGCGTCCGGGCAAATGGCCGGCGTTCGTGATCATCAGCGATTTCACGCGCAGCTTCTTCACATCAACCATGCAGTCGAACAGGCGCATTGGAAGCGGACTGATCATATTGTCCATGTAGGTTGGCATGGTGTGCATTCTCCCATCCTTCATCACAAGGTAAACTCATTATAACGAAAACGATTACAGAAGGGAAAGGTTGATCAAATCATGACAACAGCGGAAAAGAAGTTAAATATAGGCGTAATTGGTGCCGGTTCGATTTCGGGTGCGCATCTGGGGGCCTATGCTTCCAACAAGGATGCTGTTCTTGTAGCGATTTGCGATAAGAACGAGGCGCGTGCTCAAGCGGCGGCCGACAAGTATGGCGCTGCTAAGATCTACACGGATTATCGTGAGCTGCTTGCTGATCCCGGCATTGATGCCGTAAGTATTTGTACTTGGAATAACACCCATGCTGAGATCGCGATTGCCGCGCTGGAAGCGGGCAAGCATGTTTTGTGCGAGAAGCCGCTTTGCAAAACAGTCGAAGAGGCGGAACGCGTACAAGCGGCAGTTGAAGCCACGGGCAAATTGCTGCAGGTTGGTTTTGTGCGCCGTTATGCTTCGAGCATTGAGGTTCTGAAACGCTTTATCGATGCCGGCGATCTTGGCGAAATCTACTATGCGAAAGCAACATGCCTCCGCAGACTTGGTAACCCGGGCGGCTGGTTCTCCGATATTGAACGATCCGGCGGCGGTCCGCTGATCGATCTTGGCGTTCATATTATTGATATCTGCTGGTACCTCATGGGCAAACCGAAGGTGAAGTCGGTCAGCGGCAATACGTACCGTAAACTCGGCAACCGTTCGCACATTAAGAATCTGGGCTTCTATAAAGCCGCGGATTATGATGCAGAGAAGAACGATGTCGAAGATTTGGCAAATGCGATTATCCGCTTCGAGAACGGTGCTTCCTTAATGGTGGATGTCAGCTTCACGCTGCATGCGCAGAAGGATGAACTGTCCGTGAAGCTATATGGCGATCAAGGCGGAGCAGAAGTAGAGCCGGCGCTTGTTATTATGGGCGAGAAACACAATACGATCGTGAATACGACGCCGCAGGTGGATCACGCTACGTTTGATTTCAACGATGCGTTCGGCCGTGAAATCGGACATTTCATCAACGGCTGCCTTGGCCGTACAGAGACGTTGAGCCCTGTTCAAGATGGCGTAGAAGTAACGCGCATGCTGTGCGCAATCTATGAGTCGGCTGCAAAAGGGACCGAAATTCATTTTTAAACAGAAGGGTTGTTAATGAGCGATGACGATTCATTTATCCAATAAAATAGGCGTTATTGTGGACAGCTTCGGTATTGGCGTCCGTGAAGGATTGTTGAAGGCTAAAGAAGTCGGCGCAGAAGGCGTGCAAATCTATGCGGTATCCGGTGAGATGGACCCTGCGAATATGGATGCAAACGCCAGACGCGAGATGCGTTCGCTTATCGACGGACTGGGGCTGGATATCTCGGCACTATGCGGCGATCTGGGTGGACATGGCTTCCAAGATGCTGCAGCCAATCCGCAGAAAGTGGAGCAATCCAAGCGAATTCTTGATCTGGCTGTCGAGCTCGGCACCAACATCGTGACGACGCATATCGGTATCGTACCGGACGATAAGAACAGTGCAATCTATGCGGCGATGCAGCAGGCATGCGAGGAGCTTGGGCAATATGCGAAGAGCTTGAATGCTTATTTTGCGATTGAGACAGGTCCGGAACCGGCCGCCCACTTGAAGAGCTTCCTAGACACGCTGAGCACGAACGGCGTTTCCGTTAACTTCGATCCTGCGAATATGGTTATGGTCACCGGGGATGATCCGGTACAAGGCGTGATTACGCTGAAGGATTATATCGTGCATACCCATGTGAAGGATGGCCGCAGACTGCGTGTGGTCGATCCGCGCCAGGTGTACGGGTTCCTAGGCTATCAGAAAATGACGCATGAGCATATTGCGGAGATGGCTGCCGGCGGATTGGATTTTGAAGAGGTGCCGCTTGGCGAGGGCGCTGTTGATTTTAATGCCTATTTTGCTGCCTTGCAGTCCATTGGTTATACAGGTTACTTGACTATCGAACGTGAAGTCGGCGCGAAGCCGGAGCTGGATATTCGCAGAGCGGTCGAGTTTATTAAACAGTACCGCTAGGGTGCTGATCGGGGGATATGGACAATGAAAATCGCAATTAGTGTATGGAGCTGCCATAAATATTTGTACGACGGATCCTGGCAAAATGCGGACTTTATCGATTACGCCGCATCGGTTGGCGCGCAAGGCGTGGAGCTGCTCAGCGTGTTCTGGAATAAGGAGAGCGACGTGCCTGCGGTTCGCGAAGCATTGGCTCGCACGGGCATTAAGCTGGCATGCTTCGGGGCTTGCAATGATTTCGTGAAAACGACGGCTGAAGAGCGTGAGGTGCAGCTGCAGGATATCATATTGGCTGTTGATATGGCAGTCGAGTTCGGCGCAGAGGTCGTTCGGGTGTTTGCGGGCGATCGCAAGGAAGGCATTAGCTACGAGCAGGCGAAAGGCTGGATCGTGGAAGGGCTGGCGCAAGGCGCTGCATATGCAGAGAGCAAGGGCGTCGTGCTCTGCTTGGAGAACCACGGCATCTTCGCCGGGAAATCGGAGCAGGTGCAGGATATCATCACATTGGTCGGTTCGCCGGCGCTGCGCAGCACCTTCGACATGGGCAATTTCTTGCTCGTCGACGATGTGCCGGCACAAGCTTTCGAAGCGCTGCATCCGTTGATCCGCCACGTGCATGCCAAAGACTTCGCGCGCGTGGGCGAAGATCAGAAGGAAGGCGTGCTGCGCGCGCTTAGCGGCCAGCCATTCGTTGGCACTGTGCCGACGGAAGGCGACGTTGGCGTTGCCTCGATCGTCGCCAAGCTGGCCGGCGTAGGCTACGACGGCTGGATGAGCGTCGAGTACGAAGGCCTGGAAGAGCAGAAGAGCGGCACAGCCAGAGCGGTAGAGAAGCTGGCGCAAGCCGTTGCTGCAGCGAAGTAAGTTGAGATGAACCCCGGACCACCATGCATGGTTGCGCATGGTGGTCCGGGGTTTTTTGTTTGCGGAGGTAATGCGAATATGACGTACCGTACTGCAGCGAAGAAAGCCCAAAACTACGGAATGATGACATCTAAAATCGAAATAGGATTGAATATGTCAAAGAGTGATAGATTTCTTGCCTGCAGATTCGCATACAAAGATTGGTTTTACCATTCTCCCTTAGTACCGATGAGCCTCAACCTGTTCTAAACTGAAGTCATTACAAGTATTGAAGCTGCATGAAAGCGCGTTCGCAGCAGAACGTAGTTCTCGTCATCAAAGCGCTAACGAATTAGGAGTGTAGTGCAATGGCAAGAAAAGAAGTTTTTGTAGGCATTGACGGTGGTGGTACCCGATCGACCGCGATCGCAGTCGATATGGAAGGAAACGTCTTGGCAAAGGTAATAGGCGGATCAATTAATTTCTATTCGATGGGCATGAAACGAGCGCGCGAAAATCTCAAACAAGTCATGAATCGGGTATCAGAAATAGTAAAGATAGACGAATTTGAAAGCGTATTCATCGGAAATTCTGCCCTGAGCCAAGAAGCGACGGCAGCGGTAACTGATGAGTTTACCACAGGCATCATCAATAGCCGGAGCGTTTATATGCACAGTGATACGTATATCGCATTAATGGCTATGACGATCGGTAAACCAGGCATATTGATCATCAGCGGAACCGGCTCGATGGGGATCGCTAAGGGGATGGCCGATGAACTCCTAACCATCGGAGGCTATGGCTATTTGCTCGGGGATCAAGGGAGTGCATATCACATTGCACTTCAAGGGATTCAAGCAGCAGTGGCTGCTGAAGAAGGACTGGCTCAAACGACCGCGCTCAGTGAGGCATTGAAGCGATATTTCGCGGTCCGGGAGATGAGGAAACTCATCGAAAAATTTTATAATCCCCCATTAGATCGACATCTTATTGCCGGCTTTGCCTCCGAGGTTGCCCTATGCGCTGAATTAGGGGATGAGGTTTCGCTGAGGCTGGTAAAGCAGGCGGCGCACGATCTCGCTAACCATGCGATGGAGCTGGAGAAGAGGTTGAACATTAAGGGCGTACCCATCGGAGCAAGTGGAAGCGTTATGACTAAAAACAACTATATCTACGGGGAATTCAAACGACTGCTGAATCAAAATTGTCCTCTATCCGCAGTGAGGAGAATCGAGTTCCCGCCGGAATTTGGCGCGATCTTCGCTTGCTTTCACGAAAACAAGCTGTTATTGGAGCCATCCGTACAAGAACGCATGAAAGTAACCTATGCCTTACAGAAGGAGGTCTAAAGTGAACGCAGGATTGCAGTATATAGACGGGGTATTGGATTTAATCGGCAGGCTGAAGTCGGAAGAACAGGCGCATTTGAGCCAGGCTGCACATCTGATTGCCGATGCGATTGAAGCAGGCCGAACCTTGCACGTGTTCGGAACAGGCCATTCTCATATGCTCGCGGAGGAACTGTTCTATCGTGCAGGCGGGTTAGCATGCGTGAATCCGATCATGGAAGAAGGATTGATGCTGCACCGAAATGCAGTACAAAGCACGGATTTGGAACGGTTGGAGGGGCTTGCGGCTGTTCTTTTCAAGCAGCAGTCTGCTCAAGAAGGCGACGTTATCCTTATCGCATCCAATTCCGGTAGAAATGCGGTGAACATTGAGATGGCCTTAGAAGCGAAGACCAGTGGATTAAAGGTCATCGCCATTACGAGCCTTAAGCATGCAGAAGCATCATCATCCAGACATAGCAGCGGCAAACGGCTGCATGAAGTCAGTGATGTGGTGATCGACAATCATGGATGCATCGGCGATGCGTCGGTGGAAGTTTCAGGATTGTCTATCAAAGTATCACCAACTTCTACCGTACTCGGGGCTTGTATCGTGAACGCGATAGCGGCAGAAGTGGTAGAGCTTCTCGTGCAGCGGGGAATCATGCCGGATCTGTTCGCCAGCAGCAATATGGATGAAGGAGAGGCACATAATCACCGCCTCATCAAAAAGTATAAAGGAGTTGTTCGGAGCCTATGACAACCTTGACCAGCATTTCGTCGCTAGGAGCGAACAGCGGGATCATTCGGAGCTGGTGTGAAAGCAATGGGTTTTCCTATATCACCGACAATAAAGGTGATATCCAAATTACAGCTTTGGAGTCAACTGAAGCGAGATTTAGCTATATTGAAGAAACGTGTTCAATCTCCGATGAGATTTACGAGCTGGCGATCAAAGGTGAGCCGCCTCATTGCGAGGTGACCATTACCTATTCAGGTGAACGAGGACTCCGATACGCGCTGAATGCCATTAGGCAAATGATGAAGCGCGGACAATGGCAGGAAGGTGTGAAATTCGACTATCCGTTGTTTCCGATCAGAGGGATTATCGAAGGATTCTATGGACAACCCTGGAATGATGAGCAGCGTTTAAACATGCTTCGCTTTATTGCTTCGCACAATATGAATACGTACGTATACGGACCTAAGGATGACCTCTATCATCGGGAGCGGTGGCAGGACCTTTACGATGAAGAATCTTATTCCAGGCTAAGCAGCGTTTTTGGCGAGGCTGCTACACTTGGGCTTACATTCTACTACAGCATTGCTCCGGGGCTGTCCATGCGTTATTCAAGCGAAGAGGATTTTGCCGCACTCGTTCGTAAAGTCGGTCAAATCTACGAGCTCGGGGTGAAACACTTCTGCTTGCTGCTCGATGACATTCCGGAGGAGCTTCAACATCAGGAAGATAGCCGGATTTACAGTGATCTAGTAGAAGCACATGTACGATTAGTTAATCGCTTCTATACGGAAATCATGAAGTGGAATGAAGGAATTCGTCTTGTAGTCTGCCCTACGCAATATTGGGGGAAAGGAGACGAGCGGTATATCTCTCAGCTAGGCAGCCGCATCCATCCAAGTATAGAGTTATTTTGGACCGGACGTAATATTTGTTCGCCGGAGATTACACTTAGCGAAGCTGCCGTGTTTACACAGCAAACGCATCGAAAACCGCTCTATTGGGATAACTATCCAGTAAACGACGTGGAAATGACGGATGAGATGCATATCGGCCCCTACCGCCAGAGAGATCGTCATTTATACCGATTTGCACGAGGCGTTATTGCAAACGGGATGGAGTATGCCGAAAGCTCCAAAATTGCTTATGCGACAATCGCAGCTTACTTATGGAACCCGGAGCGGTATGATCCGGAAGCGAGCTGGCGCGAGGCGCTGGAAGAGGCCGTCGGTCAAGCGGATTACGAGCATATGCTCCAATTTGCAGATAACGTTCGCTATTCTTGCTTGTATCTGACTGACTCGCCGATGCTCGCCGCTGAATTGACTCGATTTAACTTTGCTTACTTTTATGGGGACCGTGAGCAAGCCATCGACGAATTGGAACAGTTCATCACCAAGATGAGCGATTCTGCAGCATGTTTATTGAATGGCATGGAGAATCAGCTGCTGCAGAAGGAACTCCAGCGCTGGCTTGTTAAATTCTCTGCCGGATGCGCAGTGCTGAAGGATTGCGTGGACTATATTCGCAGTCAGAATCCAAACGATCTCGAACAGGTCCGCCTCAATTATGAGCGGTATCGCGGTGATCTCACGTATGTGTTTGCCGATGTGCTTTTTTCTTTCTTGAATAAAGTGCTTGATCGATATTTTACCATTGAATAACCATCTGAGAGGGGTTTATAAAATGAAAAAAGCAATTATTGGACTCACGCTTATGACATCCATTGCAGCACTTACAGGGTGCTCCGGAACATCGAATTCAGACACGAACACAGCTGCCGATACAAAAGCAGGCAACAGCGACGAGAAGTTCACGATTCGACTCGCTGACGGCTCTCCGGGCGATGACATGCTCAAGGTATGGAATCAAGTGAAGGACATGTATGAGAAGGCGCATCCGAACGTTACGGTTGAATTCGTTCTGCAAGATCCTCAATTGTATCAAACGATGGGGCTGCCTAGCTTGCTAAATGGCGAGAATGCACCGGACATTTATTTTGAATGGGCCGGCGACAGGCTGAAGACGAGAGTACATGATGGATTTGCAGCAGACCTATCGAGTTATTTGGAAGAAGACGGCCTAAAAGGGAAGTTTACAGAAGGCAATTTCGTTGGCATGGTGTTCGACGGCAAGAAATATATGATTCCGACGGATGCCCAAGTTACGAACGTGATGTGGTACAACAAAAAAATCTTTAGCGAAGTAGGCATAACGCAGCCTCCTGCTACATGGGACGAGTTTATGGCTGATTGCGCGAAGCTTAAAGCCGCTAATTACACGCCGATTACGACGGGCAACAAGGATTTGTGGACGGCTGGCAACTGGAACGCCCATTTGATCTCCCGGGTCGTCGGAGAACAGGCTTATGCTGACGCGATGGAAATGAAGGCTCCGTTTAACACGCCTGAATTCGCTAAGGCCATGAGCTATATGAAGGAAATTTGGGATAAACAATACATTAACGACAGCGTTAACGGTATTAACGATGATGAAGGCGCTGCCTTGTTCTTCAACGGGAAAGCTGCCATGTATCCATCAGGCGGATGGTTTGTTTCCGGAGCTAAAGATCATGCGCCGGATATGGAGTACGACTACTTCAATATGCCGACGATGACTGACGGTAAGGGTGACCAAGGAAGCGTAATCGGCGTTTTGGAAGGCTATGTCGTCAACAAGAATTCCAAACATATTCAAGCCGCTGTCGATTATTTGAAACTGTTTGAATCGCCTGAAGTGGTTACGATGCTGAGCAAAGCCGGCTCATCCATGATTGCTCCGGGATCGGAACCAGAGACCAACCCTACAATCTTGAAGCTTAAAGCTATGATGGACAATACAAAGTCAGTCGTATCTCCTCCCGATACCGGCTACAACCTGGAAGTTGCAGATGCACTAAACTCCGCTACGGCCGAAGTTCTCGGCGGCGTGAGCACTCCGGAAGCAGCACTGGCTAAATTGGATGCCAAAATTGCTCCTCTCAAAAAATAAAGCTTGCCCTGTAAGCCGGCGCCTGTAGCAAGTCGCCGGCTTATTCATTTCAGACATCAGGAGGTCAGGAAGTAGTGCAAAAAAAATTTCGCATAACACCGTATTTGTTCACTGGGCCGGCAGTACTCTTATTCTCCTTTACCATCCTGCTTCCGATTGTAATGACGTTCATCTTCAGCTTCTATGACTGGAACGGCTTCGGAGCCATGAAATTCATCGGCATTGACAATTATATTCGGGCATTTCACGATCATATTTACCTTGTGTCTTACTGGCATATTTTCATCTACATCGTGCTGACGATCTTTCTTGAAGTGTTTGCCGGTCTTTTGCTGGCGGGGCTAATTACCGTGAAATTAAAGGGTTCGGGCCTGTTCCGTGTTGCGTTCTTTACACCGGTTATGCTGCCAATGCTGGTTACCTCCTTTATGTGGAGGTTTGTATATAATTCGGACTTCGGTTTATTGAATGCCATATTGAAATTAGTAGGTCTGGATAGCTGGACACAGGTATGGCTGGGCAATCCGCACACCGCGCTATATGCGCTCTGTATCGTTTCCGGATGGTCCTATGCCGGATTCTACATGACGATTTTTTATGCAGGCATCCAGCGTATTCCAAACGATATTTATGAATCTGCTTATCTGGACGGCGCGACGGAGAGAGACATCTTCTTCAAAATCAAAATTCCAATGATTAAAAATTTGGTGGAAGTTGCGCTTACCCTATGTATTCTTGGCGGTTTCCAAGGGTTTGACCTATTCTATGTTATGACAAATGGCGGCCCGTACAACGCTACTGAAATTGTAACCACGTATTTGGTTAAGGTCGTGTTTACCAACGGGAGCATCGGCTACGGTTCTGCTTTGGCTGTTATCATGACGCTTGTTGTCGTTGGCGTCGGTTTACTATTGAACATGTTAAAGCGCAATGAGAATGAAAAGCTGGAGTATTAATTGCAGTCGACGGAATGAAAGAGGGGCTTAGGCATGGAAACATACACAGTGCGCAAAAGTGGCAGCAATCTTGGTTATCGAATGGCTTTTTATGTATTCATGAGCTTGTTCTCACTGATTTACTTCTATCCAATGATTTGGATGCTATTTTCTTCATTCCGCGGAAATAGCGAGATTTTCAACAAGCCATTCTCGCTTCCGAACAAAATCGATTTCCATAACTGGTCGGAGGCTTGGAAAATCGGCGGCATGAACACCTATGTGCTTAACAGCGTGATCGTGACCTCGCTGACAGTCGCTTTTATCTTACTGTTTGCAAGCTTAGCGTCGTTTGCTTTCAGCAAGCTGAAATTTATGGGAAGCAAATTCATGCTGCTGTTATTTGTGTTTGGTTTGTTCATGCCGCTGCAGTCGTTCTTTATTGCGCAGAACTATCTTTTTGATCATATGCATATTAAAAATACGTATTATGCACTAATTCTGCCTTATGTCGGGATGGGACTTCCGCTTGCGATTTTCTTGCTTAAAGCGTATCTCGATTCGATCCCGAAAGAAATGATGGAAGCGGCAAGAATCGACGGATGTACGGATTTACGCATGTTTGCGAGTGTTATTATGCCGCTGCTCATTCCAAGTTTGGCGACAGTTGCTATCTTCTCTTCGTTGAATGCATGGAATGAGCTGCTGCTTGCTTTGCTGTATGTTCAAAGTGACAGTCTAAAGACAATTCCTGTAGGCTTGCTTGCCTTTTCAAGCAAGCATTTGACGGATTATAAATTGTTGTTCTCGGCACTTACGATCATTACCATCCCGATGATTATGATTTATATCTTCTTCCATAAACATATCGTAAGCGGATTGACGGAAGGATCCTTAAAATAAGGGAGCATAACGCAGTATGAAAACAGCGATTATTTTAGCGGCTGGGCCAGGAACCAAGATGTGGCCCTTTGCGGAAATCCGGCCGAAGGCGATGATACCTGTCGCAACCAAGCCGATTATTGCGCATCAGGTGGAGTCGCTCAAGGAGCTCGGGTTTACGAGAATCGTAATTGTCGGCGGCAAGCTGCACGGGCAGATTCGTAATTATTTCCGAGAGAGCAGGCAGCATGCAGGTGCACGTGAGGATGTTGAAATTATCGTGGTTGCCGATGAGAAGGGGCAAGGCACGGCGCTATCGCTGTCTGCTGCAAGAGCAGCGGCAGGGGATGCGGCCGAGTTCCTCGTATTGTACGGAGACACGCTGCTAGATCCTGCTGACATCGGAGGGTTGCTGGCTTCGTTTGGCCTGCGATCGGAGCGGGAGATTGCCGCTGTGCTTGTCAATCCGCTGCAGGAGCAATCCCCCTCGGATTGGATTTGCTGCAAGCTAGAGCAAGGCTTTGTCCAGCATATTATGGGACATCCTCGCGGCGGCTACACGCATCGCTTTAGCGCATTCGCCTGCAGTCAAGAATTCTGGTCTTATGCAAGCGGCAATTCCGGCTTGTTTACAAGCGTTCAGGTAGGGATGATGCCTCCGTTAGAGGCACACCTCGAGATGTCGCTCCTGGATTGTATGAATGACGGCTATGCGGTACGGGCCGTTGAGACGACAGGTGATTTTGTAGACTTAGACAAGCCGTGGCATATCCTGTTAGCCAATGAGCATGTTGCGCGCAAATCCTGTGCGAAGCTTACGGCTAATGTCCTTGCAGAGGGTGCCTCTATTGATCCCAGTGCATCGATCGACGGTTATGTGCAGCTGGGTGCAGGCAGCAAAATCGGTCGCAATGTCATCATCGAAGGCAACATCATCGTCGGAGACCGGACGGTCATTGAGAATGGTGCCATTCTGAAGGGGAATCATATCGTCGGCAATGATACCTATATTGGGAACTATTGCTTCTTATCCGAGGGTACAACAGTTGGCGACCACTGCGTCATTAACCACTGTGCGGAGCTGGAAGGCGTTATTTTTAACACCGTTTACTTGTACCACTATATGGAGTTTTACGGGGTTATCGGTACCTCTACTGACCTTGGTGCAGCAACAGTATGCGGAACTTTACGGTTCGATGACGGCAGAACGACCCATCGCATCAAAGGACGCAAGGAGACGCCTAGCGAGCACAGCGATGCCATTTATTTAGGTGACTTTGTTCGAACGGGCGTAAATGCCATTCTCATGCCGGGCGTTAAGGTCGGAGTCTATAGTATCGTAGGCTCGGGCGTCATTCTGGAAGAAGATGTGCCTAACCGTACTCTGCTTTATGTGAAACAGGACCTCGTCCGCAAGGAATGGGGGCCGTCGAGATACGGCTGGTAAGTGAAGAAATAGGAACCTTGTAAGAGAGCGGAATGCTCAGGAGTAAAATCTTGTAGCGTGCGCTCTTTTCCTTTTCATAGGGGGTGCAATCGTGGTGGAGTATAGACTCGTATCGGAGGATGAGATGGAAGAGGCGATCAGTCTGGCAGATGCCGTTTTCCTAGCTCCGAATCAAGTATCTATGGGGGAGGCGTTCCCCAATGTTTTCTCAGTCAGTCTGGGGCAGTCCTTTGGCTGTTTCATCGATGGGCGTCTCGTGACCTTCGTCGGCTTCGTGCCGTCTGTTATCCGGATCCATGAGGTGGAACTTGCCGTATATTCCGTGGGAGCGGTATGTACGGATCCCGCTTTCCGCGGAAAGGGGCATGCAGGACGGCTGCTCCGTTTGTTGGCGGATCATGGCCGCGAGGCAGGTGCTGCACTCATGCTGGTATCGGGTGAGGGAGGACTGTATGAGCGGTTCGGATGCCGGCCGTTCGGCCGCGTCGAGACGTTTACACTGAGCAATGTCAAGGCTGATGAGCTTATGGGGAAGAATCGTTCGAACGGTTATCGGTTCCGGGCAATGAAGCCGAGCGACTGGTTTGCGTTTCGGAAGCTGGCCCATACCCGCAGCATTCGCTTCGAGCAAAGCTTATGGGATATGGCAGCGCTGTTGAAAGCCGCGCCGACGGCAAGCATAGGCAGACTGCGACCAGCTATTTGGGTGGCGGAGGGAGACCGTGGACCGGCTGCATTTGCCGTCCTGGCTGTTCCAGGCGCTGCGCGGCCTTTTGACGAACCATCCTTAATTGAATGGGCAGGCGAACCGGAGGCCGTTCTGATGCTCGCAGCTCATGGCATGCAAGCAGCCGGCTGCAGCGTCTTAAACATTACGGTTGAGGCACATGAAGAAGGATTGCTCACCTTTTTGCGGTCACTAGAGCTTGCCGCCAAGGCGGAGCATAACGACGGCACAGCGTTTATTCTTGACGCAGAGGCGCTGCTTGAGCAGCTTTCTCCGCTATTCGGAGCTTCGTGTCCGGTTGCGTATACGGATTCCGAAGGCGCGATTCGTCTCGAGTGGTACGGCCAAGAGTATCCGATGACAGCTGCTGAACTGCTATCGTTGCTGTTCGATGTGCAGCCCATCGGGCAGATTCCGGCTGCGTTGAAGAAGGATTGGGAGGCTATCGTTCCTATTCCGTTCCCGAAACCGAATGGGCTGAATTTCGTCTAGTCTCAGCCAAAATACGAATATAACCTAGGAGGCTACCGTTATGACCAATCAACCGCTGCGCCTGGCCATCGTCGGAGGCAACCGGGGAGGACGGTTCAAACGCACGCTTGCTGCGCTTTCGGACCGGCTCCATCTCGTTGCGATCTGCGATATCAGCGACGAGGTTACCCAGCAATGGAAAGACAATTATCCTTGGATCGAAACCTATCGAAGCTATGAGCTGATGCTGCAAAGCCCGGATATCGACGCTGTTTTCCTGGCTAGTCCGATGCTGCTGCACGCTAGGCAATCCATAGATGCCCTTAAGGCAGGCAAGCACGTGCTATGCGAAGTCATTGCTGCACAAACGCTTGATGACGCTTGGGAACTTGTTGAAACGGTAGAGAAGACCGGACTGACCTATATGATGGCCGAGAATTATTGCTTCGCGCGCTCCAATTTAGCGGTCAAATACATGGCGGAGCAAAAGATGTTCGGTGAGCTTACGTATTTGGAAGGGGGCTATATCCACGATTTGCGGTATAGGGTCCATCATAAGGATGGCTCGTTGACATGGCGCGGAGACCTTCACCATACGTATAACGGAATGAATTACCCAACCCATTCGATCGGGCCAATTTCTCACTGGCTGGGACTTAACGAGGACGGCGGAGATCGGATGAAGAGTATGTCGACATTCGCTTCGAACTCTCGTTCTCTGCAAAACTATTATCAAGAAAAGTTCGGCAAAGACCATCCCGCGTCACAAACGGACTATTGGAAGCAAGGGGACTCTGCCGTCACGAATATCATAACCGATAATGGCGTACTGATCACATTGCGAGTGGATTGGACTTCCGCGCGTCCGCATAATATGCGCCATTACGTCGTACAGGGAACGGAAGGTGCTTATCTGTCCCGGCGTCACGATCAGGAAGACGATCTGGTGTGGTTCAGAGGGCGTTCCGTGCAAGAGGAAGGTACAGCGGGGCGACGTGCGGATGATGAGCGCGATGAGATGTGGGATTCTCTGGCCAAGTATCAGCCTGAGTTCGATCATCCGATTTGGAGACGCTGGGAGGAACAAGCGCAGGGCTCCGGACACGGCGGGGGCGATTTCTTTGTGCTGGAGGAATTTGTATCCGCAATTCATGAACGGAGAAAGCCGCTTGTCGATGTATACGATGCGGTGACGTGGAGCAGCATCTTTCCGCTCTCGATGCAGTCGCAAGCTAACAACGGACAGCCGGTTGCATTTCCTGATTTCCGCAGAAGTGGAGTGAAGAGCAGATGATGGAGGAAAGAAAGCTGCCTCAGCTGGCAATGCGTTTAGCGAGCTTGTCTGAGTTGCCTGCCTTGGTATTGCCTGAAGGATTTCATCTTCGGCATTTCGAACCGGGCGACGAGTCGAACTGGGAGTCTATTGTGGAGAAATCATTCGGCTGGAACCGAGATTTCAAGCGAAAAATCGCATCCCATCCCTTCTTCAAGCCAGGTCGCGTGCTGTTCATCTGCGATCAGGAGAAGCCTGTCGCTACGGCTTGTGCTTGGCAGGAGCCGCAATGGGAAGCAGATTGCGGCTATTTGCATATGGTAGGCGTCGATCCCGCATATGCAGGCCTTGGACTTGGATATAGCATCAGTCTTGCAGCCTTGCACCGGATGCGGGAAGACGGCAAGAAGCATGCCGTTCTCGAAACAGACGATTTTCGCCTGTCCGCCATTCATATTTATTTGAAATTAGGATACCAGCCTGCTTATGAAGGGGCGGAGCTGCAAGAACGGTGGAAGCAAGTTTATCGTAAGCTGAATGTCGCGTTCGTGGAAGCGAGTGATCGAGATGAGCGATAACACACGGTCAAACCCACTTCCGGCGTTGACGATCCAAGCTGCTACAAGACCGGGCAAATTGGATAAACCGAATGAAGATGCTCTCGTACTGAACGAACGGAATCGTACTTACGGCGTTGTTGACGGGGTATCCTCCATGTCCGGTTACAGCGATGAGGAAGGGAATACGGGGGGATGGATTGCCGCCCAGCTGCTAGCTAAGGAGCTAGGTGTGTCTGCACCGGACTTCGATCTGAGAACGGCGGTTCTCAGGGCGAATTCGCGTTTACTGGTGCGAATGCAGGAGGCCGGCGTCGATATATCGGCCAAATGGAAGCGGTGGGGGGCGGTATTCGCGGTTGTGAAGATCCATGAAAACCACTTTGAATTCGTACAAAGCGGTGATTGTATGTTATTCGCGCGCTACACTGACGGCAGCATCCGTGTATTAAGCCGCAACCAGGTGGCCGGCTTTGATCACCAGTCTTTAATGGCGCTGCAAGAGATGAAAGAATACGGAACGTTGACGGATGAGGAAATCAGCACTCGCATGCGGCCCATCGCAATCATCAATCGCAATAAAGCGAACACGCCGGAAGGTTATTCGGTTATGAACGGCGATCCCCTCCTTGCTTACTTTATGGAGTACGGTCATATTTCACGGGCGAACGTGAGGCGGATTTATGCGGTTTCCGACGGCATGTTTCATTTCATCGAGAATGATGAGGACCCGAGGAAGTGGGAGAAATTCTTGGAAGAACTGGACGATCGGGGAATTGAAGCTTATATGTCGCAGTTGGCCGAACAGGAAGAACTCGACTCCTTGTGCATGAAGTACCCGCGCCATAAGAAATCGGATGACAAGTCGGCAGTCATTGTGGAGCTGAAATGATCCGAGTGGGCGAAGCGGAATTAAAACTAGTTATAGATGCACAAGCTTTGCTCGGCGAAGGCCCTTGCTGGGACGCGTCCGGGCATTGTCTTTATTGGGTCGATATTATGGGTCAGCGCCTTCATTGCTATGATTCGCTCAGGCAGCATAACCGCTCGATTGATGTAGGTCAGCAGGTAAGCGCTGTGGCACTGCGGGAGAAGCACGGAGTTATTCTGGCGCTGAGAAACGGCTTGTACGCGCTCGATCCGGATACGGAGCTGCTCACGTTCCTTCAGGAGCCGGGCTCTCCGTCCCGTTATATTCGCTTCAATGACGGCAAATGCAGTCCTGACGGCCGATTCTGGGTAGGAACGATGTCGGAACGCAATCTTCCTGAAGGCGCGCTGTATTGCTTGAATCCAGATTTGAGCTTGCGCCGTGAGTTCGGTGGCATTAGCTGCTCGAACGGGATCGCATGGAGCGAGGATGGAAGGAAGATGTACTATATCGACACGCTGACCCGGCAGGTAGACGCGTTCGATTACGAGCTTGGCTCGGGAGCGTTAAGCGGTAGGACGGTCGTCATTACGATCCCGGCTAACGAAGGCTTTCCCGACGGCATGACGATCGATGAAGAAGGGATGTTATGGGTTGCCCATTGGAATGGAGGGCAGGTATCGAGATGGAACCCCGCCACGGGGGAACGGCTGGATACCGTCGTTGTACCGGCGTCCAACGTCACATCCTGCGCTTTCGGCGGTGAGCAGCTGGATACGTTGTTCATCACAACGGCACGAGCCGGTCTTAGCGAGGAGGAGCTCGCACTGCAGCCGCTCGCTGGAGGTTTATTCGCAATAAAGCTCGGGATAAGAGGGAAAGCACCCAATGTTTTCAAGGGATAGCGGGCAGAAGCAAGAGTAGAAAAGAGAGCAGAAGAGGATGGGGATGGAGGCATGATATTGCGCAGTCAGGAATGGTTTGACGGGAAGCCTGACCATACGTTCGAGCACCGTTCGTCTATGCGGGCAATGGGACATCTGCCGGAATCGTACATGGGCAAACCGATTATCGGTATCTTCAATTCGTGGAACGATTTCACGAATTGCAACTTGCCGCACAAGCAGCTTGTTGAGTATGTGAAACGCGGCGTGCTCATGGCTGGAGGGTACCCGATGGAGATGCATGCAATCTCAACGCCATCGGACTTTATGAAGCCGTCCGATTTGCCTTACCGTAATTTGATGTCGATGGATATTGAAGAAATGATTCGTTCACTGCCAATTGACGGTGCGGTTCTTCTGTCCGAATGCGACAAGACGACGCCCGCGCAGCTGATGGCTGCGGCAAGCTGCGACATCCCGGCCATTCAATTGGCTGCGGGACACCGCGCTTCTGCGCATATGCAAGGGAAAACAGTCAATTATGGCACTGATACATGGAAATACTTGGACGATTACAACGCCGGATTGGTATCCGATCGTCAGTGGCAGGAGCTCGAGACGAATATTTCCTGCAGCTTGGGCGGCTGCCCGGTAATGGGAACCGCTTCGACGATGAAGAGCCTCTCGGAGATGCTCGGCATGATGCTGCCGGGAACGGCGAGTATTCCCGCCCATCATGCTGCGCGTTACGCGGCGGCGGAGCGGACGGGACGGAGGATTGTGGAGATGGTGCGGGCAGAGCTTCGTCCGTCCAAGCTCATGACGGAAGCGGCGTTTCATAATGCGATTAAGCTCCTTGCCGCGCTCGGAGGCTCCAGCAATGCCATCATTCATTTGACGGCAATCGCCGGTCGTTTAGGCATAAGCTTAAGCTTAGATGCCTACGAGGAACTATCGCGGGACGTTCCTCTGATTGTGAATTTGCAGCCGAGCGGAGCCTATAATATGGACGATTTCCATGTGGCGGGGGGCATTGGAGCGGCGATCAAGCAATTGCTGCCGATGCTGGACGGTGATGCTTTGAGCGTTACTGGAAGGATGATTTCGGAAGAATACGATTACTTCGAGGTGTATACACCCGAGGTTATCTCCTCCGTAGATCAGCCTTTCAAGGAGCAATCCGGATTTAAGGTGTTTAAGGGCAGTTTAGCGCCGGATGGCGCCATTCTGAAGAGAGCGGCGAGCTCCCTTACATTTAAATGTTTCATCGGAAGAGCCGTCGTATTCGAAGACTACGCGGACATGCTGGCCAGAATTAACGATGAAGACTTGGACGTGAGCGCGGATTCTGTTCTGATCATGAAGAATTGCGGCCCAATCGGTGCGGGCATGCCGGAATGGGGGATGATTCCGATCCCGAACAAGCTGCTGAAATTAGGGGTGCGCGATATGGTGCGCATTAGCGATGCCAGGATGAGCGGCACGAGCTATGGAACGGTCATTCTTCATGTCTCCCCTGAAGCCGCGCTTGGAGGACCGCTCGCGATCGTCCGCAATGGTGATGAAATTGGGGTTGATCTCGATAACGGGGTCATCCAATTAAACGTCGATGACAAGACGCTGGCGGAGAGACGGGCCCGATGGCTGCCCCCTGAGTCTCCTCATAAGCGAGGGTTTATGCGGATCTATGAGGATCAGGTGCTGCAAGCGCATGAAGGCTGCGATTTTAAGCATTTGCGTCCGAGAGACAGCTCGGAAGTCAAGCTTGTTCCGCCGGTTGTCGGAAGAGGCTAACATCTATAGAGGAGGATTAGACTGTGACGGTTCAAACAGAAAAGCAAACATTCGGCAACTATATCGATGGTCATTGGACGGCTTCGGTATCCGGAAATGTAGAAGCGAGCATCAACCCAGCCGACCGCCATGAAACGGTAGGCTACTGCCAGAAGTCTGGCAAGGAGGATTTGGATCAAGCCGTTGCCGCCGCAAGAAGAGCCGCGTCGTCCTGGCGTAAATTGTCCGCACCGGCAAGAGGTGACTTTTTATTCAAAGCAGCGAACGTACTTGAAAGCCGAATAGCCGATATTGCGGAGACGCTGACGAGAGAAATGGGCAAAACGTTGGCAGAGGCAAGAGGCGAGACTGCCCGGGGGGTAGCGATTCTTCGTTATTACGCCGGAGAGGGAATGCGGAAGAACGGTGACGTCATCCCGTCAACCGATCCGGACGGCTTGATGTTTACGACTCGCGAGCCGCTTGGCGTCGTCGGATTGATTACCCCTTGGAATTTCCCTGTGGCGATTCCGATTTGGAAAATAGCTCCGGCACTCGTGTACGGTAATACGGTTGTCTTCAAGCCAGCGCAAGATGCGGCGGTCACGGCGGCGAAGGTTGTGGAATGCTTCGCTGAAGCGGGGCTGCCCGCTGGAGCGTTGAACCTTGTGACGGGTTCCGGCTCGGTTATCGGGCAAGGCATTATCGATCATCCGGACGTCGACGGCATTTCCTTCACCGGTTCGGATAGCGTCGGCAAGAAAGTGGCACTCGGTGCGGTTGCGCGCGGAGCGAAATACCAGCTGGAGATGGGCGGGAAGAACCCGGTTATCGTCTGCGACGATGCGGATGTCGATATGGCTGTGGACGCAACGATCAGCGGCGGCTTGAAATCAACGGGGCAGAAATGCACGTGCACCAGCCGGGTTATTGTTATGAGCGGTGTTTACGAGACTTTTAAGGAAAAGCTGCTTCACAAAGTAAGACAGATCAAGGTCGGTCCAGGGATGGTTCAGGATACGTGGATGGGGCCTTGCGCCAGTGAAAACCAGATGGAGACCGTGCTTTCCTATATCGAGAAGGGATCTGCCGAGGGTGCGACTCTGCTTCACGGCGGTTCAAGAATGCAAGGAGAAGATTACGAGCAAGGCTTCTACGTGCTGCCTACGCTGTTCGAGCATGTAAAGCCGGGTATGGTAATTGCGCAAGAGGAAATTTTCGGTCCCGTGCTGGCGCTGATGAAAGTGGAAACGCTCGAGGAAGCGCTGCACGTGGCCAACGGATCGCGGTATGGCTTGAGCGCCTCCTTATTCACGCGAGATGTCGGCCGTGCGATGACATTCATACGTGAAATGGACGCCGGCCTTGTTCGCATAAATGCCGAGAGTGCGGGCGTCGAGCTGCAAGCCCCGTTCGGTGGCATGAAGCAATCCAGCTCCGGTTCAAGGGAGCAGGGGCAAGCGGCGATCGAATTCTATACGTCCATCAAAACAGTGTTCATGAAGCCTTAGCGTATATGGATTCAAGCATAGAGTAGAGGAGGTAATTCTGATGCGATTAGCAGGCAAACGCGTGATCGTGACGGGCGGCGCGCAAGGAATCGGTCATGGGATCGTGGATCGCTTCCTGCGGGAAGGCGCCTTAGTCGCCGTCATCGACCATAACGAATCGGCTATGCTGGCGGCTTCGGAGCAGTGGAGGAACGAAGGCTATGATATTCTCGCATTCGCTTGTGACTTACGAGACAAGCAGCGCTTAACGGAGACGGTGGAGCTCATTTTCTCCCGTTTCGGAGCAGTTGACATTCTGGTCAATAATGCGGGAATCGCCGTTCGCGAATCGTTCCTGGACATTTCCGATGAGAATTGGGAGCGGATCCTGGACGTCAACCTAAGCGCGGTATTCCGTCTGACGAAGCAGGTTGTGAGCAGAATGGTCGCTCAGGGAATCAAGGGAAGTATCGTGAACATGAGCTCCAAAAACGGATTGAGCGGCAGCTCCAAGCTTGCGCATTACAATGCCTCCAAAGGCGGAGGCGTGCTGCTGACGCAATCGCTGGCCGTAGAGCTGGCCCAATACGGCATTCGAGTCAATGCGGTTGCGCCGGGCTTTATTGACACACCGCTGGACCGTGAGCTGCGGAAGAAGGATCCTTCGATTCCAACGATTACATCGAGGACGCCTATGGGGAGATTGGGGACGATTGAGGAAGCGGCGAACGCGTTCTTATTTCTGGCTTCCGACGAGTCCTCGTATATTACGGGAACGACGTTGATCGTCGATGGCGGCCATTTGGCGAATGCCGGCGAAATTTAGAGGGAGGGACCGAGGCGAGATGGAGAAACTTTGGCAGCAAATCGATGCGGAGCGAATTGCGGCGGATACAATGCGTTTGGTCAGCATTGCAAGCCCGACCGGAGATACAAGGATAGTTGCAACGGCGTATGAAAGCATGCTCGTGGAAGCGGGCTGCAAAGTAGAACGCTATGAATTCATTCCTAATAATCCAACACTTGTCGCTACTTTCGAAGGCGATTTATCCGGGACAGGGAAGACGATCTTGTTCAATGGACACATGGACGTGGTCCCGCTGGAGCATGAGCCGGCTCGGCTTGAAGATGGGATTATTCACGGGAGAGGCGCCTGCGATATGAAGGGATCCCTTGCGTGCATCGTTGAAGTGCTGCGCGTGCTGCGCGAGAACAAAGCACAGCTGCCCGGTAAGGTGATCATCGTTGCCAACAGTATGCATGAGAGCCCTGGCGGAAGAGGGGAAGATCTCGCCGCTTTGATCGATAACGTCAAGCTTCATGCCGATGCGGCTATTGTCATGGAGGGGGCAAGATACGATTGCACGATAGCGCAATTGGGGTCGGCTACCTTCGAAATCATGATTCGCAGAGACGGAGATCCGTCCCATCAGCTTTATACGGCTCCGGGCACCCCTCACCCGATTACGGTAGCCGCCGAGATTGTTCGCAGGCTAAACGAGCTAAATCTCCAATTGGAGCAGCATTACATCGAAGATATTGGTTATGCCTCGTATTTTATCGGTTCGCTGCACAGCGGGCAATTTTACAATCAGCATCCCAATCGGGCAGATCTTGTAGGCGTTCGAAGAATCGATCCGCTTATCTCCTTCGACGAAGTAGAGGCGGAATTGCGCGGAGTATTGGATGAGATTGCCGAGCAGTACCAAGTAAACATCGAACTGGACCTGCGCAAGGTCAGGGATGGCTATCGGATTGATAAGCACGACCCAGCCGTATCTGCGCTTCAAGAAGCGATGCACAAGGTTCAAGGCGCGGAGCTTCCGTTGGTTGGCAAGAAGGTGGTCACTGATGCGGGATTCTTCGTCAACGGACTCGGTATTCCTACCGTTTGCCATGGTCCCGATCAAAGCAGCTCGCATGGAGACAAGGAATTCGTACGTCTGTCAGATTTAGAGCAAACGGCGCAGGTGTATTTGCAATTTATACAGGAATATATGAGTCAATCTTAGGAGGTTTCATTCTGATGCAAGAGACGAAGCAGTTTTTGAGCAAGCTGGCACTGCCGGATGGGGATATGCACGACCTGCCTAGCTCCACGAAGAGGTTTCCCGATGGGGCGCAATACCGGATCGAGATTCCTTCCGTAGAGGGACCGGCCTCTCTGCAAGCGGTCGTAGATGCCGCGAAAGAGTTTGCAGTTCCCGTGCACCGCGTTTCCCAAGGCAGCGGAATCATGCTTCTTCTGGATCAAGAGCTTAAGGATATGGCGAGAATCGCCAATCAGCATCAGATCGAAGTCAGCCTCTTTACGGGTCCGCGGGCCTCTTTCGATATATACGCTCAGTCCGCCAATGCCGGCGGGAAGAGCATCGGTCTGCGCGCATCGGGCATGGATCAGGTTGTTTATTCCATTGAGGATGTGAAGCGGGCTTGCGAGCACGGCATTCGCGGCATTCTCGTGGCCGATGAGGGTGTTCTGTGGGCTGTGAACGAGCTTAAGAAAGCCGGGGAGCTCCCAGCCGATCTGGTCGTCAAAGTATCCGTGTCAATGGGAGCCTGTAATCCGATCTCCGTACGACTGATGGAGCAATTAGGGGCAGATACGTACAACGTTCCGACCGATCTGACGCTAGCGAAACTATCCGCTATCCGTCAAGCGGTCGATATGCCGATCGATCTCTATATCGAGGTTCCCGACGACTTCGGTGGCTTCATTCGTTATTATGACATTTGCGAAATTATTCGGGTGGCCGCTCCGGTATATGTGAAGTTTGGTTTACGCAACGCGCCTAATGTGTATCCGTCGGGCACGCATCTGGAAGATACCGTTGTCAAGCTCTCTAGAGAGCGGGTTCGCCGTGCTCGGATTGGCTATGACTTCATTCAGCGGTATAATCCGGAATTAATCATCTCTAATCCGGGAGCACAAGATTTGGGCATTCCATGCACTGCTGAATAAGAAGTCGAAGGCGAAAGAAGGGAAAGGCATGTCGGATGTATGGCATATCTCGCATACGGAAATGGTGTTGCGTCTTCTTTGCGCGACCGCGCTTGGCGGACTGATCGGATTGGAGCGGGAGTGGAGTAATCATGCTGCCGGATTTCGGACGCATATACTCGTATGCATCGGTTCAACGATCATCATGCTGTTGTCGATATACGGCTTTGCAGAATTCGTTACCGAGAGCAACGTAAGATTGGACCCGGCGCGACTCGCCGCGCAAGTGATTAGCGGCATCGGCTTTCTCGGCGCCGGGGCTATTCTTCGCAATGGCTCGTCGGTAAGCGGGCTGACGACGGCGGCTTCCATCTGGGTGGTAGCCGCGATCGGTCTGTGCGTGGGTTCAGGGTTTTACTTCGTTGCTATGGTATCGACTGTATTTGTATTAGTAAGCTTATTCGGGTTAAACAAGCTGGAGAAGCATTGGATGCACGCTAAACGCGTACAGGAGATCGTAGTGAAGGTAAACTTGCGGACCGGCAGTCTTGGGAGCATCGTGTCCGCTTTCGAGGGAAGCGGTTTGTCCATCTACAAATTCTATACCAAGAAAGATGAGAAATCGGATAGCAGCGGAGAAACCGGACAGGTTATCGATCTTCATTTCAGCTTCAAAAACTCAAATCAGGAGAAGCTGCTTCTTGCTATGGAAAGCATCTCCGCACATGATGAAGTGATTTCGCTGCAAGCGCCGCAACAGCTAAGCGCCAAGCAAATGAAGGGGCGGCAAGCGCACCTTCAGCCATCGCATTATCAAAAATGATACGGGGAAAAAGGCGCTGACCGGCTGCGGTCAGCGCCTTTTTGTGGTAGTACGCCCAGCATGGGCATAGGCAAAACTAAAAAGCCTTAGTCCGGATTACCGGACTAAGGCTTCTTTAGTGACATCATAATCGAAGATGTCTTGTTATTCCTTTACTACACGAGCGATATTAATTAATATTTACGGGCGGATCTTGAACGGGACATACAAACGTCATTACATGACTGTTCTTCTCAAACATGGGATCCCCATTTATTGTCATATCGCTGTACGTTACAGTAGCTATGATGTTGAATGGAGTGTTATTCAAGTAAGTGATTATTCCGGTTGATGGATTTACAGTACCTGCAGAAGTGTTGCTAGAAGTATATTTCACAGAAATATACGAGTGACCATCCGTGTTTTTGTCAGCATCAGTCCACGCAGCTGCAAGCCATGCAGGATAAGCAAACTGAGCGTCAGAAACATTAGCTGGCAATGTAGCATCCGCCGTAGCATTAGCATCGACAATCGTTACATGGTAAACGACGGTACGTGGAGCAGCAAAGCCTCCGTCGCTAGTCATGGCGGTAACTGTAGCCGTACCGGCTTTCAAACCGGTAATGACGGCACCGTAGAGCGTTGCATTCTTAGCAGCTTCATATCTTGTTCTCAGATCCAGGGTTTGGTTATTCTCGTCATTCCAAGAATCTGTAACCCATGAAATGTTTTTGATATAGGAGCTTTCACTGCCTGTAACGTCCAAGTTTTTGCTTTCTCCGACTTGCAGCGTAATGTTTACGTCCTTGGTGCTCGTAACCGCATCGCTAATAGCAGGAACTGGAGCGTTGACAGGGTGAGTCGCCGCATTGCCCAGCTGTGCGATAAGCGCTGCATTCGTAGGATCCATAGCGAACCAGAAAGGCGTCGATATTGCGGTTGAAGATTCCATGGCTGTTATATCGTTGCCGCCATCTGGATCGAACCAAGTTCCGTTGTATTTCGTCATTCTAAATTCATCTCGAGGAAGCAGCTGGTCAACCCAGCTATCGTTGGCAGCGCCGCCGAGTAGTTTCGTTACATCATTTCTGCCAGATGCGTTTACGTCCCAATATCCGAGGTTGCTCGGCATACGCGTCAGCGCCCAAGCAGCGGCATCGGTATCCACCTGATCCGTACTGGTATCTACACCTTTGGCTTTCAAAAGAGCTAACGATACAGCGTAGAAATTGGTCAGGAACGGGTTCTTGCTTCTCTTCTCGTTATACCACCATTGATTAATGGCATTATGATACGCATTCAGAACATCCGGTTGTACCTGATCAGGCAGTGTGGCTGCGATTCCGAAGAATACGCTAGCTTCTTCTTCCTCATCGGAATAGTTGAGGTAGTTCTCGAATGAAACGCCCGGTACCCCTAAATCGTCGCCGTTATGGGCGGAGATTCCGAAATAGCGGCTATGATATTGTTGAATCATATCCAGTAAGGAAGTCGAGTTAGGTGTATTTGCATATCTTTCCTTGTACAGGCTGGATGTAGCCATGGTGTTAAATTCAGCTTCATAGTCAAGCGGAGTCGGCGATTTGAATGTGTCATTCGAATATGCGGCTACGGAGTTGTCTTTCGCAAATTTCATAGCCGTCTGAAGCATTTCGAAAACAATCAAAGCATTCAACGGACCATCCTCATAGTCGCTTCTGCCCCAAATATTATTGGAACCATCCAGGAACTCAGGGTTGAAATTGCCCCATTTCGATGGAATGGCAGGGAAGTTAAGACCATTACCGCTTGCTTGAGTTGTAAAGCCGTCGTCATATTTGGAGCCGCCGATTCTGAAATCCGGAGAAATCGCGATACGAGGTCCCAAACCTGCCAGATAGTAGTTATTAATGATAATGCTGTTCATATTGGCGGTAACTGCAGTTTTGATCAGGCCGGCGAGCTCCGGATCTACCGTCTTGAATGTGTCGTAAGCCATGTTATAGAACGCGTAATCCGCAACCAGTTCGTCAGAGCTTGTATCGTCCTTGTAATAAACTCTGTTGTCGGCGATATTAAGGTTCGGATCGTATAACTTTCTGAGACGTTCAGGAACAGGCATATTGGCATAAGATTTCAACGCAGCATAGTTCGTGCTGTTGGAGTTGCTGGAAGCATCGAGCAGTGCCGCGTAGTGTACTGTATTGCCATTGATATCTACAGCTGTGCCGGCATCTTTGTGCAGCCAGCGGTTCGAATCATGCATAACGGCAGGACGGGTAGTTGCATCCGGTCCAATATCGTAAGAACGAGAGATATAACCGTCCGGAACAGGTTGGTTGCCGTTAGGATCAAGCGTAAAGGTACCATCCGCTTTCATGAATACGGGCTTGCCTTCGTCAGATCCATCTAGGTTAGCATGCAGCAGCGTCAGTACATAAGGCTGAACTTCCTCTTTGGCAGGGACCTTCAGCTGTCTGCCGGAAATATAAGCCAGAAGCGTAACAGCCTCAGTTGCGCGAGTAGCTGAAGCTTTGGCATCGATCGTTCTAGCATCCGATTCGCCGTATGTGGCTCTCATGTAGTTATAGCGCGCAAGCTCTCCCATGCCGTACAAAGATGTCCAAGTTCCGTCATTATCAGTGCCATTCAAGCCGCGCACAATATCGGTTTGGTCTTTGTTTCCCATAATCGCCGCAAGCTTATCGGCTTGCGAAGCAAAACCAATAGAGCCCCCGCCGGATTGATAGCCGAACCGATCGATAATGTTTCTGGAAACTTCTTCTTGCAGCAGCGCCTTGGCTTGAAGCGAAAGCTGTTTCCTTACGATGTGAGTCGCATTTCCGGCAGCGTCTTTAATCCAAAGACCGCCATCAATGTCTGTCATTATTTGGCTGATCGCTTGAGTCGAGCCAGCTGCATTTTGCGGAATATATCTTCCGCCTTGCAGGTATTGAATTTGATCGCTTGGATTGCTCATGTTCGGATCATACAGCGTGACGGAAGCCATATCGGAAGCCATCATCCATTTTACGCCGTTTGAGCCGTCAAGGTATCCGGCATAACTTGCCGCAGGCCAGCTTCTTCCCGCAGGCGCTTCCACACTTGTGTTATTGAGTGTTGCGGTTTTAAAGATTTTGGGAATCTCACTGTCCCCGACACTGTAGTAGTAAACGAGCTTTTCTAAGTTAGTCGCGATAGCAGGGTCATTGGTCACGTTAACAATAAACGTAGCGGTTTTTGCGCCTTGAACAGCTGTAATTCTAGATGCTCCGGCAGAAACGACTAGCACTTTGCCGGCATAATTGCCGGAATCGTTGCCGACTGTGTCGACATACGCTACATATGGATCAGACGTTGTCCATTTAATGGGCTGCGTCAAGTCGAACCCTTCAGGCTGTAGATGAGTGATCTTTGTGCTTTGCAGGTTTACAATTGGTAAATTAGTAAACACAGGACATACAAACGTCAACACATGGCTCTTCTCAAACATTGGGTCTCCATTTATCGTCATATCACTATACGTAACGGTAGCCATGACATTGAATGGAATATCAGTCAAGTATGTGATTGTGCCGGTTGCAGGGTCGACTGTGCCTGCTGTTTCGTCAGAAGAAGAATAGGCAACTGATACACTCCGGTGTCCATTTGTATTCAGATCTTGCTCCGCCATGGCTTCTTGAAGCCAAGCAGGATATGCAAAATCAGAAGCGGTAACTTGAGTGAGATCCTTTGCGGTTGCACTCGAATTAGGGTCTACAACTGTAATGTTATAAACAACGGTTTTCGGTGCAGGAGAGAATCCATCGGCAGTCAATGCTGTAACCGTTGTTGTGCCAGGCTGTACGGCAGTTACTTGTGCCGGGAAGAATTGCTTCTGCTCAAGAGCATCATAAGAATACAAGTTTTTCAAGTCAATCGTTTGTGTATCTTGCGTCCATGAGCTTGTGTTCCAGATGATGTTCTTCACATAAGCGTTTTCAGTACCGGTAACGTTTAGTGTTTTTTGTTCACCGACGTTTAAAGTCAGGTTAACTGTTGCAGCATTAGTGGCAGCATCTTTAATAGCGGGAGCAGGGCCGTTATTAGGTTTTGCATTTGAGCCTAAAGTATGGATCATTTGAATATTTTCAGGAAGAATGGACATCCAATGAGGCAGGACGAACGCAACTTGGTTGTATAGGGACAATTTGCCGCCTTGGTTTGGATCGAACAAATCTTCACCGACCGTATAGCTGCGCATTTCATCTCTTGGCAATGCCTGGTCCATCCATCCGGTAGAGTCGCCATAAATCAAATAGGTGACATCCGTTCGGTCCGTATTGTCAACATCCCAGTGTCCGCCATTAGTTGGGAAGCGGCTTAAGCTATGGTTAGCGCCAGCGATATCTACCTCATCATGGGATACATCAATGCCCAACTGCTTGAATTTTGCCAGGATAAGCGCATGATAATAGGTTGCCCACGCGTCTCTATATCTTTTGACGTTATACCACCATTGATCGAATGTCGTTTTGTAAGCTTGTAGAACAGCAGGGTCGGGATCATCGGGCATTGTATTGACAAGCGAGTACATAATGTTAATCATCTTGTGTTCATCGCCTGTATTCAAGTAGGCCTCGAAGCTCGTACCAGGCGCGCCGAAGTCATCACCGTTATGCTCAGCGATGCTGAAATATCTCGTCATGTATTGCTGCATCGTATCGAGAGCGGAAGTAGAGTTAATAGCGCGCGGGTATCTCTCTTTATATTTAACAGGGTCGACCAGCGTACGATACTCTTCCATGAAATCGATAGGCTTTGGCGTATAATATCCGTTTCCATTGTAATAAGGAATTGCGGTATCCTTATCAACCATCATGGCGAGCTGGAGGACTTCCAGACCAATGGCCATATTCAGCGGACCATCCTCATAGTCGGACCCGCCGATCGGATCGCTAGCTCCATCCATGAACTCCGGTTCGAAGTTACCCCATCTCGTGTGATAGTTAGGCACATTCAAACCGTTGCCCGAATTTACGAAGCCTATGCTTGATTTAGTACCGCCGGTTTGATAATCAGGATACAAATCACGGCTCTTGTTCGCACTGATACCTGCGATGTGGTAATTGTTGATGATGGTATGGTTGGCAATCGTGACAATTGCTGTTTTCAGCAGAGAAGCGAGCTCCGGATCTGTATTTCTGAATGTCTGATACGCGAGCGTATAGAACGAAACGTCATTGTTCAACTCATCAGAGCTTGTGGAGTCTTTGTAATAAATCGTGTTTTCAGGTATGTTTCCGTTTGGATCATACAGCTTGGACAAGCGCTGCGGAACAGGAACGGTATCGTAAGCTTTCAAAGCACTGTATTGATTTTTTTGTTCTTTAGCCGCAGAGACGTTCACATTTATAAGCTTAGAATAGGCTACTTCTTTACCATTGATATCTGTTGCTGTACCCGCACCTTTTTGTAAGAATGCGCTGTCTCCCAGCTTAGAAGTATCTTGTCCTTTCGGAATTACGGTGAAGGTACGAGGCAAGAAACCATCTGGAGCAGGTTTGCCCGTATCGGTTAACGTATACTTTCCGTTAGTATTCAGGTAAACCGGCTTACCTTCATCAGATCCGTCAAGGTTAGCGCCTAGCAGCTGAAGAATATAAGATTTTGCCTCTTCTTTGGCTGGCACTTTCATTTGTCTGCCGGAAATATAAGGCAGTAAAGCAGCAGCCTCTGTTGTTCGAGTAGCAGCTTTCAGCGCATCTTTAGTTCGCTCATCGCTTGGACCGTATTTGCTCAGCATGTTCTTATAGTAGAAAATTTGGCTTCTGCCGAAAGTAGCCGTAATCGAACCGTCATTATCACCAACCTCAACCTTGAAGTCAAGGTCACTGGCATCTTTCTTGCCCATGATCGCAGCAATTTTGTTAGCGTAGGAGGTGGTATTGGTATCATTGCTTGTCATGCCGAATCGATCATCAAAATTTCTCATGATCTCTTGCTCAAGCATAGCTTTGCCGCTAAGGGATACCTGTTTTCTTACGATGTGAGTCGCATCTCCATCGGCGTCTTGGATCCAAAGCCCGCCGTTTCCATCTGTCATGATCTTACTGACAGGCTGAGTGGCGCCGGATGCATTTTGAGGCAGATATCTGCCGCCTTGCAGGTATTGAATTTGGTCGATCGGATTCAAGTTCGGATCGTACAGCGTGACGGAATGCATGTCGGAAGCCAACATCCATTTGACGCCATTTGAGCCTTCAAGGTATCCGGCATAGCTAGACGCAGGCCAGGTTTTTCCGGTAGGGGGAGTAAGGCTTGTGTTATTGAGTGCCGCAACATTAGGAAAAGCTGGAATCTGACTGTCGCCAGCTTGGTAATAGTAAACCAATTTTTCTAAATTAGTCGCTAGTTGCGGATCATTATTTACGTTGACAGCCACCTTGACGGTCGTGCCGCCTTGTACGCCTGTAATCGTGGCTGTTCCTGCGGAAACGCCAATCAGTTTACCGGCATAATTGCCAGCCTCGTTACCGATCGTGTCTACATAGGCCACATACGGATCAGAGGTTGTCCATTTGATCGGTTGGGTTAGATTCAATCCTGCAGGCTGCAAATGAGTAATTTGAGTGCTGTACATACTAACCGTGGTTCCAGTAGAAATACTAGGAACAACAGGCGTGGAATCGTTAGAAGTACTGCCACCAGCACCGCCAGTACCGCCGCCAATATCTCCGCCAGCAGGAGTTGAATCGGTTATAGTCTTACCAGCAACAATAGATGAAACGTCAGCAGCTACTGTAACGTGAACAGGCTGCTGGGTGATTGTGCTTCCGTTCGCATTGATGATAGCTGTTTGAATGCTGCCTTCACCGGAAACATTTGCAGATGTATTCAGGACCAGTGTGTTAAGTGAGGAGTCGGCGTCCAGGTTAAGCGATGTAACAGATTGAGTATCTCTTACATTCGTTGTACCGGAAACGGAGGAGCCCACTAGATTTAAGCTTTTCGCAGAGACAACACTAAGATCGCCGGTTACCTTGACGTGATTCAAAACAACGGGAGATGTCGCCGCAGCATCAATGACATAAACATCGCCGGAAATAGTAAGATCTTTCAGAACAGCGCCGGGAAGAGCTATGGTAACGTTTCCAATAATCGTAGACGGCAGGTTAGCAAGATCCTCTGGCGTTCTGATTAACGTCCCCATCACGCGATCCGTCATTACGAACGATTCGGCACGGGTAATCGTAGCAAGAGGATTAAAATTACCCTTGCCTCTTCCGTTTAGATAACCTTTAGACGCAAGAGCAGAAACGGCTTCTGAAGCCCACTTGGCTATCGCCGAAGAATCACTGAAAGTAGTGTTATTTGTACCAGCAACTACTTGGAATCCTCTTGAAATCAGTGCAGCAGCTTCTTGACGAGTAATTGCAGCTTTAGGATTCGCATTGTTGCTTGCATCACCGTTTAGTAATCCGGCTGCAGAAGCCTTTTGAAGCTCTGCATAATACCAATCGCCAGGATGAGAGTCGGCAAAAGTTTTGGAACCAGCCGTGCTTTGAAGATTGAAAACGCGATCCAGAATCGTAATAAATTCCGCACGAGTAATAGCCTCGTTAGGGTTTAGATTGCCATTAGCATCGCCTTTTAATAAGCCAATGGATGACCATTTTTGCAGTTCTTTCGCTGCCCAGTGAGTAGAGACATCTTCTTTCGCTGGTCCTTGCGTAGAGACATCTTGAGAAGGACTTGCAAAAGCTGCTGTGCTTGATAGCAACATGCTGCCAATAGCAATTGAAGAAATGACTTGCGAGGTTTTTCTCGTTTTTCTCGGCATTCTCTGTGCTCCTTTAGTTGGATTTCTGGCATTGCACCTACATTTGAAGCGCTTACAATTATGGTGTAAAGCAACATGCGAGAACCATATTCAACCAGTCTGCATGATAAGTCTCATTATGCTCCACTCTTTTAGTCGTTTGTAGGTAGCTCATTTAACAATTTCAATCTTTAATTGGCGCATTTTTTTTGAAAAAATATTGAAAATTGTTATTATCTATCATTTTATTGATTAATATAATCATTTTCGTGTCGATAATTCGCGACTTCATATAAAAGCATTTTGCATTGATTGGATACGTAAGGATTCCCGTGCGTAGAAAAGAGAATTCACTCCTTTTGAGGGGGCGAAGCTTGACTCTTTCGGCAATAGGGATACTAGGTCGTGTTAAACCTTTTATTGCATAAAAAAACCCCTCGATTGGTTTTAATCTAAATACACGGTTAAGTGTAGGAGACTCAAATCCAATTTCGGGGTTTTAGAAACATCACTATGGGAACTTTTCTGAAACTTTTTTTAAAGCGCAGCACATACCATTTACCTATGGTATGTGCTGTTATTACATGAGTACATAAGCAAGATCAAAGTTACGGAGTTGCTGGTTTTTGAACAGGGCATGCAAACGTCATTACATGGCTGTCTTCTTCAAATCTAGCACCTAAATCATCATAAGCATCCGGATCATTGTCTGGATCAGCATTTACTGTTGTATCGGAATAGGCAACAGTTGCGATTACTTTGAATGCATTACCAGTCAAATAAGTGATTTCACCTGTTACAGGATTAACTGTACCATCTGTCTCAGAAGAGGAAGAATAAATAACACTTACAAATGGGTTGCCATCTGTGTTTAGGTTAGGTTTGTTCATTTCCGCAATCAGCCATGCTGGATAAGCAAAGCTGCTTGCCGTAACAGAAGCAGGAGATGCCGCTACTGCACTTGCTTTAGGATCAACCACATTAATCGTATACGTGATTGTTTTCGGAGTTCTGAAGAATCCGTCGATTACGTATGCGGTAACCGTAACGGTTCCCGGTTTGAGACCTGTTGCATAAGCCCCATAGTGTTCGCCCGCCACGCTGATACCGGTTGCATCAACGTGTCCAACTTCACCATTTGCGGCTAAAGTTCTCAGGTCGATTACTTGGAATTTACTTGGGTCAGCATTCACTTGCATAGGCTTTCCACCAACATAGCCTGACTGATTCCAAGCGTCTGTCAGCCATGAAACGTTTTTGATATAGCCGGTTGTGATCGCATCAAGCTTTACAGAGTCACCGACATTAACAGTAAAGGTGTGTGTAGCTGCATTGTAGTTCGCACCAGGGTTCACCGTAGCAACATTAGTAGGATAAGTCAGGCTTTCTGTTCCATTGTTGACCGGAGCAGTAATAGCTGTTCCCAGAGCATTTACATAAGCCGCATCTTCTGGATTCTTCGTCAACCAATAAGGCATCGAAATAACGGTCGAAGACTCCATGGATTTCGAGGTGCCGGAATCAATTGTTCTTCTATCCATCGTACCGAATATGTTCGTGTTATATTTAGACATCATCACTTCATCGCGAGGAATGAGCTGGTCAACCATGAAATCAGGTGCAACATGCGTTACATCGTTTCTGTTGGCTGCAAGAACATCCCAGTTCATGAAGTTATTCGGAATACGAGTCATCTGCCAGACGGAACCGGCAAGATCAACAGTTGGAGAACCAATGTCAAAGCCTTTATCCTTCAATGCACCGAGAGATGCTGCATAGAAAGTGGTCATGAATGGGTTTTTCTCGCGTTTCTCGTTGTACCACCATTCATTCATTCCTTTTGCAATACCTTCCGCATTAGAAGCATCAGCATGGTGAGATAGCGTGTAGTATGCTAGAGCTTCTTCTTCTTCGTCCGAATAGTTCATATAAGCTTCATGAGAAACGCCGTTCTGACCCATTCCATCTCCGTTATGAGCAGCAATACCGAAGTATCTCGATAGATATTGCTGAGACATGTCAAGTAGAGAAGTGGAGAAGTAAGATTTCGGATATCTTGTTTCGTAATCGTTATGAGCATTGGCAGGGTCTGTAGGAGCAACGCCGTCCATAACATTTAGTTCGTTTGCATAATCAAGCGGCTTAGTAGCTATTACGCCTTGAGTAGCAAGAGCAGCTTTCTCAGCGGCTGTATAAGTCCCCATATCCTTTGCAACGACAAGCATTTGCAGGGCAAGCGCTGCATTTAGCGGGCCATCCTCATAGTCATTTCTTCCCCAAGCATTAGAAACACCATCAAGGAACTCTGGATTCATATTCGCCCATTTCGTAGGAACCGACGGATAATTTAATCCATTGCCTTTAGCAGCGTATTCAGCAGGGTTAGAAGGATTGAAACGAGACTCTACCGGGTTTTCGCCCGTTACACTCACTTGATAGTAGTTGTTCAAAATAATCGTATTGGTGTGGTTAATCATGTCATTCTTGATTAGAGCAGCTAGCTCAGGATCGCTGTCTTTGAAAGCACTGTAAGCAAGATCAAGTGTAAAGTAATGACCAACCAACTCATCTGTAGAAGTGGTAGCTTTATAATACACATTGCTGCTATCCAGGTTATTTTCTGTATTTTCCGATCCACCACCGTTTAGGTCGGCATAAACCTTAACAAGTCTGGATGGAACAGAAACAGTGTCATACGCTTTCAATACACCGTTTGGTGAGGAGTAGTTGACCGTTTTTCCGTTGATATCCGTAGTGGATCCGGCCTTCTTTTGCAGCCAAGCAGAGTTTACGCCTGGATTACTATCAGCTGAACTAGCGCCGTTGTTCTTACCGGCAACCTTATAGCTTCTTGCGAAGAAACCGGCGGAAGCAGGCTTGCCTGTATCGGTCAACGTATAGTTGCCATTGGCATCAACAAACACCGGTTTTCCTTCATCAGAACCATCAGGATTTGCTCCTCCTAATAAGGTGTAGATGGAAGGGTCGTTAACATTGTTCTTGGAAGGAACCTTAAGCTGCATACCGGAAATGTAGCCAAGCGTAACGATTGATTCAACAGCACGCGTAGCGGAAGCTTTCGCATCAATTGTTCTAGCGTCGTTATCGCCATACTCGGACTTCATGTAGTTATATCTCCAGATTTCTCCGGAAGCGTACATGGTGGTCCATAGGCCGTCATTGTCCGTATCCCCGATAAAGCTACCAGCGCCTTTATCAGCGTTCATGATCGCTTTAAGCATATCGTCCTTCGAGTTGAACGATATCGAGCCGGATTGGAAGCCGAATCGGTCTGCAAAGTTTCTTGAAATTTCTTCTTGAACCAGTGACTTAGCCATCAGCGACAGCTGTTTTCTCACAATGTGAGTTGCATTGCCTCTATCGCCTAGGATCCAAAGCCCATTATTGCCATCAGGCATGATCTTCGAGATAACCTCTGATGCGTTGTATGAACCAGTTTGTTGTTTTTTATCTTTATCAATATAGGAGAATGATCCAGAGGTATCATTGCCGCCATCCTTGTTGTACATTTGAGGAATGTATCTTCCACCCTCAAGGTACTGAATTTGGTCAGCAGCATATAAATTAGGATCATATAGCGTTACTGCATCAGCAACGATGCCTCTAGTTAATGGCGCAATGTTGGAACCTAACGCTAATTTAAGTCCATCCACGGATTTAAATAAATTATCGTTCGATAGCAGCCACTTCACGCCATTCTCGCCATTAACATAGCCGACATAGTGTGCTGAAGGCCAAGCCTTACCGTCAGGGGCTATTAACGTGTCCGTCTTAAGCTCAGGCGCGTTAGAGAAATCAGGAATCAGAGGATCTTTAGCATTGTAATAGTAAACGACTTTTTCTAAATTCGTTTTCAACTTAGGATCGTTTGTTACGGTTACAGTTACAGTAACGGTGTTAACACCTTGTTTACCAGTAATTGTAGCAGTACCTGCAGAAACACTAAGAACTTTACCGGAGAAATCACCAGCTGCGTTACCGATTGTGTCCACATAAGCAACATACGGATCAGACGTTGTCCACTGGATAGCCTTAGTTACATCCAATCCAGTCGGCTGCAAGCGAGTGACTTGAGTGCTATACATAGCTACAGAAGTGCCTGTAGAAATAGCATCAACCACCGGAGTAGGAGTAGAAGTTGTAACTTCATCGGAAACGGATGGTCCAGCTACCGGTGTTACAGGTGTTACAGGTGTTACAGGTGTTACAGGTGTTACAGGTATTACCGGTGTTACCGGTGTATCGGTTACGGTCTTACCCGCAACCGTTGCAGTCAATCCAGCTGAAACAGTAACATGTGCTGGTTCTTGAGCAATAGTAGTACCGTTTGCATTAATAGTAGCGGTTTGAATGCTGCCTTCACCGGAAACGTTGGCAGCCGAGTTCAGGACCAGCATGTTAAGAGAGGATGCAGCGTCCAGGTTAAGGGACGCAGTAGCATGGGTGTCTTTTACATTCGTTGTACCTGCTACGGATGATCCCACCAGGTTTACGTTTTTCGCAGAGACAACGCTTAGATCGCCGTTTACCTTAACGTGATCGAATACAACCGGAGATGATGCCGCAGCATCAATGACATAGACATCGCCGTTAATTTGAAGATCCTTCAGAACAGCGCCTGGAAGCGCGATTGTAATATTGCCCGTGATCGGTGAAGCAAGGTTAGCTAGGTCCTCAGGCGTTCTAACCAACGTACCCATTACGCGGTCCGTCATAACAAAGGATTCGGCTCGCGTGATATTAGCTTGAGGCGCAAAGTCGTTACTGCCTCTTCCGTGCAAATAGCCCTTAGATGAAAGAGAGGAAACCGCTTCTGCAGCCCAGGCTGCGATTGCGGAAGAATCGCTGAAATTCGAGCTGCCGGTTCCGGCAACAACTTGGAAGCCTCTCGAAATGAGGACAGCTGCTTCTTGGCGAGTAATTGCTGCTTTGGGATTCGCATTATTACCGGCGTCGCCCATCAATAATCCAGCCGCTGAAGCCTTTTGAAGCTCTTCGTAATACCAATCGCTAGGATTAGCGTCAGCAAAGGTTTTTGAGCCGGCAGTACTTTGAAGATTGAAGACGCGATTTAAAATCGTAATGAATTCCGCACGCGTGATAGCTGCGTTAGGATTTAATTGGCCGTGTTCATCGCCTTTCAATAAGCCGTTGTCCATCCATTTTTGCAGCTCCTTAGCTGCCCAATGCGTGGAGACATCTTGCGCTGAATTTGCCGAAGTTGGACTTGGCGTAGTAGGACTTGCCAAAGCTGTTGTGCTCGTGATCAACATACTGCCAATTACGAGTGAAGAAATGACCTGCGAAGTTTTCTTCGATGTTTTTCTCGATGGTTTTCTCGACATTCTCCGTACACCCTCTTTTTGATTATTTGACTGACACCTCAATTATGAATCCGCTTTCAATTATGTCGAACTATTGAACCTATTCCTAGTTAGTTGATTTAGCATATTCAATCATCTATTGACGGCTTTATTTTTTCCAATTGTGCTAAGTTGTCATTATCTATCGTTATTTGATCAAAACAATCATTTCTGTG
This sequence comes from Paenibacillus rhizoryzae, assembly GCF_059686995.1. Lineage (NCBI taxonomy): Bacteria > Bacillati > Bacillota > Bacilli > Caryophanales > Paenibacillaceae > Paenibacillus > Paenibacillus rhizoryzae. Next base: position 309,847 of record NZ_JCAALT010000005.1, on the reverse strand, counting down.
TCATTTATTGCTTTCCGCACCCTATATCGTAGGGCTTCCAAAATACAGAGTCTTCATTTAAAGTCATATCGCTGAGCGTCACTGGCGTTGAAATTGTATGGCGTTCAATGATGGAAAACGTATGAGGATTGGTTTTGACCTACTCACGCCCATAAATGATAGGTTTCGACATGATTTAATAGTATTGTGTGGGATTTTGAGCATGGATTGATAGTATTTACCAAAATAGGTGAGTATTAACGCTTGTATGGCTCGCTTATAATTTGCTGTGTAATTCATTAACCCACTATGAAAGCGGTATTAAAAGCGTTCTAACGGAAGCATTGTAAGCGCTTCGAATAGTGCTGCCTGTAGTCGTGCAAGGATAGCTTTTGCTTTTTAACTTAAGTAGAGGAGACAGAAGAATGAGCAGCAAAAAGAAGTATGTCATCGTAGGCGCTGGAGGACGGGCGGAATTTTTCTATGCGGCTATTGCAACGGATTATAAGGAGACTTCGGAACTGCTCGCATTCTGCGACATCAATCAAACGCGCATGAATTATGCCAATCGGCTGTTGGTTGAGAACTACGGATCGAAAGCGGTATCCACCTATAAATCGGAGCAGTTCGATGAAATGATCGCAAAAGAGCAACCTGACACGGTCATCGTCACCAGCGTTGACCGTACGCACCATGTGTATATCATTCGCGCTATGGAGCTAGGCTGCGACGTTATCACCGAGAAACCGATGACGATAGAGGAGAACAAATGCCAGGATATCCTGGATGCGGTTGAGCGTACGGGCCGCAGCGTCAGAGTAGCGTTCAATTACCGCTATGCGCCACATCACACGAAGGCTCGAGAGCTGATTGAAGATGGCGTGATTGGCGACGTAGTATCTGTTCACTTCGAATGGATGCTCGATACCCGTCACGGCGCCGATTATTTCCGCAGATGGCATCGCGACAAGCGCAACAGCGGCGGACTTCTGGTACACAAGTCGACGCATCATTTTGATTTGGTCAATTTCTGGATTGGCGCGCAGCCTGAAACGGTATTTGCGTTTGGCAACTTGGCCTTCTACGGCAGAGATAATGCGGAGAAGCGCGGCGTCACCCAGTTCTATGACCGGGGTACGGGCAATCCGATCGCCAGTGACGATCCGTTCTCATTGCAGCTGGATGGGAATGAGTATCTACAAAACATGTATCTAAACGCAGAGCATGAGGATGGCTACAAACGTGACCAAAGCGTCTTCAGCGACGGCATTAGCATAGAGGATTCCATGGGCGTTATCGTCCGCTACAATAATAACGCGATCTTGACCTACTCCTTGAACGCCTTTTTGCCATATGAAGGCTATCGCATTGCGTTTAACGGCACGAAAGGCCGCATCGAGATGGAAATCCTAGAACGCGCCTACATTAACTCCGGCGGCAACAAGGCGGATGAAGGAGCGCTAGAAACGCAATCCATTATCGTTCATCCGGTATTTGCTCACCCGTATGAGGTTCCGGTTGAAGACGGCGATGGCGGGCATGGCGGCGGCGATCCGGTGCTGCTGCGCGATTTGTTCGGTGAACCACAGGAAGACCGATTCAAAAGAGCGGCCAACCATATCGACGGAGCTCGCTCGATATTGACGGGAATCGCGGCTAACCAATCGATCCGTACAGGACTTCCCGTGAACGTGAAGAATCTGGTTTCATTTCATTATTAAGGGACATCAGGCCGCATGCAAAATAGAAATGTTGTATTTTGCATGCGCTTTTTAAGCGCGAGAATTAAAGCGCTTTAATATATCTCGAATATATCGATGTGCAATTTCAAATATCAGGGGGAAAAGGAGCACAGAGAATGGAGAAGAAAGTAGCTAGAACAGTTGCATCATTTGTCCTTGGCAGCATGTTGTTTGCGAGTACGGCGACAGTAGGTTCAGCGGAGGATAGTTCAGGTCATTGGGCTGCGAACGAATTGCGGAATTGGACATCAAATGGATTGCTCCAAGGTGATGCTAACGGTCATTTGAATCCGAACCAGGCTGTTACTCGTGCGGAATTTGCCACTATGCTTAACCGGATTTTCATCCTGCAGAGCACTGCCGGAGCTCAAGGCTTTACAGATGCAACTCCGGGTGCATGGTATTTTTCGGAGCTTCAAAAAGCGTCGGCGGCAGGCTTCTTAACTGGGGATTCGGAGCATCATGCGAACCCAAACAAGCCGATTAGTCGTCAAGAAGCAGCTGTAATGATTTCGCGGGCGTTCCAAATCGTTTCCGGCTCGCAGCACGCAAGCTTTAACGATGGCTCTCAAATCTCCGCTTGGGCTTCGGATGCAGTTTCACTGTTGGCCTCTAAAGGCTTTATTGAAGGAAGAAACGGTGACTTCGATCCGCAAGCCAATATTACGCGCGCGGAATCGATTGTGATGACGGATCGGGTGATGGGGGTCTTAATCAGAACGCCCGAAGACCTCGCGAAGCTGCCTGCAGATGTCTCTGGTAATGTTACGATCGCCCTACCAGGTGCTGTTCTCAAGAACATCACCATCACGGGCGATGTTTATATCACGGACAGCCTAGACCATGATCCTGTTGTATTGGATCATACACGAATAACAGGAGATCTAAGCATCGTTCATGCAAAAGGCGTTAACTTTATCGGCTCGTCTGTCAGCGGAACGACGAATATCGCAAATCGGCAAGGGATTACGGATATGAGTTTGGATGCGGACTCCTCGCTAAATACGCTTAAGGTTAATTCCACTGCAAACGTGGCAGGTAAAGGTAAAATTCAATCAGCGATTGTCAATGCGAACGGCACGGTCATTAACCCGCAGCCTGATCGCGTTACGATTGGAACGGGCATCGTTGCAACCGTTGGAAACGGCAATGATGGAGGCCAGCCAGTCAATATCCCTATTGATACGAATGTTAACCAAGCGCCGATTAAGACGTTTGGCTCGTGGCAAGATGCTCTTTCAAGCGCTAACGTCCCTCAAAACGTTAAATCCTACATTACGGAATTGCGCGGCGAGACAGATCTATTAAACGGGCAAAAGAATGTGATTACGGATGATCTGTTTGGCATTTCGCCAAATGTATTCCCCATTCTTCTAGGGTCCAATGTGACGACCTCTTACATGGACGACAAGAAGAACTTGTGGATCGGAACGAAGACGGAACTCGTGTATCGTTCCAATGCGAGCGGCTCTTTTAAAGAATTTGGGGAAGATGCGTTAGGGTACCCTAACGTCGATATGATTATTCCGGACGGCGCTTACGGCATGTGGGTGTTGTCGGGTAGTGTAACAATGCCGACAGCACCAAATACGCCGGTTGATTATGCTCACACACAAGTCACTCATATCTTAAATTCAGCGGTACAAGGCCTATAGAGAGGGGGAGATTAAACAATGAAAAAGCATAAATCAACTAAACATCTATGGACGAAACTTACATTAGCTTCCGTATCATTGTTAACGGCATCGTCGGTTCCCTCCGGTGTTTTTGCGTCTGGAAACTCCATTACGGCACCTGCTCCAGTCGTTCAGCAACTGGCTGCGCATTATACAAAACAAATCAACTATTTCCCAAATGGTGATGCCCGTATTCCAGGAGGAGCAAATAGCAAGTATGCCGCAAATTGGATAACAAAGGATAACTATGATAAACAATCGGTATTGTCCAACAATAGTGTGCTTCCGTTTGACCTTCCGGGCAGCGTTCTTGCTGCAACGGGACTAGGCAACCAAGTATCGATCGCCTTCAAGGATGCTGATGGCGTGTACTGGGTTGTCGTCAATCCGAAAGGGTTGGTACGGATTGACTTTGGCGCATCCGATGCCAATGATGTTTTCCAATACTTATCCGGGAACCGATATGTGTTTGACGCAACGAACGATGCCAAGAACACCATTACAGGTATAATGTCCGATGGCAATCATGGCGTTTGGATTCAGAACAGCCAAGGCGCAACACATGTGAAATTCGTTCTGCAAACGTTGGCGGAGCAGGCAGCCAACATGGAATATACGCGTGGCGCCTTTGACAGTCAGGGCGCAATTGGTGACCAATCCGGTCTTGTACAAGATTACGGTAATGATACTTCCGATAACGGTCCCGGATATGTCTCCAAGGTGTCGCCAAACCGGAATGTTAGCGGCAAGAATTATTTTCAAGATTCATCAGGCCGTACTTATGGTGAAACGAGCCGACCAACCAACAACTTCGCTTATTGGTCTGGTTTCAACAGCATTGGCGAAGGGGCTAGGTACGACTATTTAGCCAAATTACAGAATCCAACCGCTAATGATATTTTGGCGAAGCAAGAAGCGCGTTCCAATCTGATTCGTACCTCTTCGATGCTAATGCTGCTGACCAAGATCAATGGATTGAACAACGGTACGCCGGCTAGAAGCATTAATGAAATTGGAAGTTCAACGGATGATGGAAGAAATAAGTATAATTTCGCTAAAGCGCCGGAAAATACCGATAAATCAAAAATTCAAATCGGAGATGTGTTCACTTACGGGCATAACTCGGACTTGGATCGGAAAGAGGACCCCATTCAGTGGTATCCGTATTCCCGATTCTTCGGCGATGGACTCCCTATTCACGAGTACAATCCGAACCTTTCGGCCAATAAAGGCTTAACAGATGAACAGTCGCCGAATACACCGGCTACAAACGCTGCCGTTGCTGCGAATGACGCCGCTGCGCCTTGGCAAGGCTACGACCTTTCGTCCAAAGGAGACGCTTCTTTCTCAAGTGGGTATATCTTGGGTAAAGATGGCCCTTACCCGACCATTGCCAAGAGTGCGCATGCAACGAATGGGAAGACGATTTATCAGTCCCAGGATTATAACTCTGCTACCAGCACGCAAGTCGGCGACTGGAACTACGAATATCAAGTCACACAAAATGTGAGTGATCGCTACCCAGACCTTATGGCACTGATCACTTCACCGGACCCGGTGAACCCAACGCATCAATCCTATGGCGGAATCAGTGATCTTGCATTGGGAAGACTTGTCGGCGACGGCACGAATAAAAATCTGGGCCTTATGGTTTATAACCATCCTTCATCGGAAGAGCCTACAGGTGATTTCTCGACGTACTTCTCCTTGTACCACTATGTGCTGGAGCCGGAGCTTGCTAATCCGAATACGCCACAGAATATTAGGGAGCAGGATGAGAAAATTCTTGCAACGCTTCGCGATTGCGCGACGGTTGAATTAAATACGATTATCGACAATGGCTACATGCTAATCGATCCGCACGGCCAGAACTCGTCTTGGGCAAAGTGGTACGCGGACTACTTTAATACCGACAGAGGAACGAATCCATACTCGAACAATGACGGTATTCAACAAAACGAATTTTTCGCTGATGCACCACTGGATGCAGCGGAAATTACGATGTTTATCCGCGTTACGATGGAAATCTTGCAAGATGTGTCCGCAGATACAACGGATGTGCCTGTGCTTCACGACATGGATTCCTGGGTAACTCGCAATGGCAATCCGGCAGAAGAGCATAACTATGCTTACTTCTATACGAAATTTTCCAATGAGTATAACAAAATATTCGCAGGCACAAACTACGCGATGGATGGTTATGTACTGCCCGCCTTCTCGCCGCTGCACACTGCTTCGGATGATTCAACGACGGTCGATCTGAAGGGCAATCCGGTTCCGAAGGCTGCGGATCGTAACGGTTCGGGTTATATTTCCTTCATGCAGAACTTGAAGGAGATTAAAGATAAAGAGCATGAAATGTGGATTAAGGACAATCAGTGGTACATAAAGGCGGCTACCGCGGCACTGGCTGTGAGCGATAACACTTCAGTTGAGGATTACCTGAAGTCGCTGCCTTCTACGGAGCGATCCCCGTATCTCCTAAACTCGCTGCTTATCTTTGACGACGAGTTTGATTTACATGGTGATCCTACGGGAGATAAAGGCGATGCCTTGAGAAAAGATATTGCGCTGGTTCAGCTCCAAATTGAATTCTATAATCAGCTGATGAACAAGGATGCGGGAAGATTAAGTTACAATCATGGCGATGCGATGATGATGTTTGAAACATACTATCCCCTCGCGCTTGCAGCGAAAGATGATGTGCAATATCCAGCCATCCAAAAAGCATATGGTAACGCCTATGATGAAGTTCTCGCATATTCAGGTATTCCAGCGTATACGTATTTGCAAAAAATCATGAATCCTAATGATTCAAGAATCGATGCCCTCGTGAAGCACGACACGTGGATACTCTCGCGTATCCCTCAATATGGCACCGGCAACATGGCGACGAACAACTATGCAAACAGAACGGACTATTTCTTCACTAAAGCCGGCGACGATATGCTTATTAGCGATACGCCGGAATCGACCAGAGTGCTTCCGCTCGATGAGAGAGGCTCAACGAAGTATAATGCTTGGCAAACGAGAGATGACAGCAGCTCATCATTCGTGGATAACAACAATAGCGTAATTACTCCGTTCTCTAAGAATTGGACTGGCGGTACTTCCGGTTATGTGAATCAAAGCTTCGGCCTATTGTACGATCCGTCCATCTTTACAACTTGCTATTGGGTTGGCGTAGCTAACGGCATCATTACAGAGCAGCAGCCTGTTCAAACGGTTCAAGCGCCATATTCGGTAATGCCTAGTTTCGTAACAACAAGCGCTAGCTTCGGCGTTGACGGTTCTGCACCGGTTTCCATCACGGTTAATGCAGGCCGCGGATCGACCGGAACTACGTATGTTTCTTCGATCACGGCTGGCAGCCAAACCTTGGTATACGGCGTTGATTACACTACGTCCTTTGTGGCTCCGCAAACGTTCAACGAAACAAACGGACTGCTGACGATCATCCTTACCCCTGCGACGATCCAGGCGCTTTCTAACAGCGGAGCGCAGGCTCTTGACTTAAAGGTAGTGCTTGGTGGAGCAAGCGGCGTAACGGGCAGTGTATCCTTGAACGCCGGCTCGTAATGATGAAACATCGGTAAAGACAAAAGGGAAGGGCAGCCGACAATCGGCTGCCCTTATTACGATATCTTTGATACTGACTCAGGTTGTTTCCGGATCGGGAACGTAAGGCAGATTGAAGTTCCCCAGTCCTTCTTGCTTAGAATCGATATCCCGTATTGATCGCCATACGTAATTTTCAATCGTTTATGCGTATTATGCAGTCCGATGTGTTGGCCGCCTTCAATCTCGGAATCCAGCTTGGCCAGCACCTCCCGCTTCCGCGCCTTATCCATCCCAACACCGGTGTCCGTGACGGTGAGTCTTAAATAATCACCGACCATTTCTGCTTTTATCCGGAGTGTAGTTTTTCCATTCTTCATCCGAATGCCATGGTAAATGCTGTTCTCGATAATCGGCTGCAAAATCAGCTTCATCACATCGCAGTCGGCCACAGCCTCATCGATGCGCCAGATGACATCAAATTTCTCTTTGTACCTGATATTCTGAATGTCCACGTAACGCATGGTAAACTTCACCTCTGTTTGCAGCGGAACAAAGGGTACGGAGCTGTCTAAGGAATATCTAAGCACACCCGAGAGATTCTCGATCATTTCATTGGCTTCATTAGGTTTGCCCGTATAGCTGGCAACCTTCCAGTAAATCGTTTCCAATGTATTGTATAAGAAATGCGGGTTAAGCTGAGCATGAAGGGCAATAAACTCCATGACTTGCAACTTGTATTTGCGCTCAGATAGTTGCACCGTGAGAAACTCGTTCTCAACGAATTTCTTTACAATATTCTCCGTAATATAGCCGTAAGTATCGTTCTTCGTGCCTGAAACCACTTGCGGCAGCGGTTTGCCGCGTTCAGCGGCTTGGAGAATGGCATTGACCATTTGAAGCGTGCGGTATTTTCTCTTCGATAAGGAGTAAGCGAGAAACAATCCGATCAAGGTGGAAATGAGCAGCAGCAGTCCGGTCAGCAGTCTAAGCTTGCTCGGAAGCGAGTAAAGTGCGGATTTGGGAACAATCGAGACAAACTTCCAGCCAAAACGTGATGACGTCAGCATTTTAATCTTATACGTGCGGCCATTTATCCCCATATCCCGTGAGAACGATTCATTGCTGTTCAGAACGTTATAATCGACGAATGGCAAGTAGTTGAGCTCAGAATTCTTGGCAATGGTATGGTTCTGCTTATCCATTAGAAGAATGCTTTGGCCATTGACCGTAGGAAGCTGGTGAAGCAGCGATTCGATATATTCGGCTTTAATATTCATGACGACAACACCGCCGCCATTGTTAAGATGCAGCCTATTATAGATCGAGATAACGCGCGTTCCGGCATCGGAGGCACGCCTTTTCAGGATGCGGTTCTCCGTCCACACGCGTTCGTTGGTATGATTGTTATATAGCGAGTACCATTCATGATCATAGAATTTATCTACGGTATTCAAGCCGGTAACCGAGGATAAGAAGCGCTTGTCCTCGTTATCGAAATAAATATAGAGCGAGTAAATGAAAGGATTCGCATAGACCGTTGAATCGACGAAATTACGGATAACCTTAAGCAGATCGAAATTGCTTCCAGTGATCTGTCCGGTGTCAAAGATGTCCTTCATGGCTACGCTTAGACCCGGGTTTGCGGAGAAGTTCGCGCTGAGGGAATCCATCTCGCGAAAGGAAAGCTCCATATAGGATTTAGTTTGGGACAAGTTGGCTTCATCATTGGCATCAATCTGATCTTGAATATAGAGTTTTATAAGAAAAGTAGAAAGAGACCCCAAGATCAGCAACGGAACCAGCATGGGGATTAATAAGGTGACGAGATGGCCAAGCATGGAACGATGAGCCGTTGTAAGCCGACTTCTATCCATTTCGGTAATCCCTCGGGCTTTTGCCGTAGATCCGCTTGAAGGACCGGGTAAAATTATGCGGATTCGTATAGCCCAGCATTTCACTGATCTCATAGGTTTTATACTTCGGGTCAGCCAGCAGCTCGGCTGCTTTCTGCATTTTGACCTGTATGACATAGTCCATGAACGTGATGCCTGTCTGCTGCTTGAATAGCTTGCTTGTGTAGGAATGGTTCAAGTGCACATGATTGGATGCGCTTTCAAGATTAACATTAGTGTAATGCTCGTCTATATACTTTTTTATAGCAGCAATATAGCGGTTTTCCTGCTTTGGATCTGCTTCTTCAAGCTGCGGCTCGGATTTGATGCGTACTTTATCCAATTCCGATTTTAAGACCTGGAACACTTCAACGAGCTCTTTATAGACGGTAGGTTTCACGAGATAGTTCTTCACGCTGTAGGTCATAGCTTGCTTGGCATACTGAAAGTCCGAGTAGCCGCTTAGAAATACCAATTTGATAGTAGACTCGTTGTCGTGCAGCTCTTTGGCCAGCTCAAGCCCCGTCATAACCGGCATCATAATATCGCTAAGAATAACATCAACCTGATGCTCTTTAAGCAGTTCTAAAGCTTGGCGGCCGTTTTCCGCTTCGCATACTACTTCGTAACCAATATCATTCCATGGAAAATAATTTTTCAAACCGGTGCGGATTTCAATTTCGTCATCCACAATCATCAAAGTGTACATATGATGCCTCCTCGAACCATTTCCAGGGATCTTCGAACTCTCAGAAAGTATACAACATCTAAAGTCAGTTATACAGAATTAACAAAGTAACACACCAATTATGGATAGCTTTAACAAAAGGTGATAGATTATCGGGTTATAGATGCGCATATAAAGATAGGAATTGCAACTTGTCCGCAGTATCACTCCATTCCAACCTATTTTAAACTGAAATTGTGGGTTAAGTTGAACGAGAATGGGAGAGCGCGATATGACGGAAGCAATCATTTTCGATATGGATGGGACGTTGTTTCAAACGGATAAAATTTTGGATTTATCTCTAAATGAAACGTTTGATTATTTGAGGACTAATCATGAATGGTCAGGTGAAACCCCAACCCAGAAGTATCGTGATATTATGGGGGTTCCTCTGCAAGTTGTATGGGAGACACTGCTGCCGGAGCATTCAAACGTGATCAGGCAGCGTGCTAATGATATTTTCCACGAGCAGCTAAAGAAGAACATTCTTAATGGAAGCGGTGCCCTATATCCGCATGTCTATGAGGTGTTCGATTACTTGAAACAGGCGGGATGCTCCATCTATATAGCGAGTAACGGGGATAAGGAGTATCTGAATACGATCGTAAGCTATTACAAGCTGGATCAATGGGTGACTGAAACGTTCAGTATTGGGCAGATACAATCGGAGAATAAGGCCGACTTAGTATTCCATATTTTGAACAAGTACAACATTGCTGATGCTGCAGTAGTAGGTGACAGGCTTATTGATATTATGGCGGCCCAAAATAATGGCTTGCTTTCGATTGGCTGTCGGTTTGACTTTGCTCAAGAAGATGAGCTTGCACAAGCAGACGTCATTATGGATGACTTGCTGGAATTGAAAACACGATTAAACGTAGCGGTTCGCGGAAAGGAGATGAACGGCTGATGGAAATCAATATTTATCAGTTTGTAGAAGGGGCCAGGCAAGCGAAAGGCTTAACTGTCATTATCGATGTCTTCCGGGCTTTCTCCGTTGCTTGCTATGTTATGAATAACGGTGCAGAAAACTTGGTTCCGATCGGCAGCATCGAGATGGCTTATAAGCTCAAGGAAGAGAATCCTGCATTCATTCTGATGGGCGAAAGAGGCGGAGTCATTCAGCCGGGCTTCGATTACGGCAACTCCCCGGCTGCTGTTCAAGCTGCTAATCTTCTCGGAAGAACCGTCGTGCATACGACAAGTGCAGGGACGCAGGGGATCGTAAACGCGATTCATGCCGATGAAATCATTACCGGAAGTTTCGTTAACGCGCAGGCCATTATCGATTATATCCGTGCGAAAAATCCGGATTACGTATCCTTGGTGTGCATGGGCTGGGAAGCCCTTGAAGAGGCTGATGAAGATACGCTGTTCGCGAATTATGTGAAGAACGCGTTGGAAGGGAAGCCGAACGATTATGATGCCATCGTTAACTATTTACGTCATGATAGCAAGACCGGGAAATTCCTTGATGTTCGCGGCGAGGCCTCTGCACCGGCTGAAGACTTTGATCTGTGCTTAAGTCTGGATCGGTTCTCCTTTGTGTTAAAAGCCGTGCCTTACGGAGACGCTTTGGTGAAGCTTCATAAAGTGTGATAGGGAGTGGGATAAGATGCAATCACTTGTTAATGGACATGCAGGTAATCGCCGGGTACTGATTATAGGAACGGACGGGCTGAGGCCGGATAGTATTGACCTTGAGCTAATGCCCACCTATGCCGAGCTCATACAACGCGGCACGCTCTTCACTTCGTTTCATGCCGCTTATCCGTCGGAAACGCGGGTCAGTATGACAACGCTTACGACCGGCTGTTACCCTGGCAGGCACGGCGTAGTCGGTAATTTGAAATATGTCCCCGGCTTTGGGCAAGACGGATTTGTCCAAACCGGAAACGATAAGCATCTGCTGACTTACCGAGAGAGCATGCTTGAGCCTTTCATTCTGGTTCCGACCTTGGGAGATCGGCTTCATGCACAGGGCAAATGTCTTGCCGTAGCCGCCTCCAGCTCGCCTGGTGCCTCGTTATTGTGGAACTTGAATCATCCTGAAACGGTCATCAATCCGTCTTCTTGGTATGGTCGACGCGAGCTCGAGCAGCAGCATGACCGACTTGGCCCCGTTCCGGAAGAGCAAAGCCGCGTAAAGAAGGAGCGCGCGTTGTGGGCGGTGCGGGCCTTGATCGACAATCAATTGCAAAACCCGGATAACCAAGTGATGGTCTTATGGCTATCCGAACCGGATGCGAGCCAGCACGATTACGGGCTTGGGTCTCCGGCAAATAAAGAAGCGCTCCAGCTGATCGATCATTGCGTATCGGAAGTGCTAAAGGCCGTGGAGACAGAAGGTTTAATGGATCAGTTGGATATCTTTCTGATTAGCGATCACGGCCATTCGACACTTCAAGCACAGGGGTCGTTGCAGGAACATCTTCAGAAGGCATACGAAGAGTTAGGGCTTAAATCTCGGTTTGTCGCAGCGGGGCACTCTATTTATGCTGAGGCTGGGCAAGCGCCGTCAGTGGAGGAAATCATTTCTCTTGTTGAATGGCTGCAGGCCCAGAAGTGGTGTGATACCGTTTACGCCGGGGAGTCTTCACTCTGCGATTTGCCTGATGTTCTTCCGCTCCGGCATTTGCTCGGCCCGATTCACCACACTCGCGCTCCTCTGCTTGCGGTTCAGCCCAAATGGGATCATTCAGCGAATGAATACGGAGTGCCGGGTACGATTTATGCGCTGACGTCCTCCGCAATTCATGCGACGCACGGCACGGCTAGTCCCTATGACGTTCATGCTTTTTGTTTGGGAGTCGGCGGGAGCTTCAAACAAGGCTATGTTTCCGATAAGCCATGCAGCATTGTCGATATTGCTCCGACGGTTTGCCATTTGATCGGTCTTCGAGATGAAGCCGGCTTCGACGGCAGGATTCTATCCGAAGCGATCCGGCCAGAGCTGCGCGAAACTAATCAACGACCTTAATAATCGCGGCGTAGCTGCATTCGCCTTCCGGCCACTTTCCGCCTGCGACGAGAATGTATTGGCCGGGTTCAGACGGAAGCAGGAACTCACCGTCTTGTTTCGTTAATGGCGTGAAATTCTGATTGACCCAAATCCCGGCCCAAGTTTCCGTTGGCTTCGGTCCACTGTGAAAAGAGATCGTTACTGCTGATCGAGAGTTAACGGTATAAACCTTCGAATCACGGACCAGCATGTCGGGAGCTGGCGCGTCTGCGATGGCGTTATTCCATTGGTAGGAGCCTTTAATAAGCGGAACCTCTACCTGATCGGCAACCCCGAAAGCATGGGGTGGTTCAGTCGAGATCGCTTCAGAGGTCGACTGTTCTCCTCGCGAGCAGCCGATACAAACCATGGCCATGAACAGTAGGCAAACAACCAGCAAACCCCATATTTTCTTCATCGCACTCACCTCTATCCCTTATAACGATCAGCAACTGCTTTATGTTGCCACCAGCATGTCGCATTAAAAAAGCCGTAACTCCCGCGCTGCGGGGGTTACGGCTTTCTCACCACTCATTAATTGATTAGCTTCGCCTCACGCAGCAGGTTATAAATCACACTTGCCGCTGTTTCGCGAGTGACAGGAACCGTTGGCTGGAAGTTCGCTTCGCCATTCAGGTCGATGCCCTTCATCAGGCCGCTGTTTGTCACGAGTGCAATGCTATCCGCTGCATACGAAGCGATATCGGCTTCATCGTGATACGCCGTATGCGGCGGAAGCGTTGAAGCAGGTACTTGAAGCAGTTTCAGCGCGCGAGCCAGGATGACCGATAGATCCTGTCTGCTGATTGGAGCATTTGGCTTGAATAAGCCTTTATCGTCGCCTTTCACTAGTCCGGCTTCCACGGCTGCGGCGACTCCATTTGCATACCAAGCATCCTGAGGCACGTCGGCAAAGGTGGACTTCGCGTCCGACGATTGCAGGCCAAGTGCACGAGCAAGCATGACAGCGAATTCGGCACGCGTGACTTGCTGTTTTGGCGCGAAGGTTGTAGAAGTTACGCCGTTGAGCAGGAACGTATCCGAAAGTGCTTGAATAGCCGACTTGGCCCATGAGAACTTAATATCCGTAAAGGCCGTATTCCGGTAAGCCGCGGCGTAAGTAGAAAGACCTGGGCGGCTCACTACAACCGTAATGGTACCATCCGCGTGAGTTTCAGAGGCGGCCGGAGCAGAGAAGTAGCTGCCGTTCTCCTCGAATAATACGCCGAGTCTATCCACATCACTATTGCCTTTCACAGTGAAGGTGCGCTTAATTAGCGTCGTAATCGGTACCGGAAGTGGAGTTGCTCCTTTATCCGTCAAGGTATCCACTTCGAAGGAAATCGGTGTTCCAATAATAACGGCACCAGGGTATTCCGTCTTGAATGTATCCGCAGCGGCTCCGTCTGCTGCAATTGTCACGCGAACGGATGCATCAGCAGGAAGATTCGCGAACAGGGACACCGGAAGTGAGATCGACGATGAACCTGTTGTCAAAATAACGGTGCTGCCAGCAGTTGCGCCAGCTAGCAGCTTCAATTGTGCAGGTGTCAGCTCCAGCGCCGCCTGCTGCTTCTCGTCGGCGTTCACTTTCAGGACGAATGCAGCAGGTGCAGGGGAGGCTTCCTGCAACGCTTTCTTCAGCTCATCATCCGAAATGGTTACTTTCAACGTTGTTCCAGTTGTTGAAGTAGAGGAGTTGAGGAAGGAAGCGTGCTGTCCTTGCTCCAGCAGCTTCGCGATCGTTGGGCTATCATTAGCGATCGCCGGGGAACTAGGAATGAACCCACCGCCGTAACTGACTGCCGTAAGATCGACCGATTTAACGAGGGTTGTTTTGACTTCCGGTGAAACGGAAGAAGCAATGGTTACGGTAAGATCTACTTTTGTGGTGGCGTTCGGGAATGCTCTAAGAATACCCGCGTTGTCAATCAGATCAGGTACACTGCTAGTTGTAACCTGATAGGAGATCCCATCCGTTGCCCGAAAGGACAGAACGGGTTGATTAAGGACGGTCGTATAGGAGCGATCTTCTGCAACAGCATTCGCCGCCGCCTGAACCAGTGCGCCGTAGGAGTGAACAGAGAAGGTGGCGAGTGTAGAGTAGGCGTACCCTATATTGTTCTCATCCACGAGCGGTTTGCCATCTTCCCCGAGTACCGGGGCAGCTATTTCTAAACGATAAGTACCGTCAGCAAGCTCACCCAAGACCGGTTCATCCTGATCATCGAACTTAATATTGCCTTCTTCATCGACGGCCAAGTAGGTTGTAGTCAAATCCGTAATCTCGTAGATATCCGGTTGTAGAGGAACCAGATTTCCAGCCTCGTCGGTGTTGGTATAAAGCATAAGGTAGCCGATGAATTGATCTTCCAAATTGTACACGCGGACATCGATTCCGTAAGCATCAGGAGCGCGTAAGTCAAAGCTTAGTTTCATCGACTCCGGCACACCATCAATTCCTTCGAAAGGAGGGGAAATGACTTTAGGCGACAGCTCGACATCCTGTACGCCATAACCATTATCCGGTGTTTGCTCCCCGACATGAACCGCAAAAGGAAGATGCAGTTCAGGCAGCCCGGCGCTCTCAAGCACCACTTCGCCTTCATAAATCCCTTCCGCAGCATCCGCATGAGGTGCAAGCGTAAGTGCAAATGGTGCCGCTGCTTGAGCGGAAGCCGTTATCACCCCGTCAGTCAATCCTGTTAGTTGAACGTCAAGAGCACTCGGGTCAGGCGTATCGAGATACGAATACAGGTCTTTATGCAAAACAATCGAAGCATGGTAAGACACGTCGGCATCAGAAGTGTTCTTCAGCTGCAACTGTTCAGTCGCGGCTTGATCGCCAGCGTGCATTAAACCGAAGCTAGCAGAGTCGCCATAGTTAGTCACTTGGACCGGCTTAAGGTTCTTGTCATAGATCGTCAGTTCGTCAATCGTCTGCAGCAAAGCAGGCGTCTCAATCGCATTCGCGACATTAACGCGGCCCGCGCCTTGCGTGTATACGTCATATTGCACGCCATCCTGATCGTAAAGCGTGTCCGACGTATTCGCTAATGCAGCGCGTATATCGAAAGGACTCCAATCCGGATGCTCTTGCAGCAGCAGCAAGGATAGACCGGCAACATGAGGCGTTGCCATGCTCGTTCCGGAGATACGGTTGTAAGCTTCCTCATAGGTAGCTTCCGGGTCATATTTGGCATACTTCGGCCATGTGGACATAATACTGTAGCCCGGTGCGGCAAAATCCGGTTTAATCCCGTAAATGCCGTCCGAGTTTGGTCCTCTGGAGCTAAAAGCAACCATATGGTCGCCGCTGGCCATAGCGCTTTCGAAGCCGCTGAACGTCAGTGTAAGAGCCGTGCCAGGATTAGCTAAGATGGCGTTTGCAAAAGCACGGCCTTCCACACCGGACATGTCATAGGTCGGGATGAAATCGAAACTGTCTCCAAGGAAACCATTCTCTCCGATGAAGCCGTCACGACCTGTAAGGGAGGCCGAGAGGTCAGCCTCAGCAGGGTTACCCGCCTTGGCATTGCCGTTGAAGATAACGGCTGCTTTGGCGCCGTGGCTCTTGGCAATTGCGATTTTGTCAACGAACGCGAGCGTGCCTCGGGAAATCACAACTACTTTTCCGGTTACATCCAAGTTCGTATAATCAGCCTCAGCACCAAGGCCGACATACACTGCATTTAGTGGTGCCGGGCCAAGCGTTTCTTCAAAATTCTCCTCGGCCGTCCGCCAGCCCATGGCATGAAGCTCATAGGATGTGCTGCTTAGCGAGCTTACAGCGTCAGCTGCAAAACGGCTTCCCGGACTGTCCGCAGCACCTACAGAAATGCCAAGCTGTGAGGAGGCCGGCGTTCCCATCGTGTAATAGTAGGGATAACCATCACCGGCGTTACCGTTTGCGATAACGACTACAATGCCGGAGAGAACGGCATTATTAACGGCAATGGCATCCGGCGAGTTTGGATCCAAGTCTCCGTCAGCGCCGAGAGACAAATTAATAACGTCCATACCGTCCTTAACAGCATGCTCGATGCCGTCGATGACGGTTGCTGTTGTACCTGTGGCATTGCCGCTGGCATCGGCCGACAATACTTTATAGACATACAGATCAGATTCGTACGCGATCCCCTTCTGTACAACACTTGAGGTAGGATTGGCCGCTCTACCGACAATGGTGCCGGATACATGCGTCCCATGCTCTGATGAAGCTAAACCGTAGTCTTCGTAAGGATCATTGTCTGCGTTGGCGGAGTCATAACCGCCTTTATAGGCACCGGCTAAATCCGGATGCAAATAATCAACACCGGTGTCGATAACGCCGACTTTGAGTCCCTTACCGGTAAGGCCTTTTGCCCAAGCGGCATCAGCGCCGATCTGATGGATCGGGTTGATGTCGTAAGGCGTATCTTCTTCAGCCGCTGTGGGCTCCGTCACCGGAATGCTCGTATAGGTACGGTTCTCGTAAATGGAAAGCACGCCCGGCAGCTTGGCTAGCTGTGGTATTTGATTAGCAGGCACGGACACCTCGAGACCGTTCAATACCGTATTGAAGCGGTAGTTAACCTTGAGATTGATGCCTTTAGTAAGCGCTGTGTTGATAAAACCGGTTTGTTCCGTTCGAAGCGAGCTCTCCGACGATTCGGCTGCAAGCGAGCTGATGCCTGATTTTGCAGCGAATTGACCTGCAGCTATGGGTTGGCTGCTAAGTTGAACGATGACGCGAGTGACTGCGGATGATCCGGTATGCAAATGAGGTGAGATAAAGGCAGGTTTGCGGGCAGATGACTTAGGTGAGAGGGAGGCGGGCAGGCTGCTTGACTGGCTGTTGAAGTGGATGAGATTCGGACTAATCGTTGAGGTCGTTAAAGATTGTGCGGATGCGACTTGCTGCAAGAGTAGGGTGGCGAGAAGTGTTGAGCATAAGCTGACTGAGGTCGTTTTGATCAGTCTTTTTAATGACAAATAGCGTCTCTCCTTCGCAAACTTATATATACAAACTGTATCGTATAAAATTCTAGCACGACTCTAGCAAGTTGCCTATTCAATTTTTCCTAAATTGTAGTAGATTAGGAGGATGAGCTAAATACACGTAGGAACGGGAGCGGGGTTTGTTAAGCTTGCAAAGAGAAGCGCTGGGCAGCTATATTTCGAACCTGCATATGCATATATCGGAGGCGGCATTCTTCACTTGCACCTCAAGCTGGTACCATATGGATGTGTTGTCGGATTTCAATCGGCTCTATTATTTTCTGGGGGACGGAGGGCATGTTCGAATTGGCGATGAGGAGCTGTATCCGAAGCGCGGACAGCTTGTCATTCTGCCTGCCGGAACGATGCTGTCGGTGCGTACACTGGAGGAGCGGGTGTTCAGCAAATTCTTCTGCCACTTCAATGCAAAAGCGGGGGAGCAGGAGCTCTTTCAACTATTGGAGGCGCCAAGCTGCGTCGATGTTCCGGATCAGGCGGCGACGTCGGAGCGGTTCGGCGAGCTTGTGCGCCACTACCGGGAGAATGGGCTGACCTCCATGCTTCGGGCGAAGCTGCTGCTGCAGGAGCTGCTGTGCGAGTTTCTGGAGCAGGGAGGCGAAGCGCGTCTGCGCCAATCCGAGGCTGGCGGGTCGCTGGATAAGGTTAGCCAGGTGCTGGCTTATTTGGATCATCATTTGGCCGATGACGTGAGGCTGGATCGGCTGGCGGAGCTTGTCCATTTTCACCCGAATTACTTCATTCGCGTGTTTAAGTCGGTAACCGGCTGCTCGCCGATTCAGTATTTGAACCAGCGGCGGATGGAGAAAGCGAAGCAGTGGATGCAGTCGACCGACATGTCCGTTTCCGAAGCGGCAGAGCGGATAGGCAGCTCGTTATATCAATTCTCCAAAATGTTCAAGCAGCACACCGGCGTCAGCCCCAGCGACTACCGCAAAGTAATGCGTGAGCAGTCACCTCAGCAGTAACGGAGCGTTAAAAGCCCTCTACGATCGCCGTTTGGCGACTGTGGAGGGCTTATTGTTGCTAGGAATAATCGGTCACTTCGCTGCCGACCTGATTCCAAGCGGTTCCGAACGGTCGATAGGTTCCGGACTTCGAGAGCGGCTGATGGCGCTTCGGCAAACGATAAGTCGCAGACTCGCACCGTACTAACTCCTTGCGCTCACCGCAGACCATAATGCCCGTGTCGTTGAACAAATTATCCGCGAGCTGATAGGCATCATCGGCCCGGTACGAAATCACGATGCCTCTGCGTTCATTTCCGGATAGATTGACAGGGGAGCCGTGCAGCGTCAAGCAATGGTGAATGCTGATTCCTCCTGCTTTTGGCGTAATTTGCACGGTCTGATCCGCTGCATCCTCCCAATACTGCGGCTCCTGGCAGCCTGCGACAAAATAACCGTCCATCGAGTGATCAAGCAGCCCTAGCTTGTGGCTTCCCTTGACCATTTGCATGCATCCATTCTCCGGCGTCGCGTCGTCCAGCATGATCATGACCGACAGCAAATCCGTGTTGGTATGCGGGTAGAAGGCAAAATCCTGATGCCACGGGAATTCGCCAAGTCCCTTGGCCGGCGGTTTCGTAGCCAGCTTCGAATGCTGAATTTGAATGTCCGGCCCGAGGAGCGGAATGATTTTGGATACGATAGCAGGATGTCTTGCCAAATCCAGCAGCGCCGGATGCATTGTCGTTAAACCAAGCAGATGAACCGTTTCTTGCTTATACGTCGCTTGCGAGCGATGGGATACAACGGCATCGCTTGCGCAAATCGTCCGGTAGAGCTCGACCTCCTCGGCCGTAAGCGCATCGTCATACACGAGAAACCCATCCTCCCAATATTGCCGCACCTCATCTTCGGTAAGTCCGTCACGCCATGCACTCATGTCCGCTGCACTCCTTCTCAATACTACTAAGTGGTTGTATAATGAGCTTCGAATACAATAAATGTAAACGAAGACGCGGGGGACAGCGACAATCAAACGGTTCTTTTCTAGCACGATTCGGTTATTTGGAGAGGCGGGCCGAGCATGCAGTGTCAGTTCGATTTTTTGTTTTATTTCACACATAAGCCGGACACCTACGTGGACTTGCATAAGCATAACTGCTATGAGCTCGTTTATTATGTAAGCGGCACCGGTATGATGAATTTGAACGGGGAATGGTACCCCTACAGCGCGAATACGATTACGTTAACGAGGCCGGATCATCTGCATGACGAGCGTCATGATACGGAGACGGAAGTGATTTTTATCGGGTTTACGTACGACGATTATCCGATTCCGCTTGCCAATGGCATTTACATGGATGATGCGAACCAGACCTTATTAACGCTGCTGCTGCAGATGAAGCACGAAATGCTGGAGAAGAAGCCGCTGTTCAGCGTCAAACTGGATGTCCTCACACAGCTTGTTGTAATTGAATTGGAGCGTACGGGAAAAAGAGTATCCGCGCTGCCGGATAGCGAGAAGCTGCTGCACGCGAGGCTGTATATCGATGAGAATTACAGCCAGAAGCTGAATATGCCGCAATTGGCGCAAATCACCGGCTACAGCTACGATTATTTCAGGCATCTGTTCAAGCGCAGCACAGGTCTCTCGCCGGTCCAGTATTTGATCCAGCGGCGTGTCAATCAAGCGAAGCTGGAGCTCGCCAATACCGATAAGAAGCTGGCTGCCATTGCGATGGATTGCGGCTTCTCTACGACGTCGCAGTTCAGCAGACTTTTCAGGGAGCTAACAGGCGAGCAGCCAGTCGTTTATCGGAGAAGAACGAAGAGTCTTGCCCCGCAAGAAGCGATCCCATGATAAAAAGCCCTCTCTTTCGCGGATTAGCGGAAGCAGAGGGCTTCGTTATTGGGAGAACAACCTAGCTGAAAGCTAATGCTGGATGTTACTTTGCTGAACGCCAAACGTTAGTCGCTAGCCGTTAGATGCCCATCCGAGTCAGCGCACCTTCGAAGGACACATCGACATCGTCGTCGCCGGTTACATAACGCCACAATTTCGCCCGCTGCATATGATCGAGGCGGTCTTCGTTGCCCTGCCAGCGCTGGTAGCCCTGCTGGATAATACGGGCGACTTCCGGATCGCGGTAGCCTTCGAGATTGAACAGACCGCGCTGCTCCTGGCCCGGACGCAAGCGGAGCTTGAAGACGTAGCGGGTCTTGTCCGTATAGTTCGGCTGCGCGCAGTGCCAGATGCCATGATGGAGAATGGCGAGCGAGCCGGCTTTGCCTGCGAGCTGCCGTTGACCGGTAATATTTTTGTACCTTGCGAGACTGAAGGTGTTGATCTTGCGCAAATGGGAGCCCGGCAGAATAAGGGTCGGTCCCATCTCCGGCGGAGCGTCGTGCGAGAAGTAGAACAGCTGGATATCGAAGGCATACGGCCGGACATCAATGATGGAATCGCCGTGCCAATCCTGCGCGATCGGGTAGTTCGCAGGAACGATATGCTGAAAAGAATGGTCGTATACAGGCTCGAGCCCGACCAAGCTTTGAATAATGCCCTGTACCTCAGGCAATTCGAATACGCTGCGGATATGCTTGGATTCCTTCCAGAACATATGGCCCTGGCTGTGCTGAATTTGCTCCTTATAAACCAGCTCGTTCAGGTGCTGAGGGATGAAGGCATCCAGCAGCAGAAATCCGTCCGTGACGAACTTAGCCATTTGCGCAGCAGTGAGCAGATGTTTCGGATCTGCCGGCGTCATGTTCAAGCTACTCATGTACGGGCACCTTCCTCTCAAGTACATATTCGTAAGGCAGATGGCCGGTATCATGTTCCTGTCCTGCGGGATAGTGCGGCAGCGAAGGGACCTGGATGACATTCCAGCCATCTCTCATGGCATGGAGAACGGATTTGTATGGCGGCTCGTTGGAGTCGCCGGTGTTCATGGGCAGTGCATCCGCAGGCGCTGCGCCGTCGTACAGGGACCAGGCGATCGTAGGGGATTTTAAATCCGGCGTAGTCAAATTCAGAAACAAGATCTGCTGTCTCATGGCAACCAAGGGTGACGCCTCCTTCAATGGGTTCGTGCTCTGCTTTCATTGTATGGATTTGAAAGTTTGATGAGGATATGCAGAGTTAAGAACGATTTGTGCAATATTAATCATCATTCGAAAAGATGCTGTTCAAACGCATATAAATTGTTTACAATAATATTGTATAAAATATAAATGAGGTGACGTGGCATGAACGTGTACGACTTTAAAGTGCAAACGGTCAGAGGCGAGGAGAAATCGTTGTCCGATTACCGCGGCCAAGTGCTGCTTATCGTAAATACAGCGACCAAATGCGGGCTGGCGCCTCAGTTCAAAGAGCTGCAGCGGCTGCACGAAACGTATAAGGATGCGGGACTTACCGTGCTTGGTTTCCCGTGCAACCAGTTCCAGAATCAAGAGCCCGTGAAGAACAGCGACATGGAAGAGACCTGCCATATTAATTTTGGCGTAACGTTCCCGCTGCTTGGCAAAATCGACGTGAACGGGCCAAACGCCGACCCGTTATATAAGTATCTGAAGAGTGAGGCATCCGGATTGTTCGGCTCGGGGATCAAGTGGAATTTCACGAAGTTTCTGGTGGATGCGCAAGGGCGCGTCGTGAAGCGTTACTCGCCGACGACCAAACCGATGAAGTTTGAGGCGCATATTAAGAAGCTGCTGGAGCAGGCGAAGACGAAGACGAAGACGCCGGTTCATCACTAATCATGCTGCAAAAAAGCGAGGGACGCATTAGCGCTCCTCGCTTTCGTTTTGTTCATCCGCGATCCGATGACCATGGGTATACACATTCATTTCATTGCCTCGGATGAAGCCGACACATGTAATGCCCAGGTCCTCCGCGAGCTTGAGCGCGAGGTCGGTCGGTGCTGACTTCGAGAGCAGAATGCCGACGCCGATTTTGGCCGCCTTCAGGACGACCTCGGAAGAGAGGCGACCGCTGAAGGCGATGATTTTATCGGCGATCGGAACGCGCTGTTGCAGCGAATAGCCGAACAGCTTATCGAGCGCATTGTGGCGGCCGATGTCGGTTCGTACGGCAAGCAGCTCCGTGGCGGTGCAGAGTGCTGCATTGTGCACGCCGCCGGTGAGCTTGAACTCGCCGGAGCTATTTTGCAATAAACGAATAAGTGCGCTGCACTGTGCGGGAGAGATCGTCATGCGGCTCATCGACGTACGTGCAGTACGGGCGTCATTATGAAAATAAAACTGGCGGCTCTTCCCGCAGCACGAGCCGATGAAGCGTTTGGAAACCGCATCTTTGCTTGTCGAGTGTTTGTTGAAGAGCTCGACGTAGACGAAGCCGCGTTCCTCGTCGATACGAAGCGATTCGATCTCGGCCGCCTGCCTGATGACGCCCTCAGAGGCCAAGAAGCCGATAATCATTTCCTCCAAATCCGTTGGCGAACAGACGATGGTGGCGAATTCCTCGCCATCCAGGCGCACCGTCAGCGGGTACTCCGTTGCGATGTCGTCCTCCTGCAGGGAGGCTGCACCGCCGCTGTACTTGCGAATGCGCCATTTGGCTGTGATGCTCGGCAGCATTTTTCATTCCTCCCTGTTGGTTGTTCCGGCTCGCGGCTACTCCTCGTCCGCTATTTCCTGATCCAGCTCCGCGATGCGTTTCTCCACATATCTCGTATCCTTCAGCGCATGATACGTTTCCGCCCGTTCCATCACGACTGCTGTATTGTACTCCGGTATCCCGGCAAAAGGTTCATACACTTTCTTCGGCAGCAGCGCGTTGCACTCCGGCCAGTACAGCTCCAGATTGCCGGAGGCAATATCGGCGAACTTCGCTCTGCCATGGAAGCTGCCGCTGCTGTTATAGAGGACGACAGCCTCGCCTTCCGTAATGCCATGTTTCGCCGCATCGCTCTTGCTCACCAGGACGTCGTACCGATCTGCCGCGTTGAACGGATCTTTGTTGCTATAGATCATGGAGTTGAATTGTTTACCGCGGCGCGACGTGATATAGAAATGCCCCTCCGGCTTGCGCAGCTCCGGCAATTCAACCGGGATAAGCTGTCCGCGGCCATCCTTCGTCGGGCAGACACCGTCCTCGCACAGCCAAGCCCCGCCCCACTGGAACACATCGCCCTTGTTCTTCAGATGCTGGACACCGTCGTAATTCGGGGAGGCTTTGGCGATTTCTCCGCGCAAGGCATGCGCGTCCTTGAAATGCACAAGCGCGGCGCGCTCCGGATCTACGCGCGCAGCCAGATCGCAATAGATCTGCCACTCCGTGCGGGCTTCCTCGATGCGGGGACCGGCGATCTCCGGCGAGAAATACACCATCCGCTCCGTTGAAGTAGAGGTGCCGCCTCCGGGCTGCTCGTAGCGTGTCATCGCCGGAAGGACGATGACGGCTTCCTTCGCATCAGCGAGCGTGGAGGTGTTGAGCACGATATCCTGATGGACGCGGATTTGGATCGACTCCAAACATTCGCGGACAAAATCCGGCTCCGGCATCGTCTCCAGGAAGTTACCGCCGGACGTATAGAACAGCTTCAGCTTCCGCTCATGATCCTCGGGAAGCAGCGCATTCTCCAGCGTGACACCGACGATATCGCCTTGCCACGTTGGCAGCTTGAAGCCCCAGACCTCCTCGATGCGCGGGATGTCCTGCCCTTTAAACTCGCCGCCCGGCAAGCTGAAGGGATCGGCACCCATCTCACCCGAGCCTTGTACGCCGCTGTGTCCGCGGATCGGCATCAAGCCGCAGTATTCGCGGCCCAGAAAACCGCGCAGCAGCGCAAGATTGGCCACTTGCGAAATGTTGTCCGTGCCGAAGCGGTGCTGCGTCAGTCCCATGCTCCAGACGAATACGCCGGACTTCGAGGCAGCAAGCAGCTCTGCGAATTCCTCCATCCGCTGCCGCGGGATACCGGAGGAACGCTCCAGCTGTGCCCAGTCTTGGCTCTTGACGTGCTGCCGCAGCTCTTCGTAGCCGTTCACATGCTCGCGGACGAATTTGCGGTCGATGGCAGAGCCGGGCTTCTCCATCTCCATGGCGAACCAATGTTTCATTATGCCGTGCATGAAGGCGATATCGCCGCCAATGTTCACTTGATAGAAATCGTCGGCGAGCTTGGTGCCGAACAGCGCAGACTCTGCGATGGAAGGGACCCAGTACCCGTCCATGGCCGGCTCGCGATAAGGATTAATGACGATAATCTTCGTCCCTTTGCGTTTGGCCGCGTACATATATTTGGTCGATACCGGCTGATTGTTAGCGGCCACGCTGCCCCAGAACACTAGCACATCGGTGCCGATCCAATCCTTGTAGTTGCAGCTTGAGGCCCCTATGCCGACGGAACGTTTAAGTGCCGTCTTGGAAGGGGAGTGGCAGATACGCGAGGCATTGTCGATGTTGTTCGTTCCCAAGAAGCGGGCGACCTTGGCTGCGGCGTAGTAAGACTCGTTCGTAATGCCGCGCGCCGTTAAATAAAACGCCAATTGCTTCGGATCAATTTGGCGGATGCGCTCCGCGATCATGTCGAGCGCGGCATCCCAGGACAGGCGGCTGAACTTGCGCTCGCCTTTACGTCTGATGAGCGGATAGGGCAGCCGGCCTAGCTTGCGCAGCTCGGTGCTGTCCATTTTGCGCAGCTCGTCAATGTCGGCATGGAGCACATTTGGCTTGATCGCCGGCATCGTGTTGAGCCGCAGCAGGTTGAGTCTGGTCGTGCACACATGCGGGCCTGCCAGCGTCTGATCATAGAGACCGGAAACGCCCAGCGCGCAGCCATCGCACACGCCTTGCGTCAAGATCCGCATCGCATACGGCAGATTATCTCGGTTGTCGGCCATCACTTTGATCGTGTCGCGAATATGCTTCGGCTTCACTTTGCCGAGGCCGAACGGGACTTTGCTTACCCATAGCTTCGGATCGGGTTTGCTCGGGAGCTTGATTGGCCCGGTATGTTTGGTTTTACCCATTAGAGGTGGCCTCCTTCTTATTTGGCGGGGCATAAAAAAAACCGCGCAGAGCCCGATATTTTCTTTTCCAAGAAAAATCGTCTCTTCGCGGTTAGTCTCTTGCAGGTTCGCTGCGAAGTGCCAACACGTATCGTTAACGGCTGCCGCCGAATTTGCGCTCGATGTCTTGATCGAACACAAACACGGACATGCCGAAATCTTTGTCAATATCGATATCTACATATAATTCCAGGAATCGTGCGCCAAGCAGCTGCTCCATCTCGGTAGGAGGATGGTTGCGGTAAATGTCCTTTACCCACTGCGTTCGCGCTTCGCGCAGCATCTGTTTGCCGTCGCTCGCTGACGCGATAAATTTCTCGATTGGGGACAGATTGCCGTCCATCTCGCAAATCGCCCAGTGCTTGCAGAAGGTCGTCGTGATTCGGCTCGGCCCTTTGCCCATATGCCGTTTGCGGAACGATTTGACCAGATTGCTGAATTCCGCTTCCGTTTGATTCATAATAACCCCTCTTTTATCCGCAAAATCGGTGGCAGGTTCGCTGCTCCGTACCGAGCGGACCAAGGTAAACCGGCGTTGCCGTCCTTGGGTGGTGCAGCACGATTCATTCCGGAGAATGCTAAAGCCAGTTATCATCGTGTAACGGATACATGCTTAGAATGGAATCGAAAGCCTGCTCTCATCTTAGCAAGAAAGCGCACTCATGGCAATGACGATGTGGCTTAGCATGCGTTTCGGAGGCAGTTATGGTACTCTTTTCACATATAGAGTGCACTAAGGGGGAAAAGGATTCATGAATACATTGTCATACGGACTTCTCGGCATGCTGGTACGCAAGCCTTGTACGGGGTATGAGCTGACAAAACTGCTCAAATTGTTCTGGCAAGCCAAGCACAGCCAGATCTATCCGCTGCTCGCCATGCTGGAGCAGGAGCAGCTGGTGACCTGCGAATTAATCGGGCAGACGGGGAAGCCGGACAAGAAGCTGTACACGGTTACGGAGGCCGGAGCTGCAGCACTGCGGAGCTGGATCGACGACGCACCGGCCGGGGAGAGCATCGAGCGCGACGAGTTTCTGCTTAAAGTCTATGCGATCGGACTGGTGGAGCCCGGAATAGCACTCCGTCTGTTCCGAGAACGGACAGCGGCGCTCATGGAGCGATTGCAGCGAGTGGAGGCGGAACTCGAGATCATGGAAGCTGACCCTGCGATCGTAAAGGATTCTACATCTAAACAATTCGGCCGCTATCTACTGTACCGCCGCAAGGTGGGGCTGCTGAAGGAAGAGCTGTCCTGGATCGAATGGGCGATGCCCCTTATTAATGTGGATGCGGAATCGTAGTGGCTATCCAAACCCTGCTTGAGAGCTGAGAGTGCGAAAACAAGACTCTCAGCACCCAAACCGCCTCGAATTAAGGCTGAGAGTCTCTAAATCGAACTCTCAGCCTTCAAAACTAACCAATTTGAACTCTGCAGGGGAGCTGAGAGTGCGAAAACCGGACTCTCACCGCCAAAACCACCTAGAAAAAGACTGAGAGTCGCAAAATCGAACTCTCAGCCTTCAAACTAACCAATCCGAACCCTCACGGGAAGCTGAGAGTGGGAAAACCCGCCTCTCACCGCCAAAACCACCACAAAAAAAGGCCGAGAGTCGGAAAATCAAACTCTCAGCCTTAAACCAACCAATCCTACCCAATCACCGTAAGTTCCTTCGGGAACGTCGTCAGCACCAGGGCGCCGCCATCGGTCACGAGGACGTCGTCCTCGATGCGGACGCCGCCGACGCCGGGCACGTAGATGCCCGGCTCGATCGTGAAGACCATGCCGCTGCGCAGCACGTCTTGGTTCTGCCCATGCACGGATGGATACTCGTGCACGTCCATCCCAAGCCCATGGCCTAGCCGGTGCATGAAGTACGGCCCGTAGCCGGCCGACTCAATGTGCTCGCGGGCCGCGCGGTCGAGGCTCGCCAGCGTAGCACCTGGGCGAGTGGCTTCAATGCCACGAAGGTTCGCCGCCAGCACCGTGTTATAGATCTTCGTTTGCTCCTCCGAGATGTCGCCAACCGCGAACGTCCGCGTAATATCCGATGCATACCCATCCGCATAGACGCCAAGATCAAACAACAACAGCTCGCCCTCGCGCACCGCACGCGAGCCGGGTACACCGTGCGGCAGCGCAGAGTTCTCGCCGGCCAGCACCATCGTGGAGAAGGAAGGACCGCTCGCACCGAGCTTCTTCATCTGATACTCAAGCTCGGCCACGAGCTCGATTTCGCTAACGCCCGGCTTCACTTGCGCGATTCCGGCGCGCAGCACGTCCTCGATAATGCGGACGGCATGCTTCATGCGCACGACCTCATCCGGCGTCTTAATGACGCGCATTTCGCGCAGCGGCTCGTCGATATCCGCATACACGCTTGCGCCTACCGCTCGGCTGATCGCCTCGAAACGGCTGACCGTCATATAGTCCTTCTCGAGCCCAAGCGACTGGACGCCTGCGGGCATAAGCTTAGTTAACACCTCATATGGATTGTCGGTGTCTGTATGCGTATGGATGTTTGTCACAGTCGATGCGGCCTGCGCCGCTTCAAGATCAAGTGCGGGCACGATCAACAGCGGCTCAGCCTGCAGAGGAATCAACAGCCCGAGGAACCGCTCATGGGGGTCGGTTGCAAAACCGGTCAAATAATAAACATGCTTCGGCATGGTGATAAGTACGGCGTCAATCGCGTGCTGCTCCATATAAGTAACCAACTGCTCAATACGATGATTCATAGCGTTAATCGCCCTTTCTTTTTCAGCTTCCTCATCAGCATCTTTAATTAAGGATAGTAAATGATTGCATCATAACGCACGATTTCTTCACCGGGGTTATGGTACAAATGCGGCTGATCCGCTGCATAGCGAACTGCGCTGCCCGCGCCTACCGTGTAGGAAGTGTTCTGAATCTCGATGATCAGCGTCCCGGTAGAGACGAGAATATATTCTTCCACGCCGGGGCTGTGCGCCTCGGATTCATGCGTGCATCCGGCATCCATTTCGACGGAGTAGACCTCGAATTTCTTCGTCGGCTCGAACGGAAACATCGGATAGACGCGATAGTGTCCGTCTGCTTCGAGCAGCGGGTCCAAGTCTTCCTTCGTAATGACCGCAACCTCAGAAGGAGGCTCTTCAATTAATGTCGTAAAAGAAAGCCGAAGTCCATTGGCGATCTTCCAAATAATCGAGATGGTCGGGCTCGTCTCCCCGCGTTCAATCTGACCGAGCATCGCTTTGCTGACACCGGTCAGCTCGGCAACCTTGTCCAGGCTGAGCCCTCTCGTTTGACGGATCAATTTCAAATTCCGCCCCAGTTTGATATGAATCTGTTCCATAAAAAGCCTCCTGCTTCGCTCTCCTATTTAGCCTATTGTAGCCCAATCGTGCTTAAAAGTCGAAAACGTTCTGTGCGCTATAGCATACAAAACTATTGTGCGTCATAACATACATATGTATAATATAAGCACATGGATGTTTAAACCAATTGAGATGGGGATGCCGACTATGTCAAGTTCATCATTGACCGTTTATTTGCAGCGTAACTTGGAAGAAATGAAGAAGAACGGCTTATTTAACGAGATTAACGTCCTACAAGGCGGCAATGGTCCGCTTATTCATATTAACAACCGGGAACTGATCAATCTTTCCTCCAACAACTACTTAGGGCTGGCAGGCGATGAAAGGCTTATTCAAGCGGCAGAACTTGCCCTTCGCAAATACGGCGTAGGCGCAGGTGCCGTGCGTACGATCAACGGAACGATGGAGATTCACGAAGAATTAGAGACGAAACTAGCGCGTTTCAAGCAAACGGAGGCCGCTATAGCGTACCAATCCGGATTCAACTGTAATATGGCAGCGATTTCAGCCGTCATGGAGGCGGGGGATGCGATTCTTTCTGATGAGCTCAACCATGCTTCTATTATTGATGGCTGCCGGTTGACCAAGGCAAAGGTCATTCGATTTAAACACTCCGATATGGAAGATCTGGAGAAACAGGCGAAGGAAGCTCGGGAATCCGGTCAATATAACAAAATCATGGTCATCACGGACGGCGTATTCTCGATGGATGGAGATATTGCGAAGCTTCCGGAAATCGTGGACATTGCAGAACGCTATGACCTCATTACCTATGTCGATGATGCTCATGGTTCAGGCGTACTTGGCAAAGGGGCAGGCACGGTAAAACATTTCGGTTTGTCCGATCGGGTTGATTTCCAAATCGGTACGTTGTCCAAAGCGATCGGTGTCGTTGGCGGATACGTGGCCGGCAAACGTGAGC
The DNA here is from genome assembly GCF_059686995.1 of Paenibacillus rhizoryzae. NCBI lineage: Bacteria > Bacillati > Bacillota > Bacilli > Caryophanales > Paenibacillaceae > Paenibacillus > Paenibacillus rhizoryzae. The sequence continues at coordinate 280,007 of NZ_JCAALT010000005.1, read as the reverse complement.
TGATCGAGTGGCTGAAAGTAAGAAGCCGTCCGTTCCTGTTCTCAACCGCAACACCGCCTGCAATTGCTGCTGCATGCAGCGCCGCGCTGGATATCTTATCAGATAGCGCAGAGTTGCAGGAGAAGCTGTGGAGCAATGCCGCGTATTTCCGCAATGGCCTGCAGCAGCTCGGCTTCGATACCGGGCACACCGAAACTCCGATCATTCCTTGTATCATTGGAGACGAAGTGAAAACCCAGCAGTTCAGCAAAGCGCTGTTTGAAGCCGGCGTATATGCCAAAGCGATCGTGTTCCCGACCGTTCCGAAAGGCGCGGGCCGAGTACGCAACATGCCAACGGCAGCACATACGACCGAAATGCTCGATCAAGCGCTTGCGATCTATGGGCAGGTAAAGAAACAAATCGGCGTGTAGGTTTAGCTCACTTTAGGATTAGGAGGCGAAACGGATATGAAGAGGATACTAGTAACCGGTTCATCGGGCCAAATCGGCAGTGAGCTTGTCGCCGCGCTGCGTGCCCGTTATGGAGAAGATCAAGTCATTGCGACCGATATTAAACCAAGCAGTGCGACCACGGCATCAGCGGCGGGGCCTTTCGAACTGCTCGATGTGAACAATCGCCAAGCCTTTTACGATATAGCTCGAAAATATAACGTAGACACCGTGATCCACCTCGCCGCGCTTCTGTCAGCGACGGCTGAAGCAAACCCGCTGTTTGCCTGGGAGCTGAACATGGGCGGACTCTTGAATGCGCTTGAGGTAGCTAGGGAGCTGAAATGCCAGTTCTTCACGCCAAGCTCGATCGGCGTGTTTGGACCGGATTCGCCGAAAGATCTCACACCGCAAGTGACCATCCAGCGTCCGATCACCATGTATGGCATTAACAAAGTAGCCGGCGAGCTGCTGTGCGACTATTATTATCGCAAATTCGGCGTGGATACGCGGGGATTGCGATTCCCTGGCCTGATCTCATACCTGACGCCGCCGGGCGGCGGGACGACCGATTACGCGGTAGCGATGTTCTTCGAAGCGATCCGCTGCGGCGAATACAGCTCTTATATTGATAAAGGAACATTCATGGACATGATGTACATGCCTGATGCCATCGACTCGATCATCCAACTGATGGAGGCCGATTCCGCAAAGCTGATCCACCGTAACGCCTATAATGTTTCTGCGATGAGTATAGATCCGGAGCTGCTCGCTGCCGAAATCAGGAAACAACTGCCGTCATTCAAGCTTTCGTATCAAGTTGATCCCGTCAGAGAGGGAATCGCCCAGAGCTGGCCGAACTCCCTTGATACGTCCGCGGCGGAGAACGAGTGGGGCTTCAAGCCGCGCTACACGCTGGAGGCGATGGCGCAGGATATGCTGTTCCAAATTGCCGCCCGCAATTTGGGATCAAGCAGTGATTTACCCTTAAGCAGCATTATGAAGGTATCCTAATCGAATACGAATGCAGCACTATAATAAAACGTTCCTTCACCGTACATCACGGCTAGGGAACGTTTTTTTCGTTATTTAGAAACCGGATATCGCAAAATCGTCCGTAGCGACGCCTCCGGCGTCTTCCGGAAGTCAGATAAGTAAATTTCATGATGCTTCCCGCTGATCGCAAGTCCTTGCTGCTCTATGTACGCATACATAATCGCAAGTGTTTCCGGCTCTGTGCTGAACGGCCCGACATGCAGCATTTGCACGCATGTTCCTTCCGAGAGCGTACCGAAGCTGATGCTGCCCATCGGCATATGCGGCTTCTTCTTCATTGCGGTCTGCAGTCCTTCTTCGGCAATGGCTGCCGTTACATAATCCGGCTGACGGATAAGCAGCGTCCACTGCCACTGCTCGCGCGGCGTTTCGAGCGGATCCAGACTCATGTCCTCCACCCACCATTGCCCCTCCAGCTTAGCGACTGTAAAGTCCTGTTCCGCTTGCTTGCACAGCGCTTTAATGCTGTACGCCGCTGTATACATCGCTTCGATCGCTGCCTTAAAGGCATCACTCTCAGGAGAGCCGGAACCGGTCATTCGCAAGTAGGGCAGGTCCGGCAATGTAATCAGTTCGGGCTTCTTACGTGCGCCGTAATAGGCTTTGTCTGTTTTCGTTAAGTCGAGCTTACTCAATGGATCTACCTCCCCGTTGCTATCTACTATGCTTTGTCAAAGTCTCTCCAGTATACGGTACATGACTGACAAAGGCAGTCAGTAAATTGGAATTATTTAGTGTAAGCCGCACGTAAGATAGCTGTAAGTGCATGCGTGTTAATATACATCTTGTTCCATACATAGGGCAGGTTTACCAAATAATATTGCGAGAGGTGAGTTAAAACAATGAAATGGCTTGTACTCATCCACGTCATGTCAGCCATCATTGGGGTAGGCCCAACGTTCTTCATCCACACTTTGTTCGGCAAGAAAGACAGTGTCGGGGAGCTTCGCTCCGCTTTTAAGCTCGGCAGTAAACTAGAGCTGTTTCCGAAGATTGGAGGCTCGCTCGCCGTCATTACCGGTCTTATTCTCGTTTTTGCGGATGGTTGGGAGTTCGTCAGCTTCTGGATTCTAGGCTCGCTTGTGCTCTATATCGCGATTCAAGTGCTGGTGATCGGCTTTGCCGCACCCGTGACGAAGAAGCTAGGAGCGGCGATCGAGAATTCGAAGTCGCTAAGCGCAGATCAATCGGTTCCGGACGACCAGGTTCGTTTGCTGAACCAAGCCAATAAGCTCTATTACGGGGCTACGGCGATGGGGACGCTGCTCTTTATTTTCATGGTGTTGAAGCCGTTTTATTAACAAGTGTTGATCGGTGCTCCAAATGCGGAGTACCGATTTTTTTTGTTGTATTTCAAGCGCAAATCCGTCAAACTGTTGGCAATGGAAACTTACGGGAATGGGGCGTAGGCTAACGAATGAAGCAAGATCGTAAATGGATGTATTACCTCGGCTTGGTGCTCGTTGCGGCGATTTGGGGGGCCAATTTTGGCGTATCGCGCAAAGCGATGGAGACCTTTGATCCGATTCTCTTCGCCTTTCTGCGTTTCTCCATCTCCATGCCGTTCTTCTTTCTGTTGCTCTACCTCAAGGAAGGCAGTGTTCGAGTCCCAATCAAGGTGGCGTTACAGCTGGCAGCAATCGGCTTGGTCGGCGTGACCGCATTGGAGATCGCAGTTATGTACTCGATCAAATTAACCACGCTCGCTAACGCATCGCTGCTGAATGTGGCACCATGGCCGATTTTTGCAGCGTTGCTTGGACCGTTGTTTATGCGGGAGCGGATGTCGGCTCGATTAATTGTTGGCGGTGTGGCGGCTATTTCGGGGGTTTGCTTAGTTATTCTGGGCGGCTCGGAGGGCTTCGACCTCTCCTCGGATAAAATGGTCGGCAATATGCTGGCACTTGGCGTAAGCGTCATCGGTGCATTGTTTAACCTCGCATGTATGCCGCTGATGAAGACGTATTCGGCGCTGCGCGTCAGCACCTGGTACATCACCTTCGGCATGCTCTTCATGTTCCCGTTCACGTTAGGCTCGTGGGGCAAGGTGGATTGGAGCTCGTTAACGTCAAGCTCGTATGTAGCAATTGCGTATAATGTACTGATTTGTACGGTATTCTCGTTCGTTGTGTGGAATGCAAGCATGTTCAAGATCGGCGCAACACGGGCGAATTTCTTCCGTTATGTCGTGCCGGCGTCGGCGGTTGCGGCAGGGTATTTCTTCTTCAGTGAGCAAATTAGCGGTTTGCAGCTTGGCGGTACGGTGTTTATGGTTGCGGGGCTTGTGTGGATTAGCTTGGAGAGGAAAGGGAACCCGGTCCCGATTCGTTAAAATAGCCTTAGAAATTGGACGACCCCCGCTTCATATAGAAGCGAGGGTCTTTTTGGTTGAAGAGACGTACAACGCGCCAAATGCGGCGTCATTCGTTCCTTCTGTGTATTTCACTATGTGCAGGCGTCGTAACTTGCGCCGCAAAATATGATAAGCGTAACCGCTAATGTCTTCCTACTTTCAATTAAAAACTTGCACGAAAGCAACGAAAGCCCTAACCTCTCTAACGTCCTTGCGGTTCCTCGACCGCGCCAGTGTGAATCCGTGTTCCTTAAAGCAGCCGTGAATAAAAGGAATTTGAATGTGTGGTGATTTGAAGGGTAATCACAACGAATACGAGGAAAAAACCAGAGGTTACACTTGATACAACTCCTGATTATACACACAACCCAATTGGAAATCAAGTCCCATTCATTTCTTTTCTTTGGAAACTGCAACGATATGACATTTGTCATGCGAAACAGATTACATTCATGTATGTCGGAGATGCAAGCGATTAGGTACACTAAAGACATCAGAGAAAGCGATATGAGGAGTGAACGATAATGAAAGCTGCAATACAGCTAACCGGTGTCAGTAAGGTGTATAAAGACAAAACGGCCGTGAGCGATTTGACGCTATCCATCGCGGAGGGAACCGTCGTGGCATTGCTTGGTCCGAACGGCGCCGGCAAAACAACAACCGTATCGATGATACTCGGCATGCACAAGCCGACGAAAGGCACGGTGAAGCTGCTTGGCGGCGATCCCCGTGATCAGCAAGTGCGGGACCGGATCGGTGCCATGCTGCAGGATGTCAGCGTGATCGATGGACTGAAGGTGGGCGAGAGCATTGAATTGTTCCGCAGCTACTACAAGAAGCCGCTGCCGCTCGATTACTTATTGAAGGTATCCAACCTGCAAGAAGAGAAAAACAAATTTGCAACCGCATTGTCAGGCGGGCAGCAGAGAAGGCTTGGCTTTGCGCTTGCGCTTGCCGGCGATCCGGATGTTATTTTTCTCGATGAACCGACGGTAGGGATGGATGTCACTTCGCGCCAGTTATTCTGGGATACGGTCAAAGCGATGGCAGGGAAGGGCAAGACCATTGTATTGACGACGCATTATCTGGACGAAGCCGACAGCGTTGCCGACCGCATTATCGTGATTAATAACGGTAAGCTGATCGCCGATGGAACGCCAAGCGAGATTAAAGCCGAGACGACAGGTCGCGTGATTTCGTTCATCGCAGGTGACGGTGTAACAACCGAAGCTTTGCTAGCGCTGCCGGATGTAACGGATGTGGAATGGAGCGGCCGTAAAGTGAAGCTGTACAGCTCCGACACGGACCGACTGATTATAGCGTTAGTTGAGAAACGTTTTGATATGCGCGACATCGAAATTCAATCCGGCGGGCTCGAGGATGCGTTCCAAGCGCTCGTGCAGCAGTCGAATTAACAAAATAACGCCTGAGCAATCAGGATAAACTAGTGGGAGTGAATAATAATGAATGGAACTATGGTTAGGGCGACCTTCGCCCAGTGTAAGGCGGAGCTGCTCCGTACGGTCCGCAACAAACGGTTTTTTATTTTCTCCATTGTCATGCCGATTATCTTCTACTTCCTGTTCTCCAACATCGTTGGCGACAATAAAGTTGTCGGTGGCGTGGACTGGTCCGCTTATTACCTCATGTCGATGACCTGTTACGGCATTATCGGGGCCAGCTTCTCGACCTACAGCATCCGTTTGGCGCGTGAACGTTCGCAGGGATGGATTCGCATGCTGCGCATTACGCCGCTCCCGTCATGGGCCTATATCGTATCGAAAATCGCATCGCAAGCCATTATTAATCTCTTCATCGTTGTTATGATGTTCTTGATCGGCGGGGTTGCTAAGGGGATCGACTTGCCTGCTACGACCTGGATCGCCAGCGGTGCATGGATTTGGCTTGGCGGGCTGTCGTTTATGACGCTTGGCACGTTGTTTGGCACCATGCGCAATCCGGATGCCGTACAGGTGTTGAGCACGGTTGCTTATATGGGTTTATCCGTAGTGGGCGGTCTGTGGATGCCGTTTGAAACGATGTCTTCCACGATGCAGAAGGTAGCTGAAGTTACGCCAACCTACCGGCTCGGGCAAGGGGCTTGGAACATTATCGGCGGCCAAGGCTTGGATTGGACGGGAATCGGCATTCTGGCGATTTACGTAGTCGTTCTGATGGTGATATCATCGTGGATAATGAAAAAGCAGGAAGCGGTGTAACTGCATGTCCAAATTGATGAGGCGGCCCCAAGCAGGTCCGCCTGTCTTGTTTGCCATGATATGGTTAGTTTATCTTGTGTTTCCGCTATTCCATTTATTCAATCAGTCGCCGGCCAAGGTCGCGCTGGGATTGACGGTCATCGTTATATTTATTGCTATTTACATCTACAGCTACTGTTACGAGCGGGGGCGTCTCTTGTGCATATTAGGGATGCTCTTTATCGTAGGTCTGTTCTGTTTCAGCGATGAAGGCTCGCTGTATATGGCGTTCTATCCAGCGCCGGTGATCGGCATGCTGACAAGCCGCAAGCAGCTGGCCGTTGCGATTGGCGGACTTCTAGCCTTGTTTGCCTCTACGATGTGGTACTGGAAGCTGTATAACGACACAGATGCGCTGCTGCAGTTTCTCCCGGCGATGATTGTGATCATCGTGATTCCGTTTGCTTTGGTGTTTGGCCGGAGGTCGAAGGAGCTGCGGAAGAAGCTGAACCTTGCGAACGAAGAAATCTCGCGGCTGTCCAAGAATGAGGAACGGCAGCGTATTTCGCGGGACTTGCATGATACGCTAGGGCATACCCTTTCGCTGATTACGCTGAAGAGTGAGCTCGCAGAGAAGTTGATCCTTAAGCAGCCCGAGCGGGCGGTGCAGGAGGTGCGGGATATTCAGGCGACCTCGCGTGCGGCGCTTCGTCAGGTGCGGGAGCTGGTGTCGGGGATGAACGCCGTGAAGCTGCGTGACGAGGTCGATGAGGCGAAGCGGATCTTGGCAGCGGCGGGGATCGTGCTGGAGCGAGGCGGGAGTGACTTTGATCGGGAGCTGCCTTCGCCGCTGCTCGATAACATTCTGGGCATGTGCTTGCGGGAATCGGTGACCAACATCGTCAAGCACAGTCGTGCACGGGTTTGTACCGTTCGGCTGGAGTGGGAGCCGGGCAAGCTGAGGCTGATTGTCGCGGATGATGGAATCGGAGTAAGCAGAAGCACTGAAGCTGCAGCCCCGCGTCCGCTTGAAATAGGTGGCGGCGTTGGCGGGAATGGTTTGCGTGGGATGCGGGAGCGTCTAAAACTAATCGATGGCGACCTTGCCTTGGAGTCGATCGGAAGAGGCACGACGCTGACATTTACGGTTCCGCTGGTGGAGAAGTCAAGGGCGAAAGAAGGAGGAAGATAAGCGGTGAAGATCGTAGTGGCTGAAGACCAAGGCATGCTTCGCGGTGCGCTGAGTGCATTGCTGGATTTGGAGGATGACTTCGAGGTCATCGGTCAGGCGGAGAACGGCAAACAAGCGCTGGATATGATCCGCGAGCTGTCTCCCGACCTATGCGTCATGGACATTGAGATGCCGGAGATGAGCGGCCTTGATGTAGCGGAGAAGCTGAAGGAGCTGGGTCACCCGTGCCGGGTGGTCATCCTGACGACCTTCTCCCGCTCGGGGTATTTCCAGCGGGCGATGAGGGCGGGGGCGCGCGGATTTCTACTCAAGGATTCCCCGATCGACGAGCTTGGCGCAGCGCTTCGCACCGTGTCGCATGGCGGCCGCTCGGTTAGTCCGGAGCTTGCGCTTTCGTTCTGGGAGACGGAGAATCCGCTCACGGAACGGGAGCAGGAGGTGCTGCGTCTTGCGGCATCGGGGCTGACCGCCGGCGACATCGCGGGGCAGCTGTTCCTCTCCGCAGGCACGGTTCGCAACTATTTGTCCGAAGCGATCCAGAAGCTGGAGGCGAAGAACCGCATCGATGCGATTGGGATTGCGGAGAAGAATGGGTGGATCTAGTCTTGCGCCCGGATGTTGTGAGGCCGGCATTATGAAGAGAAAGTAGATCCCTAGGCGATCTACTTTCTCTTTTTTTCTTGAGAACATGCTAATGTAGATCCCTACGTGATCTACATTCTCTCACTTCCCTGATTACACACTAATGTAGATCCCTGGGTGATCTACATTCTCGCATTTTTCTGATTTCACGCTAAAGTAGATCCCTAGGTGATCTACTTTCTCTCATTTCCCTGATTTCACGCTAAAGTAGATCCCTAGGTGATCTACTTTCTCTCATTTCCCTGATTTCAAGCTAAAGTAGATCCCTAGGTGATCTACTTTCTCTCATTTCCCTGATTACACGCTACAGTAGATCCCTACGTGATCTACATATTCTCGCATTTTCTCGAATATCCCCCAATGTGGACCTCTACATAAGTTACTTTACTCGCTGAGGAGCGGTACCTAGCACCTTACAATGTTCAGAAATCACTATTGCACGCTAATGAGAGTTACTCAGTACCTCACATTGTCCAGGAACCAGCATTGCATGGTGAAGAGAGGTACTTAGTACCTCACATTGTCCAGAAACCACTATTGCACGCTGAAGATCGCAGAAAAAAAGGCTGCCTCCATCATCTTAACGATGACAGAAACAACCTTCAGCATAATCAACTGAGTATCGTTACGCTGGTCTTTCTAGGCCTCGCCTGTGTCATTCTCCGTCTTTGCCACGGTGAAGTAGAATTCCACGCCGCCGTCATGGTTGCGCACGCCGAACGCGCTGCCGTGCAGCAGCAAAATATGCTTCACGATGGCAAGCCCGATTCCGGTTCCGCCGAGCTCGCGGCTGCGCGAGTGATCGGTGCGGTAAAATTGCTCCCATATGCGCTTCAGCTCGGCTTCCGGTATCGCTTCGCCTTCATTCCAGAGCGAGAGCAGCCAACGATCCGGCTCCTCAACAATGCGCAGCTCGATCACTCCGCCTTCCATGGTGTGTCGGATAGCGTTGCTCATGAGGTTCGCCAGCACCTGCTCCAGCCTGAACCGATCCCCGTAGGCCGGCAGTTCAGCCGGCCCCTCCGGCAGCAGGGCGTTCAACGCGATCGCCTTGCGCTCCAGCGGCTCCGCGTGCCGCTGAAGGAACGCATTCGCGCATGCCCGCAGGTCGAAGCTGCCGCTCACGAGCCGGTATTTGCCGGATTCCAGCTGCGCCAAATCCAGCATATCGTTGACAAGACCGGACATCCGGCTGGTCTCGTCCATAATGACGCCGAGATACTGCTCGCGCTTCTCGGGACCCCCGATCCCATCGCGCAAACCTTCAGCGTAACCGCTGATGAGACTGATCGGCGTCTTGAGCTCGTGGGAAACGCCTGCAACGAATTCGCGACGCATCGCTTCCAGCTGCTTTTCTTTCTCGAACTCTTCCTTGAGCTGCACATTCGCCGCTTGAAGCTCGCCGAGCGCATGCTGCAAATTATCCGAGAGAAAATCAAACGTCTGCGACAGGCTGCCGATCTCGTCGTTGCGCTTAATGCCGCTTTTCACCGAGAAATCCAGCTTCGAGAGTCGCAGCGCAACCTGATTCAGCTTGCGCAGGGGTTTCGTAATCATGCCTGAGTAGAGGAAGGACAACAGCAGGATGAGCACGATGGCGAGCCCGTAGAAATACAGATAAAATTCTTTGATGACCGTCCCGGCATCGCTAACCGGCTGCAAAGAAGAGACCGCAAACAGCACTTGGCGAGCGCCGTCAACGGGAGGCAGTGCAGCTGCTGCAATGAGCTGGTTATTGCCGATGTTCATCGGGCCGAATCCTTGACTGCGATAAACGACGGTTTCGCCTCTGTCGAACACCTGATTCACCTTGTCCGGATCTTGCAGCCATTGGACGACGCCTGTCATCAAATTATCTACCTGCTCTTGCGAGACCGGATTTTGAATCATCCGCATCACGTCGCCGTTTAGCTGATCAGTGCTAATAAATATTCGTCTTTGCTGCTGGCCGGCACCGATTGCAATCGCCTTGATGCCCTCTTCATCAAACTCAAACTTTGCGGTCAACGCGAAGTACCGGTTCTCGAAGGGGGAGAAATACAGCGGCAATCCGGTTCCCCCGGAGGTCATTTCTCCCGAAATTCCTGCCGGTAACGGCATTCGGAAATCCCCTATGAACTTCTCGAAAGTCGCGCCATTACCGCCTTCGGCCGGGGCTGTCATTGACGTTGAATCTGACGCGGAGCCCGTCTCCGATTCAGGCACCGGCACTGCTGTATTCGTCCCGGGATTCTCCGCATCGGTTCCTGTAGGAGGCTTGTCTCCCACCACGACATACTTGTCCCGAAGTTCCGTGAATTCACGCTTAATCGCCTTGATTTTCTGCCGTTCATAGTAGCTCTCGAAGAAGAAAAGCTGCAGCACCATAATGAGCGTGATGAACGCGATAAACACAATCGTCGTGACGGTAAACAGCTTAAACGCAACACTCCGCCCGCGCTTCATCGTTTCACCTTGAACTGATAGCCGTTGCCGCGCACGGTACAGATCAGCTCCGCCTTGCTCCCGAGCTTCTGCCGCAGACGCTTAATATGGGTGTCGACGGTGCGCGCATCGCCAAAATAATCGAAGCCCCACACATAATTCAGCAGCATATCCCGCGTGAGCACGATGTTCCGGTTGCGATACATATAGAGCAGCAAATCGTATTCCTTCGGCGAGAGCGTGAGCTCTTCGCCATCGACCTTCACTTCGTGGGAAGCCTCTTTGATTGTCAGCCCATCCAGCGTAATCAGATCGGCATTGATCCCATCCCCGGCCCCCGATACAGAAGCCGCGGCTAGAAGTTCAGCCCGTTTCAGCAGCGCTTTGACTTTTGCAGTCAGCTCCTTCGGGCTGAACGGCTTCGTCATGTAATCATCCGCGCCAAGATCGTAGCCGAGAAGCTTGTCGTCTTCGGCTGACCGCGCCGTCAGCATAACAATCATCACATTCGACCGTTCTCGAATGGAGCGGCAAACGCTGTAGCCGTCCAGCTTCGGCATCATAATGTCCAAGATGACGAGCGCTACCGATTCTTCCGCGAACCGAAGCAGCGCCTCCTCGCCATTGGCCGCCTCGATAACCGTAATATTTTCCCCATGCAAATAATCGACAATGAGCTGCCGCATAAGTGGCTCGTCCTCGACCAATAGTACATTTCCGCTCACAATACCGTTTCCTCCTTCATTGTCACACAGCTGTCACATCGCGCTTTTACAGTTACAAGTGAGAAGAAACGGTTCCCGCCGTTCTTTATCTTAAAACGAGCAGAAAAGGATCCCGAAATCGATTTTCTGCCCGCCTGAAACAATTGCATTCGCTCCCACTATCGTATAGGAGGTTGTTATGAAATTCAATCGCTTGCTGCAGCGAGACAGCAGTGCGGCGGTCGTCTTCCTCGCGCCGAGTCTGATCGGCTTCGGGCTATTCTTCCTGATTCCGTTCGCGGCAGGATGCTACTATTCGCTGGTAGACAGTCCGGTAAACGGCAGCTTCGTCGGCCTCTCCAATTATGCGGAGCTGCTGGAGAGCAGCTCATTTCGCAAGGCGGCGTCCAATACCGCGTTATTCACGGCCGTGAGCGTTCCGCTGCTGATGGTATTGTCGCTTCTACTGGCGCTGCTGCTCATGCGAGACGTGTATGCCCGAAACTGGCTGCGGACGTTCTATGTGATGCCGCTTGTCGTTCCGGTCGCGTCCATCGTCATGCTTTGGCAGATTCTGTTCGACAGCAACGGTTTCCTGAATGCATATTTGCACGATCATGGGCTGGCCACGAAGGACTGGATGGGTTCGGGAACTGCGAGAGCCGTTGTATTGCTGGTTTATCTGTGGAAGAACACGGGGTACAACATGGTACTTTACCTAGCTGGTTTGCAAAATATTCCCGAGGATTACTACGAAGCCGCATCGGTGGAAGGCGCGGGACGGTGGTGGAAGCTGCGCAATATTACGCTTGTGTACTTAACGCCGACGGCATTCTTCGTCTTCATCATGTCGGTCATCGGCTCGTTCAAAGTGTTCCGCGAGACGTACTTGATCGCAGGAGAATATCCCAATGACAGCATCTACATGCTGCAGCATTACATGAACAACATGTTCTTATCGCTGGATTACCAGAAGCTGACTTCGGCCGCTTACCTGATGGCGCTTGCGATCACGGTCTTTGTGGCGGTTGTATTCCGGCTGGAGCGGGCGCTGAGGAGGCGGATGGAATGAAGGAGAAGCCGCGCGTTATGGCCAAAATCATCCTCACCCTCATGCTCTGCTTAATCGCTGCGGGCATGCTGTTCCCGCTTGTGTTTACGATTAGCAACTCCTTCATGTCGGAGGATGAAATTACCGGCGCTTACGGCATTCTGCTGCCAAGCACGGACAGCGAATCAGGCTCGTCCGGTTCGAAGGCGGATCAGTTCGCCGTGCTCAAGCTGATTCCGGATCGGGTGACGATGGAGCAGTACAAGGAAGCGCTATTCCGAAAGCCGCAGTTTCTGTTTATGTTCTGGAATGCGGTCGTGATGACGGTGCCGATTATCGCGGGGCAAACGCTTGTCGCCGCACTGGCGGCATACGCCCTGGGCAAGCTGCAATTTGCCGGTCGTGACAAGCTGTTCTTCCTTTATCTCATTACGATGCTGATGCCGTTCCAAGTAACGCTGGTGCCTAACTATATCGTCGCAGACCGGCTGGGTATGTTGAACAGCTTCGGCGCAATTATTTGGCCGGGCATCTTCTCGGCGTTTGGCGTATTTCTGCTCAGGCAGTTTATGCTGCAAATTCCGACCGCTTATGTGGAAGCAGGCAAAATGGACGGTGCGGGTCATGCGCAGCTGTTCTTCCGCATCGTGCTGCCCATGTGCAGACCCGGGCTTGCGGCGCTGGTTATTCTGCTCTTCATCGACAATTGGAACATGGTCGAGCAGCCGCTCATTATGCTGACGGACGCGGTCAAACAGCCGCTTTCGGTGTATTTGTCCCGGGTTCGGGAGGGGGAGCAGGGCATTGCGTTTGCCGCTTCCGCGCTCTATATGGCGCCTATGCTGTTTATTTTTCTCTATGGCGAAAATGACCTGATTGCCGGTATTCAGCTCTCCGGACTGAAGGGCTAGCAGGATCGCATAAAATGCTCGGGAGGCTGCAGGTTCAAGCTGGATCAAACCAAATGTGTAGGAGTTGAAGAGAATGTCCACGATGCTGGACGATAACCGCTTAAAGCGGCGTAAACGCCTGATGGGTATCGTACTGCTTCTCTTCTTTGGAGGGCTGGCTGTGCTCACGTTCTTCTCGAATACGATCGCCGGTCTTGCTTTGCCCAAAGTGACGGTGACGGAGCCGGAATTCGGCCAGCTGGAGCGTACGATTGCCGGTGAAGGCGAGCTGGAAGCGGAGAAAACGGAGGAACTGTTCGCGGAAGGCGACGGCGACGTGACGAAAATTCATGTTGAAGAAGGCGAAGCCGTGAAGAAGGGGCAGCTGCTGATTTCTTACGATACGACAGAGGCCAAGCGGAATCTGGAGGATGAAGAAACGCGGTATTCGCAGGCGAGGTTGCGGATGGAGAAGCAGCGGGAGCAAGTTGTAGACGCGCTGCGGCAGGACAATCAGTCCGCGGTCCGCGATCTGAAGCGCGAACTGGAGATTGCGGAATACGACCTGGACATTCAGCGGCGCAAGCTGGAGACGATGCGCGATTCGATTGGGAACGCCAGCGCTGTCAGGGCACCGTTCAACGGCATTGTCACCAAGCTCGAGGCGACAGAAGGACTGCCTTCGCCGCGGGGGCAGGCTGTTGCGGTCCTTGCAGATGTGAGCAAGGGACTTGTTTTCAGCTTCACTGAAGATGCCGAAGATGCGGACAAGCTGCGCGTCGGCGAAGCCGTTTCACTTTCCGTTGTTAGCGGCGAAAGGTGGAAGATGGTGAAAGGGACTGTCGAAGACATCGGGGATGCCGAGAGCGGGAGTGCACCGGGCGGCTCCGGCGATACCGAAGAACGTAAAAAATTGACAATCAAGCTCACCGGGCAGGAGCTCATGCTTGGGGATCAAGTGAAGCTGTCGGTGAAAAAGACCGGGAAAATCGGCGGGATAATCCTGGCGAGCGGTACTGTGCATCAAGGCAGCGATGGTTATTTCGTATGGACCGTCAAGGAGAAGAAGGGGCCGCTCGGGAGCGTGTTCACCGCCGAGAAGGCTGCGGTCACGATTGGCGATTCGGATGAAACGAATACCGAAATTATGGACGGCATCATGCCTGATGAGCGGATCATCGAGGAGATGAGTGAACCGCTGAGCGAAGGCCAGCGTGTCCGAATGAAATAATCCCATTAATCATTAGGAGTGTTAACGATGAAGATGAAGTCAGCCAAGAAGATGAAAGCAATCAAAACCGGCTGTGTCAGCTTGGCGCTGGTGACGGCGCTATCGGCTTGCTCAAGCGGCAATGGCGGAAATGCGGAAGGGGAGCAGCCCGCCGTCAAAACCAAGGACGGCAAAATGGTCGTTTCCATCTCCGTCCTGAAGAATGACCGGTTTCTGGAAACGGCGGAGAAGCAGTTCGAGAAATCGCATCCGGATATCGATATTCAGATTCATGCTGCCATTGCAACGCCGGAGATGGGTAAAATGGTCACGAAAGTAATAGGCGGGGAGGAGAACCCGGCGGATGTAGAGAAATTCGTAAGCACCGTCAATACGGAGCTGATGTCAGGCAAAGGCGCCGACATTATTTCGGTGCAGGATTTACCGTTCAACAAATACGCGGAGAAAGGTCTGCTGACCGATCTTCGATCGCTGATGAAGGACGACAAAACGTTTAACATTCAGGATTACTACGAGGGCATTATGGATGCGGTGACTACTAGCGAAGGAAAACAGGCGGCTATGCCGGTGAAATTCTCGCTGGATATTATGCTCGGCAGTCATGCGGATCTTACGCAAGCAGGCGTTAAAGTCGACGACAGCAAATGGACATGGGCGGATTTTACGGACATTTCTCACAAGATCGCGAAGGACGAGGACGGTGATGGCAAGCCGGATCGTTACGCTTTGACAGGCATGACGAAGGAACAGCTGCTGAAGCTGATGGTCGAGTCGAGCTATGAGCATTATGTGGATACGGCAGGGAAGAAAGCATCGTTTGATTCGGGCGATTTTGCGGCGATGCTGGAGAACCTGAAGAGCTTGTACGACGATGGATTGATCAACGATCAAATGGTTGGCCCCGGTCAGCAATCGTTTGGTCATATGAATCTAATGATGCCGATGGAACTGGTGATGCTCCCGCAGATGATGTTCCAGGGCGATGGAGGCGGCGAGGTTTTCCAAACCCCATCCGGCGGTGAAGCGAAGGGCATGACGTTTGATAGCGATCTTATGCTTGCCCTGAATGCGAAGTCCGGCGCGAAGAAGGAAGCTTGGGAATTCATGAAATATTTGCTCTCTGCGGAGATGCAGGGGACGCCGGGCATGTTTGGCTTCTCGGTGCGCAAGGATATGACGGCAAAGCAGGTCGAGGAATCGATGAAGATGTTGACGAGCGGCAACATGAAGATGTCCAGTCCTGAAGGGGAAGTTACGCCTCCTACAATGACGGATGCGGACATCAAGAAGATCGTGGATATGATCCCGCGCATCAAACGTTACAGCGGCGAAGATAACGCCGTTATGACTATGGTGAAGGAAGAAGCGACGGCATTTTTCGAGGGCCGCAAGTCGGCTGAGGAAGCGGCGAAGCAGCTGCAGAACCGGGCAACGATTTATTTGAATGAGTAACACGTAACACAGCATTCCACTGATCTGGTGAATAGAAAATAGGAAATCTTCTCTAGTACAATGGAAGTGGCTTCTATTGTACTAGCGAAGATTTCTTGCTGTATTTGATAGAATTCAGTCGTATTTACTCATGTTTTTTGATTTCAATAGGTTTATTGCTCTTTAGTCTATGGACAAGGGTCGGATTTAGTCGTATATTGAAGAAAATACAACCGAAAAGGCATAACTTGGGAAACCAAGTGACGCAAAGCTATAGGGGCTTCGTTTGCAGCATGCTGCAAAAAAGCCAGCCAGTTACCGAAGTTACGATATCGTGCTTTTACAGATACCGAACTTAGGGTGTCTTTTTTTTTCGGTCAGAGAGGGAGTACTGTCCAATGATGGCTGTCAAAAGAAGAATACAAGGCCACAAAGTGAATCATCTTCCATTCTACAGTCTGATCACCCTTCTTATTGTTAGCTTGTTGTTTAATTTTGGATTCGCAACGAAAGTTTATGCCGATGCGCGAACGTTTTACGTGGCTACGACAGGGAACGACAGTAATCCGGGTACTTTAGACGCGCCTTGGAGGACGATTCAGAAAGCAGCAAACTCAGTACTTCCGGGAGATACGGTATTCGTTAGAGGGGGCGTATATTCCGAGTTTGTGTCTGTTAATGTGTCCGGCAATTCTACGGGGTATGTTACTTTTCAGAATTATACGAATGAAACGCCTATCATAGATGGTTCGGGTTTGATTGCGTCCGCAGGAAATCAAGCACTATGGTTGCTGTCGAATGCTAACTATGTGAGGATCAACGGATTTGAAATTCGAAATCTATCCGTATCAACCAATTCACTAGACCCTGCTGGAATACGAATCAAGAATGGCGGAAGCAACATTCAGTTACTAAACAATAATGTTCATGATATCAAGAACACTTCAACTTCGGGGAACGCCCATGGCATACATGTATTAGGAAACACATCGACTCCACTTACCGGTCTCCTCATTCAAAATAATGAGATTCATAATCTCGTTACAGGCTGGAGCGAGTCGCTGACGTTAAGCGGCAATATCGACGGATTCTCGATAACAAACAATAAGGTTTATAATAATAACAATATTGGCATTGAATTAGCCGGGTTTTATAATGCATGTTCAAACTGCATGGATCAAGTGCGTAATGGCATGGTAGCGGGAAATACGGTTTACGGTATCGATTCTTCCACTAACATAGCTTACGGCTCGAACGTTCACGCTGCGGGAGGCATATACGCTGATGGCGCGATGAACATCACGATCGAACGCAATGTTATATACGGCAATGATTTCGGCATTGAATTAGCCAGTGAGAAGCTAGGAAAAGCAACCACCAATATTACAGTGCAGAATAACTTCATTCACCATAATTATGGCGCAGGATTGTTGTTGGGAGGGGCAAGTTCCTCGAATGGCGGAGCAACTCTAAATAAGATATACAACAATACGTTCGTTGAGAATGATACGCTAAAGCAAGGTTATGGCGAGATTACTTTACAAAGCAATAATACGAATAACGTCATAGCCAATAATATTATCTACAACAACTCGCAGAAGATATCTATTAATAAAGTTAATAAAACGGGCTCGGGGAATATAGTGAATTTCAACCTGTATTATAATCCGAATGGGGCTGCCACAACGCAGTGGAAATGGGATGGAATCACTTATACTTCTTGGAGCACCTATAAGACGGCAACAGGTAACGATACCGATTCCTCCTTCACTGATCCTCTATTTATGGACAAAGCAAACCTGGATATCAAGTTGACAGCGGGTTCCTTGGGGATCGACAAGGGTTCTCAACAATACCTGCCTAGCAGCCCTGTCGATTGGAATGGTATGGCTAGAATTCAAGGACAAACTATTGATATTGGGGCGACAGAATTTGTCCCGATCGTACCGGATAAACCGACTGTAATTGAGGAAAGCATCGACTGGAACAAAGTTCCCGTACTAGCAGCAGGGACGGGGAATGCTAAGCAGCTTAAGGCATTTAAAGGAAAAACAGGATTGAATATTTCGATCAGTGGAACGAGCCTTGATAGCAAAAGTCAAATTTTCATTAATACCGATAGTAACAAGAGTACTGGTTTCGCGGCTCCTTATTGGACGGACAGCGGAGCGGAATTTTTATTGGAGAACGGTACGTTATATCGTTACGCAGAGAAGTCGGGAACCAATTGGTCCTGGACTAAAGTACAGCAGTATAAGGGAACTCCTCGATTTGTTGTATCGAGCAACCTCCTTGTGATCGAAATACCTTTCGCCGATCTGGGTGTGGCCAAAGATTCGACACTCAAAATCGGATACGTATGGAACGATTCGAAGACTGTCAAACTACCGGCTACAGGTAGTCTTCTGGAGGCTGCTGCACTGACTTTTGATTCAACATCAACACCAACACCAACACCAACACCGGAACCAACCCCGGAACCAACCCCGGAACCAACCCCGGAACCAACCCCAGCTCCTGCCGTTAATATCTTAATGGATGGGAAGGCCGATGATTGGAATGGGATTGCGATTGCAGGGACTGGGGCACTGATGGCCAAATCGTTAAAATTGTATAACCAGGATTCGAGTTTGTACTTGCTTGTACAAGGTGAGCAGCTTACATCAAAAGGCCAGTTCTATATTAACAGCGACATTCGCAGCGATACAGGGTATCAATTGAAGAATAACAGTATCGTTGGAGCAGATTACATGATTGAAAATGGAACTTTGTATCGGTACAGCGGTTCGGGAACGGACTGGGCATGGTCGAAGATGACTGATTATAAAGGAACGCCGAACTATGTGGTCACGGCAACCGTGATCGAAGCTCGCATTCAACTAAGTGATCTGGGAATTTCTAAGGGAAATACAATCAGTATCGTATTTATGAGAAGCGACAGTACTTCCGATCAGATCTTGAGAGAGGGCAAGGCTCCGACGTACACTTTACTGTAAACTGTAGGTGAACAAGCAGGAATATTTAAATACTCAAAAGATGACATAAACTCCATTCCTTGGAGTTTATGTCATCTTTTTATTTTGTGAAGATTTTATTTATATTTATAGTTCCATAGTCCCGTTTTCGTGTTTGGGAATATAGTATATCTTTACTATGTGTGCTAATATTAGTAATCGGTTCACCGAAACTTGACAAAACTTAATATAATTCGACTAAGGATTGGATGAGGTGGTAAATATGAAGGTTTTGATAACTGGTGGTTACGGTTTCATAGGATCTCATGTCGCGGATCGCTTTTATAAGGAAGGCTATGAGGTTTACATCATAGACAACCTGACTACTGGCACCGTCCAGAATGTGAATTTCAAACATAAGGGCTATCGGTTGTCGGTAGAAGATAAGAAATGCGAAGAAATATTCCGTTCGAACCAATTCGATGCGGTCGTGCATCTTGCTGCTCAAATTAACGTTACCGAATCTATTAACAATCCAAGATTGGATACTCAGTCCAATGTTTTGGGTCTTGTTAATATGTTGTCTCTGGCAAATAAGTACGACGTGAATAAATTTGTATTCGCATCTTCCGCAGCGGTGTACGGAATGAATGATGATCTGCCGATAAAGGAAAACGCCAAATGTGATCCGATTTCTCCCTATGGAATCAGTAAACACGTAGGTGAAGAATATTGCTTGAAATGGAGTCAGCTTTATGGACTGGAAACCGTTGTGTTTCGGTTTTCTAACGTATATGGACCACGTCAGGCTCATATCGGAGAAGGCGGCGTTATTTCCATTTTCATGGAGAACGCACTGGCGGGTAAAACATTAACGATTAATGGCGATGGAGAACAAACGCGTGATTTTATTTATGTTGAAGACGTGGCAGATGCCATATATCGGGCTTCGTATTCAGCACTTCAAGGTGTGTATAATCTATCCACGAACACACAATGCTCTGTTAATGAACTCGCAGGTCATATAGAGAGCTTGCACGAAGGGACTACCGCGGCATATATCGGGGACCGACCAGGCGATATTAAACATTCGGCACTTGATAATGCTAGGGTAAACAACGACCTGGATTGGGCTCCGCTTTATCGTTTTCAAGAGGGAATTAGCAAAACCTACAAATGGTTTTTAGAGAATCGTTCAAAAAAACCAATTGAGGCAGAGGTCAAAAAGACGGAGTCTGCAGCAAATCACAACATGGCTAAAAAGCTAAAACCATATGCTGAAAATTTGCTTGCTTTTGCCTTGATCGCTTGGTTAGGGTTAAGCAATTTTGATCAGACTTACAATTTTATTGATATGAAGGTATTCTATATCACGATTATTGGCATTATGTATGGCAACCGGCAGTCCATTACCGCCTCTGCGCTATCGATTGGTCTCTTGCTCTATCAGAAACTAATAGATGGCCGGGAACTTATTTCATTGCTTTACGATACGGACTTTTTCTTTCAATCTGCTGTTTATTTGTTCATCGGACTTGTAGTCGGTTATGCCATTGAAAGGAAGAACGGGGTCATTTCGTCCCAAGTACATAAGATCGAGGAGATCTCAGATAAGTACGAGTTTTTGAACGGGGTATACACGGAAGTCAGAGAAGTTAAGGACGAACTTCAACAGAGAATTCAGAATAGCGGCGATAGTTTCGGAAAAATCTATTCGATCACGAAAGAATTGGATAGCCTGGAGCCGGAGGAAATATTTAATTCCACAGTTAGCGTCATTGAGTCAATTATGGGAACAGATGCCGTTTCAATCTATACGGTTAACAATTATCGTAACTATTTGAGGCTCGTCGCACATTCGATCGGCGGTGAAACAAGATTAACGAAATCGATAAAGGTTGAGGATTTCGACTATCTTAAAAAGATGTTTGCTGAAGGTGCGATTCATATTAACAAGGAACTATATGATGGAATTCCACTCATGTCTGCGCCAATACAGAACGGTGGAGAAACGGTGGCTGTCATTTGCATCGACGGCGTTCAGTTCGAGAAGTTTTCGTTGTATCATCAGAATTTGTTTAAGGTTACCGTAGAACTCGTGTCATCGGCTTTATCACGTGCCTTCTCTTATGTGGAAGCGACTGAGAGCAGTCGTTATGTGGAAGGTACCACGGTGTTGAATAAAGAAGTATTCGCTTCAATTCTAGAAAGCAAGAAGCTTGCCAAAGAAAAACATCGGATCAACTACCTGCTTCTCTCATACCGTGGAGAGAATGTGGACAAGTCGTCGGAAATATCAAAGCTGCTAAGAGAGACTGATTATATCGGTATTGGACGTAATGGCGAAGTTTGGATTCTAATGTCAAATACAGCACTTAGTGATGTCGAAAACGTGTTTAAGCGGTTTGCAGATAAGAATATCGCTTTGACTTTGGTAGAAGAGGACGTTGTTTATGCTTGAACTGATCTTTGTACTCTATGTCATCCTTTCAGCAATTGCGATTCGGATTATTTATTCGTGCACGATACAGGAATGGCTTCTTAGATGGTTCATCGTGAGTGCACTGCCTGTAGTAGGGTGGTTATTTCCTATCTTTTGGCCGAAAAGTTGGTCTCGGCAGAAGGATGACGAAGCTCTAAAACAGATTTTCGAGTTTCATGATGAGCCCGAAGTCCATCAGGTGGGGATATATTCCAGAATGGAAGCAGAGAAGGAAACTAACGTCGTATCCATTGAGGAAGCGTTACTCGTCAGCGATCATATGGATCGCAGATCGGTTATGATTAACGTGCTCAAAAAAGACTCGATTCAATATATGGACATCTTACAAATCGCGGTAGGCAATGAGGATACGGAAACCTCGCATTATGCGGTCAGCGCGGTTATGGAACTGAAACGCAAGCTGATGCTGGCGCTGCAGGATCTGACCGTACAGTATGAGTCCAATAAAACAGATCCGGTCATTCTACGGGAGTATGCGGACGTGCTGCATTCTTATATGAGAAGCGGTTTCTTGGATGACAAAACCTTGCGGAAGCATAAATTTACTTACATCATGGTGTTGGAGAACCTTATTGCGGTTGCAGCCGATAATGAAACCGCATATCTTGAGAAGGTTCGGGCCGAGTTGGAAGTCAATAAATTAATCGAAGCGGAACAAACTGCCTTGCTCTATTTTGCGAGGTATCCGCAAAACGAGGAAGCCTTTCTTGTCTTGATGGAAGTTTATTTTTACATGAAGTCATACAGGAAGATGATGGAGACTCTTGAACAACTGAAAAGGTCGCCGCTTCGACTTTCTAATCGTGCACTGACTCTAGTAAGGTTCTGGTCTGAAGGAGCATGAAATGAGGAAAAGCTTTTATTTAAAACGAAATGTATATATCATGCTGATCGCAATTATCTTGCTGGCCATTGCCATTCAGATATCTCGCTCGCAATATATTTTGCAATTTAGCAAAAACACTCATTTGGTAGAAAACCATCGCATATTGAACCAAAATCCGAGCACGCCAGTCTCATTTAGCGGCCCAGCCTATTGCGTCGTTTATGATGACAGAGATGCCGGCAGCGTAAAAGTAAATAACAATATACTGCGCACTCTGCAGTATATGAAGAAGAAATCAGTCAGCACGAATATCGCGCAGCAATCCTTAGATCTAGATGGCTGTTCCGTGGCGATCATCACTAATTTCTCTCTGAGCGAGCTCGGGGATACGAACATGTTGTCTACTTTTGTGCACAACGGAGGTTACATCATGTTTGCGAGAACGATCGAGCAGGACGAGGCTTTCTTCCAGATCTACCGTAAAATCGGAATTACTTCAAGCAGCGACTCCATTCAAGTTGATGGCATAAAATTGACTTCGAATGTTCTGATCGGAGAAGAGGGTTTGGCAGTGGGCACTCCTTTTGTCCTCAACGAGTCTAATGTTGTTGAACTCGATGATTCGTCCGAAATTCTTGCGACAAGCGCGTCAGGTCTTCCGCTGTTATGGAGAAGCAATTATGGTAAGGGCGCATTTATGGTGCTTAATGGAACGCTGCTTATCGAAAAAATCAATAGAGGCATCTTTGCCGGCGCGCTTAGTCTGTTAGAAACGGATTTTATTTATCCGGTGTTTAACGCGGAGCTTATGTTTATCGACGATTTTCCGGCTCCCATAAGAAAAGGCAATTTGCCTTCCATCTATGATGAATACCATCGAGACATACCAAGGTTTTACCATGATATTTGGTGGCCGGATATGTTGAAGACGGCAACAAAAACAGGACTGAAATATACGGCGGTATTAATTCAGTCCTACAATGACCAAGTTTCGGGCAATTTCAGCTCGCCGATTGACGAGGAGAGGTACAATCTTATTTCCTATGGGCGAGAGGTTATGAAGAGCGGTGGCGAAATCGGAATACACGGATACAACCATCAATCTCTGCAAACAAATCAAGTGATTGCCGATAATTACGGTTACAAGGTATGGAAAAGTATAGACGAGATGAGCGCGTCAATAAAGGTAGCTTTAGCATACGCGAACAATGCGTTCCCTAAGTATGATATCGTTTCGTACGTTCCTCCGTCCAATGAGATGGATGCGGAAGGACGTAAAGCATTAAAGAAAGCATGGCCTAATTTAACCGTGATCTCTTCGATCTATGAAGAAGATGCTACCAATATGTCCTACATCCAAGAGTACGAAGTTGCTAAGGACGGCATTATCGAATATCCTCGTATGACGTCAGGTTACGTGGATAACGCGATAGGGCGTTGGATAGAAGCGAATGGCATAACTACACTTGGGGTATTCTCGCACTTCGTGCATCCGGATGACGTCATTTCGGAAGATCGCAACATGAATCTAACGTGGTCGAAGCTTTATGAAGGATTCTCGGAGAAGATGAAACGGGTTCAAAAGACTTATCCATGGTTACGCGCGCAGACGGCGGCCGAAGCAGCGATAGACATGGAGAAAGTATTGAACGCTTCCGTGACATGGGCTCGTGAAGGGGATTCGATTAAAGGCACGATCTCTAATTTCCAATCCGATAATTATTTCATCATGCGAACTAAGAAATCGATATTAAAGACAAAGTCTTGCGTCGTAACCAAAATTGATGATAATACGTTCTTAGTTAAGGCTAGTAAATCAAAATTCGAAATTAGACTGGACGGTTAACAACGATGAGAATATGTATGATAGCCGAAGGATCATATCCCTATATTACAGGCGGGGTATCCAGCTGGATTCACAGTGTAATCAATCAAATGCCGGAACACGAATTCGTTATTTATGCTATCGGCGCGCAAAGCAAGCAAAAGGGGATATACAAGTACAAATTGCCTGCTAACGTCGTCGAGATCAAGGAAGTATTTCTGGATGCCTACTTAGATGAAGAGGGAAGCTGGGGGCAACGTTTTCGGCTTACCGCGGAACAAACGCAAAGTATTCGTTCCTTGCTTGGCGGTGGAGAAGTCGTATGGCGTCACTTATTTGATGTACTTCGCACGAAGAAATTTCACATTGCAGCCGATTTCTTATCCAGTAAGGATTATTTCGACATCTTGGAACAATTGTGTCGGAACCAATATTCGCTAGTACCGTTTACTGAAATGTTCTGGACCGTTAGATCGATGATTTTACCTCTATTTCTAACGATTAGGCATGATATTCCGAAAGCGGATATTTATCACAGCGTATCAACAGGATACGCAGGAGTAATCGGAGCTTTAGCTAAGCATCTACACGGAGCGCCGCTGGTTCTGACCGAACACGGGATCTACTCCAGGGAACGAGAAGAGGAAATCATTAAGGCAGATTGGGTGAAAGGATACTTCAAAGACCTTTGGATTGAATATTTCTATACACTTTCCGGATGCGTATACCAGTCTGCCGATAAAGTCATTACGTTATTTAATCGCAATAAAGAAATTCAGGTTGAATTAGGTTGTGATGCGTCCAAAATCAGCATAATACCAAACGGTGTCAATATTGATACATTCGCGAATATCAAACAAGCGCCGGAAGATGACATTATTCGAATAGGGGCAGTTGTCAGGGTTGTTCCTATTAAAGATATTAAAACGATGATTCAAAGCTTTGCCCTGGTTAAACAGGAAATTCCCAAAGCGGAGCTTATCATTATGGGGCCAACTGAAGAAGATGAGCCGTATTATCAGGAGTGTTTGCAACTAGTAGAGGCACTTGGTGTACAAGATGTATTGTTTACCGGGGAAGTCCAGGTTAAGGACTACTTGGGTCAAATGGATATCTTGCTCTTGACGAGCATAAGTGAAGGACAACCTCTGGCGGTATTGGAAGGCATGGCCTGCGGCAAACCGTTCGTAACGACGAATGTGGGAAGTTGTAAAGAGCTCTTAAACGGCGTTAATGATGGTATCGGACTAGCTGGTTTGGTATCTCCGGTAATGAATTACGAACCGCTCGCGCTAAATATTATTAAGCTGTGCAAGAGCAAAGCCCTTCGTGAAGAAATGGGTAGAAACGCGCTTGAACGCGTATCGATTTATTATAAGCATCAAGAAGTTATTGCCAGCTACAAACAGCTGTACTCGGCTTTAGGGGAGGGAAAACGATGGCCGGAATCGGCTTTGAGTTAAGAAAATTATTCCGCGAGCAAGGACTGATTAACAACGTTAAGGCCTATGCGTTCTCGGCATTGACGACTATTGGTCCGATGATTCTTAGCATAATCCTCATCATTTCGCTGCAAAGGATGATGGATTATAACAACGGTACTTTCTTGGATTGGGAGCTGTATATTGCTACCGTGCAATATTGCTTTATTTTCTCCATCATCATAACTAGCGGTATTTCGCTCCTGTTGACCCGATTTATCGCGGATATGATTTTTCAGAAGAAATACAATCATTTGTTGTCTTCGTATTATGGGGCGTTAATTATTTCTTTGCCAGTCGGAGCCATTGTTGCCTATTTATTTCTGCAATCGGTCTCGGCCACGTTCGGATATAAGCTCGTCGCCTATTTGTTTTTTATGGAGCTTATCGTCGTTTGGATACAAGCCGTTTACTTATCCGCTTTAAAGGATTATACGCGTATCGTTCGGAGTTTTGCGATTGGCGTAGTCGCCTCTCTGGTTAGCGGTTGGGTTCTGTTGTCTTACACGGATTTGAATGCAACGACTGCCGCATTATCGGCTATCGATATCGGCTTCCTGCTTATTGCTACGATGTCGTCCCGACACTTTGAGCAGATATTTCCAAGGAGTCAAGGCCGATTGTTTTTTGAGTTTGTAACTTATTTGAAGAAGTATCCTTCTCTCTTCTTCATCGGTACGTTCTTTTACTCCGGTATTTACATTCATAGTTTCGTATACTGGTTCTCCAGTGAAGGGAATACGGTCCAAGAAGGGTTTAGAGTTTCCACTTTTTACGATTTGCCGGTATTTTATGCTTTTCTATCGGTAGTGCCTACATTGGTTACTTTCGTTGTATCCGTGGAGACTTCGTTCTATGAGAAATTCCGAATCTACTACAAACAAGTAATCGAGGGCGGAACGTATCAGGATATGAAGCGTGCGAAAGTCGAAATGCAAAGGACATTAATGCAGGAAATCAGCTTTCTTATGGAAGTGCAGCTGTTTTTCACAATCATCTCAATTGCAGTGGGAATGAAGTTTCTTCCGCAAATTGGTTTTTCGATTGCCCAGGTAGATGCATTCAATCTATTGGTTCTAGGTTACTTCCTTTTCATCATTATGTTCGTGTTCCTGCATATCTTGATGTACTTCGATGATCGGAAAGGCGTTCTTGTGATTAGCTCGTTGTTCGTTTTCTTAAATGCAGCACTCACCTATGTGTCTATTAAACTAGATAGCGACGGGCTGGGGATGCTTCTTGCTTCGCTTATTGCGCTGCTCGCGGCCATCGCCAGAATATTGTATGTATTACGTAATATCGATTATTATACGTTCTGCACGCAACCGATTCATAGGCGTTCCAAATCCTCGATGTTCGCGCGTCTTGCAGGGAAATCAGGTGCTATCGCCAGCGTCATCGTTCTGTCTGCCTCGATCTTAGCGGGATGCTCTGATGCGGCCAACGAACCGGTTGAATCGACGGAGCAGAATGTCGTTGCAGCGCCGACTGCGAATGAAACAAAGCTTGTGGAAGACAAACGTTTGTACGATCGAGATATTGATGATTCCATCAAGACGGTGTATATCACGGTATTACAAGATAAGTCGAAGAAAGCTGCGAAAGTGGATTGGTACGGCTTGAATAGGATGACGGATCGTTACAGCGAAGAAAGCATGAAGGTTATTATGCAAGAAGGTAACGCCAACGGCACGGGACCTGCTCCGGGAATGTTCGGATACGGACAAGAGAAAGCAAACGCCAGCATCAGCCTTCGCGGTAATACCGCTCGTTATGCTTCGCAGAAGTCCTATAAGATTCGCTTAACGGATGAAGCAGGATTATGGGAAGACCAGCGTACGCTGAACCTGAACAAACATTCATACGATTTAACGCGTGTTCTGAATAAATTAAGCTTTGACCTGATGGAGAAGATCCCCAACCTAACAAGCTTGCGGACACAGTTCGTTCATTTGTACGTGAAGGATTTATCCGGAGCTGGTTCTGCATTTCAAGATTACGGGCTCTATACCCAGATTGAGCAGCCGAATGAAATGTTCCTCAAATCGCATTGGCTGGATCCTTATGGGCAATTGTACAAAATCGCATTCTTCGAGTTCTTCCAGTACCCGGAATATCTAAAATCAAAAACAGATCCAACCTATGATAAGAAAGCGTTTGAAAGTCATCTTGAGATCAAGGGCCGCGAAGACCACGACAAGCTGCTTGCGATGCTTGACGATGTCAATAATATGTCAATGCCGATCGACGAGGTCATGGCCAAACATTTCGATTTGGATAATTATCTGACATGGCTCGCCGTAAATATTCTAACGGATAATATGGATACGGATGCTAATAACTTCTACCTGTATTCTCCGTTGAATACGGATAAGTGGTATTTTCTCCCTTGGGACTATGATGGAGGCTGGGGAGTACAACGCAACCTGAAAAGTATCAGCGACTATCAAGCTGGTCTAAGCAACTATTGGGGAAGTGTGCTTCACAATCGATTCTTCCGTTCGGAGAAGCATGTTCAATTACTGAAGGAGAAGATCGACGAGATTCACAGCAAATACATTAACAAGGACAGCATTACGAAACAATTGGAGCTGTATCGCGATGAGGTCAATCCTTTCCTAAACCAGGCACCGGACCAAAATTATTTGCCGGGGACGAAAGCGGAATTAGCGCAAGAAATGCTCGACATTGTAAACGTACCTGAGAAGGGAATCAAGCTTTTCCAGGAGGATTTGGAGAAGCCTAAGCCGTTCTATCTTGATGATGTGCAAAAGGATGGGGATCAGCAGCAGTTCTCATGGGGCTTATCTTATGATTTCCAAGGCGATGATTTGACCTACGAGATTAGTATCGCGCTGGACCCTGAATTTAAACAAATCGTTAAAACACAAAAAGGACTCGTGAAGACTTCCACGCTCGTTGCCGGTTTATCCCCGAACGTCTATTACTGGAAAGTCATCGCGAGAGACAGCAAGGGAAATACGCAAATCTCCTTCGATAGATATGATGATGGAGAAGGCCTAACTTACTACGGAATTAGGCAATTCGAGGTGAAATAATGGAATTTCAAGGCCAGAAGCTTCGGAATGAGTACAAGTATTATATCCATTTACATGAATATTTGACTCTTCGACATAGGCTGACCAATATCATGAAAATGGATGAATACTCGCTGGATGGCGAGGGGTACGGGATAAGAAGCCTGTACTTCGACGGCTTCCAGGATCATTCGCTTTATGACAAGAACAACGGCTTATTTAAACGGGACAAGTATCGCATTCGTATTTATAATGGACAAGACAATCGGATCACGTTGGAACGTAAAAGCAAATTCGGCGATTATATTGCCAAAGAAGGCGCAGCATTAAGTCGTAAAGAATACGATTCTCTATTAGCTGGGGATCCTCTATTTCTTCTCGAGAAAGACAATGCGTTATGCAAACAATTCTATCAAGCAGTCGCGAATCGCGCATTTCGTCCGACTGTAATTGTAGACTATACGCGTGAAGCATATATTTATCCGCACGGGAATGTCCGGGTCACCTTTGATAAAAGAGTATCCACGGGAGTGAATACGATTGATTTGTTCGACGGTAATCTGGCTCTGGAGGAAGCCATTTCCGGTCCGCTTACGGTTATGGAAGTGAAGTTCGATTCGTATCTTCCGGATTTTATCCGTAAAGTCGTACAACCCGATCATTTTGTCCGATCCGCGATTTCTAAATACGTTATTTGCCGCGAGTTGAAGTATAAGCACCATAAAGAGTAGTATGAAGGAGGGAACCCGGTGGGAGAGAACTTGAATTTTAGCGAGATTGTGAAGAAAAGCGTACTGAATCTCGAAGCTTTCCGTAACGTCTCTTATATTGACGTAGCGATTGGCATGTTATCTGCTTTTATTTCGGGCATGTTCATTTATTGGGTCTACAGAAAATCGTTCCGCGGGGTCGTATACAGCTATAATTACAATGTTTCATTCGTACTCATGACGATGATTACGGCATTAATTATTATGACGATCAGCACGAACATCGTACTATCTCTCGGGATGGTCGGCGCGCTCAGCATTGTGCGGTTTCGAACGGCGGTTAAGGATCCACTGGATATCGTCTACATGTTCTGGGCTATCGCTGCAGGAATCGCTTCAGGTGCTAAGCTATATCCGATCGCGTTGCTAGGCTCGGTCCTTATTGGTCTTGTGTTGTTATGGCTGTCCAGGAAAAAAATCAGAGAACAGCCTTATCTATTTATTGTTCGACACAACGAATCCGCGTCTAATGAAGTTAGGGAATGTTTGCGGAAATTGAATTATAAACTAAAATCCAAGACGGTAAGAAAAGAGTTTACGGAGCTGACGATTGAAATTCAACTTCGTGACGACAATAGTGCCTTCGTCAATGAAATTAGCAAAATTGAAGGCGTGCAGGATGCTTCGCTCATCAACTATTCGGGCGACTATGCACAGTAATTCCTAATCAAAACGACCGCGCTCAGCAGAAGAAACAGCTGATCGCGGTCGTTTTGATTCAGGCGTATTTCAAGATTAATCTTCATGCTTTACAAGCACGGTTCCGAGCATATATCGACCATCGTCCCGCTTGCCGGCATTGGCTAATTGAACACCGGGAAGCCCTGTCTCCGGATCTAATATCGCAGCGGTAACACGATAGTTTCCATGCGGCAGGTCGGAGGGAATTGGCAATTCAGCGAAGGCTTCATTATTACCGGGCAGCCATGAGCGAATATCGACATGTGTTGAAATCGTAGTTTGCATAGTGCCAGACTCATCGATCAGTCCGAGTTCAAGCGTCCAATAGAAGTAGAAGGGAGCAACGCCTCGATTGTTGATCTTAAGCTGCACATGCAGCGATGCTCCGGCGTTTAGTTCTTCTTCATGCGACTCCTCCGTAATGACGAAACGATAACCGATTGTGGTTAGAAATCGGTCAATGTTGTTTTGCATTGGGCCATCCAAGGGTTCTTTAGTCGGGGCATAGGGACCCATCCAGGATATATGTGTAAGTTCGGCTTCGCGTATGGCTTCTTCAATATTAGCATCCGACAGCAAAGTACTGCTGCTTGAGAACTCACCGCCGCTAGGCGCCTTAGTCCAGAAGTTAGGCATAGCAGGCTCCTCTTCTTGCGTCAACCAATTGGTATAGCCATTGGTATACCAGTCCAAGAATCCACTAATGGTATCTGTACGCTTGCCGAACGCATCATTGAACAACCCCATTTCATGTTCCTTAGCAATGGCATGCGGGCGGCGCATCATTAGCGGCTTCTTCGTGAAGAAGTCAATGTAAGGCTGGACATATTGATCAGCAATTACTCGTTTGGGAAAAGGAATATGCTTCTTCGTTTCATTGCCGTCATACGTATGCCATTCTCCCCAGTGCCCGATACTGCCAAGCTCAACAAAGGCAATCATAGGATCATTATTGTAACGTTCAGCGAGCTTCTGAATGAGCTGTTTGTGATATTGGATCAATTGAGGATGGTTGTAATCCGGACTAAAACCTTTTCCATAACTGATGTCATAGTTCGTCCCTTTCTTACCGATCTCCTCGTACAGCCATTGCGGAATATCCATATGAGCTTCTTCACTCGGATAATCCAGGACAACACGAATAACAAGCTTCACGTTTCGCTGCTTCCAAAGGGTGAAATTATACTTCTGTTCAACCGCTTCAAAAGCATAATTGCCTTTCGTTGGTTCCAGATCTGCCCAACTTATGTTGACATGTGCGAGGCGGAAGGGTTGAGTCGCATCGTCATATCGCGCATCCGCTACAAAACCCATATAGGGGTTATCCAGTACCTGGCCTGCTGTTTCCACAGGAATGAAGGATACACGTGGCGGTTCAGAAGAGGCGAATAGGAGTTTCCAAGAGAAGAAAGAGACTGCTAGCACGCCGATTAATGTGACTATGAGAATTACGGGTCGAAAAGTCAAGTGATGGCCTCCGCTATAATAGATTCGTTGAAAAAGTTCGCTTAGGTTACGATCTGAATGACTGCTGTCGGGCTTTCCCAGATGACGATAGCGCCTAGGGCTTCACTGATGAAACGGAGCGGCACGAAGGTTGTTCCGCTCACTAGGATTGGCGCTTTAGTTAGAGTAAGGCGGACACCGCCAACTGTTGCTTGGTTGCTGCCCATGACAATTTTAATGATCTTACCTGATTTGCTTGCCTTAATGGATTGATCTGCTGCATTCCATTTCACAGCTGCGCCGAGCTGCTCGAATATGCCGCGCAGCGGCACTAGCGTTGTTCCGTTCTGAACCAACGGCTTCTGCGCATAGAATTGCTCCAAGCCATTAATGAAGATACGTGGAGCCGTGGATCGCTCACGGATACCGATCATTCCAAACGATGGTGATGTGCACACCGCGTCTCCGGACGGAGCAGCCTTACAAATCATTGAAGTTCCGTCTGCATCGAGATCGGCTGGCTCCAGCTGCAACAGATATCGTATTCTTCCCGTACCATTGTTCAAAGAGTACCATCCGCCCAGATCGTCTTGTATGTACAAATGGCTGGCTAGATCCGTCTGGAGGGAACCGGGAAGGAAGCTTCTCCCTTCGGGAGGGCTATAAGTCCACGGGTGCGGCGTATTGGCTGATGAAATCATGCTGCCAGTAGCCTGGATGCCGGAAGGGATCGAAATGTGAACCTCTTGTGCCTTTGCCTGATTGGCTGTTTCGCCTGACGGAAGAATACCGACTCTGCTTCCCGCCTGTTTGTAGTAGAATGTGCTGTCAGCAGCGGCGTATAAACTGCTTGGCGAATCTCCGCCTACTACGTGCCAAGCGATGTCGAAGTGCTCGGAGCCGGTTAGCGATGCATGAATAGTACGATCGGCAATCGCAAATTGAATCGATTTTACCTGTAAGGGAGGTCCTTCTTGCGCAGCAGTCGCAGGTGAAGTCTGCAGCAGAAGGGGTAATGCGAGTAATAGAAACAATCGTATGTATCCCAACCGCATGCGTCCTTTCTATGAATAATTTAGGATAATAGGATAAGTTATCTTTTACTTTATCACACCAATAGCCAAAAAGAGGCTGAATGAACATATTTAAGAAAACTTTAAGAGTGCACTAATTGTAAGAAGCAACCATATTTATGTTAAAATTAGAGTCTAGCTTCTTTAGATTTTGGATCCATAGATTTATATTCGCAGGAGGATTAATAGAGTAGTATGAGAATCTATTGGTTTACACTCATCATTGTCATAAGTATTGGAGTAAGCCAGCTTGGGTTTGATCCTGGCCGCGCAGCAGCAGCAGTCACCGGGTCACCGAGCGAGTGGGCCAAGCAAGAAATCCAAGACGCGATTACGAGCGGACTCATCCCATATGGATTAACGAATAGCTATCGATTGGCACTGACGCGGCAGGAGTTTTGCGAAATGGCCGTTCAGCTCTATGAAGTGCTGACCGACACAAAACCGGCGAATCCTAAGCAGAATCCGTTTCGGGATACGACCAACTCTCGCATCGGACAAGCCTACGAGCTGGGCATCATTAAGGGAACAAGCCCAAACACCTTCTCGCCTAAAGCAAATGTGACGCGCGAGCAGCTCGCGCTTATGCTCTATAACACGCTGGACAAAGCCGGCTTCCTAACGAAGCTCCAAGAGGGGAAAGAAACGCCGCCGAAATTCGCAGATGACAAGCAGCTCGCCCAATGGTCGCGCGATGCGATCGGCATGCTGGCCGGCAACGGCATCATGAAAGGCAATGTGAGCGGCAATCAGCTGCGGTTTCAGCCGCGCGTGACGACGACGCGGGAGCAGGCAATCGTGCTGGTGTACCGGATTTTCTCGCGGTTTGGTACTTATTTTGTCAATGATGAGGAAGATCTGCTGGAGGCGGCCAAACAATCGCTTCCCGTTGCCATTCGGAACGAGCAGATGGCGGTAATCGACGCACGGGCAAGGGCGGTGCTGGCGGAGATCATCCGTCCGGGAATGACCGAATATGAACGCGAGCTCGCGATTCATGACTATATTTTGCAGCATACCGCTTATGATTATGAGAATTACGTGAACGATACCGTCCCGGCGGAGTCGTACTCTGTGTATGGGGTGCTGATGAATGGCGTCGCCGTATGCCAGGGTTATGCCGGTACGGCTGATCTGCTGCTTAGTATGGCGGGCATTGAATCCCATATCGTCATCGGTACAGCGAACGGCGGCAGCCATGCATGGAACAAAGTGAAGATTGACGGGGCGTATTACAATCTCGATGTGACGTGGGACGATCCGGTACCGGATGTGGCGGGGAGATTGAGCTATGGGTATTTTAATGTGACAGATGCCACGCTTCGCGAAGATCATGCATGGAAGGACACGCTTCCGGAAGCTACGGCAAATACGTTCAACTATTATGCGATGAACGGTCTCACCGTGAACAATCAAGCGGAGTTCGAAGCGAGAATTAGCACGGCAATCGAGGCGCGCGCAGCTTCCATTACCATTAAACGTACGTATAAGGATGAACAAGGGACAGGCGGCTGGGAAGCACTGCTGAAGAATTATAGCGAAATTATCGCATCCTATTCCTACACGATGGATAACAGCGGCGTTGTGAGCTTCAAGTTTAAGTATCGTTAATGCTACAATTAGGACAAAAATACGGACGGAGCCTCATGAACCATGATTCGAATTCTTGCCGTTACGAATGATCACCATATTAAGCGGTTGAACAAGCTGAAAGACTTGAACACCATCGCTCATCTAAAATGGTACTGGGTCGATTTCTGCGAACCGACAGGAGAAGAAGCGAAGCTGCTGGATGATTATTTTCATTTTCACCCGCTGGCGATCGAGGATTGCTTGCTTTACTTGCAGCGTCCCAAAATGGACCATTACGAGGATGTCCATTTCTTCGTGCTTCACGCGATTCACGAGCAGACGCTGGAGGCGTCAGAAGTGGATCTGTTCATCGGTCCGAATTTCTTGGTAACCTACCATCAATTGCCGCTCCATGAGGTCGACCGTGCTTGGGAGAAAATCATCCGTAAACCGCATACGGAAGCGCATGGCAATCTGCATGCCGCCTATATGGTGATCGATGAGCTGGTGGATCAATATTTTCCGGCACTGCAGGCAATCGAGGATCAGCTGCTTGAATTTGAAACGGACGAATCCGATGGATTCCGGACGGACCTCAGCCATGTGTTCAAAATTCGAAACAAGCTGCTGCGGCTGCGCAAAACAATTGTTCCTATGCGGGACCTGCTGTATCGTATCCTGAATAGCCAGAAGATCGAGGCTTTAAAGCATTATCATATGTTCTTCACCGATATCTACGATCATCTGCTGAAGCTGTCGGAGATGGTCGATTCGAATCGCGATATGACCTCGGATCTCCGGGACCACTATATGTCGCTCAACGCCAATCGGATGAACGCCATTATGAAAACATTGACGGTCATTACGGTAATCTTCATGCCGCTGACTTTTATTGCCGGCATTTATGGCATGAATTTCTCCAATATGCCGGAGCTCGGATGGCATGCGGGTTATTATATGGTGCTTGCGTTTATGGTGCTGCTCGGCATCGGCATGTTTGCATGGTTTAAGCTCAAGGGTTGGTTTGAATAGAGGCAGGAACCTTAGGGAACGGTAAGTTATACGACTCACCCCTAAGGAGGCGGCAGAAGAATGGCAAGAAGAAGTCGAAGAAAACATCTCGTACCGGGCGCTGATGCGCAAATGAGTGCATTTAAAGCGGAAGTGATGCGCCGGGAAGGATATGTCGTAAATCCGAGCAGGCCGGATGATGTCAAATATGAAGTAGCCAAGTCGCTCGGCATTCCGCTGGAGCATGGATACAACGGCGAATTGTCGACGGAGTCAGCAGGTCAAATCGGCGGGCAGATCGGCGGCGCGATGGTCAAAGAGCTTGTGCGCATGGCGCAGGAGAAGCTGGCACGACAGCACTCGGAGCATTAATGAAGGCCATCAATTATATATGCGCTTAACTAAACCATCAGTAGGTTACTGGTGGTTTTTTGTTTGCGCGCCGATCGGGAGGAGCGAGTTTTTCAGTATTTTTTCACAAACGATTCATACTGTTTTCATCTTCGTCGGTTATGCTGGAGATAACATGCTGAGTGGGATGGGGGATGGACGATGCCTGCCGCAATATTGGTGATCGAGGACGATTATTATATACAAGAGCTCATTGCTGAGTTTCTAAGGGCACAACAATATGAGGTGGATGTAGCGGGCGACGGATTGGAAGGCTGGGAGAAATTTCAGCAATCGTCGTATGACCTCGTTATATTAGATTTGATGCTGCCTTCCATGCACGGCTACGAGATATGCCGCCGCATACGCGAGCGTTCCGATACGCCGGTTATCGTATTGACGGCATTGAGCGAGGAGAAGGATCAGCTGCGCGCGTTCGAGGAGGAAGCGGATGATTACGTGACGAAGCCGTTCTCTTTTCACGTGTTGATGAAGCGGGTAGAAGCGGTTCTTCGGCGTACGCGCAGCGGGCTGTCCGGAGAGCAGCTGTTCGATGGCAGGCTGCGTCTGGATGCCGATGCTTACAAAATCTACGTTGATGGCAAGCTCATTGATACGACGACGAAGGAATTCGATATCCTGCATACGCTCGTACATAACGCCGGACGGATTATGACACGTGACATGCTGCTGGACAAAGTATGGGGCTACGACTACTACGGCGATTCCCGTATCGTGGATGCTCATATTAAGAATATCCGCAAGAAGCTGGGGATCTCCGTCATTCGTACGGTAAAAGGGGTCGGCTACTCGCTGGAATCTGAGCTGGCGTTGGTGGAAGGATGATCCGGCGCAAGGGAATACGGTTTAAGATCTTCATGGTTACGGCGGCGCTGCTTGTCGTATCGGCTTTGCTCATCTATTTGACCCTCTACTTCATGCTGCCGGGTTATTACAAGAACATCAAGCAATCCCGGCTTGAGAATGGAGTCAGCGAGCTGGTTAAGACGATCGATGGGAAAAGTGCCGAAACGGCAATTCCATTGATGGCTGAATTTGGACAGAGCCATAATGCAGCGATCATGATTCGCGATAAGGATGGGCAGGGCTATTATATCCCTCCGAATTTTCGCGGGATGAACAGCTGGCTGTCCAGGAATGCCAACTACCTGAATATGCGTAAGCAGATTGAAGCAGGCCGGGTGACGGATAGCCGAGACTTTAAAGGGCCTATCGGCGGCAATGACGGCAAGGGTCCGGTGCATATTCTTAGCGTAGAGAAATCCATTCGGTTCGCCGAGAGCAATGATACGTACACGCTTTATGTAGACGCTCCGCTGCAGCCGATCGGGGAAGCAGCGGAAGTCATCTTGTTGTTCTTGCCTTATATGCTGATCCCGATTCTATTGATAGCGGTCTGCGGTGCGCTCATCTATTCGCGATTAATCGCGCGCCCGCTTCTATCGCTTAATCAAGTGGCAAGACGGCTAGCCAAGCTGGATTTCTCCGTAACGAAGCCTGCGCTGAACACGAAGGACGAGCTTGGCGAGCTGTCGTTTAGTCTCAGCAAATTGGCGGTCAATTTACAGCTGACGATGGGTGAGCTGCAGGATGCGAATGCGCAGCTTAAGAGCGATATCGAGCAGGAACGTGAGCAGGAAGCGAAGCGGCGGGAGTTCGTGGCGACGATTTCCCATGAGCTCAAGACACCGATTACGGCGGTCAGCGGTCAGTTGGAAGCGATGATCGCCAATGTAGGC
This sequence comes from Paenibacillus rhizoryzae, assembly GCF_059686995.1. Taxonomy (NCBI): domain Bacteria; kingdom Bacillati; phylum Bacillota; class Bacilli; order Caryophanales; family Paenibacillaceae; genus Paenibacillus; species Paenibacillus rhizoryzae. The sequence goes on along the minus strand of NZ_JCAALT010000005.1, from coordinate 243,074 downwards.
TCTTATCGCGACCGGGACAGATATTTGCGCCAATCGTATACGATCATGCAGGATATGGATAAGCTTGTGCATGAAATCTTGGAGCTGTCGAAGCTGGAGAGCCGGGATTTCCGACCGCTGATGCGCAAGGTGGATCTGACGGAATTGGTGCGGGAATCGATGAACAATATGAGCTATTTAGCAGATGTCAAACATATGAAACTGGAGGTCGAGCTTCCAGAGGAAGCGATGATCACGGCCGATGAACGGCTCATGTCGAAGGCGGTAGCGAACATCATTACGAATGCCGTTCAATATTCCGGGGATGCAGAGCGGGTTGTTATTCGGTTATCGGAGGAAGAGCCTGCCGCCAATGAGCAGCGCAATCATCGTTCGTGGTATAGGCTGGAAGTGCTGAACACCGGCGTGCAGGTGGAGGAATCGAAGCTGCCTCGATTGTTCGAGCCGTTCTACCGGGCGGAGCAGTCGCGCAGCCGCTCAACCGGCGGCAGCGGACTTGGTCTCTATATCGTAAGTAAAGTGCTTGATGCTCACGGCGCGGAATACAGCATCGCCAATACGGCGGAAGGAGTTCGCTTCAGCGTAAGGGTGCAGAGAGCGGCGTGAAGCTATAAAGGGATAAGGAACCGGACATTAGATTCTGTCGCGAACGACAGCTAATGTCCGGTTTTTGAGTTGTTCGATTTCAGCGATGAGAGCGGTGCGCTTCGTCGCATAATGAGCTTTAATTCCCTCATCCTTCAGAGCGGCTAGATTGATCTCCACCGTTAAGAGCGCAGATTGCGCAGCAGCTCCTAGGAGCAAAGCGCCGATACCGAGGTCAGAGATGACATGCGCGTTCGTGCAGGAAGCGATGCTCAGCGTCGAATGCAGCGCCGCTCTGCATACCTCCATTAGCCGAAGCGGAGCTTCAATGGAGGCAATGGTCGCATTATGCAGTGCCTCTTGGCGAACAGCCTTCTCAGACTCATTCTGTTTGGGCAGCTTCAGTGCATGCATATAACCGTCAAAAGCCGAAATGTCATCGGCGAGCAATGATTCGCATGCGGTGGAAAGGCGCTGCATCTCGTTCAATGCAGCGTTAACTTGAAGCTGAGCATCGGCGTACTTCTCCCCTTGCGAGAGATGGGCCGCCATCGCGGTCATGGCCGTGCCGAGCGCTGCGGCAAGAGCGGCGGCACTTCCGCCGCCCGGTGTCGGGTCGGCACTAGCTGCCTTCTCTAAGAAACGACGAATAGAATCATCCCACGTAACAGTTGTCATCGTGGCCTCACATCTCCTTGCGACATTTGGATATCGATCGCTTTCATCAGATTGCGAAATAAGACCGCGGTCGTTAACGTACCGACTCCCCCCGGAACCGGCGAGACAGCCGCTGCCACATCGACTAGATCCGAAGCGGCATCTCCGGTGATCGAGCCATCTGCAAGCTCGTTAATGCCCGCGTCGATGACGGTTAAGCCGGAATGTACCAGTTCCTTCGTAATCGTATTCGGTTTGCCAACCGCTACGATGGCGATTTCCGCATGTTCCAGATGAGCGGACAGTTCAGGCGTCCTGGAATGGCATACGGTCACGGTAGCGTGCTCGCGCTGAAGGAGATGAAACAGCGGAAGTCCGACTGTATGTCCTCTGCCTACTAAAGTCACGTTACGTCCTTCTAATTTGTAGCCGTAATGCTTGAGTAACCCGATGCAGGCTTGCGGCGTTGCAGGGTACAGCCCTGTGTCATTGCCGGTGTATACCGCCAGTTTATTGGAGGGAGTGACGCCGTCGATATCTTTGGCAGGGGCTATGCAAGCTTCAATTGCAGGAGCCGATAGATGCGCGGGTAATGGCAGCTCAAGCATGATGCCATGAACGTCTTCATCCTCATTAAGCGCGGTGATGATGCGCTTCAATTCCTCTTCCGAGACATCATTCGCGAAAGCATGGAGCTGGAACGAGATGCCTAGCTTCTCGGCAATCTTTTGCTTGGAACGGGCATAGTAGGCGGAGGCAGGATCGCCCTCAACTAGTAGTGTCGCCAGAGACGGCTGCTTTCCATTCTCTTTCCATTCCTCTACGCGGGCCGTTATTTCCGAATACACAAGCTCCGCTGCTTCCTTCGCTTTCAGTACAATGGCCATAAGCGATCTTCTCCTTCACCTGCAATAATAGAAAGCACGATCAGAAACGAAAAAAAGCATTCGCAAGCAGGCTAGTCCTCAGACATAGCCAGCCGCAAATACTTCTCCCCAGGCGAACGGTAAATTTCGATCCGCATGCTCCCTCGTGGTTCATTCCACTGATTTCGCCAGTTGCATGCAGCGTTATTTTCCTAGAGTGTAGCATGTTGGGGGCGCTTTGAACAGGTCAGTTGGAATGAAATTCCTTATACGCTTATACTGTAAATAAAAGGCCAAAGGTTTGGGGAAAATGCTTCTTTTGCTAAAGGAGGAATGAACGGCATGGGCGAATCTTTCTCGGTGGAGCACCGGGCAGCGCGTCTAGAGCGAATGTCATCGGAGCTGCTCGATGTGCTCATCATCGGGGGCGGCATAACGGGGGCCGGCATTGCATGGGATGCGTCGCGGCGCGGTCTTCGGACAGGTCTTGTGGAAATGGGCGATTTTGCGCAAGGTACGAGCAGCCGCTCGACCAAGCTGGTGCATGGCGGTCTGAGATATTTGAAGCAAGGCGAGGTCAAATTGGTAGCCGAGGTTGGTCGCGAACGGGCGCTGCTGCACAAGCATGCGCCTCATGTCGTGACGCCGACGCCGATGCTGATGCCGGTCTACAAGGGCGGTACCTACGGATATCTGGCATCGGCCATTGGGTTATATATTTATGACAGGCTTGCAGGCGTCAAACGTGCGGAGCGGCGTAAAATGTATCGGCGCGAGCAAACGGAAGCCCTGGAGCCGCTGCTGAAGCGGGATGGCTTGCGGGGTTCGGGCTACTATTATGAGTATCGGACCGACGATGCGCGGCTGACGCTTGAGGTGATGAAGACGGCGCATCGGCATGGCGCGGAGATTGTGAATTATGCCAAAGTCGAAGAGATGCTGTATCGGGACGGCGTAGTGTGCGGCGCTCGGATTGCGGACGTACGCAGCGGCAAACGTTATGATGTCTATGCGCGGAAGATCGTGAATGCGGCAGGACCTTGGGTTGACCATGTGCGCAAGCTGGACGGCGAAGTGACGGGCAAAAGGCTCCTGCTTACAAAAGGCGTTCATTTGGTTGTGGATGGTGAGCGACTGCCGGTACAGCAGGCGGTTTATATCGATGTACCGGATGGGCGGATGATCTTCATCATCCCGCGGGACGGCAAAACCTATATCGGGACGACGGATACGTTCTATCACGGCGATCCCGGTTCAGTTGTCACCACGCGCGCGGACCGCGATTATTTGCTGCATGCGGCGAATGCCGCTTTCCCTACAGCGAAGCTTACGCAAGCGGATGTGGAGTCATGCTGGGCAGGAGTTCGGCCGCTCATTCACGAAGATGGAAAGAGCCCCTCGGAAATTTCCCGGAAGGATGAAATGTTCATTTCGGAGAAAGGGCTTATTACGATCGCAGGCGGCAAGCTGACAGGCTTCCGCAAAATGGCCGAGAAGGTCGTGGATCTCGTCGCAGATGAGATTAAGCGCGGCACCGGCCGCAAGTTTGGCCGCTGCACGACCGGAGACGAAATGCTCTCCGGCGGCGATTATGGCGGGTATCATTCGTTCGGCGAGCTGCAAAAGGAACTGCTGACCCAGGGCTTGAAGCTGGGTGTGCCGCAGGCGGATTTGAAGATCTGGATTGCGAGGTATGGCAGCAATACCTCGCATTTATTGGCGCGTTATGCCGCGCTTAGGGAAGCGGACAGCGGTGATTCCGGCGTTGCTGCGGGTGCCGCCGGCGGGGTGGCGACTGCGGGATTGCCGGGATCCGGAGCAGCCGGCGCTGGAGTAGGAGCCGGTTCAACGGCAAAAGGTCCATCTGCAAAAGCAGTGTCTGGACGTATTACTGTATCGGTTGGCACTGGTGGCGCGGGTTCAGGTGCAACTGCGAGTCAGGGTCAGGCTGCTTCCGCGCTTGGAGCTGCATCTGCTGCTTCTGGTTGGGAGCAGACCTTGCGGGCCGAGCTCGATTACGCGATTGAGGAAGAAATGGCCTGCAGCGCGGTCGATTTCTTGCTGCGGCGAACGAGCCTGATTTTATTTGACCGTAAACGGGCGGAAACGCTGGTACAGCCTGTCCTTCGTTTGATGGGACAGCGTTTCGGCTGGAATGATGCGCAGAGTAAGGCAGAATTGGCCCGCGTACAGGCGGAGCTTAAAGCAGTGACGGAATTTCCCGAAATGGTACAGGAATAGGTTGAAGGTTAAGGCTTGTAACGGGGAGCGAAGATAATGGAGCGCTATATATTAGCTTTGGACGAGGGGACGACCTCCTGCCGGGCGATCCTGTTCGATGAGCAAGGCCGTGCTGCGGGTTCGGCGCAGCATGAGTTTGCCTCCGTATTCCCCCAGGCTGGTTGGGTGGAACAGGATGCGAATGAGATTTGGCAGAAGCAGCTGCAAGTGATGCGCGATGCGGCAGCCGGCGTTGCTGTGGAGCAGATTCACGCGATCGGGATTACGAATCAGCGTGAAACGCTCGTGGTCTGGGACGCGCAAACCGGCGAGCCGCTTCATCCCGCAATTGTGTGGCAATGCCGCCGGACGAGCGCGCTGTGCGAAGCGCTGAAGGCCGATGGCTGGGAGGACGAGGTGCGCGCGCGAACCGGCTTGCTGCTCGATCCGTATTTCTCCGGCACGAAGCTGAAGTGGCTGCTCGATGCAGTGCCGGGACTTCGCGAGCAAGGGGAGCAGGGACGCGCGCTGGCGGGAACGATAGACAGCTGGCTGATCTGGAAGCTGACGGAGGGCGCCGTGCATGCTACGGATGTTTCCAACGCGTCGCGTACGATGCTGTATAACATTCATACGCTGGAATGGGATGCCGACATCTTGGCGAAGCTCGGCATTCCCGCTGCAATGCTGCCCGAGGTGAAGCCATCCAGCGGCATATTCGGGTATACGCGTTTGCTTGGCGATGCCGCTGGAAGAGGTGCGGCAGGCTCGCAAGCGGCGGGGATTCCGATCGCGGGCGTGGCGGGCGACCAGCAGGCGGCGCTGTTTGGGCAGGGCTGCTTCGATACCGGTATGGCGAAGAATACGTACGGGACGGGCTGCTTCCTGCTCAAGAACACCGGCGACGCGCCGGTAGCATCGGCCAAAGGACTGCTCACGACGATCGCGTGGCAGATCGATGGCCGGACTACCTACGCGCTCGAAGGCAGCGTGTTCACGGCGGGGTCCGTGATGCAGTGGCTGCGCGACGGGCTTGGTCTGATTGCGCATGCATCAGACAGCGAAGCGCTGGCCGCTTCGGTAGCGGATACGCTTGGCGTCTACTTCGTGCCGGCGTTTACCGGGCTAGGCACGCCGTATTGGAACGCGGATGCGCGCGGCATGATTACGGGCCTTACCCGCGGCGCAACTTCGGCTCATCTGGTGCGCGCGGCGCTGGAGTCGATCGCGTATCAGACGGCGGACGTGCTGAACACGATGACCGAGGAGTCCGGGCTGCCGCTGCGCGAGCTGCGAGTGGACGGCGGAGCGGTCGCGAACGGCCTGCTCATGCAGTTCCAAGCCGATCTGCTCGGCGTATCTGTGATTCGGCCGGTGCTGCTTGAAACGACTTCGCTTGGCGCTGCGTATTTGGCCGGTCTCGGCGTTGGGTTCTGGAGCGGTGTTGACGAGCTGCGCGGATTATGGGCGCTCGATCGTACCTTCGAGCCGGAGCTGGATGAAGCGTGGCGGGGCGAAGTGTACGGAGGCTGGAAGAAAGCCGTGGGCTACCAGCTGTAGGCTTGCCTCAGCTGCAGCTCGGTTGCTTCAGGCATCCCGCACAAGAAGGGCTGTCTCAAAAGTGTGCAAGGCGACTTTTGAGGTGGCCTTTTTAGTTTGGATAGTTGGGAAGTAGCATCAAGAGAGGTACCCATTTCAAAAAGAAAGACGGCGCAGAGATTAGCGCCGTCTTTCTTTTGTTCTTAAGCGAGCCGATTTAAAGCAGCTAATTTTCCTGGATGTCGCCCGTATTCGTAATGATACATGTCACTGTGATTTCCGGTATGAGCTGGGGGTAATACGTTTCGCGCCATAGCTTGAGCTTGGAGAAGGCCAACTTGTTCCGGAAATATTCGCCCGTCCCCAGCGGGTCCGATTTGCTGGCTTGCAGCTTCTTGAATAATTGCTTGTACCGTTTCTCCATTGCCTCCGATAATGCGCTTTCGATTTGCTGCTCAGTCATGTTGCCGTTGTTCTCAAGCAGATGCAGCGACAGCTTCAAGCGCATGTTCAGCACTGGCTTTCCGTCCCTCCAGGACGTGCGAAGACGGTTATCGCAATTGACGATGGATACGCTGGCTTGATGGGCGGTTTCGACTACGGAGCCTTGGAACAGCTCGTCGTATAAGTTCACCAGCAGCGATTGCTCCTGCGAAATTTCGCCCACCATTTTCTCCTTCGACATGATGGCCGAACCAACGAATTCCAGCATGGTCGATTTGCCCGAGTGCAGAATCGGAATCGTGACATCCTGCGTATCCGAGTGGATGGCGCCGAAGGTTTCCCAGAGATAGGCAAGATTGATTTCGGGGCTCCAGCCGGCGTTCTTATTGAAAAAATTCATTAAAGCGCTTCCGTCTGTCTGGATGGATTTGCCGGTATGATTGAGAAATTGCTCTATATTTTGCGAGGTGATGGCCACAAGCGCTTTCGTCGGCATATGCTGGCTTCGTATCATATAAGCCATTTCGTCCTTAATGCCGTCTATGGCGACTTTGCGGTCGAACAAAACCAGCTGCAGATGCATGAAGTCGATCCCGGCTTCGATGTTGGTATCGATTTCGGTCAGCGCCTTGCTGATTGTGTCGGCCTCTTCATAATGCACCTTGGAAATGAGCTTTCGGCCATACGGAAGCGGAACTTGAATAAAAACCCGATATTTCTTTGCCTCCCCGTAAGAGATGCCCATAACGATAGGAAGCATGCGATGGTTTACATCCTTGATGTCCCAGCAGGCGGTTAAGGAGAGCATGCAAAGGAGCAACAAAACAGCTGTACGTGCCCGGCGCATCATTCAGTCAAAACCCGCTTTCCCTCCCGAGCGGCAATAGATCTTCCCCGTAAGAAGACGGCGATCGGAATGACCGCGTAAATTAACAGGCGGAACCACGTATCCGCTGCAAAGACCCGGATGTAATCGTTCCAGCTTGGAATCATGAAACTGACCGAGAAGACAATGAGGCTAAGACAAATCCGGATGTAGGTCTCGCGCCAAGCCGGAATCATCTTGCGAATCAGGAGCGCGGAAGACCACAGAGAGAACGAGCTGAGCGTCATGACGAATGCAAGCAGCGCAACGGCGTAAAACAGCGAAATCCGGTTGAACACCGTCCAAGTAATATTAACGGAGTCGAAGCTGGTCATGAGCGGGAAATTCATAATCTTTGCTGCATTCAGGCCATAAATGACGATCGGAATATACAGGGCGACAACGTGCAGCAACGAAATTAAGACAAAGCTGATTAAGATCGGCCTTATCTTCACCTTGCATACGGGAGGCAGCATGCCTAGGAGCAGGAACGGACAGATCGAGAACAGCGTTATTAAAAAGGTGCTGTTGGCCAAAAAGTCCATACTTGGATTGATAAGCGGGTAAACACGCACAAATTTGGCATTTTGAAAGCATGCGAATATGGCGAATAACAGCACGGGAAAGTTGATTAACGTGAGTAGGGTACTAGCTCTCATAATGCCCTGCGGTCCGATGGAAGCCCCGAAGAACATAAGCAGGCAGAGCACGGCCAAGATGACGTGAAGCGGTGAGCTCGCGATAAAAACGATAATCATCAGTTCGGCAAAATAACGCAGCGCCAAAATCGGAATAAGCAAGATGAACCCTGCCAGTGGCACGATAAGTGCGGCGCTAATCCATTTGCCAAGGGGCAGAAACAGGTCGGCGTAATCTTTGTTCCCGGCTTTGCGGAACCCCAGCAGCAGAAGCAGAAGCAAAAACAGTTCGATCCCCATGCTCAAGCATACGGGTTCCCAATGGCCATATTCGGTCGTTTCCAGCATCGAACGCGTAAAGGCGGCAAACAGGATGCTGCAGTGGGCGGCAATAAAAAATATAGGAGCAGTCATAGTGGCGACCCATCGATGCATCAATTGCGACACTTCTTTCTTAGAGTCATTGTTCTCGCTTCTTTCGCGGAGAGAAAATCCATGAACGGAACGCCGAACCGCTGCAGACTGCACGCGTAGTAGCAGATGGCGATAAAGGCGACGAATAAGCCGAAGATCCCGAATACGCCCGAAAGGATAACGACGCCTGACCGCAGCATCCGCACGATCAGCGTATTCAAGTAATTCGGAAAAGCGAAATGAGCTGTCACCGAGGCTGCAAGCACGATGATGACGAGGTTGCTGACGAGCTTGGCGTCGACGATGGCCTGGCCGAGGATAATGCCGCCGATCAAGCAGTTCGTCGCTGCGATGGTTTTGGGCAGGCGCTGCGTCGCTTCGATGATGATTTCGCTGATTATTAGAAGCAGCAGCATCTCGAGAAACGTCGGCAGCGGTATGCCGATCCGGCTCTCGGCGATGGAAAGGGCGAGCTCGATCCGCAGCGTCTCGGGATTAACGGATACGAGAGCCACATACAGCCCCGGTATCAGCAGGGCGATCAGAATGCTGAGCAAGCGCAAGCCGCGCAGGAGCAGCATGATGGGTATAGGGAATTGCCTGTCCCATTCCAAGGCAATGAAATCGCTGAATATCAAGGGAAGCACGTACGCGGTCGGCTCGCCGTCGATCAGCAGAAGGACTCTGCCCTGCATCATGGACGCGACGGCTTGTCCGGGCAGCTCCGTTTTATGATAAGGAGATAACAAATGATAGCGGCTTTGGCCGAAGATGCGGATGAGGTCCTGTCCGTTGCGGACGTCTTGCTTCGAAGCCTTCTTCAAGGCGTTCTTGACGGTTTCGAGCAAATCCCGATCCACGTCCTCCGATAGATACACCAAGGCAGCTTGCTTCTGAGCCACGCCATGGAAGTGAAGAATCTCGATCTGGAGCTCAGTCGAATCGATCGTTCTGCGCAGAATGCCCATGTTGGTGGTTAAGGGTTCCATGAAGGCAATCGCGGATGCGAAGGGGAGGAACTCGTTTTCCGCTTTCTCGATGGCACGATCGAGCTGCTTGAGCTTGCCTTGAAAACTGAATGCCCGGTTTGCCGCCGCGTCGATCATGACGACCTTCCCCTGCAGCAAAAGATCCGTAACGGTCGGTGTCCAAGCTTGCCCTAATAAGCGCGCGCAGATTTCCTCGAAGCCGGACTCCGCGCCGATGCCGCAGTTCGAGATAAACGCAATGGTTTCCTCCCAGCTCACAAGGGATTCGTAGCCCGCCATCCACAGTGTGATCGATCCCACTTGGAGCTGATCGATTTTTAAGTCGTGCTGGGTTTTTGTTTGCTTTTGCAGCGTTTCGATATAGGCTTCCATTGCTACACCTCTTGAAGTATTTTTTTCCAAGTGGAGGAAAAATATGCACCGGGTCGAATGTATTACGGCATATGCAGCTATCAAAGGAGGAACAGTCCGTGGAACGTTCGATACCGCCGCTTCTGGTCAGTCTTGTTGGAAACGAAATCGATTCGGCAGGGGTATGGAAGGAGCGGCGCAGGCCCGAACTGCTTGAGCTATTCGCTGAGCATGTTTACGGCAGGCAGCCGGTGAATCGGCCGCAATGGATGATCTTCGCCGTTGCTTCGCAAGAGCCGTGCTTGGATGGCAAGGCCGTCCGCAAGAACATCGATATTCATTTTGTAGGAGATGGCGAAGGAGAAAGCGGCGGCCAAGGTCGCATTCGCTTAACCTTGTATGTTCCTGCCGATACCGGTGGGGCTGAGAAGAAGCGGTGGCCCGTGTTTCTGCTCCTCGATCACGGCAGGCTGTCAGCGGTGCGGGAAGGGGAATCGCCTTCCACGTCTTTCTGGCCGGTGGAGCAAATTATCGACAGCGGGTATGGCACGGCGATGATTGCCGCCGAGGACATCGATCCCGACGAGCATGACGGCTTCCGCAACGGGGTGCACGGGTTGTTTGATCCGAAGGATCGGCCTCGCGCCGGGGATGCATGGGGCACCATCTCCGCATGGGCGTGGGGGCTTAGCCGCGCCATGGACTATTTGGAGACGGATCCGGACGTCGATTCGGCCCGAGTAGCCGTCATCGGACATTCCCGCGGGGGCAAAACCGCGCTCTGGGCCGGCGCGCTCGACGAGCGCTTCGCCATGGTCGTCAGCAATGAGTCGGGCTGTACCGGCGCGGCTATTTCGAGGGGGAAGGTCGGGGAGCGCATTCATCAGATCAATACCGCGTTCCCGCACTGGTTCGCGGATAATTACAAGCGCTATAACGAGCGTGAAGAAGAGCTGCCGGTTGATCAGCATATGCTGCTGGCGCTTATTGCACCGCGGCTGCTCTATGTTTCCAGTGCGGCGGAGGATGAGTGGGCCGATCCGGCGTCCGAATATCTTTCCTTGCAGCATGCGGAGCCTGCGTACCGGCTGTTTGGTGCTGACGGACTGGCGGCAGAGCCGTTTCCGGAGCTGGACTCCCCGTTATATGCCGAGCGCTGCGGCTATCATATCCGATCGGGCAAGCATGATTTGACCGAGGTGGATTGGACTTGCATTTTAGCTTTTGCAAACGGTCGATTATAGAGGAAAAAAAAGAGAGCAGGCAGGTACTTCGTAATGAGAAGTATCCGTCTGCTCTTGTTTGTTACATATGTCTTGGGTTGTCGTCGCGTGTTACGCGAGCTTGAGACGAATCACATTCCAAGATGCTTTGCCGAGGGAGGCTGCAACGCCGCTGCCATCAATTACCGCATTGCCTCCGTTGTGAGGAGCGACACGGTTTGGCGCTTCTTGTGTATTAGCGGCTTTCAAGTCGTCGCTTTCCAGTACGATGTGCTCAAGGATGCGGACATCGCCGAAGCTGCGCAGATCGATTTCGAGCGGCAGCGATTCACTCAAGTGGCGGTTAACCGCGAACACGGTTACTTCGCCAGCTTCCGTATTGTGTACGGCAACCGCATCGAGGTATGGGACGTCGGTGTAATCTTTTGCATCATATTTGGGCGAAGAAGTAAGCGGCACAAGGACTGTACCACGTCCGAAAATACTTGCATGCATATAAGGATAATAGATGGTCTGCTTCCAAGCGCCGCCGCCGTTTGCCGTCATAATTGGCGCGATCACGTTGACGAGCTGCGCGAGGCAGGCCATTTTGACGCGGTCGGCACGTTTTAACATACTGATTAGCATGCTTCCGACAAGCAGCGCATCCTCGTGGTTGTACACATCTTCAAGCTGCGGCGGTGCAATGGACCACGGCTCGATCCGGGAATCGGCCTCATTGGAGTGATACCACACATTCCACTCATCGAAGGAGAGGTTGATCCGTTTCTTGCTTCGTTTCGTTGCTTGCACATAGTCGCAGGTGGAGATGACGGTATTAATGAAGGAGTCCATGCCCATGGATTGGGCCAGGAAGTTCGACGTGTCTTTATCCCTGTTGCCATAGTACTGATGCAGGGAGATATAGTCGACCTCGTTGTAGCAAAGGTCCAGCACGGTGCGCTCCCACTCAGGGAATGTGGCCATACCGAGGTTGGAGCTGCCGCAGGCAACCACTTCAATGGAAGGGTCCACCCATTTCATGACCTTCGCGCTCTCAGCGGCGATTCGGCCATATTCGACTGCGGTTTTGGCCCCGATTTGCCATGGACCGTCCATCTCGTTGCCCAAACACCAGGTTTTGATGCCGTGCGGCTGTTTATAGCCATGTGAAATACGCAGGTCACTTAATTGCGAGCCGGAGGGATGATTGGCATATTCCACGAGCTGGCGGGCTTCATCGGGACCGCGGGTTCCTAGATTCACAGCCATCATTGGCGAAGTATTCGCTTTGCGGCACCAGTCCACAAACTCATTGAGTCCGAACAAATTCGGTTCAATGGTTCGCCATGCGAGTTCAAGGCGCCTTGGTCGCAGCTCGATCGGGCCTACGCCATCCTCCCAGTTATAGCCGGAGACGAAGTTTCCTCCCGGGTAACGGACAACCGGCACATCGATGCCTTTGATCAGCTCAAGCACATCGCCGCGAAAGCCTTGCTCATCCGCAGTTGCATGGCCTGGCTCATAAATTCCCCCATATACCGCGCGTCCCAGATGCTCGATGAACGAACCGTAGATTCTTTTATCAACCTCGCCAATCGTAAAATCCTTCTCGACAATCATTTTCGCTTTCTGTGACATGCGGGGATTCACCTCTTCAATGAATTAGATTGGATTAATGAAATAATTAATTGATTAATATATAATAGATCCATCTATCGCTAATTAAACCGCAATTCGGGCAGCACGTGCAAGCTTTTCTTTTTGCAGGAATTGAATTAATATATCTGTTAACTAAAGCGAGACGGAAGGAACCGTGCATGATGATAAAAGCGAATTTGGACCGCAAATGGCTCCCTCTCTACGAAGCGCTTTCCAGTGATGTGAGACTGCGCATCCTAGAGCTGCTTGCCGTGCAGCCTATGAATATTAAGGAGCTCGCAGCCGCGCTTGGCTTAAGCAGTGCGATCTTGACAATGCACGCTAAGAAACTGGAGAAAGGCGGGTTAATTGAGACGAAGCTTGTGCGGCGAGGAGGCGGTACACACAAAATTTGCTCCCTTGCTGCCGGCAACGTGGAGATTACCATTCCGCAGACTATGGAGCCGAAACGCGAATTTCATGAGGTGTCGATTCCGGTTGGCCACTATACCTCTTTTGAAGTGCATCCCACCTGTGGTCTTGCAACCTCCGAGCATATCATAGGCCAGTTCGATGATCCGCGTTATTTCATGGAGCCGGAACGGATGCATGCGCAAATTTTATGGTTCGGCAAAGGGTATGTGGAATACCGCGTCCCCAATTACGTGCTGCAGGGACAAGCGCTGGAGGAGATTGAACTCTCCGTCGAGATCGGCTCGGAAGCTCCTGGCGTCCGAGTGGATTGGCCATCAGACATCCATTTTTATTTAAACGATACGCTGCTTGGCGTATGGACCAGTCCTGGCGATTCCGGCGAGGGGCGCGGCCGCTTAACCCCATCCTGGTGGAGTGTCAATCAATATGGCTGGCTAAAAGTGATACGGATCACGGACCGCGGGACATTCATCGATGGTCAACGTTTATCGGATGTGTCGCTGCAGGATATCGTGATGACGCGCAACGACTGGCTGCTCCGATTGGCCGTACCCGAAGGTGCCGAGCATGTCGGCGGATTGACCATCTACGGTGAAGGCTTTGGCAACTACAATCAATCGATTGTATTTCGAACCTACCGCAGTTCGGGGCATTAAGGCTTAAATGCAGCTAGATGATGAGGGTGGAAATGTGCAAAAAGTGGTAGATGCTTCAGAGCTGGTCGAGGCTCGATCTGTTGGTAATTTTTATTATCCAGTCACATCTCATGAGGATGAATTCGACTTGTGCGGTATGGAAATGCGCGCGTTATTCGGTTTTAATCCAAATAATGGTTGTGTGATAAGCGATAAAAATATAGATCCGACCAGAAGTCCGTTTATCCGAGGAAAGCTGGCTATCCAGCTCGTAGCGGATGACCCTGCCGGTATTGCGGCACAGGTTGCGGATGCCGTTCGGCTTGAGGGACGTACGTTCAAAGTCATGTTTGTCGGGGGCGGCGATGAGCGGGAGTCGTTCGCTTTCGACCGCCAGCGGGCGATTGAGAAGGAGATCGGCTGGCGGATTGTTGGCAAAGCGGAAATGCGTCGGCCAGATCTGGTATTTGGCGTAGCCTACGTAGACGGGCGCTACCTGTTCGGGGCGTATGAGAAAAGCGAGGCGCTGTGGCTGAAGTATAACGATAAGCCGCGGCCGTATTCCACCGCGCTTAGCACGCGTGTAGCCCGGGCGGTTGTGAATATCGCCGCGCCGACGACGGAGGAGCGGGTCATCGACCCTTGCTGCGGGATCGGCACGGTCATAATCGAGGCGTTGTCGATGGGGATCTCCATCGTGGGCTTCGACAACAACCCGCTGGCGCTGAAGGGAGCCCGTGTTAATCTGGCTCACTTCGGCATGCCGGATGTGGTCAAGCTCGCGGATATGATGACGCTTGAACCGCTGGATTTTGTCCCGCCGGAGGCTGGCGGCGCAGTGTCGGACGGTCGGCGAGTGTTCGATTCGGCGATTATCGATCTGCCCTACAATCTCTGCTCGAAGCTGCCATCGGCGGAGCGATTGGCTATGCTTCGCAGCGCGGGACGCTTGGCAGAACGCGTCATCATCGTCACGACGGAGCTAATCGACGCTGACATCGCTGAAGCCGGCTTTGCCATCACCGACCGCTGCATCGTCCGCAAGGGCAAATTCGAGCGGCAGGTGATTGCCTGCCGCGGGGAGTAGCTTAGGGCGGGAAGAGTAGCTTCCAGGGCAACACATTGGTGGAGAATTGGTTAGTTTTGCGTAAGTGTAACTCTCTGGGCAACACATTGGTTGGAGAAGTTGTGAAAGTGGCGCAAGAGTTAAGTACTTGAAGCACATCTAGAGGTCCACATGGAAGCCAAATTAGCTAGTTTCGCCGCAAGAAGCACACCTGGGGATCTACATGGAAGCCAAGTAGCTAATTTCACCGCAAGAAGCACACCTGGGGATCTACATGGAAGCCAAAGTAGCGAATATCGAGCAAGAAGGACACCTGGGGATCTACATGGAAGCCAAAGTAGCGAATATCGTGCAAGAAGCACACCTAGGGATCTACATGGAAGCCAAAGTAGCGATTATCGTGCAAGAAGCACACCTAGGGATCTACATGGAAGCCAAGTAGCTAGTTTCGCCGCAAGAAGGACACCTGGGGATCTACATGGAAGCCAAAGTAGCGAATATCGTGCAAGAAGCACACCTAGGGATCTACATGGAAACCAAAGTAGCTAATATATTGCAGGATAGCGACTTTCAGTTTAGTGCATTGGTGCGGGAGCGACGAAAGAAGTAGGTAGGGCGTAGTTAGTTGAAGAACGGTCTTTGGAGTAACTTTTGGCGGTTGTGAGAGGTAACAGTTACCGTTCATGAGCAGCAAATGGTGGTTTTCACCTAAAGAGAGGTACGCAGCACCGCTCATCTTCTGCCCGTCCGAACAGCTTGGATCCGATCATCGAAGATCAGGCCGGCGGTTAGCTAGTTTAAATATAAGAAGAAGGGCCAGACATCCACAGGATGTCTGGCCCTTCGCAGTTCAAACCATTAACGAGCGCCGCAGCGGTCGGCGAGCTCGGATAGCTCGCGCTGCTCGTCGCGGCTGATTGCGAACGTCATGGCGCGCACGTTTTCCTTCGCGTGATGCGGCTTGGAGGCGCCGGGAATGGCGAAGACGGTTTCGCCATTGGCATGGATGAGCCAATTTAAGGCCACCTGGCTCGGGGAAGCCTCGTACTTGTCGGCCAGCTCCTGCAGCCGGGCAATTAAAGGACGCGTGCGTGCCAGCGCGGCGGGTTTGAAGCCGCCGGAGAGCTTGCGCATCCCGCCAATGCCGGCGACTAGCGCGGGATCGGCATGGAACTTGCCGCTCAGAGTCCCTTGCTCGAGCGGCGAATAGGCGATGATGGCAACGCCAAGCTCCTTGGCGGTTTCCATGATGCCATTTCGCTCGACGCGGCGGTCCAGCAGGCTGTATTTCACCTGGTTGGACGCCAATCGAAGCCCGTGCTCGCGAAGGGCTCGGTCTGCCTCGCGCATCCGCTCAGCGGAGAAATTGCTAACGCCTACATGGCGGATTTTGCCTTGCTTCACGAGTGCGGCCATTTCCTTCATCTCTGCCGCTGCCGAGGAGAAGGAGAAGGGCTGATGCACCTGATGCAGTGCGATCGGCCATCCCTTCAACCGGCGCATCCGCTCCTCAATGGTCCGAGATATGCTGCCTGCCGTTCGCATCATCGGCCACCATTTGGTCGCAACATAGGCATCCTTGGCTTCATCGCCAAGGGCTAGCAGCGCTTGTGCCAGCACTTCCTCGGATTTGCCGCCGCCGTAAATTTCAGCCGTATCGAACCAATTGATGCCGCCGGCGAGACTTGTCCTCACAATATCCTGAATGAGATCATCGCTCAGGACAGGCCAAAATCTCCCGATCAAGCCGCTGCCCTTGCTAAACTGCCAGCAGCCAAGTCCGAGCGGCGATAGCATCAAGTCTGAATTGCCCAATCGCCGAAGCTTTACCTGTTGCATCGTTTGCTCCTCCATATCTCGCTCCCTTAACCGCTGTACCCAATCTTCACGAGCAGCTCCATCTTCCCGCCAGCCTCAAGCATTGGCAGTTCATCCTTGCTCACAAGCTCGCCGTTCAGCGCCATCCATGGCTCGACACAGACGAATGGCGATCCGTTCACCTGCCACAGCACCACGTACTTGAACGCATCACTGTAAGACAATGAAATGGTTCCGCGGCCATCAGGACCAGGGAACGTAATCGAACGCGCTTTAGCGTCCAGCAAAGCGACGGATTCTTTCAACCCATCAAGGGAGATAGCGCCATCGATCGATTTTACAACGTTATCGTTATAGTCCAGATAGGAGGTGGCATCCGTTCCATATACGAGATCCTTCGACTCGGAGCGGAAGTACGGATGAAAGCCTGCGTAGAACGGCATAGCGGAATCCGATTGGTTGCTGTACGTTTGGCGGATTTGCAGCTCACCTTCGACCAACGCATAAGTGAACAACAGCTCGAACTGCCATGGATACTCGGCCAGCGTTCCTTCGCTGCTGCGCAAGCGCACGGTCACAGCGGCTTCGCCCGCATCGGAGTCGGCTACAACTTCCCAGGCGCGGTTTCGCGCAACGCCGTGATTGCGCATGGAATAAACTGTGCCGTTCCATTCATATTGCCCACCGGGGAGCTGACCGCAAATGGGGAAAAGAATCGGATTGCCGCCGCGGATATTCGCCTCCGGATCAAGGTAGGTCGCTTGATCGAGATAGAACAGCTCCTCGCCGCCCAGAATGCAGCTGGTTGCAATAGCGCCTCGCTCAGGACAGATCGTAACGGAGGAATTCGTAACGGAATCCGTTAACGTATAGAGCATATAGGTTCCATCGTGATGTGATTTCACTTCATAGCGGTTCTGACTCATGGTTGAAAGCCTCCCAAGTATGGTTTTATGCGAACAAGCATACCATATTGCGGCAATGTACTAAAATGACGAGGCCTCATCATGGGCGAATAACTATTTTTCCGACGCTATATTGCATAAACGAATAGTGAGCGATATACTATAGCAGCAGGAACATTTTTTTTGCCCCGCTATTCTACATTAATGAATACCTAACGATATGGTATAGGAGCGTCGACTATGAATGTACAGTTTAAGAAAGGCGTGCTCGATTTGTGCGTTCTTGCGTTAACCGCTTGGGAGGACCGTTACGGCTACGAGCTTGCGGTCACCATGTCCGCGAAATTCGAGGTCGCCGTCGGCAGCGTTTATCCGCTGCTCAGCCGCTTGACGCAGGAGGGTTATTTTTCAACCTATCTCAAAGAATCATCAGAAGGTCCGCCTCGGAAGTATTACAAGCTCACGCCAAAAGGACATACGCATCTCATGGGGCTAATCAGTGAATGGCGGACATTCTCCGTCGCAGTAGATGAATTGATTAAGGAAGGTGTCGAACGATGATCAGAGAGCAGTATTTGGGACAGCTATGGGAGCTGCTGTCGCCTGTGCCGGAGCCGCTTCGCAGGGAGTGGATGTACGATTACGAGGAGCATTTCCGCATGGCAGCCGAGCATGGACGCTCTGAATCGGAGGCAGCCGACGAGCTTGGCGATCCGCGATTAATTGCGAAGGAAATGCTGCTTAATTATCGCGTCGACCAAGCGTCGAATAAGAGCGGAAGCATCACCCTCGTATCACGGGCCGTGCTCGCTGCTGTCAGCTTAGGCTTCTTCAACCTCGTATTCGTGCTAGGTCCCTATGTTGCACTGCTTGGCGTGCTTGTAGCGATATGGGCGACAGCCATTGGCGTTGGACTCTCCTCCGTTATGGCGATCTATGAAGGCGCATTTGGAGGCGGCATTACGCTGCTGCAAGGTACCTTCCTCTCCATGGTGCTAATTGCACTTGGAATGCTGATCGGTGCCGGAGCGCACTGGTTGACTAGAGCTTTTGCGAAGATGACCTTAAGTTATTTGAAATTTAATTCCAGAGTGATAAGGGTGAAAAAAGGATGAGAAATTGGATCGTTGTCGCGTTGATACTGCTCGTTGTCGGTTTGATTGGCGCCTTCGGCACATTCCGGAAAGATGGAGCGCTCTCCTTCGGAACGGAGAAGGTGGCCCAAGAGCAAACGGTAGCGGGAGGTGGTATTGAAGAGGTTGAGATCAATACCGGCAGCTTGGACCTCACCGTTGTTCCTAGCCCGAATAATGAAGTGAAGGCAGAGCTGACAGGCCGCGCCAGCAAGAAATACCGGGATAAACTGAAGCTTGAGCTTCAGAGAGAAGGCAATGTACTTCATGTATCCGTACAGGATCGCGTCGGTTTCACGATTGGTATCAACATTCGCAATCTGGACTTGAAGTTGGAGCTGCCGGAGCAGCAGTATCGGAAGCTGATGCTGGATGCAGGCAGTGGAGATATCGATATTGCGCAGCTCAAGGCGGATCAAATTAAGCTTGATTCCGGTTCGGGCGATATGACACTCAAGCAACTGAATGCGCAATCCATTGAAGCGAAGATTGGCAGCGGCGACATCAGCTTCGAAGACGTAACGGCCACAGATCTCATTGCGGTAAATGCAGGCTCGGGCAATGTCACCACTGAAGGTCTAAAGGCAAAGAAGTTCACGGTTGATGTCGGCAGCGGCGATGTCGAATTGACGAATGCTGTTGCAGAGCTTCAGATTGAAACGAACAGCGGTGACATTGACTTAATTCTAAAGTCGCTCGAACAGCCTGCTGAGCTGGAGACCGGCAGCGGTGATGTTTCGATTCAGACAGACGAACAGCCCGCATCGGCTCGCATTACGTTTAGTCACGGCTCCGGCAGCCTCGACAATGATTGGGATGGCGGGGAGCTATCGACGGACAAGGATGATCGCGACGTGCTGCTCTTCGGCAGTGGATCCATTCCGCTGCATATTCATACAGGATCCGGCGATTTATCGGTTGGCGCCAAGTAAGTGCATGAACAGGGTTACGTTTGCTTATTGAAGCAAGCGGAGCCCTGTTTTCTTTATGTCCGCAGAACTACAAATTTATTGTCGAAAAACCGATATTCTGAAAGAAGGATAATAGACCTATCAGGCAGAAGTCATATTCTAGCACTTCCCGGCATAAACTTCGTTGTTTATGAACAGGGGGAGATATGAATGGTAGAATCGCCGGATTTACCGCTTCTGCCCTATCGTGTAATGAATGGGGTAAAATGCTTTGAGTTGTTCGCCGGTGTGGTTCAGCAGGAAATTCTGCCAGGAGTATTTATGCAAGGCTATGGATATAACGGATCTATTCCGGGGCCAACCATTATTGTGGAGCGAGGGGATTTCGTTCAAATTCGAGTGATCAACAACTTGCCGGAGCCGACAAGCGTTCATTGGCATGGGCTTGATGTGCCTAATGCGATGGACGGTGTACCGCCGTTTGAGCCTTCACCGCTCATACAGCCCGGCTACGGCTTTGATTACCGCTTTCGGATTATTAATCCGCCCGGTACACATATGTATCACAGTCATTATGAATCCATACGGCAAGAAATGATGGGGCTAGGCGGGTTGTTCATCATTCGGAATCGACATGAGAAGCAAGTCACCAGAGACTTTGCCTATATGCTTCAGGAGTTTCATTTGAACGGTATTCCCAAAGGCGAGCTCCATCCGGGTGTTTATGGCGTGGATCCACTATCGGACGGGTTTAATTTCTTTACGATGAATGGTCGCTGTTTCCCGCATACGTCGCCGCTTTATGTGGGGCTGAGGGACCGTGTTCGGATTCGATTAGCTAATTTAGGGATGCAAGGGCATCCCATGCATCTTCATGGGGTGCAAATGCTGGAAACCGCTTATGACGGTAATGAAGTACCGCCTTGGAACCAACTTCGCAAAAGCACCGTATTCGTTGCGCCGGGCGAGACGCGCGATATTCAGTTTGATGCATGGAACCCGGGCCGCTGGCCGTTTCATTGCCATATTCCGCATCATACCTCGAATAATTTCACACTAGCGGCCGGTGGGATGTTTACGACCATTCAAGTCGGCAATTAAAGCAGCGGTATGTAAGAGGCAGAACTATGAGAAGGAGCTTAAACCCATGCAGATGAAAGAAAAATCCGCCATCGGACCGATTCTGGGCGTCTTACTGCCGATTTTATTTTTTGAAGGGCTGCGCTCCTTTAAGACGCTCGATATTTCTGTTGAGGCGCCGGAGCGGCATTTTCAAATCGTAACGCTTGTTGCAGCGCTGGCGATTGTGGCTGCCATTGCAGTTGGTATTGCCGGACATCGTCTGCGGAATATTAAAGTAGGCTTCATGTCGCTTGCATATGTATCCTTAGCCGGGATATTCGTCTTGCATGGACTGACTACGCCGGGCTTTATCATTCATGCCGGACACTTGCCGAGCGTATTAGCTCAGCTTAGCGTGCTGGTTACCTCGGTGTGGCTGTTCTTGTCATCCGTATCAACGGATCGCTTCATCATAAGGCAGCTATCGAGGATTCGAACGTGGCTCATACCGGCGTGGCTGGTGCTGCTGGGCTTTATCTGCCTGTTGGCGCTGCAGCAGCCGCATATGATAGATGAAATCCCGCTTAATATAGATCCTTATAAATGGATCGCCTCATCCATCACCTGTATTACTTGCGTGTGGACGATGTATCGGTACTGGCAATCGTACCAAAGTGCGGGATTCCCGCTGCAGCGCGCCATTGTTTATAGTGTCGGACTTATTATCGCGGCTCAATATATCATCGTCATGGGCACGTCGTGGCATTTAAGCTGGTGGCTCTATCATGTATTGCTATTGGTCTCTATGGTCATTATGCTAGTTGGACTGCTCAAGCAGTATTTCTCACAAGGTTCCTTCAGCAATTCCCTGAAAGTATTGTTCCAATCCGATCCGCGTGCTTGGCTTGAAGCCTGCAAGACGCCAAGCGTTCAAGCGCTTATTATGGCTACGGAGGCGCGAGATGCCTATACAGCCGGCCATAACAATCGCGTAGCGCTGTATGCCCTTCGGCTCGGCGAGGAGATGGAGCTCAATAAACATCAGCTGCGAGCTATTGCGCAGGGCGGCGTTGTGCACGACGTTGGGAAGCTGAGAGTCCCTGATGCGATCTTGAACAAGGCAGGGAAGCTTTCGCCGGAGGAACGGCTTGTCATCGAGCGGCATCCGGTTTCCGGTTATGACATGTGCAAGCGGCTCGGGTTCCTGAAAGACGAGCTGTCGGTGATCCGCTCCCATCATGAGAAATGGGATGGAACGGGGTATCCGGATCGGCTGAGCGGCGAGAGCATTCCGTTGCTGGCACGGATAACGGCCATCGCGGACGTATACGATGCACTGACCTCATCGAGATCCTACCGCCAGGCGATGTCGCATGAGGAAGCGATGAACATCATCATTCAAGGCAGCGGAGCCCACTTCGACCCGGCTTGCGTGAAAGCATGGCGGCGCTTGGCCGCTGCGGATGCGGAGTTTTTCGAAGAGATTGCGGCGAACAGCCGCAGCTTGAAGCTCATACATAAAGCAGCGCAATAATACAAAAAAGCGGAGATCCTAGGGATCTCCGCTTTTTTGTGCAAATACGTTGCGACCGCCACCAAGAGGACGGAGGCAACTGTTATACCTTGTTTAAGGCCAAATATCTTGAGGCGTCACGTTCAATTTGGATGCAATGAGCATCGCGGTCTGCCGCTGCGGTTTCCCGATCTTACCATTGCGAAGCTTCGAAATCGTCTGAAGCGAGATTCCGGTTTCAATAGACAGCTGCTGAGCCGACATATAACTGCGCGCCATCAACACTTTTAACGTCACCGAAGGGTCCACGGCCTCCGAAATCGTCTGGACATCTGTCACGATAAATCCAAAATGCTTCAGGACACCATCGCCGCTATAGAACGGACGGAAGGTGATATGCAGCTCCAGCTGGGCGGTATTGGCTGCCAGCTTGGTTTGAACGACGATACGGTCCATCCGATTGTGAAGCGCGGCTTGCTCAAGTGCATAGACCAGACGTTCGCGGTCAGTGTTATTGAAGAACATATGGAGAGACTCTCGCTCGATTCGAAAGAGTCGGTCGAACAACGGTGCGGTATCATGCTGATAGTATCGCTCAATGACATAGGAATCGCTTAAAATGCCGGAGAACAGCACCTTCTTCGAGCTGCTTATCGTGTCGATCCAGGTCTTGGCCGTAATATCTTCGGCTGTAATCAGGTAAGCGGGTTCTTCCGTGTCCCTGACAGCTTCCCAGGTGAGGAGCAGCCGCTGCGGCTC
This sequence comes from Paenibacillus rhizoryzae, assembly GCF_059686995.1. Classification (NCBI taxonomy): domain Bacteria; kingdom Bacillati; phylum Bacillota; class Bacilli; order Caryophanales; family Paenibacillaceae; genus Paenibacillus; species Paenibacillus rhizoryzae. Next base: position 220,426 of record NZ_JCAALT010000005.1, on the reverse strand, counting down.
TTCGGGTTTCGGCCGATCCAATAGGACCGTCTCGGAGCTAATAGAGTTGAGCAGATTGTTATTGTTCCAGGCTGAGAATAACCTGCTTGGCGGCAAGCCCGCCAGTTCTGCTTCAGAGCAGCCTACAAGATTGGAGAAGGCCTTGTTTGCGCTGTTAAACCGTATGTCGTCACCCCGTCCTACAACAACAGCTAATGGCGTTCGTATGGTATGAAATATAGCGGTCAATAGTGTCACTTTGGCTATCCCTCGCAATCGGCTTTGGCTGTTGAGTGCGTATACAATCTGATGGCTGTAAGCGCAATCCAGTTGTCGTTTATAGAACAGTATAAGAGTGAAAAACTGAATTATCAACTGATTATTTATAAGTAATTATGATTATTTATGAATATTTTTATTATTCGGTCTTTCTAATATAATCCATGTGGTTCGTGCAGTGCTACATTTACCAGCAAATTTGCTATTTCGTGAACTTTCCAAATGAAGCATTTTCACTCATAATAATACATAGAGTTGCATCTTTGTATTTACATCGAGAGGGCGAATTTGAATGCAGAATTGTACCATTAATGAATGTGACAAACCGGTGAAGGCGAAGAACATGTGCTCCATGCACCATCAGCGCTGGCGCAGACACGGTGATCCGATCGTGACCAAGGTTCGCCAATCCGCGGAGCCAACCCTGTGCAAGTGGGTGAAATGCGAGAAATCATCGATTAGTAAGGGGTATTGCTCCAAACATTACTACATTCATCGTATGCAGCTTTTGCAAATGCAAACAAATTCCTAGTACATAGCGAACATGAAACTCCCTCAATAGATCTATGAAGCTATTTCCTCTCAAGGTATAATAGGGGAATTACTACCATTGTTCCTTACTGGAGGGCTTAGATTGGGAAGTTTCTCATTGCGAACCAAAGTGCTTGTCCTTATCCTCGTTGTGACCTCTGGCGCTCTGACAATTGTCGGTTATGGCAATTACTCAGCAGCCCAGCACACCATTATGGAAGCGCTTATCGAAAAGGCGAATACGAAGGTTCAAAATACAGCGAACAATTTGTCTTCTTGGATTGATACCCGCCGGGCAGAGGTAGAAGTGATGAGCCGAACCGATCAGGTTCGCTTCGGTGCTAATTTTGAGCGGGAAGCTTACTTCTGGAATGAAACGCGCAGAACAGGTTCACCGTTTGAGACGATCGGGTTCGCCGATCCAAGCGGTAAAGCGCTGCTAAGCGACGGTAGAATAATCGAATTAGCTAATGACCCCTCCTTCCCTATTGCCATGAGCGGCCGTGTCGTCGTGACAGATCCGATGACAAACGGCAGCACCAAAGCCAAAATCATAGTCATTCAAGTTCCGGTATACGGCACGACCAACGAGGTTATAGGCATTATCTATGCCTCCTTGCTCGCAGAGCGTATGTACAGCGAACATTTAAATATTCGGGTTGGGACTACGGATCGGTTATTCATGTATAACGATAAGGCAGAAATCATTGAAGCACCGTCGGAGAGCGGGTTGCCGGACTTGTCTTCGAAATCGATTCTGTCCGAAGAGCTGCCCTTCCAGCCGGCTGCGCTGGATATGCTCGTGAATGATAAGGGTTATTTTGAGCTGGATGGGCAATCCGGCTCCTCCATTCTTTTCTTCTCCGCTGTGAAGGGGACGTCTTGGCATATTGGATTGAACGTATCCCTGTCTGAGATTCAACAGCCGCTGGAAGCGATTAAGTGGCGTTCTGTCTTATCGATCGCCATTGCAGAGGCTATGCTGACGATTCTCTTCTTCTTATTCTCGGATCATATTATCAGGCGTATCAAACGCGTTATCAATGTAACGGAAGCGGCTGCTGCCGGCAGGTTTGACGTGAACAACGTGCTGGATGACAGCGGCGATGAGATCTCGCAGCTGTCGCATTCGGTCAATGAAATGAAAGTGCAGCTGAGCGGCATGTTCGGCCGCATGGATGCCATGATTAACCAGAATCAATTTGCCTTCATCGTGCTGGACGATCAATACCGGGTTACTTATTTCAGTAAGGCGGCAGAGTTAATGCTGGGGTACAAGGCAGAAGAGGTCATCAATAAAGCGACGGGTTTATTGTTTATTGATCCGGCGGATATCGAGCGGGAGGCTGAGCGGCTTTCCATTCGGCATGGCTATCCGGTTCCTGCGGATATAACGGTTTTCGAAATGCTTCGATCGGAGCGGTTCTCCTATGAACGGGAGTGGAACTATCTTCGTAAAGACGGAACCAGCTTCCCGGTTGCCCACAGCTCTAATGGGATGAGGGACCGGGAAGGGCGATTTATCGGCGTGGCTGCGATTGCCCGCGATATTACGATGCAGAAGCAAGCAGAGAAGGCTCGCAATCGGCAGTTCAAGGTCATGGGGGCCGCGAAGGATCTGATCGCGATGTTCGATGATCAAGGCCGTTTGCTTTATATTAATGCGGCAGGGCGCACGCTCCTTGGCATACATAAATTCTATAATGACAATGATGAAATGCCGATGCGGACCATTGGCGAGCTGCTGCAAGGAATTGAGGACGCGCAAGCTTATGGCTATCAAGAGGATGAGGTGCTGCTGCGGACGGTTCAAGGCGAGTTCATTCCTGTTTCCAAGATCCTCGTCGTTCATCGTGACGATGAGACCGGCGAGACCTTCTATTCTTGTATCGCACGCGACATCTCGGAGCATAAACGGGTGCAATTCGAACTGGAGCACGCAAGGCGCGAGGCGGAGAGCGCCAATCTGGCGAAGAGCCACTTCTTAGCGCAAATCAGCCATGAGATCAGAACGCCGCTGGCAGGCATTATTGGGCTAACCGGACTGCTTCAGAAGACGGAGTTAACTTCCCTGCAGCTGGATTACCTTCATAAAACAAGAGATTCCTCCGAAGCGCTGCTCTCGATTATTAATGATATTTTGGACTTCGCTAAAGTCGAGGCCGGCAAAATCGAGCTGAATGAAATGCCGTTTGACCCGTACAGTATGATTCATAAGCTGACGGAGCTGCTGAGCATGTTTGTAGGCGGCAAGGAACGGTTCCAGTTTATCATTGATACGCCTAATGACTTACCGGAGCAGTTGATCGGGGATTGGCTGCGAATTGAGCAGGTGCTGCTCAATTTATGTGTGAATGCGATTAAGTTTACGGAGCACGGACATGTCAAGCTGCAGGTTCAATTGCTTCCGCGCGGACGCTTTGAGAAGAATGTAAAACTTGCTTTCCTCGTGGAGGATACCGGAATTGGCATGACGGTAGAGCAGCTCTCCAAGCTGTTTAAGCCGTTTGTCCAAGCGGACGCTGCCACGAATCGCAAATATGGCGGTACGGGCCTTGGCCTTGTCATTGTGAAGCGTTTGGTTGAACTGATGGGCGGCACGATTCAAGTGAAGAGCGAGATCGGCAACGGCAGTCAGTTTACCTTTATGATTGAGCTTCCAATAGCGGAGGAGCGGCAGCAGGGCCGATTCGTGCTCGGGCAAGGCGAGGAATATTCCGTCTGGGTCGTCGAGGATTACGAGCTGCTGAGCCAGCGGCTTTGCGTGGGCCTTGAAGATTGCGGCTTGACGCCAATTGCGCTGACTTCATGGAAAACAGCCCAGGAGAGGCTGCTTCGTTCAGGTATCGGCGTGCGTCCGTTTGCGCTGCTGCTCGATTTTGAAATGCCTGATATGTATGGCGAAGAGACATGGCATAACATGCACGAAACGGCAAGGGATGCCGGAGTGAAGACGATTGCGCTGACGACGGCATACGGCCGTGAGGAGCTTCTCAAGCTGCCGGAGGAGAAACGTCCGGATGCGATTCTTGTGAAGCCGGCTACGCGAGTGAGTCTCTATCAATCGCTATTGACGTTGTTTGAGCATACAGAGCGGGTTGTAATGGCGGCCAATGCCGAGGTGGCAGTTGCCGCCGTAGAGAAGCCGAAACGGCCGAGCGGAGCGATTCTGCTCGCTGAGGATAACGATATCAATCAGCTGGTTGCGGTGGAACAACTGAAGGAATGGGGCTTTACGGTGGATGTGGCGGAGACCGGAACCGAAGTGCTTCGGAAGCTGACCACAAGACGTTATGACCTCATTCTGATGGACATCCATATGCCGGAAATGGACGGCGATGAGGCGGCGCGTATTATTCGCCTTGACTCGAAGTATGACCGGCTGCCGATCGTCGCGCTTACTGCGAATATTATGCAGGAGGATCATGACCGGTATATGCAGCTGGGCATGAACGATGTACTGACGAAACCGATTCCTCCGGATGCGCTGCTGCAGATCATATCGAAATGGATTCGTTATGGAGGTGAGCTTCGCATCGAACCGGCCAAGACGAAGTCCAGAGATCGTGATGCCGTAGGTGCTGTTTATGTGCCGGTGCAATCGCTTGATGACGAATTGCTTCATAAGGGGATACCCGGCTTGCAGCTGGAAGAAGCGCTGCAGCGGGTAAACGGGAAGCGGGATATTTTGAATCACATGTTAAAGCTGTTTGTAAAGGATTACGTAAGTTTTGATGAACGGCTGCACGAAGCATTGACGAACGGGGATTTCACGCTGGCCCGCAGAATGGCGCATACGCTCAAAGGAGTGGCAGGCAATTTGTCGGCAGTCAAGCTGGCTGCAGCTGCGCAGGAGCTTGAGCAACTGCTCAAAATATCGGAAGAATTACTGGAAATTGATACAGTGTACAAGGCCGCATCAGAGGTGAATGAGATTCTAAAGGAGCTAGTAGCTCACTTGTCAGAATTGACAGAATTCGACAATATGTCCTAACAAATTTCTAACAGTCTATTGTTGGGTTGATCTTCCTATTGTATATTAGTAGTAGGAAGATTAGTCGAGTCATGAATCCCTTCATGAGGTGAGAAGCATGTACAAAATACTGGTTATCGAAGATGATGTGATGATGAGCGATATGCTGTCCATGTACATGTCTGAAGAGGGCTATGAAATTAAACAGGCCGCTACCGGCGGGCAAGGATTGAAGCTGCTGGAACAATTCGCCCCGGATGTCGTTTTATTGGATCTCATGCTTCCCGACTGGGATGGTACAGAGCTGTGCCTCCAAATACGCCAGCATTCCTCGGTTCCCATCATGATTGTTTCTATGAAATCAGAAGTGTCGGAGCGCGTCCAGGCACTGCGTGCAGGAGCAGACGATTACTTATGCAAACCTTTCTCCATGCATGAGCTGAGTGCCCGCGTAGAAGCGCTTATTCGCAGAGCGAAGCTGATGCAAACGGCGGTCGCTGAAGGTGCCCTTCAAGCGGGAGAGGACAATGAGAAATCGGAGACGACGATCAGGCTGGATTCGGAGCGGCGGCTGCTGCTTGTGCGCGGTACGCTTGTCGAAACGACCTTCTCGGAGTTTGAACTGATGAAGCTCTTTCTTACGCATCCGGGTAAAGTATTCAGCCGAGAAGACTTAATTAATGCGATTCGAGGGTTTGACTCCTTTGTTACGGATCGAGCAATCGATGTACATATCGTGAATCTACGACGCAAAGTAGAGAAGAATCCGAAGGAACCGCACTATATCCGAACCGTATGGGGAGTCGGGTATAAGTATGTGACCGAGGTGGAATCGGTTCATTAACAACTCATGTTGATTTGCGTGTATATGCAAATTAAATTGTGTTAACCAAGCAATAGAATCGCAATATTTACTATTAAAAGCAGCGCATCAACAACGCGCTGCTTTTTCTATGAATCCAACCAATTTATGACATAAATAACAGAAGCTCTGTGCCGGGGCACGAAACTCGTGCGGCAGAGCGCTTTTTTACGCTTATTTTTAGGTAAAATTAATGCAGCAACCTTACATACCTACTTTATTCCTACTGAATTTATGTGATAATTTACCTAGTATAGTAATGTTGGAAATAGGTCGGAAGGGCGGGTGATTTGCGATGGAAGTCAGGGATCCATTCTCTCAGCGGGCTGGTCAGCAGCGCCGCGGGAATGTGCCAGCTGATCAAGTATATGATTCACTAACAGGCTTACCGGGGCGTAAGGCCGCATTTGCGATGCTCGCGAGAGCGGTTTCCTTGGCAAGAAGCTGCAATAGAGGCGTGATTGCGGCGCTTGTAGATATGGATCGCTTTTATCTCATCAATGAAACCAGAGGAACTGCGTTCGGCGACGAGGCGCTTCGTCAGATGGCCAATCGCTTGTGCGAGCTTACCCATTGGTCGGGCTCGGTGTTCCGGCTCAGCGGCAATACATTTCTCTTATTCCGGATCGTCAAGATCGACGATGCGCCTGTAGAATCGGACAAGCTCATCGAAGAGCTGAAGAAGACGGCAGAGGAGTGGCTGCAGGTCCGAGGTCAGAATCTGCAGCCGTTCTGCAGCATCGGTGTAAGCAGCTATCCTGCAGACGGTGAGACGGCAGAGCGGCTTGTGCGTCATGCTGAAACTGCGCTTCAGCAAGCGAAGGCAGCAGGCGGCAACCAGGTTGTCAACTATGCCGAGGACGATGCTGCGCAGATGCTTCGCGTGGAAGCGATCAGAATCGCGCTGCGCAGCGTTCTGCAGAACAATGAGCTGTCGCTCTATTATCAACCGCTATACGAAGTGCAGGGGCGTTTGAGAGGCTTTGAAGCGCTGCTGCGCTGGCAGCATCCACAGCTCGGCCTGCTATTGCCAAATGAATTTGTTCCGCTCGCTGAGCAGAGCGGCCAGATTGTGGAGATCGGCGAATGGGTCATCCGCGAAGCTTGCGGGATGTTGAACAGGACTAAAGCCAGAGGGCTGACGAACCTTATCGTATCGGTTAATCTATCGCCTAATCAGCTTGTTTTGCCGGATTTCGTTCAGTCTTTGCAGCGTATTCTGGAAGAAACGGCGACGTCGACGGAAGGCTTGGAAATTGAAATTACCGAGAGAAGCATGATCGACAGCGGCGAACGGGCCTGCGGGGTTCTGAAGCAGCTGCGAGATTTGGGCATCCGCATTGCGCTGGATGATTTCGGGATTGGGTATGCCTCTTTGACTTATTTACGGACGCTGCCACTGCATACGTTGAAGCTGGAAACCTCTTATATCAGGCATATATGCGAAGAACATGCCGATGCTGCAATCGTAAAGGCGTTGATAGCACTTACGCATGAGCTGGGCTTTGAAGTTGTAGCGGAAGGCGTGGAGTACGAGGGACAGCTGGATCTGTTGAAGCAGTGGGGCTGCGACTTCTATCAAGGTTATCTGCTCGGCGTGCCAATGCAGGAAGAAGCTATCGGCACGCATCTGCTGCAGCTTCAGCCGGTGTAAGGCGATCACTATAGATGAAAATAAAAGGGCAGTCTGCACGAGCGTACATTCGAATGCATGATCGAATGTTAGCAACATGCGGACTGCCCTTCTCGTTACGGTGTATGCCGCGGAGGGGGAGTCGTTAGCACACTTCCAGATATAGCTTTGTACCGTCGCTGTATTGTAAAATAGCCACGTCACGAATCATTTCGACCGACTTAATTCGTTTCCACTTCTTACGGAAATCAAAGTTATATTCCATTTCCAACAATTTATTATGCAGGAGTTCCATATAGGACAGTTGCTCGGATGGGTAGTGGACTGGAACGGAACGATTTTTGAAGGTAATGACCTTTGTCATTGGGGAATGCGCCTCCGTTTACTTTAATAACCTCATTGTAAACAAAATCTTTTAGTCGCTTATAAAATCGAAATGAGACTTTTGTTTGATTTACTTAACCTTTTCTAACAAATTCAAACAAATTTCGGCAATTCGTGCAGGGGGTAATGGTATTATTTGCGAAGAGGCACAATATTAATCCGCCTGTGTGTCATTCCACCAAATATAGGGTAATAACCAACAATCGGAAGGCAGGGGGATCACGTTTTGACTAATGCAAAAGCATTGTTCGCCAATATCAGTTTGCTTATCGCCCTCGCGTATTTGTTTGATTTGGGCTACAGATACCTGTTTCAATATGCATCGAATCGTGTCAAATATGGTCTGACTATAGCGATGTTCATTACCGGCGGTTGGTTCGCGATGGCATTTGGCCCCCAATTGGGTGATTTGCACTTGCTCGATCTGCGCATTGCGCCGCTTATCATTGCTGTGCTCGTCTTTCCATCCCCATTCGTTATCGCTCTGATCGGCGTTGGAATCGGCTTCGGACGGCTGTTCCTCGACTTCGATGATGCAGCAATTGCAGGGTTTCTGAACATGGTCGTCGTTGGTCTCGTAAGCGCTTGGCTGAGCAATTGGTTGAAATGGAAACCATGGCGTTTCGTCTGGAAAAGTACAGCCACCTTACTTGTAGTAAATGTAGTGTATGCCTTAATTGTGACCCTGACACTGCTTCATCTGGATCTCATGAATGTTCGTACGTATTGGCTGGAGTTTGGCATTTACGCGCTGCCGCTGCGCCTTTTGTTATGTGCACTGCTGATCTTCATCATTCGCGATTTCCAGAAGGAGCAGCAGCGGGTTGACGAGCTTCGGACCATGAATATGCTTCTTCGCAGACAGACGCGAGAGCTTCGAGAGGCTAAACGAGAGGTCGAAGAAAAGGCGCGCGAGCTGATGCTGGCGAGTAAATACAAATCCGAGTTTCTGGCGAACATGTCGCATGAGCTGAAGACGCCGCTAAACAGTATTATTTTGCTGTCCCAGCTCATGCAGGAAGAGGATACGGATCGGTATAGCGCCGAGGATGTCCGTTATGCGGAGCTGATAAATGGGGCAGGGAACGATCTGCTGCAGCTGATCAATGACATTCTCGATCTCTCCAAGGTGGAAGCCGGGAAGATGGACATCAACTTTGAGCCGCTATCGATTGAAGAGCTTGTCCAAACGCTGCATCAGCAGTTTCTGCCCGTCGCAGGACAGAAGAAGCTGCTCTTCGAAACCGAAATTTCTCCGGCTGTGCCGGAGGCTATGCAATCCGATGCGCTGCGGGTCAATCAGATCTTGCGAAACCTGCTGGTGAACGCGTTCAAATTTACGGAAACAGGCTCGGTTAAGCTCGTTGTCAAAGTTGAGGGAGGCGTGCCGATCGAACCGTCAGCGCTGAAGAAGCGGACGCTGCGGAATTGGAATCCGGTGTCGTGGGGCCGCCCGGCCGTGCGAGTGGTGCCGCCGCAGCGCATTCTGTTCTCCATCATCGATTCAGGCATTGGAATCGAGGAGGAGAAGCAGCAGCTGATCTTCGAGGCGTTCCAGCAGGAGGATGGCTCCATTAATCGGAACTATGGCGGGACAGGGCTTGGCCTGTCGATCAGCTTGCAGCTGGCTAGACTGCTGGGCGGAACGTTGTCGCTCGAGAGCCGCAAGGGCGAGGGAAGCAAGTTCACGCTGCGGCTTCCGGTTGCGCCTTATGGCGTACCGACGGTGGCGTCGGAGTAGACGCTGCTCCGGCCATGCCGCTGCCGGCGCAGTTCGAGACTATGCTGATTAGCTCTAGCTCGGTAAGCAGCCTGGGATCTAACGGATGTGTGGAAATAGGTGATCCGGGTAACAGGTATGCTGCTCTTATTCGCTCTAACGAACCGTACGGGTCTTATTTGCGGAAAAATGGGCTAACTATTTATTCTAACGAACCGTAGGAGCCTTATTGTGAGGAAATGGAGCCTATATTGATATTTTGGTACGTAATAACGCCTGTATGGTTCGTTAGCGTTTTTAATGGGGCCATTTGGCGTAAATAAGGTCTCTGGAGTTCGTTAGAATGCTGCAGCACCTAAGTTGAATTCATTGCGAACGGATAGTAGTAGATTACAGATAATAAGGCGAATCCCCCGTGATGAATCACGGGGGATTCTTGCTCAATAGGGGGCTCGCAGCGGTGCAGGATGAATGCCAGAAAGAGGATTGACGATGGGAAACGGTTGCAGTATATTAAAAAAAGTTGCAGTTCTATGGAGCAATAGCAGACTCATGCTGGTGTAGCTCAGGGGCAGAGCAACGCACTCGTAATGCGTAGGCCGGGGGTTCAATTCCCTTCACCAGCACCATCATATTTCAACTAGAGGCGCGGTTTCCGGGAGTTCGGAAGCGGCGTTTTTTTGCTGTTCACGCTGTCTTAGCTGAAGGGGTTGAAGTTCAAGAATAACCCTATTGGCAACTATGAGGTGTTGGACAGATTGAATCTCGATCAGATTGCAAATTAGCGGCTGTTGTACCGTCATGACACTAAATCGGCTTTTAGAAGCAGGCTGATAGAGGGGAAGGCGATCGACTACGCAGAAACAGCGGCTTACAGGTTATGCGATTGCCGCGGGAATCTTGTCTTATACTAGAACACCTCTCCTTTCATAGTGTATTGTAGTTCGCTCGAAAGGAGGAAATAAGGTGTCAATTAAATTGAAAGTGAAGAGTGTTCAAAAGGTGGCAACCAGATCCCGGAAATCCCGCAGCGCAAAAGTTTCCAATGACCAGATGATGGGCAACATGGGACACAGAAGCAGCAGCCATTGTTGTAAACAACGCGATGGCGCTGTAGAAGGTATCCAAGAGGCAGGCAATGATCTTTCCGAATTGTTCTGTCAGCTTCGTTCGCCGGAGGTAGCGGCTAAGCTCGTTCGTGCCATTCGCTGCAGAAACCGTAAAGTCATCGAAGACTTGATCGGCCCTAACTGTAATGTTGTCTGTTTCTTCCACCAAGGCCGTATGGCTTGTGTACGGATTGCCTGTGTATTCGGTAACTGCTGCGACGTGCGCATTACATTCGATATTTGCATATCGATGGGAAATTGTAACAACTTCTGAATTTGATTGGCGAACCGTCTTCCTCTGTAAGGGCTGTCTTCACTTCGGTGAGACAGCCCTTATTTGTTATGAACCCCTCCCATGACACTGGCATAGACTAACTGGAAATGGAAGTTTGGCATAGGAGGGGACAGGTATGCCGTTAATTCCGAATTTTCCGCAAGCGCTTCTGCAGGAGCATATGCAATGGCACCATGCCAATCATCACGATGATCCGTCGCAGCTGCCGGCTGGCTATGGCGCGAAGTTTATGCAGTTCCATCGGTATTTTATCAATAAGGCGCTGCAGTGGTACTATCAGCAAGGGTATGACCCGCAGCTCGTCGCGCCGTGGCCAAGTGTGCCTGAGGCGATCCGCAACACGCGCTGCTATAACAAATCCGCAGAATCGCGCCTCATCAATAACCTGCAATCTTTCAGCACGCTGGATCAGCTCGGGCTGTTTATTGAAGGCTCGAATTTGCATGGATGCATTCATCAAGAGGCATCTAGAATTCTGGGCGAAGACTTTCTGAACGATTTCGATCTTGCTCCGCAGAGCACGTACTTCTACCAAATACATGGCATGATTGATCAGTGGTATAAGCAGTGGGAACGGCTGGCGGGACAGAATGGCTTCGTGGGAGGAGGCAGAGGGGCGACCCGGAAGTCAGCATCTACGGGGAATCGGGGGCAGGTCAACTCTAGCTCCGTGGCGAGTCAGCCCGGAAAAGGCAAAAAAAGGCGCAATTCCGCCCTGCTGCTCACAAATGGAGCAGCAAAGCGCGGAATACGCCTGAATAATAGCTTGAAGGCCGTGTTACAAAGTCGGAGGCCTTCACTTGCACCGTCGAAGGGATATGCTGGCGATCGTGGCCAAGCCGGAAACCGGCCGCCGCTGCAAGATCCTGCTTTCCTTCAAACAGGGCAATCATCTCCTCGAGGTCGGCTTCGTACACCCCGGCCACTTCTTCGACTTGCAGGGTCAGCGAACCGAGCGGCGCGTCATAAACGAAACCGTACACCCCGCTGACCTCGCGATCCACAAACGCTGCACCCTTGGCGAAGCCTGAAGCTTCTTTACGCGCCTCGCCAAGCGGTATAAGCGCTTCGAACGGGATGGATGCGCCGAGCTCCTCTTCGATTTCGCGTGCAGCGTCGCGCATCGATTCACCGGCCGCCAGATGTCCGGCCGCCGTTATATCGTAGAAGCCGGGAAACGTATCCTTGTCCGAGCTCCGCTGCTGAAACAGCACCAGCTTGCGATTGCCTTCGCGCCGCACCAGCCAGCAGTGAATGGAACGATGCCATAAGCCTCGTGCATGCACCTCGCTGCGAGGTGCCGTTCCGAGCCATACACCGGCTTCGTCGTAAATGTCGAAGTGCTCTTCTTCAGGAGGGTGCCCTGGGGTTGGAGTTAGGGTAGTCATCGCCTTAGGACAAGCCTTCTTGAAGCTCGGCGGGCTCATCGGTCAGATGAGATGTACAGTGACCGCAGCGAGTAGCTTTGACCGGGATTTTGGACAAGCAGTAAGGGCATGTCTTATCCGTTGGCTCAGCCGGCTTCGATTCGGTCTCTTTGACATTGAGGCGACGAAGGGTATTGGCTCCTTTAACAATCATAAATATACAGAAGGCGACAATCGTAAAATCGAGAATGACGTTAAGAAAATTGCCGTAAGCGATTTTCACAGAATCATCAGCAGACAGGCTGATATATTTATCGGCCAAGTTGACGTTGCCAAGCAGCTTGCTAATGGGCGGCATAATAATGTCGTTTACCATGGAGGTAACAATTTTGCCGAAGGCTCCGCCGATGATAACACCGACTGCCAAATCAAGCACGTTGCCGCGGACGGCAAATTCTCTAAACTCTTTTAAAATTTTAACCATAAGTTCACTCCTTTACTTGCAATATTATAGCGCACCTCCCAGTTCAGGAACAGTCCAGATGTCATAGGAAGGATATTCCTACAGTTTCCTGGCGAAGAAAAAAGGATAATTTGGAAATATGTCGAATTCCAGAACGAATAGACTTCCAAAAAAATCTATCGTTATCGGAGAATCGTAATGAGTGAACTTATGATTGGCGATAAGTGGATGCTGTTGATGTTGGCTCTTACGATCAATTTATTTGCCTCCATCACGATGTACAGCATGATCGGCCATCTCCAAATGCTCCGTGTCATGCGGCAATATTGGCTGCTTAGCGGTGCGCTTGTGTATGGCCTCGGTTTGTGGGTCAGCCACTTCATCATACTACTGACATCGGACACCATGGTTCTCATCGATTGGACCATCATCGTCAAACTGTTCAGCATCATGGCAAGCGCTTACGGCTCCTTCCGGCTGCTCGGTTCAAGGGTACCGCGTACGATCCGCTTGTTAGGCTGCAGCTTGCTGATGGCGCTCGGAACGAGCTCTTTAATATACTCCACGCTGATGAGTGCACAGGTGGAAGGATACAGCATTCATTTCAGCTTGGCATGCCTCTCGTTTCTGTTTAGCTTCTTCGGGACGGCATGCTCTTTCTATATCTTCGAGCGGAAGAACGGCTCTATGCTGCTTTCGGGCTTGCTGCTCGGCTTCACCGGCATTATCATGCAGCTGTTGGGACTGGAAACGGTCACCGTGATCTATTCGGTTGTGCTTACCGCCGATCGATTGAATGATTACATGCAGCTGCTCTCCATTGTGCTTGGCCTGGCTACGCTGGTCATCTTTGTGTTCAGCCTCGTAGCCCGATATGTAGACCGCCGTTATACCTCCATGAATGAGCGCTATAAGCTGCTTGTTGAAACGTCCATTGATATGATTGCCATCATACATGACGAGAAATGGGAATATATTAACCGTTCCGGCCTTCAGATGTTTGCGGCGGACAGCGAGGCCGATATGCTCGGCAAGCCGGTGTACCAGTTCCTGCAGCCCAAATTTCACACGGTATTGAAAAGAATGCTCCAAGTGACGAAGCAGCGGGTTCGGCAGAGTCCGATCGAGCTGGATTGGTATACGGTGCAAGGAAAACCGCTGCATACGGAAGTCATTGAGACAAGCACGAAGCTGTCGGGCAAGCCGGTTTTTCAAATCATTATCCGCGATATCTCGGAACGTAAGAAGAACGAAGAGCTGCTCATTAACTCCGAGAAGCTATATGTGGCAGGCCAACTGGCGGCCGGAATCGCGCATGAAATCCGCAATCCGCTGACCTCCTTGAAAGGCTTCCTGCAGCTTATTGCATCGGGTCGCAATAATAGCAAGAACTATTACGACATCATGAAGTCGGAATTGAATCGAATCGAATCCATCGTAAGCGAGCTGCTGATGCTGTCCAAACCGCAAATCTATGAGCTGGCCTACAAAGATATCCGCTCCGTTATGGCGGATACGATTACCTTGTTGGAAGCACAGGCGATTTTGCATAATATTGAAATTGAATCGGATTTAGGCGAGGAAGCGCTGTGGGTGAGAGGCGTCGAGAATCAGCTCAAGCAAGTGTTTATCAATGTGCTCAAGAACGCGATTGAGGTCATGATGGACGGCGGCAGAATTACGGTGACTTGTTTGCGCGAAGGCTCGCGTATTATCGCGCGCATTGCGGATCGAGGACCGGGTATACCGCAGGATCAGCTTGCGAAGATCGGTCAGCCGTTCTATACGACGAAGGAGAAGGGCACAGGTCTGGGGCTGATGGTGACTTACAAAATCGTAGACAATCACCAGGGCAGCATCGAAGTGAAAAGCTGTGTTGGGGATGGAACGACGTTTGACATTATATTGCCCTATCAGATTCCGGCAGAGGTTACGGATGTTGAGATGTGGAACAAGGTCACGCCGATTCATCGGCTGCGCCAAGAAGAAGACGAAAGCGCATCATGACCGGGTCATGATGCGCCATAAGCTGCAAACAAGCAGCCGGTTACCGCAGCAAGCGAATGCGGTTGCCGGCTGCTTCTGCGTATAAGGGAGTGGAACCGGCAGGCTCGCCGTCGCCGAATATGGCAATCGGCTCTGCATGGGCTTGCTGCTGGGCCGTGACGGTTACGACTTTGCCGCGCAGCATCTTTACGTAGGGCAGATGTACATGTTTGCCGCTTAGCAGCGTTGGGAATACGCGCAGCATTTGCAGTGGCGTACAGGTGTGGATGACGCACACATCAAGCAAGCCGTCGGTTGGAGAAGCATCCGGGCAGATGCGCAAGCCGCCGCCATAGGCAGGCACATTGCAAACGGCTGCCATCCAGCCGCGCGCGAATTCATGTGCTGTACCGTCTACCGTCACCGTTATCGGACGGGGGCGATAGGACATCAGCATCTGGAAGAGGCCGATGACGTAAGCGAAGGAGCCGGCTCCGAGCAGATTGCATATTTTCTTGTAGGCAGAACGGTTAACGGCTGCGGCAATGGCCGCGTCGAAGCCGACGGCAAGAGCGGTGAGCACGGGCCGCGTTGTTGACAGTCCGTCTGCAGGGCTGCTGCGCAGCTGGATAAGATCAACAGGTAAAACGCTTTCGGAAGTGAGGATGCGATTGAGCGCTTCGATCGGCTCCGCGGGAATATCGAAGGCGCGCGCAGTGTCGTTGCCCGATCCGGAAGGGATGATGCCAAGCGGCACACCGCTTTCATGCAAAGCGGGGAGTATGCTGTGGATCGTGCCATCTCCGCCAATGACAATGACGCCTTTAATTGATGAGTCCGTACCGCTGCTTGAGCGTAAGGCGAGTTGCTTGCGGATTTCCGCGCATGCTTCTTCCGGCGTTTGTGCCATGATCGTTTGGTATGGGAGCTTGCGGCGGAGCAGTTCAGCCTCCACGAGCTGCCAAACTTTCTTGCCCCGGCCGCCGCCGGACTTGTCATTTACGGCAAAAATCCACATGTGCTTGACGCCTCCTCTGATGTGCTCATTATAAAGGGGGATAAGCAGGTTGAAAACTTCTTTTTGCTGAAGAATGGGCTATAATACTTGAGTGTTGCAAAAAATTCGGAAGACTCAAGTATAATAGCGAAAGGAGGCGAGAACAGAGATATGGCAGAACCGTTGAAGTTGATGTATGACATGCCGTTCCTGCGGCAATTTGCGGAGCTAACCGCATCTGAGTGGCCGGCCTTCGAGCGTGAACGTTTCATCGCCCTGGTTACAGGAGAAGGCTGGGAGGCGCTTGAGCTCAAAGGCCGGATCCGCCGAATTACGGAATCATTAGGGGCCGTACTGCCCGCATCTTACCCGGAGGCACTGGATATACTGCTTGCGATTCATGGGCGGTGCGCCGGATTTCCTTATTTATTCTTCCCCGATTTTGTAGAGCGGTATGGACTTTCCGATTGGGAGCGTTCCATGCATGCGCTGGAGAAGTTCACGATGCAATCGTCGGCGGAGTTTGCGATCCGGCCGTTTCTATTGCAAGAGACGGAGCGGACAATGGCCCGAATGATGGAATGGGCACGGAGCGATAATGAGCATTTGCGCCGTCTTGCGAGTGAAGGCTGCAGACCGCGACTGCCGTGGGCGCAGGCGCTCACGATGTTCAAGCGTGATCCGTCCCCGATCGTTCCGCTTCTTGAACTGCTCAAATGTGATCCATCCCTCTATGTGCGCAAGAGCGTCGCGAACAATCTGAACGATATCGCCAAAGATCATCCTGACGTCGTAAAAGCAATCGCTGCGCGCTGGAAGGGACAACATACGCTCACAGACTGGATCGTTCGCCACGGCTGTCGGACGCTGATCAAAGCTGCCGATCCTGAAATTATGGCGCTGTTCGGCTATGAGGAAGGAGCAGCGCAAGGCTGCGTAGATGCCGCAGAGATTGAAGTCTTGCAAGATAAAGTCGAGCTCGGCGGAATCGTCGAGGTCAAGTACGCTCTGCGGTTGCATGACACCACAAGCGGTCCGGTCAAGCTTCGTGTCGAGCTAGGCGTCTTCTATGTAAAGGCGGGAGGCAAGGTATCGCAGAAGCGTTTCCTGCTAAGCGACAAGAGTGCAGCGCCGGGAACGAGATTGGCCGGCGGGAAGAAGCTGGACTTTACCGACTTAACGACACGCAAGCACTATGCGGGGCTGCATCGCCTTGAGCTGGTCGTGAACGGTGCACCTGTTGCTGAAACTGCAGTCATGGTCTATGTTTCTGCCGCTGAACCTAACGGGAAGGGGAGCGAAGCGGAATGACCATTGGCGCACGCGTGTTGAAAACGGGCCTCGCGGTAGCGCTGGCTGTTTATCTAAGCAATTTGCTGGAATTCCCTTCCCCGATTATCGCGGCCGTCGCATCGATATTTACGATTCAGCCCTCCATCTCGCGCTCTTGGCAGCAGATCGTGGATCAGCTGCAAACGAATGTGCTCGGGGCTATCGTGGCACTTGCGGCCGTTCGGTTATTCGGGCATACCCCGATTGCGGTTGGCTTGGTCTGTATTATCGTCATTCTGATCAGTATTCGGCTGCGCATGGAGAATACGATTGGACTGACGCTAGTGACTGTAGTAGCGGTGATGGAAGCGAACCAGGGAGGCTGGTACTTTGCGGTTGAGCGTTTCCTCATGGTACTGACAGGAATGGCTGCTGCCTTCGCGGTTAACATTCTCGTCATTCCGCCGCGTCCGCGCAAGCTGTTCACCGTCCAGGTGCAGGAAGCGTATACGCAATTGTCATTGCTGCTGCGTATGGCGATTTCGAATGAAATGCGTGAGGACGTGCATCGCAAGGAGAAAGAGAAGCTGCAAGGAACCCTTCGCAAGCTGGACGAGGCGTATCTGCTGTTTGAAGAAGAGCGCTCGCTTATGCCGCAGCGCAGGCAGGTACGTGCACGGCAGCTCATCCTGTCCAAGCATCTTATCAAGGCGCTGCATCAAGGCGTCGATTTGCTTGAGGTTGTGGAAGAGCATTACTTTGCAGCTGCCGGGGCAGAAGCATGGGCGAAGCAATTCGATCGTCAAATTGAAGAGCTGACCAAGTATCACGAGCAGATTCTGCTGAAGATCGAGGGGAAAATGAAGCCCAGCGCTTCGATTGAGCCGGAGGAAGAACGCGAAGCGAGGCTGATCAAGCAGCTGAACGATTACATGCGCGAGGATCCGGACGAGCATAAGCGGCTTGTCTTCGTCGCATCTGCAATGCTGGAGTACGCGTACCACCTGCGCCGTCTGGAACACGTGTCGGACCAAGTGCAGCAGCGAGGATTGGATAACGAACCAAGCCGTACATAAAAGAAACGCCCTTGTTTCGCACGACACTGACGAAAGTTCGTCAAATCGTGGTACAAGGGCGTTTCTAATTGTATTGCGATCAGCGCATGTAACGCTAATCGTCGCCTTGGTTGCTCTTATGCCGCTTCGGATGCTGAAGGTGCGCTTCATGCGCGGTGGCATCCTTCTTCGGATAGAGACGCGGATCGGTTTCTCCGGTCTCATGCGTATTGATCTCGAGCTGGGTGAGCTCCCATTCCGTGGTGCCAAGCGTAGGATCAGCCGGGAACACGTCCCCTCGCTTCAGCTTCTCCTCGCGGCCCCACTCATTCGTATATACACCGTCTACTTCAACCGGTTCACCGGACATGGGATCCATTTCAAAATGGCCTTTTTCTTCGCTCATAACGTTCTCCTCCTGATGAAAAGACTACAGCCCATGCTTCGTAACAGCGGCACTGTCGGCCTCGGATTGCGCCGCGCTTGCCTGCGCTTTGCCTACTCCTGTTCGATCTGCCTTGGACTGGGCCTTACTCGCTTTATTCTGCAAGTGGGACGGTTGTTCACCTGACATAGTGGTGGCCTCCTGATATGCGGTTTGTCATGAAAATCCTTTAACAGTTTGCCACAGGGAGAGGGAAACTATGTGCGAATCTAACCAGTGGAGAACGTTTGCGGAGGTCGACTACAACAGTCGCAGCCCGCAAGAGGGACACTCTTGATGCTCGTGAGTGACGGGATCGCCGCAAGCGGGGCAAGGCTCGTTGAAGGGTTCGTCCGATTCGGGAGCGCGAGCTGCAGCGCTTTCATGTTGGCCGGCGGCAGCGGTGTCAGTTCGGGTAGAGGAGCTCCCTCCAAACAAGGCTTCCACGAATTGTTTGATCTCCGGATGTTTGCCGGAATCATCGGTCGACAGGCGAATCATATAAATCATAGCTGCGACAAGTCCGCCAGCGAAAAGCAAGACGATGCTGGTTGCAAATACATTCATCATAGACGCGGACCCTCCACGGGATTATTTCAGATGATAGCGGGACTCCAGCTTCTTGCCGCCAAACCACATGACGACGAGCAGCACGAGGGTGATGATAATGCGCCACGGTTCTTCGAGCAAATCGCCAATGTTAAAGCTAAGCAGCGATACGCTGAGTATCATCACCGCTTTACCTAGTAAGATGGCAAGCGCAAAGGAACCGAAGGAAATACCGCTGAGGCCGGATACGACGTTAATGATGGCGGAAGGCGAGAAAGGAAAGCAGGCGAATAGAAAAATCGGCGAAAAGCCGCGGCGTTCAATAAATGAAAGCAGCTTCGAGGCCTTCGGGAAACGACGGCGAAGCCATTCGCTGAAATGACCGCCTAGCCTGCGCGAGATCCAGAACAACAAGAGCGATCCGCTGCAGACCCCAATCCAAGAATATAACGAACCGAGCCAGAGTCCGTAAATATTAGCGTTTGCTGCCACGAAAACAAGCAAGGGCAGAATCGGCAGGAACGATTCCGCCAACGGCAGCAGGATGCCCGGCAGCGGGCCGTAGGCTTTGTAGCTTTCCAGGGTCCGCTGCAGGTGCTCGAGATCCATTTTCTTCAGGGAAGTGATCCAATCTTGTAAAACATTCATTCCGTTGTTCTCTCCTTGCTATCATCACGTTTTGCCGTGGCTGCTGTCTTTAAACGCACGGAATGGGAACCAAATGTAGAAAAAGCCGATCAATGCATACATGATTCCGCTGTACCAAAGCACGGCAGACTGCCCCTGCCATGTAGCCAGCGTGCCGCCGACAACAGGACCGATCATCCCGCCAATGCCCTCTACGGTAGAGAAAATGCCCCATCCGAGCCCCTGCTGCTTAGGCGGCACGTAATTGGCCAGAAGCGCATTCCACGCAGGCAGCAGCGTAGCGTAGGACAAGCCGAGAATGGCGGTAAGCACGATGCATTGCCACATAGGCGGAGCAAGCGATAAGAAGTATAGGGCTGCGCCGATCATGACGAAGCCGAGGACGAGAAACCATTTCTTCCCGCCAAGGATGTCCGACAAACGTCCGAGGGGGATAAGACCGGCAACGGTGCAAGCGCCGCCTGCCAGCAAGAGCAGCGAATATTGCGCTCCGTTCATGCCAAGCTTGTTCTCGGCGAAGCTCGGCAGAATAGGCACAAGCATGCCCGCACCCATCGTTTGCAGTACCATTCCCGGCAGCAGCAGACGCATATGCCGAAGACGTTCCTTTAGTATTACGAGCTGTTCTCGTAATGGTAGCGAAGAAGTTGCGCCGCTTGACTTCTGGTTGGTGATGAATAGGGAAAGCAGCCAGCAGAGCAGTGCCAATCCAAGCAATAAATAATAGGTCCAAGCCGTGCTGTGATCGAGCAAAATATTCGTAACGATCGGTCCGGAACCGATGCCGATAAACCAAATCGTGTAGAAAAAACCCATCTGCATGGCCCGGCGATCCTCGGAAACCTTAGTCAGACAAACGATCCAAATCGGCGATATACCGACGCCATATAGGGCGGCAGCGGTAATGAACAGCCAGGGCTGCTGCGCAAATTGAAGGAGGAAGATGCCGACGAGCGAAGCTAACAGGCCGGTATGTACAACGAACCGAATAGAGAAGCGGTCGAGTAAATAGCCGATGGCCATTTTGAGCGCTGTGTCGGTTAAGTAGTGGGCGGTAATGGCAATGCCAATGATGTCGAGGGACAAACCGAGCGTCTTCTCTCCGAAGATCGGAAGGAAGCTGATTAATGCAGCGCCGCGGACAAATTCAACCAGAAATAAAATGACCGAGAACAGCACAATCTCACGGCCGAACAGACGAGTAGTAATGATGTCACATCCCCTTTGCGCAGGTTAATCGAAATGCAATCACCAGTGGGCAGACGTCCTCTTCATTATATGCAAGCTGGAACAAAAATCCAAGTTACGCCCCCATAGCAGGTAAGCTATAGGATTCCCAAAAAGTAACGGATCATTGCTTGTTTGATCGGCATATAGCAAAAAAAGCCTGACCGCTCCAAGGGAGGAGCAGCCGGGCTTTACAAAAAACATTAAATGAGCAGATTGAACAAAACCGGATCCTTGTTCAGTTCAAGGAAGTTGAGTCCCTTCTTGTGCATGCGCGCAACGAGCGGTTCATAATCGTTACGGTTCTTAAGCTCAATGCCGACGAGCGCAGGACCGTTGTCTTTGTTGTGCTTCTTCGTATACTCGAAGCGGGTGATATCATCATCGGGTCCGAGCACCTCGTCGAGGAATTCGCGCAAAGCGCCTGCACGCTGCGGGAAGTTGACCATGAAGTAATGCTTCAGCCCTTCGAATACGAGCGAGCGCTCCTTGATTTCCTGCATCCGATCGACATCGTTATTGCCGCCGCTGACGACGCAAACGACGGTTTTACCGGCGATTTGATCCCGGTACAGATCGAGCGCCGCAATCGGCAGGGAGCCTGCCGGCTCGACGACGATCGCATTCTCGTTATACAGATCCAGCATCGCTGTGCATGCTTTGCCTTCCGGTACGAGAATAATGTCGTCAATCATATCGCGGCACATGCGGAAGGTGAGCTCGCCGACACGTTTAACGGCAGCGCCGTCTACGAACTTATCGATCGTATCCATCGTCTGTACTTCGCCCGCATCGAGCGAGGCACGCATGGACGCGGCGCCTTCCGGCTCAATGCCGATCAGCTTCGTGCTTGGGGAGACGGCTTTGACATAAGCGCCAACGCCTGCAGCAAGGCCGCCTCCGCCAATCGTGACGAATACGAAGTCCGGCGCCGACTCGATCGCTTCCATGATCTCTTTGCCAATGGTTCCGTTGCCGGCAATGATCTTCGGATCGTCGAAGGGATGAATGAAGGCCAGGTCGTCCTTGCGGCTCGCTGCAATGGCTTCATTGAACGCATCGTCGAAGGTATCGCCGGTTAGAATAATTTCAACATCAGCGCCGCCGAAGAAAGCGACTTGATTGACCTTCTGCCGAGGCGTAGTGCTTGGCATATAGATTTTGCCGGGGATACCGAGCGTATGGCAGGAATAAGCGACGCCTTGGGCGTGATTGCCGGCACTGGCGCATACGACGCCGCGCATCACACGCTCTTCGGGAAGCGATTTGATCAAGTGATACGCACCCCGCAGCTTGAACGAACGGACAACCTGCAGATCCTCTCGTTTCAAATAAACGTTGCAGCCGTAGCGCTCGGACAGCACTCGGTTATGCTGCAGAGGTGTACGTGCCGCCACTTCCTTTACGTGCATTTGCGCTTGTGCAATTTCGGTCAAACCAACAGAGATCGTCGAACTTACATTCCATTCATTTCCCATGACAGCCCATTCCTCCCCGGATACTTATAAACAACAAAAAAATCCCGCCCCTCAAGGGACGAGATTGATCTCG
Source organism: Paenibacillus rhizoryzae (assembly GCF_059686995.1). Classification (NCBI taxonomy): domain Bacteria; kingdom Bacillati; phylum Bacillota; class Bacilli; order Caryophanales; family Paenibacillaceae; genus Paenibacillus; species Paenibacillus rhizoryzae. The sequence continues at coordinate 198,122 of NZ_JCAALT010000005.1, read as the reverse complement.
CGTTACCACCCTACTTCCGTTAAACCCTTCATCATCGAAGGCTGAAACGGCTCTTTGTCACGTACTAACATACGCGCTCCGTATAACGGCGGATACCGTCCATGCTTACTAACCAAACTCCAAGCAAACTTGAAGCGGGCGGGTTCTGCAAGGCTTCTTCGGGAGGATGCGGCATAGCCCGGCAAACGTCGGCTTTCAGCGGTGCGCCGACTCTCTGGGGATTGTCCATAGCGATGTGCGTGTTCCCATCAACGAATTTCAACATTTCAATTAACCTTGTTATACTCCCAAGCCGTGCAATTGTCAACGGGCATTTGCCTAGGATATTTAGCCAGCAGTTGGTAAAGATGAGGGAACACGCTAGTTAGGAGTGAAAATACATGCCTTTTCGAAGCAATCGATGGCTCCAGGCGGATATCATTGCGTTTATCATTCTGTGGGGGCTGCTCGCGCTTTATCCGGTCAACCCATTTGATTGGTGGATGGAAAATATAATGAACTTCCTGGCGGTAATCGGACTGGTGATCGGTTATCGTTATTACAAACTCAGCAACATCGCCTATACGCTGATCACGGTCTTTATCTTGCTGCATACAGTTGGAGCCCACTACGCATACGGGATAACGCCGCTGGATCGATTCATGCACCATGTTTTTGATTTTAAGCGGAACCAGTATGATCGGGTGGTTCATTTTGCTTTTGGCCTGCTGCTTGCTTATCCGGCAGTCGAAGTGTTAACCGGCGTCACCGGTTTACGCAGAGGCTGGTCCTACCTGCTTGTTCCGTGGTTGCTTCTGGGCTTTGCAGCGATCTATGAAATTGGCGAGATGTATGTGGTATTTGCTGCCCCTCCGGAGAAGGGGAACATGTTTCTAGGTGCGCAAGGAGACAAATGGGATGCCCAGCACGATATGGAGGTCACGCTGTACGGTGCGATTATTACGATGCTTTGGGTGTATGTATACAGAAAAATACGCAAGACTGTTTAATCAAGGTAAGAGAGGTTGTCCGACTAGACTGGAGCGGGCGCCTTTTTTTATTGCATTCAAAAGAGGGTGTTGCTGCAAGACGGCTTGGATTATAATGGAGGGCATGGGAATGAGGAGCGCGACGAGAAGAGGTGCGGTATGAATACGCGGCTTTATATGGTCAGGCATGCTGAGTCTTCTTACTCGGCTGGAGAGGACCGTGCGCGCGGCTTGTCGGAACGAGGACAACAGGAAGTTCACCGAGTGACAAAGCTGCTACGAGATAGAGTTATCGATGCAGTCGTTTCCAGTCCGTATGCCAGAGCGCTGCTGACCGTACAGGGAATCGCCGAGCAGCGCGAATTGCCGATTGTTCCGTTTGAGGAGCTGCGAGAGCGACAGCTTCACGGTGTCGACTACCTGCTTCCGAAGGGTGAGTTTCAAGCGGCCATTGAGCGATCCTTCGCGGATCATGATGCGGTGCTTCCCGGCGGAGAATCTTTCAGGCAGGCGCAGCAGCGGGCAGTTCCGGTTATTAAAGGGCTGCTTCATGATTATCGGGGAAAGTCAGTCGTTGTTGGCACGCATGGGAATGTGATGAGTATGATTTTGCATGCGTTTGATGCACGTTACGGCTGGGAGTTCTGGAAGAGCACTTCGATGCCAGATGTATACCGATTGGAGTTTCAACTAGATGAGCTGGTAGGAGTGGAGCGTTTATGGAGCTAACTTACAGAGAGATGCTGATAGCCGACTATGATGAATCACACGCGTTGTGGCTGAGGACAGAAGGAATGGTACTGAGCGATGCCGATTCCCGCGAGGAAATTGAGGGCTACTTAGTGCGCAACCCCGGCTGCAGCTTCGTCTGTGAGGATAGCGGCGGGCAGGTAGTTGGCACGATATTAGGCGGGCATGACGGCAGGCGCGGTTTCATCTATCATGTGGCCGTGTCGCCGGATCAACGCGGTCAAGGGATTGGCGGGCAGCTGGTGAAGCGGAGCCTGGACAAGCTGCGCGAAGCGGGCATTCAGAAATGCCACCTGTTCGTGCTGGAGAACAACGAGATTGGCAATCGCTTCTGGGCGCGGTCGGGCTGGACGAAAAGGTCGGGCATTGCGATTTATTCGGCGGATACTTAGTGTGAGTATTGTCAGCTGGGTGGCAGGTACAGCCAAATCAGAGGCAGTAAAATGTTGCACGAAAGGCAACATTACCCGTCTAATAATCAGAGATGAATGCTAATGCTGCACAAAATGCAACATTTTGGCTTTAGCTTGTCTGTATGGACCGAAGTAGAAGGAGATTGTTGGCATTCAAGCAACATTTATTTGTTTCCGAGGAGAGAGTCGGATACATGTTGCGTAGTATGCAACTCTTTTAAAAGAGGCGTTAGCTGCAAGTCCCATAGATATCATTAAAAACTAGGAGGCATAACCAAATGAATCAGGCAAGCATTCAGCACATGGTTATTTTCAATTTGAAGCACGAGCAAGGATCGGCTGCGGCGGAGCAGTTCTTGAAGGACGGGGAACGTCTGTTGACCTCGATTCCGGTTGTGCGGGAGTTCAGCGTGTTCAAGCAAGTTAGCGTGAAGAACGACTACGACTACGGTTTCTCCATGGTGTTCGGCAGCCAGGAAGATTACGAGACTTACAATGCGCATCCGGTGCACGTTGATTTTGTGGAGAACAGATGGATTCCGGAAGTTGACCGATTCCTTGAGATTGATTTTAAGAAGCTATAGAACGATAGATAGAGAGGCTATCCGCATGCGCAACCTAGCGGAGGTTGGCTGGGACAAGATGTAGCTTTCAAGCAGGCTGGAGGGATACAGAATGACAAGGAGGCAAGCCGCTGCAGGCGCTTTGCTCTCGCTTGCTTTTCCGGGAGTAGTGTATGCCATTCTTTACGCCATTGTAGAACTGAAGAATAGGCAACCGCAGGATTTCGCTTATCATGATAGTTACTTTCTGGTGATGCATGTCGGATGGGGCGGCTACATGGCTTGTGCAGCGGTTGTGATGGTGTTTTATACGATTGGGGTTGCCGGCTATCGGTTCCTGAAACGGCTCGGAAGAGGCGACTAAGTACCTCGGGAGAAGAACAAACCTTGGGAAAAGGACAAACGGAAGTTGGCTGTAAAACCGAAGTGGGCGGTGGTCTGCGATGTCGCGTCTAATTAAGCATGCTGAGCTTCATGAAGCAGGAATCGTGTTATCTACGATTCGGGAAGCTTTTCAAGAGTTCGAGGGGAAGCTGGTTCCGCAATCGGGGGCGCTGAGGGAAACCGAGGCGAGCATTCGCAGCGGAATCACGGCAGGCGGCGGTGCTGTGATCGTCTGGGAAGGTGCCGAACCGATTGGGACGGCGGTATACTCGTACAAGGGTACATGCCTGTACATCGGCAGAGTTTCGGTGAAGCCGGGGTGGCGAGGAAAGGGCATTGGACGCGAGATCATGACGTATTTGGAGGCTTTCGCAGGCGAACGCGGCTGCTCGGAAACCGAAGTGGGAGTGAGGCTGTCGATTCCGGGCAACGTAAACTTCTACGCGGGAATGCAATATGAGGTAAGGGAGCATCTATTCTACCCCGAAGGCACGGACAGCTGGTATGTGATGAGGAAGAGGATCGGTTAGCAAAAATAAAAGGGGCTGCCTTATCATCCGGGTTGGATGGTAGAAGGCAGCTCCTTTTTTGTGTTTGTGGGAGGGGTGCAGGGGAGAGAGGTAACAGGTACCGTTCAGATGGATCAAGTTGAGTAAATGTTAGTTGGAATGAGTGCTTGCCGGCTTGGTGAGTGTGTGAGGTGTGCGATGAGTGAATTGGTGAGAGAATGTGTGGCTCTGGGAGCTACTCATGAGAATAATTCGTCGGAATTGTACTGATGTGTTGTTCTGGGAGCTACTCATAGTTTCTAAGTTAGCTGCTCGGATTCGATAGGATCCGCTCGAACTCCGTGGTGAGAAGGGGCACGACCTCGAACAAGTCTCCGACGATGCCGTAATCGGCGACGCCGAAGATGGGGGCGTCGGGGTCTTTGTTAATCGCGACGATGACGCGGGATTGGCTCATGCCGGCGAGATGCTGGATAGCGCCGCTGATGCCGCAGGCGATGTAGAGCTTTGGCGTGACTGTTTTGCCGGTCTGTCCGATCTGCAGCGCGTAGTCGCAGTAGCCGGCATCGCAGGCGCCGCGCGAGGCGCCGACTGCGCCGCCGAGCACCCGTGCCAGCGCTTCGAGAGGCGCGAAGCCGTCTGCGCTGCGCACACCTCTGCCGCCGGCGATGATGATATCCGCCTCGGCGAGATCGACCCGTCCGCTGGCTTTGCGCACGACGTCGCGGACGATGGTCCATAGAGGCGGCGCGGCGAAGGGAAGCGCCGCAACCGTGCCCTCGCTGCCGGCGTCGACCGGCTCTGCGACGGGCAAGTTATTCGGGCGCACCGTTATGACGCACGGTGCGCCTCGCTCGATGCGCCGCTGCTCGAACGCCTTGCCGGCGTAGAGCGGGCGAGTAAAGATCGCGTCTGCGACATCGCCGTCCTCCGGCACGGTGACGGCAGTCACATCCGCGATGTGGCCGCCTTGCACGGCGGCGGCCACGCGGGGCGCGAGCTCGCGCCCCGCCGCGGTGTGGCCGAGCAAAATGATGCTCGGCTGCACCGCAGCAATGGCTGCGCCGATGGCGGCGGCGTACGCCTCGGGCGCAAAGCCCGCCAGGGCGGGGTCGTCAACGACATGGACGACCCCCGCCCCCCGGGCTGCAAGCTCGGCGGCAGCTGCAGCGAGTGCCGCCGAGCTTGCAGCCGAACCGCCGCCGGCCAAGACGGCATGCACGCTGCCGCCGTCTCCGGCCAGCAGCCTGGCGGCGCCGAGCGCTTCCAGCGCCACGCGCCGCAGCTTGCCCTCCGCGCACTCGGCATACACGAGTGCCGTTCGTTTCAATTGATCGCTCATCGCTCGTATACCTCCACGGAATAAATAGTGGTGCTCAGAACAGCTTCGCTTCGCGCTGCAGCAAATCCGCCAGCGCCGCGGCCTGCTCCGTCCGCCAGCGCCGTGGCTTGTTAGCAACAAAGTAGCATGCGTAGGGATCCACATCGGCGGTAATTCATGAAAAGGCAAGAATGTAGCTTATCTAGGGATCTACATTAGCGGGAAATCAGGAAATTGAGAGGAAGTAGATCACCCAGGGATCTACATGGACATCGAAAGGATAGCCTCAGGTTCAGCACCGTTTTCACTCTACAGTTGCTTCACCGTGCTCAGAACAGCTTCGCTTCGCGCTGCAGCAAATCCGCCAGCGCCGCGGCCTGCTCGCCCGGCGTGCCGGCGAGCTTGCGGCCCGCGGCGCGAACCGGCGGCGCGAGCAGCGCAACCCGCTCCGTCCGCGGCGCCAGGTCGTCGGCGGACAGCCCGAGCTCCGCTGCGGCCACCTGCCGAAGCGGCTTGCGCTTCGCTTTCATGATGCCCGGCAGCGAAGGGTAGCGCGGCTCGTTCAGCCCTTGCTGCGCGGTGATGAGCGCAGGGAGGGGGACCTCCACCGTCTCCAGGCCCCACTCGGTATCCCGCTCCACAACCGCGGTCAACCCGCCGCTGCCTGCCCAAGCTGCTCCGCTTTTAGCACTTCCGGCACTACTTCCCGCGCCGCCACCGCCATCCCGCACCTCAACCTTCAGCGCCGCGGACGCATGCGGCAAACCGAGCAGCTCCGCGGCCTGCAAGGCGACACTTCCCGCTCCGCGGTCAACGGCAAACAGGCCGGCCAACAGGAGGTCCGGCTGCAGCGACTTTACGACTGCGGCCAGCGCCGCCGCGATGGCGCGGTCGTTTCCTTGCAGCCCCTCATCGCTCACATGCACCGCTTCGTCGGCTCCCATCGCAAGACCGGTGCGAAGCGCTTCGACGGCGCGCTCCGGTCCGCAGCTGACGACAATGACGCTGCCGCCATGGGTTTCGCGCAGCCGAAGCGCTTCTTCGAGCGCGTACTCGTCATACGGATTAATGATGTATTTCACGCTATGCTCGGATACAGCCCCGCCAACGAGCTCGATTTTTTCCTCCGTATCAAAGGTTTGCTTCATCAGAACCACTACCTGCATCGGTACCAAACACCTCCCGATCGTTCGTTCGAATTGAAGGCATCAGTCATACGTCCGCTCCGCGTCCGAATACGATAAACTAAGCCCTCTATACATGCTTCGCCCAGTGTTACCTTATGAACTTGGCCCTCGAAATAGACCGCAGCGGGACCCTTCGATGGAGCCCTTTCCGCATGTTACCGCTTGGGAGGACATATACTGAATCACTCCGCGATTCCAGAAAAGGAGGGATCCTTGTGGGGTTTTTAAGTGCGCATCTGCTTGCGGCGTTGTTGCGATGGCTGCTTTTTGCAGGGATGACGGGAACGGCGCTCTGGTGCTTCTACACCGTCGTGATGAGGCGGGTGGGGTACATCCGGATGGGCCGCAGCGGTGGACCCTATCGTCCATCTTCGGCTCCCCACGATCCGTCCGATCCCGAAAATGATAACCGTGAGGAGATGCTGCAAACCTCTTCCTTTACGGCAAACGCAGCGCTTGCATCGGCGGCAACGGGAAACGAAAGTACGCGCAGAGGCTGGGAATGGGTGTTTCAGGTGTTTGGCCACCGGAAGCTGCTGAAGGATATTCGCAGCGGGCTTATGCATGTTGTCATCTTCTACGGGTTTATCGTGCTGCAATTCGGCGCGATCGATATCATCTGGAAAGGAATTAGCGGAAAACCGCTGCCGCTCCCGGCCTATGATGCTTTTGTCCAATCTCAGGAAGTGACCGTGCTGCTCGTCCTTCTGGCTATTCTGTACGGCGGCTTCAGGCGTTACGTCGAGCAGCTGAGACGGCTCAAGAGGGGATGGAAGCCCTCTCTCGTGCTTTGGTTTATCGGCGGGCTGATGGTGACGGTCCTTCTCACCCAATCGTTCGACAGACTGCATGCGGCGGGGCAGTCGCAGCTCCAAGCGAACTCGCTTTACACAAGCCATGCTCCCGTTTCCTCCACAATAGCGGAAGCGCTGCGGGACATCGGTATGACGGCTGCGGTGGCCAGCGTTTTCTACGAGTTTTTCTGGTGGCTGCATTATGCGGTGCTGTTGGCTTTTCTGGTGTATGTGCCGCAATCGAAGCATTTTCACATTATTACAGCTCCTATTAATTTATGGCTTCGTCGCAAAACGCCCCCCGGTAAACTGGTGCCGCTCGATCTGGAGGATGAGGAAGCGGAGTCCTTCGGCGTCGGCGCGGTGGAGCAATTTACGTCCAAACAGCTGCTGGATCTCTACGCATGCGTCGAATGCGGTCGCTGTACCAATGTTTGTCCCGCTTCCAACACCGGCAAGCTGCTGTCGCCGATGCATCTGATCGTGAAGCTGCGTGACCACTTGACCGAGAAAGGCGCGGCGATTACTTCCAAATCCCCGTGGGTCCCTTCGTTCGGAGTTCAAGTCGATAAGCTGCAGACAAGCGCGCATGTCATGACCAGCGCTACGCCGGTATGGGTGCAGCGCAGCGTTCACCACTCGGCTGCAACGACGACGACGATCGAGCCTACGATGACCGTGCAGCAGCAAGCGTGGAACCTGCATGAGGATACGGCGGTTTCGGAAGTGGCGCTGATCGGCGAGGTAATGACGGAGTCAGAGCTGTGGGCTTGCACCACTTGCCGCAGCTGCGAGGAGCAATGTCCTGTCGGTAATGAGCACGTGGACAAAATCATCGACATGCGCCGATACCTCGTCCTCATGGAAGGCCGCATTCCGGCAGAGGGCCAGCGCGCGATGAACAATATTGAACGTCAGGGCAATCCGTGGGGATTGCCGCGGGGCGAACGTGCTGCATGGCTAAAGGCGTACGAGGCGGAGTCTGCTGCTCTAAGCGGCGGTACGCAACCATCAGCGAGGCCGGTGCGTACGATGCAGGAAGCCGTTCGGCAAGGCGAGCAGCCCGAGCTGCTGCTGTGGGCCGGCACGATGGGGGCTTACGATCAGCGAAGCCGCAAGGTACTTTTTGCTTTCGTCCGTTTGCTTCAGGAGGTTGGGATTCCGTTTGCCGTGCTTGGCGGCGAGGAGAAAAATTCCGGGGATACGGCGCGGCGCATGGGCAACGAGCTGCTGTTCCAGACGCTTTGCCGCGACAATGTCGAGACGCTGCAGCGGTATGGCATCCGGCGAATCGTCACGATTTGCCCGCATACATTCAATTCTTTGAAAAACGAGTACTCCGACTTCGGCTTAAGCGCTTCGGTCGTTGTCGAGCATCATACGACAATGCTTGCCCGTCTTGTCGCTCAAGGTAAGCTGCGGCCCGTTCATCAGGTGAAGGAGCGGATCGTGTATCACGATTCCTGCTACTTAGGCAGGTACAACGGCATCTATGATGCGCCGCGCCAAGTACTTACTTCGATCCCGGGCGTCAAGCTGGTCGAGATGGAGCGAAGCCGGCAGAACGGGATGTGCTGCGGAGCCGGCGGCGGCCTCATGTGGATGGAAGAACGCACCGGTCTGCGCGTGAATGAGGCCAGAACCGCACAGGCTCTGGAAACCTCGCCAACGGTGATCGGTTCGGCTTGCCCGTACTGCCTCACGATGATGGAGGATGGTATCAAGCAGCTTGGCGTGGAGGAGACCGTAAGAGCAAGGGATGTCGCAGAACTGCTGGCGGAGAGCGTATTCGGCAAACCGCAAGCAAGCACAGTCACTTAAAAGGGGGGAGCTATGTGGGAGTACGAGCTTCACGGTCGACGCCAATTCGCCGCGCGGCTGTTATTGGATCGGGTGTTATGGGAGCCGGCATCGCCGCTCATCTTGCCAATGCAGGCATCAGCGTGCTGCTGCTCGACGTACCGCCTGCGACGTTGACCGAGCAGGAGAGCCGTGCCGGCTTGACGCTGGAGGATCGAAGCGTCCGCAATCGACTGGCAGCGGGCAGCATTGCGAAGCTGGCGGGCCAGCAGCCGCCTGCTCTGTATGATTTGGCATTTGCGCAGCGGATTACGGCGGGCAATCTGGAGGATGATCTCGCCAAGCTGGCTGGCGTAGAGTGGATTGTTGAAGCGGTGGTGGAGCGGCTCGATGTGAAACGAAATGTGTTTGCCCGTGTAGAGACAGTGCTGAAACCGGGGACGCTCATTACGACGAACACCTCCGGACTGTCGGTAGCGGCGATGTCGGAGGGGCGGAGCCAGGCGTTTCGGAACCATTTTGCGGCGGCGCATTTCTTCAATCCGCCTCGCCATATGAAGCTGGTCGAACTTGTGGCAGGTCCGGATACGGATGCTGCTGTTATGAGTCGCCTGACGCGTATCTGCGAGCTTCAGCTCGGCAAAGGTGTCGTCATTGCGAAGGATACGCCGAATTTCATTGCCAATCGGATCGGAACGTATGGCATGCTGACCACGATTGCGGCAATGAAGCAATATGGGCTAAGCGTCGATGAGGTTGATGCCCTGACAGGTCCGGCAATGGGGCGTCCGAAGACGGCTACGTTCCGCATGCTCGATTTAGTCGGACTCGATACGCTGCTTCATGTTGTGGATAATGTGCGGGAGCGCAGTGAGGATGCCATTGACCAAGAAGCGTTCACAAGACCTCCGGAGCTTGAAGCGCTTGTAGCGCGCGGCTGGATTGGGGAGAAGGCGGGAGCTGGATTTTATCGCAAAATCAAGCGGCCCGGCGGCGGCAGCGATATCGAAACCTTGCAGCTGGATACGATGACTTACGCACCGAAGAAGAGCGTGAATTCGCCGATCATTGAAGCGTCGAAATCGGCAAAAGGCGCGGCCGGCAAGGTGAAAGCGCTGCTCTTCACGGATACGAACGACCGCTACGCGCAGTTTGCATGGCAGTCGATCAAGACGGTGCTGCTCTATGCGGCTCATCAGATCGGCGTTGTGGCCGACACGGTCCATGATGTGGACCGCGCGCTCGTCTGGGGCTTTAATTGGGAGCTTGGACCTTTCGAGCTGTGGGATGCCATTGGCCTTGAACGGTCGGTACAGCGGATGCGCGCCGAAGGTGACGATATTCCGACGTGGCTCTCCGAGTGGCTGGCATCGGGAAACGCAAGCTTCTACAAAGAAGAGGGCCAGCGCAGGTTCTTTGTGAATCGCGAAGAGTATCGGGTGCTGCAGGAGGAGCCGGATGTCATTTCTCTGGCTGGTCTCAAACGAGCCGGCAAAGTCATTCTGGGCAATTCCGGCGCGTCGCTGCTCGATTTGGGCGATGAAGTCGCTTGCTTGGCTTTCCACTCCCCGAACAATGCGATTGGCGGGGACATTCTGACAGCGATTCGCCAAAGCGCAGACGAGGTTAGCCGCAATTGGCGCGGACTTGTCGTCGCGAATGAGGGCCGGCATTTCTGTGTCGGCGCTAACCTCATGATGCTGCTGATGGAAGCGCAAAACGGCGATTTCGATGAAGTGGACGACATCATTCGCTTGTTCCAAGACAGCATGCTGCTGCTCAAACGGCTGGACCGTCCGGTCGTTGCCGCACCTCATCGGATGACGCTTGGCGGCGGGGTGGAAGCCTGCCTGCCTGCGGATGAAATTATCTACGCTGCGGAGACGTATTTTGGTCTCGTTGAGACCGGTGTTGGGCTCATTCCTGCCGGAGGCGGCTGTAAGGAAGCGGCGGCTTTGGCAGCTTCGCGCGCCGGAGCGGGGGGCGATCTGCAGCCGCATGTGAATGCGCTGTTCGAGACCATCGCGATGGCGAAGACTTCGGGCAGCGGCTACGACGTGCAGCGCATCGGCCTGATGCGGCCGCAGGATCGCGTCATTATCCGCGGCGAGAGTCGCGTGGCGGAGGCGAAGCGGCGCGTCCTTGAACTTGATCAAGCGGGCTACACGCCGCAGCCTGCGGGAGTCCGCATCCGCGTAGCGGGGCGCGAAGGCCGTGCCGTGCTGCAGCTGGCCGTCGACGCGATGCGCCTTGGCGGGCAAGTAAGCGAGCATGACGTGCGCATCGGCCGCAAGCTCGCGCATGTACTCGCCGGAGGCGATGCCGCGCCGGGCGCGGAAGTGAGCGAGCAGTATTTGCTCGATTTGGAACGCGAGGCGTTCCTCAGCCTGTGCGGGGAGCCGCTGACGCAGGCGAGGATGCGGCATATGCTTGCAACGGGTAAGCCGCTGCGGAATTAGCGAGAAGCAGGAAGTTAAGCTCAAGGAGGTGACCGCCAATGTTGAAAGCAAACCATCCGCTCGACGCTGTCATTGTGTCGGCGGTACGGACGGCTGTAGGCAAAGCAAAGAAAGGCAGTCTGGCTGATACGAGAGCTGAGGATCTTGGCCGAGCGGTGCTCCGTGCTGCGGTTGACCGCGTGCCCGGACTGACGTACGGCGATGTGCAGGACGTTATTATCGGGTGCGCCATGCCCGAAGGCGAGCAGGGCTTGAACTTCGCCCGCATCATGACGCTGTATGCGGGCTATCCGGTAACGACGCCGGCCGTTACCGTGAATCGCTTCTGTGCCTCCGGCTTGCAGGCGATCGCTTACGCGGCGGAGCGAATCCGGCTCGGCGAGGCAGAGGTCGTGCTCGCCGGCGGGGTGGAAAGCATGAGCCATGTCCCGATGACCGGCTTCAAGCTTTCGCCGCATCCCGGCATTGCCGATGCGATGCCGGAGGTGTACATGGGCATGGGCCACACCGCCGAGGAGGTGGCCCGGCGCTATGGGATCAGCCGCGAGGCGCAGGATGCTTTCGCTGCGGGGAGCCACCGCAAGGCGGCGCGGGCGCAAGCGGAAGGCCGGTTCCAAGGCGAGATCGTTCCCCTTCAGGTGCAGCGGGAAGGGGTAGACGATAACGGCCGGCCGTGGGCGCGCAGCTTGCTCTTTGACCGGGACGAAGGGGTCAGGGCAGATACGACCCCGGAGGTGCTGGCGAAGCTGAAGCCTTCCTTCGCGCGCGAAGGGACGGTTACGGCGGGCAATACCTCGCAGATGAGCGACGGCGCCGCAGCCGTAATCGTGATGAGCCGTGCGCGTGCGGAGAAGCTGGGGATTACGAAGCCGCTTGCCGTCTTCCGCGCCTATAGCGTAGCGGGCGTTGCTCCTGAGGTTATGGGAATCGGCCCCATTGAAGCAATTCCGAAGGCGCTGGACCGTGCCGGTATTACGAAAGAGCAGGTGGATGTGTTCGAGCTGAACGAAGCTTTTGCCGCGCAATGCCTGCCTATTATTGAACAGCTGGGCTTAGATCCGGATCGCGTCAATGTAAACGGCGGCGCCATTGCGCTCGGTCACCCGCTTGGCTGTACGGGAACGAAGCTGACCGTCTCGCTTATCCACGAGCTGCAGCGCCGCGGCGGCGGAATCGGCGTCGTCTCGATGTGCATCGGCGGCGGCATGGGCGCGGCAGGCGTGTTCGAGGTTTCACCTTGAGCCAACCATACCAACCACATTAACCATTCTAACTCATCACTCACTCACTCACTCACTCACCCGAACGAACCTGATTTTCCCCCCCTGCTTTCGGTCTAACGAACCTTGAAGTTCTTATTTAGCCGGAAATCGGCTCTAACGAACCGAGGAGACGCGATTGAGGGGAAATGTCGCGAAAACCTTCATCCGGCGCTCTACTAATTCCCCCAAAGCTGGCAGCTAGCAGCTTTGGGCTGTAAATGTTGCACAAATTACAACATTTACGCTGGCTCCCAACGAAAAACGGAGAAATGCTGCGCTAAATGCATCATTTCCCAATTGGATCAAGCCATTTAGCCCATAGCGGGCGAAAGTGTTGCAGAATGAGCATCATTTGCCCGTATTCATCACGAGAAACGGAGAAATGTTGCACAAAGTGAAACATTTCTCCCCAAAGCGGTTCATTAGCCGCTTGTGGCAAGCAGGCTGCATCCTTACAGGAAGCAGATAGAAAGGAGTGAAAGTCAGATGGCGCAAAACAATCGATGGGGCGGCCGGTTTGTCGTGGAGGATATGTCGCCGGGCGCAGTCGTCACCCCGGAGGATTTTACCGATGAGCAGCGGATGATTGCAGATGCGGCGCGCGCTTTTCTTGTGGGCGAAATTCGCCCCCGCGATGCCGAAATCGAAGCGCTCGATTACAAGCTGACGGTGGAGCTGATGCAGAAGGCCGGCGAGCTCGGCTTGCTCGGTGCTGACGTGCCGGAAGCATACGGCGGGCTGGGTCTCGATAAAGTAAGCTCGACGCTGCTCGCGGAAACATTGGCGGAAGCCTCGTCCTTCGCGCTCTCCGTCGGGGCACATGTAGGGATTGGCACATTGCCGATCGTCTTCTTTGGCTCGCAGGCGCAGAAGGAAAAGTATTTGCCCGACCTCGCCGTCGGCAAGAAAATCGCCGCTTACTGCCTGACGGAGCCCGCTTCCGGCTCGGATGCACTCGGTGCGCGCACAACGGCAAGGCTGACGCCGGACGGGAAGCACTATATTTTGAACGGCTCGAAATTATATATTACGAACTCCGGATTTGCGGATTTGTTCATCGTGTACGCGAAGGTGAACGGGGACCACTTTACCGCCTTCATCGTGGAACGCGGCTTGCCGGGCTTCAGCATTGGACCGGAGGAGCACAAGATGGGCATTAAAGGCTCCTCGACCTGTCCGATTTTCTTCGACGATACGCCGGTTCCCGTTGGGAACGTGCTGGGCGAAGTGGGCAAAGGCCATCTCATCGCCTTTAATATTCTGAATATCGGCCGTTTCAAGCTGGCGGCAGCATGCGTCGGAGGGGCGAAGGAAACGGTTGGGCTTGCCGTCAAATATGCCAATACGCGCAAGCAGTTCGGCCGGGCAATCGCATCCTTCCCGCTGATTGGCGCGAAGCTGGCGGATATGAATATCGCCACGTACGTGCTGGAGAGTATGGTCTATCGAACAGCAGGCTGGATCGACGAAATGCTCAAGGAGAGCGAGGTAGAGGGTTCGGCGAGCGAAGGCGCGGATGCCGGGGCGATTGCGGCAAGAGCCATTTCCGAGTATGCGCTGGAATGCTCCATTAACAAAGTTTTTGCGACGGAAGTGCTCGACTATGTGGCGGACGAAGGCGTCCAAATCCATGGGGGCTACGGCTACATCAAGGAGTATAAGGTAGAGCGAATCTACCGCGATTCTCGGATCAACCGCATTTTCGAGGGTACGAACGAGATCAATCGGATGCTCATTCCCGGCACTCTGATGAAGAAGGCGCTCAAGGGCGAGCTGCCGCTCCTGCGTAAAGCGCGAGCTTTGCAGGCGGAGCTGCTGCAGCCTATGCCTCTTCCTCTATTCGATGAGCCGCTCAGTAAAGAAACGTTCCGCATTCAGCAGGCCAAAAAAATCTTCCTCGCCGTCGGCGGCATGGCAGTGCAGAAGTACGGACTTGCATTGGAGCAGCAGCAAGAGGTGCTGTGTCTCTTAGCCGATATGATGATTCAAGTGTTCGCGATGGAAAGCGCCAATCTGCGTACACGCAAAATGCTGCTGCGCGGCGATTCCGCGTCAGCTGCGGCCACGCAAAATGCAATCGACATGACAGTCGTATTCGTTCAGGAGGCGATGGAACGGATCGAGCGGTACGCCAAAACAACGCTAGCTGCCCTGGAAGAAGGGGATGCGCTCCAAACCCAGCTGGCCGTCATGAAGAAGCTGACACGCTCCCCGCTTGTCGATACGATCTCGCTTAAACGCGGCATTGCCGCGCGCGTCATCCGCAGCCAGCAATATACGTTGTAGGGGGAGGCGTTTGGAGATGGAACAACCGCAAGAGAGGCCCTGGCTTCGCTGCTACCCCGGTGAAATTGCGCCTGATGTGGAAATTCCGAATATAAGCATAAGCGATATGCTGCTTCAAACCGCCGCCAAATACCCTAACCATGAAGCGCTGCATTTCTACGGCAAAAAAACAACCTACCGCGAGCTGCTGGCCGCTTCCCAGCGATTCGCCGCAGGGCTGCAGGCTGCCGGCATCAGCAGAGGCGACCGCGTCGCGATTATGCTGCCGAACTGCCCGCAGACCATCATCGCTTACTTTGGCGTGATGCTCGCCGGCGCCGTTGTCGTCATGACAAACCCGCTCTATGTGGAGCGGGAGCTGGAGCATCAGCTCAAGGATAGCGGCGCGGCAGCGATACTGACGCTGGATCTGCTGTACCCCCGTTTGGAACGGGTGCGGGGCAAGACGCCTGAGGAAGGCCCCGTACCCAAGCTGCTTTCCGTCATCGTCACCTCTATTCAAGACGCGCTCCCTTTTCCCAAGAACCTGCTTTTCCCGATCAAACAAAGACGCTCCGGCAATAATCCGAAAGTTGCTTATGGTAAGCACGGCGTGACGCGTTACACCTCCTTTATGTCGAAAGCGCCTAAGCTGCCGTCCGAGGTGGATGTTGATCCCGCTAATGACGTTGCACTAATTCAATACACCGGGGGCACCACGGGAATTGCAAAAGGCGTCATGCTCACGAACCGGAACTTAATCGCGAATGCCAAGCAGTCTGTGGCGTGGTTTTACCGGATGGAGGAGGGGAAGGAACGTTTTCTTGCCGCGCTGCCGCTCTTTCATGTATTCGGATTGACGGTCATTATGAATTTGTCCGTGATGATTGGCGGCACGATTATACTGCTCCCCCGCTTTGAGGTGGGTGTGGTGCTGGAGACGATCAAGAAGCTGAAACCGACGCTTTTTCCAGGCGCGCCGACGATGTACATCGCCCTCTTAAACCATCCCGATGTGAAAAAATATGACTTATCCTCTATTCGAGTATGCGTCAGCGGGTCTTCTCCCTTGCCGCTAGAGGTGCAGACGCAGTTCGAAGCGTTAACCGGCGGCAAAATTATTGAAGGCTACGGCCTAACGGAAGCGTCGCCGGTAACGCATGTCAATCCGATCTGGACCAAACGCAAAATCGGTACGGTCGGTCTGCCCTTCCCTAACACAGAAGCCAAAATCGTCGATATGACGACAGGCGAAGAGCTCCCGCAGGGAGAGGTCGGCGAGCTGCTCGTGCGCGGCCCGCAGGTAATGCTCGGTTATTGGGGGAGGCCGGAGGCTACCGCTGCGACAATTCAGGACGGGTGGCTGCGTACCGGAGACTTGGCGCAAATGGACAGTGACGGCTTCTTCGCGATCGTGGACCGGATCAAAGATATCATTATCGCAGGCGGCTTTAATATCTATCCGCGCGAGGTGGAAGAGGTGCTCTACGAGCATCCCGGTGTGCGTGATGCCGCCGTTATTGGCGTGAAGGACGCGTATCGGGGAGAGACGGTGAAGGCGTTTATTGTGCTGCGCAAGGATGTGAATATTTCATCGATGCAGCTTGATCGGTGGTGCAGAGATCGGTTAGCTGTGTTTAAGGTGCCGCATCTGTATGAATTTCGAACCGAGCTTCCCATGACGATGATTGGGAAGGTGCTGCGGCGCAAGCTGCAGGAGGAGGAAGCGAATGAGCGAGAAGGAAACGGGGCCGGGACCGGAACCGGGGTTGATACGCCCCCATAATGCGCGAGCGGCGCTTGATGCGCTGGCTGAGGCGGCCAAACCGACATTCTGGGGACACCTTGGCTGTGAGCTGGATCATGCAGAACCGGGGAAGGCGGTCGTGTCGCTGGATGTGCGTCCGGAACATCTGAATCTTGCCCGCATCGTTCATGGCGGCGTGCTGGCCTCATTGCTTGATAATGCGATGGGGCTTGTCGTTATTTTGGAGTGTCCGGGCGAGAAGACGGTGACGACGCAGCTGAATGTCCACTATTTGCAAAGTACGGGAATAGGAATTATCCGCTGTGAAGCGCTTCTTATTCATAAATCGAGAAGAACACTCACAATGCAGGGGCGTATTGTCGATAATAATGAAGAGCTGCTTGCATGGGGGAGCGGAACGTTTCGCAGAGTAACTTAATTGTAACATGTTACATTTTCGCAGAGGGTTGTTCGTGACATTGAAAGCGTTATCCCTTTCCCCTATAATTAGCATATCTGGAAAACGAACCGGGGGAGAGGGGAGAATGACGTGGTTAGTCCATGGATGACGAACGTGGTTATCTTGTTTGGCATCATTGTCGCAATTGTGGGTGTAGTGGCCTATTTGCGAGTCTATAAGAATAGTGCCTGGTCAGCCGCATCGCCATCGAACTCTCACCGAACCGATCAACCTAGCGAAGATCTCATTCAGTCGGCTGTAGAGTCGGCTGCGACCAGACAAGAGACTGCAGAAGACGACAAAAACTGAAGGAATTGTAAAATTAATTCTGTTCGCTTTTATATCTAAGTTTAAAATGTTATAATTGATTGATAAATGAAACAATTTCATCAATTCATATGAGACTGTTTCAATGATACAATTTCAACATTTGATTTCATTGTCGTTCCCTAAACTCCTAACCCACCTTCATACAAGCCGATCGTTCGACATCAATGAGGAGTACCAGCCGCGGTTCAAGTTCCGCCGTGCGCGTTCTCGTGCAGTAATTGTTAGGACCACTAAGCCGATGCTAGGAGGGGATTTCATGGCGAAACGCAGCCATAATGAAGTCAAAGAAAGCCTCAAGGAACTAACAAGAATTTTTCAGCCGAAAGATTCACGGAAGTTTGTCCGAGACTATATCCGCAAGTATCGTATTATGGGCGGGTATGAGGAGGAACTGACCATGCTCGTTGAGCATGAGATGGGACGACTTCGATCATCCGTAAGCTAAATAAGTTGAACCATTAACCTTGCCCGGCACGATAGGGACAAGGTTTTTTTGTTTTATCCTGTATGGAGGGATGCCGTATGATTCATTACAAGACCGATGAACAGCTGCTCCTTATTCGCAAAGCCGGCCGGATCGTTTCGGGCTGTCACGCCGAGATTGCGAAACGGCTTCGGCCCGGCGTGACAACGCTTGAAATCGACCGGTTCGTGGACACCTATATGCGCCAAAATGGGGCACGGCCCGCGCAGAAAGGCTACAAAGGTTACCCCTATGCGACTTGCGCTTCGACCGGCGAGGTTGTTTGTCATGGTTTCCCGAAGGATGTTCCGCTTCGCGAAGGGGAAATCGTGACCATCGATATGGTCGCGGAGCTTGACGGCTGGATGGCGGATTCGGCATGGACCTATGCGGTTGGCCATGTCAATCCGGATCTTCAGCGGCTGATGAACGCGACGAAACATGCGCTCTATCAAGGGATTGCGCAGGCAACTGCGGGCAAACGGATAGGCGATATCGGCAATGCGGTGCAGCGCGTGGCGGAAACGGAGGGATACTCCATCGTCGATGCGTTCATTGGACACGGCATCGGACGAAACATACACGAGGAGCCGCAGGTTCATCACAAGGGGAAGGCGGGTACCGGCAAGAAACTCGCCAAAGGCATGGTCATCACCATCGAACCGATCTTCGTCATGGGGAGGCCGTACATCAATATTGATCAGGACGGCTGGACGGCCCGGACGCTGGATGGATCAATCGGTGCGCAATATGAACATACGGTGGCGATTACGGATGGGGAGGCTTTTATACTGACGAGTTAGCAGCTTGTTAGATGCGCTGAGTGGAGGGGGCGTCGTGCAGACTGCGCGCACCTCAAGGCGCGCAGTATCATCGTGGCAAGCGGTACCATCGCGTCAAGCGGTGCTGAATCGCTCGTCGGCGCTCATACTCTCGCCACGTTGGGCCGCTGAATCACAGAATCGCTGGATTGTTGCTCTCCCTCTTGGTTACTTGGGAAATCGTCGGTATTGGCGCGGCGTTACGCCGGTTTTCTTCTTAAACAGCTCGTTAAAAAACTTCATATCCTGGTAGCCGGATTGGGCGGCAATTTCACTGATCTTAGCATCTGTGCGCAGCAGCAGCTTGCAGCTAAGATCAATTCGTGCGCTCTGTACATAGTCCAGAAAAGTCACGCCCGTCGCCTTCTTGAAGCCGCGCTGAAAATGCCGCTCGCTTATGCCCAGCTGCGCCGCCATATCGGCTACGTGCAGTTCTGAGGTGCAGTTGGCGTCAATCTGCTCCACGATCTGCTGCATCGAAGCGGATGCCGCGGGAATCGGCTGCTGTTGCTGCATGGTCTGCGGCTGCGACTTCTCCAGCCATCTGCGGTAGACCATGATGAGCAGCTCTATGGTTGCGGCACATAGATTAGCGGTGAACCCGGGCTTGCGAGACGTGAACTCGTCATGCAATTTATGAAACAGCTGCTGGCCTTCTTCGTTGCGATCCCGCACATGAAGCCATTGGCCGGCCTTATTCAGCTCTCTTAGTGAGTCTGTTATTTGTGGTTCGGCGTAAACGTCTTGCAAGAGCTTGTCCAGCTGTTCCGTGGTGAAGATGCAGTTGTACATGATGAGCGATCGGCCTTTTGCCGTGGAGCTGGGGCGGAATACATGGGAGATGCCGACCGGAATGAAGAAGAGGTCGCCGCGGGATACGGGCATTTGGTCGTCCCCGATATAATGAAAGCCGGTACCTTCCGTTACCATGCAGATTTCGATAAAATCATGCGCGTGCATGACGAGGTCGAAAGATTCATGTACACGGTTGACGAAGATCGGCAATTGCTCCGATCCGTGATCCGCCTGGAATAGGGAGGAGTAGGGCAGCAGCCGCTCTCCTTTGGAGAAATGTTGAATGGATTTATCGGGCATTGGCCGCGTTTCCCCTCCTCTTGTTGAGTAATATTATAGCGGATCTGTCCATGGGCGCACATGATTTTGGCTAAACCGGAAATAATAGCCGAAATAGATGGAGGTGTTTCCCATGTGTCAGTCAATATCCATAACGGCTCAAGCTTCTGAGCTGACGGAGCGGTTCGAGCTCGACAATGTACTGTTCTATATTTCTAACCGGTATGAAGTTAACCCAACGGATTCGGTTTCGGCGATTATTGAGACGAAGAACGGAAGAATTCTGGATGAGTTCAGGTGGGGGATGGTGCCGTACTGGGCTCGCGATTCGGTGCGGATGGACAGCTCGGAGTTGTTTGAAAAACCGATTTATGAGCGTATTGCGAATAAACAGCGCTGCATCATTCCATGCACAGGGTTCTATGTGACCCGCACCATCGGGAAGGAAGTTCATCGGATGAAGCTTACGATGCGAAGCGGGACGTTTGCGATCGCAGGGCTCTATGATGTGTTCCGTCCGGCTTCCGGCGAAGAGATGCGTACCTGCACGATGCTGATGACGGAGGCGAACTCGCATGTGTCTCCGTATCAGCCGCTGATGCCGGCGATCCTGGAGCAAGAGGACATCAGCGATTGGCTGCAGCGCGGGCAGCGGACGCCGTATGAGTTGCGATCCATGCTTCGCCCAATGGATGCGCTGCGTATGGTCGCCATTCCGCTGTCGCCGAGCATCGACGATATGGTCGACTTCGAGTCACCGCGCACGGAGTGGGGCAGAGGAATGGGTTGACGTTTGTGGGAGGCCGCCAAGGTTATATTGGCGGCCTTTTTGTTGCGGGAAGGAACGTGTGCGCCGAGTGAGGATCAGACGTTTCTTCATTGCGTTTGCTCTATGATTAGCGATTTAAGAAGAACGTCTAGTAAATGACTATTCCGGCCAATAGCTGCCTCCGAGCGCCAGTCGCATATCCTCTCTCAGCATGCATTATCGCCGAATATGGTCCGTGTAAGCGGCTATGCCGCTATACACATTGAACCAAAACCAGCCAAACCCCTCACGAACTGCCGCATTTGCGCGCCATAAGCGGCATATCCGCTCTCGGCCTGCAAAACCGCCGAAAATGGGCTGCTTAAGCGGCTATTTCGCTTACGCGATGAACTAACCAGCAAGTTCCGCTCCGAACTGCCATATTTGCGCGCCATAAGCGGTCGAAAAGGGGCCGTGTAAGCGGCTATTCTGCTTACACCTCGAACCGACCAGTCAATCCCGCCACTTTCTGTTGAATTGAGAGTTCGAAAATCGAACTCTCATCACTGAAACTGCACCGAAATGAAGCTGAGAGTCCCGAAATCGAACTCTCAGAGCTCAAGCTAACCAATCCCACTACCAAGTATGGAGTCGAAAGTTCCAATTTCGAACTCTCGTCACCGAAACTACGGCGAAATAAAGCCGAGAGTCCTGAAATCGAACTCTCAGGGTTCAAGCTAACCATCTCGCCACCCTGTGTGGAATCGAGAGTTCGAATATCATACGCTCGCCTCCGAGGTCCCCTCCTCAAGCGGAGCGCACCACGTCAACTCACTCCCGCGCCGTGCGCTCCGCGATCAAATCGGAAGGCAGCTTGCCGATAATGCGTTTGAAAATACGATTGAAATACGAGGGATCGCTATAACCGAGATGCTCGGAGATATCCTGTGCGGTTAGTTGGGAGTGGCGCAGCATGTAGTGGGCCGTCTTCATTCGTCTGCGGTGCACGTATTCGCTGATGGTGAGGCCGGTTACTTTGCGAAATAGCGACGCTGCGTAATTCGGGCTGACGTTGATGCAGGTGCCGAGCTCGAGCTTCGTGATTTTGCCGCGGTAATTGTCTTCGACGTAGCGCTTCATCCGCTCAATGTGCTGGATGGAGGACGGCGCCTTCTCGCCCTCGTCATACTCCCGGCTGATCGTCACGATCAGCTCGGTCAGCAGCGCCGAGCACATGACGGAGAAGTAACGGTCGCGGGCACTCCACTGCTCCACGATATAGAGCAGCTTCTCCAGCAACAGCTCCGGCATATGCGTGACCCAGCGAAGCGGTGTCCTTCTCGCCAGAATAGGCAGCAGCTGCATCGCCGAAATATCGGCCGGGCTGAAGCGCACCGTAACGCTCTCGCGGACGCTCCCCGCGCCATGCAGCTCCGCGGCGGGAACGCCGGCCGGGATAAGCAGCAGCTCGTTTTTGCGGCAGCTGATCGTTTGGCCGGAGTAGGTATAGCTGGTTTGGCCGAAACGGACCCATACCAGCGTATAGCTATCCATTCCGAGCACGCGCCGCTCCCCTTGCAGAATGCCGCGTTCTTGCCGGATATCGAAGATATGGAACATGGGGCAACGCTCGCTTTCAGACAATGATCGTACTATTTTACAACCACTGTACTATAGTCCTATGTAATCGTGCAATTGTTCTCTTACAATAAAAAGTAACAGAACGATATTAGACTTGGGAGTGATCGACATGAAAAAGACGGCGATTGTATGCACGATGGGACCTGCTTGTATGTCGGCTGACATGTTAGAAGAAATGCTGAAAGCAGGCATGAATATAGCAAGACTGAATTTGGCGCATGGCGAGCTGGATGACCACCGCGGACGGATCTTATCGGTTCGGGCAGCAGCGAGCAAGTTGAACGTACCTGTTTCGATTATGTTGGATATTAAAGGACCGGAAATTCGGACAGGGGTCCTTCAAGAATCGTCTTACATGCTTAGAAGCGGTGAGTTCCTGACGTTGACGACAGAACAGATCGCAGGGACGGCTTCGCGCATTTCGGTTTCTTATGACTTGGCGAAAGATGTTGCCGTCGGCTCGCGCATTATGATCGATGACGGTTTGATCGAGCTGCAAGTGGTTCGTATTGAAGGCAGCGATGTGGTTTGCGTTATTTTGAACGGCGGCATCATTAAATCCCGTAAAGGCGTTAACCTGCCGGGTATTCAAACAAGCCTGCCTGGCGTAACGGAGAAAGACAAGCTGCATATCGCCTTCGGTATCGAAACAGGCGTCGATATGATCGCGATGTCGTTCGTCCGCCGCGCGGAGGATGTGCTTGAAGTGAAGCGTCTGCTGGCAGAGAAGGGCGCGAGCCATATCCAAATTATTTCGAAAATCGAGAACCAAGAAGGTCTGGATGAGCTTGCCGCAATCGTGGAAGCGTCTGAGGGCATCATGGTTGCTCGCGGCGACCTTGGCGTAGAGATTCCGATTGAAGACGTGCCGATGGCGCAGAAGCGGATGATTGCAGCGTGTAACCGCGCAGGCAAATTCGTTATTACAGCTACGCAAATGCTGGATTCCATGCAAAGCAACCCGCGTCCGACACGCGCTGAAGCATGCGATGTTGCCAATGCGGTATGGGATGGCACAGATGCGGTTATGCTCTCCGGCGAGACAGCTTCGGGTAACTATCCGGTTGAAGCGGTTCGTACGATGGCGGCCATTGCGATCAAAGCGGAGCAAGCTGCGGGCGATTTTGCAAAGAAAGATTTGATTGAAGCTTAGCAGATCGTTTAAAGTGAGTAGATACGGATTAACGGCTGTCGCTATGTTCGAACCAATCACGCGTAGCGCGGTGCGTTTTGCGATTTACTAACGTTGGGCGGGAATGACAAGATGCACGTATTAACGGTTGATCATATTTCAAAGACCTACGGTGAAAAAATATTGTTTCAAGACGTGTCGTTCGGCGTGGAAACGGGCGACAAAATCGGAATTATCGGCGTCAACGGCACCGGTAAATCGACGTTTCTTCAAGTTGTTGCAGGAACAGAGCCCCCTGATTCGGGCTCTATTCTTGTTGCTGGGGGCGTAAGGGTGCGGATGCTCTCGCAGGATCCGCAGTTTGATCCCGAGCAGACCGTGCTGGAGCATGTGCTCGGCGGCGATTCGCCGCAAATGGTTGCGGTGCGCGCCTATGAAGAGGCGCTGCAAGCGTTGGAGCTGCTGCCGGGCGACGCCGGGCTGCAGGAACGGCTGGTTCGCGCCAATCAGCGGATGGCGGAGCTGGATGCTTGGGGCATCGAGAGCGAGGCGAAGATCGCACTCTCGAAGCTCGGCATCGCAAGCTATGGCGCCAAGCTCGGTACGCTCTCCGGCGGTCAGCGCAAGCGTGTCGCGATGGCTGCGGCGCTGATTCAGCCAGCCGATGTGCTGCTGCTCGATGAGCCTACCAACCATATCGACAACGAATCCGTCGCATGGCTGGAAGGTATGCTGCAGAAGCGCAAAGGCGCGCTGCTGATGATTACGCATGATCGGTACTTCCTGGATCGTGTCAGTAACCGGACGCTGGAGCTCGACAAAGGGAAAGCTTATTTCTATACGGCGAACTACAGCAAGTTTATTGAACTGAAGCTCGACCGCGAGGAGCGGGAAGCGGCGTCGGAAGCGAAGCGAAAGAATCTGCTTCGCAACGAGCTTGCTTGGATGCGAAGAGGTGCGCAGGCCCGGTCGACTAAGCAGCAGGCGCGCATTCAGCGTTTTGAAGCACTGAGCGCCGCAGCTCCGGAGAAAGCGAACGGGAAGCTTGAGGTTTCCGTGGCTTCCACGCGGCTCGGTAAGAAGATAATCGAGCTGGAAGGGCTGACTAAAGCCTTCGAGGGGCGGACGGTTATCCGCGATTTCAGTTACATTGCGGTTCCCGAGGATCGCGTAGGTATCGTTGGCCGTAACGGTCTGGGCAAGTCGACGCTGCTGAAGCTGATCGCCGGCAAGCTGGAGCCGGATGCTGGCGAGGTGCGGCTTGGCCCGACGGTGAAGCTCGGCGTCTTCTCGCAGGAGCGCGAAGAAATGGATGAGACGATGCGCGTCATCGATTACATCCGCGAGAGTGCGGAGCGCGTCACGACCGGCGACGGAACGAACATAACCGCTGGGCAAATGCTGGAGCGGTTTCTGTTCCCGCCAGCGCAGCAGTGGACGCCGATTGCGAAGCTCTCCGGCGGAGAGAAACGCAGATTGCAGCTGCTGCGTGTGCTGATGGAAGCGCCGAACGTGCTGCTGCTCGATGAGCCGACGAATGATTTGGACATTACAACGTTAACGGTGCTGGAGGATTATTTGGACGACTTCCCGGGCGTCGTGTTCACCGTATCCCATGACCGTTACTTCTTAGATCGCACATCCGATCGCATCTTCGCTTTCGAAGGGGATGGCGTCATCGAGCAGCATGTGGGCAACTTCTCGGATTATCAGCAGTATGCGGCGCAGTACGGCAATCGTTCCGGAACGAACGCCGGCACAGGCGGCGCGGCAGTTGCGGAGCGCAAGGCGGAAGCTGTTTCGGCTCCGCCGGCCGCGACCGGCAACGACCCTGCTCTTCCGACCAAAATGACCTACAAAGAGCAGAAGGAATTCGAATCCATCGATTCGGATATCGAGAAAGCCGAAGCGGCGCTTGCAGCCGTTCAAACGAAGATGGAAGTATCGAGCAGCGACTCGGCTACGTTGCAGGATCTGCTGAAGGAACAGCAGGAGCTCGAGACAAAACTGGAGCAACTGATGGACCGCTGGGCATACTTAAACGAGCTTGCCGAGCAAATTGCGGCGAATAAGAAGAAATAGATGAGATGCGAAAAAGACACCTTTTGCAACGGGAAACTCCCGGCTGCAGAAGGTGTCTTTTGTATGGTTGCGCCGACCGCGAGCTCCTGCCGACGGTAGAGAGTTCTTGTGTTTCTCCGACTTTAAACTTCTTTCCCGTTAAACGCTTTAAGCATCCAAATGTGCTTCTCAAGCTCGCTGTGGATCGCAAGCAGCATGTCTCCGGTCGTCTCGTCGCCGGCGGACTGCGCTTCTTCCATACCTTCCTTGAGCTCGGAAGCGATCAAGGTGAAATCGGCAACGACGGCGTCAACCATTTCTACCGCAGACTCGCTGCCTGTCGCTTCTTTCACGCTGGAGTGCTTGAGGTACTCGGCCATCGTCGCAATCGGCTGGCCGCCAATCGCAAGCAGGCGCTCCGCGATTTCATCGACATGAAGTGTTGCTTGTTCGTACAGCTCCTGGAACTTCACGTGCAGGGTGAAAAACTGATTGCCCTTCACATACCAATGGTAATTATGCAGCTTGATATACAATACGCTCCACGTTGCAATTTGTTTGTTTAGCGTGCCTTGTAGTTTCGTTTGTAGTTTAGTCGTCATCTTGAACAGCTCCTTCATAATAGGATATAGGAATTACACTTTACACATTGACTGCTGTGTCTGTCGCAAGCCCTGCTGTCGCCTTCCATGCTTCCAGATCATGCTCGCAATCCAGTGCAGCCATACAGCCGCTTCCTGCCGCAGTAATCGCTTGGCGGTAACGGTGATCTTGCACGTCGCCGCAGGCATAGACGCCTTCGATATTCGTCTTCGAGGTGCCTGGTGTTACAACGACGTAACCAAGCTCATCTGTCGTCACTTGACCGCCTAGGAAAGCGGTATTCGGCGTATGGCCAATGGCTACGAATACACCGTCTGCTTCAAGGAGCGTTTCTTCGCCAGTGGCGTTATCGCGGACACGAAGTCCCTTCACGCTGTGCTCGCCTGCTTCGACTTCGATCGGAGTGACGCCGAGGCTCCATTTGATTTTGTCATTGGCGCGTGCCCGGTCTTGCATAATCTTGGATGCGCGAAGCTCTTCCCGGCGGTGCACGAGACGAACCTCAGTGCCAAACCTAGTCAGGAAGCCGGCTTCCTCCATAGCCGAGTCGCCGCCGCCAACGACAATGATCTTCTTGCCGCGGAAGAAGAAGCCGTCGCAAGTTGCACAGGTGCTCACACCTCGCCCAATATTGTCACGTTCACCAGGGATACCCATATATTTTGCCGAAGCACCCGTCGAAATAATCATGGCACCTGCAATCAATTCGCGTCCGCCATCCAAAGACAGCTTGAAAGGACGCTCAGACAGGTCGGCGTGCTGCACCCAACCGGTCTCAAAGCGAGCACCGAAGCGCTCAGCCTGACTGCGCATATTCGACATCAGTTCGGAGCCTAGTATGCCATCGGGAAATCCCGGGAAGTTTTCCACCTCTGTAGTAGTGGTCAATTGGCCGCCCGGCTGCGGTCCCTCAAGTACAAGCGGACTGTAACCGGCACGAGCGAGATAGATGGCTGCCGTCAAGCCGGCTGGGCCTGTGCCTACGATAACGATGTTTTCCATGGAATGATTGCTCCTTTCCCCTCTATAACCCAATGTGATTGAAATTGAAACTAAATGATAATAAGTTCTAAATTAAAATTATTATAAATAAGGATGGAAGTCAATAGAAAAATGTTACTGGCCGGAGGCGGAGCACGAATGAAGATGATCGTGTTTGGTGCAAGCGGGAGGACGGGGCAAGAGGTAGTCAGGCAGGCATTGGAGCAGGGGCAAGCCGTAACCGCATTCGTTCGTTCGCCGCAGAAACTGACTATAGACGCGCCAAACAAGGGCAATGGCAAGCTTCTTATTGTGCAAGGCAATGCGCTGGATCAAGAGTCTGTCGGCAATGCTATTGAAGGACATGATGTTGTCGTTTCCTGCCTCGGTACAAAGGGATTAAGTCGCCGCGGAAAAGCCATCTCGGAAATGACGGCCAATCTTATCGCCGGCATGCAGAAGCATCATGTTGGCCGGATTAGTTACGTCGCATCAGCGGGAATCTACAATGAGATTCCGGGAGTGACCGGATTCGTAGTGCAGCTGCTGCTGCGACAGGTACTGGCCGACCATCGGCGCGCGGCTGATGCACTTGAAGCAAGCGGGCTACAGTGGACGATTGCCCGTCCGCTGCAGCTTGGCAATGGGCGGCTTAGAGGACAATACCTCGAAGCCAGGCATGGCGTGCCGAGCGGGAAGGGGCGTATATCCCGTGCGGACGTGGCCCATTTTCTGCTTAGGACGCTAAAGGATACGACTTATGTGAACCAGTCTGTGGCCTTGTCTTATTGAGCTTCCTTTTGCTGAGGGTATGGATGGTACCATTTTGTGGAATATAGAGGGGGATAGGATGATTTATTGAAGAGGTGGAAAGATTGAAACGAAACGCGGCAATAGTTGGTCTGGTAATACTCGTACTTAGTCTTAGCGCATGCTCCAGAGCGGCAAGCATGAGGGGGGAATCCGCGCCTGTCAGTGGACATCACGAGCATGAGCATCAGGAGATGGAGAGCTCTTCGGTTCAAGGCATGTGGCGATTAAATCCTGAGATACCGGCTCCGCATTCGAACATACGGATTCAATTTATGGCACATGGCTCAGATGGGAAGCCGGTTACGCGGTTCACCGCCATGCATGAGAAGCTGCTTCATCTGATCGTCGTGAGTAAAGATTTGTCGTATTTCAACCATATCCATCCGGAATATAACGGAGAAGGTATGTTTACGATCGATACCAAGCTTCCTTTCGGTGGCGAATACTGTTTATTCGCGGAGTTTCAGCCGGAGGGAGGCGGCTCTGTCGTATCGAGACAAGCTATCATGCTAAGCGGTAAAGCAGAGTCGAACCCGCTCTCGCCGGATACATCGCTCACGAAATCTACCGAGCACGAGATCATTTCGTTAACCCATGACCGATTGGCGGCCGGTGAAGAGACGAGCTTAACGTTCCATATTGCGGATGCGAAGACGAAGAAACCTGCAAACAACCTTGAACCGTATCTTGGGGCAGCCGGGCATGTCGTCATTATCAGCGGCGATTCGGAGCAATACATCCACGTGCACCCTGAGGACTTGAAATCAGCTGATTCGGAGGCTGTTTTCCATACGACATTCCCCGCACCGGGCATCTATAAAGTTTGGGGACAATTCGCCAGAGAAGGCAGACCGATTACGGTAAGCTACACGCTGCAGGTTAACTGAGCACAGATTGAAGTGAAAGTTCCATATGTGAGAATACCGGCGTCAATCCTATGAAGCGACCCCAATATTGTTTATTATTTCCATCCATTTCGGAGAGATAGTTGCCAATTCATGTCAGATTAAGAGGCTGTCATTCAAGGAGAAATGGCCTACTCCGATAATCATATTTATTTATGTCCAAGGGCTATTGTAATGTCGGTTTATGTTGTAAATTAGTATAAAAAGCCCTTGGACGGTGACGGTGTGCCTAAAGATTTAATCCTAAATTTCGCGATACTCAGCGTGTATCTTTTCTTCGTCTCCCCGTTCTTCATCCGAGAGGAGAACCAGGCCAAGCCGTCGTTTGTCAAACGATTGTATATAGGTGGCGTTTTCGGGTTATTAGGCGTCATTCTGATGTTCTTCGGCATACAGATTCAAGGTACGGAAGTGCCTTTGAACTTGCGTGGAATTGCGCTTATGATGGCTGCTTTCTTCGGAGGTCCGACGGGGGCGCTAGCGGAGCTGGCAGTCGTATACATAGGAAGATTTATGAAAGACGGCTCGATTAATTGGGTCCAAATGGCTATCGGGATAACGGCAGCATACGGGACAGGTTATTTGTTCTTCCGCATCCGTCCGTATTGGGTCAAGTGGCCAATTGGAGCGCTGTCTCTATTAATCTATTACTACGGAGCCTTATGTTTGGCCGGTCAGATGAGCTTTAACACCATCATGCTATACATCCTCATTCAACTCATTTACTCCCAATTGATCGCCTGCTTCCTTTATTATCTGATCCGCAATCACCGCTATAAAACCAGAATGATCCAAACCGAACGGGATACGAGTTACTTGCTTCGGATGCAGCCGGGCTTTACCTTTCGATTTCGGAAGAAAAACGGTCAATTTGTATACAGTTTAATTGAAGGCCGGCTCTTGAAACAATTAGGGGCGAAGCCGAATGATTTTATTGGCAAATCCATAGACGATGTTCGGATATTCCCGGAGGCGTTTGCTGCGTTTCTTAAAGTTCAATACGAGAAGGCGTGGCAAGGGGAGAAGATCTCCTACGAAACAACGATGATGGATACCAATATTCTTGTTACGCTGCATCCCGTTAAGAATCACGGTGCAGTTGTCGATGTAATCGGAAGTGCCGTCGACACGAGTGACATCATGAAGCGCAAGGCAGCGGATGAGTCGAACAAAGCGAAGAGTCAATTTCTGGCCCATATGAGCCACGAAATTCGTACGCCGATTAATGCCATTATCGGACTTAATTATATTCTGCAGCAATCGAATTTGAATCCGAAGCAGCTGGAATACGTGGACAAGTCCATTACAGCAGCCAAGAGCTTGCTGAATTTGGTCAACGATGTGCTGGATCTGTCCAAAATCGAGGCGAATAAGATCGTCCTGGAATCGACGCGGTTTGACCTGTATGAAGTGCTCCGCAATATTTCGAATCTCATTAGTTATAAGGCGAATGAGATGGGCTTAAGGTTTCGCTTTGACATTCATCATGACGTTCCGCAGATGCTGATGGGTGATCCGTTCCGCTTGCAGCAGGTCCTGCTGAATATTACGAATAATGCGGTTAAATTCACGCCTAAAGGCGAGCTTTCCATTGCAGTAAACCTTGTTTCGCAAGAGGAGCAGACTACAACGCTGTCCTTTGGAATTCGCGATACCGGCATTGGGATGAGCGCTGAGCAAGTCAGCAATCTGTTCCTGGAATTTACGCAAGCCGATATGACGACCACGCGCAAGTTCGGTGGTACAGGCCTTGGCTTGGCGATTAGCAAAAAGCTGACCGAAACGATGGGTGGAAACATCAAGGTTGAAAGTAAGCTTGGCGCAGGCAGTCTATTTACGGTTACATTGCCCTTCCAATTGGCATTGCCTTCAGACAAACCGGGCAAAGAGGGGAAGGGTTACGGTAAGAAGAAACCTCGCTTATTGCTCGTCTGTGAGGATAACGAGATGCGTACCGTGCTAGAGAATCAGCTGGAACAGCTGGCCTTCAACGTTCAAACAAGCTCGGACGCCGATCAGACAAGGGAGCTATTGCAGGCAGGCAATGCCTATGATCTCGTTCTGATTGATTGGAAGCTGAGAGGAATAGGTACAGCTAAGCTAGCTGAAGAGATTATTCGGGATTGCGATGGGAAAAGCCCGTCAGTCCTATTCATTAGCGCTTATCATGAAGCGGAGTACGAGGCAGCGGTGCAATTACCGTACATCTCGAAGGCGCTGTTGTACCCGATCAGCCAGTCGCAATTGTATAACGAACTAGGCGAGCTGCTTCACCGGGATGGGGTTTACAAACTGCCGGAAGGCGGGATGAAGCCGCTGCAGCCCACAGATTTGAAGGACGCCGTTATTTTGCTGGTCGAGGATAACGAAATTAACCAATTGGTTGCGAAAGAGCTGCTGCGAGAGGTAGTCCGTCATGTAGATGTGGCAAACAACGGGGAAGAGGCAGTTAAACTCGCGGGACTTAAAGCTTACGATGCCATTCTGATGGATTTACAAATGCCGGTGATGGACGGTTATGAGGCTACGAAAGCGATCAGAGCTCAGGAAAGATTGCAGGAAGCGGAGAAAGCCGTTCCGATTATCGCCATGACTGCCGATGTTATGAAGGGCGTAGAGGATCAGGTGTTGTCGATCGGCATGAACGGGTATCTCACGAAGCCGTTTGATCCTGTAGATCTCTATAATGTGCTGCTGCGGTTCTGTCAGAATGAGGAGCAGGCGTCTGCTGAGAAGCTGGACTCGGAAGGCGTTATCACGAGGCTTGGAGGAAATACTGCACTTTATAATCGGATACTCGCGTTATTCATAAGCCATTATTCTAATGCGATTGAGCAAATTCTTGAAGCTGTTCACGAAGGTGACCTGAGTAAGGCTAAACGGCTCGTTCATACGCTCAAAGGGGTTGCTTTTGATATCGGTGCCAACTCGTTAGCGGCCCTAATGGAGAAGGGCCAAATGGCGCTGTTAAGAGGAGACCAAGAGGGATTCAGTCTCCTCATGCAGCAGGCTGATGAGAAGCATCAAGCGATCATTCGCACCTATGGCCAGAGAGCAGCTAACGAGTAAACACTACGAGACGAACGATCCAACTGTAAGTGTTTTGAATTGTTCCTTCCAAGGGGAGCTGAGCGGCAGACTGCCGAACAGCTCCTCTGCTTTTTGAAGGCAAATGGACTGGATGACACGGGCGTATTCCAAGCATCCCGAGTCTTGAATCAGCTGGCTGATTTCATGCTTGTTGCTCAGAATGAAGTCGGACGTTACGTTGCCCTTGTAATAGTCTTGGATAGGAGAGAAGTCATCATCCTCAATCGTAAGCAAGTATAGCAGAGGAAGCGTGCGTTTCTTGCCGAGCAGGTCGTTCTTCACATCAAAGCGCAGTACATCTTGAATGTCATTCTGAATTTGATGAATGAGACCGATACAATCGGCAAGGTCCAATAGCTGCGATGCCGTTTCCTCATCGACGGCTAGGGGAGCATAGCCGATGCAGCATGCAAGCCGGAAAATAGAGCCGGACTTCTCCTGCACCATGGTTAAATAAGCTTCCGCGCTAGCCGCAGACTGGTTCAGATCCTTCTGCTGCCCGTTTACGGCTCTTGCAATGATACGGCTTATTTCCGTGAAGGCCTGCGGTGCCAGCTGCAGCTTGCCCAGCTCGCCAATGAATCCCATCTGCATGGCCAGCATGGCATTTAAGACATAACCTTTCGGACCTTGCATCCAGGGTTTGCCGGGTTGATCTTGATCCTGCAGATCATCCATAATATCCAGACTGAGAATCATCAGCTCCGCGGCAGCCGCGAGCCGTTCCATTGCCGCATGATCGCCGCCAAGCATTCGGTGCGTTAGAATGGTAATCTGCGACCATACGCTTGTCTCCGCTGCTTTATCGTCGATAAACGATTTCAGCAGACGGTTCAAATCCTCCGCATCTATATAGTCATCCACGATACGGTACATATGCTCTTTGATTGTCGACTCCATAGCTGCACGCTCCGTTGGTTAGGAATAATAGCTGCTTTTTATAAAAGATTCAATCGCTTCCGTTCGCGTTCGTACGCCTAATTTATCGTAGATTTTGCGTAAATAGTTATCGACTGTACGTTTGCTCATGTGGATGCGGGCTGCAATTTGATCCAAGGTGGAGCCTTTTACGAGTAAATTCATCATTAGTATTTCTTCTTCTTCCAAGAGCGCTGCTTTGCTTGCAAGCGTTCCGTTGAGCTGAGATTGATGATAGAGCGCCAGTGGCATCATCGTATGGTTATCCAGAATGCAATTCACCATATTCTTAATCGTGCGTTCGCTGGATTCCTTCGAGAGCACCCCGCTTACTTTGATATCGATCAGCTTGTTATAGATGTCAGTCAGCTCAATGCCGGAGAAAATAACGATATGCGTATCCGGAAATTGACTCTTGATTTGCGCGGCAACCTCGGTACCATGCTGATCGGGCAGATGATAATCCAAGAATACGAGACCGGGCTTTAATAGGGATACTTGCTGGAGGCATTGCGCGGCACTGCTTACAATACCTATGACTTCAATGTCTTCCATTTGTTCAAGTAATGCTTTGGTGGCGCTGGCGAAGAGTGGATGATCGTCTACTATGAGTGTTTTGACCCTTCGTTCATGCCGAAATCTCCTTTTCATTATGTAAGGTAATCTTGATGTTCACGCCATTGCCTTTCATCGAAACGATCATCATCTGACCGCCCAGATGCTGTACTCTGCTTCTGATCTGTTCCATGCCCATGCCGGATGTTTGTCCGATCTGTCTTTGAGCAAGCTCCTCATGAAGAAACCCTACCCCATCGTCTTGATAACTCAAATGAAACTGCGAACCGAACTCGGTAAAGCGGAACATGACTTTAGAAGCTTCCGAATGTTTCTTCGCATTGTTGAGCAGCTCTTGAACGATCCGAAAGATATGCCGCTGCGTCTGCAAATCCTTCGTTTCGATAAATTGAACCTGTTCGGCGTTGAAGATGAGCTCGAAAGGCACGGTGTACGCTTCCTTATCGAGATACGTTCTTACTGTCTGTACAAGTCCGATTTCACTCAGCAAATACGGATTCAAATCAAAACAGCTTTGACGCAGGCTTGCATTAATCATGTCTACGAAATTAATCGTATTGCTGATCTGCTCCCGGCTTTCGGGGGTTCGTTCGAGCATCTCGCCAAGCTGCAGCAGCCTGCGCTTCAGGAAGAAGAGATCCTGCATCGTTGTATCGTGAAGATCGGCAGAGATGCGGATGCGTTCTTCCTCTTGAAGGTCGAACATGATTTTGCGGAACCATTGAATGTCTTTGGCAGAGCTCTCATCGGGAAGCCTTGCCGCAAGCTCCTGCAGCCTGCCCTTCAGCTTATTGATCAGATGAAGATTCTCTAAGCTGATTTCCAGGTAGTTCGCGATTAATCCAAGCCAGCGGAGCTCCTCTTTGCCAAGGCGCATATTCGTTTTCTTCCGAGACATGATCAAATAGCTGGCATAATCCTCGTGGTTGTTCATTTTCAAGCACGTGTAGTCCGGATTATCTATAAGCGATTGCGATACCAGCAGCCGTTTGATTTCCTCCGCATCAAGGTCGCCCTCATGAATGATTTCCGTTCCGCCGTTATATTGAAACACAATCGCCCCTCCCGTCACCTGAAGCGTCTTGACGATATCGACGAGGAACAATTCCTTCAATTCACGGAAGCTGGAAATGCTGCCGAGTTGGCGGGAGATGTTCATGAGCGCGGATTGCAGGATGAATTTCCTTGGAAAAAGAAACGGCTCGAACCGCGTCATTAAGTATTCTGCAGCATAAAGCATCATGGCTACAAGTGAAAGCGTACCGAGAAATACAAATAAGATTTGTTTCATATCCACCGAATTGCAGAAGAGCAGCATATAGATTCCCGTAAACAAGGTGACAGGAAGAGCAGCAATTAATCCGGTAAATAGAAATCTTCGCAGTACCAGCGCGATATCATGTACCTGATCAGACAAGAGGAGGTACGCCAATGAGATCGGAAACAATAGAATAAACCAGCTTGTATAGATACCATCCAACATGCGCGAACCGGTCAATAATTGAGGAAGAAAGGTCAGGCCAATAACAGGTGAGAACGAGACAAGCATGGACCACCATGCGGTCTTAACGATGGTTGAGGTTGGCGTATGCTGTTTGCGAAACTTCATATAAAGCGCCGTTAAGACGTACATGTTGAATAGAAATCCGGCGATGAACAGCAGCAAGGTGACCGGACTTTCAAAGTGGATCATCGCGTAAGCAAACCGAGTGTTGAAGAAATAGAAATATAGTCGTACAACCGTGGCTAAAGCTGCTGCGGCGTAGAGAACGTTTAAGAACCGTATCCGTAGTCGGATCTCTCCTTTTTCTTTGAAAAAGACTCCTAAAAAGTGATAGAAAACGAGAGGCAATAGGACCATGAAGCTGACTATTAGCAATTTACCGACAGCATCGCCCCTAATGGAGGCGCCTAGGCTCATATAGATTATCGCGGCGCTTAAGAAGAACAACAACAGAAGTCTGGCAGATAATGAATGTCTCATTCTGACAAGGAGAAATAGAGCCATAAATTGACAGCTGATTTCCGCGAGAAATGGAATTATAGAGTAAGCTGTGGGCTTGTTCATGTTTATTCTGACTTCATGCTCAAGCCCATTCCTTGAAAGCACCAAGTGATGTGCTTGTTCGATTACATGCCAGGTTCTGACGGTCGAGAACTCATTAGGGATGCTATTATCGACCTCTACAATGATATCCCCAACTTTCACGTCTAGTTGACTGCTTACTCCCGAGGGGTCTAAATTCGAGATGACCCATTGTTGTTCAGGATTAAGAGAAAGATTAATACCTGTATAAGGGTTGGTAAAAGTAATAAATGAACACCAAAGCTGCAGCATTACGAAGGTGAAGACACATAGCTTGATGATGATGTTGTTTCGCACGCAAATTCTCCCATATAATAGTAAAGTTTGCTATAATAGCAAAGTGAGATAAAATTCGACATGAGGAGTTGTTCACCATGCTAGCGATTCAGTTAAGCTCCCAGCTTCACGACACGGTTCACAAGATGAAGAAGGTCGAATTGCGCGAAACGGTAAGCTCGTTTCTGGCTAAGCAAGGGCTCTCGATGCAAGAAACAGCAGCACTAAGCGGAACCTTTAACAAAGCCGTGAAGTCCGGGGGCGCACAGCCAGCTGGTAACTGGTTATAAGTCTTAGCCATTATTTTACCAAATTAACTAAGGATTGCATATTCAGTATCATGCTGAATATGCAATTCTTTTTTCATTCGTGCGCAAAATTAATTGCGCAATCGCGCAACTATTATGTGATGAACTTATTCGGAACTAACCTTATGATAAATAGTATATAATGGAAAAAAATCGGCAATCTACGACTTGAAAGGCAGGCATCTATGCCCAATTCATCCGGGAACGAATATGCATGGTTAAAGGCTTCACGGACCTATCCGATTTTTGAAACTACGCCGGTAGATGCTTTCGATAGAATTACAAGTCTGGCGGCGCAGCTGCTCGGCATTCCGCTATGCATGATTAATTTCGTTGAGGAAGATCGGATTTGGGTGAAATCGAGCTACGGCACTGATCTGCGAGAGATAGAGAGAAATTCCGGTCTATGCAGTGCAGCAGTCTATTCCAATAAGCCTTATATTGTGGTGGATATAGGCCTTGATTCTAGCGCAAGTACGGAGTCTCTTATCACAGGAGAGAGCGGTTTGCGTTTCTATGCCGGAGTTCCGTTAACCAGCCGCGAGGGGCAGCATGTAGGCGTCCTTTGTGTATTGGATTACAAGCCGCGGAATATGACAGATGAGGAAATCGGTATACTTGAAACACTTGCCCAAGTGATTATGGACGAGCTGGAGCTTAAGCGGGTCGCAGATCAACTGCGTATAGAGGAACTCAGACATCATTTCAGCAAATTGCATGTCTCACAGCAGCTGGCGGCAGGGCTCGCGCATGAAATCCGAAATCCGCTCACAGCGGTGAAAGGCTTCCTGCAGTTAATGGGGGCACGCTCGGAGTTTCAGGCTTATATCGAAATTATGAATGAAGAGCTAAACCAAATCGAGGCGCTCACCAAAGAGTTTATTTTGCTGTCGAAGCCTTATCCTTCTGTGCAATTTATGAAACGTGAACCGCTTGGTATCATCAGGCAGGTACAGGCTATGCTGGCGACTGAAGCGCTGCAGAACGGGGTTTCCATTGAAGTGGAGTTGGAGGGACCGGGGAACTCGCATCTGTATTGTGATGAGCAGCTGCTCAAGCGGGCGGTTATGAATATTGTGAGGAATGGGATCGATGCGATGCCGGATGGCGGTGTGGTAAGTGTGGCTTGTATCGATATCGGTGATCAGGTCATCATTCGGGTTACGGATACCGGGCGCGGCATTGCCCCCGACCGAATCCGATATTTGGGACAGCCTTTCTACGGGACGACAGAACAAGGCATCGGGCTTGGGCTAATGACCAGCTACAAAATCATTCACGAACATCACGGCGAGATTGAGATTTCGAGTGAGCTGAATCGGGGAACTGTCGTTGAGATTAGACTCCCTGCTATTCACGACGCCTAATAAAGAACCCGCATGTACCGTTAGTAAACGGTCCATGCGGGTTTTGTTTGCTATACCGTACGGCGCCATATTTGATAGGAGCGCTTCACCGTGTAAACGGACAACCAAAGCAGAATCATAGCAATAACAGGATGGGTAGCAGAGAAGTAAGGAAGCTTGTCGCTCAAATGGGCGGTCGCATATTGGGCCATAACAAGTACAAGCATGGCAAGTCCAATCCAGCGAACAGCTCCGCGCACGCGGCCGAAGAAAGACAGGACGAATATCGCCAGCGGCACCGGTTCAATAATATGGACGAAGTTTTTATGATCGGACCAGTGCGTACCATCGATAAACGTAGCCATTCCGGCTAAGTACACTTGAATGACAATACAAACTGCAAATAATACCGCAAGCAAAAATATCGTCATGCGTAGATAACGATTGCCTTCGGGCATGCAAACCCTCCTTTCAATATGGCCGTGCTGCTATCATCTTACTGCTGAACGGCCGTGTTTGTAAATTGCGCGGAGGTCTAGTTTTTTATACTAATGGTGCTAGAAAGGGATGTCTCGCAACTTGTATGTACGTACAAGTTGCGTGCATGCTATACTAAACCCATACAAGTTGGCGGAAACAACGGAAAATAGAGGTGCTAGGCCATGAAGGAACAGCTTCCACCCAAATATATTCAACTCAAAGAGGAGATTGTCTCGTGGATCGCGATGGCGCAGTTCAAGCCCCATGATAAGCTTCCATCTGAGAATGAAATTGCATCGCGATTCGGCTTCAGCCGGCAGACTGTCCGTCAGGCGCTTGGCGACTTGGAAGCCGAGGGCTGGTTATACCGTGCTCAGGGCAAAGGGACCTTTGTATCGGGTGTAGAGAAGGGTCAGTCCCGTATAGAGCCGCAGCAGAAGCTGACAATTGGAATGATGACGACGCATATTTCGGATTATATTTTCCCAACGATTGTGCGTGGCGTAGAGTCGGAGCTGCGGAAGCAGGGAGCCAGATTACTGCTCTCCAGCACGGAGAACGAGAAGTCGCGGGAACGGGAGAATCTGGAGTCTATGCTGCTCCAGCAGCAGCTTGGCGGACTGATTATTGAGCCTACCAAGAGTGCGGAGGGCAATCCGAATCTGGATTATTTTCTGGCGCTGGAGGCAAGGAATATTCCTTATGTCATGCTGAATGAGCGATACAGCGATCTCGATGCGGTCTGCTTGAAGGTGGACGACGAGCTTGGCGGCTTCCGCGCGGTAGAGCATCTGGTGAAGCTGGGGCATCAGCGGATTGCAGGATTTTTCAAGACGGACGACTTTCAAGGTGTACACCGGATGCGAGGCTTTATGCGTGGGCTAAGAGAGCGGAAGATCACTCTTCAACCTGAAATGATCATTCGTTATACGACCGAGGAGAAGCTGGCTAAGCCTGCTGCTATGCTGGCTGAGCTGCTGCGCCTTGACCCGGCGGAACGTCCGACGGCTATCGTATGTTATAACGATGAGCTGGCCGTGCGGCTGCTGGATATCACTCGCCGAAGCGGGCTGAGTGTGCCTGGTGATCTGTCTATGGTCGGATTTGATGATGCTTCGCTTGCGACCGCAACGGAAGTGAAGCTCACCACGTTCGAGCATCCCAAGACGAAGATGGGCGAGGATGCCGTAGCTCTGCTTATGTCCATAATCGAGCGGCGCAGCGGGCAGGAACGTATCGCGGATGTGATCTATGAACCGAAGCTGATCGTTCGTGAATCTACAGGCCCTGTTCCAGCGCAGTCTATAAATTAAGTCGTGACACACTTGTACGTACAAGTTATAATGGGCTTACTATTGACCTGGTGAGGGGAGTGTTGAAAGCGTATGTTGGAAGCGTTGAAACAAGCGGTATGGGAAGCGAATATGGAGCTGCCTCGCAATGGGCTTGTGACGTTCACATGGGGAAATGTGAGCGGCATCGACCGCGAAAGCGGATTGGTTGCCATTAAACCTAGCGGAGTGCCTTATGAGGAGCTGCGTGCTGAGCAAATTGTTCTGGTGGATTTAGAAGGGAATGTTGTGGAAGGCAGCCTTCGTCCATCTTCGGATACGCCGACGCATGTGGCGCTGTACAAGGCGTTTGAAGGGATTGGCGGCATTGTGCATACACACTCACCGTGGGCTACAAGCTGGGCGCAAGCGGGACGCGCGATTCCGGCGCTGGGCACGACGCATGCGGATTATTTTTACGGAGAAATCCCTTGTACGCGTCCGATGACGGAGGCTGAAATTGACGGCGCCTACGAGCTTGAAACGGGCAATGTCATCATTGAGACTTTCGTGAAAGGCGGCATCGATCCGCTTCAAGTGCCGGCCGCGCTCGTGTACAGCCATGCGCCATTCTGCTGGGGGAAGGACGCGCATAATGCGGTCCATAACGCCGTTGTTGTAGAGGAAGCGGCCAAGATGGCGCTGCATACCTTCCAATTGAACCCGCAGGTCCAGCCGATGGACCAGCACCTGCTTGATCGCCATTACTTGCGGAAGCATGGCAAGAACGCGTATTACGGGCAGAAGTAGAAGGCAGGGAGTTTCGGATTAGGAAGTAGTCGTCGTTAAGGCAATCGGAAGTAGCAGTGTACATTATTTTAGGAGGCCTAATCATGAATTTTAAATATGCTATTGGTGTTGACTATGGTACGGAGTCCGGCCGCGCAGTGCTTGTTCGTTTGTCCGATGGTGCTGAGATTGCTGAGCATGTTACGCCTTATCGCCATAATGTAATTGATGAGCGTTTACCTGAAAGCGGTTTAAAATTGGAGCATGATTGGGCGCTGCAGCATCCGGCCGACTACATGGAGGTGCTGGAGCAATCCGTACCTGCGGTTGTGCGTGAATCCGGTGTTGATCCTGCGGCTATTATCGGTCTGGGGATCGATTTCACCGCTTGTACGATGCTGCCGATTAATGAAGCGGGTCAGCCGCTTTGCTTGGATCCGGCCTACAAGGAGAACCCGCACAGCTGGGTGAAGCTATGGAAGCACCATGCGGCGCAGGATGAGGCGAACCGCATCAATGAAATCGCAGCGGCACGCGGAGAAGCGTTTCTTCCTCGCTACGGCGGCAAAATCTCCTCGGAGTGGATGCTTGCGAAAGTATGGCAAATTTTGAATGAAGCACCGGAAATCTATGAAACGGCCGATCAATTCGTTGAAGCGACCGACTGGGTCGTGGGTCAAATGACGGGCAACATTGTACGCAACAGCTGCACAGCCGGTTATAAAGCGGTTTGGCATAAGCAAGACGGCTATCCGAACCGCGCCTTCTTGAAAGCGCTTGACGAGAGGCTCGAGGATTTGGCGGAAACGAAGCTGCGCGGCGATGTTCTTCCGCTCGGTACAAAGGCCGGCGAGCTTACTGCTGAGATGGCCGCACGCATGGGGCTTGCTGCAGGCACGGCCATTGCAGTCGGCAACGTTGATGCACATGCTGCCGTTCCGGCGGTTGGCGTGGTGACACCGGGTAAGCTGGTTATGGCGATGGGGACTTCGATCTGCCACATGCTGCTTGGCTCGGAAGAGAAGCAAGTGGAAGGTATGTGCGGCGTGGTGGAGGACGGCATTATTCCGGGGTATTTTGGCTATGAGGCGGGGCAATCGGCGGTTGGCGATATTTTCGCCTGGTATGTGGATGAGGCGGTTCCTGCTTATGTCGTCGATGCGGCCAAAGGTGAAGGAATCAGCGTCCACGAATGGCTGGAGAAGGCGGCCGCTGAGCTGAACGTCGGCGAATCCGGCGTGCTCGCGCTCGACTGGTGGAACGGCAATCGTTCCGTGCTCGTCGACACGAACTTGACCGGCTTGCTGGTCGGGCTAACGCTGCTTACGAAGCCTCAGGAAATTTACCGCGCCTTGCTGGAAGCCACTGCATACGGCACGCGCAAAATCATCGATGCTTTCCACAGCAACGGCGTGGAAGTGCACGAGCTGTACGCCTGCGGCGGCTTGCCGCAGAAGAACCGTCTGCTGATGCAAATCTACGCAGACGTTACGAACCGCGAGATCAAAATCGCGGCATCGAAGCAAACGCCGGCGCTCGGCGCCGCCATGTTTGGCGCAGTAGCAGCCGGAGCGGACAAAGGCGGCTACGACAGCGTCGTTGACGCAGCGGCAGCTATGGCCCGCGTTCGCGAGGAAACGTTCAAGCCGATCCCGGCGAACGTTGCCGTCTACGAGAAGCTGTACGCCGAGTACAACCTGCTGCACGATTACTACGGCCGCGGCGCAAACGACGTCATGAAGCGCCTGAAAGCGATCAAGGAAGAAGCGAGCAGCACGCACTAATACATTTATTTGAAGCGGATGGGGCAGCCGATAGGCTGTGCATCCGCTTTTTGTTTGCGGACGTCGGGGCTGCGGTCAGACTAACCTAGTTGGCGCGGCTTGTGGAAGTGAGAGTCGGAAAATCCTACTCTCGCAGCCGAAACTGCGCCGAAATGAAGCTGAGAGTCGGGAAATCCGCCTCTCAGCGGTTCAACTAACCAGCTTGGGGAAGTGAGTCGGAGTGAGAGTGCGAAAATGGAACTCTCACCGTCGAAACTGGACTGAAATGAGGCTGAGAGTCGAGAATGGAACTCTCAGTGGTTCAACTAACCAGCTTGGCGCCTATTGTGGCAGTGAGAGTACGAAAATGAAACTCTCACCGTCGAAACTGCGCTGAAATGAAGCTGAGAGTCGAGAAATGGAACTCTCAGTGGTTCAACTAACCAGCTTGGCGCTGTGAGTAGGAGTGAGAGTACGAAAATGGAACTCTCACCGTGGAAACTGCGCTGAAATGAGGCTGAGAGTCGAGAAAAGGAACTCTCAGTGGTTCAACTAACGTGCTTGGCGCTATGAGTGGGGAAAACCTACTCCCACCGCTGAAACTGCGCTGAAATGAGCCCAAGAGTTGGGAAAGTCGTCTCTCAATGCGCCGATGGTGGCACATATGAGGAAACTAACCCCATTGCTAGCTGATAGCGGAATAGCCGCTCTCGAGGGGGAGGGACATGTGGAATTACAGCTGTAAGCGGAATAGCCGCTCTCGATGGTGTTCGAGTGGCGAAACTGCCCAGTAATCATCGGTTTCGACGGCTTTTAGCGGATATACCGCTTTCGAAGGTCGAAAACATGCGAGAACAGTGCTGTAAGCAGAATAACCGCTAATGTAAGCGGAATAACCGCTAATGGAGTAGCGGCCGCTCAAACCGCAAAACCGTGGTGACGGTTGTGAAACAACCAAATCACAAAATACAAAAAACCGCCCCACAGTAATTGACTGAGGGCGGTTTTTGTCGTGCAGGTTAGCCTTGGTTGTTTTCTTCCAAGCGCTGAAGCTGCTCATAGTTATTTTCAATCTGGTCGGGGTGAAGTCCGAAATACTCATCATCACCGCGCGGGCCACCGAATGGGGTTGCGATGAGCTCAAGTCCAACGGTGTCGTTGAATTGAACCGGGAGGTACAGCAGCGACTCCGGAATACGGCGACCGTTGAGACGCAGAATGGTGTCGACACTGCCAACCGTAGCAACTCCGTTGACGGAGATAATTCGGCCGTTATTGCCAAAGCGTACAACGCCTGTGCCTGCCAGCGCTTGCGCTATGGTCATGCCAGGGAAATGTCTTACATTATAAACCTGTGTTACCCAAGGGAAGAACGCTCCGCCGTTGATGACGACTCTCACAAATCGCTGTCCTGGTCCTGGGAATGGTCCTGGCCCCGGAATCGGAATTGGGATTGGAACCGGGAATGGGAACGGTGGAGGTGGAGGTGGGAATGGCCCAGGTCCTGGGAATGGTGGTGGTGGGAAGCCGCCGCCTCCACCGCCAGGGAAGCCGCCGCCCCCGCCGCCAGGGAAGCCGCCGCCCCCGCCGCCAGGGAAGCCGCCGCCCCCGCCGCCAGGGAAGCCGCCGCCCCCGCCGCCAGGGAAGCCGCCGCCTCCGCCGCCAGGGAAGCCGCCGCCTCCGCCGCCAGGGAAGCCGCCGCCCCCGCCGCCAGGGAAGCCGCCGCCTCCGCCGCCAGGGAAGCCGCCGCCCCCGCCGCCAGGGAACATGCCGCCCCCGCCACCTCCAGGGAATACGCCGCCTCCGGGAAGCATGCCGCCTGCTCCGCCGGGGAACGCGCGTGGTCCGCCGCAGCCACAATCCGAATATTTACTGGAATAGCCAGCAGGCGC
The DNA here is from genome assembly GCF_059686995.1 of Paenibacillus rhizoryzae. Lineage (NCBI taxonomy): Bacteria > Bacillati > Bacillota > Bacilli > Caryophanales > Paenibacillaceae > Paenibacillus > Paenibacillus rhizoryzae. The sequence continues at coordinate 154,873 of NZ_JCAALT010000005.1, read as the reverse complement.
ACCAGGAATATACGTGTAGTAACTCATGTATCAAACTCCTTTTCCAAAAGCGTGGATAGGTAAATGTCTCGGTTCAGTGTATGCGGCTATCGCCTATCTGGTGTTCGATTTTGGCGCGTTTCGATACTATGCAGCCGCCTCTTGGTATACATATAGAGATGGGAGAAAGGTGGCTGATCGATGGGGTTCTATGTGGAAGTAGAGCGCGGCGTCAAAGTGTACGTCGAAGATGTCGGCTACGGCAGACCGGTCGTTTTCGTGCATGGCTGGCCGGTCAACCGCCAAATGTGGGAGTACCAGCTGAATGTCGTGCCAAAATACGGTTTTCGCTGCATCAGCATCGATTTGCGGGGCTTTGGCAAGTCGGATGCCCCTTGGCATGGGTACAATTACAATCGAATGTCTGACGATATTCGAATGGTGGTGGAGTCGCTCGGCATCCAAAACGCGACGCTCGTCGGCTTCTCCATGGGCGGTGCCATCGCCATCCGCTATATTACACGGCACGCCGCCCGCGGAATGTGCGGACTTGTCCTTGCCGCCGCAGCCGCACCTCTGATGACCCAGCGGCCGGGCTATCCATTCGGCAAACCGGCCTCTGAATCGGACGCCACGCTCCTTGGACTCATGACCGATAGACCGAAGACCATTGACGGCTTCGGCCGGCTGTTCTTCCACAAACCGATCAGCGATCCGTTCCGCACATGGTTCAACGGTCTCGGGTTCGAGGCATCTCCCTATGGTGCCACCGGAGGGACGAAGGCGCTTCGGGATGAGGATCTTCGCGCCGACTTGGCCCATGTCCATGTGCCGACAACGATCCTGCACGGCAAGCATGATCGTATCGTTCCGTTCGCCCTAGGCGAGCTGCAGCATAAAGGCATTCAGAACGCCAGATTCATCCCCTTCGAAGAAAGCGGGCACGGCCTCTTCTACGACGAGAGGGAGAAATTCAACCGGGAGCTGCTGAGCGTACTCACAGGCAAACTTGGCCCTCACACCCCGATCTACGACTGATAGTCAATCCCAAAAAACAAAAAGTCCCTCCAATTGCAGCAACTGCAATCAGAAGGACTGGGGATTTTCCTCATACCGCTTACGCACTTCACTGAGTTCGCTTACCGCTTCCGATCCTCGCGCAACTGGAACTGTCCAACCAGCTGCTGCAGGAATTCGGTAATGGCTTCGACATGATTGGAGGTATGGCGGACGTTGACGAAGTCGCCGAGCAGCTCCTGCACATTGCCCTCAACCTCCGTCGAAATGGTACGATTCTGCTTGCTGACCGTCGCGATCTTCTCCATAATCACAACGACCTCGTCGATAATTTGCGATTTCAGCGAATCATCTTCCTTGGTGCTGCTGAGCAGCTCGGAAGCCGCCGCGACGAGTGCCGTCCCTTCAGACACGACAAGCGTGCCCTGGGCCATCGTAGTTGTAGCGTCCTGGGCGTGAACATAAATATCTTGGACAATGCTGTGCACTTCTTCCGTCGACTTCTTGGTGAGGGCCGCCAGCTTCCTGATTTCCCCCGCAACAACAGCGAAACCTCTGCCTTGCTCGCCGACACGCGCCGCTTCAATGGAAGCATTCAGTGCAAGCAGATGCGTTTGTGCGGAGATTTCCTCAATGACGCCGAGGACATTGCGAATTTCATTCGTTGTTTTCATGAACGATTCGATGGACCGGTTCGTTTCCGTTACGCGGCCGGCTATCTGCTCCATTTTATCGCCGATGCGGAGCAGTTCCCCTTGCGCCACGCTGATGTTGGCGGAAGCCTTATCTTCCAGCAGACGAAGCGTTTCGCGCATCTCGCCGGCCACATCCTTGGCGATGTCGATATCCTTCAGCTGATTCCGAATGCTGAGAATCATATCCCCGATCCGGCCGCTGACACGCTCGGTCGTGCTTGCGGTCGCTCCGGTGGTCTCAAGCAGCGCGCGTTGATTCGTCAATACATCGCCGGAAGCAAGCTTCACCTGCAGCATAACGCCTTCGAGGGAGTCGATCATATTATTAATCCATTTGGCAAGCTCGCGAGTTTCGTTAGGCGGGAACAAGCTCGTATCGAGCCGCTGAGTAAGGTCGCCTTTCCCCTCGGCATTAATACGGATAAACTGGTTCAGCCTTCGCATTTGGAGAGAGGTCACCAGATTGCCTTTGCGATCCAAGGACCGCATCATGGCCAATCCGAACACGAAATTGAAAAGACCAACAATAATGGCCCCGGCTACAGGCATGGCGTTCGTGAATAAGTAGTACGCGAGAATGGTACCCAGTGCACCGAGAGCGGCTAGCCAGCCTAAAGCATGCCTGAATTGGGTGAAGCGAATGCTTCGAATGCGATACACTTCTTCCAAATCGCCCTCGCACATCATCCCCCATACATCCGGGCAGTGGGGAAGCTGGAAGGTAACGCCCTTGCCGATAACAGGAATATGTCGATAATCCGAATAACCGGGAAACTCCACGAACAGATTGCTGCCGTTTCGGATCGTGTTGGCCACACCGGGGTGAAGCTGACCTGTAGCAGGATCCGTGAATACTAGCTCCAGCTCCGTGTGTTCCTTCACGGAAACGATGCCCCAATCTGTAGTTACACCGTCCTTCAAATTCTCGCCATGCGTAAACGTGCGGTCCTCGAACCTGCTTCGCGATAAAGCCGTACCCGGTGCAATATGAGTATTCAACACGGGGCGCGCCATGAACAGATAGTTGTCCCCGGAATCGGGATACACATGCCCGGATTCCCGCTGGATGAGGTCGCCGATGACATCGTTTGGAACTCGGCCGCAGAGTGCGCCTTTCCACTTGCCGCCAAGCATGATTGGAGAGATGAACAGCAGAGTCATTTTATCGTGAAAAGAAGATGAGCTCGGCCCGATCTTCAGCGTCCATGGATCAGCATAAGGTCCGAATAAGCAGTTGCGGCCACTCGGAGCACCGCCCTTCGAATAAGCCAAACCAGGCTCCAGCAGACTGCCCGTTCCATAATGCTCGCCGGTATGGCGCGTCTCTGTTGAGAAAACAACGCGGCTGTCTTCGCCGAGCAGGAAGATCTCGGAGAAATCCGACGCACGTGCGCGAGTTCCTGCGAATAAACGCTCCAATGTGGAGGGATCCCAAGCATCGTCTTCTGCCGCTCCGGGCTGGCGAAAGGACAGCTGATGGTGCAGCCGATCCAGATGATCCCAATATTCATTTGTCCATGCCGTGAGAATATCCATCCGCGTATCTGCGATGCCTTCAAAAATATCCGCTACATCATCCTTCATCCCTGCATTCAGCTTGTACGACCGCCATAAAGGCAGCCCTTTGCGAAATCCCAGCCAATCAAACATCAGGTATCCCCATCTCTCTACTGAGCTATATGGGAGGAATTATAACATGAAAATAGTTCCAATAGTCTAAAAAATGAAAATTTTCTTTAAAAATCACAAACTCATGTTAGGTATATAGACGCAGTTTCGCGATATGAAAGCAAAAAGACCTCCGTGCATTTAGCACGAAGGTCTCCGGATGCGAACGAAACTTATTTCGCTGCGTCGTAACGTTTGCCAACTTCTGACCAGTTTACAACGTTCCAGAACGCTGCGATGTAGTCAGGGCGTTTGTTTTGGTAGTTCAGGTAGTAAGCGTGCTCCCAAACGTCCAGACCAAGAAGAGGCGTGTCGCCTTCCATGATCGGGCTGTCTTGGTTCGGAAGGCTGTAAACTTTCAGCTTGCCGTCTTGGCTAAGTGCAAGCCAAGCCCAGCCGCTGCCGAAACGAGTTGCTGCCGCTTTCGCGAAGTCAGCTTTGAATTGATCGAAGCCGCCCAGCTCGCTTGCGATAGCATCGGCGATCGCGCCTGTTGGTGCGCCGCCAGCGTTTGGTCCGATTGTTTCCCAGAAGAGGGAGTGGTTAGCGTGGCCGCCGCCGTTGTTGCGAACAGCAGTGCGGATAGCTTCCGGTACGCTGTTCAGATCAGCGATCAAATCCTCGATGGATTTGCTTGCAAGCTCAGGAGCGGACTCAAGAGCAGCGTTAAGGTTAGTTACATAAGCGTTATGATGACGGTCGTGGTGAATCATCATCGTTGTTTCATCGATATGCGGCTCAAGCGCATTGTTTGCATAAGGCAAAGCGGGCAATTGGTGTGCCATTGTTCAAAAACCTCCTATAATATGTATCGTTTTTCATTTCCATTATGCTCGTTCTCGGGCAATAAATCAACATAAATGTTTGTAAAGTACGACCTGCTGACAACTCCCTTGGAACACCTTCTAGCATGATCAAATTTGAACTTTGCAATTCATGGAAAATGAAATAAAGCTGTCTATTTTCATGAAAAACCACAGACGCCTAAAGGCAATACCATCTTATTTTGTATATATCTATATATAGTAGAACTTCTTGATATAGTCCGAGTGGAATGTCGTTCAAATGGGGAGCAACGATGAAAATATACGAAACAAAGCTAAAAGACGTCAAACTGATCGAAGCAGCGGTACATGGCGATCATCGCGGTTTTTTTACAGAGAGCTACAATCAGGCGTTATTCGCAAAGCATGGTATTGCCCGCGCCTTCGTGCAAGATAATCATTCGTTGTCAGCTGAAGCAGGCGTGCTTCGCGGGCTCCATTATCAATTGAATCCGAAAGCGCAAACGAAGCTCGTACGCGTTACGGCGGGAGCGATTTATGATGTTGTTCTGGATATTCGCGCAGGGTCGCCGACATACGGCCATTGGCAAGGATTCATTCTAAGCGCTTCGAACAAGAGACAGCTGCTCGTTCCGCAGGGCTTTGCCCATGGGTTCTGTACGCTTGTCCCAAACTGCGAGGTGCAATATAAAGTAGATGAACTCTATTCGCCGGAGCATGACCGCGGCATTGCGTGGAACGATTCGCTGCTTGCGATTGATTGGCCGGTAACGAATCCGATATTGTCGGATAAAGATCGGGGTCATCCCCCTCTGTCCACAGCGGAGAAAAATTTCTATTACGGAGGGTGAGGTAAGCCTGTGAAACTGCTTGTAACTGGCGGAGCCGGATTTATCGGCAGCAATTATCTTCAGTATATGATAGCAAAATATCCCGGCTACACCTTCATTAATGTCGATGCACTGACCTACGCAGGCAATCCGGCTAATTTAACGGCGATTGCGAATCTTCCCAACTACCGGTTCGTGCGGGCGGACATCGCGGATCGCGCTGCTATGGAGCCGATTTTCGCGGAGGGCATGGATGCTGTCATTCATTTTGCCGCTGAATCCCATGTCGACCGCAGTATCGCGCAGCCGGATATTTTCATCCGAACGAATGTGCTTGGCACGCAGACGCTGCTTGATCTGGCCAAACACTATCATGTGGCAAAGTTCGTCCATGTATCCACCGACGAAGTGTATGGGACACTCGGCGACACGGGGTTGTTCGCAGAGTCGACGCCGCTTGCGCCGAACAGTCCGTATTCAGCCAGTAAAGCGGGAAGCGATCTGCTAGTCCGTGCCTATCATGAAACGTACGGCATGAACGTGAATATTACGCGCTGCTCCAACAATTACGGGCCCTATCAATTTCCGGAAAAGCTGATTCCACTCATGATTCAGCGTGCACTCGCCGATCAACCGCTGCCTGTCTATGGAGATGGACTTCATGTGCGCGATTGGCTGTATGTCGAGGATCACTGCAGTGCGATTGACTGCGTCCTTCACGCGGGACGTCCCGGTGAGGTGTATAACGTGGGCGGAAACAACGAGCGCAGCAATCTCCAAGTGGTTTCTACGATCCTGTCGGAGCTTGGCAAGCCGGATTCACTTATTACGTTTGTCCAAGATCGCTTAGGACATGACCGCCGTTATGCCATCGATGCGGACAAGATTCGTAATGAACTGGGATGGGTGCCTCGATATGATTACCAATCCGGCATCAAATCCACGATCCAGTGGTATTTGAACAATCAAGCTTGGGTCGAGCAAATTCGATCAGGTGCTTACTTGGATGGTCGCTCATGACAGCTGCCAATCTGAATGAACTGAGGATTCTCGTCACTGGCGCCAATGGTCAGTTGGGAAAAGAGCTTGTGCAGCTAAAGGTCCGGCCGGGAATACATATCCTGGGCTATGGACGAGAGGGGCTGGATATTACAAATTCGGAGCAATGCGCCGACGTCGTGAGTGCCTACTGCCCGGATGTGATTATCCATTGCGCAGCTTACACGGCGGTGGATAAGGCGGAAACCGACGTGGAGGAAGCCTACCGGATTAATGCACTCGGCACTCGCAACGTTGCTGGAGCAGCGAAGGCATGCGGCGCCAAGCTTTGTTACATCAGCACGGACTATGTATTTGATGGCAAAGGCAGTGAACCTTACGAGATCGAGGAGCCGACCAACCCGCAAACGGTTTATGGGCAAACGAAGCTCGCAGGTGAGCTGGAAGCAGCGTCGCTGCTCGATCGATATTACATCGTGCGCACCTCATGGGTTTATGGAAAATACGGCAGCAACTTTGTCCAGACTATTCTTAAGCTGGCCAGTGAACGAGACCGGCTGAAGGTCGTCAGCGATCAAATCGGTTCGCCTACTTATACGCTCGATCTGGCCGCATTCCTGATCGAGCTTGTCCAGACTGACAACTATGGCATCTATCATGCTTCAAATACGGGAAGCTGTTCATGGTATGAATTTGCGCAGGAGATCTTGCAGAGCAGGGGGATGGCTAATTCGGTCGTAATCGAACCATGTTCGACAGCGGATTTTCCGAGACCTGCGGCCAGGCCGGCATATTCCGTCATGAGCCATGCCGCCATCAAGCGAGCTGGCTTGCAAGACCTAAGACCATGGCGGGAAGCATTAGCGCATTATATGAAGCATTCGTGAGAAAAAGTGCCCTTGCGGCACTTTTTCGCTTCGTATTGGGCCAATTGATAGGGTTAATGTTATGAAAACGCTTAATTTAAAGCGTTTTCACTAGGATTATGTAGATTTATTATATTTTTTAAGGTTTTTTAAAGATATTAGAAGGAATTCGAGCTAATTTGTCGTATTATTAATTTTACCTAAAGAAGAAGGGCTGTCGCTGTTTATGTGAGGCGAAGTTCATTTCTTCCCTAGCAATGCCGTTATTTCCATACTGCGTTTGAAGAGGAGCTTAAAGTTATGGACGTTCGATCCTTCCAATTAGCTGATTATCGGCCCGTTACGGAACTGCTGGAGACTGTGCTGTCAGAAGAGTGCTATGAACAAACGATGGAGGCTTTCGGCCGCCAACTATCATGGGACAGTGAGCTGGTGCTCGTTGCTGCGGTTGAAGATGAAATCGCAGGTATTATTATCGGGACGATAGACAAGGGCAGAGGGTACTATTACCGTATTGCCGTACATCCGAATTATCAACGTCAAGGTTTGGGTAAAGAGCTGATTCGCTCCCTGCGTGGACGATTTGAGCAACGGAATGTAACGAAAATCATGGTGACGGCCGACGAACATAACGAGCCGATTCTTTCGCTTTATGAATCATTGGGTTATGCCACAACGGACTTTTTCCGTTCCTTTCAGAAACTAAGTATTGTTGCCGGTTAGGCAGCAAGTCGACTCAAGCACTTATAAATAAGCAATTATGGACAAGCATATCTAGTGCGTCATTGATTTTGGCGTACAGATATGCTTTTCTTATAGTAAGAAAGTACATCACTAGGAGTATTACGCTTATGACTACGTACCGTCCTTGTGTTATCAAGAGTTTCAAGAACAACGGCCATTTGCACCGGATGTGGCTGGAGAATTGGCAGGTTCCGACAGAGCAGCTGGCAAGCGAGCATGCGGCGGAATCGATGCATGTGTTCATCAACAGACAGACACCGATTCAAGAGGCAGACGGCAAGCAGTGGATTAGCCGAGTGCCTGCAGTATCCTTCTTTATCCCCGGCGAGTGGTTCAATGTAGTTGGCCTGCTCGAGGATCATGGCGTTCGCTACTATTGCAATGTAGCCTCCCCGCTCTTCTTCAAACATGATGTTCTCACCTACATTGATTATGACCTTGATGTTATCGTGCCCCGCGGAGGGAAAGCGCAAGTCGTCGATCAAGAAGAATATGAGCTCCATAAGATTGCCTATCACTATTCGGAAGAAGTTAACCGAAAAGTAATGGAGGGGCTCGGTGCGCTGCTGAAGCGGATCGAGAACGGACAAGCCCCTTTCAATGATGACCTTATTCTCGGTTATTTTGAGGCGTGGAACAAACATATGGGCGAGGTGTAGCAGCTATGAACGTCAATCCCGGTTCGGATACGGAGTCTTCGGAGCAAGCAGGATTCGGGCCGCGCAAACGATCGGGCTCCCCGAAGGTCAAGGCGAAAGCAAAGGCAGCAGGGGCTTCTTCTTCTATTTCCTCTTCTCGTAGGGAGTCGAAGCCGCTGTCACCCTGGGTTGCCGAGCTGCGCAGCTGGTTTATCACGCTGGCGGTTGCCGCCGCGGTCGTTCTTTGCTTAAATGTATTCGTGTTTAACCTCTCGACGGTTAAGGGGCAGTCCATGGAGCCGACCCTGTATGAGAAGGAATGGCTGTTTGTGAATAAGGCTTCTTACTTCATGGGCGATCCGAAGCAAGGCGATGTGGTCATCCTGAAGGACCCTTCGAACGGAATCGAACATAAAGAGTATTTGGTTAAACGGATTATTGGGATGCCCGGTGACTCCATCGAGATTCGCCAGGGTCAGCTGTATCGCAATGGGAAGCTCGTTGTAGAGTCGTATACGGACACGGAAATTGAAGATTCGGATTATGGGCCGGAAACGGTCACGGCCGATCATTATTTTGTTATGGGCGATAACCGCCATAATAAGGCGAGTCGCGACAGCCGGTCGTTTCAGGCCGTGCCGCGCGATATGATTCTTGGCCGCGCGGATTTCATTCTGTGGCCCATCTCTAAATTGAACCATTTGTAAGCTTAAAGGAGACTCCGAGTTGGACGGGAGCAGCATGAACACGATCAACTGGCAACAGTTAAAAGCCGAGATGAAGGACGCTGCGGCGAGTCTTGGCATTGATAAAATCGGAATCGCTTCCGCGGAGCCGTTCACAGCGCTGAAAGAGCGGCTGGTTCGGCACCGGGAGCTTGGCTATGAGTCTGGCTTCGAAGAGCCGGACCTTGATAAACGGACGGAGCCTTCGCTCCTCTTCGAAGATCCGAAATCCATTATTGCGATTGCGGTCGCCTATCCATCGAAGCTTGTGGATCCACCGAAGTCCGAACCGGGAGCAAGACGGGGGTTGTTTTCAAGATCCTCTTGGGGAGACGACTATCACGGCGTCCTGCGCGAGCGGCTGCGGCGGCTGGAAGCTTGGCTGCTGGAACGCGTGCCTGAGGGACGTTTCTTAAGCATGGTGGACACGGGAGCGCTGTCAGATCGTGCAGTAGCGGAGCGGGCCGGGATCGGCTGGATTGGCAGCAACTGCTCGATTATTACGCCGGAGTGGGGCTCCTATGTGTACCTCGGCGAAATGATTACGAATTTGCCGCTCCCACCGGATGCGCCTGTCACGGAGAGCTGTGGCAGCTGTACGGCCTGTATCGATGCCTGCCCAACGGACGCGCTTGTAGCTCCGGGACAGCTGAATTCACAGCGCTGCATCTCCTTCGTCACGCAGACCAAGGGTGTTGTAACTGACGAGCTGATGCGCAAGATCGGCAATCGGTTATATGGCTGCGACACCTGCCAGGTCGTATGCCCCGAGAACAAGGGGAAGAATGCGACTCACCATCCGGAGCTTATTCCCGATCATGATAAAGTGAAGCCGCTGCTGGTGCCGCTGCTTACGATGGGGAATCGGGCGTTCAAGGAGCAGTACGGCAACAGCTCCTCGGCTTGGCGCGGGAGGAAACCGATTCAGCGCAACGCCGTTATCGCGCTTGGCAATTTCAAGGATGCAAGCGCTGTTCCTGCGCTTGCGGATGTGCTGCGCAGCGATACGCGTTTTGAGCTGCGGGCAACCGCTGCATGGTCGCTTGGCCGTATCGGCGGAGAGGACGCGGCAGAAGTGCTCAAGGCAGCGGCGCTGCGCGAGCAGGATGAAACGGTTCAGCAAGCAATCAAGGACGCGCTTAAGAGCATGACAGCTTCGATGTGAAGATATGGGGAAGAGGTAGACATCATGAAATATGTCGATATCGAAGCGGTTGAACCAGGTGATATTCTTGGCAAGACGATCTATGCCGTCAATGGGGCGGTGCTGCTTTCCTCGAATGTGCAGCTGACCGTCTTTATGATCAGCACATTAAGGCGCATCGGCGTCACGAATGTCTATATTAAAGATGCGGGCATGCAGGATATGGATGAGCAAGAGGAGATTCTGTCGGAGGAAACCAAAGTCGGCATCATCAAGCAGATGGCCGAGACGATGGATTCGATTCGCTCCGGCAAAGATTTGAACTCCCGCGCGATCAGCTTAACGATTGAAGATTTGCTCTTCGATGTCATTCGCAATAAGGATGTGCTCGTTCAATTGAACGACATCCGTACGCGTGATAATGCCGAGTATATTCATGCGATGAATGTCTGCATGATCTCTTCCCTGCTTGGCGTCAGCTTGCAGCTGAATCAAGTGCAGCTGAAGGAATTGGCGATCGGTGCGCTGCTGCATGATCTCGGGAAGTCGGACCTTGAGGCAGAGGAAGAGAATGAGGAGCTTAAACGACATACGTGGCGAGGCTTCGAGCTGCTAAAGGCCAAACGCGAGTTCAGTTTGCTCATCGCTCATGTTGCGTTTCAGCACCACGAGCATGTCGATGGATCCGGCGAGCCGCGAGGGCTGATTGGAGATCAAATTCACCTGTATTCCCGTATTGTAGCGGTGGCCAACACCTTCGATAACCTGCTCACGAGCGGCGGCGGAGACGCCGGGAGGCTGCTTCCGCATGAAGCCTGCGAGCGGATGATGGCGATGTCGGGAACGCGCCTGGATCACGAGATCCTGGTTCATTTCATGCGGATCGTCTCGATCTATCCGAACGGCGTATCGGTTCGGCTCACGACGAAGGAAACGGGCATTGTCGTCGGGCAGCACCGCGGACTGCCGGGCCGGCCAATTGTACGGGTGCTCCAGCGCGAGTCAAATGACAGCGTCGAGAGCCGGGAGATCGATATGGCGAAGCACACGACGGTATTTATCGAGCAGGTGCTGGGCTAAGCTCGGGGGCTTAGCTGGGCTAGGCAGCTGTGAATAGAGGAATTGAGCGATTGAGTGAACCTGACCTTGTTTGATAGTCAGGTTTTTTTTGTTTCGGGGATTGATGCCAGAGAGATGCGGAATATGGTGGTGAGAGTATCGAATTCGAGTTCGCATGAGGAATGCTCTAACGAACCGTACAGGTCTTATTTGCCTCAAAACACCTTCAAAAAAATGCTAACGAACCGTAGAGGTCGTATTTGACGGTTTGCTGGTGTTTTGGAGTCGATTTTGCCCAAATAAGGCTCCCATGGTTCGTTAGATTCTCGCAGCCGGGAAATTCACCCTAATAAGGCCACTACGGTTCGTTAGAATCCCGTAGTGTGGAAATTCGGTAAATGTGGCTCTGCGGCGGTTCATTAGATTTTCGCGGAATGGCAAGAGTAAGCGGCCAGCACTATCCGAGCTGCAGATTGCGGATACGGTTCTGAGATACCAATCAACATGAAGGAGGATCTCGTCTACCGGACGAGGTCCTTCTTTCCTTTACAGATTGTTTGCGAACGCATGGTCCTACATGCTATTATAAGTTGCAATATACTTACAGATAAGGACAAGGTGAGATGACAATGTGGACGGTCATTATTTCGATCATTACGCTCATAGTCGGCGCTGTTGGCGGCTTTTTCGCGGGCGTATACTACTTGCGCAAGCAGCTGGAGAAGATGCAAAACGATCCGGAAATGCTGAAAAAGATGGCAAAGCAAATGGGCTACAATATGAATAACCAACAAATGCAAAAAGCGCAGCAAATGATGAAGAACCAGAACCAGCAATTTACGAAGGGGAACAATCGGCCGGGCGGACGGAGATAAGAAGTACCGGGGATTGGTTCACAGGAAAGGAGACGTTGCAGATATGGCGGGCAGGAAAGATTACGTCAATTCAGCCGTTTCATCGAATAAGGATCAAATAGAGCATCATGTTCGTGAAATCTTGAAGCTTATCGGAGAAGATGTGGAGCGCGAAGGTTTGCTGGAAACACCGGCACGCGTAACACGGATGTACGAGGAGATTTTCGCAGGTTATGAGGTAGATCCGCGCGAAGTGCTGGGTGTTACTTTCGATGAGCAGCATGAAGAGCTGGTCATCGTACGTGACATTGTGTACTACAGCCAGTGCGAGCACCACATGGCGCCGTTCTTCGGCAAAGCGCATATCGGCTATATTCCAAGCGGCAAGATCGCAGGCTTAAGCAAGCTTGCACGCCTGGTTGAAGCGGTAACGCGCCGTCTTCAAGTGCAAGAGCGCATCACTTCGCAAATCGCGAATATCATGGATGAAGTGCTGCAGCCGCATGGCGTTATGGTCGTCGTCGAAGGCGAGCATTTGTGCATGTGCGCGCGCGGCGTGAAGAAGCCGGGCAGCAAGACGGTGACGTCGGCAGTCCGCGGTGATTTCCGTACAAGCGCAGCGCTCCGTTCGGAGTTTCTATCACTGCTTAAGCAGTAACTACAATAAAGGCTCTTTCTTGCAGACTGCCCGATCGGCGGCCTTGCAAGGAAGAGCCTTTTATTCTGGACTTAAGCGGCGGTGGTGGATTTACGAGCTGCATCTACCTGACTGAGGAACAGAGCAGCGCGTTGAATGTATTCCTTCGGATGCGTGCGGAACAGCATCTCGTGCATGCCGCCCTCCACGATCCACTCACGCGAGAGCGAGTTGTACTGGCCTGCGGAAACCCGCTCTGCGGTCGCCACCGGTGCTATCGCATCAGCGGTGCCATGCATGATGAAGAGCGGCATAGTATAGGTCGTTTGCAACACCTGTTCAACAGGCAGTTGTTTAAAGTTTACGCCTGTGAAGAACGGCAGCATCCATTCGATAATCGGGATAGATGGATACTTAGGCAGATCCATATACTGGCGTACATTATTATATAAGGAATCAGAGCTTGGGAGAAACGTACTATCGAGAATCATCGCATCAATACTGTCCGTCGAATCGGTTTGCAGCGCTGCCTGCAATGCGGTGCCCGCCCCCATCGAGAAGCCCCATACGACAACCTCGTCCGCGCCTTGCGAGCGGGCATAGTTGACTGCCGCAAGTAACTGCTGGGACTCTTCCTTGCCGCCGGTAGCCGGCGAACGCTGTCCGGAAGAGGCGTAGCCATAATCAAACATGAATACATTATAGTGCAGCCGATTCAGAAGGGCAGCAAGCTCGTACATCGGCACCCATGTTTCCTCGCGGTTCGCGCCGTAGCCGTGGCTGAATACGACCGTTCTGTCGGAATGTGTTTCCGTCCCGAACGCAGGAATATACCAGCCGTGAACGGTAGTACGCCCGCTCTTGCTCGGGAAGGAAACATCGCTGTAATCCAGCCCTTGAGCGATCTTCGGGTTAGAGTATAACGCAGGTACATAAGGATGCGCGATCACCCATGCGACATAGCCGTGGAAGGCGAGCGCAGTGAACAGCAGCAGGGCTGCCAAGGCCGACAGGACAGCAAGCGCGGCATGTTTGCGTCGAGTGCGGGTTCCTGCAAATGCCCGTTCAGGCACTTGCGGCGAAGGCAGCAGCGGGGGGAGCAGTCCGGACGGGAATCCGCCGGATGCGGGGAGTGCAGGTCTCAAAGTCGTTGTGCTCATGGTGGAGGCCCCCTTAAGAAGAATGAGTATGATCACGATTGCCGATGATTTTTTGAAAGCGCTTAACTAGTGCTATATTCCTATGGTATGGCGCGCGGCCGTAGCCTGTCAATGCGTGTCGACGTAATGTTAACCTCCTGTAACATGGCTGTAAAATAAGCCGCACCGGAAGCCAAAGCTTTACCGGGCCGCCATCCTTACGTTATACTGACTGTAACCAAGTTTCACTCAGTGAAACTATAGCGAGGAGCCGACTTACTATGGCTGAGGATGGAAAATCAACGGTTCGTGCTGTCGAACGAGCACTGGATATATTGCTTTGCTTTACGATAAAGAAAGAATGGGCCATGACGGAGCTTGCCGACAGCGTTGGGCTTCACAAAAGCACCGTTCATCGCATGCTCGCTACGCTTGAGGAACGAGGCTTCGTAGCCCGCGATGCGGCATCGGACCGCTACAAGCTCGGGCTTCGCATCTGGGAGCTGTCGGCGAATATGTCTGGCGCGGATGACCCCGCTGTGATCGGACTGCCGGAGATGGAGCGGCTGCGCGATATGCTGGGGGAAACCGTCAGCTTGTATTTGCGTGACGGCAATGAGCGGATCCGGATTCAAGCGGTGCAGAGCATCCAGGCCATACGCAGAGTGGCTCCGATCGGAGCCAGATTGCCGCTGTATGTCGGCGCTTCAAGCAAGGTGCTTATCGCCTTCGAGGAGCCGGTTAAACGCGAGGAGCTGCTTGCTGACGCCTCGTGGCCGGCTTCCTTCGACAGGCAGCAGTTTCGGGAGCAGATAGCGGAGTGGCAGAAGCTCGGCTACGCGATGAGCGTGGAGGAGCGCGAGCAAGGTGCGGCAGCTGTAGCAGCGCCCGTCTTCTCTCGCACAGGCAAGCTGGTCGCGGCATTGTCGGTGTCAGGCCCGGCGAATCGGCTGACGACCGAAATCATGCGCAGTCAGGCGCCTGCTGTTATCGAAGCAGCCCGCCGGCTTGGCGTCATGCTGAAATAAAACCAAAAAGAGTCGAGCTGAGGGCTGCTGCCTTCGAGCTCGACTCTTTTTGCGTTCAAAGAACCTATGGAATGATGACATCCGAATAACCCGCGAAGATACAGAATGTTCCGGGACTCGTATCCATCCATACGCCAATGTAGCCGCCCGGGGGAACGCTGACGATGTCGATATAATCGCCGATGAGCGGTACCGGTGTAGGGCTGCTGGCGTTAGGGTTGAACGAAACGTTGGTAATCCGGATATTCGTGAAGGTTTGACCGCCGTTAATCGAACGCGCTACAAAGACGTCCAGATTTGTTGGGCTGATCTGATTGCTGTAATAAATGATATTGACGACCCCTGTCAATGGATCGACATCAATAGCGGGGAAGAAGTTCTGCGTGCCTGCCGGAGCACCGGTAATGCTGACAGGTGTCGTCCAGTTATTCGTGTCCGGTGCCCGCTTAGACATAAAGATATCGGCATAACCAAGGCGGTTGTCCTGCCATACGGCATACGCTTGGTTTGTGAAGGGGCCAACTGAACGGTCAGTCGATATATTGGCAAAGGTGAGTACGCGGAAGTCCCATCCCGGAACGGGCAGAGGCGAAGGGACGGGGACAACTTGGGAGACGACAACCGCGTTTGGAAAGGAAGCGCCGCCGTCAGTCGACTGACGAACGATGAAGTTGAAGCTGGGGTCCACTGTGATATAAGCGACATCGACAACACCGACCAGATCGACTGTTATATCGGGCCGTTCCACTTGGTCTGCCTCGTTCGAGAGCAGCAAAGGTTGATCCCATGTAGTGCCGTTATCTCTGGAGCGATTGAAGAAGGCAACGGAGTTACCGCCATTATCAACGTTGAACTGGCGGTTATAGGTGACATACATATTGCCGATAAACGGACTTGCTTGCGAGGCATCGACCGTGCAGTTCGTTTCATCGTTGTTAATAT
Source organism: Paenibacillus rhizoryzae (assembly GCF_059686995.1). Classification (NCBI taxonomy): domain Bacteria; kingdom Bacillati; phylum Bacillota; class Bacilli; order Caryophanales; family Paenibacillaceae; genus Paenibacillus; species Paenibacillus rhizoryzae. The sequence continues at coordinate 139,124 of NZ_JCAALT010000005.1, read as the reverse complement.
ACGAACCATAGCCCGGTCCTACGATTTGCGGAGCGCTAAATGTCGCGCCGTTGTCGAAGGATTTGTAGACAACCGCTGTACCATACTCTTCGCCCGGGAAAACGTGCGCGGAGACGAGAAAAATATTCGGGAATCCATACGACACGACGGGAGCTTCTGCGCCATTAAAGCCCGGAGGCAAAGGAAGCAGGCTATTGGCCCAACTGAACCCGCCGTCTAAGGAACGATATAGACCGATCAGAGGGGAACCTGATGTGTTATCGACGGCAACCGAAATCATAATGCCGGGAATGAGAAGATTCACGGCAACGCTCGGTTCAAACTTAGGCGGTCCTACCGGCGTGACTTGAAAGTTGAAGTTAGTCATGGTTTCCTCCTTCTAATATTAATTCATAATCTCATAAAGCATTGTATGAAGTTTGTCGAATAATGCTTGTTTGAATATCACGAAATGATTGAAAAATGTGTGTATGGAGGCGGATTAATTCCCAATCATTTATCCTTTGAAAGGAATAAAATGTAATTAATTGACATATGGGAGGTGAGGACATGCCGTTTTCATCGGGATTGATTCATAACGACTTACCGACACCAGCCTCAGGTGTTGTTATAAACGCACGGAATATCACCAGCACGACGGCTCTGGTGTTGATCGAGGTCTATGTTGTACCTCCAACGACGAATACGCTTACGCTAATCTATCTAACCGGCTACATTTTGCCTGGAAAATCGAGTGATTCACGTCAGTTTAATATTGCAGGCGACATTGCCTATGAAATACAGGTAAATGCGTCGGGGGTACTTTCTGAGGTTATTTTTACAGCCTTCGGGGTTGACGAATTTGGTTTACCGGTTGAAGGCCAGCAGATGCTTGCCATGGATTGGCAGGAAATTTCCGCTTTCTCAACAACGCCATAGTAGAAGACGGGTCACAAGCAGAGATGGGAATTTAGCGAATATCGCTGAATTGCCATTTTTTTTTTTGATAAAAGGCGTACGCCTCAAGGGATAGCCGCACAAGCAAACGGATGCCATATAAATACAATAGTACAGGATGGTGCATTGGAAGGAGTGACAGTATGATCGACTTAGGGGTTGTCATGCCACTATACAAGCAGAAACCGGCGTTTCTTGCAGCGGCGCTGGAATCTGTGCTGAAGCAAACGTTCCAACAGTTTAAGCTAATTATTGTCATTGACGGAGCGCCCGAAATGGAGCCGCTCGTCCGCATGCTCATTCAAGGCGATAAGCGAGTACAAGTCGTTTCCCATGTTTATAATCAGGGGGTCGCCAAAGCGCTGAACACCGGTTTTCAATATCTCTATGACATGCCCGATATCGCGTATTTAACCTGGGTGTCCAGCGACAACATTTACTATCCGAGATTTCTGGAGACGCTTCGTAATGCCCTAGTGAAAGGACCGCAGGAGCTTGGCCTTGTTTATAGCTCGTTCCAGTCGGTCGATAACGAAGGCAAACCGATCTACGATGAACAGACGCTCGCAGTTCAACGCCAATATCAATCGCAGCCGATTGATAAACTGCTGGATTCCTCGCTCATCGGTGTCTCTTTTATGTATAAATCGATCTATGCCAAACAGATTGACGGTTATGAGCTTGTGCCGGTAGAAGATTATGATTACTGGCTGCGCATCACGGAGATTTGCCAAATCAAGTATATTCCTGTGGAGCTTCTCGATTATCGCGTGAACTCCACGTTTAGTGTATCAGCAACGCTGCAATCGACTGCCCAGCACCGCATATGGCGGTACGCGTATCACTTGGCGAGGCATCGTGCCAGGATGCGCAGGGGGATTACCCCCTACTTGACGATACTATTTCCGGTGAAGGAGTCCAGCCCTGAGGCCATCGCGCGAATCGAGAACCTCTACGAGCAAACCTTCAGTAACTATACATGCTATATTCTGGATCTCTCTCCGGACATGCGGGTTACGGCGGATCTGTCGCTCATTTCCCATCCGACGACGGATTTCAAATGGTTCCCGAATGCCAACGTGGCAACAGCTTTGCTTCACGCTTCTCAGATGATCCAAACGCCTTACAGCTACATCCTGGGACCGAATCTATTCAAGGACTTGATGGATCTGACTGTGTTGCACAACGAGATGGAGAAAGCAGCTCCCGCTGTCATGTCCAACTACTATAACGAGGAACACAATGCAGTCGGCTACAGACATTCAAGCACCTATTGCGCCAAAGATGGGATGTACGACGAGCTGTTCCGCAGGCAAGGTCTGATTGATTACGTGAAAGCAAACTTTGCTCAAATGAGTGATCCGGGATGAAACTATTATTTACCTTCTTTAATCCGAGCGGCGGCATGGAAACACTCAATCGGATCCGCTGCCATGCCTTCATGAAAATGGACGTGGAATGCCACCTGCTCTATTCCTTGGATGGCGAAGGGCTCAAAAACATTAAAGGCATTCCGACGTTCGTGATGAATGACGAGGCTTCCATCGGCAGGCTGATCCAGAGGCAAAACTACGATGCGATCGTCGTGTGCACAGATGTGATGATGCTGCTGACGATCAAGAAGGCCGGCTTTAAAGGGCATCTTATCTTTGAAATTCAAGGTTTAGGAACGCTGCAAACCGCCAGCGCGGTGCTCACCGATATATCGGCCCGCGTGCTGCAGGCGGCAGACGGCGTATTATACCCGCAGACGAGTCATCTGCAGGAGCTGATGACGGCACATCTGCAAGGCATCCCTCATTTCTGCTTTGACGATCCGCTGGATACGGAGGGGTTCGGCTACAGCTCTTACCCGCCGAAGCCGTTTCCGATCATTGGCTGGGTTGGCCGAATTGAGGCGAATAAGAACTGGCGAGAGTTTCTACTCATCGGTTCCCGCATGCTGCAAAAACATCCTGAAGGGTATCTATGGATCTTCGGCGATACGACACTGGCCGAACCGGTGGAGAAGGAGCATTATGACAGATGGGTTAACGGCCTGCAATTACAACATAAACTCATAGCCTATTCCAACATTCCGCATGAACAAATTGCAGACTATTTCTCGGTCATTGGGGATTCGGGGGGATTTCTCTGCTCGACCTCCATTCTGGAAGGCTTCGGCTATGCGGTAGCGGAAGCGATGCTCTGCCGTTGTCCGGTACTGACAACGGACTCTGATGGAATCCGTAGATTTCTGATTCATGATGTCACAGGGAAGCTGTATTCGCGCGGCAACGTCAATCAAGCAGTCATCCAAGGCGAATCGCTAATGAAGGATACTACGCTTCGCAATACCATTCGCAATAATGCCGAGAAGCATATTAAACAGCATTTCTCTTCCGAGAAATACACCACTAACTTTATGAACATGCTAAAGAGCTTATCGCAGCGAAAGCCGAGATTTTAGCATTATAAATAGATCGATATACAAAAGCGGGTCCGCTCCATGAGGAGCGGACCCGCTTATTTGTGTTGTTGAATTATTTGCTGTTGTTTGCTGCGATCATTTGACGGAGAACGGTTTGAAGAATACCGCTGTTCCGGTAGTAATCGACATCAACCATGGAGTCGAGACGAACGATTGCCGGGAATTCGAACGTTGTTCCGTCTTCGCGCGTTGCGATGACTTGAACCGTTTGACTTGGCAGAACATCGTTGCTCAGTCCCACGATATCGAATGTTTCGCGGCCTGTAATGTTCAGCGTTTTCCAGCTTGTTCCTGCTTGGAATTGCAGTGGCAGTACGCCCATGCCTACCAAGTTGGAGCGGTGAATACGCTCGAAGCTTTCTGCGATAACGGCTTTCACGCCGAGCAGGAACGTACCTTTTGCCGCCCAGTCACGGGAGCTGCCTGTTCCGTACTCTTTACCGGCGATAACGACAAGGTTCTTGTTGTTCTTTTGGTACAGCATGGAAGCATCGTAGATCGACATGACTTCTTCGGTTGGCAGGTAAGTCGTTACGCCGCCCTCTGTGCCGGGAGCCACTTGGTTACGAATACGAATGTTGGCGAATGTGCCGCGCATCATAACTTCATGGTTACCGCGGCGGGAACCGTAGGAGTTGAAATCGACTCTGTCTACGCCGTGTTTGATCAGGTATTCGCCTGCAGGGCTGTCAGCTTTGATGTTACCAGCCGGCGAAATATGGTCGGTCGTGACGGAATCGCCCAGAAGCGCGAGTACGCTCGAACCTTTGATATCTTCAATGTCGCCGATGTCAGCGCCAAGGCCTTCGAAGAATGGCGGGTTTTGAATATAAGTGGATTTATCATCCCACTCATAGCTTTCGCCAGTCGGTACATCGATGGCGTTCCAACGCTCGTTCTGCGTAAATACGTTAGCGTATTTGTCGCGGAACATGTCAGGGCTCATTGCCGCAGCAATTGTATCCGCGATTTCTTTGGATGTTGGCCAGATGTCTTTCAAGTACACAGGCTCGTTCTTGCTGTCATAGCCGATTGGATCGGAGGACAGATCGATGTTCACCGTACCTGCAAGCGCATATGCAACAACCAGCGGCGGAGATGCCAGGTAGTTGGCTTTCACTTGCGCGTGAACGCGGCCTTCAAAGTTACGGTTACCGGAAAGAACGGCTGCAACCGTCATATCGTTATCTGCAATGGCTTTGCTTACTTCATCCGGAAGCGGACCGGAGTTACCGATACAAGTTGCGCAGCCGTAGCCTGCAACGTGGAAGCCCAGTGCTTCAAGGGACTCAAGCAGGTTTGCTCTCTTCAGGTATTCCGTAACAACCAGGGAACCCGGCGTTAGGGAGCTCTTCACGTAAGCCGGTTTCTTCAAACCGCGCTCAACGGCTTTCTTCGCTACGAGCGCGGCGCCGAGCATAACGCTTGGGTTGGACGTATTCGTACAGCTTGTAATAGCTGCGATAACGACTGCGCCGGTACCCATTTTGCTAACTTGGCCGTTCGTGTGTTTGACTTCAACGAACTCTTCGATCTTGTTGTCGCTCAGACCGTAACCGCCTTTGTCGATCGGTGTGCGGATGATGCTGTTGAACGATTCTTTCATGTTCGTCAGCTCAACGCGGTCTTGCGGACGCTTCGGACCTGCAAGGGAAGGTACGATTGTGGACAGGTCAAGCTCAACGATGTCGGAGAAAGCCGGTTCCGGCGTATCGTCTGTACGGAACATGCCTTGTGCTTTGTAGTAAGCTTCAACGAGTGCGATTTGATCTTCTTCACGGCCTGTAGCGCGCAGGAAGTTGATGGTTTCGCTGTCTACCGGGAAGAAGCCGACTGTAGCGCCATACTCAGGAGCCATGTTGGCAACTGTTGCACGGTCAGCGAGGCTGATGTTGGACAAACCAGGGCCGAAGAACTCGACGAATTTGCCGACTACGCCTTTTTTACGAAGGATTTGTGTAACCGTCAGGGCAAGGTCAGTCGCTGTAGCGCCTTCTGCCAAGCTGCCTGTCAGACGGAAGCCGATAACTTCCGGCATAACGAAGTAAAGCGGTTGGCCAAGCATACCGGCTTCAGCCTCGATACCGCCAACGCCCCAGCCGACTACGCCAAGACCGTTGATCATCGTTGTATGGGAATCCGTTCCTACAAGGGAATCCGGATAAACGACAGTTTCGCCGTTAATGGATTTCGTTGCTGCGACTGAAGCCAAGTACTCCAGGTTAACTTGGTGAACGATACCCGTTCCCGGCGGTACTGCGCGGAAGTTCTCGAATGCCGTTTGCGCCCAGCGCAGGAAGCGGTAACGCTCTCCGTTACGTTTGAACTCGATGTCCGTGTTGTACTCAAGTGCTTCAGGAGTACCGAAAGCATCAACCATAACCGAGTGGTCGATTACAAGGTCAACCGGAACGAGCGGGTTGATTTGTTTCGGGTCGCCGCCCGATTTCTTCACGGTATCGCGCATTGCTGCCAGATCGACTACAACCGGTACGCCGGTGAAGTCCTGCAGGACGATACGTGCAGGGATGAAAGGAATTTCTTTGTCTTCGCGGCCATCAGCCCAAGTTGCAAGCTGCTTGACATGTTCTTTCGTGATCGCACGGCCGTCGAATTGACGGACAGCTGCTTCAAGAAGCACCTTGATGGAGAAAGGGAGCTTCGAGATTTTTCCCAGGCCTTGCTCTTCCAGACCGCCCAAGCGGTAGTAAGCATAGGGCTTACCGCCGACTTCAAGCGATTCGCGAACGGAGTATTCGTTTTGATGTGTCATTTGCAATTCGCGCCTCCTTGGCATCCATAATCATTTTGTGGTTTCACTGTGTGAAACACAATTTCAAAAAACATTTGATACCCTAAGTATAGCGTTTTTTATTCCATTTAGAAAGTCCAAATATCACCTTCGAGGGAAGATGTTTCGCCCGTTTTTACATGAATTCGTCTGCCTTCACATATAATGAACCAACTTTATCGGTCCAAGAAAAAACAAGGCTACTGTTATGCACGAATCGCTCACGCATGCATCAGGCGTTCGGTTCCGTGCTGTCCTTATGGCAGAAACAAGGAGGGGAACCAGCGTGCCGCGAACGCGAATATGGGTCGGAACCAATAAACCTGCAGCTCCGAAAAAAAGCACGGTGCAGAGCCGGTCGACTCTGCTGGGAGCGGAACCGCGCAGCGGCGGCAAGCCGAGCCGCCGCCGCGAAGCAGAGCCGGCGTCACCGTCGCAGGCTTCATTATCGCAGTCTCAGCTCCAAGGCTGGAAGGCTGCTGTCCATCGCTACGTGAAGCTGTACAATCAGGCTGAAATCGACCGCTATGCGCCGCCGTTTGAAGAGATCATTCGAGATGAGGATCACTTGTATCGGTTTACACAGCGGCTGGACCGGCTGCGTGAGCAGGAGCTGCTTCGCGGCGTTCTTCCGTCACGCAGCGAGACGAGCGCCGAGCTTATCCGGATCAGCGAGTCCAGCTCGCGGTCGGAGGTGGTGGTGCTTATTGAGCTGCGCATCAAACGAACGATTGATCATAATGGACGTACGTATCAGGAGGAACGCTGTGATCGTGAACGGCTGTGGCTGAGCGCCGAGCAAGACGAATATTTCATCTCCCGTATCGAGCCGATCGTCTCGGAGCGGCGGCCGCGCTACAGCTCGTCCGATGCCATCCTTGCCGCGGAGCAGATGCAGGAGCGGGAGTCTTCTGCCGGCGGTAGTCAGCAGCAATCCATACCTTATATAAATTATGATGTTTTGCCGTTTTTCAAACATACTCGTGCAGGTGTCAGATATAGGAGGGATTTGGCGGCCGCTTATGCGGATCGCTGGTGGAACGAACCTAATCCCGCATACGAGAATTTCGAGGTAAATTGCACGAATTACGTGTCTCAGTGCCTCTTTGCAGGCAGCTCGCCTATGAACTATACTGGTAAAAGGGATTCCGGCTGGTGGTACCGCGGCTTCAGCGGCGGCCGAGAAAATTGGAGCTACAGCTGGGCTGTATCCAACGCGTTAAAGACTTATTTGTCGGCTCCGCACAGCTCTGCGATGCAAGCAACTGTTGTCGATTCCGCCGATCAGCTTGCCCTTGGCGATATTATCACGTACGACTGGAGCGGCGATAACCGTTTCCAGCACAGTACGATTGTGACTGCATTCGATGCAGCCGGCATGCCGCTTGTGAATGCCAACACGGTTGCAAGCCGTCACCGATATTGGGATTATCAGGATTCCTATGCATGGACGGAGCAGACGAAATACCGTTTTTTTCATATCGCGGATGAGTTTTAAACGGCGCTTTAACCCAGGAGAGTATGACAACCCATTCGTATGGGAATTTTAACATAACCGGAGGATGAATCATGGGGGAGAAAGTGCGCGTAGGACTTGTTTACGGAGGGCGCTCAGGCGAGCACGAGGTCTCTCTACAAACCGCTCTTGCGGTCATGAAAGCTTTTGATTACAGCAAATACGAAATTAAACCTTTCTATATTGGCAAAGACGGCGAGTGGCGGGCAGGCGACACGCTGCTGGCCGCGCCAAGCGGTCTGGAGCAGCTGCGTCTTGCCGGCGGCGATGCGATCATCGGTACTGGAGCGCTAATGCCGGTATTCGGCGGGCAATCGGAGAATGATGCGTCCATCGCAATTTCTTCGGTGCCGGGCGCGGTAACCATATCTTCCGTAGGCCAACAGCAGGTAGATGCGGTTGAAGCGGCTGATGATGGTCAGATTGACGTCGTATTCCCTTTGCTGCACGGTACATTCGGTGAAGACGGCACGATTCAAGGTTTGTTCGAGATGGCGAACATTCCGTATGTCGGAGCAGGCGTTCTGGCTTCCGCAGTCGGCATGGACAAAATCACGATGAAGAAAGTTTTCGCGCAAGAAGGTTTGCCCCAGTGCGTGTTCCGTTTCTTCAATCGCACGCAGTGGCAGAAGGATTCGGACTTTTACATGATGGAAATTGAAGTCGCGCTCGGTTACCCTTGCTTCGTGAAGCCGGCGAACCTGGGTTCAAGCGTTGGGATCTCCAAAGCTCGCAACCGTGAGGAACTGATCGCTGCTGTAGACTACGCGCTTCGCTTTGACCGTAAAGTCATCGTCGAAGAGTTCGTCGATGCGCGTGAGATCGAAGTGAGTGTGCTTGGCAACGATGAGCCGCGCGCTTCTGTTGTCGGCGAAATTACGTCCTCAAGCGAGTTCTACGATTATAAAGCGAAGTACATCGACGGCAAATCGATGATGCATATTCCGGCCAACATTCCGGCCGAAGTATCGGATTCCGTTCGCGAAATGGCGATTCGCGCGTTCCTTGCGATTGACGGCTCCGGTTTGTCGCGTGTCGACTTCTTCATGCGCAAGGAAGATGGCCAGCTGTTTATCAATGAAGTGAATACGATGCCGGGCTTCACGCCGTACAGCATGTATCCGCTGATGTGGAAGGAAAGCGGCGTTCCGTATACGGAACTTCTCGATACATTGATCGCGCTTGCGATTGAGCGTCACGCAGAAAAACAGCTTATCGATTATAGCGGAGGAACGCCGGCTTAAGGGGCCGGTTTTCCCCGTTTTTTTGTAGGTTGGCGAGGTCGGGCATTATGGCAAGTTACATACATATACTAACGACTATTGGAGGTTTGTTCATGGGATTCCAAACCGAATTTAACTCTGTATGCAAATTCAAATCCAAGCAAGAGCTGTACGAGCTGTTGGAATACGGCCGCGGCAAAATGGTCAAGAGCGGCTTCCGCGTCTATCCAACCGGGCAGAAAGTCATCGCCTACACACCGGAGAATGAAGCCATCGCAATCGTAAAAATCCGCGTTTCCATCGCGGAAATTAATTTTCAAGGCGAGGAAGTAACCGAAGTGGAGATGGACCTAGTTCGTAAGCTGACGGAGGAAGAAGCGCGCGTGCAGACGGCGCTGGCTTATGAAATGTTCTTCGGGGATCAGGCATGATTGTCCGCTTCGGCTTCGTAGCCATGAGCGTACTGCTCGATAACGCTTCGCCCTCGCGGACCATGACGTATGCGACATTTTCCAAGCTGGATGATCGTGAGGCTGCGCTTCGCAGATTGGAGCGGATCGCGGAGGATAATCTCCGCACTACGCTTCGCTTAATGCGGCACTGCGTGGGTCATGATGTGTTTGTGTATCGCATGACCTCGAAGATTATTCCGCTTGCTACCCATGACGCGCTGAAGGATTGGGACCCGTATCCGCCGCTGGAGCAGGCTTTTGCCGAGATTGGGCAGTATGCGAAGGAGAAAGGGATGCGGCTTTCGTTTCATCCCGACCACTTCTGCGTATTCAGCACGCCTAGGCCGGAGGTGCTGGCGAAGTCCAAGGAGGATCTGGAGTACCACGTCCGGATGCTGGAGCATATGGGGCTCGATGAGTCGGCTAAGTGCAATATTCACGTCGGCGGTGCGTACGGGGACAAGCCTGCGTCTGCGGAGCGGTTTGTGCAGCAGTTCGGTCAGTTGGACAATCGGATCCGCAACCGGGTCACGCTTGAAAATGACGACAAAACGTTTACCGTCCGCGAAACGCTCGGCGCTGCCGAAGCGGTCGGAACGCCGATGGTGCTGGATATCCATCATCATGCGGTCAATGACGGAGGCGAAACGGACAGTACGCTGTATGGCGAGCTATGGCCGCGCATTCTGCGGACATGGACGGGGCCGGACGGACAGCCGCTTGCATTGCCGCCCAAGCTGCATGTATCGAGCCCGAAGAGCGAGCGCGATCCGCGCGGTCATGCCGACAATGTCGACGTTGGTCCGCTGCTGCGGTTTCTGCGTGAAACGGCCGGCTCGGTCGATCAGCTGGATGTCATGATCGAAGCCAAGCAGAAGGATGCGGCGCTGCTGCAGCTCATGGCGGATATGCGCCAGCTGGAAGCCGAAGGTGCGGGCATTCGCGTTATCAACGGCGGAAGTATCGAGATAACCTAAGGGACAGGAAAAGCTTGATCTTTTCCGTCCCTTAGGTTATTTTTGGTTAAGGAAGCGCTATCATTTTAGTTTTCTACGGTGCAATCACACCCTGGTCAATCATCATAAGCTCACAAATATTCTCGAGAGGATTGTGAAACGATGAATGGATTATTAGCAGGGAAAAATGTGCTTGTTATGGGTGTGGCGAATGACCGCAGTATTGCCTGGGCAATTGCTCAGTCGCTTGCTGCACAGGGGGCTCGCCTAGCTTTTACATACGAGAATGAGCGCGTAGAGGAACGGGTACGCAAGCTGGCGGAGACCATTCCGGGCTCTTTATTTCTCCAATGCAATGTCACGGTGGATGAAGAAATCGAGTCGCTCGCAGTTCAGTTGAAAGACGCGTTCGGCGTGCTGCATGGCCTTGTGCACAGCATCGCTTTTGCGAAGACAGAGGAGCTTGACGGCATGTACGTCGACACTTCGCGTGCCGGCTTTGCGCTGGCTCATGATATCAGTGCTTACTCGCTTGCGGCTGTAGCGCAGCGCGTATATCCGCTGATGACGGAAGGCGGCAGCATCATGACGATGACGTACCTCGGTGCCGAGCGCGCGCTTCGTAACTACAACGTCATGGGCGTGGCGAAGGCTGCACTGGAAGCTTCCGTTCGTTACCTGGCTGCCGATTTGGGGCCGCACAATATTCGGGTAAACGCGGTTTCGGCAGGTCCAATCCGGACGCTGGCTGCCAAAGGCATCAAGGATTTCAACTCGATCCTTCGCCAAGTGGAAGAAAAATCACCGCTACGCAAAACAACGGAGGCAGCAGAAGTCGGCGACACGGCGATGTTCCTGCTCAGCCATCTGTCCCGCGGCATTACAGGCGAAATCATTTATGTGGATAATGGATACAATATTGTCGGGGTATAACGTAGGAGCAAGGTTCTGTTTTAGAATCTAAAACCATTACTATAAACTGACTGGCTGTCGGAAGTCGACGCCCCAGTCAGTTTTTGTTTTCGTACGGTTTGTGTATACATCTGGAAAATGATAAACTTTTCAAGATGTTTACTAAAAAATAATAATCACCGCAATACTGGCGTGTATGCGTTAACGATTTATACTTAATTATGGAGAAACTTCGTCCGAGCGCCAACGTATAGTAGTAAGACATTTATGAACTCATAGGAAAGTAGCGTGGTTTAACCATGAGTGAGCAGATTATCGGAGGAAAGAGCTTTACCGCTGTTGCGATTAATTGTGCAGCGAAAGCAGGAGAATGGATAAAGACGAAGCTTGGCAACCATACAAGCCTTTCGCTAAAATATTCCGCACAAGACTTGGTCACGGAAGTGGACAAAGGCGCGGAGATGATGATTCGCAACCTGGTGATGACGCATTTCCCTCAGCATTCATTTCTTGGCGAGGAAGGCGTGCAGCCGGGACCGGAGGCTTCGACCAAAGCGCTGCAGAGCGTACGAGATGCGGAGTACCTGTGGATCGTCGATCCGCTGGACGGAACGACGAATTTCGTGCACAGCTTCCCATTCTTCTCGGTATCGATAGCGCTCGCACATAAAGGCGAGGTTATCGTTGGGGTGGTGTATGATCCGATTCGAGACGAACTGTTCGTAGCGGAGAAAGGCAAAGGGGCTTATGTGCGCGGACGTCGCATGGGCGTATCCGCAGAGGAAACGCTGCGTGACAGCTTAATTGCTACAGGCTTCCCGGCGGATCAACAGTATGCGCTTCCGCTCAATATGAAGGGGCTTCAAGCGCTGGTACCGCAAGTGCGCAATATTCGTTCCGGCGGCTCGGCCGCGCTACATATGGCTTATGTTGCAGCGGGACGGTTGAGCGGCTTCTGGGAGATCGGCCTGAATTCATGGGACTTGGCGGCAGGCGCGCTGCTGATTACAGAATCCGGCGGACGGGTAACAGATGTAAAAGGCACTCCATATGATTTGGGTGTACGCCATGTGGCAGCTTCAAACGGACATATTCACGACGAGTTTGTGCAAGCGCTCCAGCAAGCGGAATCAGGCAGCTAAGGAAAGAGAACGTCTCTGCAACCGTCAAGAATGACGGGAGAAGAGGCGTTCTTTTGCATATGATAGCGTAGGAAGCTTTCATGGGGGGAGGCGGGCAGAATGTTTATTGAGCTCGATGTGCATGGAGACGTGCCGCTTCAGGAGCAAATTGCGCACCAAATCATAGCAGGGATTGCCTCCGGATCGCTGAAGCCTGGTAAAACCTTGCCTTCGGCGCGGCGGCTTGCTTCGGATCTGCGGGTCAAATCAACGGTTGTTCATAAAGCGTATCAGACGCTGCTGTCGGAAGGATTTCTGCAGGAGCGTTATGATGGCAAATTAGGCGTACTCATCCCTGCACTTAACGAAATGCCGCGCGTTACGGATAGTTATAGGGATCGGCTCGCGAAGCAGCTGCGTGCATTAGCGGCAGAAGGCCGGGCCAGAGGGATGACGGAAGCTGAATTCAGCAAAGCCTGTCTAAACATATATCGAAGCGATTTGACGACGATGGGAGATTCACTGGAATGAATACGGATCACAAACAGTCGGTTGCACCCGGCTGGTATTTGCTGCAAGTGATACTTATAGCGGTATCGGCAATATCCGCTGTATTACTGTGGGATCAGATTCCCGCAAAGCTAGCCGTGCATTATGATATAACCTTTCAACCTGACCGCTACGCTGCGAAGGAGTTTGGCCCGGTTTTTCTCTTTAACATCGTACAGCTGTTTCTACTCGGCATCATGATGGGAGCCGACTACCTTGTTAAGCGTGCTACGCAGCCAGGAGGGCCGGAGATGCCGAATGAGAAAAGCCGGCAATACCGGTATGCGAACAGCGTTTTTCTATACGGATTGTCGCTCTTGCTCGTCTTGTACTTTAGTTATGTACAAGCAACTACGCTTTACGGCTGGTCGAGGCCGCTTCTTCTCATTGGAACGATAGCGTTATTTTTGCTCATCATCGGGGGTCTAGCTTTTCTGATTATGTACGTCAGGAGGCTGCGATTATCGCAGCACGGAGATGATGGCGATCTGAATGAGGAAGGCCGCTGGTTGGCAGGTGGCATCTACTATAATCCGCAGGATCCGTCTGTCTTCGTACCCAAGAAATATGGGATCGGTTGGACGCTGAATTTCGGGAGACCGATGGGGTGGCTGGTTATCGCGACCTTGTTCGCGATTCCATTCCTTATTGCCGGCGTGGTTGCGATGATGGAGTAGCGGGTTCATTAGCGCGACAACTTCTCGGCAGCCACTCCCCACCATTATTCTAACGAACCGCAGAGGCTTTTTTTGAGAGAAAAGGCACAACGAGATTTCTAACGAACCGTGGAGGTCTTATTTTGGTGAGAATAGCACTTCAAAAATTCTAACGAACCACAGAGGTCTTATTGGGCCGACATAGGCAGAAATGCACGAGTTTTCGAGTGAATAAGACCTGTAGGGTTCGTTAGAATTTTAAACCGCTGCTTTTTGATCAAATAAGGCCCGTACGGTTCGTTAGAATTCTAGGGCTTCGTAAAGTGAAAGCGTGCTATTGGATAGGATACGGGAAAAAAGGCCATGACCTATTCATATAAAAAGGCTGAACAGGATACCTGCTCCCGTTCAGCCTTCTTCATTTACTTCGCCATCGCGGCAAAAGCTCGCTCAGCTGCGGCAATCGTCGCCGCAATGTCTTCGTCCGTATGGGCGGTAGTCAGGAACCATGCTTCATACTTGGATGGTGCGAGGCAGATGCCTTGATCCAGCATGAGGCGGAAGAATTCCGCGAACTTCTCGCCGTCCGTATCCTGCGCCTCATCGTAATTGGTAACGGGATGATCGCAGAAATGAGCGGAGAATGATCCGCGAATACGGTTGATCGTGAGCGCGATGCCATGCTTGTCCGCCGATTGCTGAAGGGCAGCGGCAAGTTCGGCTGCCTGCGCATCCATGCGCTCATAAGCGCCGGGCTGCTGCAGCACTTCCAAGCAGGCAATCCCCGCAGAGATGGACGCCGGGTTGCCGGCCATCGTACCTGCTTGATAAGCGGGGCCAAGCGGCGCAACCTGCTCCATCACATGCTTGCGGCCGCCGTAGGCGCCGATCGGCAAGCCGCCGCCGATGATTTTGCCAAGCGCCGTCAGGTCTGGCTCGATGGCAGCATGATCCGGGAACGCGCTGAATGTTTGCGCGCTGCCGTAGTGGAAGCGGAAGGCGCTGATGACTTCGTCATAGATAACGAGCGCGCCGGCTTCGCGGGTCATTTTGCACAGTCCCTCAAGGAAGCCCGGCTCTGGCATTACCATGCCGAAGTTGCCGACAATCGGCTCGACCATAACAGCTGCAACTTCGTCGCCGAAGGTGTCCAGCGCGACGCGAAGGCCGTCCAGATCATTGAACGGCACTGTGATGACTTCGCTGGCAATGCTTGTTGGTACACCGGCGCTGTCGGGAATGCCGAGCGTGGAAGGACCGGAGCCCGCTGCAACGAGTACCAAGTCCGAATGGCCATGGTAGCAGCCGGCGAACTTAATGATTTTGCTGCGCTTCGTGTAGGCTCGTGCAACACGTATGGTCGTCATCACGGCCTCAGTGCCGGAGTTGACGAACCTCACTTTATCCATCGAAGGGATCGCTTCCTTCAGCATACGAGCGAGCTGAATCTCCAGCTCCGTCGGCGTACCGTAGAGTGTTCCGTTAGTAGCTGCAGTAGTAATGGCTTCCGTGATATGAGGGTGGGCATGACCGGTAATAATCGGCCCGTAGGCACACAAATAATCGATATAGCGGTGGCCGTCGACATCCCAGAAATGCGCGCCTTGCGCACGTTTCATGAAGACAGGCGCTCCGCCTCCTACCGCTTTAAACGAGCGGGACGGACTGTTGACGCCGCCGACAATATGCTCAAGCGCTTCGGTATAAAGCTGCTCCGAGCGCGGTCGTTGAATGGACATGGTGAAACCTCCTAAATATTTTCCGACTACAATACCTTATTGTAACCCCAGAAACTGCAGCAGTACAACCAAAGAGAGGGTGAACAGACCGCCATCGGTCTACTCACCCTCTTTGTCCTGCCTATTATTTGCTTCCGTTTGCCGTATTACCGTTCGTGCCGGAGTTCGTTCCGTTCGTATCCGTCGCATTGCCGCTGCCTGCAACTGCCGGTGCTGTAGCGGTTGAATCCTTCGTCAGCTCGTCTTGCACGAACTGCAGAAGCTCATTGTCATCGCGTACGGACAGTACGGATGCGCCGCCGACTTTCTTATCGCCGATAAGATCCATTGGAGGAACCTGTGCTTGACCTGCGATATGCGTTTCAACGCCAAGCTGTGCCAGCTTGATCATGTCGGACACTTGAATATTGGATTCTACATAAGGCTGAATGCTGTCCACGATTTTCTTCATCTTCAGCAGGTTCCAGCCGTTCTTCATCTTGTCCGCAACGGCATTCAGCAGCTTGCGCTGACGTTCGGTACGGGTGAAATCGCTCATCGCATCATGACGGAAACGCACATATTGCAGTGCTGTCGTACCGTCCAGATCCTGAATGCCTTTCTTCAGGTGAATGTCATACCGGTTGCCGTCGGCATTATCGACGTAGTTCATATTCTTCTCAACCTCGAAGTTTTGAATGCCGCCGATCGCATCGATCAGAGATTTGAATCCTTCGAAGTCCGTATACACATAATATTGAATATTAAGTCCAAGCAAGCCGCCAATGGTCTTCATAGCCAGGTTAGGACCGCCAAGTGCCAGTGCCGTATTAATCCGGCCATCTTCATGACCTTCGATGTCCACGTACGTATCGCGGAGTACGGAGAACAAATGTGCTTTCTTCGTCACAGGGTCGACCGAGACAACCATCATGGAGTCGGAACGAGCGGTTTCGCTTTTCTTCAAGCCGCGGTTGTCGCCGCCCATAATGAGAATGTTGACGCGTTCCGTGCCTTCCCATTCAGGTGGCTTCTCTTCGGCAACCTCTTCAAATTGACCGAACCGTGATTCTTCCTTAGGCTTGCTGAAGCCCTCGAGTCCGTTATAGACGCCGACACCTTGGTAAACGAAATATGCGACTACAGCCGCAATGGCGACCAGCCCGCCAAACAGTGCCCATTTCCACGGCTTCTTCTTCTTAATCGTCTTCTGGGAGCGTGACATTAAAGTTCTGTTCCTCCTTGTAATAGGTCCGTGTGCGGATGGAGAATCCGAAGCCGACGCGGAGCAGGGGTAATGAGGCCTAGTTAATAGCTATAATTTAGGGTTGAATGTCCGGTGCCGATAAATTCACTATAGCATTACATATCATAAAATTATAAAATGGTTTGTCGTAGAGAAGCAAGTTTTATCTGATAGAATCGAAAAAGCCAGATATTTCCCAGGAAATGTCGAAGGCGAGGAAGAGAGGAGCTAAGCATCCTATGCTGGCAATAGATGTAAGAGATTTGCGAAAACAGTTCCAGGTTCAGAAGAACCGAGAAGGGCTCGGCGGCGCGCTGAAGGATCTGTTTAAGCGGGAATACAACGACATTACGGCTGTCAAAGACATCACCTTCCAAATCCCTCAAGGGGAGATTTGCGGTTACATAGGTGAGAACGGGGCAGGCAAATCAACGACGATCAAGATGCTGACAGGCATTCTTGTGCCGACCTCGGGTCATCTGCAAGTAAACGGGTACGTCCCATATAAGGAGCGGGAAAAATTCGTTCGCGAGATCGGGGTTGTTTTCGGTCAGCGCAGTCAGCTCTGGTGGGATATCGGCGTTATCGAGTCGTTCCAGCTGCTTCGCAAGGTGTATCGTGTACCGGAAGCGGAGTTCCGTAAGCGGCTTGATGAGCTCGTGGAACGGCTGCACCTTGGCGATCTGCTCAATCGTCCTGTACGGAAGCTGAGCCTTGGTCAGCGGATGCGCTGTGAGCTTGTTGCTTCCTTGCTGCACAATCCGTCGATTGTGTTCCTTGATGAGCCGACGATCGGACTCGATATTGTGGTGAAGACGGAAATCCGGGAGTTTTTGAAAAAAATCAACCGCGAGCACGGCACCACCATTTTGCTTACCACGCATGACCTGCAAGACATCGAAGCCTTGTGCTCGCGCGTTATTATGCTTGACGATGGCCGGATCATTTATGACGGCAGCTTGGATGAGCTGAAGTCGAGATGGAGCAAAGGCCGCGAGCTGCAATTCCAATTCGGGGAGCTGCCGCCGCATGATGTGCTGATGCAGCTGACTGAAGGCTTGGAAGGCGTGCACTGGACGATCGATAATGAACTGACTGCTACGATGTGGCTGCCTCATGAGGTGAATGTATCGGATGCACTTGCCCGCGTAGTGGGAAGCAGAGCCGATATCCGCGATATTAAGATTACGGAGACGAATACGGACGATATCGTTCGTGAGATTTACCAATCCGGCTCGGCTTCGACCGAAGCGACGGAGAAACTGAGTCAAAGCTCGGTAACGGCGGAAGCCGCCAACGAAGCTAGCAAGGTACCGGTTGCCGCTGCCTCGGATAGGGAGAAGGAGCCGCAATCATGAATAGCGCCTACCTAGATCTTATCCGCATTCGGTTTCTCATGATGCTGGCGTATCGCGTCAACTACTACAGCGGTATTGTCATCTACACAATTAATATTGGTGCTTACTACTTCTTGTGGGAAGCGATCTTCGGCGATCAAAAAGTGCTGGCCGGATTCACACTGGCTCAGATGACGACCTATGTAGCGGTTTCTTGGATGGCGAGGGCGTTCTACTTCAATAACCTTGACCGTGAGATCGCCAATGAGATCCGTGATGGCAGCGTGGCGGTTCAATTCATTCGGCCCTACAATTATTTGTTCGTGAAGCTGATGCAGGGCTTCGGCGAAGGGCTGTTCCGCTTGCTGCTGTTCATGGGGCCGGGGCTTGCGATTGTTTGTCTTATTTTTCCGGTGAAGCTGCCGACCGATCCCGGAGTATGGGGCATTTATCTCTTGATGCTGCTGTTCAGCTTCTTAATCAATACCCAAATCAATATGCTCGTGGGTTTGTTCGCCTTCTTCGTTGAGAATAACGAGGGGATGCTGCGGATGAAGCGCGTCGTCGTCGACTTGTTTTCGGGCGTTATCGTGCCGATTTCCTTCTTCCCGGGTTGGCTTGCCGTCACGATGAAGTGGCTGCCCTTCCAAGCGATCACCTACCTGCCAAGCTCCGTCTTCACCGGCCGTACGGCGGGCGATGATGTGCTGCGGGTGTTCGGAATTCAATTGATCTGGTTCGTTGTCTTAATCATTCCCATCGCATGGGTGTGGCGTCAGGCGAGGACCCGATTGTTCGTGCAGGGAGGTTGAGGATATGTTTTATTGGTCGCTGGCAATGGAGTATATTAAGAATTATGCCAAAACAAAGCTTACCTACCGGATGGACTTCTGGATCGAGCTCTTATCCGACCTGCTGTTCCAAGGGGTCAATCTGATCTTTATCCTAATCGTGTTTCAACATACGCCTTCTCTTGGAGGCTGGTCGGAGGCGGAAGTGATTTTCGTCTACGGTTATTTCATGGTGCCGGCAGGCATCTTCGGTGCCGTCTTCAACATCTGGAATTTCAGCGAACGGTATATCGTAAAAGGGGAAATGGACCGCGTGCTGACGCGGCCTGCTTATAACCTGTATCAGGTGCTGCTGGAAAATCTCGATCCGCCGTCCTTGTTCGGTTCGCTTGTCGGCCTTATAATTATGGTGCTTAGCTGGGGAGATTTGGGGCTCGCGTTCTCGTTCACCGATATCCTGATGCTTGCCGTGTTTACGATTGGCTCCGTGATGATTTACGCAGGACTGTTCACATCGCTGACGGCCATCTCATTCTATTCGGATGCACCAACGGGTATACTGCCGCTGATGTACAATATTTCGAACTATGGCCGTTACCCGGTTAACATTTATAACAAAATCATTCGATTCCTGCTGACGTGGCTGCTTCCTTTCGCATTCGTCGGCGTCATCCCGGCTTCTTATTTCCTGGAGAAGGATCACGAAGGGTTATCGTCGCTTGCGCTGCTTACTCCGGTTGTGGGGATCGTCGTATTCGCGATTGGCCTGACGATCTGGAATCATGGCGTGAAGCGCTACAGGGGTGCGGGATCTTAAGTAGTGGGGGAGAAGAAGCCAGATGGCGAGAGCGATTAAAGCAAAAGCATTTGTAGGGAAGAAGGCGCCTGACTTTACGCTGCCTGCCATGGGCGGCCGTGAGGTCAGCTTAAGTCAATTTGCGGGCAAGAAGGTTGTCCTGTTCTTCTATCCGAAGGATTTGACGCCGGCCTGTACGCAGGAGTCCTGCGATTATCGGGATTCGTACGCAGCCTTTGGCGAGTGCAATACGGTTGTGCTCGGCATTAGCATCGACGATGTGCAGACACATGAGCGGTTTGCGGAGAAATATGAGCTGCCTTACGAGCTGCTGGCCGACCCGGAGCACCGCGTGTGCGAGCTGTACGGCGTGTGGCAAATGAAGAAGCTGTACGGCAGAGAGTATATGGGACTTGTTCGCTCGACCTTCCTCATCAATGAGAAAGGCAAGCTTGTTCGCGAGTGGCGGAATCTGCGCGTGAAGGGGCATGTGCAAGAGGTGCTCGAAGCAGCGCAGGCGCTGTAGCTAGAAGTAGAAAAGGGTTGTCCGGAAGCCGATAGGCTTTCTGGACAACCCTTTTTTGTATGTCGAGAGAGGGCATGATGATCTATAATTTGCTCGCAAATAACCACTAATCGAATCTAAGGAACCATCCGATTCGTATGGATTTTCGTAGACAGCTCTAACGAATCGTACAGGGCTTATTTGCCTCAAAATAGCGCGGACTGCCTGGTCGAATTGTGACTGGCTTAATTAATCTTCGCAAAAATACACGTGTCCCGCCACTCGCTGCCATCAGCAGAGAGGTCTTCGTTTCGAATAATGCCTTCAAGCTCAAATCCGAGGCGCTGCGGAATCAGCATGCTCCTGGTATTGAGCGTATCGCAGCGAATTTCCAATCGACGGGCTTGCAGCTGCTCGAAAGCAAAATTACAGATGCCGTCAACGGCTTCAATCATATAACCTTGCCTGCTGTACCGACTATCGATCCAATACCCGATTTCGAATTTGCGCACATCCCAGTCCAAGCCATGCAAGCTCGCCGATGCGATGAAGGTCCCGCGATCCTTAAGGAACACATGCAGACGAAGATTCTCCCGCTGCAAGAACTTCACGTGAGCCTCGCGAATACCCCGTTCTGCCTCATACTCCGAATGCTCTTCTTGCGCCCATTTCATCCATGGCTTTAGCTCGTTAAGCGAGGCATTGAGTGCTTTAAGCACGGCTTTGCCGTCCCCCGGCAATGGCATACGAATGAGCAAACGTTCCGTTATAAATTCACTGGGAAAATCAATCATAATGGGATCCACGGCAAACCCTCCATCCTATCGTCTTACGGAAAGCGTCACGTATGTAAAAATCATCCTACAGCCTGCCCTGTTCCTTGTAAATAGAAACGTGGCCGCGGGGAAGGTGTAAAGAGTGCACAGTCTGGCGAAACTATCAACTAGAGGAATTCATAGGTTGAAAGAGTAGGAGATGAAGCTCAAATGATACCGAAACAAATGTCGGAGCAGCCGTATGGCAGCAGGGTGGCGGAGTCCGAGGGTAAGGTTCTGCAGCAGGATGCATGGCCGGAGGCTGCGCAGCAATCCTTGCAGCTCATGATGGCTAGAGTAAATAGTGTACTGCTAGGCAAGAAAGAAGTTGTCACGCAGGTGTTCAGCGCTTTGCTTGCCGGCGGGCATGTGCTGCTTGAGGATGTACCGGGCGTCGGCAAAACCCTTCTCGTACGGGCCATTGCCCGCGTAATGGGAGGCGAGTTCCGGCGCATTCAGTTTACTTCGGATATGCAGCCTGCCGATGTGGTCGGCGGCATGATTTGGGATGGCAAACGGGGCGAGCTCGTATTCCGGCAAGGGCCGCTGATGGCGAATGTCGTATTAGCGGACGAAATCAACCGGACGCCTCCGCGTACGCAGTCCGCGCTGCTTGAAGCGATGGAAGAGCGGAGTGTATCGGCAGATGGGGAAACAAGAATGCTGCCGCAGCCGTTCATGCTGCTCGCGACGCAAAACCCGCTGCGCGACGACGGCACGTATCCGCTGCCCGAGGCGCAGCTTGACCGGTTTATGATGCGGCTGTCGATCGGCTATCCGGCAGCGGAGGATGAGATTGCGATGCTGGAAGGGAAAACGGCACAACGGCTGCATCCGGAATCGCTGCGTCCGGTTATCATACCGGAGGAATGGCTGCGGATGCAGCGGGATGCGCTGTCCGTCCATGTTCATCCGGCGCTGATGGCCTATGCGGTTCACATTGTCGGCGCGACCAGAACCTCGCAGGAGCTGCTGCTTGGCGCAAGTCCGCGGGCAACCTTGGACTGGGTGCGCGCAGCTCAGGCAACGGCTTATATCGGCGGGCGGCGTTTTGTCGTGCCGGATGACTTGAAGCAAACGGCGGAGCATGTGCTTGCGCATCGATTGCTCGTGCGCGACGAAGCGCTGGTGCGCGGGAAAACCGCAGCCGCGGTGCTGGGAGCGATTATGTCGGCGCAGCCGATTCCGATTCCGTCCGGCGATGGCGGGCGGCGGCGATGAAACGGGCGGAGCAATCGGGGCCGGGCGAGACAGGGCAAGGACGAGGAATGGCGGAACAGACAGGACCGGGCCAGGCAGGGCTGGAAAAGGCAGCGTTCGTAGAGTGGGGCGAAGGGGTAAGGCTGCGCAGCCGGTTTGTGGCGCGCGCTGTGTTGATTCTGCTGCTTGGCGCCAGCATGGCGGCGCTTCATGCGCGAGGGGGCGCAGTGGAGTGGCTGCTTGCTACGGTGACGGCGGCGGTGGCGGTTTGCTGCATTATTTTGCCGTACATGGCGATAGGGAAAGTTACGGTTGAACGCTCAATAGTCGATGCTGAGGGACTATACGACGGAGGGGACATGCAGGTGCTGCTGACGCTGCGGCTTAGCAGACCCGTGCCTTTCATGTGGCTGGGGATGAGCGAAGTCATTGTCCCTGCTACCGCGCAGTCTGGGAAGGGACTAAGGGTGGAGTATGCTTTTCTGCCTGGATTTAAGCGTGTATTCCATATTCGTTATTCGTTTCGGGGGCTGCGGCGCGGTGAGTTCAAATTTAGTCCGATGCAAGTTTCGGCTGGGGATATGCTCGGCTTGACGGTTCGTAAATTTGAAGTGGGGTGTCCAGGTGGGCTGCTTGTTCATGCGATGGCGCCGGCTGGGGAAGCTTTTGCAGACTTGCCGGGTTTCCGGCCTAGTGCGAAGAGCAGTGAGCGCCAGCCAATCGCGTCGCTTGGCGGCCAGATGATAACGGCGGCTGCGCGTGTAAGCCGAGGCGGAGCGGGTCCGGATGTGCGAAGCTATATCCCCGGCGATTCGCCAAGGCGAGTCGATTGGCGTGCGATGGCCAGAGGGCTCGGCATGCAGACGCGGATCAGCAATGCGGAAGAGGCGGGGCAGCTCATTGTGCTGCTGGACACGTCAAAATCCGCATACGGCGGCGACATGCGGTTGTTCGATGCCCATGTCGGACGCGCGGTGCTCGTGATGAGGCAGGCGGTCAGAGAAGGGAAAAGCGTTGTATTGCTGACTACAGAGGAATTGGAGCTTATCGTGCGCACTGGGGAGAGAAGTACGCTTCTGGCTGCGGAGGAGAAGCTGGCCCGCTTGCAATGGGGGCTTTCGCCTCGGAAGCCGCTATCCCAGTGTCTCTCTGACGTTGTGGCGGGAATGCCTCGCGGCTCGGCGCTGATTTGTTTGACTGCGGGTACGAAGGGGGCCGGCGCTGTTGCACGGGAATCCACTGCCTCGGAAAATGTATTCTACGGCGCTAAACTCGCGGCTGTGCGAGGCGTGAAGCTGGTGCTGCTGCTTTCTTTTGCAGAGACCGAGGCGGCTCCGGCGGAAGCGAACTGGCGAGCGCGGCTTCAAGGCACGGACTGCAGCGTAAAGGCGCTGCCTGTTCCGCTGTCCTACCGCAAACAAGTGCCGGTTATGGCGGAACTCAGTATGACCACGAATAGGGAAGGAGGCGTCATGGATGTCAGCACAGCAAGCAGCTAACAACGGTGTCGGCGGTTCGCAGCTGTCGAGGCGGCAGCGAGAGCGGACGGGACTTGATTTTTTTCAAATGGGATCGCGCCGGCTCGTAACGAGCTTGCTGCTGTTTGGGCTGATCGTCGAATGGCTTCTCCCGCTTGCGCAGCTGAAGGAATACACGGAGCTATATCAGGTGGAGCCGCTGCTGGCGACAGTCGGCCTGTTTCTCGCTGTTGGTCTGTTTGTGCCTCCGACGTGGTTATCGATTGTGCTCAATAGCATGATTACTGTGGGAACGGTCCTTGTTCTGTTTCAAGGTCAATATGCTTCGGGGTACGATGCGCTGATCGGGTTTGTGCATGCGTTCACGCATGATTTTGGCCAATTGCTTCAGGGAAAATTCGTGCTGAGCGGAGAAATGCGAACCGTGCTCCTTGTCAGTGGACTTGGCATGATGGCGCTGGCGCTGCAATCCCTCGTGTGGCTTAGGCAGTGGGGGCTGGGGCTTGCTGCGCTGACGGCGGTGTATCTGCTGATGCTGTATGGTTTTCTGGGTCTGCAGGTGTTTCCGAATCTAATGCGCGCGCTTGCGGAAGGACTGCTGCTCAGTGCGCTGGTAACGGTGCCGCGGATGGAGCGTTTAATCGGGTCCAATCTGTTCGTTCGAGCGAAAAATGATGGCAACCATCAAATGGCGGGCTGGTCGCTCCCTTGGTGGAACGGCTCAGCGTGGCTGGTTGTTCTCATCCTGGCAGTCGGCATTGGCGCTGTATGGAGTTTAGCGAGACAGACACCGAATGAACCGGCGCCCTGGGCTGCGGAAGCAGTAGATTGGGGACAGCAGAAGCTGCTCGACCATCAGAGTGGAGGAACGGGGCATGGTGATCGCGTTACTACCGCGGAGGAAGCGATGGCTGCTGCGGGATTCGGTGACTCCGGCATAACCGGCTATGGGCTTGATGACCAGGTGCTGGGTGGGCCGCTAACACAGGATCATTCGGTTCTATTCACCGTGGCTTCGAAGGAAGCGACTTACTTGCGCGGCGAAAGCAAATCGGACTATACCGGCAAAGGCTGGGTGCAAAATGTTCATGATTGGCTCACGCTGAATGTATCCGCCTACGAAGCGGAAGAAGACGCGCGTTTGTTGGTGCAAACGATAACGGCTGTTCATCCGACGGCAGGATGGCCGCTGCTGGCAGGCGGTGCAGAGGCGAAAATTAGCGCGATCCGGATGCTGGATGGCGAAACAGCGGGCTATCGGCGCGATGCGGCGACAGGAGCGCTCTATCCGATCGACGAGAACGATCGCGTCGTCAGTTACACGGTAGCCGCGGAGCTGCCGGAGCTGGGACTGGATGAGCTGAGGAAGCTTTCTGCGAATGTGGAGCCGGTGGCTGGCGGAGCTGAGGGTAGTGTGGGGAGCGGAGCGGATTCAAGCGCAGGTTCGAGTAATGCGGGAAGCTGGGCTGCAGGGGAAGCGAGTCCGGGAAGTGCGAGTAGCGTCGAGAGTACAGGGGAATCGGGGAAAGAGGCCGGTACGGGTACGGATTTGGGTAACGCGGGAAACGAAGCAGCTGGAGAAGCGGGGAAAGGGACAACGGCGGGAAGCGAGAACACAGGAGAAGCTGGAAAAGGGACGGAGGCAGCGGGGTCGCGCGCTTTTGTTGAGACCGTAGCGCTTGAGGATGCGTATACGCAGTTACCTAAGGCATTGCCTGCACGAGTCGGCGAGCTGGCTTCGCAGATTGTTGCGGATGCCGGGAATCCGGCGAATCGCTACGATCAGGTAGAGGCTATCGCAGCGTATTTGCGCAGCCGCTACGCATACTCGCTGCAGTCGTCGGTTCCCGCCGATGGAGCCGACTTTGTCGACGACTTTCTGTTCCGCCAGCAGCAAGGGTATTGTGTTCATTTTGCATCGGCGATGACCGTTATGCTGCGGACGCAAGGGATTCCCGCGCGGTACGTCAAAGGGTTTGCTCCGGGCGAGGCCGTCGAGACTACAGCCGGCGGTCCAGCGGGCTTGTACACCGTGCGTGCAAGTGATGCACACGTTTGGGTGGAGGTCTTTTTCCCAGGCGTCGGGTGGCTGCCGTTTGAGCCGACGCCGGGCTTTGCGGCACCGGGCAGCGGTGCCGCCGGCGAAGCCTCATTGACGCCTGCAGGGGCAGGCAATGGGGCGCAGCCTGGAACAGCCGCAGGCGCGGGTGGCGCAGCCGGGGCTGCGGCTGGCGGCGAAGCCGCCACCAGCGCCGCCCGCGCGCTGGCGGTGCGCTTGGCAGCGCAGCTGCAGGCGGCGGCGCAGCATGCCGCCGATGCCGCGCAGCGCGGGGCGCATGCCCTCGCGCAAGCGGCGCAAGGCGCCATGGCGGCGAAGCCGTGGGCCATGGCCGCGCTAGCCGCGAGCGCCACCGGCGCCGCCGGGCTCGCCCTGGCGGCGGCGCGGCGGCGCAAGAGCGAACGCTTCGCGTTCGGAAGCGCGCTGCGCCGCTATGGCAGCGCGCTGCAAGCGGGCCGGCATACCGCGGCCCGCGGGCACTTCCTCCAGCTCGCGGATGCCTGCTGGCGCGAGCTGTACAACAGGTGCGGTGCGAAGCCGCTGCACCGCACCACGCGCGAATTCGCGGCGGAGGCGCTGCCCGGCCTCCCGCCGGAAACCGCGAAGCTGGTCGCTGAATTTGTGCGCTGGGATGAAGCGGCGCGCTATGACGCGCATTGGCACAATCAGCCAACGCTTCAGCAAATGACCGTGCTTGTCGCCGGCTTGCAAGCGCGCCAAACCTAAAGCAACAGAAAAAGGCTGTTTCAAAACGTTCGCGAAATGCGACCTTTGAAACAGCCTTTTGTTTAGCCCTTTCAGGGCAGTGATAATCAACAATGTCTGGAGTCACGCAGAAAAAATGTTGCAGAAATTGCAATGTTTTTCCTTTTCGCGATGCTCCAAATAGTGATTTGTTGCTCGAAATGCAACAATTACAGAGGGGAAGACTACAAATCTCCTTTAGGATCCGGAATGTTGCAAACCGAGCAACATTTCGCATTCAAATAGCAAACTACCCTGGTACATCACACAGATTTACGCCATCATGCATTGATGCGGCTGCTTACCAGTTTTTGAGCAGCGCCGCGGCTTCCGCGGCACTGCGACTGCTGGATTGATTTTGATACGAATCACGTTCCGATGGCGCAGGTTCATTAGTCGAAGTGTTACCATTAGCGCGTTCCTCGAAGCCATAGCTATACACGTTGCCAGCAGGATTTAACGGTTCTGAACCTTTATTAGGATTCGCTGCTGCCGTTACATCTTTGGCTGCAGTGGCAGTCGCTGCGTTCTCTTCAGCTGCAGGGTGCGTTACAATGCCAGGCTGCACTTCGCTATCTTCTTTCATTACCGCTTCAACAACTGCTGCTTCTTCTTCAGTTACTGCTTCAACACCTGCTTCATCAATCGCAGCTTCAACCACTGCTCCCGCTTGAGCAGTGTTGACCTCGTTCACTAACAAACTCGCGTTATCGCTCAGCGCCGCACTTGCCCTCTCATCCGCTAGGCTCTCCGCACTTCGACTATCGCTCACGAGGCTC
Source organism: Paenibacillus rhizoryzae (assembly GCF_059686995.1). Classification (NCBI taxonomy): domain Bacteria; kingdom Bacillati; phylum Bacillota; class Bacilli; order Caryophanales; family Paenibacillaceae; genus Paenibacillus; species Paenibacillus rhizoryzae. Next base: position 112,074 of record NZ_JCAALT010000005.1, on the reverse strand, counting down.
CCGGCATCCAACACCAAATCCACTGCACTCACGGAGTCCTCATCCATCAGCTCCGTGTGCTCATTCACAAACTCCGAGCCGGCAGCCGCCTCACTTTGACTCTGAGCAGCGACATCGGCCAAAATCATCCCGCTCAAAGCAGCGCGCTCCGCCTCGTTAACCCCTTCGTTGATTCTCGTGTTCACAGGGCTGAATGACTCATTTTGCGCTGATCGATTCTGCTTCTGCTCTTCATGAATGCTTTCAGCCCGAACGGTCCGCTCTTGCTCCCTACCCGCATCCTGATCAACGAGCAGCGCATCATCAGACGCACTTACCGTTTTACTGCCGCTGATGCTGGATATGAATGCTTTACCGCTTTCCCGGAGCGGATCACGATTCGAGGACTCATTGCCTTCTTTACGCTCAGTCGTGCCGCCTTCATTCCCGACTGCCTCATCCGTTTCACTGGGCTTCTCAATAGCACGGTAGCTGATTTTTTTCGGAGCGGCCCACACAACTGCCCCGTCGGCGCCAACCACCATATCTCTGCGGTCGTATCCGCTGCGTCGCTCGACACCTGTATAGTTTCCGCTGTTCCCGCTGCGACGTTCAATTCCGCTTCTGCGCTCGGCAGGGTTGACTGCAGGCTCGTCCTGATCCATAGTGCTTTTTCCTTGGAACAGGCCGCCGTCCTCAATGGTCAACGTAGCCGCGGTCATATCGCCATATAGTTTGCCTGTGGAGGAGATGGTCAATTTACCTGTGATATGGACATTGCCCGTGACTTGTCCTGCAAGAATGACATTGCGCGCGGTAATATTCGATACGGCAAAACCGCTTTCTCCCACGACGACATCGCCGTCGCAGGATATATCTCCGCGCAGCTGTCCTTCCAAGCGAACGCCGCCCGCGGAACGGATACTGCCTTCAACAATCGTACCTTCCCCGATGAACGTGTCGGTCAGCTTGGAGCTAATCTTGTCTTTCTTCCAATTGAACATCAGTTGGCATCCCCTTTATCCCCATTTTCAAATATGGTTTTGGATCGACAGACACCCCGTACTTCATCACTTCAAAATGAAGATGCGGTCCCGTGCTGCGGCCCGTTGAACCAAGCAAACCGATCAGATCCCCTTGATCTACGCGGTCGCCTTCTTGCGCCAGTACCTTGTTCAAATGCATATATTTCGTAGCAATGCCGTTCTTGTGAGAGACGACAATGTAATTCCCGCGTTCCGACATATATCCGGTTTCTTGTACGAAGCCATCTGCCGCTGCGAATACGGCGTCGCCTGTTTTGCCGGCTATGTCCATGCCTTTATGTACGCCGGGATGGTTCGTGAAAGGGTCGATTCGAACCCCGAACAAAGAAGTAATACGCTCCGATTCCGTAGGCCAATAGGTAGGCGTGAGCCGAAGAACTTGCTTCTTTTTTTGTACCTCTTTCGTGGTGGAGGTCAGTCTGTTCTTCAATTCGCTGATTTCGCCGCCGATAGAAGAATAGAACGATTTGGTTTGGTCTATGAGTCCTTGGATATCCTCATCGGTTGCGTCCAACTGCTCGCCCCCGACGCCATCGCCGTCTGCTTCCTTCGTTGACTTGTCGGGAGAGAGGCCGACGAGTGATTTCATATCGGATTCCAGCTTGCTCAGCTCTTCCATTCGGGCGTCTACGGCATCCGCCTGCCGGGCCAGTTGAACCAAATCGGTTTGGAGCTTCATAATACGCGCTTCTTTGACTGCCAGCTGATCTTGATGGGCTTGGGATTCGGAAACGAGCTGCAGATGAAGTTGTTCCAGCTGACGACTGCTGCGTTCATGAAGTAGGTATAGCGTTGATGCTATCACAATCAGCAAGGAAACAAGGATGGGAATCACCAGTAACAGGGCGGTGGAAACCCGAAACCGCAGCGCTGGCTTGCTGCCGTCTGGTAAGACAAGAAAGGTGAAATGGGTGTTGCGCGGTAAAAGTTTCATGCTTACCTCCTCGAAGTTGTTTGCTTTGAACTCACGTTTTCATGCGACTAAAGGCGGAGCAAAAAAACATACACACCGAACTATTTCGGCAGATCGACAGCAAAAACTTAGACGTAGGGAAAAAAGAATGATAAAAAAGGATTTTGTCGCAATATAGCGAATTGAAACTCCTTATCAGCGGAAAAAGGCTAAGACATTGAACGGAGGCACTCTTGTGATTAAAATTGCAGGCATTGACGTAGGAAATGATAGTGTAAAGCTGGTGGTTGATGGAGCATCGGAGCCGATTGTAGTCCCGAGCATTCTCTCCCCGGGCTATGAACGTCATATTTTTCAAGATGAGGATTCACCGCTAAAAGCACTGGACGTGCGTGTATACAGCCCTAAATTAAAAAAGAACAACCAGCGCTACTTTGTAGGCTTGCTGGCGATGGAAGACCAGGATATTTCGGAGCTCGAAGAGACGGATAACAAAGCGACCAGTGATCAAGCGTTGATCGTGGCGCTGACAGCACTTGCTTATGCGGGGCTGACTAGTCAAACCTATGAGCCGGTAGAAGGACAAACGACGCAAGCGGTAGAGTATATCGTGGGAACGGGTTTGCCGGTACGTACATATGCAGGGTTTCACAAAACATTTGAGGAGCGCCTTGTAGGCGAGCATGAGGTGACCTTCCTTTCCACGCCGAAGCTTCGCGGCCGCTCCATTCGCGTCATTATCAAACGCGCGGTTGTTTCCATTGAAGGCGCAGCGGCGCTGTTCCATATGGCAACACACGACAACCTGACCGTGAAGAACGAAGAGCTGTACTACGGCTGCATCGGGATTTGCGAAATGGGCGCGCTTACGACGGATTTCCCGGTCATAAAACGGATGAGCATCGACAACCAGTTCAGCACGGGCGAGCAATTCGGCCTTGCGGGCTACCTGGACAATATCATCCGTGACGTGGAAGATCAGTTCGGCCACCGCTTCCCGAGCCGCACGAAGCTGATCCAACGGATCAAGAACCGCGACTACATCATTCAGCGGATTGGCGAAGGCCAGGCGGATATCCGTCCGATCGTGGACAACTACTTCAGCCGCGCTGCCAATAAAGTGCTGGATCTGATTCTGAAGCGTTGGAAGAAGAACCCTGATATTCAGTGCTTCTATGTACTTGGCGGCGGAGCTTCCGCGCTGCGCGAGTACATTAACGAGGCAGCTGGTTCCGTTCGCCTTCGTTTCGTCAACGACAGCGAGTTCCAGAACGTCTACGGCTACCTGAAGCTGGCCAAAAACAAAACGAACCAAGCGGTCGCAGCTACAACAGCAGTTGCAGCAACCACCGAGCAAGAGTAGCAATAGCGCATGAATAGAGCCGGGCCGCCTTTAGAAGGCGGCTCGGTTTTTTATTTTAAGCTGCTACGAATCTAGACCTCGCAGAGAGCTGTATTGGCCGAAATTTCGGGAAATTTGCACAAAGAAGCACGCCCAGAGATCTACATTGATGCAAATCATGGAAAATCGAATAAAGAAGATCACCTAGAGATCTACATTGCTGCTGAACGCTCGATTCTGCACAAAGAAGCTCACCCAGAGATCTACATTGATGGAGAGCACGGAAAATCGAATTACCAAAAGATTTAAATTACCACAAATCGCACCAAGTCCAGATACCAAACCCACCTTCACTCGTTCATCTCTGCCTCCACCTACACGACGGCTCAACTGTTCACCATATCCTCATCGCATTCACCCCATTCGCCTTGACTGTCCCTTAGCGCCTATATATAATTGACACAATGATTTGAGGGAGGCTTTAAAAAAGTGGACAAGCCAAATGAAATGATCGTCGTCCTCGATTTCGGCGGACAGTACAACCAGTTAATTGCAAGACGTATCCGGGATTTGGGCGTATACAGCGAATTGCTGCCATACAATACTTCGGTGGAACGGATCCGCGAGCTGCAGCCGAAAGGCATCGTGTTCTCGGGTGGACCCGCAAGTGTGTATGAGGAGAAATCGCCGCTTGTTGATCCTGCGATTTATGATCTGGGTTTGCCAATCTTCGGCATTTGCTACGGCATGCAGCTGATCGCGCACCAGCTCGACGGTAAAGTCGAGCGCGCAGGCAAACGCGAATACGGTAAAGCTGATGTCGAGTTCATCGCGGGCAGCGAGCTCGTAAAAGATCTGGGCAGCAACCAAACCGTATGGATGAGCCACGGCGACCACGTTGTGGAATTGCCAACAGGCTTCCGCGTTGATGCGAGCACGGACCATGCGCCAATCGCGGCGATGAGTAACCCGGATCGCAAAATTTTCGCCGTACAATTCCACCCGGAAGTACGCCACTCCGTACAAGGGAACGAAATGATTCGCAACTTCCTCTACAACGTGTGCGGCTGCGAAGGCAACTGGAGCATGACCACGTTTATTGATGACACGATCCGCGATATCCGTGCGCAAGTGGGCAATGGCAAAGTGCTTTGCGCCCTGTCCGGCGGCGTAGATTCCTCTGTTGTAGCGATCCTGCTGCACAAAGCAATCGGCGACCAGCTGACTTGTATGTTCATCGACCATGGCTTGCTGCGTAAAGACGAAGCGGAAGGCGTTATGGAAACGTTCGTAGGCAAGTTCGATATGAAGGTTGTCAAAATCGATGCCAAAGAGCGCTTCATGGGCAAGCTGAAAGGCGTAGACGATCCGGAGCAGAAGCGTAAAATCATCGGCAACGAGTTCATTTACGTGTTCCAGGAGGAGTCTGCGAAATTCGACGATTTCGAATTCTTGGCACAAGGCACGCTTTACACCGATATCGTTGAGAGCGGTACGGCTACTGCACAAACGATCAAGTCGCATCACAATGTCGGCGGCTTGCCTGAAGATATTAAATTTAAGCTCGTTGAACCGCTTAAAACGTTGTTCAAGGACGAGGTTCGTAAAGTCGGCGAAGAATGCGGTCTGCCTGAAGCGATCGTATGGCGCCAGCCTTTCCCGGGTCCGGGTCTTGCAATCCGCGTGCTTGGCGAAGTTACGGAAGACAAGCTGAAGATCGTTCGCGATTCCGATGCGATTCTGCGCGATGAGATTGCCAAAGCCGGTCTTGACCGCGAAATTTGGCAGTACTTCACAGCGCTGCCGAACATGAAGAGCGTTGGCGTAATGGGCGATGCGCGTACGTATTCGTACACGGTCGGCATCCGCGCCGTTACTTCCATCGACGGCATGACAGCAGACTGGGCGCGTATTCCATGGGACGTTCTCGAGAAAATCTCGGTACGTATCGTTAACGAAGTGGATAACGTCAACCGTATCGTTTACGACGTAACATCGAAGCCGCCTGCTACAATCGAGTGGGAATAGGCTAGAACTACAAATGACTCCCTTCTATTTGCGATATTTCGCAATAGAAGGGAGTTTTTTTATGACTAAAGTAGTCTTCTGATCGGAATGGTTTATATATCCAGAGCAATGATATAGAATCCAAGTATGCAATTCATTACAAGTTATTGGAATTATTCCAGCGGGGGGTCTATTGTGTGGGCAAAAGTAAAGGTAATATCCTATTTGGCAGAGTGGGAATAACGGCATTGATTGTAGTGGGTATGACGCTCGCGGCAGGTGCTGGAGCGTATGCGGCAACGAAAATAAGCTTAATCGTAAATGGTAAAAAATCAACGGTTGAACCGGTATCTATTAAGGGGGTTACTTACGTTCCGATCCGTTCCGCGGCTGAGATGCTCGGTGCTAATGTGAACTACAATGCGGCTTCGAATTCAGTCATGATTACGAGCAAGCCCGATAAGTCTCCGTTAGGCGATGCTGGGAATGAAGCGGTCGGTTCCGTTAACGGAGTGGCCATTACCAAAAACAAACTGTACGATGCAATGGCTACGATTGGCGGAGCGCAAACGTTGGACAACCTGATTCAGGAAGAGCTCGTTAATCAAGAGGCGAAGAAGAAAGGCATCACGATCAGTGAGCAAGATGTGGATGCGGAAATCGCGAAGATCAAGAAGCGTTTCCCGTCTGAATCGGATTTTCAGACTGCGCTGCAGCAAGCAGGCATGACGCTCGACGATTTGAAGAGGCAAACGCCGATGCAGCTTCGCATTCGCAAGCTCGTAGAGCCGCGCGTGAAGGTGACGGACGAAGACGTGAAACAATTTTTCGAGGCAAATAAAGCGGAGTTCGATGAGCCGGAGCAGGTGAAAGCATCGCATATTTTGGTCTCCACGAAAGCAGAAGCGGACGAAATTATGAAGCAGTTGAAGGCAGGCGCGGATTTTGCGAAGCTGGCGAAGGAAAAATCAACTGACGCAGGCAGTGCTAATGCCGGCGGTGATCTTGGTTTCTTCGGCAAAGGGGCAATGGTCCCTGAGTTTGAGCAAGCAGCATTCTCGCTTAAGGTTGGGGAGCTTGGTGGGCCGATCAAGTCGGAATATGGTTATCACATTATCAAAGTAACCGACCATAAGGCAGCGAAAGCAGCGACGCTTGATGAGAAGAAAGCTGAAATCCGCGAACAGCTCGTTAGCCAGCAGGTTGCCGAACTTTCTCCTGCTTTGCTGGCAGAGCTAAAGTCCAAGGCGCAAATTACGAATACGCTTAAAGGAAAGTAATAGCGGATATAACCTGTACGATTTATCAACTCCCTCAGATGCAATACTTGGTTGCTTCGGGATCCGGTGATCGGGATATTTACAAGATGCATGAGTATAAAGAGGTTTGGACAATGGGCCGGTTCATCAATCGAGTCAAGTATCACACGGTGCGGGAGCTAGGGAAAAATTTCAGCAGAATGCCGATCGAAATGGCGTGGGCAACAGAGCGTGAAGAAGAAACGGAGTTTACGGCAATGATGTGGGTTCCGGATTACATCACCTATGATTTATTTCATGTCACTATCCAGGAGCTGAAGAATAGGCTGGATCGTTTCGATTTCGATCTTTCTTTGACGGCTGCCCCCAAACGCTATTGCGCGCAATTATTACATACCGGAAGCTACGATCAGATCGAATCTTCGGTACAAGCTTTAGTGGATGGAGTCGCTGAAGAAGGGTACCAAATAAAAGGAAGAACCCAAGAGATTTTCATGAATCATCCGCATTGTAATCCCCCGGAGAAGCTTAACATTCTTCTAAGGCAAGAGCTCTATGCAAACGGGGAATAGCTGGTCTATCCCATGTGTAAAACCCTCAATTTTCGCCTAAAGCGGGGATTGAGGGTTTTTTCGTATTACTTGACGCAAGCGAGCATCATCGAGGGGCATCTCCATGGAGTCCTTTTCGTTGTGCGCGATCATGCCCATCCTACTCCTCCTCCGAGCTTTGCCGATAACCGCTTGGGGTGAGCGACGTGGACTGTTTGAAGGTTTTGGAGAAATGGGAGGCGTTGGCGAAGCCGCAATATTCGGCGATCAGCTCCAGATGGAGCTCGGTGGAGCGCAGCAGCTCCTTGGCTTTACCGACTCGCATCCGGGTGAGGTAGCTGTGCGGCGGTTCGCCGAAAACTTGTTTGAATATGAGGCAGAAATGGGATTCCGAGTAGCCGATATGCCGGGCCATGTCAGCGATATTGAGCGGCGCCGATAGATTGGAGGATAAATAAGCCTCCATGCGCGCTCGGAAACGATGCTCGTAATAATGACTCGCCGGACTTTGGCGGCCGCTGCTGCCAATGAGCTGTACCAGCAGCTCCAGCGCTAATTGCTGCACCTTAATCATGCTGACTACATCGTGGTTTTTGAAATTATCGATCATTTGCATAAGGGTGTGTTTCAGCTTCTTCGCATTCTCGGGAACGATGATCGGCGGGAGCTGCGCCAGACCCAGTTCATCAAGCCGAGGCTGCATCAGCTCGGAATATTTGGATAAAGTCGTCATTCCCGGCGTGGTGACAAAGCTTTGTTCGCGCAGCGGATTGTAGAAGAAATCCAGATGCGCATTGGGGACGACGCAATCGCCGAATCCGTGTGTCGTAAACAGTAATCCGGGTTGAATGAGCGCAAATTCTCCCTCCAGCAGCTCATGCTCCCTCCCCTCGATCGTAAGCACATAACGCCCTTTCTCCAAATAAAGAAACAGATAATCAAGAAGCCTCCTCGGGCCTTGTACAAAGTCGGAACGCTCGAAAGTGTAACAGAGCCGAACATGAGGAGAGACGTGATAGCTCAGCGGATTGTCCTTTACTGCCATTCCCAAAGTCCCTTCTATTGCTTGTTATAATAAGTGTTTTTGACAAGAAGATCATCGGATCCTACAAGGAAAATCTCGTTCCATATTATATCATTATTCGTATTACGAGTGTTTCTGCCACCGAAGAATAATAAAGATGTGTTAGTGGTTACGCAAGCATAAGGGACGTACTTCAAACGAAGGAGTGGTTGTCTGCCAATGGAGAACACGAGTGTAATGAGGTCCATGACGGTTCCGATTTTTGCAGGGGGAGGACGAATTGAATACGGGGAAAAGGAAATTCCGGTGCCCGGTCCAGGGCAACTGCTCCTGAAGGTAAAGGCGAATGCCTTGTGCGGTTCAGATCGCGGGCAGTTCCAGCATGGAACCCGTATCGTGCCAGGCCATGAGGCTGCAGGCATTGTCATTGCAGCGGGAGCGGGCACTGCCGTACGCGAAGGAGCGCACGGCGTTGTGTTTCTTATGGAATTTTGCGGCTCGTGCCGGAATTGCATGTCGGGCTTTACCAACCTGTGTCTGAGCAAATCCGCAGATTACGGGTTCTCGCATGACGGCGGCTACGCGCCTTATATGCTGATTAGCGAACGTGTGTTTTTTGAAATTGATCCATCGATCCCAATGGCGGAAGCGACGATGCTTCTGGATATTATGGGAACCGGCGGGCATGCGATCAAACGCGGCCTTCAGGTGCTTCCGGGCATCGGATCCGCCGTTATCGCAGGAGCCGGCCCAATTGGGCTTGGCGTTCTGGCGATGATCAAATTGCTGCTTGGCGAGGAAACGCCTGTATTCATCATGGATTTCAACGACTACCGCCTTCAATTGGCAGAGAAGATGGGGGCGATCCCGGTCAATCTTGGCCGTGAGCGTATTCGCGAGCGAATGGATGCCATGCAGGTTGATGGTGTCGATCTGGCTGTGGATACCAGCGGCAGAACGGTTGCGCGGCAAGCCGCGCTTCATTGTTTGAACAAACCCGGCGCGCTTGTATGTGTGGGGCATGGGGAGGAACTGCATTTGCAGGTTTCCGGTGATTTGATCGCGACGGAGCGGACGGTGCTTGGCAGCGAGTATTTCCAGTACAAGGATTTGCAGGACAATCATCTGCGGCTCTTAGCGAATCTACCCTACCTGAAGCAAATCATTACGCACCGATTTCCGCTGAGCCAACTCCAAGAAGCGTACGAGCTGTTTTTCCAAGGCGATACCGGGAAGGTGATCATCGAACAATGAGCGGGACGGGACGGGTCAAAATAGCGCTTGTCGGTACAGGCGGCTGGGGAAAACAGCATGCCAGAATATTCGATGCCCACGAGAAGGTTCAGTTCTGCGCACTGGTGGGACGCAATCCGGAGAAAACCATAAAGGCTGCCCGGCAATTTCATACCGCGGCGTACACGGATCTTGCCGTTATGCTGGAGAAGGAGCAGCCAGATCTGGTCAGTTTGTGCTTACCGAACCAGGGTCATTTTGAAACGACGCTTCAGGTGATTCAGGCAGGCGTGCCGCTATTTGTGGAAAAGCCGCTTGTGTTCTCTTTGAGAGAGGCAGATATACTGTTGAACGAAGCGGACAAACGCGGGTTGTTTTTTGCGATTAACTTTAACCATCGATACGCCAAGCCGGTCCAATTGGCGCGCGAAGCGATCGAAGCGGGGCGGCTCGGGCAACTGACTTTTGCATCCTGGCGTTTCGGGGGAGAGGGTTCGAGCACGCATCCGCATGCCAACCTCATCGAGACGCAGTGTCACGGTTTCGATATGCTGGAACATCTATGCGGACCGATTGAAGCGGTGTCTGCCGAGATGTCCGACTTGACCCAAGCAGGTTACCGAACCATCGCGCTATCTCTGAAATTCAGCAGCGGCGCGGTCGGCAGTCTAATCGGAACGTATGATTCCTCTTATGCGTATCCGGACACGCATCGTGTTGAACTGGACGGTACGAAGGGACGGGTCGTGATTCACGATACCGTCAAGAGGTATACGTTCCATCCGTCCGGAAGCGAGCTGGGCGAGACCTGGGAAGCAGGATACTTCAATGATGCGGATCGCCAATTCCATCTCACGATGGATAAGCATGTCGATGCTATGCTGGCGGCATTTATGGCTGGACAGCAGCCTCCGATTCATGCCGTTGCCGGGTATCGCGCCTTGGCGATCGCGGATGCGGCCATTCGCTCGTTCGAGAGCGGAAGACGAGTTAAGGTGGATGCCGCGCGTGGATCCGGATACTAGTCGCCGGATTAAATTTTACCCTTCAGGGCAGTAGCCTACGCGGCTAATGCCCGTAGTGCATAGGCTACTATCAGTTAAAGAACAAGGGGTAATCCAAATGGCGAGAGCAACAACGACCAAAGATGAGTTGAGTGAATTATCTGCTGATGACCTTGCTTTGTGGGCGGCGATCATTTTAGTTGTCGGAGATCTATTTGGGTTGCTTGCAGTACTGAAAGCCAGAACAGAGAAACAGGAATGAAACAGGTTTATCCTGAATGAAGGAGCGTTGCGTGAATGCCGGAACAAAAGCAGATTACAGCAGACGATCTTGCGAAAATTTCCTCTTCTCTAGCCATCCTGGGATACAGCATAGGGCTGCTTGCGCTTGAAAAAGCCGATTCGGAAAAGCGAAATAAAGAGAAGATATCCGCAGCAATCCATCACCTGATGAAACGATTCCATTAACATCGTAGTGGACGAGCAGAACCATGCGGGAAAGCGCAATGGAAGGATGCTTTTCCACTTTATAAGGACAATTACCTAATTTGCAAACGTTTCCCATTGACAGGCTCGGGAGTTCCTCGCTAAAATGTTCACAGATCAATACAAACAGAAACAGCATATCTTTTCGTATAATCTCAAGAATCGGCTTGAGAGTCTCTACGAGGTCACCGTAAATGACCTGTCTACGAGAAGCAAGACTAAGTAAGGCTGCGATCGGTCATATCGCGCCTTCTTGTCTTGTTTTGCGTGGAACCTAAGGAGAAATGCCGACACCATCGGCATTTTTTTTCTGGGTTCTTGTTTGTTCTGAAACATTTTTTGGGGAGGGTTTTTGAAAAATGGGTAGTTTCTTTCGTTTGAAGGAACACGGAACAAATGTAAGGACAGAGATTATGGCGGGCCTTACGACTTTTATGACGATGGCTTACATTTTGGCCGTCAATCCGGGCATTCTCGGAACTGCAGGACTTGATGGGTATTCGGTGTTTTTGGCAACGGCATTAGCCGGCGGTATCTTCACGATTGCGATGGGGTTGTTCGCGAACTTCCCGGTTGCGCTCGCGCCGGGTATGGGTCTGAACGCTTACTTCGCGGCAACGGTACTTGCTTCTAAAGCAACAGATACACCGATCTCGCCTTCAATGGCGCTGACGGCCGTATTTATCTCCGGTATCATCTTCTTGATCCTGACGATTACGCAAATTCGTCAGCTGCTGATTACAGCTGTTCCTGACAGCTTGAAGCATGCCATTACAGTAGGTATCGGTCTTTTCATCACCATCATCGGCTTGAAAAACAGCGGTATTATGACAGTCGGCGTTGAGAATACGGTTACGGATATTCCTAAAGGCGTCTTCACGGATGTTCTGGGCTTCGAGTCCGTGTTCCACATGGGCAGCCTGGAGAACTCCAGCGTGTACCTGACGCTGATCGGCGTACTGCTGATCGCGATTCTGATGGTAATGCGCGTACCGGGCGCGATTCTGTTCGGTATTCTTGGCGTGACGATCATCGCGATCTTGACTGGCGACGTGAACGTGAGCGAAGCGTTGAAAGGCCAATCGTGGAGCCCTGATTTCAGCAAAGGCAACTTCTGGGACTTCGACTTCAAAGGTGTTATGGACACCGGCTTGATTTCCATCATTGCGACTTTCACATTCGTTGAATTGTTCGATACATTCGGTACACTGGTAGGTACGGCGAACCGTGCCGGCTACATGAAAGACCCTGCAAAAGGCAAGAAGCTGGTTGGTAAAGCGATGCTGGTTGATGCGATCGGCGTCAGCGGCGGCGCAATGCTCGGTACAAGCACAGTAACGGCATTCGTTGAAAGCTCTGCGGGTATCGCGCAGGGCGGACGTACAGGTCTTACTGCCGTAACGACAGGCGTTGCGTTCTTGGCAGCATTGTTCCTATGGCCGGTTATCGCATTGATCCCGGGCTCTGCTACTGCAGCTGCACTGATCATTGTCGGCGTGCTCATGGTACAATCGATCAAAGAAATCGACTTCCAAGACATGGTGTATGCAATCCCGTCGTTCTTGACGGTTGCGCTTATGCCGTTCACTTACAACATCGCAAACGGTGTTTCCTTCGGTATCGTTTCGTATGTAGTGCTGGCTACAACAGCTAATCTTGCCGGCAAAAAAGGCGGCTACAAAGTGCACTGGCTCATGTGGGTGCTTGCGATTCTGATCGTCGCGCGTTACGCGTTTATCGGAAGCCAAGGCTAATAGTGAACAATGAAGAGGACGGCGCAGAATCTGCGCCGTCCTCTTTTTTTGCCTTTAGCCGTGCTGCTTGTAGACTCCATACTTGATCATATCGATAAAGATATCGATCTCCTGGATCAGCTTCTGCTCGATAACGGGGGGAGCGAGAGCCTGTGTCTTGTGAAGCTGCAGATACTTGTTCGACAATGCATTCAAGACGAAGGTGACATGGTTGAAAACCGCCTCGGCATCCAGCCCATCCCGCAGCGGGGCGGCGTCCAGAAGCTCGGCTTTATAGATGGACCGCAGCATAGCCGGCGTCGTGAACGTCTTCTGATACGCTTCGATCAGCTTCTCAATCTCGGCTTGGACGGCCTTCGGCGGAAGGCTGATGACACGCTGCACAAGCTCGGTCTCTTGAAAATAATGCAAAGTCACGCGCTGCTTCGCCAGCACGATCTCCTTGATATGCTCGAAGAAATCAGTCGCGCCGATCGCTTCCACCGCAGTAATCGTTTTCTCAACAAGCAAGTCCATCGCATGCTGGACAACGGCAAGATAGAGGTTCTTTTTGCTTTTAAAATAATGAAACAAAATGCCTTTAGAAATACCGGCTCTCGCCGTTATCGTATCCGTGGAGGTGTTTGTGTAGCCGTTCTTGGCAAACTCCTCGATACAAATCGTCATGATGAGCTCCTGTTTCTCTTCAGGAAGCTTCGCGAATGCGGGGTACACGGTTAAAACACCTCAGTTCTGTTAAAGACGACTAAACGGTGATGTCTTTTCTACTATAATACCAGTAAGCGGACAGCACGCAACAGACGATAACGACGGCCATAATGGTGATGTACAGCGGATCGAAATACCGGTCGGTTATGATGGCTGCCGCTTCGGCATACTTAAAGGGACTGATATATTTGAACCATGCGAAATGGTCGGAAACGCCCGAAATAATGCTGAAGAAATAAGTGATGAACACAAGTCCGAGCGACATGGATACGACGGATCGGGTCCTTCTCAGGATCGCCGAGAACAAGAACGAGAGGCTTGCGAAGGTCAGATGCATGAGCAGGACGGCCGATTCCAGCAGGAAGAAAGTAGACAGCGATACGTCGTTATCTTTCGAGAATTGAAACCCGATTAGACTGGCGGCCACAATGACTAGGTTGAACAGCACAATATTGATGACTACGGCAGCAAGCTTCTGGCCGATGATCTGGGTTCTCGTAATCGGTCTGGAGAGCAGGAATTCGATCGTTTTCTCATGCTGCTCCTTCGCTACGATATTAGAAGCCAGTAAGGATGCGAAAATGCTGCCGAGCAAGGTCGTCATCAAGTGGATCTCGATGCCATAAAATCCGAGCAGGGTGCTCATGCTCAGCCGATCCATGCCGAAAGCCTTCTTCATCCCCTCGGGAAGGGTGCTCATCATATCGTCCAGCCCTTGCTGCTGCTTGGCGAATTCCGGGTAAATGCTTAAATATAAGAGGATGATCCCGGCCATAATAATACTCCAAATGATCAATCCCCGAAGATTTCGTTTGAATTCTCTTCTTAGAAGCATCGTACAGCCTCCTTATTTTTTCTCATAATAATGAATGAATACTTCCTCAAGCGAAGGCTCTTCGATCAAAATATCCGTGAAGGCGCAGTCCGCCAATCCTTGAATGAGTGCTTTCATATCGCCGCCATATAGCAGCTTCACATGGGAACCGGTCGTTTCTTGCTTTAAGATGCCCTTCAATTGCGGGAGTCCAATGGCCTCGGGATTGCTAGCTGTCAGGGTAATATTCTTGAGGTTGTTCTTAAGCAGCTGCTCGACGGATTCGACTTTAATAAGCGCACCTTCTTTAATAATGGCGACCCGGTCGCACATCTTCTGTACCTCGCTCAGAATGTGGGAGGAGAAGAAGATCGTTGTACCCTTCATGCGCTCTTCGGTGAGCAGCTCGAAGAACGTATTCTGCATAAGCGGATCTAGGCCGCCGGTCGGCTCATCGAGTATAAGCAGCTTCGGCCTGTGCAGCAGCGCTTGAACGATGCCGACTTTCTTGCGGTTGCCGAAGGAGAGGTCCTCGATTTTGCGGGAGAGATCCAGGTCGAGGCGCTCGGCCAGCTCCGTGATGCGATTGGAATCCGTTTGATCATAGAAAGCCGCCGAATACTTGAGCAGATCCATAACCTTCATGTCATCATAATAAAATACTTCTGAAGGCAGATAACCGACTTGGCGGCGGATGGCCTTGGCATCCTTCACGATGTCCATACCTAGGATCGAGGCGCTGCCCGAGGTAGGAAAGACAAAATTGAGCAGCGTTCGGATCGTTGTGCTCTTGCCCGCGCCGTTCGGTCCAATGAACCCGAATACTTCGCCTTCTCCGATCGTAAAGGATACATCGGATATGCCACGGCTCTTGCCGTACGTTTTCGTCAACTGACGAAGTTCGACGATTGGTTTCACGCTTGGAGCCTCCTATCGTTTTAGAGGGTTAATTATGAATGTTGACTGATGAGTCAATGTGATTGTAATCCTATATTGACTGATGAGTCAATACGTTTTTTGTGTGCTCGCGAATAGGGATTTGGTGCTCCCATCGACTTGAATAGCGTGCGTATTTTGTCGGTTTTTGTAGGAGGGCGGGATTAGAAGGCAGTGTCAGCAATGGTCCGAATACCCAACAAAATCACAGATTGTTCAAAATAATTCGTGAAAATTGCAAAAACTAGGCAAAACACGAACTTTTATAAGTTTATTTGAATTTAATGTTCGTGTTTTTTCGTTGACATTCTGCGTCAGGATTGATAAACTAGGGATAGCGAAAAACGAATCATATACTTACCATGCAAGACTCGTATATCCTTGGGGATTAGGCCCGAGAGTATCTACCCGAGAACCTTAATTTTCGGACTACGAGCCCATGCAGTTGAAGAACCAGGTTGCCGCCTTGACGGGGCAGCCTGATGTTGTCTATTGCCGTTCCTGTCTACCGGTTAGCAGGGCGGCGATAGAGCTTGATCTTCATTGCTGGACTTGTAAGTCCCGAAGCCATCCATGTTGTGGAGCCTGTGCTGAGGGACTTTTTTTGTGGCTTGTACTGTAATCCGATTCCTTCATCAAACAAAGGTGGTTATAAGCAGATGTCAGCAAAAGTCGGCGTCATCATGGGCAGTAAGTCAGACTGGGAGACTATGAAGCTAGCCTGTGACGTTCTGGACGAGTTACAAATCCCCTACGAGAAGAAGGTTGTTTCGGCTCACCGGACACCGGACCTTATGTTCCAATACGCAGAAACAGCAGTAGAACGCGGCTTGAAGGTTATTATCGCGGGTGCTGGCGGAGCTGCACATTTGCCCGGCATGGTCGCCGCGAAGACGATCTTGCCGGTTATTGGCGTGCCTGTGAAGTCTTCGAATTTGAACGGACTTGACTCGCTGCTGTCCATCGTACAGATGCCCGGCGGCATTCCGGTTGCAACGGTTGCGATCGGCAACGCCGGCGGCACAAACGCGGGATTGCTTGCAGCACAGATGCTCGGCGCGTTCGATCCGGATGTACAAGCCCGCGTGCTTGCGCGCCGCGAGCGGATTGAGCAGGAAGTGCTCGAAAGCAGTGAGACGCTATGAGCGGCGGCACGGGTAAAGAAGTGAAAGTGATTTTGCCCGGCTCCACAGTCGGGATCCTTGGCGGCGGTCAGCTTGGCCGGATGATGGCGAATGCAGGCAGCGCCATGGGATATCGGTTCGTGGCACTGGATCCTACGCCGGATGCGCCTGCCGGACAAGTTGCCGGTCAAATCGTAGCCGCGTATGACAATCGCGATGCGGCTCGCGAACTGGCGGAGCGCTCCGATGTCATCACGTATGAGTTCGAGAACGTCGATGCCGGCGTTGCGGCCATGCTGATGGAGGAATCGTACGTGCCGCAAGGCAGCGAGCTGCTCTATACGACGCAGCATCGGCTGCGTGAGAAACGGGCGATTGAAGCGGCGGGCGTGAAGGTTGCGCCTTATGCCGAAGTGCGAAGCGCAGATGAGCTTCGCGAGGCAGTAGGCCGCTTCGGCCTGCCTTGCGTGCTGAAGACCGCTATGGGCGGCTATGACGGCAAAGGCCAATGGGTCATCCGCAGCGAAGCTGAAATCGATGAGGCGTTCGAGACGCTGAATCGTGCCGGTACGGAGCTTGTGCTGGAGCAGTTCATTCGCTTCCAGAAGGAGCTTTCGGTCATTGCGGCAAGAAGCCCGCAGGGCGAGATTCGTACCTTCCCGGCAGCGGAGAATATCCACGTCGATAACATATTGCATCTGTCGATCGTGCCTGCACGGATTGACGAAGAACTTCAGCGGGAAGCGGAGCGGCTTGCTGCACGAATCGCTGAAGGGCTTGGCGCCGTCGGTTTGATCGCGGTGGAGCTGTTCTTGACGGAGGACGGCGAATTGTTCGTCAACGAGCTTGCGCCGCGTCCGCATAACAGCGGCCATTATACGATGGAAGCTTGCCGGACATCGCAGTTCGAGCAGCACGTGCGCGCCGTATGCGGTTTGCCGCTTGGCGACACGGCGCTTCTTACGCCGGTTGTTATGGTGAACGTGCTCGGCGAGCATGTGGAGCCGCTGCTGGAACTGATCGCGAAGCAAGATGAACATGCGGAACGTTTAGGCGTAGCGCCTAAAATTCATTTATATGGGAAACATGAAGCCAAACATAAACGGAAAATGGGTCATGTCAACGTGCTTGCATCGGATGTGGAGCAAGCGCTGGCATGGATTTCCGAAACCAACATTTGGAGGGTTTAATTCACGATGTTAGAACGTTACAGCAGACCGGAAATGAGAGCGATTTGGACGGAAGAGAACAAATTCAAGGCATGGCTAGAGGTTGAGCTTTGCGCATGCGAGGCTTGGGTAGAGCTTGGCGTAATCCCGCGCGAGGATGTTGAAGCCCTTCGCAAAGGAGCAACGTTCAACATCGACCGCATCAACGAGATCGAGCTTGAGACACGCCATGACGTTATCGCGTTCACGCGTGCGGTATCCGAAACAGTCGGACCTGAGCGCAAATGGGTTCATTACGGCCTGACTTCCACAGACGTTGTGGATACGGCGATGGGTTACCTCCTTCTTCAAGCGAACACGATCTTGGAGAAAGACATTACGAACTTTATTGAAATTTTACGCGGCCAAGCGGTTGCTTATAAAGATACAGCGATGATGGGCCGTACGCATGGCGTACACGCGGAGCCGACAACGTTCGGTTTGAAGCTTGCCCTCTGGTACGAAGAAATGAAGCGTAACCTGGAGCGTTTCCGCCATGCGGCTAACGGCGTGCAATTCGGCAAAATCTCCGGCGCGGTAGGCACTTACGCGAACATCGATCCTTTTGTAGAAGAATTCACATGTAAGAAGCTTGGCATTACGCCTGCTCCGATCTCCACGCAAACGCTGCAGCGTGACCGTCATGCGGAGTACATTGGCACATTGGCACTGATCGCGACTTCGCTCGATAAATTCGCTACGGAAATCCGCGCTCTGCAGAAGAGTGAGTTCCGTGAAGTGGAAGAGCCGTTCGCCAAAGGTCAAAAGGGTTCATCCGCAATGCCGCACAAACGCAACCCGATCGGCTGCGAGAACATCTCCGGTCTGTCCCGCGTTATCCGCGGCCATATGCTGACAGCTTACGAGAACGTTGTGCTGTGGCATGAGCGTGACATCAGCCACTCGTCGGCTGAGCGCGTGATTTTGCCGGATTCCACGATGCTGCTCAACTACATGTTGAACCGTCTGGGTAACATCATCAAGAACCTTCAGGTGTTCCCTGAGAACATGAAACGCAATATGCAGCGTACGTTCGGCGTGCCGTTCTCCGGCCGCGTCATGACGAAGCTGATCGATAAAGGCATGAGCCGCGAGCAAGCGTACGACACTGTACAGCCGCGCGCGATGCAAGCATGGGAAGAGCAGCGCCAATTCCGCGATATCATCGAGTCGACGCCTGAGATTACGGCTCATTTGTCCGCTGATGAAATCGCTGATGCGTTTAACCCGGCTTGGCATCTTAAGCACGTGGATACCATTTTCAGACGGCTTGAGTTGATTTAAAGGCATGACTGCGCATGAGAAAACGTCTTTCGATCGCTGTTGTACCTTGGATTTCTTTGAACTATAAGGGATTATAGGTTGAAATCCTTGTACAAAGGCGAACGCTGACGCTTCTACAGACTGTTTTCTCCTGCTCCGTCATTACGTGCATAAATCTAAATCAAACCGTTGAAAAAAGGAGAGATTGAAATGACACAAGCGTTGTCCACGGCTGTGGATTATGTGAAGGCGCCGCTGCTGTATAAGGGCAAGGTGCGCGAGCTTTATGATCTTGGCGAGCATTATCTCATTGTGGTCACGGACCGCATCAGCGCGTTTGACTATGTGCTGGATCCGGCTGTTCCGGAGAAAGGCAACGTGCTGAATCGGTTGTCGGCTTTCTGGTTTGATCAAACGGCGGCTATGATGCCGAATCATATCGTTCACACGGACGTGTACAAGCTTGGCGATCTCGTAACGGAGCCTGAACTTCTGAAAAACCGCATTATGGTTTCCAAGAAAGCAGAGCGCATCGATATCGAATGTGTCGTTCGCGGCTATATCACCGGCGGCGGTTGGAGACAATATGTGAAAACATCGGCAATTAACGGCATCGAGCTGCCGGAAGGTCTGCGCAAGAACGAGCGTTTTGCTGCGCCGCTGTTCACGCCGGCTGCGAAGAACGACGTGGGCCATGACGAAGACATCCCGTTCGAGCGGATGCAAGAGATGGTCGGCGCCGAGCTGGCGGAAGAGCTTCGCGATAAGAGCATTGCGCTGTACGAATATGCGCGCGGCTTCTGCGAAGAGCGCGGCATCATTTTGGCGGATTGCAAATTCGAGTTCGGCCTTATAGATGGTAAAGTCATTCTCATCGACGAAATCTTCACCCCGGATTCCTCCCGTTTCTGGGCGAAAGACAACTATGCCTACGACATCGAAATCGACAGTAT
This sequence comes from Paenibacillus rhizoryzae, assembly GCF_059686995.1. Classification (NCBI taxonomy): domain Bacteria; kingdom Bacillati; phylum Bacillota; class Bacilli; order Caryophanales; family Paenibacillaceae; genus Paenibacillus; species Paenibacillus rhizoryzae. Next base: position 92,470 of record NZ_JCAALT010000005.1, on the reverse strand, counting down.
GGACAAAGAACCGGTACGCACTTACTTGCTCGGCTCCGACTGGGACCGAGACAGCAAACCGGCTCCGCTCCCGCAAGCCGTCGTAGAAGAAACAACCAACCGCTACCTAGCCATCTACAAAGCACTAACAGGCGAAGCATTGGTCTAGTAATCAAAACCCGCGGGCCAAGCACAGATGGCTCGCACCACATAAATCAGGCGACGCAAGCGGCGGCGAATAGCCCCGCGAAGCGAGCCCAGGATGCTCCCAGAGCATCCTGCAAAATTGTTTTCCAGGATGGGCGAAGCAAATAAGTGGTATGTCGAGCCGTAGAGCGCAAGCGATCGCCTTTGAACTTGGGAAACATCCGCTAGGATATTGTTCAAGTTTCCTAAAGTTCAACAGCGACGAAGGCCGACATATCCACGTTTTGCGTAGCGCTCCCATCCCACATCTCACATTTTCCAGGAGGCGACCCCCCAAATGAAGGCTAAAGTTTACGTAACGATCAAACAAAACGTGCTTGACCCGCAAGGCAGCGCTGTACAAGGCGCGTTGCACACAATGGGCTTCGAGGAAGTCGGCAAAGTCCGCATCGGCAAATATTTGGAACTGAACCTAGATACTACGGATCGCGCAGAAGCGGAAACTCGTCTGAAAGCGATGTGTGAGAAGCTGCTGGCGAACACAGTAGTGGAAGACTACCGTTTTGAATTGGAGGGCTAAACGATGAAGTTCGCGGTAATCGTTTTTCCAGGCTCCAACTGTGATATTGACTGCTTCAAAGCAGTAGAAGATACAATCGGCCAGCAAGTCGAATACGTATGGCATACGGCTACGGATCTTTCCGCGTATGATGCGATTCTCGTTCCGGGCGGATTCTCCTATGGAGACTACCTGCGCTGCGGCGCGATCGCTCGTTTTGCACCGGTTATGAACGAAGTGGTTAAAGCAGCTGAGGCGGGCAAGTTCATTCTCGGCATCTGCAATGGCTTCCAAATCCTTACCGAGGCAGGCCTGCTGCCAGGCGCACTTCGCCGCAACAGCGGCATGAAATTCATCTGCCAGCAAACACAGCTGGAAGTCGTAAACAATGCGACAGCATTCACTAGCCAATACAGCGCCGGCGAAGTGATCGATATTCCGATCGCGCATGGCGAAGGCAACTACTACTGCGACGACGAAACGCTCGCGCAGCTCAAAGCAAACAACCAAATTGTGTTCCGTTATGCGGGTGATACGAACCCGAACGGTTCCATCGACAATATCGCAGGGATCAGCAATGAACGTGGCAACGTGGTCGGCATGATGCCGCATCCGGAGCGCGCGGTGGATCAACTGCTTGGCTCGGAAGACGGCAAACGGATGTTTACATCGATTTTGAATGCTTGGAGGGAACAAAATGGCGCAGCAGTTAACAGCTAAGGAACCGACAGCGGAACAAATTGCGGAGCAACGCATTTATACGCAATTCGGTGTGACGGATCATGAATATGAACTGGTTTGCGGTTTTCTGGGCCGTAAGCCGAACTATACAGAAATCGGCGTTTTCAGCGTTATGTGGTCGGAGCATTGCTCCTACAAGAACTCGAAGAAAATCCTGAAGAAGTTCCCAATCACAGGACCGAAAGTATTGATGGGTCCGGGCGAGGGCGCAGGTATCGTCGATATCGGCGACAACCAAGCGGTTGTGTTCAAAATCGAATCGCATAACCATCCTTCCGCAGTTGAGCCATACCAAGGCGCAGCAACAGGCGTAGGCGGCATCATCCGCGACATTTTCTCCATGGGTGCTCGTCCGGTTGCGCTGCTGAACAGCTTGCGTTTCGGTAATCTGGAGAACCAACGCGTTAAATATTTGTTCGAGCACGTAGTTGGCGGTATCGCTGGCTATGGGAACTGTATCGGGATTCCGACAGTTGCAGGCGAAGTCATGTTCGATGAGAGCTACGAAGGCAATCCGCTTGTAAACGCAATGTGCGTGGGGCTTATCGATCATGATAAAATCCAGCGCGGCGTCGCTAAAGGTGTAGGCAACCCGGTATTCTACGTGGGTCCTGCTACGGGCCGTGACGGTATTCACGGTGCGACATTCGCATCGGTCGAATTGTCCGAAGAGTCCGAAGAGAAACGTACGGCTGTGCAAGTAGGCGATCCCTTCATGGAGAAGCTTGTTATGGAAGCAACGCTTGAGCTAATCAATGCCGGCATCGTAGTCGGTATTCAAGATATGGGAGCAGCGGGTCTGACTTGCTCCAGCGCGGAGATGGCGTCCAAAGCGGGTAACGGCTTGGAGCTGTACCTCGATGAGGTGCCTCAGCGCGAAGAAGGCATGACGCCTTACGAAATGATGCTTTCAGAGTCGCAAGAGCGTATGTTGTTCGTTGTTGAACCGCAGCACGAAGCGCAAGCGCAGGAAATTTTTGACCGTTGGGGCATTATCTGCGTGAAGGTTGGTAAAGTTACGGATGATGGCCGTCTGCGTCTGTTCCACCAAGGCGAAGAAGTGGCGAATATGCCGGTTACAGCGCTCGTTGACGAGTGCCCAATGTACGACAAACCTTCCAAAGAGCCTGCTTACTACGCGGCAAATGCAGCGATCGATACGACTGCTTATGCGGAAGTAACGGATCTGACGGATGCATTGAAAAAGGTGTTGGCTTCGCCGACAGTGGCGAGCAAAGAGTGGGTTTACAACCAGTATGACTACATGGTGCGCACAAGCACTGCGGTTCAACCAGGCTCCGATGCTGCGGTTGTGACGATTCGCGGAACGCGCAAAGCGCTTGCGATGACGACAGACTGCAACGGACGCTATGTATACCTTGATCCAGAAGTAGGCGGACGTATCGCAGTAGCAGAAGCAGCGCGTAACATCGTATGTTCCGGTGCCGAGCCGCTCGCGATCACGGATAACCTGAACTTCGGCAGCCCGGAGAAGCCGGAAGTGTTCTGGCAGCTTGAGAAAGCGGCAGACGGAATTTCCGAAGCTTGCCGTACGCTGGAAACGCCGGTTATCGGCGGTAATGTCAGCTTGTACAACGAAAATGCGAAAGGCGCGATTTACCCAACGCCGGTTATCGGAATGGTTGGACTCGTGCACGACGTTGACCATATTACGACGCAAGGCTTCAAGGCGGAAGGCGATGTCATTTTCCTTGCCGGCGAAACGAAACATGAGCTTGGCGGTAGTGAATTGCAATACGTGCTGCAAGGCAAGAGCGAAGGACGTCCTCCGCAAATTGACCTGGCTACGGAGAAAAAGCTGCTTGATGGCGTGCTTGGCGCGATCCGCGAAGGTCTTGTTGCTTCGGCGCATGACTTGTCCGAGGGCGGCCTAGCGGTTGCGCTTGCGGAATCGGCGATCAGCGGCAAGCTGGGCGCTGAAGTGGACATTACGACAGACCTGCGTCCGGATGCTGCTTTGTTCAGCGAATCGCAATCCCGTATTTTGCTTTCGGCTAAACCGGAGCAAGCACAAGCGCTGCAGAAGTACCTGACAGATAAAGGCGTACCGAACGCGGCACTCGGCGTCGTACGCACAAGCGGACTTGTTGTTACTGTTAACGGCAAACCGGGCATCCATGCACCGGTTGATCAACTGGAGAAGGTTTGGAAGGATGCGATTCCATGTCTGATGAAATAAAACAGCTGCCGAAGCTGTGGACAGGCGATCACTATAACGAAGGCATTGGCCGGGATGATATTTTTGATAAATTGCGTGAAGAGTGCGGCGTATTCGGGGTGTACGGCATCCCGGATGCCTGCTCCCTTGGCTACTACGGGCTGCACGCGCTGCAGCACCGCGGCGAAGAGAGCTCCGGCATGGCTGCGGTGGAATCAACAACCGGCAAGTTTACGTATCACCGTGGCATGGGGCTTGTAAAGGAAGTGTTCGACCAGGCAACGCTGGAAGGCCTTCCGGGCAACTGTGTCATCGGCCATGTGCGATATTCGACTGCAGGGGAAAGCAAGCTCGCGAATGCGCAGCCGCTTGTCTTCAAATATCGTGACGGCGATCTGGCTGTCGCAACGAACGGAAACATCGTGAACGCGCCTTCGATCCGCAAGGAGCTGGAGAGCCAGGGCTCGATTTTCCAAACGACAAGCGATACGGAAGTTATTGCCCATCTGATTGCGCGCTCGAACAAAGACTTCGTAAGTGCGGCAAAAGATGCGCTGCAACGGATTATTGGCGGTTTTGCTTTTCTTATTATGACGAATGACAAGCTGCTTGTTGCCTCTGACGGCCATGGCCTTCGTCCACTCGTCATGGGTAAGCTGGACGGCGGTTATGTATTCGCTTCGGAGACCTGCGCGCTTGAAACTTGCGGCGCCGAGTATGTACGTGACGTGCAGCCGGGCGAGCTGCTTGTGCTGGATAAGAACGGTCTGCGTGAGGATCGTTTCGAGAAGCTGGAGCGCCGCGCGACTTGTGCGATGGAATATATTTATTTTGCAAGACCGGATAGCGATATTAATGGAATCAACCTGCACTCGGCGCGTAAACGCATGGGACAGAAGCTGGCGCTTGAAGCATTCTTCGATGCCGATCTCGTAACCGGCGTACCGGATTCGAGTATTTCGGCAGCCATCGGATATGCGGAGCAAACGGGGATTCCTTATGAGCTTGGTCTGATCAAGAACAAGTACACGGGCCGTACGTTCATTCAACCTTCGCAAGAGCTTCGTGAAAAAGGCGTCAAAATGAAGCTGTCTGCGGTTCGCAAAGTGGTGGAAGGCAAGCGCGTTGTCATGATCGATGACTCGATCGTGCGCGGTACTACGAGCCTTCGCATCGTCAATCTGCTTCGCGAAGCAGGCGCGACTGAGGTTCATGTGTGCATTACTTCACCTCCGTTCAAGAACCCTTGCTACTACGGCATCGATACGCCTGACCGCAAGGAACTGATTGCCTCGCAGAAGACGGTTGAAGAAATTCGCCAGGCGATCAACGCGGATTCGTTATATTTTCTAAGCCATGAAGGTTTTATCGAGGCTGTTGGCGGCAACGACGGCGAATACAATCGCGGGATGTGCTTGGCTTGCTTCGATAATGATTATCCGACACCGGTGGATCCGACTTCGGAGAAAAGCTGCTCTTGTTAGAGTATGGTGAAGGCAGCTGCCTGCGGCCAATATGGGTCTCCACTCGCTGTTGTAGATGGATTTCTTTGAATTTTCTAACCTGTATAGGTAGGAAATCCATCTACAAAGGCGACCGCTAACGCTGTTCCGACTCCATATCGGCCTCCGGCCGCTTTTTCACCTTGGGGTATGATCCGAAAGACAAACCTTGATCACTTAAGGTTTGATGAAATAATTCTAAGGAGTGACTATCGTGGCAGAAGCTTATAAAGAAGCCGGCGTTGATATCGCGGCTGGTAACGAAGCAGTCGAACGGATGAAGAAACACGTGAAGAAGACGTTCCGTCCGGAAGTATTGACGGATCTTGGCGGCTTCGGCGGTCTGTTCGGTCTTAATAAAGACAAGTACGAGGAGCCGGTATTGGTTTCGGGTACGGACGGTGTGGGTACGAAGCTGAAGGTTGCTTTTGCGATGGACAAGCACGACACGATCGGTATTGATGCGGTTGCGATGTGCGTGAACGATATTATCGTTCAAGGCGCAGAGCCGCTGTTCTTCCTCGATTACCTCGCTTGCGGCAAAGTAGAGCCTGCGAAGATCGAAGCGATCGTAAAAGGAATTTCCGACGGCTGCGTGCAGTCCGGCTGCGCTCTAATCGGCGGCGAAACCGCTGAAATGCCTGGTATGTACCAAGGCGACGAGTACGATATCGCTGGTTTTACAGTCGGAATCGTAGACAAGAAAAACATCATCGACGGCAAAACGATCGCACCTGGCGATGTCGTGGTGGGTCTCGCTTCGAGCGGTATCCACAGCAATGGCTTCTCGCTCGTTCGTCGTTTGCTGCTTGACACAGCTGGATATGGTCTTGGCGATACACTGCCTGAGCTTGGCGGCAAAACGCTTGGCGAAGTGATCATCGAGCCGACTCGGATTTATGTGAAATCCGTTCTTGAGCTGATCAAACAAGTACAAGTTAAAGGAATGGCCCATATTACAGGCGGCGGATTCATCGAGAACATTCCGCGGGTTCTGCCTGATGGCGTCAACGTTGAAATTGCATACGGTTCATGGCCGATTCAACCAATCTTCGGGCTGATGCAAGAGAAAGGCTCGATCACAAACCGCGATATGTTCACAACGTTCAACATGGGTGTGGGTATGGTCGTTGTCGTTTCTGCTGAACAAGCCGAAGAAGCGCTGCGCATTGCGCGCGAGCTTGGCGAAGATGCTTACATCATCGGTAAAGTAACGGAAGGCAGCCGTGTAGTTACCTTTACGGGAGCTGACGTTTAATGGCCGGCTTGCGCGTCGCCGTGTTTGCTTCGGGCTTCGGCTCGAACTTCGGGGCGCTCGTGGATGCGGCAAAACAACAAAGGCTCGAGGGCGCAAGCCTCGAGCTTCTTGTTTGTGATAAGCCGGAGGCGCCTGTAGTTGCGCGCGCGCGAGAAGCTGGCATTGATGTGTTTTTGTTCAAGCCGAAGGAGTACGCTTCGCGAGAGGCGTATGAAACGGAGATTCTGGCGGAGCTGACGCGACGCGGAATCGAGCTGATCGTACTGGCGGGCTACATGCGGATTCTGACGTCGGTGCTCGTTGAGCCGTTTTTGGGAAGGATGATCAACGTCCATCCGTCGCTGCTGCCCGCATTCCCGGGCGTGAACGGCATCGGCCAGGCGCTAGCCTATGGCGTGAAGGTGACGGGGGTCACCGTTCACTTCGTGGACGGCGGCCTGGACAGCGGCCCGATCATCGCGCAGCGCATAGTCGAAGTCGCCGACGGTGACACGCTGGAGACACTCGCACCGCGGATCCATGCGGCGGAGCAGGCGCTGCTCCCGTGGGTCGTCTCGCGCATCGCCGCCGGGGCGGTCGCGATCGATGGCCGACACGTGAGCGTGAAGTAGATCGAGATGGCGAAGGTCACCCGAGGAGCTAAATTGGCGGGGAACTAGTATGGTTCGGTGGATGTAGGTCACTAGGAGAGCTACATTAGTGTGAAACTAGTGTGGTGGAGCAGATGTAGATCACCAGGAGTGCTACATTGGCGGGAAACTAGTGTGATTCGGCGGATGAAGATCACCAGGAGAGCTACATTGGTGAGGGATCGGAGATTTAGGAGCTAAGAGGGTAATGGTTACCGCACACGACGAATCAAGCACAAGTGTAGCTCTCAGGGCAACACATTGGCTAGAAACCGACGAATCAAGCACAAGAGTAGCTCTCAGGGCAACACACTGGCTAAGAAACCGACGAATCAAGCACAAGAGTAGCTCTCAGAGCGACACATTGGCTAAGAAACTAACGAATCGAGCACAAGAGTAGCAACCCTGAGCAACACATTGGCTAGTAACCGACATTTTGGCTAATCACATCGAGTAGCATGAGCTAGTTTGAACATAGAGATGCAAGTTTTGCTTACAACATGCGTGCTCCATAGGAGCGGCGCAAAAACTTTTTAGGAGGTTCTATTTTGACCATTCGCAGAGCACTTATTAGCGTATCGGATAAGACGGGGATTGTGGAGTTTTCGCGGGCGTTGGCTGGACTTGGCGTGCAAATTATTTCGACGGGCGGTACGGCGAGCCTGCTGGAGAAGGAAGGCGTTCCGGTTATCGGGATCTCCGATGTAACGGGCTTCCCAGAGATTCTGGATGGCCGCGTAAAGACGCTGCATCCTGCCGTACACAGCGGTCTGCTTGCTGTTCGCGATGACGAAGAGCATCAGAAAGCGATGGAAGAGCTTGGCCTCGACTACATCGACCTCGTTGTCGTGAACCTGTATCCTTTTGCAGCGACGATCGCGAAACCGGATGTATCCTACGAGGATGCGATCGAGAACATCGATATCGGCGGCCCGACGATGCTTCGTTCGGCAGCGAAGAACCATGCTTTCGTAACGGTTGTCGTAGACGCGGCAGACTACCAAACCGTGCTCGACGAAGTGAAAGCGCAAGGCGACACTACGCTTGAGACTCGTAAGAGCCTCGCAGCGAAAGTATTCCGCCACACCGGCGCTTACGATGCGCTCATCTCGGACTACCTCTCGAAGCTGCAAGGCAATCCGCTTCCGGAGAGCTACACCGTTACGTACGAGAAAGTGCAGGATCTGCGTTATGGCGAGAACCCGCATCAGAAAGCAGCCTTCTACCGCAAGCCGCTGGCATCCGCAGGCAACATCACAACGGCCGAGCAGCTGCATGGCAAAGAGCTGTCCTATAACAATATCAACGACGCCAACGCGGCGCTTGCCATTGTCAAAGAATTCAACGAACCGGCTGTCGTAGCGGTAAAACATATGAATCCATGCGGCGTGGGTATCGGCAGCGACATCCACGAAGCTTACCAGAAAGCCTACGCAGCAGATCCAACTTCGATCTTCGGCGGCATTGTGGCGGCTAACCGTACAATCGGCGTAGAGACAGCGAAACTGCTGAGCGAGATTTTCCTAGAGATCGTTATTGCTCCGGACTTCACGCCTGAGGCGCTTGAAGTGCTGACGAAGAAGAAAAACATCCGCTTGATGAAACTCGGCGAAATCCAAGCAGCAGGCGAACGCAAACCGGAATGGCTCGTAACGAGCGTAGACGGCGGCATGCTCGTACAAGAGAGCGACGTCCATAGCTTAACGGAAGCGGACATCCAAATTGTCACAAACCGCAAGCCAACAGAAGAAGAGCTGAAGCAGCTGCTATTCGGTTGGAAAGTTGTGAAGCATGTGAAGTCGAACGCGATCCTGCTCGCATCGGATGATATGACGGTAGGCGTAGGCGCTGGTCAAATGAACCGTGTCGGCGCAGCTCGCATCGCGATCGAGCAAGCAGGCGACAAAGCAAAAGGCGCAGTTCTTGCTTCTGACGCGTTCTTCCCAATGGGCGACACGCTGGAGCTGGCAGCGAAAGCCGGCATCACGGCCGTTATCCAACCAGGCGGTTCGATCAAAGACGAGGAATCGATCGCAGTAGCCAATGCGCATAACATTGCGATGGTGCTGACAGGCGTTCGTCATTTTAAACACTAGTACAGGCTTGGCATAAAAGGAGGGGTTTCCTTTGCGGATTATGGTCATCGGCGGCGGCGGGCGTGAGCACGCGATCGTCTGGGCGCTGAATAAGAGCGATAAAGTAAGCAAAATCTTCTGTGCGCCGGGTAATGCAGGCATTGCGGAGCTGGCAGAAATTGCGCCAATTCCGGTTAACCGGTTTGACGATCTCATTCAATTTGCATGCGACAACGCGGTGGATCTGGTCTTCGTAGGACCGGATGATCCGCTTGCGGACGGAATCGTCGATGCTTTCGAGGCGCGCAACATTCCAATCTACGGACCTAGCAAGAAAGCAGCTGAAATCGAAGGCAGCAAGATCTTCATGAAGGATCTGCTGAAGAAGTATGAGATTCCGACAGCTAAGTACGAGACATTCACCGAGTACGAGACGGCACTGGCTTACTTGCGCGAGCAAGAGCTGCCGATCGTCGTGAAAGCAGACGGCCTCGCGGCAGGTAAAGGCGTTACGGTTGCGGCTACGTTGGAAGAAGCGGAAGAAGCGCTCCACGGCATGATGGTGGGTAAAGTGTTCGGCGAATCCGGCGGACGTGTCGTGATTGAGGAGTTCCTTTCGGGGGAAGAGATGTCGATCCTGGCATTCGTCGATGGCGAAACGGTGCGCGCAATGGTGCCGGCTCAAGATCACAAGCCTGTCTACGACAACGACAAAGGCCCGAATACAGGCGGTATGGGCACCTATTCTCCGCTGCCGCATATTGATCCGACCATCGTGGAAGAGTCCATCGAGAACATCATCAAGCCGACGGCTCGAGCAATGGTCAGCGAAGGTCGTCCGTTCCGCGGCGTCCTATTCGCGGGGTTGATGATGACGAAGGACGGCCCGAAGACGATTGAGTTCAACGCACGGATGGGCGATCCCGAGACACAGGTTGTGTTGCCGCGTCTCAAAACCGACCTGCTCGATATCGTGCTTGCTTCCATGAACGGTCGTCTCGATCAGCTTGAAATCGAGTGGAGCGACGAAGCTGCGGTATGCGTCATTGCCGCATCCGAAGGTTACCCGGCAGCATATCCGAAAGGCCTGCCTATCTCGGGTCTGGATGCTGCAAAAGCACAAGGCGCGCTCGTGTTCCACGCCGGTACGGCACTTTCTGCCGAAGGCGAGATCGTAACGAACGGCGGACGCGTGCTCGGCATCGTCGGCCGTGGCAGCGATATCGCGGAAGCGCGCGCGAAAGCGTATGAAGCAGCGGCTGCGATTCATTTTGACGGCATGCACTGCCGTACCGATATTGCGGCGAAAGCACTGAAATAGTGAGCGTAAACGTCAGCTACAACGAGAAAGGGTTGTCCACATCTGGACAACTCTTTTTTTCTTGTCCACACAATTTCACACACCATCCACACCCCGATTCGGGATTCGGGTATGATTCGAAATGAGGGCGGGACTGCTGAATGTACGAACGATCATTAAAGCCGTTCGGCTATTTAGACCTTCTAGAGCTACTTCGGAGCTCCACTCACCAGCTATGCATATTTAAAGACCGTCTCAAAAGTCACACCACTTTTGAGGCGGTCTTTTTGCATATTTGCAACCTGCCTACCATTGTTTTGGAGGGTGTCCATAGTTTGGTAGGACAGGTGTTACTTCTTTGTAACTACTAAGTCGCCTAAATCTACTAGCATAGGAAGTAGTAGAAGAAGTGCGAGAGGATTGGTAGTATGCGACAGCAGCGAGGATTGCGACAACGGAGAAGATTAGCCTCATTGATTGTGGTTACGCTAATGATAGGTCTATTGTCGACCAGCTGCGGGCTGCGCAAGGATGAATTGGCAGGCGCCGCACATCCGCCGCTTCCTCCGGGGCAAAGTGACAGCGATACTGGCACGCATACCGGCAGCGGCGACACAGGAGATTCGGAGTCTGCATCACATGCAGATTGGAATCAATCGGGCGGCAGCGGCGGCGACAAGGACAATGAGCTCGTAGTAGCGATACCCGGCAAACCATTGCTTCATCCAAAGCCGCCGGAGATTACGATTGAGCCACCTATAACACTCGACAATCCGACCGAGCCGGATACCGATTTTCTAACGAACAATGGCGGGAAACTGGTTGCCTTAACCTTTGATGACGGACCGGACAGTCATTTCACGCCGGCCATACTCGATATTTTGAAAGCGAAGAAGATCCATGCCACTTTCTTTACGGTAGGGATCCAAGTGAAGAAGAACGGCAAAGTGATGAAACGCATTCGCGATGAGGGCAGCGAGATCGGCAATCACAGCTATGCGCATAAAGATTTGTCAAAGCTTGACAGCAACCCTATTTTGAATCAAATTAAATGGACGGACGCTTTAATTAATAAGCAGATCGGATACGTGCCACGCTTAGTAAGAGCGCCTTATGGCGCTACCTCGCCGCTGCTGAAGCAGATTGTGAAGGATAACGGGCGTGAGCTGATCGGGTGGACCGTCGATACGCGCGATTGGGCGGGCAGCTCGGTTGCTGCAATGCGGGCCAACGTGAATAAGAACACGCATCCCGGCGGCATTATTTTGATGCATTCGTTTGGGAGTAAACATATCAACAACACGGTAGAACTTCTGCCGCTCATCATCAAAGACCTGCAAAACAAAGGCTATACCTTCGTTACCGTGAGTGAGCTGCTGGCTGCAAAAGCACATCGCAATCATGCTAAGACGAAGAACGGCTGACGGTGCGGAAGGAGCACAAGGGATGAACGTATCGCATTGGATGAAACAAACCGTTGTTCTGGCCGGCGCCTTGCTCTGCTTCTTGGTTATAAGCGGCTGTCAGTATACCGCTACCCCAGCTGATCTCCTGCTTAACCCGAGGTCTACGCCGGAGAACGCCGAGCTGGCTTCGGCCATTCGCGATCATCTCCCGGCGAGAGCCAAGCTGTCGCTTGCCATGCAGGAGCGGTCGAATTCGGCCGTGGTCAAAATGGATGCGGATGGGGATGGAAAACAGGAAGCTTTTGTCATCTACTCGGATGAGAGCGGAACAGAGCATGTGATGGTGCTGAAGAAGACGGCGGATATCGGCTGGCAGCAATGGTTTACGTTCGAAGAGACATCCAGCTACGGGATCGATGTGCTGCGCACGGTTGATTTGGACCGGGACGGAGAGCCCGAGGTGCTTATCGGGTGGAATCAGTATGGGGAGCCTCAGCATATTCTGACCCTTTATCATGTGCCGCCGACTAGCGGGATCGTAGCGCCAAAGCCGATAGCGGAACTGCCTTACGATACACTCGGAGTCGGCGATGCGGAAGGCGACGGTCATGATGAGCTTGCTTTAATTCAATTGCAGCGTCAGAAGCTGACGGCTTCGATCGGCATTTATCATTTTGCGGGAGACCGAGCATCGAAGATGGCCTCCGCCACGCTGGATGGTTCGGTGAACGAATATTTGCAGGTGAAGCTTGGCAAAATCGCGCAGGATCAATATGGCGTGCTCGCAGATGCGGCTATTGGCGCGAACTCGTCCATGACGACGATGTATGCCTGGAAAGCAGGGAAGCTGATTCCGATCTACCCGCCTAAGCAATCCGGCGATGAGAATGTACAGATCAATGCGACCATGCAGCTGAGTGATGATGGCAATGGGGACGGCATTCTGGATGTGATCGAGCTGCGTGAAGCTCCCGGTCAATCTGAGGGTGTGGCCTACAGCGATCTCTTGTGGATTCAGCAGTATAAGCAGTGGAATGGCGTAGATGGATTTAACGTAGTTGGCGAACAATATGTGGATACGAATCGATCTTATGCGCTGTCTCTGCCGATGGAATGGAACCATTACACGTTTCGAAGATTAACGGACGGCAGCAGCAACGATGTTGCGCTTGACCAATATGATGAGGAAACGAATCGGCGCGAGGAGATCCTGGCACTGCGCGTCATTCCGATCGCGGATTGGAATGAGAAAGAGCAGCAGCTGCAAGAGGAAGGGAGCCGCTTCGTGCAGCTTGGCAGCGGAAGCGGGCTTGTCTATGTAGCGATCTGGCATGCGCCTCTGGTGAAGGATGCCGCGGAGAAGCCGGGTGTCATTTTTCCGCCGGATGAAGCGACGCTTCGCAAGCTCTTCAAGCTGCTGCCGGAGGAATAGATCTTGGATGAGAAAAGAGGGGAACGGCTGCTTTGAAAATATTGATTGTTGAGGATGAAGAAGCGATTCGCGGGTTTGTCCGCATTAATTTAAAACGAGGCGGCATGGAAGTGACGGAGGCCGAGGATGGGGAAACCGCTTTGGCGCTTGCGCTGGCGGCTTCCCCGCCTTTCGATGTGGCCCTGCTCGATCTCATGCTGCCGGGTATAAGCGGATTCGAAGTATGTGAGCAGCTGAGACAGCAATTTCCCCGTATGGGCATCATTATGCTGACGGCGAAGTCGCAGGAGGAAGACAAGATCCGCGGCCTTGAGCTAGGCGCGGATGATTATGTGCAGAAGCCGTTCAGCCCGGGCGAGCTTGTCGCCCGGCTGAACGCGCTTAAGCGGCGCATGCAGCCGCTTGGCGAGGAGCCGGCAAGCGAGGCTGCAGGCGCTTCCGCTGCCGAGGCAGCAGCCTTGCCAGCGCCGGCGGCGCAAGCGGAGCAAGCCTCAGGCGCCTTGGCCGGAGGCGGTGCGCCGAGCGCCCAGCCCCAGCGTCCGGGCGAGCTGAACTCGGGACCGTTCCGCTTGTCTTCGGCGGAGCGCCGGCTGTGGAAGGATGGCGTCGAGATCGTGCTGACGCCGACGGAATGGACGCTCGTGAAGCTGCTTATGGAGCGGGAAGGCGAAGGGCTTAGCCGCGATGATATTCTGAATGCGGTGTGGGGACGCCATTATGTCGGCGATCTGAAGATTGTCGATGTGAACATTCGCCGCATCCGCCAGAAGATCGAGATTCAGCCATCGGATCCGCATCATATCGAGACGCTGTGGGGGTATGGCTACCGCTGGAAACGGAGCGACGATCAATGAGGAGTCTGCGTACACGCATCGTATGGAGCTATGGCATCTTGATCGTGCTCGTAGTCGTCATGCTCGGTTCGATGTTCGTAACCCTCGTCTGGAACTACTATTACAGCAGCGCGGTCGGCTCTGTTCTGCAGCGTGCGGAGACGGAGGCGGCCTTACATAATCGGATGATCGCGTATGAATCGATGCGAGAGAAAGCCAGATACATGCTGCAAAATATGTCCGAAGGCACGGCCCATCTCCAGCTGCTTACCGGCTCCGGCGTAATCGTCGTCGACAGCGACGGGCTTGGCGGCGAGGGCAAGCTCGCGGAAACGCCGGATGTCCGGCGGGCAATCTATGGTGGCAAAGGGGTCTGGCGCGGAACGGACCCGCTGACGAACGAGCGGATTGCCGCTGTTACGCTGCCGGTTAAGCAAGGCCAGCGCGTGGTCGCCATGTTTCGCTATACCGCTTCGCTCAAAGAAGTGGACACCACCGTCCGCAACGTCCTGTGGATTACGCTGCTTGTCGGTTCGGTTGTCGTGCTGCTGTTCTTTGCGATGAGCGTACTGATCGCGAACCGGATCGCCAGGCCGATCCGCAATTTGACGCGAGTCGCGGAGAAGATGGCGGAAGGGGACTGGAGCCGCCGCGCCGCGCCGCATGATCGGGATGAGATCGGACGGTTGGCAGAAACGCTGAACACGATGGCCTCGGAGCTGACGCGGCGCGAGAAGCTGAAGGAGGACTTCATCTCTTCCATCTCCCATGAGCTGCGGACACCGCTCACCTCGATCAAAGGCTGGAGCGAGACGCTGGCCTCCGGCGATCCTAGCGATGTAGAGGAGCTTAATATGGGGCTCGCAATCATCGACCGGGAGACGGAACGGTTGGCGGGACTCGTCGAGGATTTACTCGACTTCTCGAAGCTGTATGCCAAGAGTATTGTGCTTCATCCCGAGGCGCTCGACATTCGGAGGACGATCGAAGAAACGCTCCGCCAGTTCGAAGCGCGCGGGCAGCGCGAATCGATCGCCATTACGGGAACCGGCGGAGAAAAACCGCTCGTTGCGGAAGTGGATGCCAATCGGCTCAAGCAGGTGTTCATCAATGTGCTCGACAATGCGCTGAAGTTTACGCCGCGGAACGGGACGATTACGGTAACTGCGGATCAGGACGAAGGGATGGCGCGAATCCGGATCCAAGATACGGGAAGCGGGATTCCGCCAGAAGATTTGCCCCATGTGACCGAGAAGTTCTACAAAGGGACAAGCCAGCGCTCCGGAAGCGGACTTGGCCTGGCCATCTGCAAGGAGATTGTCGAGCTGCACGGCGGCAGCTTCCGTCTGGAGAGCGCGGTTGGCGAAGGTACAACAGTGACAATCGCACTGCCACTAATCCGAACACAACAGCAGCAACAGCCACCACAACAGCCGCCCGACGCGGCAAACCTCAAATAACCCGATCGGCAGCGGCCGACCGGGTTATTTTGGAGCTTTCATCTATTCTTTATAGAACAGCGACTTGTGATTCTTGAATACAAAGGCGATCGCAATGATAGCCAATAGGATAACAAGGCTGGAGAACCAATGTGCGGTGATCCAGTCTATAAAAGCTGGCATAAGCAGCCCCCTCGAGTAAGCGAGATAGAGGTAGTATGCCAATTATTAGGGGGAGTATGCGAGTTGCTGTGGTTGTACCCCTGGGTCCCGCACTCGGGCCTGGCACCGGGTACCGTGCATCTGGTACCGTGCCTCCGGTATTCCCTACCTCGCCCCAGCAGCCCGCACAGGCACTGACACCTGCACCTCGCACTCCCACACTTCAAATTCGGTATCGAGTATCCGGTATCCGGTCCCTGCTGCCTCCTGATGCGAAAATCTAACGAATCGTGAAGGGCTTATTTCGCCCAATTTCGTGGCTTCGAGATTATAACGAATCGTATAGACCTTATATTGGGAAAATGAGCTCCAAAACACCTGAGAACCGTCAAATAGAGCTTGTACGGTTTGTTAGCATTTTTCTGGAGCCATTTTCGGTCAAATAAGACCTGTAGGATGCGTTAGAGTATTTCATAGATCGCATCAGGCACCTCTCTCCCCACACCTCTGGCATCCAATATTGTCATCCCCCTTAGCCACCTGCTACGAATTTCTAACGAACCGTACGGGCGTTAATCCGCCTGATTTCGGGGCTACGAGATTCTAACGAACCGTACGGGCGTTATTATGGGAAAATGGGCTCCAAAACACCTGAGAACCGTCAAATAGAGCCTGTACGGTTTGTTAGCATGTTTCAGGAGCCATTTTCGGTCAAATAAGACCTGTATGGTTCGTTAGAGCATTTTGAATGCCACAACCCGCCGATCCCAGTCTACTCCTCCAATAGGTTCATTCTTAGCAGCAGCGGAAGACAATTCCACCGTTCTTGTGGTTTAATAAGAAATATCCAAACTCTAACTCTTCCAAAAGGTGGGCTCGCAGATGAAGCATGCTAAACGGTCATCCTTTCGATTTACACTCGTGCTTGGCGTAGTATTGCTGCTATTGGCAGGCATAATGCTCTCAGGCTGTAATGAGAAGAAGCTGAACACCAATGATACGCCACCGGTTGCCGAAGAACCGACGGAACCAGCGGAAGCGCCTGTAGAGACGGCGCCGGTTGATCCGCCCGCCGTCGATCCGCCTCAATATATTGCACCGCTGACCGGCTTGCCGCTCGATACCGAAGCTACGCTGCGTCCGATCGCCGTCATGGTCAACAATTTCGCTGCGGCACGTCCGCAATCGGGATTGCCCAATGCCGATGTCGTCTGGGAAGTGCTTGCCGAGGGCGGCATTACGCGGCTTGTAGCCGTCTTCCAAAGCGACACCTCAACCAATCCGATCGGTCCGATTCGCAGCAATCGTCCTTACCTAATCCGGATCGGCGAAGCCTATCATGCTGTCCTGGCCCATGCCGGTGCGAGCACCGAAGGCTATGACCTGCTGCAGCATCATAACAAGGATTATTTAGACGAAATCTCCAATGCGGGAGCTTACTTCTACCGGGAATCTTTCCGCAAACCGCCGCACAATCTGTACTCCAATTTGGAGAAGCTGCGTGCCGGAGCCGCGAAGAAGAAATATGCCGAAACCGTCGAGATCCCGACGTTTACATGGTCAGAGCAAGGAGCAACCTCAGACGGCATAGCAGCAACGACGGTCGAGATTCATTTTCTGCTGAAGGATTATAAGCTGTCTTACCGGTATAACGAGGCTACAGGCCTCTATGAACGATCGGTAAACGGCAAGCCGCATACCGATCTCACAACGAACAACCAGCTGACGGCCACGAATCTAGTGATCATCGGCGCGAAGCATAAGACGTACGACGACTACGGCAGGCTGGAGATAGATCTCGAGAGCGGCGGTCCGGCGATGCTGATCCAGAAGGGCAAGGAAGTCGACTGCACCTGGGAACGCAGCAGTGACGGCGTCATTCGCCTCATGAAGGACGGGCAGGAGCTGCCATTCATCCCGGGACATACGTATTATCACATCGTTCCGATGACGCCGACGTTTGCGGGGCATGTGAAGCTCGGCATATAATGAGAAGATTAGACGTGTAACGTGGAGGAACAGAGATTGGAATCGACTACGAAGCAAAATGAACAGTCCTGGAATACCGGCGCATACGGGGCTTGGCTGAAGCGTTTCGGCACGCCGGCCGAGGCGGCGGACAAAATCAAATCGGCACCCGAGAAACGCGTCGGTTCAGCACTTGAGCATATGGGAAATGTGAGCGGGAAGCGAATCGTTAACCTGCTTGGCTCGAACGGGAATAAAGCCGTAGCGCTTGCGCTGCTTGGCGCAGAAGCAACCGTCATCGATTTCTCGGCGGAGAACGAACGTTATGCCACCGAGCTGGCCGCTGCAGCAGGAGTTCCGCTCACCTACATCGTTGCGGATGTGCTGAAGCTGCCTGATGAAGTGTTAAACGGCAGCTACGATATCGTGTACATGGAGTTTGGGATTCTGCATTATTTTCTAGATCTGCTCCCGCTGTTTGAGGTTGTGCGCGGCTTGCTTCGCCAAGCCGGGACGCTGGTGCTGCAGGATTTCCATCCGGTCTCTACCAAGCTGATCTCCTCGCGCGGCACGACGGCGAACATTCGCAAGCACAAGGTGGACGGCGATTATTTCAGCACCGAGCTGGAGGAAAAGGAAGTCGCTTTCTCGAAGTTTATGTCGGAGCATGGAGGGGCAGCGGAAGTGCCCAAAGTGTTGCTGCGCAACTGGACGCTCGGAGAGATCGTGACGGCGGTTGCCTCCGGAGGCTTGTGCATCAAGCTGCTCGAAGAGCTGCCTAACGCCTCGTCCGATGTGTTCGACAAAGGGATTCCGAAGACATTTACAATCGCAGCCGTGAAGCTGTAAAGCAAGAGAAGCCGGAGGGGATCCGGTTTCTTTTTTTTTGCGCCGCGGACGGTTAAAATCGGATGTGCCGGAAAACAATAGAAGTGCACGGAAGGCTCAAATGAAAATAATGTACGTTTTTTGAAAATAGTCATAAAACCTTTACATTCCCTTAACAATTGGGTTGTAAACTGTGTTAAGATATTGTCGGTTTCATATGGCAATTGTTGAAATTTACCGGCAACCAAATTAGCGCGATAGCGAAGGGGATAGTTATGTTTAAGAAAAAGAACGATGTGTTCTTTACGACACTGGAAGCGATGGCCGATACGATTCTGGAAGGCGTGCTCTACTTCGAGCAGAACGTTTCTAAAATCAAAGATGTCGGACAGTTTGCGAAAACGATGAAAGAGTATGAAAGCAAATGCGACCGTCATGTACATACGATTCTGACTGAGCTTAACAAAACGTTTATTACGCCAATTGAGCGTGAAGATATTATGAAACTAACCACATCGCTTGATGATGTGCTGGATGGCATTGAAGCCTGTGCTTCCCGTTTCGAAATGTACAACATCACGGAGCCGGACGAGTATGTCACCCTATTCGCAGAGAACATCCTTCGCTGCGCGCAGCAAATCAAGAAAGCGATCTACCTGCTATCCGAGAAGAAGCTGCTTGCCATGCGCGAGCCGGCCATTCATATCAACGAGCTTGAGAACCAAGCCGACGACCTGCTTCGCATCAGCGTAAAGAGCTTGTTCGCGAACGTGAAGGATCCGATTGAGCTGATCAAGCGCAAAGAGGTCTATGAGCGTCTGGAGCAAACGACCGACTATTGTGAGGATGTCGCAAACACACTCGAAACCATCATTATGCGCAACAGCTAAGGAGCGGGACGAGCAGGTATGGACATTTACATTTGGGTCGGCATCGTAATCTTTCTAGCACTGGCATTTGACTTTATTAACGGATTTCACGATACAGCGAACGCGATCGCGACGACGGTGTCCACGCGGGCATTGTCGCCGCGGATGGCGATTATCCTTGCGTCGCTGATGAACTTTATCGGGGCGATCATGTTTACCGGCGTGGCGAAGACGATCGGGGGCAAAATCGCGAATCCGGCTACGCTGGACCACGGCGTCCAGGTTGTAGTCGCGACGCTGATCGGGGCGATTGCATGGAACCTGGTTACCTGGTGGTTCGGGATTCCTTCTTCGTCTTCGCATGCGTTGATCGGGTCGTTGACCGGGGCTGTTGTCAGCTCTGCGGGACTAGACGCCATTAATGGCAGCGGATTTATCGATATTTTAAAAGCACTCATTCTTTCGCCGCTCATTGCATTCGCCGGGGGCTTTATCGTGATGTGGATCTTGAAGCAGATTTTTGCCAAATCCAGTCCGCATCATGTCAATAAGGTGTTCCGCTCCGGTCAAATCCTGACGGCGGCCTTCCAATCGTTCACGCACGGGACGAACGATGCACAGAAGGCGATGGGGATCATCACATTCGCGCTCGTTACAGCCGGCATCCAAGAAACGACGGATCATATCCCGCTGTGGGTTAAGATTTCCGCAGCTACGGCTATGGCGCTCGGAACGTCGATCGGCGGCTGGAAGATCATCAAGACGATGGGTACGAAAATTTTCAAAATCGAGCCGATCAACGGCTTCGCGGCGGATATCACATCGGCTACCGTTATCTTCACGGCAACCTTGACTCACCTGCCGGTTAGTACAACGCATGTTATTACATCCTCCATTCTCGGCGTAGGCAGCGCGAAGCGCTTCTCCGCGGTCAAATGGGATTTGGCCGGACGGATCATCATCTCCTGGATCATTACGATTCCAATTACGATGATTCTCGCGGCGCTGATTTATCAAATTATTGCATTGTTTATCTAAAAGGTTAAAAGGCTGAACGTCTCGCAAGCGCTGCTTAGGTGCGCTTGGTTGAGATGTTCAGCCTTTTTCGCTTGGCGGTTATCTACGCGGACGTCTGCGGCGAGGGCCGCCGGGCGTTACGCCGGTCTTGCCGGCTGTACGCCGACGTTTCTTCTTGCGGCGCTTCGGCGGTGCGTCATCGTCGTCGTCGGTGCTGGTCACGGAAGCGCCTTTCTTCCCGAAGGAGCCCGCGAGTACTTTGATCAGCGGTGCCATCTGGGTGATGCTGCCGACGACCTTCTGTACCTTGCCCATCGTGGTCACGATGCCGTCTATGCCGCCCATCCGATCCACGACGCCCTTCAGGTCATTGAGGCTCGTAGCGAGGTTGAAGCCGGACTTGGTGTCGGTCTTCTCTTCGATTTTGGTTTGCTCAATAAGCGTAGGGAGATTGCCGTCAGACTCCGGAAGAGGTATAATTTGCTGGCCTGCCGCCGGTTGAATGGTAATCGATGGTACGCCGGTCGAGAACTCGGAGGAGGAGGAGGAGAACGGGACAGGGGTTTTGCCTAGCCCGACGCTTTTGTTATTCAGACCTTGAAATGGATCGGATATGCCCGGAAAAGGACTTTGCTGCCGCCCATTATGCAGGCTTTGACCTTGCCCGCCGCTCTGGCTCTGCTGCTCGTAGCTGCCGGCGGGTGGATCGTAGCGGTATTTCACGCAGATCACAACCTTTTTTGGCTTTTTATATAGTAGTCTATGGGATAGGCAAACATACGGACTGGACGAATGCCCGTATTTTCGTAATAAATTTCCGCAGGTGCAGGGTGACATTCGGCGATCGTCGTGGGCCGGGATGTCCTTCTGTTCTGTGAAGCGCTACAACGGTGATGCTTGAATAATGATAGAGAAACGAATACAATTAGCTTACTAGTTCAAGTAGGAGTGTGCGGACGATGCAATTGAAGAAGCTGAATGATAAGACGTTCGACCAGCTGTTCGAGGCGATTCTGACGCTGGAGACGGTGGAAGAATGCTATGTGTTCTTTGATGATTTGTGTACGGTTAACGAGATCCAGTCGCTGTCCCAGCGGCTTGAAGTGGCACGCATGCTTGGCAAGGGTGCGACATATAATCAGATTGAAGCCGAGACCGGCGCAAGCACGGCGACGATTTCGCGCGTGAAGCGGTGCCTGAACTACGGCAACGACGGTTACAAAATGGCGCTGGAGCGCGCAGGGCGCTAACGTCATGCGGAAGCCTGGCGTGTTAGTCATTAGCCATGGTTCGCGCGAAGCGGGCTGGGTGAAGCTTGTTGATGAGGCGGTAGCGGCGGTTGCGGTAGGGCGAGAGAGTGGCGCTGGTCGCGGTGACGAGCAGAACCATGGTAACCTTAGTGGCGCCGATGTGCCGGTTGTCTCGGCTTTTCTGGAAATTGTAGAAGGACGTCTGATTCAAGACGGCATAGATCAGCTAGAAGCGGAAGGCGTGACGGAGCTCTACGTCCTTCCGCTTTTTGTGTCGTCCGGCAGTACGCATGTGGACGACATTGCACAGGCGTTTGGCGTTGCGCCGGTATCGGCGGCGCGCCGGGGTGAGCTGGCGCCGTTTCGGGTTGGCGCGGGCATGAGCGTCCGCTTCGGCTTGCCGATCGACGACGACGCGGATATTGCCGAGCTGCTGCTAGGCAATATCGCGGAGCTGTCGACGGCACCCGCGCGGGAGCGATTGCTGCTCGTCGCGCATGGTTCGCGCGAGGCGGTCTTTCACGGCCGCTGGCGAAGCGGCATGCGGCAGCTCGCGGCGCGTGTCCGCGAGCTTGGCGGGTTTGGCGGCGCAGACATTGCGATGCTGCTGCCGAATCAGGCGGCCTGCAAGCTGCGCGTGCTGCAGCGGCGGTACCCCGGTGACTCGTTCCTCGTCGTGCCTCTTTTTCTGAGCGAGGGTTATTTTACAAGAACGGTGATTCCGGGTCGGCTTGATGGGCTGGATTACCGGTACAATGGCCGCGCGCTGCTGCCGCATCCGTGTATTGTGCGCTGGATGGAGCGTCAGATCGAGAGCTGGCTGCGTGAGCTGAACGAGGCGAGATAACGGCTTTGGGGTTGCTGGGAATAGCTGGCGAGGGCCGTTTGGGAAGTTCGCCATTTCAGTGTATAGTAGAGAATAGAGAACATGAGATGATACGGGCAGCAGGATGCTTACCGGTTGCCGTGTTTGCGGATGCGCGGGAGGCGCTGCCGCACACGGTCCGGAGTGAATGTGCCGGAGGTGGACTAGGTGACGACGATTAAGAGGGCCAGATTGATCTATAACCCGACGTCTGGACGGGAAGAAATTAAGAAGCGGCTGCCGGATATCCTGCAGCGGCTGGAGCGCGGCGGCATCGAGACGAGCTGTCACGCCACCGTGAGCGAAGGCGATGCGACGATCGCGGCATCCGAAGCTGCAGACCGCGGCTTCGATATGATTATCGCGGCAGGCGGGGACGGGACGCTGTATGAAGTGATCAACGGCTTGGCGGAGAAGGACGTACGACCGCCGCTTGGGATTTTGCCGCTGGGCACCACGAATGATTTTGCCCGGGCGCTTGGCATTCCGAAGCATTGGGAGTACGCGTGCGATCTCATCATTCAGCAGTTTACGAAATCGATTGACCTGGGACGGGCGAATCAGCGGTATTTTATCAACATCGCGGGTGGCGGCTCCTTGACGGAGCTGACCTATGAGGTGCCGAGCAAGCTGAAGACGATGATCGGTCAGCTGGCCTATTATATGAAGGGTCTTGAGAAAATGACCCGCCTGCGGCCAACGGAGCTGCGGCTCCAGGCCAAGGAGATTGGCGAGATTCATGAGGAGATTATGATGTTCCTCATTTGTAATAGCAATTCGGTCGGCGGCTTCGAGAAGCTGGCGCCTGAGGCGAGCTTGAGCGATGGTCTGTTTGACGTAGTCGTGCTGAAGAAATGCAACCTCGGCGAATTCATCCGGCTAGCGTCACTGGCGCTGCGTGGCGAGCACTTGCATGACCCGCATGTGGTGCATTTTCAAACGCACGAGCTGATCGTCACGACACCGGATTACGTGCAGCTGAACCTAGACGGCGAGTATGGCGGCACGCTGCCATGTACGTTCACGGTGCTGCCGTCGCATTTGAACATTATCGTAGATGAAGCGGGCAATTCTACTTATAAATAAACGGCACGAAGCAGATAGATGGTTAAGGCTAGGCGAGACAACTGACTGAGGAAAACGGAGCGGGTTACGTACAATGAGCAATAATAAGGTTAAAGTACCGACAGTAAGCAAAAATGATGAAGTCGTCGTCGACATTGTCGGCTTGACGCATGAGGGCGAAGGGGTAGGCCGTGCAGACGGCTTTACCCTTTTTATACAGGGAGCCCTTCCCGGCGAGCGCGTCCGCGCGAAGGTGCTGAAGGTGAAGAAGACTTATGGCTACGCCAAGCTGCAGGAGCTGCTGGTTAAGAGCGCGGACCGCGTGGACGCGCCTTGCCCGATCTATAAGCAGTGCGGCGGCTGCCAGCTGCAGCATCTGAGCTATGAGGGGCAGCTGGCGTGGAAGCGGCAGCATGTGGTCGATAATTTAGAGCGGATCGGGAAGCTGCGGGTCGCTGGGGCCGGCGGCGATGGTGGCCTAGTCGGCGGTGAGGCGGATGCAGTGATTGTTCATCCCACGGTTGGGATGGACGAGCCGTGGCGCTATCGGAACAAAGCGTCCGTGCCGATGGGAATGGCCGCTGTAGCTACTGGTGGAGATGGCGATGGGCTCTTCTCGGAGGAGCGCCTGATCGGCGGCTTCTACGCGCGCGGCAGCCACCGCATCATTGATATGGACGAGTGCATGATTCAGCACTCGCACAATGATGATATTGTGGCGCGTGTGAAGGCTATCGGCCGCGAACTTGGTGTATCGGCCTATAACGAAGAGACAGGACGTGGGCTGCTGCGTCATGTCATGACGCGTGTTGGTTTCGTATCGGGCGAAGCGATGATTGTGCTTATCACGAACGGGGGGCATATCCCGCAAGTGGATCGCTGGATTGAGATGATTCGTGAAGCTGTGCCTAACGTGAAGAGTATTGTGCAGAATGTGAACAAGCGTGATACGAATGTGATCTTCGGCGATGAGACGCGTGTGCTATGGGGCAACGAGGTTATCTATGATGAGCTCGATGGTATTCGCTTCGCCATTTCGGCACGCTCTTTCTATCAGGTGAACCCTGTGCAAACGGTGGAATTGTACCGCAAAGCGGTTGAGTATGCGGCGCTGACGGGTAAAGAGCGGGTTATCGATGCCTATTGCGGCATCGGTACGATTTCGCTGTTCTTGGCGCGTCAAGCCGGCCATGTTTACGGCGTCGAGATCGTGCCAGAGGCGATTGCGGATGCTGAGCGGAACGCGAAGCTGAACGAAATCGAGAACGCTTCGTTCGAGGCTGGCCCAGCTGAAGTTGTCATTCCGCGTTGGCGGAAGGAAGGCATTGTAGCGGATGTGATCGTTGTCGATCCGCCTCGCAAAGGCTGCGACGAAGCGTTGCTGGAGACGATCCTGGCGATGCGCCTGGAGCGTGTGGTGTATGTGTCGTGTAACCCTTCGACATTGGCTCGTGACTTACGCGTGTTGGAGGACGGCGGATACCGAACTCTTGAGGTGCAACCGGTGGATATGTTTCCGCATACGACACATATCGAATGCGTAATATTAATGACAAGAAGGGGTTAGCCGTTAATGGCTATGCCCCTTGTTTTAATGGATTTTGGGAATTGTAATTGTTTTCTAAAAACAAAAGTTGTCATTGAGTTTACTTTAAGAGAGAAAGACAAATTCTTTATGGCTTTTCTAACAAAGATGGAAGAAGTATGACGTGTAATTCTGCCCAGATAAACTTTACTTGGAGAGGTGAGTATGATAGGCTGCCTAACCTAGCGAATCCTATGTGATTCGCCGCTATTAGCAAAAAATCATGCTCACAGAGGCTCTATGTCGAGTTAGCTTTACCTCTTTTAGCACTTCAGTCCCATAAATCAACAAGGACAAACATTAACTATTCCTGTAGAATGTTAATAAACGATAATTAATTACTTTGTGTGGGGGTTTGTTTTATTAATGGAAAATGTATTAATTAACATATTGAAAGACACTAACTATGACCTCGCAATTTTTAAGCAAAAGGAAATCGAGCTTTTTGAAAGAAGAATATTCTTTAAGGAAGACCGTGGGCAGCAAAAACCTTATGTTTCCTGTCTGATAAGAGAGAAAGATATCTTGTTAAAACCAGAAGAAGTAGTTAGACAACTTTATATTTCAAAATTATTAAATGAATACAAGTATCCCAAAAGTAGAATAAAATTAGAGCATGGAATACATTTTGGACGTCAAGTGAAATCCGCTGATATTGTTATATTCGATAAGGATAGACCGACTGTCGAGTACATAATAATTGAAGTTAAAAAGCCCAAGCTATCTGAAGGAAAAGAACAACTACGTTCCTATTGTAATGCTACAGGAGCTCCAATAGGTGTATGGACAAATGGTGGACAAATCTCGCATTACAACCGTAAAGACCCCAACTATTTTGAAGATATTACCGATATTCCAAGTGTAACCCAAACACTCGCAGATATATTAAAAGAAAGATTCACTTTGAAGGACTTGATTATAAAGGATAAAATTCCAAATGAAGGAAAATCTTTAAAATCAATTATTAAGGAATTAGAAGATGAAGTCCTTGCCAACGCAGGTGTCGATGTCTTTGAGGAAGTATTTAAATTAATATTTACAAAGCTCTATGATGAAATGAAAAGTAAAGAAGATAAGTCCTATATAAATAGGGTGGTTAAAAGAGAAGTGCCTGCTGGTTCAATAGAGTTCGAAAAATTGCAAGAAATTGTTTCAGATATTGATGATTCAGATTTCAGGATTTTGGAATTTAGGAATACAGGACAAGCAGAAGGAGAACTCAAAAACAAGATTCAAAAGATTTTTGATGAAGCTAAAGCAACATGGGAAGGAGTATTCTCAAGCGATAGTAAGATTGACCTTACTCCTTCCCATTTGTCTGTTTGTGTTTCAGGGATACAAGATGTTAAGCTGTTCAACTCAAATTTGCAAGTCATTGATGAAGCGTTTGAATATCTTGTAAATAAATCTTCTAAAGGTGAGAAAGGACAATACTTCACACCACGTCATGTAATTGATATGTGTGTAAAAATGCTTAACCCAAAACGGGGAGAATACATGATAGACACAGCGGCAGGCTCCTGTGGATTTACAGTTCACACAATTTTCTATATTACTGGTCACCTCTTTTCCAATGTTGAAATATCACAAGAAGAAAAAGAAGATGTTATGAAGATATTTGGAATTGACTTTGATGAGAAAGCAGTTCGTGTTGCAAGAACCTTAAACCTTATTGCTGGTGATGGAGAGACGAATGTATTACACTTGAATACCTTGGATTATGAAAGATGGAATGAAACCATTTCAACACAATCATGGCTTACGACCTATGGCAAAGGTTATAGTCGTTTAGAAAAACTTAAAAAGAACAGAGATTCTAACAAAGAATTTCTTTTTGATGTT
The DNA here is from genome assembly GCF_059686995.1 of Paenibacillus rhizoryzae. Classification (NCBI taxonomy): domain Bacteria; kingdom Bacillati; phylum Bacillota; class Bacilli; order Caryophanales; family Paenibacillaceae; genus Paenibacillus; species Paenibacillus rhizoryzae. Next base: position 65,540 of record NZ_JCAALT010000005.1, on the reverse strand, counting down.
TTAATGGCAAATCCTCCATTTGCAGGTGACATAAAGGAATCTAGAATTATTCATAAATACGAGTTGGGATATAAAGAATCACAAAAGCCTCATAATAAAGTAGGTCGTGATATTTTATTTATTGAAAGGAATTTAGACTTCCTTAAACCAGGTGGTAGAATGGCAATAGTTTTACCGCAAGGTAGATTCAATAATATCACTGACAAAAGTGGTCGCGATTTCATTTCAGATAAAGCGAGAATTCTTGGTGTAGTAGGATTGCATGTTAATACGTTTAAACCGCATACAGGAACCAAGACAAGTGTGTTATTACTTCAGAAATGGAACGATGACCCTAATGCAGGACCGCTTTGTCCAAAAGTTGAAGATTACCCTATTTTTTTTGCCGTATCAGATAAAGCTGGAAAAGATAACTCCGGTGAATATTTATTTGTCTTAAACGAAGATGGAAAACCAAAGATTGATAACAATGGACATTTAATAGTGAATCATGATTTGCACAATCATGATATGCAACTAGAAGACGGAATAGCTGAGGGTTTTATTGAATGGGCTACTAGAGAAGGTTTTTCTTTCTGGGGAGAAGAGTAATTATGGAAATATCTGTCGTATCGAAAAGTAAACTAGATACAACCAGTCAACGTTTAGATGCTGAGTATTACCGTCCACATTTTTTGAAACTTGAAAAATTTTTAGAAAAAATTGGATCTAAAACTATTAAGCAACTAAATGGAAAACTGGACTGTAGTGCATTCTATCCAGCAATCACACAATATTATTCATTTGATGGTGTTGGAGTTCCCTTTATAAGAGTAAATGAAATTCAGAATGGATTAATTGAGATAACTGAAGAGACAGCTTTCTTACCCGAATTTGTATTAGAGCAAAATCAAAAAACAATTTCCATAGCTTATCCAGGTGATTTGATAATTGCCAAAGGTGGGAATACTTTAGGTAAGGTTGGATTTGTTCCTGATTTATTCTCACGATATGCTACTTGTAGAGATACAATAATACTTCGTACGAATAAATTAAGGGGAGTTAATAAATTTTACTTGTGGATGTATTTATTTTCTGACCTGGGAAAAAGCATGATGCTAAGAACAGCCAGCCAAACAGGGCAGCCACATTTAACCTTAGAAGCCATTGAAAAAACTTTGATACCAGTTGCTAATGAAAACTTCCAAGGATTATTTGAGAAAATCTACAATGAACTTGAACAACTAAAGGAAGTTTCTTTCTCAAAATATAATGAAGCAGAGCAAATTTTTTTGTCATCTACAAAATTAGATTCATGGAAACCCAAAAATAATCGTTATTATATTAAAAGTTTTGAGGAAGTAGAGAATTCCGAACGTATTGATGCTGAGTTTTACCAACCGAAGTATGAAATGTTAGTGGCAAGAGTTAAAGCGTCTGGATATGAATCATTAATTTCAAACTTTGAAGTTCTTAAAACTGTTAACTTCCCTTATGTAGAAAACGGTGAAATACCTGTATTTAAAACAAAACAAGTTAGAAAAAACATTCTAAATTATAATACGGAAAGTAATACATCAAATGCAATGGTTATTGGGAATAATCTTCCATTAGTTCGTGATAAAGATATTATTTTTGCTTCTATGGGAGTCGGCTCTCTTGGAAAAGCCAGTATTTTTTATGATTTTGAAACTGAAATTAAGTCATTCACTACAGATTCAACTTTAAAGATAATGAGACCCCTCGACTCATCACGTGTTTTACCAGAGGTATTATGTGTTTTTATAAACTCATCTATCGGACAGAACTTAATTTATAAAAATATAGTTGGTACAAGCGGTATCATTTCTATTTATGAAAAATACATTAGTGAATTACCGATTCCTATTGTGGGAGATTACGAGCAAACCCAAATTAGTCAACTTGTTTATAAATCACATATGCTTAGACATCGGTCAAAGAAATTGTATGAAGTTGCAAAAAAAGCAGTTGTGATAGCTGCCAATGAAAATGAAGATGTAGCGGAATCATTTATCAACGAGAATTTGAGTATTCTTAGTAACCTAGTTTATGAGAGAAAGTAAATATACATTTTGACATTATTTGAATGAAATTGAGTGAAGCCTTTCAAGATTGAAGGGTCTTCTTTTATTTAGCGGAGATACTTTGGATGGGAAGCTAGTGAATAAGGTGAACATTGCTACATCCCTTTGTTAGTTTTCAGCGCATATTCGGCTTCATCTCCGAAAGATGTGGCGCGAAGAAAAGCCCATACTTTATCAGTTTCTCTCTCTGTTAATTCATCGTCCTCGTTCACTCTAGGCATGAGCGTCCTGGCGAATTCATCTAAGTAGATCTACCTTCGGCTCAGCCGTCTCACTGTCTGCGTTTTTGTGCTTTTCACGTTTCCATTCACGCACGACCCGATCTCGAACACGTCTCCAAATAAAGGCCCGAAGTGTCTGGCTAAGCTCTGGGTTGAATTTGGGGAGGAATTCCATAACGATCTGGTTGAGTAGCTTGAACTCCTTATCCGACTTCGGGAAACCGGTCATATCCGACCAATAGCGTTCAAGGATACCATCTGTCAGCGTTTTGCAGTATCGCTTAAACGCCTGCATGTCTGGATCCCCAACAAACGCGTTGGAACGAGTCGCTTCCCCGATTTGGATGATCTTAGTGTCTTCCAGCCACCAACTGCAGTCAAACTTTTGCTCCCGAACAGCTGCATTCAGCTGTACTTCGCTTACCTGAGACGGAATGTAGATTGCATATGGTTTTTTGAGCCTGCTGTTATATTTTTGTAGAATTCATCTTAGAATCTCTAACGGGGTTTCGGCTTCAATGATCGTATCTATCTCATGACCGGCAAAGGAGGTCCCTAGGACGACGAACAATGGTTTCCTCCGGAAATTACATGGTATTACCAGATTATCATAGCCTACTTCCTCATACAGTCCTAAATATGCCTATATAATATTGTGTTAAAGTATGAAGCTATAATTGTTTCATTTACGTGGTAGCAAAAAAATACGGATATGTCAGAAGCCATATCCGTTGCGTCGATCCAGCGATGAGTTATTTGCTAATTTCACTGGCAAGCTCTTTAGCTCGGCGTATAAGTGCTCGAGCAGACTAAAACCAGCCGATCGCCAAACTTACATCCAAATGACTACCTTGGTAGCCAAATAGCGTCGTGTTCTCATTTTGGATAAATCTACACTAAAGAGCTGCGATAAGCTTATCGATCCGGTTTCTAAGTTCAATCAGTTGGGATCGAGTCTCTTCGGTTGTTGCTGCTTGTTTTGGGGAGGGGGTAGATTGTACTTCTTCGATGTCACAAGTTGTATCTAGGACTTCCACGATGAACAACTTACTTTCTTTAGTCGAAATATCTTTCCAACCAAATTTGTGGTACAGGCGTTTACTGATCAGCAAGAAGTCTTTCCCCGAGGGAGTGCCCCCATGTTTTTTGCTGGCAAGTAGATGGATCTCATGTTTGCTGATTCTTATAATATTAATTTTCAGTCTGCATGTTTGATCGTAGTATCTGTTAGACTGTTCCACAACTGTCTCAATGTCCTCTTTTCTGGCCCTCAGGTCTGCATCTGGCGATGGGTAACGTAAGCGAAGAATACAGTTGAAATCATCCATTTGTTTTCTCCTTCTGGTCCCTAGAAACCTAGTATTGTTACAGAGTATGCCCAGAAACGACCAGTATAGAACGGAAATCAACCACGAGCGCCTAGAAATTTTGAGAGTTCCCCTAACGGAAGAAGCTCTTGTGATTTGCAGAAAATTAACATATTTATGATGTGATGGCTCAATGAGTTTTTAAACCTTTATATTTGATGTGTGATTAGTTGAAATGAGCCTATTCTCTGATATAGATTGAGGTTGTATCAAGGTAACTTCTATTCTTTTCTAGATGGTATATTGTGAATATCTAACCATTCCAAAAGGACTTTAGCACTATCATATCGAATCTTAATCTGAACTCTAGTCAATTTAAGTTTGGAGCGAAACGATATGACACTTACACTTCCAGTAGAACTGGCTACTATATTTCGAGTAAAGCAAAAATCTTATAAAATGGTTTTCATCTTGTCTATTCTGGATGAGTACCATCAAACCAAACTTCAGTTTCTACCGCTCAACATAATTGCTGAGCGGTTTTTGTCGTATTATCGTTCTGCTATAAATTCAGGACAAGTTGTTGACTCCCCACCTCAGAAAGTAAATGAGAGTTGGAATTCCTTCACTTTGTCTCAGACAAAATCTCTGTTACAGACCCCAATCGATGCACTTAAGTCTGTCTTAGAAGTGAATTCTGAGACAATTAGCTTTAAGTCGCATATTTGGTCACAGTTGAACGAGCAAATGCTTTCGGAGTTGAGGGAATATGCACAGTCTGAGTTAGCAGCATATAACAGCGAGTTAAAAGCTGCGTCGACGTTTTCGCTGAAGGATTCTTTTGATCAGATCTTAAACCATTATCTAGAGTACAAGACGCAAGGGTTCGGCAGTCATCCTGTAGGTGCACTGATGAGGAAGTCGATTCCTGAATATTTACTTTCGCAGGATTTTATTGGCCCGGATTACAAAGTACAAGGTTCTATCGGTCAAGGAAATTGGGTAGGTATTCCTTGGATTGGAATTCTAGACAAGCGTCTAAATATATCTATTCAGAGTGGTGAATATATCGTTTATTTATTTGCTGAAGATATGAGTGCTGTGTATCTTACGCTGGCACATGGGGTAACTGAGCCGCAGAGGCTTTATAAGAAAAAGGGAGCTAATCAATATTTCAAGCAAAAATCCGATGAGATAAGAAGCTACTTACCCCTTGAAAATATGCAAAAAGATGAAATTGTACCCGGTGCGGGAGATGACTATCAAGCAGCAATCATCGCATCGATCCGCTATGATCGTAATCAAGTTCCAGAAGATTCACAGCTACTAGCCGACCTAGAAAATGTCGTCAATAATTACAAGCTATATGCAGATAAAGTTCTTCAGGAACAGCCCCCCGTTGAGCACCCAGTCTTCACCTTTACGATTGCTCATCTCTATTTAGGTCAAGGTATTATTTATTATTTAGGGCAGAACAACACTCGATATGTTCCGCTAGATGAGCTAGTTGCGAATCAAGCAACGGTACTGAAATCGGGAGATGATGTTAAGAATCCGAAGGAAAGAGTGCAGCATATCGGACGTGCCTTCCATGAGCTTGGATTGGTAGCAATCGAAGACGGACAGTACTCTCTCACGGCTCGAGGCTTAGAGTATTATCAAGCTTTTGATCAAACAATTTGGTCGTTAAGTCCAGTTCAAGTACAGCTAGTTAGAGCAAGCCTGTCAAACTCGGAGAACGAGCAGCAGGCAAGCCGACTAACCAAGTGTATCAATCTTGGAATCACAACTGCTGAGGAACTCGGCACATTTACGTTAGAACAGTTCAGATCCATATTCATCTCCACCATGAACATGGAGAACGAGTGGGGCGCAGTGACTCAGGTGAATCGTTCTCGGTTTATGTTGAATTGGTTAGAGGAGCTTGGATACGTTCACAAGTCTAAAGATGAGTATCGTTTCATAGCTGAGGTGGAGGTGGAACCAATAGATACGTTAACAGTAATGGAGCGTGTTAATTACATAAGTACCTATATTGAGAGTAAGGGTTTCCACTTCCCTGAGGACCTAATTGAGAACTTTTACTTGTCACTTAAGACTAAACCTTTCGTCATTCTAGCTGGTGTTTCCGGAACGGGGAAGACCAAGTTGGTGAAGTTATTTGCAGAGGCGCTAGGTGCAACAAGTGCGAACAAGCAATTCAACCTTATCCCGGTCCGCCCAGATTGGAGTGATCCTTCCGATCTGCTTGGTTATAAGGATTTAACCGGTACTTTTCGACCAGGCTTACTGGCTGAAGTATTGGTTGAAGCATCTAAAGATAGCAATCGGAACAAACCTTATTTTGTTTGCTTGGATGAAATGAACTTGGCGCGCGTTGAGCACTATTTTAGCGATTTGCTCAGTGTTATTGAGACACAAGAGTGGCGGAACGATCGAATTGTCACGGTGCCGCTTATTCAGAAGGACAGTTTAATTACTGAGGATCAACCTATCTACGGCGGTCTTGCACTCCCAGATAACGTGTATATCATCGGAACAGTGAACATGGATGAGACAACACATCCTTTTAGCAAAAAGGTGCTAGATCGCGCCAACACGATTGAGTTCAACTATATTAATCTGGAGCAGTTTCCTACTGGTTTCAGCAATCAAATTACACCTGATCGAGTGTTCAATTCGTTCTTACGAAGCGAATATCTACAACTAATTGATGCCTATGATCTCAACGAAGATCTTGTGAAGAACGTCACGACGAAGTTAGTCAAGATTAATGAGATCCTAGAACAAGTGCATTCTCATGTTGGCTTCCGCATTAGAGATGCCGTCTGTTTCTATATGATCTACAATAAGCAGTTTGAGTTAATGAGCGAGGATAAAGCATTCGATCTGCAGCTGCTACAAAAGCTTTTACCTCGTGTACAAGGAAGTAGCTCGTCGGTAAAACGAGTGTTGCTCCAGCTCCTACAAGAAGCACTCGGAAAGTCATTACCTATCCAAGATTTAATGGATGATGCATCGGAGCTATATTCCGGTAAGAAGGCGAAGGAACAAGAAGCTGAGGCGAAGTATCCGCTTAGTGCTCGTAAATTGGCATTCATGCTGCGGAGGTTAGAGGAAGATGGATTCACCTCTTATTGGCTCTCTTAATCTAAGTACTGAACTACTTCGCATTGAGACGAATCTATTTATTCTGTATCTGCACGGTAAGCCATTTCATCCCACGGTGGATTCGCTTCAGCTTCATAGAACGGATGACAATGAACTGATTCCGGCACATTTCCATATATCTTCACCATCTTCATCTTTGGAGATAAAGAAGCTACTCCTATTCAATCCTGAGAAGCGGGAGCTATCGGAATGGCAGCCCGGTGGAGCATCGTATCCACTCTTCTTCGAAACGCAGCCCTATGAGCTTGTCATTGAGAAGAAAGGGGATGTGCCCCTAAGCTTCTACCATGAGAATATGAATATTCGACAAGCAGTTAAATCGCTGGGTAGAGGTCAGATCCTCTCAGGTGTATTAAACTTTCAGAACGAAGTAGGCTTAACCGATCTGGAGCTTCGATTTTATGGACAAGTAATACTAGGGCTGCAGCTGGAGATTTTTCCTGTGAAAATGGATTACAAACGCGACTACCAGATGATTTTGAACGATGTGAATCAACAGATTTATAATCTTTCGTTCGATTTCTTGCGCAAAACTTATCATTTAACCGGCCTAAAGGAAACTAGAAATCAGAGTTTGACGGAGTTTTTCTCTATTCTGAAGCATGTATTTGGACAGTTGGTTCAAGCCGTAGAGAGAATCCAAAGTGCACCGCATACCAAGCATCAAACGGAGAATCGAATCGTGGAGTCCGGCCGAGTGAGGAAGCCAGGTAAGAAGAACATAGCATTTCTCGCCAAGCATCCTCATTTGTTAAAACAGGACAATAAGCTCGGGATCGTATCCATCAATGGGCAACGCTATTATCCCACCCATGCCATAGAGACAAAGCGGTATGTGGATTACGACACGAATGAGAATCGATTCGTAAGATGGGTACTTCTGCGCATTGCTCAGAAATTAAAGGATTTGAAATTACGCTTATCTGAACAAGGAAAACTCAAAGATTCACTACTATCACGGCAGCTTACTGATATGCAATCGCACATGCAAAGATTGCTTGGGCTGGATTTTTTACAGGTGAACGATATGCGGCAACTCTCAATTTCGCTTGTACTTCAAATGGCCCCAGGGTATCGCGAGGTTTATCGGAATTATCTCATGTTAATGAAAGGCTTATCCATTCAGAGTGACTTGTTCCATCTGTCGATGAAGGACCTAGCACAGCTTTATGAATACTGGTGTTTTTTGAAAATCCATGACCTGCTGAGCAGGAAATATGAGCTGCTAAAGCAAGATATTATTAAGGTCAATCGGGCTGGCGTATTCGTTACGCTTGATAAAACGCAGAAGGCGAAGATGGTCTACCGTAATCCGAAGAACAGCGAAGTGTTCACGTTGTATTACAATACCCTACCACAAGGGGAGCAAACGCCGACCGTTTCTCAGCGACCCGATAATGTACTGACTCTGAAGAAGAATGATTCTAAGACCGTGTACAAGTATATTTTTGATGCAAAATACCGGCTAGATCCTGCGTACGAAGGCACTCCCTATAAGAGAGATTACAAGACACCAGGACCAGTGGAATCAGATATTAATACGATGCATCGATATAGAGATGCGATTGTTTATGAAGATGTTCAGGAAAATGAACTCGAGCGCAGCATGTTTGGAGCTTATGTGCTCTTTCCTTTTCAGGATGAGGAGCAGTTTAAAGAACATCGATTCTATAAGAGTATTCAGCTCGTAAATGTTGGAGCATTCCCGTTCTTGCCAAATGCGACGAAGCTTATGGAAGCTTTTCTGGACGAAATTATTATGGATAGTCCGGAGAAGGCGTATGAGCGATCTACACGTCCAAAGGGAACCAAGGATTATTATAAAAACAAGCTCGGTGGACGTAATGTGCTCGTGGGATCCCTTCGAGGCGTCGAGCAACTAGACGATGTGCTTAAGCACGGATTCTATTATGTACCACTCGAAAATATCACCGATCATACGATGCTCACTCAATTGGAATATGTAGCTCTATATCAATCAGTTAAGATGTTTGAATCTCGTGGGAGAGAGTCTGGCATTCATTGGTCCGGGAGAGTCAAGGACTGGAGAGTCTTGAAGCGTCGTGAGATTACCGAGTTTCCGGCAAGACTGGGGACAGAGGAGAAGCTCTACGTGAAATTTACTGTAGAAGAGTGGATTAAGCGGGGAAATCCGGTCACCCCAGGGGGACAAGGCATTTACACATTATTATATACTTCAAAATACATATTCGACCGTGCATTAGAGATTGCTGAGCTGAAACTTAACACGGAGGAGGACATCCGGCAGTGGCGTGAAAAACGACGCCAAGGACGGGTGAGGGTTGAACTTGATCATAGTCAGGTGGATTTGGCTAGTAGGGTTGTTCGAATTAATAAGGCCGAGGAATAACACAGTGTTTCCTATAGACGTTTTATAGACTAGATTGGAGCGAGCAAATGCCATCACTTTATTTATCCGACATCCTAAAAAGAAATGGACTTGATCTAAAGAAAGTAAAGCTCATAAGGCATTCTTTAAAAGATAAGGAGTTTAAGAAGTGCTACCAAAATGGTTTTATGGATGAATATCAAAAGATCCAAAGGGAGAATTTCTTCAAGGGGGTTGAATATATACTGTCGTTTGTAAGTGAACCTGGGACTAGTGCAAAGTTCATGGGTTGCTACAGTGTCGGGGTAGGTAGAGCAGTCAATCCAGAAATGATGCCTAATGGGTTTCCGGTGGCTGAATTTTTTAGCAGTGGTCATCTCTATCAATATGATTTGCAAAAGGTTGAACTGTTAAGTGATTTGAACGGCAGACTAGTAATTGATTAGGGGAAAGCTGCTATCTCTTGGCAACAATGGGCAACGAATGAGAAAGCAGTGATCGCAATTCAAGAAAGCCCTAGGTTGGCCTTCCATGGATTTGAAAACATCGTGTTAATGTATGGAGAGCTAAAAGAAATAATAAGTGATCCAACATTATACGAGAATTGGCATGCTGCATTGTCTTCAGTTTACGCAATCTACCTGATTACCGATCAAATGAATGGTCAACAGTATGTCGGGTCTGCTTATGGTTCTGGTGGGTTACTAGAGAGATGGAGATCTTATGTTGATTCTAAGCATGGCGGAAATAAGGGAATAATAAAAGTTTTAGGTACTAATCCAACTCAATATGAGTTTTTTCAGTTTAGTGTATTGCAAATTTTACCTAAGAACATAACAGCTGAAGAAGTGATTATTGTTGAGAGTTTGTACAAGAAGAAGCTAATGAGTATTCCTTATGGTATGAATGAGAATTAACTGCTGAAGAATGGTTATCTCCAAAAGTCCCTGACCATTTCAACAGGTTAAATTGAACAGCTCTCCCGACTGATATAGAATTAAGGGAAGGCTGTGCATGTCGTCATTTCACCAAGGTAAAGGAACAAACATCATGATTCATCCCGAAGTGTATTTAGGAATACATGAGAAAAATTGCGAACATCAATCAGCTCGATCAATTCGTTTAGAAGTTATGAGAGCATCTGTGAGGTCACGATAATGAACTATCAAGTTACTTCAGAGTGGAACGACAGCTTGTGGCGTAAGGTAGAGCCGGTGTACCGGGAAGCCTTCCCCGAACATAGAGGGAAGAGCGAAGGCGTAATCCGCCGCATGTTTCAGCGCAATCTGAGCGAGCTGCATACATGGATGGAAGCGGGGGAAGTCGTCGCTATGGCGCTGACAGCGACTGATCGTGGAGCGTATGTACTCGTAATCGATTATCTCGCTGTGCGGGCAAGCCGAAGGGGCAGCGGATTAGGCCGATATTGTGTGGAAGCGATCAGCGAGTGGGCGAGGTCGTCGGAATCATGTCGCGCGGTCGTTATCGAGGTCGAAGCGGAGCAAACGGAGGAGAATGCGGAGCGCATCAGATTTTGGCTGCGGACAGGCTTTCAGCTCACGAGTTATGTGCATCCATACATCTGGGTGCCTGAGACTTATCAAGCAATGTATTTGCCGCTGGAGCCTGCGTTTAAGCCGGAGGATGACGGCCAATCGCTGTTCAAATTCATCACCAAGTATCATGAGAAAGCGTACCGAGGCGGAGATATTGAATAGCAACAACGACTAAACGGCGAAACATGGAAGCGTTGCCAAAATTGCTAAGAACAAAGGAGAGATGAATATGTTCCCCGCCTTATACGAGATTAGGAAAGCGACAACCCGACAATTCACGACCTTCGATCCCGCCACCAAGAGCAAGACGGTGAGAATCATGCCCGGCGAGCCTCCACGCACGATTGTAAAGAGTGACAAACCAGGCATAATCAGCCGGATGTGGTTAACCTTTCCCGGATGGTTCTGGCGACATTGGGACACGCAAGCCGAGAATGATACATCTACGTTGAAGAAGCTCATCATCCGTATCTATTGGGACGGGGAGTCTGAACCGTCCGTTGAATGTCCGATCGGCGATTTCTTTGGCATCGGCCATTGCGAATTCCGACACTTCGTCTCACGGTATATCGGAATGTCGAGCGGAGGATTCTATTCCTACTTCCTGATGCCATATAATCAAGTGCGCATTGAGCTTGAGAACTTGCATGAGAGCATCCCGCTTGATGTTTTCTTTAACGCCAACTACGAGGAATACGACGAACTACCGAAGGACTCCGGGCGGTTTCATTGCCTCTTCCGGACGGCTCGTCTTGGGGGTAAGGACCCGCTTCCTCTGGTAGACATTCAAGGGCGCGGCCATTACATCGGATGCTGCCTGTCCATGCAGGGAGAGGATCTCAACTACTTGTCTTACTTGGAAGCGCCGGAATATATGTTCATCGACACGGAAGACCGCGAGAACCCGACGATCGTTGGCACCGGACTGGAAGATTATTTCAATGGCGGCTGGTACTTCAGGGATGGTGAATTCAACGGAGAGCTGCATGGCGTGCCGCTGAAAGACACGCTGCGTTCGATGATCAGCATGTATCGGTTTCACGAACATGACGCCATTGCGTTCGACAAAAATCTCAGCATCTCGTTCGTCAACCCATGGGAGGCGAAGCACCTGAAGCCCTATTGGTACTCTTCGACCGCCTACTGGTATCAGGATAGAGCTACACCGCTTCCCGAAAAGCTTCCCGTCGACAAGTTGATGAGTATGTACAGACGGCGCGACACGGATCATCAATCTTATCCTTAAGCCTGGATCTTCACCGCCTCGCTTAGAACCCAATAATCTTTACAAAAACACCTCCCCCACTTAACGGACAATCAACACTCCCTCTCTACCATGAGGGATAGAGTTAAAAATTGGATTTTTCAGGAGGAGAGAACGAATGAAACTACTGCTGATGGGCGACTTGCATTACCACGAAATCGATACCACGATTCTGGGGCTGCCGGAGGCTAGGACGGCTTTCTATCAGACGCTGCTGGAGCAATTTGTGCATACAGATGCCGACTTACATATATCGCTTGGAGACCTGACGAATTTCGGCTCGGCTGTGGAGCTGCTGGAAGTGTATGATCTGCTGTGGCATGAGAAGCGGAATTTCATCCATGTGCTGGGCAACCATGATCTGTACTCGCAGACACGTGAGCAAGTGCTGCAGATAACGGGGCAGGAGCGTTATCACGCCATCGATACAGATGTAGCAACGCTGGTGTTTCTGGACACGGCCAGGGAGATGAACACCGCCGACTGGAGCGGCTGGATGGATGAAGAGCAACTGCAGTGGTTGGAGTACTGTGTGGAGAAATCCGGCACGAAGCCGCTGCTTGTATTCGGTCATCACCCCGTTTATCAGACGACAACTAGATCGGAGCTAGACAAAGGCTCCATTCATCCCAGCATCGACATGTGGCGTATTCTGAATCGGAAACAGGGGACAGGCGTCTATTTCAATGGTCACACACATGTGAATTCCATCGTAGCTCAGAACAATTGGACGTTTGTGCAGTTGGCAGCAGCCCTAGATCAACCGGGCTTCCGGGTCGTGGAGCTGGAGGATGAGCAAATTCGGATCTCGACGATAGACGTCATGTATCTGGAGGATCATGCAGCGACACTTCACAAACACATCTCACATTTCGGCCACAATCCGAACGCTCGCGGACTAGACGCAGACCGTGAGTACAACATCCCCTTGTCGCCAGTAACAGTAACATCGGAGCAGCCCCAATAATGGAGACATCAAGAACGAAGAACGCGGCCTTGAACCATGCCTCTTTTCTGGACCGACTCGCCACGCACAGAATGATCGCTTCCATTAAGGACCCCAGACATATCGAGACCACCTTGTCCCTACGCCATCAACTGAGCGGGGTCTTCCTGTTAACCGGTCACATCGGTGTCATCAAAGGGTATGTGGACGTGTTCAAGGAACACCAGCTCCCGGTATTCCTGCATCTGGAGAAGATCGGCGGTCTCAGCACGGACAACTACGGTCTGGATTACCTAACGAAGGTCATCAAGCCGACGGGCATTATTTCGACGAAGACCAATGTAGTGAAAACCGCGAAGAAGATGGGGTTGCTTACCATTCAGCGCTTCTTCCTCGTCGATAGCGAGGGCTTGGACAACATCGCGAAGAGCCTCCTGCTGAGCGAGCCGGACATCATCGAAGTCATGCCTGCCCGTATCCCTGATATTTTCGACAAGGTGAGGGCGTTCACTTCGCTGCCCATCATTACCGGAGGCTTGCTGTTCGAGCCGGAGCAGGCAGAGGAATGTTTGAGACACGGAGCAGCAGCGATCTCGACGTCAAAGCCGGCGTTATGGAAATCCATCGCGCCTACTCTCATCATCCAATAAATAAAAATCCATACAATCTTTGCAATGGGATAACCTGGCGTTAACGAAACTCCTGTAACATTCAAGGTGAAAAGTAAATAGCGATCGGTTGGAGTAATGGAGAAACCTTATCCGCTTGAGGGCATATAGCCTTCGGCAGGATTAAGGTTTCTTTTTTGCACGCTCGATTGTACAAATCAGGTAGAGAAAAGGTGGAGGATTGGACGATGGTTAAGAAGCTTACTACTGTGACACTTGCAATGCTGATGACGACAGGTGTGCTGTCGGCATGCGGAGCGAGCGAAACGAACTCGAACACGGGCAACAGCACGAAAACGAACGCAAACACGAGTAATACCACAGCAGGAGCAGCAGAGCCGGCAGAAGCACCTGCAGCTGACAAAATCGTCATCAAATATTGGTATGCGTACGGGGACAAGATCGAAGAAGCGAAGCAGCACATGGTTCAAACCTTCAACGAGTCGCAGGACAAATACGAAGTCATAGCGGAACACCAAGGTACCTACGACGATCTTCACGCTAAAGTACAAGCAGCCTTCGCAGCAGGAGACGCGCCTGCGGTAACCGATCTGGAAATCTCCTCTACGGGTGTATTCGCTCACTCCGGCATGCTGGAAGATCTGACGGCTTATGCAGAGAAGGACAAGGATCAACTGAAGCTGGATGATTTTAACCCGGGTCTGATGGGCAATGCCTACGTGGATGGCAAGCTGTACGGCCTTCCATTCATGCGCAGCACGCCAATTCTATATAAGAACGTTACGATGCTGAAGGACGCCGGACTCGACCCGGCCGGTCCGAAGACATGGGATGAGCTGGAGCAATACGCCAAAGTGCTGAAGGAGAAAGGCAAGCTCGGCATGACCGTGCCTGCCGATATCTGGTTCTATGAAGGCCTCGTTGCTCAAAGCGGCGGCAAAATGCTAAGCGAAGACGGCAAGACAGCTGCATTCAACTCGCCTGAAGGCGTAGCACCGGTAGAGTTCTGGAAGAAGCTGGTCGGTGAAGGGCTAATTAAAATTCCAATGGGTGATGAAGCGGGAGCAACGGCTGACAAAGACTGGTCCAACCAATTGTCCGCATTTAAATTTGCTTCGACGGCCGGCGTAACGGGAAGTCTGGAACTGGCTAAGCAAGGCGGCTTCGAGATGGATACGGCTTTCATGCCTTCCAATGTCAGCTACGGCGTTCCAACTGGCGGCTGTCAGCTGGTTATTACGTCGAAGAGCAGCGATGAAGAGAAGCAAGCGGCTTGGGAATTTCTGAAATGGATGACGTCGAAGGAAAACACGATTTACCAGCACAAGCATGTCGGTTACTTGCCGACGCGTATGTCTGCCGTAGAGAGCGATGAGCTGAAGCAGCATTTTATCGAGTTCCCGCAATTCAAAGTAGCTGTAGACCAACTGCAATACGCTAGACCGCGCCCGATGGAGAACGCGTATCCGGAAGTGGCGAAGATCATCAGAGAAGCCATCGAGAAAGCTATTCTTGATCCGAAGGTAACGCCTAAGGAAGCACTTGATCAAGCGGCAGAGAAAGCCAATAAGCTGCTCGGCAAATAATTAAGCATCACTTCACTTCCTTCATATTTAGTTAAAACCCAAGAGGAGGAGTCTTGCGCTTACGGCGGAAGCCTTCTCCTCCTCATCCTAAGAGCAGGGGAGCTTGATGCATGAATGCAAAGCAACAACGACAACTGGTTGTCTGCGATTAAAGTAGTTATTTTCGATATGGATGGGACGCTCTACCAAGAAGACACCTACCTGGATCGGTATATCCGTTACCTGCTAGAGGGAACGGCGCATGAAGGAGAAACCGAGGCGGCTGTTCGCTTAGGAAGAGCAATTCGGGCAGGCGAGCATGAGATCCAATTTGGACATTTTTATCATAGGCTGGATGATTTGTGGTTGGTTCGAGAAGGAGAGTTTTTCGTTCAGGGCAATACTTGGCAGGGGACGAAAGTGGTCGATGAGCAAGCTCATGGCTATGGAACGGTGTCCGCTCAGGTGCCGCATCTCATTCCGATTGGCGACCCATGGGGAATTGCAACGGCTCTTAACCACAGATATAAGCTTCCCGAGCAGAATTTGAAAGCCGCGTTTGACCGCGTCCGCAAGGAGATGGTCGAAGAAGCTCCTTATCAATTCGTATGCCACACTGACTTGTTCCAAGCTATCGAAGAGCTCACGGCTGTGGAGAAGAAAGTGCTCATGACCAACACCCATCACGAATCCGGCATCGCATTCACGAGCTACATGGGGATCCGGTATATGTTCGAAGATGTCGTATACGATGCCAATAAGCCTAACGGCCTTCATTTCTATGTCACAGCGCTACTTAAACAAGGCTATCAGGCGCACGAAATTCTGTCGATCGGGGATAACCCGTGGAACGATCTGCATCCGGTGAAGCAGCTGGGCGGCAGAACTTGTTTGATCTCTCCTTATCCGAGCAGCGACCCCGAGGTTTGGGATTTGCGGCTTTACCAGTTGGAAGAGCTGGAGCAGCTCATGCGTACGATTGAAGAATCCATCACAAGGAGGCATATAGCGGATGGCGAGAATCGAGCTGAAACAGATCGGCAAGAAATTCAAGGATGAAACCGTCATTGAGAATTTGAACCTGACCATCAAGGATGGATCGTTCACCGTTCTTGTCGGGCCTTCGGGCTGTGGGAAATCCACGACGCTGCGCATGGTGGCGGGGCTTGAGAAGCAGACGAGCGGGGAGATCTGGATTGACGATAAATGCGTGAACGATACGCCGCCGGGGCTGCGGGATGTAGCGATGGTTTTTCAGAATTACGCGCTGTATCCGACGATGACCGTCCGCGGCAATATTGAATTTGGTCTTAAAAATATGGGGATTGCGAAGAGCGAGCGCGAGAAGTTGATTATGGATATTTCCGAGATTGTCGGCTTAACCCCTCATCTGAACAAGAAACCTCAGAACTTATCCGGCGGACAACGCCAACGTGTGGCACTCGCCCGAGCTATGGTGAAGAAGCCGAAGGTGTTCATCCTCGATGAGCCCTTGTCCAATCTGGATGCGAAGCTGCGTAACCAGATGAGAACGGAGCTGATTCAGCTGCACAAGCGCCTTGGTACGACATTCGTCTACGTTACGCATGATCAGGTAGAAGCGATGTCGATGGGTGATGAGATTGTTGTCATGAACAAAGGCGTCATTCAGCAGGCGGATACGCCAATGAAGCTCTATCACGACCCGGCTAACCAATTTACCGCGGAGTTCATCGGAACACCGGCTATGAACATGATGGATGTACGCGATATCCACGAGCTGGAGATTCAGTCCTCTGCCACTGTGAGCCGTGTAGGATTCCGTCCGGAGCAGGCGCTTATCGGCGCAGCTGATGCGGTTGAAGGGTACGGCATTGAAGGCGAGATTCTGACCCGGGAGAGTCTGGGAGCGGAAAATATTTATCAGATCCAGTCGCGCAGCGGCATCTTCTTCGTCAAAACCTTCCTTTCGCCGCTAGAAACAGCCTCGCACGTAAAAGTCACGATTCCGTATGAGCAGCTCTACTATTTCGGCTTGAACGGAGAAAGGCTGCGCGGCGTGGGGGTAAGCTCGAAACGTCTGGCGGCGGCTGGAGGAAGATGACATGACGGTATGGGAAAGACTGCGTCCTTACAGTATGGTCGCTCCGGCGATTATCGTGTTCTCCTTGTTCTTCATTTATCCGATCTTCTACATGATTTACTTGAGCATGTTCGATTGGAATTTTGTCAGCCCGACGAAGACCTTCGTGGGCCTTCAGAATTTCAAGGATCTGCTGTCGGAACCGGATTTCCGCCAGGTGCTGACGAACACAACGATCTATACCCTGCTAACGGTAACATTAACAACTAGTATTGCACTGCTGCTCGCCCTATGGCTGAATCGCAAAAGCTTCTTTCACGGCTTCGTCCAAGGCGCGATCTTCAGTCCGCACATTATTTCGCTCGTGTCGATTTCGCTCCTGTGGAGCTGGCTGATGGACCCTGAATACGGGCTGCTGAACTGGGTGATCGGGCTCGTCGGTTTCGGCAAGCTGGCGTGGTTGTCCCATCCGAGCACATCATTGGTTTCGCTCGTCATCGTGGCCGTATGGAAAGGGCTCGGCTACAACGCATTGGTGTTCATCGCGGGGCTGCAGAGCATCCCGCCGGATATCTATGAAGCGGCTTCGCTGGATCGTTCCAAGCCGTGGACGACCTTCAGGAAGCTGATTCTGCCTATGCTGTCACCTTCGATTTTCTTCCTGGTGATCATTAACATGATCGGTTCGTTCCAGGTGTTCGAGACCATCGCCATTATGACGCAAGGCGGGCCGATCAACTCCACCAACACGCTGGTCTATTACATCTATGAGAACGGATTCCGGTTCTTCAAGATCGGTTATGCTTCTGCGGCCGGCGTCATCTTGCTGGTCATCATCGGAGTCCTTACGATCATCTATTTCAAACTGCTGTCGAAACGCGTTCATTACCGTTAAGAAGAGGTGAAGCTCTTGAAAGCCGTAGACAATACGATCAGCGGCCCATCTATGGGGACTGCTGCTGCAAGCAGCCAGTTGAGCCATACACGTACTCGCGAAGCGACAATTAGACGAGCGATATCTGCTATTCTAAGCGGATTGAATACGATCGGCCTTCTGGTGCTGGTGCTGATTTTTGCCATGCCGTTCATATGGATGCTCTCCACATCGCTGAAGACGCTTTCCGAGACGATGGTATTCCCGCCGCAGTGGATTCCGCTCGATCCCGTCTGGAAGAATTACTCGGATGCCTGGAACACGGGGCCGTTCCTCAACTATTTCATGAACAGCGTCATCATTGCGGTCGGCATTCTGGTCCTGCAGCTGCTGACGATTATTCCGGCCGCGTATGCTTTTGCCAGATATAAGTTCGTCGGTTCGGGCTTCCTGTTCGGCATCGTCATGGTGACGCTCATGATTCCGACCCAGCTGATCTTCCTGCCCGTATACCTGGAGCTGAGTGCATTCAAGCTGCTCAATACGCATCTTGGTCTGATCCTGCCTTTCGCGTCCAGCGCCTTCGGTATCTTCCTGCTACGGCAGGCGTTCATGCAAATCTACGATGAGTTGATCGAAGCTGCGCGACTGGATCAGGCAGCGGAATGGAAGGTCATCGTGCAGATCATGGTACCGCTTGTGAAGCCGGTGCTGGTGACGTTCGCCTTGTTCAGCTTCATTGCGCATTGGAACGACTATTTCTGGCCGCTTGTCATGACCACCAACGAAACAGCAAGAACGCTGCCGCTCGGTATCGCCAAGATCCGAGAAGTGGAAGGCGTTGCGACATGGAATATCCTGATGGCCGGTAACGTGATTCTTGTCGTGCCGATCCTCATCGTGTTCTTCTTATCGCAGCGGCAGATTATCAAGGCTTTCGTGTATAACGGCGTCAAATAATAGAAGCGTGATGGGAAGGATGAAGAGATGATGGTAAGAATTGTGGCACACCGCGGATGTTCAGGAGTAGCACCGGAAAATACGATGGCGGCATTCGAGCTGGCACTAAGCGAGCCGGATATTGCGATGATTGAGCTTGACGTGCATTTGTCGAGGGACGGCGTCCCCGTTGTCATTCACGATCATACATTGGACCGGACTACGAGCGGGACAGGTCCGGTAAAAGCCTACACGCTGGAAGAACTGCGGCAGCTGGATGCGGGAAGTAAGTTTGATCCTGCTTTTGCGGGACAGCGGATCCCAACGATCGAGGAAGTCCTGCTGCTCGCCAAAGGCTGCTGCAAACTGCATGTAGAGTTGAAGATGCTGGCCAATGAATATGAGGGCATCGAGGAGCGGGTTATCTCGCTCATTCAGCGGCATGGCATTCAGGATGAAGTTGTGCTTTCCTCCTTCAATCATGATTCCATGAAGCTGGCGCATGAGATCGACCCTTCGATCGCGACGGCTTTGATCTTCCTGGGCAAGCCAACGCTGCTTGCAGAGCAGCTTCGTTATACGGGCGCAACGGGCTTGTCGGTGCATTACGGATTCGTTACGCCTGAGCTGGTAGAGGAGATGACGGCGCTCGAAATGGATCTGGGTGTCTGGACGGTAGATGATTCGGAGGTTCTGGCGGGGATTATCGAAGCGTATCCGAATATCCGGATTACGACGAATTATCCGGATCGCGTACTGCAGATTGTGCGTGGGGATGGCGTGCGCGTGTAAAGCTTAGTTGAGAAAGACACGGGATTGTGCTTCCGTGTCTTTTTTCGTTTCCCCTTTTACAAAAAGTTCGTACCCACTTAATGGATAATCAATAGTTGATCATTAGCATAAGGGTAGGAGTTGAAAATTAGCTTTTTTCCAGGAGGAGAGAACTAATGAAATTGATTCTGATCGGCGACTTGCATTATCACGAAATCGAAGCCATGATTCCGGGGCTGTCTGCGGCAAGGACTGCCTTCTACCACACGCTGCTGGAGCGATTCCTGAATACGAATGCGGGTTGGCATATATCGCTTGGAGATCTGACGAATATCGGATCGCCTTCAGAGCTGCAGGAGGTTTATGAGCTGCTGCAGAGAGAGGAACGGAGATTCATTCATGTGCTGGGCAACCATGATCTCTACTTGCAGACACGCGAAGAGGTGCTGGCTATCACGGGGCAGCAGCGCTATCACGCCATCGAAACGGATGAGGCGATGCTGGTGTTTCTGGATACGGCCAGAGAGCTGGACATCACTGACTGGAGCGGTTGGATGGATGATGAGCAGCTGCGCTGGCTGGAGGACTGCGTGGAGAAGTCGGGATTGAAGCCGCTGCTTGTCTTCGGTCATCACCCTGTTTATGGGACCACAGCAAGATCGGAGCTGGACAAAGAATCGATTCATCCCAGC
Source organism: Paenibacillus rhizoryzae (assembly GCF_059686995.1). Lineage (NCBI taxonomy): Bacteria > Bacillati > Bacillota > Bacilli > Caryophanales > Paenibacillaceae > Paenibacillus > Paenibacillus rhizoryzae. The sequence continues at coordinate 45,109 of NZ_JCAALT010000005.1, read as the reverse complement.
ATCGACATGTGGCGCATTCTGAATCGGAAACAAGGGACCGGCGTCTACTTCAACGGTCACACGCATGTGAATTCGATCGTTACTCAGCATAATTGGACGTTCGTGCAGCTATCTGCCTGTCTGGATCAGCCTGAATTCCGGATCGTGGAGCTTGAGGGGGAACAAATCCGAATATCCACAGTGGATGTGATCGATGAAGGCATGATGGAACATGCCGCTCTCATGCACCGATATATGCCGTTTTTTGACCCTAATCCAGACGCCCGCGGACAAGATTCAGACCGAGAACATGTGATTTCCCTGTCGACATCGGCAGCGGCGCAGACTTCATAATATTCGTATTTCTGGCTATGTAGACACGGAATTGATCTTCCGTGTCTTTTTTGCTTTTTCGCTTCGCGAGATCGATTTTAGTTGAGAAATCATTCAACAAATAAAAGATTTATTTCGACAAAATAGGACTAGTAAGGTAGTGATATACGATATAATAGGGATACAAAATTACTAGCGTGAATCGAGCGTGTTTCTCAGTCTACGTTCATAGGGAAGTTTGAATAGAAGGCGAAATGGAAGGTCGTGATAGGAGGTCACACGGGTAAGGATAGAAACCCAGATGCAAAGAGCTACAATAGTTTAGGTATCGGTTCAAACAAATCGTCAATAGGGGTGTCATAGTGAGTAGGAAATTATCAAAATCCGTCATCATGTTCATATGTTTTATGCTAGTTTTTGGCGTGTTTTTTCAGCAAAAAGCATTCGTGTCCGCCGCTTCGTCCTCCGGTGCGCTGACCAGCGCCATTCCGAACGAGCCCATAACCGGAGCTGCGTACGGGAATGGAGTTTATGTAGCGGTAGGCTATTACGGCAAAATCTTAACGTCTGCGAACGGGCTTGATTGGCAAATCGCCGCAGACAAAACGAGGCTCGACATCACTTACACGGGTGTCGCTTTTGGTAATAACGCGTTCGTCGCAGTCGGATATGACGGCACGATCATGACGTCGCCGGACGGTGCAGTATGGACGCAGCGGGACTCAACCGTCACAAGCACGATTGCTAGAGTTACATACATTACAGGAATCAATAAATTCTTTGCCGTTACCAAAGCAGGAATCCTGCTCACGTCGTCCGATGGCGTTTCGTGGACCTCGGCTTCTGTAGGGACGAGCAAAGATCTTACCTCCATTGCAGCTAGCGGATCTATCATCGTTATCGGCGATTCCGGCGGCTATGTACATACTTCGACGAATGGAACCAGCTGGACGCCGAAGAAGCTGAATGGTTCTTTCTTTATCAATTCCGTTCTTGGTCTTAATGGCCGTTTCTATGCAAATGATGCTCTGGGCTCGACTTATACATCTACTGACGGATATACCTGGATATCCGCCAGCATACCTGGTCAAGTTTTCGGTGGTCTCTACGATGGTACCAAGTACTATTTGTTCGGATACGATGGGACATCGTATGGCGCAGTGTTTACGTCTAACCAAGCGGACGGCGTGAACTTCTCTAAGCAAGGTGTTCAAACCACTACAATGACCGCGCAAAATGGGTTCTACGCGAACGGAGTCTACATGCAGCTTGGAAACGACGGCATCGTCGTTTCGACCAACGGGACTAGTTGGGATTACGCTTACGGCGGCGTTGTGAGCAGTGTTCTATACAACGGTACGGAATACATAGCTGTCGGTAAACATGGCAACGATGGGTTTATTAAAACTTCTACGGATTTTGTGAATTGGACACCTGTCACGCTGCCACAGCGTGTTCCTGCATTGACTTCTATTACCACCGGGCTGGGTAAATATGTTGCGGTGAGCGACTCCCCGGGTACGGTTCTAACATCAAGCAACGTTACCACTTGGTCCGTAAACTCTCCTGCTGTTTCGGAGTACGGCTTCACGTCGGTCGCTTTTGCAAACGCCACATTCGTGGCAGTCGATGACATTGGGTCCATTTATAGGTTGGCAAACGGCAGTACAAGCTGGACGATGGAGAGGAGCGATTCCGTCGACTATAACGCGTTAAGGTTCGTTGCCTTCGATGGTGCAGGATTTTATGCTGCGGGCGATTCGGGAGTCCTTCTTCAGTCCGATTATACAGGCGGAAATTGGTCAAGCGTTCAAGCAGCTCCGATCGTCTTTACTTTTGATAAGAAGAGTTCCAATCAAACGGACATTCCGATCACGTTTACGGGTACCTTGAGAAATATCAGTGTCAGCAATTATAGTAGCGCACTGGTAGAAGGAACCGATTATAGCGTATCAGGAACTACTGTGACGGTTAAAAAGTCATTTTTGGCTAAACTGCCTCTAGGTTGGCAGACAATCGCCTTGCACGTAAGCAACGGAGCATCGAAGAGAGTAGCCGTCAACGTGGTTAACACGTCGCCTTCGCTGGCGCAGGTTACGGGTGTGCAGTTTAATCCGAATGGGAATGCATCGTGGGGTAGTGTGGCTGGAACGGTTAGTTACGAAGTACAACTGTACCGTAACGGATCCATTTGGGGCAGCCCAGTCTCGGTAGCCGCTGGCAGTACAAGTACAAATCTTTTAGCAGCTATGCGTGCTGCAGGAGCGGGCAATTATACGGTCAAAGTCAAAGCGATCGGGGATACCGTGACCTATAAGGATGGATCCCAATCGACAGCCTCTGGCGTAGTGACCATTTATAAGACACCGACAGAGGATGGAACGGCTAATAAAGCGGGAACCACACAGAGAGCGGATTTTAATATCGTCGTAAATGCCCAAAACGGGCCGAAGGCCACAGCGAAAGTTGACGGCTTGAACGTATTGCAAACGGGCACTGATGTTACGATAAGTGGTGGGAAAGCGACACTTCCGATTGAGATCGATAGTCTGTCGGAAGGCGACAACCAGATTGTTGTTGCTTTAAAAGATACTTCAGGCAACTTTTCTGAAGATTTAACGGTTACGGTAACGAAGGATACGACGCCACCAATAACTGCGACAGAAGATGGAACGGCAGATAAAGCGGGGACCACTCAGACCGCTAACTTCAACATGATCGTGAACGCGGAAACTGGAGCTACAGTAACAGCGAAAGTTGGGAGCACGAACGTCCTCCAGTCCGGAGCGAGTGTCGTCGCTGCAGGCGGTAAAGCGACATTGCCGATCGACCTCACGAAACTGGCGGAGGGAGCCAACAGTATTACCATTGTTGTCACGGATCCGGTGGGCAATGTTTCCGGAACGCTGACGGTTAGCGTGACGAAGGATACAGTTAGCGAAGCAAATGCTGCACTGGCAATTGGTTATGGCGGCAGCGATTCCGCAACAAGCGTAACTCAAGCGGTAACGTTGCCGGCAACAGGCATTAATGGTACGACAGTTTCATGGTCGTCCAGTAATTCAGCGATAATTGCTCCGAATGGAGCGGTAACGCGTCCGGCATTTGGAGTGGGCAATGCAACGATAACGTTAACTGCGACGATCAGCAAAAGCGGTATAAGCCAGACAAAACCATTCACGCTGACCGTACTGGAGCAAGCGCCTACGGATACGCAAGCGGTAACTGCAGCAAAAACGGCGCTAGAAGTCACTTATGGCGGAAGTGATACAGCTACAAGCGTAACGCAAGCGGTAACGCTGCCAGTGACAGGGCTGCTTGGAACGACAGTTACATGGACGTCCAATAATGCAGCAGTTATCGGAGCGACAGGTACGGTAACGCGTCCGATATATGGAGCGGGAGATGCAACGGTAACGCTGACTGCGACGATCACTAGAGGCGGAGTAAGCCAGACAAAAGCATTCACATTGACCGTGCAGAAGCTAGCACAGACAGATGTAGAAGCCGTCACCGAAGCAAAGGCGGCTTTGGCGATTACTTACGGCGGAAGTGATACAGCTGCAAGTGTTACGCAAGCCGTAACATTGGCGGCAACAGGGCTGAGTGGAACGACAGTAACATGGTCATCCGATGATGCAGCAGTCAATGCAACGACTGGAGCGATTACGCGTCCGGCATACGGATCTGGCAATGCGACGGTGACGTTGACCGCGACGATCACGAAGAATGCAGCAAGCGAGACCAAGTCGTTCACGCTGACCGTGTTGGAGCTGGCTCAAACGGATGAGCAAGCGGTAAGTGCAACTAAAGCTGCACTAGAAGTGGGTTACATCGGTAGCGATTCCGCTACAGGCGTAACGCAAGCAGTGACACTCCCAGGAACAGGGCTGAACGGAGTGACAGTTACATGGTCATCCGACGATACAGCAGTTAATGCAACGACAGGTGCGGTAACACGCCCTGCATTTGCATCGGGCAATGCAACGGTAACGTTGACCGCGACGATCACGAAGAATGCAGCAAGCGAGACCAAGATATTCACGCTGACCGTAACGAAGCTGGCACAGACAGATGCAGAAGCAGTAAGCGCGGCTAAGTCGGCATTAGTAGTCGGTTACGGTGGTGGCGATTCCGCTATAAGCGTAACCCAAGCAGTGACACTGCCAGGAACAGGGCTGAACGGAGTGACAGTAACATGGTCGTCCAATAGCTCAGCCATTGATGCAACGACAGGTGCAGTAACGCGTCCGGCTTATGGGTCGGGCGATGCAACAGTAACGTTGACAGCGACGATCACGAAGAATGCAGCAAGCGAGAGCAAAACGTTCACGCTGACTGTATTGGAGCTGGCACAGACGGATGCGCAGTCAGTAAGCGCAACGAAAGCGGCACTAGCAATTGGTTACGGCGGCAGCGATTCCGCTACAAGCGTAACGCAAGCGGTGACGCTGCCAGCAACAGGACAAAACGGAGTGACAGTAACATGGTCGTCCGATGATGTAGCAGTAAATGCAACAACAGGTGCAGTAACTCGTCCAGCATACGGTGCAGGCGATGCAACGGTAACGTTGACTGCAACGATTACGAAGAACGCAGCAAGCGAGACCAAAATATTCACGCTGACGGTACCGCAGTTGGCGCAAACGGATGCCCAAGCAGTAAGCGCAACGAAAGCGGTACTAGAAGTTGGTTATGTAGGCGGCGATTCAGCAGCAAACGTAACGCAAGCAGTAACGCTGCCAGGAACAGGGCTGAACGGAGTGACGGTAACATGGTCATCCGACGATACTGCAATAGATGCAACAACAGGTGCAGTAACTCGCCCAGCATACGGTGCAGGCGATACAAAGGTAACGTTGACTGCGACGATCACGAAGAATGCAGCAAGCGAGACCAAAACATTTACGCTGACGGTAACGAAGCTAGCACAGACAGATGCAGAAGCAGTAAACGCGGCTAAGTCTGCATTAGCAGTTGGATACGGCGGCAGCGATTCCGCTGCAAGCGTCACGCAAGCAGTAACCTTGCCAGAAACAGGGCTGAACGGAGTAACGGTAACATGGTCGTCCGATAGCTCAGCCATTGATGCAACAACAGGTGCAGTAACGCGTCCAGCATACGGTGCAGGTGAGGCAACCGTAACGTTGACTGCGACGATCACGAAGAATGCAGCAAGCGAGACCAAGACGTTCACGTTGACGGTACCGCAGCTTGCACAAACGGATGCGCAAGCAGTAAGCGCAACGAAATCCGTACTGGCAATCACTTACGGCGGCAACGATTCCGCTACAAGCGTAACGCAAGCAGTAACGTTGCCAGCAACAGGGCTGAACGGAGTGACAGTTACATGGTCATCCGATAATGCAGCAGTTAATGCAACAACAGGTGCAGTAACGCGTCCGGCATACGGAGAGGGCGATTCAACGGTAACGTTGACAGCGACGATCACGAAGAACGCAGCAAGCGAGATCAAGACGTTCACGCTGACTGTGTTGGAGTTAGCACAAACGGATGCTCAGGCAGTAAGTGCAACGAAGTCAACACTAGAAGTTGGTTACGGTGTTAACGATTCCGCTACAAGCGTAACGCAAGCAGTAACGTTGCCAGTAACAGGGCTGAACGGAGTGACAGTAACATGGTCGTCCGATAATGCAGCAGTTAATGCAACAACAGGTGCAGTAACTCGCCCAGCATACGGTGCAGGCGATGCAACGGTAACGTTGACTGCGACGATCACGAAGAATGCAGCAAGCGAGATCAAGACATTCACGCTGACCGTAACGAAGCTAGCACAGACAGATGCAGAAGCAGTAAGTGCGGCTAAGTTTGCATTAGCAGTTGGATACGGCGGCAACGATTCCGCTACAAGCGTAACGCAAGCCGTAACATTGCCAGAAACAGGGCTGAACGGAGTAACGGTAACGTGGTCGTCCGATAGCTCAGCCATTGATGCAACAACAGGTGCAGTAACGCGTCCAGCATACGGTGCAGGTGCTACAACGGTAACGTTGACAGCGACGATCACGAAGAATGCAGCGATCGAGACCAAGACGTTCACGCTGACTGTGTTGGAGCTAGCACAAACAGACGCACAAGCAGTAAGCGCAACGAAAGCGGCGCTAGAAGTTGGTTACGGCGGCAGTGATTCGGCTACAAGCGTAACTAAATCGGTGACGCTGCCAGCAACAGGACAAAACGGAGTGACAGTAACATGGTCGTCCGATGATACAGCAGTTAATGCAACAACAGGTGCAGTAACTCGTCCGGCATATGGAGCGGGAGATGCAACGGTAACGTTGACTGCAACGATTACGAAGAACGCAGCAAGCGAGACCAAGACATTCACGTTGACCGTGCCGGAGCTAGCACAAACGGATGCGCAAGCAGTAAGCGCAACGAAAGCGGCGCTAGAAGTTGGTTACGGCGGCAGTGATTCGGCTACAAGCGTAACTAAATCGGTGACGCTGCCAGCAACAGGACAAAACGGAGTGACAGTAACATGGTCGTCCGATGATACAGCAGTTAATGCAACAACAGGTGCAGTAACTCGTCCGGCATATGGAGCGGGAGATGCAACGGTAACGTTGACTGCAACGATTACGAAGAACGCAGCAAGCGAGACCAAGACATTCACGTTGACCGTAACGAAATTAGCACAGACAGATGCAGAAGCAGTAAGCGCGGCTAAGTCTGCATTAGCAGTTGGATACGGAGGCAGCGATTCCGCTATAAGCGTAACGCAAGCCGTAACGTTGCCAGAAACAGGGCTGAACGGAGTAACGGTAACATGGTCGTCCGATAGCTCAGCCATTGATGCAGCAACAGGCGCAGTAACGCGTCCAGCATACGGTGCAGGTGATGCAACGGTAACGTTGAGCGCGACGATCACGAAGAATGCAGCAAGCGAGACCAAGACGTTCACGTTGACGGTAACGCAGCTTGCACAAACGGATGCGCAAGCAGTAAGCGCAACGAAGGCGACGCTAGAAGTTGGTTACGTAGGCAGCGATTCCGCTACAAGCGTAACGCAAGCAGTAACGCTTCCAGGAACAGGGCTGAATGGAGTGACAGTAACATGGTCGTCCGATAGCTCAGCAGTTGATGTAACGACAGGTGCAGTTACCCGTCCAGCATTCGGAGCAGGCAATGCAACAGTATCGCTGACTGCGACGATTACGAAGAATGCGGTAACCGAGACTAAAACATTCACGCTAACAGTAATTCAGCTTGACGAAGTAACACCGCCTGACGTAACACCACCAGCAGCACCGACAGTGAACGCAGTAGATAGCGATGACCTCGTCATCACCGGTACTGCAGAAGCAGGTTCCACCGTAACGGTAAAAGCAGGCGGAACGACGCTGGGAACAGCAGTAGCAACAGGAGGCACGTACTCCATCACGTTGACAGCTGCTCTACCAGCAGCTACACAGCTTGAGGTAACGGCAACGGATGCAGCAAGCAATGTGAGCCCAGCAACACTCATCACGGTTACAGAGGCAACAGTGGTAACACCACCTGACGTAACACCGCCGGCAGCACCGACAGTGAACGCAGTGGAAAGCGATGACCTCATCATCACCGGTACTGCAGAAGCGGGTGCCACCGTAACGGTAAAAGCAGGCGGCACAACGCTGGGAACAGCAGTAGCAACAGGAGGCACGTACTCGATTACGTTGACAGCTGCTCTACCAGCAACTACACAGCTTGAAGTAACGGCAACAGATGCGGCAAGCAATGTGAGCCCGGCAACGCTGATCACGGTAACAGAAGCGACAGTGGTGACACCGCCAGACGTAACACCGCCGGCAGCACCGACAGTGAACGCAGTGGATAGCGATGACCTCGTCATCACGGGTACTGCAGAAGCAGGTTCGACCGTAACGGTAAAAGCAGGCGGAACGACGCTGGGAACAGCAGTAGCAACAGGAGGCACGTTCTCCATCACGTTGACAGCTGCTCTACCAGCAGCAACACAGCTTGAGGTAACGGCAACGGATACTGCTAGCAATGTGAGCTCGGCGACGCTGGTCACGGTAACAGCGGTATTCACCGGTACTCCATCGATACCAAGCGATACCCCAGTGACCTCGACAGACGGTACACTAACGCTTCCTTCAGGCAAATCCGGTAAGGTTAGCCTGAAAGACGATGTTACAATCACGATTCCGGCAGGCGCAACGGACAATAACCTGAAACTAACGATAGACAAAGTGTTGAACACTCAAAATTTAGTTTCGGATGATGATGTGCTAGCCAGTCCGGTTTTCGAGATTCTGAAGAATTTCTCGGAGAATTTCAGTAAATCCATCACGTTGACGTTTGCTTTCGATCCGACCAAATTGAGTGGCGATGAGAAAGTAGCGGTCTTCTATTATGACGAAGTGAAGAAGGAATGGATAAAAGTTGGCGGTGTCCAAATCAACGCAAACCACATCTCCGTAGAGGTCAATCACTTTACGAAATATGCGGTATTCGTTGTCAATCAAACGCCAACGGATCCAACACCAACGATTAACTTTAGCGACATCTCTGGTCACTGGGCTGAAGCTACTATTAAGAATGCGGTAAGCAGCGGAATCGTTAAGGGTTACCTGGATGGTACGTTTAAGCCGGGGAAAACCGTTACGCGCGCCGAGTTTGCAGTCATGCTGATGAATGCATTGAAGCCGCAAGGAGACGGAGCGAAGCTTACCTTTACAGATACAGCGAAGATCGGAACGTGGGCGCAGAAAGCAGTCGCTCAAGCGGTACAAGCGGGTGTTATTAATGGTTATGCTGATGGCAGCTTTGGTCCGAATGCAGAAATTACTCGAGCAGAGATGGCAGCTATGATCGCGAAAGCGACCGGGAAGGCTGTCAAAGAAGCTCAAGCAACGGACTTCGCAGATGACAAGGACATTCCGGCATGGGCAAAAGCCAGTATTGCGTACATGAAGCAATCAGGCATCATGCAAGGCAAAGGCGAAAACCACTTCGCCCCTGGCGACCATGCAACAAGAGCAGAAGCTGTAACGGTTCTGCTTAACATGCTGGCACAGATGAGCAAATAGAGCTTTAAAATAGGGTTACTCTACAAGCAGTCGAACAAGCTGCTTGTCGGGTAACCCTTTCTCATCCCTCTAAAAAAGCCCCCAATCTCACATAGGAGATTGGGGGCTTGCCTTATATACCGGAGGATAACTAAACTCAAGCCTCCATCTTCTGAGCCGAATACAGCTTATAATACCGGCCGCGCCGCGCGAGCAGCTCATCATGCGAGCCGCTTTCGGCGATGCCTTTGTCAGCCACGTACATGATGCGGTCGCAGTTCTTAACCGTAGAGAGACGATGCGCGATGATGAATGACGTACGTCCCTTCAACAGTTCATTCAGTCCCATCTGCACCAGACGCTCCGTCTGCGCATCGATGGACGAAGTGGCTTCATCGAGAATGAGTATCCGCGGGTTCGCCAGAAGCGTACGGGCGAAGGAGATCAGCTGCCGCTGTCCCTGAGAGAGCTTCGAACCGCGCTCGTTAACCTCGGTCATGTAGCCTTTCTCGAACTCGCGGATAAACTCATCCGCACAGACAGCCTTGGCAGCCGCGATAACCTCTTCCTCTGTAGCGTCGAGCTTGCCATAGCGGATGTTATCTAGGATCGTGCCGGAGAAGATGAAGCTGTCCTGCAGCATGATCCCCATTTGGCTGCGCAGTGATTTGAGCTTGATTTGCGAAATGTCATGACCGTCGATGCGAATTTGTCCGCCCGTGATGTTGTAGAAACGAGAGATCAGGTTGACCACCGTCGTCTTACCTGCACCGGTTGGACCAACAAGCGCGATGCTCTCGCCAGCTTTGACATCGAACGAAAGGTTCTGCAGGATATTGTGCCCCGGATCGTAAGCGAAGGTCACGTCGTCGAAGGTAACACTCCCTTGGATAGGAGGCAATTCCTTCGCATTCGGCACGTCGCTAACTGTCACCGGCTCATCGAGCGTCTCGAAGATACGCTCCAGATAGGCGACAGAGTTGATGAAGCTGTTGTACAAGTTCGAAATATTAAGGATCGGCTGCCAGAAGCGCGAGGCGTAGCTGCTCATCGCGAGAATAACGCCGAACGTAACCTCTTCCGGTCCGAGCGCCAGCAAACCAACGAAATAGATCGCTGTCGTGACAGTCGTCGCCAAGTTATCTACCGAGAACGGAACCAGAAAGTTCAGATACATCGTACGCATCCACGCACTGCGGTAGTTGCTGGACAACCGCGTGAAGATGCCTTCGTTATGCTTCTCACGGGTGAAGATTTGCGTAACGCGAATGCCGCTGATGCTCTCCTGCAAGTAAGCGTTCAAGTTGGAGCTCTTGTTGGATACCGACTGCCATGCCCGGCGCTGCTTGGTCTTGATGAGCATGATAATACCTAGGAAGACAGGCAGACCGCCCAGAATGACAAAAGATAACTTCACATCAACAGCGAACATAAAGATGGCGATGAAGAGCAGGTTCATAATTTCAAGAATTAAGTTGATGATCCCGTTGGACAGTACGTCCGATACGGAGTTGACGTAGTTGACGACCCGAATGAGGATCTTACCTTGTGGGCGATCGTCATAATATTGAAACGGCAGCTCCTGCAAGTGTTTGAACAAATCCGTCCGGATATCGAAAATAATATCCTGCCCGACGCTCGTCATCATACGCGAGCGGATCGTGGCCAAGATAACGCTGACGACGATGGTTCCCAGTGTAAGCAGCGACCATCCGACGAGCGCCTCTTTGTTCTTAGTAGGAATCGTAACGTCGACGACATGCTGCATAATGAGAGGCGCGGAGAGCGCGATCCCGGCTGACAAGGCGCTCAGGATGAACGCGATGATCATCGGCTTCTGCTGCCTTCTGATGTAGACCAGCGCACGCCGGAAATGTCGGATATTAAACGGTGACTCTAAATTCTCATCAATATCGAACTTATTTCTAGCCATGAGCGATCGCCCCCCTTCCGATGCCTTCGATTTGCAGCTTGAATACGTCGTAATAATACCCGCGCTTAGCTAGAAGCTCCGCGTGTGTGCCCTCTTCAATGACACGTCCATTGTCCAAAATAAGAATACGATCGGCCTGCGCCGTTGTGGATACGCGCTGGGCGATGATGATCTTCGTACATGGGAAGTCCAGCTCGCGCAGACTCTTCTGGATATGCTCTTCCGTTTCCAAATCGACGGCGGACGTAGTGTCGTCGAGGATGAGGATCGGGGGCTGCACGGCCAAAGCCCGAGCCAGAGCGATACGCTGTTTCTGTCCGCCTGATAGACCGACGCCGCGTTCGCCGACGACGGTGTTGTAGCCTTCCGGCATTTTGCGAATGAAGTCTTGGGCAGCCGCAAGCTGTGCGAACTTGTAGACATCCTCTTCCGGGATATCCGGATTGCTGTAGGCAATGTTGCCGTCAATCGTATCGGAGAACAGCAGGACATCCTGCGTCGCGATGCCGATATTGCCGCGCAGCTCGTCGAGCTCCAGCTTACGAACGTCCTTGCCGTCCACCAAGACGCGGCCTTTCGCAACGTCATAGAAACGCGGGATGAGGTTAATGAGCGTCGTTTTACCCGATCCCGTCGCACCCATAATAGCGATTGTCTCGCCGGGCTCGATCGTGAAGTTGATGTCCTCAAGTACCGTCACATTGTCATACTTAAAGCTCACATGCTCGAACTGAATTCGGCCATGATAACGGCTCATAACCGTGGCATTGTGATTGTTGACGATTTCCGGATGCGCGTAGTAGACCTCGATGATCTTGGTAAGACTCGCGAAGAACCGCTGAATATCATTGATAATGATACCAATGCTGCGCATCGGGTTGGATAGTCCCCAGACAAGTGCGGAGAAGGCCGAGAATTCCCCAAATGTAATCCGCCCGTTCATGACGAACAGACCTCCTGCCAGCATCAGAATAACGCTGAATCCCTGAGAGAAGATCTCCAAGTATGGAAAATAGTCCAGCCAGACCAAGGCGGCTTTCTTATTGGCCTTCGAGTAATTCACGCTTTTCTCCGTGAATTTGTTGATTTCGAATTCCTCGCGCGCGAACGCTTTGACCACGCGATTACCCGCGATATTTTCCTGCGTTGTCGTATTCAGCTGCGATAGGCGCTCCCGCAGATCCACATACATCGGACGTACGCGTCTGGCGAATATGAATGCCACGATCCCAATCGGAGGCGACAGGATGAGCAGCCACCACGTCAGCTCTGCGTCGATATAGAAGAAATACACCACTGCTGCAATAAATACCGTTAGCGATTCAATGATCGTTTTGATGATCCACGCCAAGGAATGCCGCACCATTTCGAGGTCGCCTGTCATTTTGGTCATGAGATCCCCGGTACGATTGCGATCGTAATACTTCATGTCCTGGCCCTGAATCTTGTTGTACAGGTAGATCCGGACACGGTAAAGCATGTTCTGTGAAGCGCGTTCATACAGCAAGGTCGTAAAATAGGACAGACTCGTGCGAAGCAAGGAGAAGCCGATCATGCCCAAACAAAGACCGATCAGCAGTGCCCGTTCGTCTGTCAGATTACGTGCTGCATCATCGCCAGCGATGAATAGATCGACAATACGCTGTCCGATGTAAGGATTAATAATGGTGAGCGAGGAGCCCACCACCGATAGGCATAATGCGAAAATATAACGCGTGCGATCGCCTATCAGGTTGTGCCAAAGCCACTTGAATTGAAACATGTGATCACCGACTTCTGTAAGTTTCTAGATTTTGAGTATCCGAATGCCGCCTTCAGTTCGATTGGGCTGTTCTCCGGTCAAAAAACTATGGAAATTATAACACAAATATTTGGAAATCGATCGAAAAAATTTATTTTGTTCTGGGACTCTCTGTCAGTATGCGAGTACTTGCGGAAGCGAATACATGCATCATTCTTATGGAAAATTTTAAATAATCATCAAGGATAATGGTAAAATGTGTCGAATTAGAACAAAATGTCGAGCTTGGCGGCTTCTTGTCCGATCGGGCGATTTAAGCGAAGTTGAAACTACGCGTCTGATCTTCCGTAATCCAGATTAAGGAATCGGAAATATGTTGCGATCAAGCCGCGTACATTGGAATGAACCTGGATGGAGGAGCATGGTCGATGGGAACTAAATTCGTAAAGCTGCTGGGTATGATCGTGGTCATCGCGGCTTTGAATATTGCGGTATTCTCGCCCGGATTGATGGGAGTTGCGATCGGGGAGCGTCCCTTCGATTCGGCTCTCGGCGTTACTTTGCTTCTGGCGAGCGGTATAGCGCTTCTGTACGGAAGCTTTACGCTCCTGTTTAAACAGCAAGAGAAGCTTCCTCTCAAACAGCTTCAAACGAGAGAAGACTTCCAGGAGGCGCTCACTAGGTATAAACGAGTGAAGGTGCTGCAGGAGGATATGGCTTACGCCTTGGAGCAGATGGAGCGGATGAATAAGAAACAGGACACCTTGCTGAACGTTCTCGGGCAGCGATTCGATCCCAATGAACTTAGTTACAAGAAATTCGCTTCGGTGACGCGAGAGGTGGAGAAGTTATTTTACCTGAACGTGAGAAGTATCTTGAATCGGTTAAATATGTTCGATGAATCGGAGCTTCAGAATGCCGGAGGAGGTCGGAAGCCATCCCGGATATCCCCAGAGCTTCTCCAAGTGAGAGCGGGGATCGTGGGCGAGCAGCTGACATTCGTCAAGCTATCGCTGGAGTCGAACGAAGAGATGTTGATCAAGCTGGATAAGCTGCTGCTTGAAATTTCGCGCTTGGACAGCTTCGAGCCGAGCGAAATCGATCAGATGCCTTGCATGCAGGAGATCGACTCGTTGATCAAGCAGACTAAATATTACAAACAGTGAGAGGTGCGGTTATGTCCAAACAGAGCAAGTTTTTGTTGATATCGATTGTGATCTTGGGTCTCGTATTCGTTCTTGTGTATTATGGCATCAATCTGACCTCGAACTTAGGCAAGTCCAAAGCGGAGGTCACTTCCGAGAACGCGGGCAAGCAACTAAGCAATCTGTACGAAGATATCTCCGTTACGACAGCGGAGCCGGTGAAAGGACAGATCGATCTGGATCCCATCGACGTGGCTGCCTCATTGCCGGACATCTCCAAGTTCCCGATTACGGTGAACAGCACAACCGATCAATTCGTTGAAATCTTCTCCTCCACGGAGAAATCGGGAACCGGCGTTGACGGCTGGTTAACCGAAGTTGCTACGGAATTCAATAAGGCCGGCATCGAGGTGGATGGAAAGCCCGCATCCGTGAAGATAAGAAACATCGCCTCCGGAACGGCGACCGATTATATCAAGACCGGCAAATATGTGCCGGACGCGTTCACCCCTTCCAATGAACTATGGGGCAAAATGGCGGAAGCCAGCGGGGTCAAGACGCAGCTCATTGCGCCGCGCCTCGTCGGCAATGTTCCGGGCATTGTCATTGCCAAGGCTAAGTACGATGCATTAGTCGACAAATATGGATCGGTCAACGTCAAAACCGTTACCGAAGCCATTGCGAACAATGAGTTTTCGATGGGGTATACGGATCCTTTTGCCAGCTCGACCGGACTCAACTTCCTCGTCACGGCACTTCATACCTTCGATAATGCCAATAGCTTGAGCGACAAAGCCGTTCAAGGGTTCGAGAAATTCCAAGCGAACGTGCCGTTTATCGCTTCAACTACCCTTCAGATGCGGGACGCGGCCAAGTCAGGCATGTTGGACGGCTTCGTGCTGGAGTATCAGACGTTCGTTAATGCGCCGGAATTGAAGAGCGGCTATGTATTTACACCGTTTGGTGTTCGACATGACAGTCCGCTATTCGCTCTAGGAGATCTTCCGCAAGAGAAAATCGACATCATTAAGAAATTCGCTGAATTCGTGACCCAAGACAACTATCAACAAATGGCCAAGGACAAAGGGTTTAATCAGCTAGAAGAGTACAAATCCGAACTGGACGTCATGGACGGCGCAACGCTGTCTTCCGCGCAGAAGCTGTGGAAAGAGAAGAAGAACGGAAGCAAACCGATTTCTGCCGTCTTCGTAACCGACATCTCCGGAAGCATGGACGGCGAGCCGCTCGCCCGCCTGAAAGAATCGCTGCTGAAAGGGCAGAAGTATCTCGGCCGGGATAACAGTATCGGACTCGTCTCGTACTCCAGCGATGTATCCATCGATGTGCCGATCGGCAAATACGATGCGATTCAACAATCGTTGTTCGTGGGAGCCGTGAACAATCTGCAATCCGGCGGCGGAACGGCGACTTTCGATGGCATCATCGTTGCGCTCAAGATGCTTGAAGACCAATTGCTTGTTAATCCGAATACGAAACCCGTTATTTTCGTCCTAAGCGATGGGGAAACGAACGAAGGACACTCGCTCAACGATATCAAAGAGCTGGTCGAAATCTACAAAGTTCCGATCTACACCATCGGCTACAATGCCAACATCAAAGCGCTTCAAAGCATATCGAGCATTAACGAGGCGGCAAGCATCAACGCGGATACGGACGATGTCGTTTACAAGATCGGCAACCTGCTCAACGTTCAGATGTAATGCCCAACCCTAAAGGAGGAATTCGATGTCTTTCTCGATGGAAGTCGCAAGCCCGGAGCAAATCAAACAGGTAATCGAAGAAGAGGTCAAACCGGTCCCCGAAGAGATCGCCAAGCTCAAGGAAATCGCAGATAACAATGTCTCCACCATTATGGCTTTAGATACGGAATCGCTCGAGAAACGGAAGGAGATTCTCCAATCGATCGACGCGTTCGGATTGAATACGATGAAATCATCCTCGGATAAGAACTCGCTGCTCCAAGTGTCGGTCGGCAATCTCTCGAAGACGGGCGATGACGGAGGGCAAGTTGCCAAAGGGTTATCCGAGCTTCATACGCAGCTGAAGGATTTGGACCCGAGCGTTGTGGATTTTGCCAAAACCGGTATTCTGGGCAAATTGTTCAATCCGTTACGCGCCTACTTCCTTAAATATCAGAAGGCCGATGCGGTAATCGCCGACATCGTCGTCTCCTTGGATAAGGGGAAAATGACGCTCAAGAACGACAATACGACGCTGGAAATCGAACAGCAGACGCTTCGGGAGTTGACCAAGAAGCTCCAGAAGGAAATCCAGCTCGGCATCATGATGGACGAATCCATCGCAACGCAGATCGCTGCGGCGACAGCTCGCAATGAAGATCCCGATAAGATTCGTTTCATTACGGAAGAAGTCTTGTTCCCGCTGCGCCAGCGTGTTATGGACCTGCAGCAGATGTTAGTCGTTAATCAGCAGGGGATTATGGCCATCGAGGTCGTCATCCGCAACAATAAAGAGCTTATTCGCGGCGTTGACCGCGCGAAGAATGTGACCATATCGGCACTGCGCATTTCCGTTACGGTCGCCAGCGCCCTCTACAACCAGAAGATTGTATTGAAGAAGATTGAGCTGTTGAACCAAACGACAAATGAATTAATCGCCGGTACTTCCCGCATGCTGAAGGAGCAAGGGGCAGAAATCCACAAGCAGGCGCTTAATGCGAGCATTTCGGTTGATACGCTGAAACAAGCGTTTACGGATGTCCTCGCTGCGCTGGATTCCATCAGTACGTATAAGAAAGAAGCGCTCCCCAAGATGCGCGAAACGATCGGACAATTCCGCGAGCTGGCGGAGGAAGGGGAGAAACAGATTCAGCGGATGGAGAAGGGGCAGAAGCTGGGGATTTAGAAACGCAATCATACTATGAGGCTATCCTGAAGGTCGAATGACGACTCTGGGGTAGCCTCTTTTTTATAAGCTACAAAAGCTCCTGTTCCAGATCATCTTCCGCCCCGGTGTATACCGAGATGAGGACAATGCTGATACCCTCGCTGACATTGGTTACCCTATGGGGAGTAGAGGCGTTCCAGCTGAAAGAGTCGCCTGCTTCCAGGAAGGCGGAATCTTCCCCTTGCTCGGCTAGAATTTTTCCTTGGACGACGAGATGAGACTCCTCGCCTTTATGTGCATGGGGGGCGGCTCCTGTCGAGGCGCCGGGTGGAAGTTCAACAAGCATCATCCTCATCCCTCTGGTCGAGCTGAGGTGCTCGACCTTGAGCTTCTCAATGCCGCTGGTTGTCACGTTGCGGTCTTCTTTGCGGACGATCGTCATGCGTTCATCCTTCTTCATGAGCAAATAGGTCAACGGGACGTTCAACGCCGAAGCGATGTTATCCAGTGTGGATATCGAAGGTGATGTTTTATTCGTCTCGACTTGGCTCATGAAGCCTTGCGACAAACCGGTTTCTTCACATATTTGGGCGATCGTGATGTTTTTGCGTTTGCGTATTGCGCGAATGGTGGAACCGATGTCCATCAGGATCACCTGCCTCAAAATATTAGTAATACAAAAGTTAATTACATATTAACAATAAAATCGTTGACATACTAGTGGGGCGGAGTTATATTAGCCATATAAAAAATAATTCTTTATTACTAATATTCAAGCAAGCGTAATGAGGAGGTTGATTATAGTGAGTTTGACTTATGGATATGATATCCATCTACCGTCTCACATGGATCCAAACCAGAAATACCCGGCGATTTTCACCCTTCACGGGAAAGGCTCGAACGAGCAGAACATGCAGGGATTAGTGGCTCCGTTGTCCGGTGATTTTATTATCGTCAACATTCGGGGAGACCTTCGTTTAGGAGCGGGATACCAATATTACGAGCTGAAGGGATTGGGCAATCCAATTCGGGAAAGCTTCGATCGGGCTGTTCATCAGCTGGAGGCATTCATCCACTATGCGACTGAGAAGTATCCGATTGACGCTGCTGGGCGATACTTGCTCGGCTTCAGCCAAGGCGCGATTCTAGCCATGACGCTTGCGCTAACGATGGGCGAGCAAGTGAAAGGAATTGTAGCTTTGAACGGCTATGTACCGGAATTCGTGAAGACGGAATACACGCTGCAGCCTGTAGACCAAGTAGCCGTTTTCATCTCGCATGGTGAGTTCGATTCCGTATTCCCGGTCCGGATAGGTAAAGACAACGCGGAGTATTTTCATAAAATAACGCCGAACTGTACATTCAAGATTTATCCCACCGATCATGGGGTTTCAGAAGAGAATCAAAGGGACTTCGTAAGCTGGCTCCAAGCAAATATACAACGATAAACCAAACGACTGAAGGAGTGAACAACCATTATGATGCCATCTTATTTCATTGCTCACGGAGCACCGTCACTTGTTCTCGAACAGCATGACTATACCGAATTTCTGAAGCAGTTCGCCGATACACTGCCATCCAGACCAAAAGCGATCGTCATTTTCTCCGCACACTGGGAAAGCAGAACGCAAGCCGTCAGCACCGTGGATACGTACTCCACTATTTATGATTTTTCCGGTTTTCAAGATGAACTATACAAGATAACTTACCCGGCTCAAGGTGACCTTGCGATCAGCAAGGAGATTGGCCAGTTATTCGCGAAGAACGGTATCCCAAGTGTCATGGATTCGGAGAGAGGGCTGGATCACGGGGCATGGGCGGTGCTGAAATTAATGTATCCCGTTGCTGATATTCCGGTCATTGCCTTGTCCGTCAACCGATTCCTGACGAATGAGCAGCAGTATCAGATTGGTAAGGCGTTGTCTGCGCTCAAGGAGCAAGATATTCTGATCCTTGGCAGCGGCGGGATCGTTCATAATCTGCGCATGCTGAATTGGCGCGGAGGAAATACACCTGAAGAATGGGCCCTCACCTTCGACAAGTGGATCCAAGATAAGCTGGAAAAGTGGGACCTGGAAGCATTGTTCAACTATGAAGAGCTGGCACCGTATGCCAAAGAAGCGGTTCCGACGAGTGAGCATTTCATTCCGCTGCTACTTGCGATGGGAACCGGTGACAGCAACAGGCAAGCGAAGCTGCTGCATCGCAGCTATCAGCTTGGCACATTGAGCTTGAACTGCTGGGAATTCAAGTAAGTACAAAAAGACCTCTGCATTTGGTGTGGGCAGAGGTCTTTTATCTATGTTGAATGAGTTTCTGAAGGAACAATATCGTAGCGATTCAGTGCTCTGGAGGCTTTAGAGAATGGTTTTTTTATATTCGTCGTATTAAACGGTACGCACACTTAATTATTTGTAAAACCTAAAGGAATAATGTGGATTATTGTCGAAAGCATAGTGCTATAGTCGCTATCCTAAAATTTTCTATTACATGGAGGAACTAACATGCTAACAATCATTGAATGCTCGAGTTGTGGTCAGAAAAACCAAGTGGATGCACAAAAAGTAAAATCTGCTCTTTGCGGCGCATGTAAGGAGAAGCTGGTAGACGATGATGTGATCCCGGCTGCATTCTCCGACGAAGAGATTGCGGTGGCGGTAGAGACAGCTCCATCCGGTGTTGCAAACGAGGAGGTAGAAACAGACAAGTATACCTCCAAAATAGGTGATCATGAAGAGCAAGTGAAATATGTAAACAAAGGCTTCTGGTCCAAAGTGAAGAAATATGCGTCAAAAGTGCCATTCTCCCACGAAGCCGTATCCATGTACTATTGTGCAATGGATCCGGCTACTCCGACTGCTGCGAAAATTACAGCAATCAGTGCACTGGCCTACTTCATACTTCCGGTTGACGTGATCCCTGACTTTATTCCAGTCGCGGGTTTTGCAGATGATGGAGCTGCGGTATTTGTTGCCTATAAAACGATTAACATCTATATCACGGAAGAGCATCGTGCGAAGGCTGCGCAGTTTTTCGCGGAATAAACAAGAAAGCCCTCTCTACAGAGAGGGCTTTGCTAATTTAACTGAGCCACAGCCTACAACCTCTTCGGCACCATCAAACTAATCGTAGTCCCTTCCCCGACAACTGAAACCACCTCAAGCTGACCGCCAATACCGCGAGCGCGCTCTTCCATGCTGAAGAGTCCAACGCCCTGCCGGTTCAAATTCGGAATGAAACCTCGCCCATGATCCAGGATTCGAATGAAAACTTGCTCCTCTGACTCTGACACATCCACCACAGCATTGGACACCGCGGCGTATTTGGCCACGTTAGTCAGCGCCTCCTGAACAATGCGATACAGAGCAGTCTCGATTCGCGGGTCCAGACGAGCGCGCAACGTGCATGTGAATTGGACTTGGATATCGTAATGCTGCTTGTAATTATCGATATACGTTCGCAGCGCGGGGATGACGCCTAAGTCATCGAGCACGGAGGGGCGCAAATCCCACGCCAGGCTTCGCACTTCCTCAATAATCGCCGATACGGACTGCCGGATTGTCGATAGCTCAGACTGATCGATTTGTTGTTCCCCAATCAGCTGGTCCAATTGAATGAAAAGCCCGAACAAGCTCTGCCCAATCCCGTCATGCAGCTCCCGCGAGAAACGCTGCCGCTCCGTTTCCTGAATGTGCATAACGCGCTTCATCATTTCCTGAAGCTCCTCTTCCACTTTCTTTAGCTGCGTAACCTCGTTGCGAATGGCCAAATATTGATAGGGAAGCCCATCGTTATCGACAAAAGGCATGATGGTCGTGTTCACCCAATAAATACTGCCGTCCTTCGCCCGATTTCGAATCTCTCCGCGCCACACCTGACCGGATTGAATGGTCCGCCATAGATCCTCGAAGAAGGCTTTGCCGTGGAACCCCGAGTTAATAATCCGGTGATCCTTGCCGATCAATTCGTCGCGCGTATAGTGGGAAATCTCGCAAAACTTATCGTTTACATATTGAATAATCCCGTGGTGATCGGTAACGACCACAATCGACGATTCATCCAGTGCCAGCTTCACGTCAGTCAGCTGCTTCAGCATTTGGTGCAAATCTTCACGGAACGCAGGCTCGGTAATGTGATCGTCGAGGCGTGCCAGTAGAGAGTTCACCTTTTGGCCGATGACCTCCGGGTAGGAGCGACTATTCATAACTTAACAGTCCTCTCTCCACGGCGTAGCGCACCAAGTCCGGTCGCGTGCGCATCCCGAGCTTGTCCATCAGGTTGCTCTTGTGCGTTTCAATGGTTTTGACACTGATCACAAGCTGCTCGGCGAGCTCTTTATTGGAATATCCCTTTGCGATCCCGACTAACACTTCCTGCTCGCGGTCAGACAATGAGGCATAGCTCCCCGTATTCTCACCCTGCCGCAGCTTCTCCAAATACTCATTCATCAGTCGTTTCGTAGCGGTCGGATATAGGTAGGCGTTCCCATCGGCAATGGACTGGATCGCGGTAATTAACTCTTCGTACGGAGCGCTTTTCAAAATATAACCGGAGGCGCCGGCATGAATCGCTCGGAATAAATATTCGCCGTCGTCATGCATCGTAAGAATAAGGACATAGGTTTCCGGCAGAAGCGCCTTCAACTCTCGCGTTGCAGTCATGCCATCTTTGCCGTGAGGCATGCTTAGATCCATTAACACCACATCGGGCTTCAGTTCCTGTGCGAGATGAATGGCTTCATCCCCGTCAGCTGCATCACCGACGATACACATGTCATGCTTGCTATCCAGCAGCGATCGCAACCCCGACCGAACTACGACATGATCGTCTACGATGACTATACGAATTATAAGAGGTTCCTCCCTCTGGCTTCACTCTATTAACTAGACTAGTTCTCAATCCTCTCATCTTACCAAGTTGCCGTCCAAAAATGAACCTTATCGCCATGCCAGGATTTTCATTAGTAATGGATCAGGGTTTTTAACCCGATAGATCAGGGAAGTTCCTGATATACGGTAGTGGCGCGAATCGTTACAATTAATGGAATTGAAGAGGAGTGATCACGATGATCCAAGTCAGCGCTGAACGAAGAAAACAGATCGATTACATAGGCATTACGGAAGCAGATCTTCAATTGCTGCAATCGCAAGCCGGCATATTCAAGCAAATTACGAATTCCGTCGTGGACGAATTGTATGACCGCGTACTCAAACAGCCAGAGTTGGTTGAGATTATTAATAAACACAGCACAGTCGACCGACTGAAGGGGACGCAAATCTGGTATTTCCAATCCATGACGGAAGGCAGAATCGATGAAGAATTCATCAAACGGCGGCTGTTTATCGGCAATGTGCATTCCCGGATTGGTTTAACTACGACCTGGTACCTCGGCACCTATATGCTGTATCTCGATATTGCAACGAAACTCATGCAAGCTGCTGCCCCGGAACAGTGGACGGCGATTATTTTCGCGCTTAGCAAAATGTTTAATTTCGACTCGCAGCTCGTCTTGGAAGCCTATGAAACGGACGAAAAGGCGATCATCCAGCGGATGGCCGATGAAAGGCAGCAGATGCTTCAGAAAATCAGCTCGGCTGTACAGGAGTTAGCTTCGATGATGGTTGAGCTGGGTAGCAGCACGCAATCGGTTGCGGCATCCGCTTCGTTTACCGCAGCGCTTCAAGAGAAGGCGCACCGAAACGTGGAAGTGCTGCAAGCTGAAGTGAAGGAGATCCACCTCATGGGGGCCATGATTCGGGAAATCTCCGATCAGACCCACCTGCTCGGCTTGAATGCAGCAATTGAAGCAGCACGTGCGGGCGACAGCGGGCGGGGGTTCGAGGTTGTAGCGAACGAGATCCGTAAGCTGGCCAGCCACTCGAAGGAATCGTTGAAAACCATTCAAGAGAAGCTATCCATTATCGGTAAACTATTGGGTGAAGTACAAAGCGGCAGTGAAGAAACGGTCAAAATCGCACGCGACCAAGCCGCCAGCTCGCAGGAGCTGGCAGCTTTCGTCACGATGATCGAATCCGTAACGGCCGAGCTAGACGCTTTGAACCACGCCTAGTGTAGGAGTGAACGCTTACGCTAGCCACTTGCGGTGTGCGAGCTGACCGAATGCGCTAACGAACCGTACGGGTCTTATTTACCCCAAAATAGCCTCAAAAAAATTCTAACGCATCGTAGGGACGCTATTTGAAGGTTTAGAGGTGTTTTGGAGCCGGTTTTCCCGAAATAAGACCTCCATAGTTCGTTAGAATTTCGGAGACCGGATATTCGGCCAAATAAGACCTCTACGGTTCGTTAGAATCTCGAAGACCGGAAAATCGGCTAATTGACGCCGCTCCGGTTCGTTAGGGTCTCGCCGCATGAGGAATGCGAAGGTTCAGCACCGAAATAGTCCCATATTTCAAACTCATACCGGAGGCATAGGGAGAAACCCTGTGCCACCTTTTTTTATTGCACGCATGATCTATTAAACCGGAATAAGGTTCCTTATAATAACCGTATAGATAGATAGATTGTATGCGCATCGGAGAGAATCACATGAGAACCGTTAACCCCAAGATCCTGCTAGTCCACAGAGTGATGAACGAGCTGGCCGACAGCTTGCTCAAAGTATTTATTCCTATCTTGATTTACAAAGAGCTGGGCTCGATCGGTTATGCGGCTGCCTATTTGGGCGGCTATTATATCGTTCAATCCCTGCTCAATATGATGATAGGCCGTTACATGACGACGAAGCCGGTTGTCTTCATTTTGCTTCGACTTATTCCTGTCCTGGCCACTCAGTATTTATTAGTTGCTGGAGATGGCAGCGTGCTCTTGTATGGGTTGATCGCAGCTACGGCCTGTGCCAATGCGTTCTACTGGGTCCCATTGAACTACCTGTTCGCGGCATCGGCCGGCAAGGCAGTCGGGAAAGCTACGGGTCGCTTCCGCGCCGCATCTGTTGCGGGCAAAATCATCGGACCCGGCATTAGCGGCATCGTGCTGACTTATTTCGGGATTGAAGCCGTATCGACGATCGCGATTACCTTCTTCGTGGTATCCATTGTCGTGCTGCTAGTTTCTTATCTCAGCAATAAGGAAGAAGCTCCATTAATGCCCTTTCCTATTGCCGAGGCAACGACGGACGAGCCTCCTCAGTCTACTTTAGCCGCCATTCGGATTTATGTGGTTTCATCTGTACTGTCAGGCTTCAGCGATACAGCTGACATCTTCTGGTCGCTGTATGTGTACACCGTCTCCGCAGCTTTTATCGATGTCGGTTTTGTTGCCGTATTTATTCAATTTGGCGTATTAGGTGCTAACTTAGTGATTGGCAAATTGACGGATGTTCGCAAATGGCTGCTGCCGGCACTTCTGCCATTGCTTGCTTATGCAATCATCTGGATGATAAGGCCATATGCAATGGCGCCGATTAGTGTGTTTACCTTGTCCGCGGCAGGCGGGTTTCTAGTGCCGTTCTTCACCATTCCGATTTTCGCTAACTTTGTTCAAGAAAGCAAAAGAACGCATAACCTGCCCGGATGCTTAGTTTCCAGAGAGGTTGCGCTCAAAGGCGGAGGAGCAATCTCCATAGCAGGATACTTGGCTACGGGTATGATTTCGATGCCCTTCATCTTAGCGGGAGCTGCCTCGCTATTGTTATCCGTGCCGCTGCTGAGGATCTTTAATAGAATCAAGGCTGCCTAAATTTGAAAGGAGAATTCGACATGAAAAGTCTAATGGGCAATTATTTACCACTAGCTATGAATGCGATGGAGAAATGTTCGTTTCCGCTTTCTTTTCTAGCCTATGAGGGGTCTGACATCGACAGCTGGCGAACGACCGCAAAGACGAAGGTGATGGAGCTGTTGTCCTATCAAGCTGATCCGTGTCCCTTGCAAGCATCGGTGGACCGCTCGTATGTGAAGGATGGTCTTGTCGTGGAGCATGTTAGTTACGATCAGCCGTTTGGTCCAAGAACGGAAGGCATTCTGCTGTATCCGTCTGAACGGACAGGGAAGCTTCCGGCCGTCGTGGCACTTCATGACCATGGAGGGTTTAAGTACTTTGGCAAAGAGAAACTGGTGGAGCTCGATGATGAGCCTGAAATCATGAAGGAATTCAAGCAGGCAGCCTATGAGGGCAGCTCATGGGCGACGAAGCTGGCTAAACGGGGCTATGTTGTGTTTGTGCCGGATGTTTTCCTATGGGGGTCAAGGAAGCTGGACGCAGATAGCGTGCCGGAAGAATATGTGCAGCCTCTAAGAAATGCAGAGCCGGGCTCTAGAGCTTATATTGAAGCCTACAATCAATTTGCGGGCGAATATGAATCGATGGTAGCCAAATCGTTATTTCTGGCAGGTACCACGTGGACGGGAATCATGGCCTATGAGGATCGGCGGGCTGTCGATTATTTATTAACGCGACCTGAGGTGGACGGCGATCGAATTGGCTGCGGCGGATTGTCCGGAGGCGGCCTAAGAACGATTTACCTTGCAGGATTAGATGACCGAATCAAATGCGCGGTATGCGTAGGGTTCATGTCTACCAACCGTGAAGTCGTGGCCCATCGCATTCAGCGGCATACCTGGATGATGCATGTCCCACATTTATCCTCCTATCTGGATATGCCGGACATTCTTTCATTAAGCGGACCGGGTGCCGTAATGGTGCAATACGATAGTGACGATCCTTTATGGACCATTGAAGGACAAGAAGAGAGCGACCGGAAGCTGACGGCGATTTATGAGAAAATGGGAACCGCAGATCATTATCGCGGCATGTTCTATCCCGGTCTTCATAAGTTCGATAGTCAGATGCAAGAGGACGCGTTCCGGTGGTTGGATCAATGGCTCATGCGTGAAGATATGGCATTCTAAGCCTCTCTTGCGAGCTGGGACTTTATCCCTCTTCGAAAACCGGGTAAAAGGAGGATGAGCTTGGTCCTCAAGAACCCACCAAGGCCGTGCTTTTTCTTCGGTCTCCTACGATTGGATTATTTTTCAAAAATCGACATGAAATAAAAAGGATTCCTGACGAACGATGACGAATCATCTGAGCCGCAAATTATTCCGGCAGAAGGTGTGATCATCGTTGAGCAGGCAATCGAAGTGGGTCTTAAGTATAGTGTTGTTGGTGGTCTTATGTACAAGCTATCCCGTTATGACGAACGCGCAGGGATACACAGAGAAAGCAGCCTTTAGCAGCGTTTCGTACAACATAAAGCCTGGCGATACGTTATACAGCATCGCGAAGAAGTTTTATCTAACCGGCGATTATGTGCAGGTTGCGAGAACGAATGGATTGGATCCGAAGGTGAGCTTGAAAGCAGGCACGGCGGTCACGCTGTCGAACCCGCTGGTTTTGGATCAATATACGGTCAAGCAGGGCGATACCTTGTATGCGATTACGAATCAGTATTTCAACCGCGGCTACTATATGAACGCGTTGATGGCGTACAATCACATTTCGGAAGCGGATACGGACTTGAAAGCCGCTATGGCGCTGCACGTGCCACTGCCTTCAGGCGAACTGAAATATACGGTTCAGAAGGGCGATACGTTGTTTAGCTTATCGGCCAAATATTTTAGAGCGCAGGACTATCAGCAAATGATCGCCAAGGTGAATGGGATCGACGGATCGTCCGGTTCAATCAAAGCGGGTCAAGTTGTACAAATTCCGAATCCGTTTTACTCGATTGAGGACTGCGCCGGTGTCGCGGCCCCGGAAGAGACTACCGTGGTAACTCCCCCGGCCTCTACTGCCACTTCCACTTCCGGCAAGTTAGTCTCCATTGAAATCGACATTACACGAAATAAGTTATATGTCATCGCGGGTGGAGCCGTGGACAAGAGCTTTGATATCGCGAGCGGAAGGAAGAAGGGTTCGACGCCGACCGGCAGCTTCGAGATTATTACGAAGATCAAGAATCCATGGTACATGGCCAAAGAAATCCCGGGCGGTGACCCGAAGAACCCGCTGGGCAGCCGCTGGCTTGGGCTGAGCGTGCCGAATACGCAAGGAACGAAATACGGTATTCATGGTACGAATGCCCCTTCTTCGATCGGAACAAATGCCAGCGCAGGCTGCATCCGGATGCTGAATAAGGATGTAGAATGGTTGTTCAGCACCGTCCCGACAGGCACGAAAGTGAAGATTCACGCGTAGTTAGGCGCGGCGTTGAGGAAGAAGGAATGTTCTGGTAGAATGTGCTTGTTAGCAGTTACTATACGAGTAGAGGCGGTCTTGGAAATGGGAACAGGTTCTGAAAAAGTAACCGTGCAAACAGTTGTACACTTACCCGTTGAGAAAGTTTGGAAATACTGGACCGAGCCGGCGCATATTACGCAATGGAATGCCGCCTCTGATGACTGGCATACGCCATTCTCCGAGAACGATTTGCGAGTTGGCGGATCATTCTCTTCCAAGATGGCCGCGAAGGATGGCAGCTTTGAATTTGAATTTGGCGGCGTCTATGATGAAGTCGTGATCAACGAGACGATTGCTTATACATTAGGCGATGGCAGGGAAGTATCGATTTCGTTCATCAGCCAAGGCAACGAGACGAAAGTCATCGAAACGTTCGAGACGGAAACGATGAATTCGGCCGAGATGCAGCAAGCAGGCTGGCAGGCGATCATGGATAACTTTAAGAAATACGCAGAATCCGTTAACGAAGATTAGAAATTATCGACTTGCCAAATAGCTTAGAATGGGTACTCTTAGACAGGACACTTTTAAAAAAGGTGTTCAAACTGGGGGTACCTTTTGTATACTGGGTAGAGTAGCAGTGTGCCGTGTCTGACTTTCACATATACTGAGCTTGAATAAACAGGAAGAAATCAGTACCGTCATGGTTATACTATTGATAAAAATATTTTAGGGGTGAGCGTCTGAGAAAGCATAAGCCAATGCCATTTGATGAGTTGCTAAAGGAATTGCAAGGACAGAAGAACATTCAGGAAGATCCGGAGCATTTGTCGTTTGATCGTTTGTTCAACGATTCCTTCATGGGGAAATACTCCGGTATGAAGAGCTTTTCGGAGTTTCTGGAGAAGGGCAATTTCCAAGTGGAAACCCACGAGGACATTCGTAATATTCCCGATGAGCTGTTTGATCGCCATGTAGCCAGAGAAACCCAATTCGCGAATTGGAACGATATGCTGGATAAGGCGACTAAGGAATCAAGTAAATAGTCGCACGTTTTTTCCAATTGAATAAACGTATGAAAGTCAATAACCACGCGGAATTCAGGCATGCTCCTGAGTTGGCGGGGTTATTTTTTTTACCTGTCATTTACAAAACATCCATTTCGCATTAATAGATGCTTCACATTCCTCCCCTATAATTTCTAGGACAATCCATATATAGGAGTGAAGACATGTTGAAGAAGAGAAATAAACAGCTATTGGCCTTGCTGCTTTCAACGGAGCTTGCCGCAAGTCTGCTGGCCGGAGCATTACCTGCTTCCGCTGCTGCAGCTGTTACTCAAGGAACGCCATACGACGCAAACGGGGAGTACAGCGTCCAAGTTCCGCATGTAATCATCAATCAGTACTATGGGGCAGGCATTTCGACGGATGGTGCGGCCGTAACCCATGGCTTTATTGAGTTGTACAATCCAACAGATGCAAATGTGGATCTCAGCACATGGTCCATTCAATATGCCGATCGCGGTGAAGCTACGAACACTACTACCGGTGCTACAGGCGGTTGGGAGAAACTGAACCTGACAGGAACAATTGCAGCACACGCTTCGTTTTTGATCCGTGCTAACGCGACAACGCTTCCTGCAACCAAGGTTACGATTGCGGACGGCGATTTCGATTTGAATTTTCCTCGTACGCTCCAGAACAAAGGGATGAAGCTCGTCCTGATGAGCAATCAGGATTTGCTCGATAAAGATGTATCGGTGAACCCGTTCGTGAATAAGCCTGCGGGTTATGTGGATATGCTCGGCACAGGCAGTAATGATAATGGAAGTGATATTAGCGGTTTTGAGACGGCATATCCTACGGGTAAAACAGTCGGAACAGGAGTCGCTGGCACGACGGGCGGCACTTCCAAGAACATGTCGCTAAGACGCGTTAATTTTGCGGACAGTGATAATAACAAGAACGATTTTGTTCAAATTACGTACGGGTCCATGACCATGCCAACGGATATAACCGCTTATAGCCCTCGCAGTGCAAATGATGGAGAATGGGGAGTCGCTCCGACACCTCTTGTCGTTTCCACTAATGAGCTTGCCGATGCGACAGCAACGCAAGCATATACGGCTGCCATCAGTGTGACAGGCGGGAAAGCTCCTTATCACTTCAGCGTTACGGGATTGCCTGCAGGTCTCGCGATTGATGGGGGTACAGGAGTCATTACCGGAACCCTGGCCGCAGATGCGCCTGTTACTAACAACGTTGAGGTTACAATTACGGACAGTGCATCTACGCCGCAATCCACAAGCAAATCCTATGTCCTTCATGTCAACCAGGCTATTGTAGATACATTAACAATGACGAAACTGGGCTCCTTTATCGCCGGTGCACCGAACGAGGATGGCGGCGTTGCGGAGATTGTGAAGTACAACCCGGAGAATCATAAATTCTATTCCGTCAACGGATCCAGCGATCCTGCAACATTGGATATTGTCTCCTTGGATAACGCGGGAAAACCGGAACCGAATGCAACCTCGATCAATATCGAAGAGGTCGTTCAAGAG
Source organism: Paenibacillus rhizoryzae (assembly GCF_059686995.1). Lineage (NCBI taxonomy): Bacteria > Bacillati > Bacillota > Bacilli > Caryophanales > Paenibacillaceae > Paenibacillus > Paenibacillus rhizoryzae. The sequence goes on along the minus strand of NZ_JCAALT010000005.1, from coordinate 15,366 downwards.
CACCTTCCTAACTTCGAATACGGCGACTTTACAAGCGTCGACATCGACCTGAAGAATGATTTGGTTTACGCCGCTATTCAAGAGAAGACGTATACCAACAACGGAGCGATCCTCGTATTTGATTATAACGGCGAGTATGTTACCTCCTACGAGGCAGGCGTACAACCGGATATGATCAAGGTTACGCATGACGGCCGTTACGTATTAACAGCCGATGAAGCCGAGCCGCGTTTGGCCGGCGCTGATCCGGAAGGCAGCGTGACAATCGTCGATCGGGTGAATAACGCGACGAAACACGTGAAATTCGACGATGTCAGCGTCATTGACGATCTGGTGCATCTTCGCGGCACTGCAAACGAGGCAGGCCTCATTACCGGACCGGCTGCATCGAAAGAAGCAGCTAAGTATGATCTGGAGCCGGAATACATCGCGCTGTCTGATGATGGGCAAACAGCCTATGTCTCCTTGCAAGAGAATAACGCGATTGCGGCTATCGATATTGCAAGTGGAACGGTGGCTGCGGTTACCGGACTTGGCTACAAGGATTTGAATGCCGAAGGCAACTCCCTCGATTTGGTGAAGGACAGCAAGATCAAGTTCGAGAACGTGCCGTTCAAAGGCATGTTTATGCCGGATGGCATCGATACCTATACCGTTGGCGGCGAAACGTATTTGTTCACGGCCAATGAAGGGGATGCGACGGAGTGGCCGGGCAGAACCAATATCGCTACGATCGGCAGTTTGAAAGCCGGATTGAACCCTGCATCGGATGCAGCTCAGTTCTTAGCCGGCCAAACGGTAAATGGCAAAACGCCATATGACGGTGTAGAGGTACCAAGCGATATGGGACCGGACGGCGTCTACTTGTATGGCGGGCGCTCATTCTCCATTTGGCATGCGGACAGCTTAGAGCCTGTCTTTGACAGCAAGAATGATTTTGAGAAAATAACAGCGCAGCGTCTTCCGAAGTATTTCAACTCCGATCATAAGGAGATTGCTTTCGATAAACGAAGCCCTAAGAAGGGCCCTGAACCGGAGTATGTGAAAGTAGGCAAGGTGGGCAGCAAAGCCTTGGCATTCATCGGCCTCGAGCGTGTGGGCGGCATCATGACCTATGATGTGACAAACCCCCTGACCCCTGCTTTTGTTAATTATACGAATACGCGCAACTTTGAGACGCCGGATGATCCGAGCAATCCGCTGCAAGGCGATATCGGCCCGGAGGGTCTCGAGTTTATACCTGCAACAGCAAGTCCGAGCGGAATGCCGCTTCTTCTGGTAGCGAATGAAGTAGGCGGTACGATTACGGTGTATCAACTGAATGTAGACAAAGTTACATTGAATGCGAAGGATATTTCGCTTAAGGTTGGCGGTTCGACTTCGCAGCTTGAAGCAACGGTAGTTCCATATAGGGACGGTGCTTCGACAGTGACTTGGTCTTCTTTGGATGCAACGGTTGCCACGGTAGATGGAACCGGTAAAGTTTCGCCTATTAAAGCCGGTACTGCTGTCATAACGGCACTAAGCGCAGATGGTTATGGTGTAGCGGAAGCAAAGGTTACCGTTGCGAATGCAGATAGCGCGCCAAGTAATCCGGTTACGGCCCCAACCACGCCACCTGCAACAGGACCCATTGTGGATGGAACCAAAGTAACGACGGAAGTGAAAGCCGTCACGGACGCTTCTGGCAAAGCGACAGCGGTAGTTACGGATAAGCAAGTCGAGGAAGCCTTGTCCAAGCTGACAGCTTCTAATCCGGCAAGCGTGAAAGACATCGTTGCGATCAAAGCAATGGCAGATGCTGGTGCGAAGGAGACGGCCGTTACCTTCTCTGCAGCGGCAATGGATAAGATCTCCGGCAGCGGCGCGGATGCACTGGTCATTCAATCGGGGATTGGACAGGTACAGCTGGATAAGAAAGCGATGTCCACAGTAGCGAATGCTGCAAGCACAGGGGAAGTAACGGTTTCCGTTGCGAAGGTTTCAGCTTCGGACCTGGCTGCTCGTACGAAGGACAATCAAGCTGCAGTAGCTGAGGCTATTGGCTCGCATCCTGTGTATGATTTTAATGTGCTGGCAGATGGGAAGAAGGTATCTGATTTTGCAGGCGGTATCGTGAATATCAGTATTCCGTATGTGCTAAGCGCAGGCGAAGATGCCAATGCCATTATCGCTTACTATATTGCTGAGAATGGAACAATCGAGCTGCTGCCTAATGCAAAGTATGACAAGGCAACAGGGCGATTAATCTTCTCGGTGACCCACTTCTCGACGTATGCGATCGCAAGCAACAACGTGAAGTATAACGATACGGCATCCAGCTTCGCGAAGGACCAAATTACTTACTTATCGGCAAGAGAGATCATGGAGGGTGTAGGCGGTGGAAGCTTTGCTCCTAAGAAGCAAGTGACACGAGCCGACTTTACGTTGATTCTGGCCCGGGTAGCAGGGGTCGACCTAACGACTTACCAAGGAAGTAAGTTTAGCGATGTAAGCGCAGATGCTTATTATGCGGAGTCCGTGGAATGGGCGGCGGCAACGGGAATTACAAGCGGTGCAGCACAAGGCTTATTCAATCCCAATGCTCCGATTACAAGAGAGCAAATGGTGGCGATGATTGCGCGTCTGGCAGCAACCCTGCACTACACGCTTCCCAAAACAGTGCCGATTGTTACATTCACAGATGAGTCGAGTATCTCTGCTTATGCGAAAGAAGCCGTTTCGGCCGTTCAGCAAGCAGGCATTATTAACGGCAGAACATCTGCCGGTGCAGGAAGCAGCTTCGATCCGCAGCAATTTGCTACGCGTGAAGAAACTGCGAAGATGATCAGCATACTGTTCCAAGGACTCATGAATCCTTAATGGATTGCGTACGACAATACCCCGAGATGACTGAATGCCATACTAGGGGTATTTGTTTATGTCTAGCCTACTTTTGCCCGCCATACAATGATACTATTACACGTTATGTTTCATTTCGTGAACGAAGGTACCTCACGATCGATTGCGATTATCGAAAGGAGGTTCGCATGAAAAAAACGATACGTATAGGAGCGGGACAGGGATTCTATGGCGATTCCATTCTGCCCGCCATCGAGACGGCTAAGCGGGGGAAGGTGCAGTATCTCTGCTTTGACAGTCTGGCTGAGCTCACGCTTGCCATCCTGCAGAAGGATCGGCAGCGGGATCCGACCCGAGGCTACGCCGCGGATATTGGCCGCACGATGAAAGAGCTGCTTCCAATAGCGAAGGAGCAAGGGATTCGCATCATCACGAACGCGGGAGGCATGAATCCGCTAGGGGCGATGCAGGAAACCGAGCGAATCGCGCGAGAGTTAGGTTTGACGGAACTCCGGGTAGCCGTCGTAACCGGGGATGATGTCCGCTCGCAGCTGCCTGCGTTCATCAGCCAAGGTGCTGCGCTTTCCCACATGGAGGATGGCCGAGATATAAGCACGATCCGGGATCGTATCGTCTTCGCTAATGCCTACTTAGGTGCTGAACCGATTGTGAAGGCGCTTCGACAAGGGGCGGAAGTGATCCTTACAGGCCGAACGACGGATTCGGCGTTATTTCTGGCTCCGTTGATTTATGAATTCGCTATTGGGCCGGATGATTGGGATCGATTGGCGCAAGGCGTGCTGATGGGGCATCTTCTGGAATGCTCCGGGCAAGCGTCGGGCGGCAACTTCAGCGGGGACTGGCAGGCGGTAGAGGAGCTCGAGCATATTGGTTTTCCGATTGCGGAAGTTGGTGAGGATCTCACGTTCACGCTGACCAAGACGGATGGGACCGGTGGACGCGTCTCCGTGGATACGGTCAAGGAACAGCTGCTCTATGAAATCCATGACCCGGCTGCGTACGTCACGCCTGATGTTGTGTTAGATCTAATGGGGGTTACGCTGCATGACGTCGGCCCGAATAAGGTTCATGTCTCCGGTGCGCGCGGCTCGAAACGTCCGGATACGCTCAAGGTCGTGATGGGTTATGCCGATGGCTGGCTCGGGCAGGCGATCTGGGGTTATTCGTGGCCGGATGCACTCGCCAAGGCGCAGACCGCCGATCGGATTGTTCGCAGTCATATTGATCGGCTCGGTCTACAATACGAAGAAATTCGTACGGATTATCTGGGTTACAACTCTTTGCATGGTCCGCTCGCAAGGCAGCCGCAGCAGGATGAGCTGAACGAAATTTATGTGCGCGTAGCGATGCGGACGAAGAGCAGAGACGATGCGGCTAAACTGGGCCGGCTCGTTCCGCCGCTCATGCTGAGCGGGCCACCTGCGATGGGTGCATTCCTTGGCGTGATGAAGCCGCGCGAGCTGCTCGGCATGTGGTCATGTCTTGTTCAGCGCGGGCTCATCGAGCAGGGTGTGCAAGTGACGGTTGTGGAGGTGTAGCCGGCATGGCGCGTATACGCAAGCAGCTTCGTCATTTGGTGCAGGCCCGATCCGGCGACAAGGGCAATACGATCAACATTGCCGTGTTCGCACCCGATGCGGCTGCGTTCGAGTTGTTGAAAAGGGAGCTGACCTCCGACCTTGTAAAGGCGCATTTTGCCGGCATGATTGAGGGGGAAGTGATCCGTTATGTAGTGCCGAATCTGCTGGCCATGAATTATGTATGCCGCGCCGCACTTGGCGGGGGCGGCTCCGCCACGCTTCGGATGGATAACCTCGGCAAGTGTTATGCGGCTAATCTGTTACGGTTGGAAATTGAAGTGGACGACGGCGACGACGTTGGTAACGGTAATGAGGAACAGACGCAGGCCGACGCCAATGATGCTTTGCCGCCGCCCGCCACCACGACTTAAGCAGAAGAGGGGTTGCTTGCGATGAATTTCGACTTAACGGAAGAGCAGGCGATGATTCGGGATTTGATTCATGATTTTGCAGATGCGGAGGTGGCGCCGGGGGCCGTGGAGCGGGATCGCTCCGGCACGTTTCCGATGGATGTTTTCGAGAAGCTTGCCAAGCTCGGCTTAATGGGTCTTCCCTTTCCCGAGCAATACGGGGGAGGCGGGGCGGATACGATCAGCTTCGCGATCGTAGTGGAAGAGCTCAGCCGAGTATGCGCATCAACGGGCATTACCTACTCCGCGCATGTGTCGCTCGGAGGAGCGCCGCTCGCACTGTTCGGCACAGAAGAGCAGAAAACTGCTTTTTTAACCCCGCTATGCAGAGGTGAGTATCTTGGCGCGTTTGGGTTAACCGAACCGGATGCCGGATCGGATGCGGGCGGAACCCGCACAACAGCGGTGCGGGCCGGGGATCAGTGGATCATCAGCGGCTCCAAATGCTTCATCACCAATGCCAGCTATGCACGCAACCTCGCGCTTACTGCTGTCACCGATAAGTCGAAGGGAACGAGCGGCATCAGCGCTTTTATCGTGCCGACAGATGCGCCCGGATTCACCACCCGCTGCAAATACGAGAAAATGGGGCTTCACGCTTCGAACACAACCGAGCTCGTGCTCGAGGAAGTAGCGGTGCCGCAGGACAATTTGCTCGGCAAGGAAGGGAATGGCTTCAAGCAATTTCTCGCCGTTCTCGACGGCGGCCGAATTGGGATTGGCGCCATGGGGGTCGGCATCGCCCAAGGCGCTTACGATAAATCGCTTCGCTACGCCAAGCAGCGCAAGCAATTCGGCCGAACGCTCAGCGCGTTTCAGGCCATCCAGTTCAAGCTGGCCGACATGGCGATGAACATCGAGCTCGCCCGTACGATGGTGTATAAGGCTGCATGGCTGAAGGATCAAGGGAGGCCGTTCAAGAAAGAAGCGGCGATGGCGAAGCTGTTCGCGACGGAGATGTGCATGAAGGTGTGTGATCAAGCGGTCCAGATTCATGGAGGCTACGGCTATATGAAAGAGTACGAGGTGGAGCGCTACATGCGCGATGCCAAGCTGCTCGAGATCGGCGAAGGAACCTCAGAAATCCAGCGTCTCGTCATTGCAGCCCAAATCGGCTGTTAACTTGAATTCTAAGAATTTATAGTTTCACTTTATAAATGAGCTTAGAATTCTCCGGAATGAAACGCGCTGCGCAGCCGAAAGGACGGCAGCAGCCGTTTCACCTTGGCAGAGCCAGCAGCAGAGGGGAGCTCCGAGAAGAATGGAAGCTGAACACGAATCGGCGAATGACCGGCTGCAGGAGCAGATCGAGGAGATCAAGAAGGGCGGCGCCTCCAAATATCACGTGAAGAATGCGGAGCAGGGCAAGCTCTTCGTGCGCGACCGCTTGAAGCTGCTCTTCGATCCGGACTTCGAGCTCGAGGATGCCTTATTCGCCAGCTGTAACGAGGTTGGGCTGCCCGCCGACGGCGTTGTCACGGCTATCGGTAAGATTCACGGTAGAGCGGTGTGCGTGATCGCCAATGATTCCACGGTGAAGGCCGGCTCTTGGGGAGCGCGCACCGTTGAGAAAATCATTCGGATGCAAGAGACGGCGGATAAGCTGCGGGTACCGCTGCTTTATCTCGTCGATTCGGCCGGGGCTCGGATAACCGATCAAGCGCTGATGTACCCGGGGCGGCGAGGCGCAGGGCGAATATTCTACAACGAGGTGAAGCTGTCGGGCAAAATTCCGCAGATATGCCTGCTATTCGGACCGTCGGCAGCAGGCGGCGCCTATATCCCAGCCTTTTGCGATATCGTCATTATGGTCGAGGGCAATGCATCTATGTACCTCGGATCCCCTCGCATCGTAGAGATGGTAACGGGGGAGAAAGCCACTTTGGAGCAGCTCGGCGGAGCCCGGATGCATTGCTCTGTTTCGGGCTGCGGAGATGTGCTCGCCAAGAGCGAGGAGGAAGCGATCGCGCTGACGAGACAATACGTAGCTTACTTCCCGCCCAATTTCACGGAGAAGCCGCCTACCAAAGAAACCCGTCCGCCAGCAGATCTGAAAGTCCCCCTTGATTCCATTATTCCGGATAACCAGTACACCCCATTCGACATGTATCCGTTCATCGACGGTTTAATCGATGAGCATTCCTTCTTCGAAATCAAACGCCTCTTCGCCAGGGAGCTCATCACGGGCTTAGCTAGAATCGCCGGGAAACCGGTTGGCATTATCGCCAATCAGCCGAAGACCAAGGGCGGCATTCTGTTCCACGATTCCGCAGACAAAGCCGCCAAATTCATCAGCTTATGCGATGCGTTCCACATCCCGCTGCTGTTTCTCGCCGATGTGCCCGGCTTCATGGTGGGCACGGCGGTGGAACAGGCGGGCATCATTCGCCATGGTGCCAAAATGATCGCCGCCGTATCCGAAGCGACCGTGCCGAAGATATCCGTCATCGTCCGCAAAGCTTACGGAGCGGGCCTTTATGCCATGGCCGGCCCGGCCTTCGAGCCCGATTGCTGCCTTGCGCTGCCTTCGGCCCAAATCGCCGTCATGGGACCGGAAGCAGCGGTCAACGCCGTGTATGCCAACAAGATCGCGGAGCTGCAGGAGCCGCAGCGCTCCGAGTTCATCGCCGCCAAACGCGAGGAATATCGCCAAGACATCGATCTCTACCAGTTGGCTTCAGACATGGTCATCGACGGCATCGTTCCCGCTCATTCGCTGCGCAGAGAGCTGATCAAGCGCTTTGAGGTGTACAGCTCAAAAACCGTCGCCTTCACGGAGCGCAAACATCCGGTCTATCCGGTTTAGCAGAAGAATGGAGGGAGGAAGGGCAGCGCCATGACTACGGAATCAACGCAGCCGCAACAGCCCCTTCTGTGGGAGCAAAGGGGGCATATCGGCTACATCCGGCTCCATCGCCCGGAGAGCTTGAATGCGATTAACGAAGCGATGCTTATTGCCCTGGAGGAGCAGCTGCATCGCATTGCCTCCGATATCCGCAGCATCCGCGTCGTCATCCTCGAAGGGGAAGGCCGTGCTTTCTGCGCCGGCGCGGACCTCAAGGAACGCAGCCTGCTGACCGATCCGCAGCAAATCCGGCAGCGCCTCGTTCGCAGCAAGGCCGTGTTCGCCGCGCTGGAGCGGCTGCCGCAGCCGACGATTGCCAAGATCAACGGCCTCGCCTTCGGCGGCGGTCTGGAGCTAGCGCTATGCTGCGATTTCCGCTACGCCATAAGCAGTGCAAGGCTGGGGCTGACCGAGGTTAGCCTCGGCATCATCCCCGGCGCCGGGGGCACGCAGCGATTGCCGCGGCTGATCGGCCAGGCCAAGGCCAAAGAGCTGATTCTTACAGCGCGGCGGATCACAGCCGAACAAGCGCATAAGCTCGGTCTGCTAACCGACATCGCAGAGAACGAAGAGCAACTGCAAACGCTATGCGCGGCAACGGCAGAAGAACTGCTCGCCAATGCCCCGCTCGCCGTGTATCAAGCGAAGCGGGCCATTGATCTTGGACTAGACATGGACCTCCCGTCAGGTCTTGCCCACGAAACCGCCGCCTACGAAGCGATCATTCCGACCAAAGATCGGCTGGAGGCGCTCGAAGCGTTCCGCTCGAAGCGGCCGCCGCATTTTACAGGCGAATAATCTCCGAGCTTCTTGTGCTAGCTGCTCTTCATTCGCTTGATGATTTAAAGAAGAGGACGTCCGTCGGGACGCCCTCTTCTTTGAGTTGCTGCTATTCTTCAGCAAGCTTATACACTTCAATGATCTTCAAGAACAAACTGAGCACAATGGCGGAAACCGTAGCGAGCGCCATTCCTTTGAGCTCGAAATTCCCCCATTTGAGGGTAGCCCCGCTTAAACCGATGACAAGCACAATGGTAGTCAGCATTAGGTTGGCAGGTTTTGAATAATCGACCTTGGTTTCAACCAACATGCGAATCCCGGAAGCTGCAATAACACCGAAGAGCAGCAACGATACGCCGCCCATAACTGCCTCTGGAACCGTTTGGATTAAGGAGGACAGCTTGCCGATAAAAGAAAGCACAATTGCGATAATGGCTGCACCGCCGACCACCCATACGGAATATACGCGGCTGATTGCCATGACGCCGATATTTTCGCCGTAGGTCGTATTAGGCGTTGAGCCGACGAAGCCGGATAGAATCGTGGATACGCCATTGCCGAGCAGCGACCGGCTGAGGCCCGGATCCTTCGTCAAATCCTTCTCGACTATGTTGCCCGTTACGATCAAATGGCCGATATGCTCCGCTATGACGACGAGGGCTGCCGGCGCAATGATCGCGATGCTGGACCAGTCGAACGTCGGTGAATAGAACGTCGGCGCTTTGAACCAAGCAGCAGCATCGATCGTTGCTTGTACTTTAACCAGCCCAAGGATCGAAGCGAGGGCATACCCGACGATAACGGAGATCAGAATCGGTATGACCTTCATGAATCCGCGGAACAGCACGGAACCGACAACGCCGATACCAAGTGTGACGAGAGATACCGTAATGGTAGCCGTATCGGGAGACCATTCGGCCGGGGAACCCGGCTTGGCAATCAGGCCGGCCATCTGCGCAGCAGTCGGCACAAGCTCAAGGCCGATAACAGCCACGATTGCGCCCATTGCCGCTGGCGGGAACACCACGTCAATCCAGCGCGTGCCGGCCAGCTTAATGATAAAGGAGACGAGCATGAATAGGAGTCCGACCGCAATGAATCCGCCAAGCGCCGCGGAGTACCCGCCTTTAGATCCAAGCACCACGAATACCGGCGAGAGAAAAGCGAAGCTTGATCCCAGATAAGCCGGGATTTTGAATTTCGTAATGAAGAGATAGAGCAGCGTGCCAATACCGTTCATGAGCAGAATCGTTGCAGGATCTACTTTGAATAGAATCGGGACGAGCACGGTGGAACCGAACATGGCGAATAAATGCTGCAAACTAAGCGGAATACTGGCCGCGAGTGACGGCCGTTCATGGACTTGAATGATCTTCGACAACGGTGATGGCCTCCTGATGTGGCGGATATAATGATTTTGCCAAACGTAATAGTATCATAATTGGCCCAATTGAGGAATTGCATAACAGAACGGAGCAACTATTCTTCCTCCTGTAGCGTCTTGCTCATTAGTAGCCTGATTATTAACAAGGAGGAGATAGAAATATGAAATTCCGCATATGGACGGCATTCGCACTGGCGACAGCTCTATTTGGGTTAACGGCTTCAGTATCAGCCGAGCAAGCGCAGCAAGAATCCCAGCCTCAACAGTGGCAGTACTATAACGGTTTCGCCGATCAGGCAACCGGGAGATCCTACTTTCCCATCTATGCACAGAACGGATACACGTTCGACCATCGTATCATCTTTGCGGACAAGGGCGGAGATTGGCATGTGCTTCCGAAGCGATATTGGTGGATGGGGAATGCGAACACAAGTGGTTCTTATTTACTGGCTTCTCTCGACGATAATATGAATTCAGTGATGATCAATTCTGTCTACGATCCTTCCGGCGACAATGTTACACACCGGATTGACTACATCAAGTCCCCTAATGCGAAGTGGGGTCTAGCCGTTTCAGCGAATTACCTTGCTAGTGACGGTTTTAACAAAGAGCTTATCGTGCTCGTCAAAGATTTCAAGTCGGGCAAGCTGCGGAAGATGGCGTTCCCGGCCTTTTATTCCGGCATTAGTTGGACATCGGATAATCAGCTTCTGGCGAATGTGTATAGCAATGAAGCGAAGCAAAATGAAATCCTCTCCATTAATCCGGCCACCGGCGCTGCGACAAGATTGCTGTTAGCCAAACTGGTTGGTTTCGATGCAGACAAGGGTGACATCTGGTTCGCTTATAACGAGCCTAGCCGTATTACGCATATCCTGAACATTCGAACAGGGACTATTAGAGACCCGCTAAGTGAAGAGAAACTGAGAAGCAGCGAATCAGATCAATTGGAATTACATGAGCCAAGCATAGTGCCTCCCTCAGATATACAGCCTGATCAACTTCCGGAGGAGACAGTAACGGATTCTTATGTTTCGGAAGCGACCATTCATATGAACGGACAAGCTATTAATATGCCTGTAGCTTTCCTTGAAGGCGACCAAACTTGGATGTGGATTCGGCCTCTAATAGATCGATTCCAATTGCAGATGGAGCAGCTTACGGTCAGTAAGAATGTCGGGAGCTTTCATATCACACGCGCTTTGGGCGGGGAGCTTGATGTGGATATCACAACAAGCCGCAATTACGGCGGTCGATTGTTCCTGAACAAGATGCAGCTTGAGAAGCTTGGTTTGCATGTGGAACGAATAGACTGGCTGCCGCATGGATAACATTTACTTCAAACCGCTTGACAAATACTTTAATAATGTCATAATGACATTATTAAAGTAAAAAGCAGGTGAAGCACCTTGACTGAACCCATTGACGAGGCTAACGAGTCTGAAGCAAAGACTTATTCCCCGCGTAACTATCGCACTCCGGATGGTGCGCCTGCGGATATTGTCATTTTCACGATTACTTCAACACAGCGGAATACAGTGAAGAAGTCTCTTCCCGCCCGCCGGCTAGAAGTACTGCTGATTCAGCGCAAAAGCTGGCCGTTCGCAGGGCAGTGGGCCTTGCCCGGGGGATTCTCGAAAGATACCGAGACCATCATCGAGAGCGCGAAGCGGGAACTGCAAGAAGAAACCGGCGTCGATAATGTTCATATTGAATATTTCAACGCTTACAGTGAACCCGGGCGGGACCCGCGCGGATGGATGATCTCACATGCCTTCTGCGCGCTGGTGCATGAGGGGGCGCTTGAGCATCGCAGAGCTGCCGATGATGCCGCGGATGTACGGTTGTTTTCGGTGCAAGAAGCACTTGAGATGGAGCTGGCATTCGATCATAAGCAGATTTTGCAGGATGCGCTGGGGCATATTCGCCGCAGCATGCTGACCACGGCAATTGCCAGAGAGTTTCTGCCGGACGAATTCACGATCGGCGAGCTGTACCAGGTCATTGAAGCGGTTGTGCCGGAGTTTGTGGAACGCAATTTTATCCGCAAGATCACATCGACGCAAAGCCGCAAAGGTATCATTGAAGAGAGTAGGGATTCACGAGGTGAGCCGAAGATGTCGAATCGCTACTCCCAGCGGGCAGCACAGCTTTATCGCTTTACGGATTACGTGCCTCAGTTGTCTATATACAGCTAGGCATTCTTTTTACGACATTGATATTGTCATAGTGACATGATTTGAGATCATGCATTCAAATAAGGATGGTGGATATGATGAAAGCATTGGTTGTCATTGATTACACGGTTGATTTTGTGAACGGCCAGCTTCCTGTCGGTCAGCATGCAATTGAGATTGAGAGCCGAATCACAGCTATAACGAAGCAGTTTGTGGAACAGGGAGACTATGTCGTGATGGCTGTAGATCTGCATGATGAGCACGATATTCTTCATCCCGAGCACAAGCTGTTCCCCCCGCACAATATTCGAGGTACGGCAGGACGGGAGCTGTATGGCAAATTGCGAGAGCTTTATGAGATGGAGAAAGACCGTATCTATTGGATGGACAAAACGAGATACAGCGCCTTTTGCGGAACGGATCTGGAATTGCAGCTTCGGGCAAGAGGGATTACGGAGCTTCATCTGGTTGGGGTCTGTACGGACATCTGTGTGCTGCATACAGCGGTGGATGCTTACAATAGAGGCTATCAAATCGTCGTTCACGCCGATGGCGTGGCAACCTTTAATGAGCAGGGGCATGAGTGGGCGTTGCAGCATTTCAAGCATTCGCTTGGAGCGGAAGTAGTAGCAGGCGATCAACCGATTACCTAATCACCCCAATTTGCGCAATCGCACAACCCTATAAAGGAGAGATTGAATTATGGTGAATAAGCAGCAGCAAGCAATTATTGAACACTTGCAAGTGAAACCGACGATTGATGCGGAGGAAGAAATCCGGCGTAGAGTGGGCTTTATGAAAGCCTATCTTCAACATACCGGGGCCAAAGGGTTCGCTCTTGGCATCTCGGGCGGTCAAGATTCCACATTGGCAGGCAAGCTCGCGCAGCTGGCCGTAGACGAATATAATGCCGATCCAGCCAGCAAGAATCAAGCGACCTTCCTTGCCGTCAGATTGCCATATGGCGTGCAGAAGGATGAGGACGATTGCCAGGATGCGCTCCGATTTATTGCACCGACTCGTTCGACTGCGATCAATATTAAACCAGCGGTGGATGCGGCTGTTGAGCAGTTTGAAGCGGCAACCGGCGATAAGCTGGGCGATTTCCATAAAGGGAATGTGAAGGCGCGGGAACGGATGAAGGCGCAATACGATTTGGCTGCCCACTATGGGCTGCTTGTGCTGGGTACGGATCATGCTGCTGAAGCCATAACGGGCTTTTACACGAAGCACGGTGACGGAGCCTGCGATATGGCGCCAATCTATGGCCTTAACAAGCGTCAAGGAAGAGCTCTATTAGAAGCATTGCATTGCCCGGCCCACTTATATACGAAGAAACCAACCGCGGATCTGGAGGATTTGAAGCCGGGAATTCCCGATGAAGTCGCATTAGGTATGACCTACGAGCAGCTCGACGACTACTTAGAGGGCAAAACATTACCTGCCGAGTTAAGCGACAAAATCGAAGCGCGTTACAAATTAACGGAGCATAAACGCCGTGGCCCTGTGACGGTTTATGATGACTGGTGGAAGGAGTGAGGCACTATGACGAGCTACGACAATTTAACGCTCCATACGGATAAATATCAAATTAATATGATGTACGCCCACTGGATGAACGGTACCTTGAATGATAAGGCGGTATTTGAACTGTTTTTCCGCAAGCTTCCTTTTGGGAACGGGTACGCGGTCGCAGCCGGGCTTGAGCGGGTTATCCACTATATAAGGAACCTGCAATTCGGCGACGAAGAGATTGCTTATTTGGGGGAGCAGGAAGAAAATTATGAGGAGACGTTTCTGAAGGAGCTTCGTACCTTCCGGTTTACCGGTAACCTGGACGCGGTTCCGGAGGGCACGATTATTTTCCCGAATGAGCCGCTGATTCGAGTAGAAGCCAGAGTGTTCGAGGCGCAGCTGATTGAAACGGCCATGCTGAACTTCGTTAATTTTCAAACGCTGATCGCTACCAAAGCTTCGCGGATTAAGCAGGTTGCCGGAAGAGATGGTTTGCTGGAGTTTGGCACAAGGCGCGCGCAGGAGGCAGATGCCTCGATTTGGGGAGCAAGGGCTGCTTATGTTGCCGGATTCCATGCGACTTCCAACTTAAGAGCGGGAATGCTGTTTCGCATTCCTACCAAGGGGACGCATGCGCACGCGTGGGTTCAAGGCCATGAATCGGAAGAGGAGGCCTTCCGCAAATATGCGGAAGTGCTTCCGGATCACGTGACGCTGCTGGTTGATACGTACGATACGCTGAAGAGCGGAGTACCGAATGCGATTCGCATCGCGCGTATGTTGGAGCAGCAGGGGAAACGGATGAACGCGATTCGCCTCGACAGCGGTGACCTCGCTTATCTATCGCAGCGTGCGAGGCATATGCTCGATGAAGCGGGATTCCCTTATGTTCAGATCATTGCATCGAATGATTTGGACGAGAACATTATTTTCAATCTAAAGGCGCAAGGAGCTCGTATCGATGTCTGGGGTGTCGGCACGCAGCTGATAACGGCCGGCGACCAGCCTTCGTTAGGCGGCGTCTATAAACTTGTTGCTCGAGAAGGCTGCGATGGCGAATATATTCCCGTTATCAAAATCTCAGGTAATCCCGAAAAAGTAAGCACACCGGGGATCAAAGAGGTTTACCGCATCATTAACCGGGAAACCGGAATGGCTGATGGCGATTATATCGCCCTTCGTCATGAGGAAGCCGTGAAGCGTGGAGAGGCTATAGAACTATTCGATCCTTTGCATCCTTATATCCACAAAGTCATTAAAGAATACGACGCTGTACCGCTCTTGCAGCCGATATTCCAATCGGGGGAGCTTGTATATTCGATGCCTACCCTTGGGGGAATCCGGAGTTATCATGAGGAGCAGCTGAAGTTGTTCTGGCCGCAATACCTTCGCAAGCTGAATCCGGAGATGTATCGCGTGAATATCAGTGTCGAAGCATGGCAATTGAAACTTGATCTTATTCAGCGTTATAGATAGTCCTACTACCGGTCTGGAGGCGCTTGATGCGTCTCCGGATTACCTATTCAAAATTAATTTCAAAAAAGACTTGCCATATGATGTCGAACCATGATATATTCTAATTCCGCCGCTGAGAGATACGGGATGCGGTGATCGAAACGAAAACAAGTTGAAAAATAAAGCTTGCAATTATGTTTCGAAGTATGATAAGATCTGATTCTGGGTCAACAAACCAGAACATGAAATTTGTTCTTTGAAAACTGAACAATGAGCGACCAGTCAAATGGTCATAAATCGCGAAACGAACGTTTCGCAAAGCTAGTTTTTTGAATGAGCTAACAAGCGAATTCTTAAA